>NZ_JH636047.1:0-141246 GCF_000159855.2 Bacteroides sp. 3_2_5 | reverse complement strand
GTAACATCACAGCCGAGCGTTACTAATTGCCCGATGACTTTCTTTTATCCGCC
Source organism: Bacteroides sp. 3_2_5 (assembly GCF_000159855.2). Taxonomy (NCBI): domain Bacteria; kingdom Pseudomonadati; phylum Bacteroidota; class Bacteroidia; order Bacteroidales; family Bacteroidaceae; genus Bacteroides; species Bacteroides sp. 3_2_5. The sequence goes on along the minus strand of NZ_JH636047.1, from coordinate 141,193 downwards.
TTCAATGGTTTATATATCCGTTTAGCTTCACTATTTATATAATAGACCGCTGAATTTACTTTTGTACATTATGTCTGCCTTATTCAGGTGACTATAGCATCAGGGTTCCACCTCTTCCCATTCCGAACAGAGAAGTTAAGCCTGATCACGCCGATGGTACTGCGTAACAGTGGGAGAGTAGGTAGTCGCCGTTTTTTTCAGATGGTTCATCCCCTTCGGTCGAAAGACCGGAGGGGATGACTTGTTTTATACGGGGGGGAAGGAAAGGGAGCGCCGGGCTGCCCTGTTTCTACTCTGACCCCGGGAGTAGGGAAAGTGGGTTATAAATAAAATACTATTTAAAATACGAATATTTACTGATAATTTGTATGTTATGAGGATTATTATTCGTATCTTTGTCGCCCGAATTATGTCTACTAACTTAAGATTCAGATGAAAATTAGTTAAGTAGTACATAACGTTTGGGCTTTTTTTGTACCTTTGCAACGATTAAAAAAGAGAAGCTTTGGGAAAGTTTGATAAATACAAAATTGATTTGAAAGGAATGCAAGCAGACTCATGCAAATATGAGTTTCTACTTGACAATCTTTTTTTCGCTCATATTGATGGCCCTGAAGTTCAGAAAGGTAAAGTCAATGTAGAGTTGACCGTTAAAAAGACCTCTCGTGCTTTTGAGTTGAGTTTCCAGACTGAAGGTATCGTATGGGTACCATGTGACCGTTGTCTGGATGAAATGGAACAACCGGTTACTTCTTCTGATAAGTTGATGGTAAAATTTGGCCATGAATATGCTGAGGAGGGAGATAACCTGATTGTGATCCCTGAAGAAGAGGGGGAGATCAATGTAGCTTGGTTTATGTATGAGTTTATAGCTTTGGCTATCCCGATGAAGCATGTACATGCCCCGGGCAAGTGTAATAAAGCTGTGACCAGTAAGCTGAATAAACACCTGAGAACAAGTGGTGATGACGATGCTGAAGAATCTTTTGGCGCTGGTGAGGATATCGTTGTGGAAGATGAAGCGGAGGAACAGATTGATCCGCGCTGGAATGAATTAAAAAAAATATTAGATAATAATTAAAGTTTAAAAGAAAATGGCACATCCTAAGAGAAGACAATCAAAAACAAGAACTGCAAAGAGAAGAACTCATGATAAAGCAGTAGCTCCTACATTGGCTATTTGCCCGAACTGCGGTGAATGGCATGTTTACCATACAGTATGCGGCGCTTGCGGATACTATAGAGGTAAGCTGGCAATTGAAAAAGAAGCTGCTGTATAATGCAGTCTGAATAAGCTTATACTTATCAAACAGCCAGAGGGCATTGCTCTCCGGCTGCTTTAAGTATTAGATGTATTGCTAAATTAAAACAGAATTGATGGAAAAAATAAATGCAGTAATCACAGGAGTCGGAGGATATGTACCTGATTATGTCTTGACAAATGACGAGATATCTAAGATGGTGGATACCAATGACGAGTGGATTATGACTCGTATTGGAGTAAAAGAAAGACGAATACTGAACGAAGAAGGATTAGGTACTTCGTACATGGCCCGTAAGGCAGCTAAACAGTTGATGAAAAAAACGGGTTCGAATCCTGATGATATTGATTTGGTTATCGTTGCAACTACTACTCCTGACTATCATTTCCCCTCAACAGCTTCTATTCTTTGTGATAAACTCGGACTAAAAAATGCTTTTGCTTTCGATCTGCAAGCCGCTTGTAGCGGATTCTTGTTTTTGATGGAAACAGCAGCCAATTTTATCCGTTCGGGACGATATAAAAAGATAATCATTGTTGGTGCAGATAAGATGTCATCAATGGTAGATTACACAGAGCGTGCAACATGTCCCATCTTTGGCGATGGAGCGGCAGCCTTTATGGTTGAACCGACTACAGAAGATCTGGGAATTATGGATGCTATCTTGAGAACTGATGGTAAGGGATTGCCTTTCCTCCACATGAAAGCGGGCGGTTCGGTTTGTCCTCCTTCCTATTTCACTGTTGACAATAAGATGCATTACATTCACCAAGAAGGTAGAACAGTATTTAAATATGCTGTTTCAAACATGTCTGATGTGAGTGCAGCTATAGCAGAAAAGAATGGTCTGACGAAAGATAACATCGACTGGATTGTTCCCCATCAAGCCAATATGCGCATCATCGAAGCGGTAGCTCATCGCATGGAAGTTCCGATGGAGAAGGTTCTGGTAGATATTCAGCATTACGGTAACACGAGTGCAGGTACTCTGCCTTTGTGTATCTGGGATTTTGAAGAGAAACTTAAGAAAGGCGATAACATCATTTTCACTGCGTTTGGTGCAGGGTTTACCTGGGGAGCCGTGTATGTGAAATGGGGTTACGACGGGAAAAAAGAATAGTGACGACAGTTGCTAATATAAATCACATAAAACGCATCCTATTTCGATTCGATGCGTTTTTTTGTCTCAATCAATAAATGGAAGACGATGCATAAAGCTGGTTTTGTAAATATAGTAGGAAATCCCAATGTGGGTAAATCGACACTGATGAATGTGTTGGTAGGCGAACGTATCTCGATTGCTACGTTTAAGGCGCAGACTACTCGTCACCGGATTATGGGTATCTATAATACGGATGATATGCAGATTGTTTTTTCGGATACTCCGGGAGTATTGAAACCTAATTATAAGTTACAGGAATCTATGCTGAACTTCTCTACTTCAGCATTGGCTGATGCAGATGTCTTGCTTTATGTGACAGACGTGATTGAAACTCCTGATAAGAATAACGAATTTATTCAGAAAGTACGTCAGCAGTCGGCGCCTATTTTGTTGTTGATTAATAAAATAGACCTGACTGATCAGGAAAAGCTTGTGAAACTGGTAGAAGAGTGGAAAGAGTTGCTTCCGCAAGCTGAAATTATTCCGATTTCGGCAGCTACGAAGTTTAATGTAGACTATGTGATGAAGCGGATCAAAGACCTCTTGCCTGATTCCCCTCCTTATTTTGATAAGGATCAATGGACTGATAAGCCGGCCCGTTTTTTTGTCAACGAGATAATCCGTGAAAAGATCTTGTTGTATTATGATAAGGAGATTCCCTATTCGGTAGAAGTAGTAGTGGAGGAATTTAAGGAAGATGCAAAGAAGATACATATTCATGCTGTGATTTATGTAGAACGTGATTCTCAGAAAGGCATTATTATTGGAAAACAGGGTAAGGCCCTGAAGAAGGTGGCTACTGAGGCGCGACGCGATCTGGAACGTTTTTTTGGAAAAACTGTTTTCCTGGAAACGTATGTGAAAGTAGACAAAGATTGGCGCAGTTCAGATAAGGAGTTGCGGAATTTTGGCTATCAGTTAGATTAAAAAAAGAAAATTCATACGACTGTGATAGTCGCAAAAATAAAGTGTGTAAACTATGGGAAATTTAGTTGCAATCGTAGGACGACCCAATGTGGGCAAGTCTACCTTATTTAATCGTTTGACGAAGACCCGTCAGGCAATTGTGAACGATGAAGCGGGTACTACCCGTGATAGGCAGTATGGTAAATCCGAATGGTTAGGACGGGAGTTTTCTGTTGTTGATACCGGTGGATGGGTGGTGAACTCTGACGATATATTCGAAGAGGAAATACGCAAGCAGGTATTGATGGCAGTGGACGAGGCGGACGTAATTCTGTTTGTAGTGGATGTGACAAACGGAGTGACAGATTTGGATATGCAGGTAGCCGCTATATTGCGTCGGGCCAAGAGTCCGGTTATTATGGTAGCCAATAAGACTGATAACCATGAGCTACGATACAATGCTCCTGAGTTTTATCGGTTAGGACTGGGCGATCCGTATTGTATTTCTGCGATTAGTGGTAGTGGTACGGGTGATCTGATGGATTTGATTGTTAGTAAATTCAAGAAAGAATCTGATGAGATTCTGGATGAAGATATCCCACGTTTTGCAGTGGTAGGACGTCCCAATGCCGGAAAGTCATCTATCGTGAATGCTTTTATCGGTGAAGAACGTAACATTGTTACGGAAATAGCCGGAACAACCCGTGACTCAATTTATACTCGTTACAATAAGTTCGGTTTCGATTTCTACTTGGTAGATACGGCCGGTATTCGTAAAAAGAATAAAGTGAACGAGGATCTGGAGTACTACTCTGTAGTTCGTTCCATTCGTGCTATCGAGGGAGCCGATGTATGTATTTTGATGGTGGATGCGACCCGTGGTATAGAAAGTCAAGACTTAAATATCTTTTCATTGATTCAGAAAAATTCGAAAGGCCTGGTGGTAGTCGTCAACAAATGGGATCTTGTAGAAAACAAGACTGATAAAGTCATGAAGACTTTCGAAGAAGCCATTCGTTCACGTTTTGCTCCTTTTGTTGATTTTCCTATAGTATTTGCGTCGGCATTGACAAAGCAGAGAATCCTCAAAGTGCTTGAAGAAGCACACAAGGTTTATGAGAATCGAATGATTAAAATCCCTACAGCCCGCTTGAATGAAGAGATGCTTCCGTTGATCGAGGCTTATCCGCCTCCTGCAACTAAGGGAAAATACATCAAAATTAAATATGTCACTCAGTTGCCTAATACGCAAGTACCTTCGTTTGTCTTTTTCGCCAATCTGCCGCAGTATGTGAAAGAGCCTTATAGAAGGTTCCTGGAAAACAAGATGCGTGAAAAGTGGGATTTGAGTGGAACTCCCATTAATATTTATATCAGACAGAAGTAAATTTTGTGTCGAATTTAATTGATATATGAATATAAGAGCCGGATGATGAAGAATCCGGCTTTCTTTTTGCCCGTAATAATTGAAATAATTGATTCTTTTTGTTTCTTATGTAATGCTTTTTATTTATATTTGTACAGAGCAAAAAGAAGCAAACCATAAATACAGACAAAGGCTACATGGAAGCGAAGGCAGAAATACTATTAGTTGACGATCATGCACTGGTTCTTGAAGGAATGCGGCGTATGCTGGAGTCGGTCTCTGATGTCAGAGTTGCCGATGCGGTGACTTCGGGGGCAAAAGCTGCCGAGCTGATTGGAGAGCGGGATTATGACATCTATGTGTTGGATGTGAATCTTCCTGATATATCAGGATTCGATCTGGTTGATATGATTCGTGAGATTAACGAGAGTGCGCGTATTATTATTAGTACTATGCATGAGGAAATCTGGATTATCAATCGTTTGATTCGCCAGAAAGTGAATGCTGTGATCCTTAAATCATCCGAAGCGGTAGAGTTTGAAAATGCCGTGAAAAGCGTGCTTGAAGGAAATCCCTATACTTGTCCGCGGTTTCAATCTATTCGTCAAAAGCTAAGTCTCAGTCCTGTACAAATTCACTCGAAAGATATCCCTACAAAGCGAGAGCTCGATGTACTGAAAGCTGTCGCGAGGGGATGTAATACGCACGAAGTGGCTGCCGAATTAAAAATCTCGGAGAATACTGTTGAGACATTTCGTAAGAGGCTGATTCAAAAGTTCTGTGCAAAGAATGCTATTGATATGGTAGTGAAAGCAATGTCAAAAGGATGGATAGAACTCGAATGATTCTATTTATTTTGATTTGTCACGGTTTTCGGTGATGTTTTGCTGCATTTTTTTTGCTATCTTTGAAGTGTAATTGGAATTATTCTCTTTTTAAGTTTTATTGAGAACTTTAGGACAGTCAATATGTCGTGATGATATATGTCGATTCTATTAACTGGTTTTTTTATAACAAAAAGTGGGCTCGTGAATTGTGATGATTCATGAGCCCTTCTATTTCAGTCTGGTAGTGGATTATCCTTCGAGGTTTTGTATTTCTACATCCTTAACTTTACGCAGCAGGTCGGAGGCGAAAATGAAGTTATTCAACTGTTCGTTGGTGGATGTGAAAATGTCATCTTTTGTGCCCTCCCATTCTTTGGTTCCCTGATAAATGTAGATAATCTTTTCACCGATTCCCATTACCGAGTTCATGTCGTGGGTGTTGATGATGGTAGTCATGTTGTATTCCCGTGTGATGTCATGAATCAGGTCGTCTATCACTAAAGAAGTTTTAGGGTCGAGTCCGGAGTTCGGTTCATCGCAAAAGAGATACTGCGGGTTCAGTGCAATGGCCCGTGCAATGGCTACACGCTTCTGCATACCTCCACTGATTTCGCCGGGAAATTTATCTTTAGCTTCCGTGAGGTTGACACGGTCGAGGCAGAACATAGCCCGTTTGGTTTGTTCGCGCAAGGTGTCGGTGCCGAACATGTTGAGCGGAAACATAACATTATCCAAAACAGACATGGAGTCGAACAACGCCGCGCTTTGAAAAATCATTCCCATCTCGCGTCGCAGGTGTTTCTTTTCTTTTTTCCCCATGGCCAGGAAGTTGCGTCCGTCATAGAGCACTTCTCCTTTTTCCGGTGTCAGCAATCCGACGATACATTTCATCAGTACAGTCTTTCCCGAACCGCTCTGTCCGATAATCAGGCTGGTTTTTCCATTTTCGAAAGTGGCATCGATATTATGCAATACCGTTTTGCCTTCGAATGATTTATAGAGTCCTTTTACTTCGATCATCCCATTAAAAGTTTAGTTAATACCAGGTCGGCAAACAAAATCAGTACGCTGCTGGAAACCACCGAATCGGTAGATGCCTTTCCCACTTCTATCGAACCGCCTTCTACGGTATAGCCGAAGAAAGAGGAGACGCTGGCAATGATAAAGGCAAAAAACAGGGATTTGATGATGCCGCACCACACAAACCATTCTACAAACATGTATTGAAGTCCGTACTCAAGGTCGGTAGCCGTCATGATGCCACCGAACCAGCAGGTTGCAAACGCTCCGATGATACCTGCAAAGATACTGAAAGTCACTAAAATAGGAATCATGGTGACCATTGCCGTAATTTTGGGTAATATCAGATAGTTGGCGGAGTTGACTCCCATGATTTCAAGTGCGTCAATCTGTTGCGTCACGCGCATGGTGCCCAACTCGGAAGCTATGTTCGACCCTACTTTACCGGCCAGGATCAGACACATGATGGAGGAGGAGAATTCAAGCAGAAGAATCTCTCGGGTGACGTATCCCACCGTCCAGCGGGGCATCCATGGGCTTTCGATGTTTAATTTTATCTGGATGGTGATCACCGCTCCGATGAAGAATGAAATCAACAGCACGATGCCGATAGAGTTTACTCCCAGTTGCTCTATCTCTTTGATATATTGCCGGAAGAACATACGCATACGCTCGGGACGTGAAAAAGTCCGCCCCATAAGCATGATGTATCTGCCGACGGTTCTTAATGCTTTAATCATAACTCGTATATTTGTTTGCAAATGTACGTTTTTTCGGCTTATTTTTGCTACATTTGCCGCAAAATAACAAAGGATATGGAAGAAAGCAAGATGGTGCTTCGTACTGAAGACTTGGTGAAAAAGTACGGTAAGCGTACGGTGGTGAGCCATGTTTCCATCAATGTGAAGCAGGGCGAGATTGTTGGTTTGCTCGGGCCGAACGGTGCCGGGAAAACTACTTCGTTCTATATGACCGTAGGATTGATTACTCCGAATGAAGGCCGTATTTTCCTGGATGATCTTGAAATAACAAAATATCCTGTTTACAAACGTGCCCAGACCGGTATCGGATATTTGGCCCAGGAAGCTTCGGTTTTCCGGCAGATGACGGTGGAGGACAACATTGCCTCCGTGCTTGAAATGACTAATAAGCCTCTCGATTATCAGAAAGATAAGCTTGAGAGTCTGATAGCCGAGTTCCGTTTACAGAAAGTGCGTAAGAACAAGGGTACCCAGTTGTCCGGTGGCGAGCGTCGCCGTACGGAGATAGCACGTTGCCTGGCCATCGACCCTAAATTTATCATGCTCGATGAACCGTTTGCCGGTGTAGACCCGATTGCCGTAGAAGATATTCAGCAGATTGTCTGGAAATTGAAGGATAAGAATATAGGTATCCTGATAACGGACCATAATGTGCAGGAAACGTTGAGTATTACCGATCGCGCCTATCTACTGTTCGAAGGAAAGATTCTGTTCCAAGGCACTCCCGAGGAGTTGGCAGAAAATAAAATTGTGCGTGAGAAATACCTGAGTAACAGTTTTGTGTTGCGTCGCAAGGACTTCCAGCTGAAAGATTAGCCAAGCGTTTCCGCTTTCCGTTCTGCCGGAGAATAGTCGCCGGAGATAGAATACATAAAAAAAACCTTTTACCGGCTCTTTGGGTAAAAGGTTTCTTTTTAATTTCGTTTTTCTGTCGTTACTCTCTTGGTCTGGCTTCTTTAACCACCATGGTACGACCTTCGTATTCAGCTCCGTTCAATTCGGCGATAGCCTTTGCACCGGCTGCATCGTCAGCGATTTCTACGAAACCGAAACCTTTTGATTTGCCTGTTTCGCGATCCATGATTACTTTGCAAGAAGTTACTGTTCCGTAGTCTTCCATAACTTGTTGCAGATCTGCTTCCTTAACACGGTAGCTAAGGTTTCCAACATAAATGTTCATAGTGAAAATGATAAAAAATGAAATAAATGAAATAAAACTCTCCGGAAGATGATTTAATAATAAAAGGATTAAAGAAACAGAGAGTTTACAAAAGCGTCTTTGCGCCGGAAGTAAAAACCTTGTAATTGAAATCGAGAAACTAATCGATCATCTTTCCGCAGCAAAGAAACGCATAAAAACCGGAATTGCAATAACTTTTTCTCTTTTTTTGTATACGAAACCTATGAATTTTAGCGATTTGGAACGTTTTCGGGGTGAAAATAGAAAATATGGATTGTAAAGAAGATACGAACTTCCCGGCTTTATAGATAAGGTATCGGTGTTTGGATGGCATTTTGTCAAAATGATAATTGTTTCTTCTCATATTTGTTTATTTCGGAGGAGTATTTGCCGGGGCCGGAAAAAACACATTCCAGGCGATTCCGGTATTATCTCTTTTCTTTCAGACAGATTGATTTCGAAGCATTCTGATAAGATGAATCCGCTCCATTGATTCATTTTGTGCTTTTTTACGGTAGATGTCTGTTCTTAGGATATTCCGATGGTAAGGTTCTCCGGAAGGCAACCAGAGTGGAAAAGTTTTCCGAAGGCTTCGTTTTCCACAACAATAAGTGCGACCGGACAAAACATTCGGAGAAATTAGAAAAAGACGTAAGCGTTTTCCGAAAATGCTTACGTCTTTCGGGCAGAATGTACCCGTCTTTTTCCTGGGAAGGAGCTTGTCTTTACCCGGAACGCGGGCTTTGTTCCATCAGAAACCTCTCTTTGGGGAGTCAAAGACAGCTTTTTCCTGATCCTTTTCTTCCCGTTGGTTCCAAATCAAGGAAAGGAGAGTCGGTGAAAACGGCGATTTGTCATCTTTTTGTCAGCATAAACCCCGATTATCGTTATCATTGCTTATTTGCGAATCTCTACGGGGCGATCCATTCATATCCCGGCATCTCTCTAATGTACAGATGGATTGAGTTTCATCCGTTTGCCGATCTTTGCTCGGGAGGCTTCTGTGGAATTTTCAATATTCGCGTTCTCCTTTTTTGGTTAATAAAAAGTAAAACCGGCTCCTTCGGAAACAGACCAATGGCTTTTCAGGCGTGTGTCTGGCTACTTCCGGCCGAAAATGGCGCTTCTCTGCAAATGAAATAATTCTGCAATGTTTTTTGAAATTTGAAAGATTAGCACTAATTTTGCACCCTCGTTTGAGTATAGAATAAAGTATAAATCAAATAAATAATTGTCAGAATGAACGTTTCATTACAAAACATTGACAAAGTAAGCGCATTGCTTACCGTGAAGCTTGAAAAAGCTGACTACCAGCCTCAGGTAGACAAATCGTTGAAGAACATCCGTCAGAAAGCTCAGGTTCCGGGATTTCGTCCGGGTATGGTTCCCATGAGCTTGGTGAAGAAGATGTATGGTAAGTCAGTTATTGCCGACGAGGTGAATAAATTGCTTTCTGAGAAAGTATACGCATACATCAAGGATAACAACATCAACATCCTTGGCGAACCGATGCCTAACGAAGAAAAGCAGCCGGATATCGATTTCGATACAATGGAAGAATTCGAATTCGTGTTCGATATCGCTTTGGCTCCGGAATTCAAAGCTGAGGTTAGCGACCAGGACAAGGTAGACTACTATACAATCGAGGTAACTGACGAGATGGTGGAAAACCAGATTAAGGCTTATACTCAACGTAACGGTAAATACGAAAAGGTAGATGCTTACGAAGAGAACGATATGCTGAAAGGTCTGTTGGCCGAACTCGATGAAGAAGGTAACACCAAGGAAGGCGGTATTCAGGTAGAAGGTGCTGTAATGATGCCTTCATACATGAAGAACGATGAGCAGAAGGCTATCTTTGCAAATGCAAAGGTAAATGACGTATTGGTGTTCAACCCGAACACTGCATACGAAGGCAATGCCGTTGAAATGGCATCACTGCTGAAAATCGATAAAGAAGCTGCTGCCGAAGTAAAAGGCAACTTCAGCTTCCAGGTAGAAGAAGTTACCCGTTTCGTAAACGGCGAACTGAACCAGGAGATTTTCGACCAGGTATTCGGCAAAGATGTTGTGAAGACTGAAGAAGAATTCCGTGCCAAAGTAAAAGAAAGCATCGCAGCTCAGTTTGTTGCCGACAGCGACTATAAATTCCTGATCGACGTTCGCAAGGTATTGACCGATAAAGTAGGCAAACTGGAATTCCCCGATGCACTGCTGAAGCGTGTCATGTTGGTGAACAACAAAGATAAAGGCGAAGAATTCGTAAACGAAAACTACGATAAGAGCATCGAAGAGCTGACATGGCACCTGATCAAGGAACAGTTGGTGAAAGAAAACGATATCAAGGTAGAGCAAGACGACGTGATCAACATGGCGAAAGAAGCTACAAAAGCTCAGTTTGCCCAATACGGTATGCTGACTATACCCGATGATATCCTCGAGAACTATGCAAAAGAGATGCTGAAAAAGAAAGAAAGCATCGACGGTCTGGTAAACCGCGTAGTAGAAACCAAATTGGCCGCTGCACTGAAAGGCAAGGTTACATTGGAGAACAAAACCGTTTCAATGGAAGAATTCAATAAGATGTTTGAATAAACTCTTCTTTTGAACAGGACATAAAGTCACAGAAACACAGAGTTTTTATAAAATTATAACTCTGTGTTTTTTTGTGTCTCTGTGTTCTTTTTTGTTTCTTTGCAGTTACATTATTAATAATAGAAAGGAACGTAACAATGGATGATTTTAGAAAATACGCAACCAAGCATTTAGGTATGAATGCAATGGTGCTGGACGATGTGATTAAATCGCAAGCCGGGTATTTGAATCCCTATATTTTGGAAGAAAGACAACTGAATGTCACTCAGCTCGACGTGTTCTCACGCCTGATGATGGACCGCATTATCTTCCTCGGTACACAGATTGACGATTATACAGCCAATACGCTGCAGGCACAGTTGCTATATCTTGACTCGGTAGATCCGGGTAAAGATATCTCTATCTATATCAATTCGCCGGGCGGATCGGTATATGCCGGACTGGGTATTTATGATACGATGCAGTTTATTTCGAGCGATGTGGCAACAATTTGTACCGGTATGGCGGCTTCTATGGCTTCTGTGCTGTTGGTGGCCGGTGCCAAAGGCAAACGCTCGGCGCTGCCTCACTCACGTGTGATGATTCATCAGCCGATGGGCGGTGCACAGGGTCAGGCTTCGGATATTGAGATCACGGCTCGCGAGATACAGAAATTAAAGAAAGAACTTTATACCATTATTGCCGATCATTCGGGTACCTCTTTTGATAAGGTTTGGGCCGATTCGGACCGTGACTACTGGATGACTGCCCAGGAAGCAAAAGAATATGGTATGATTGACGAAGTGTTGATTAAGAAATAAACATGGCTGAATCAAAGAATAATAAAAAAAGGTGTAGCTTTTGCGGTCGTTCGGAGAATGAAGTCGGATTCCTGATTACGGGAATGAACGGCTACATCTGCGACAGCTGTGCAACCCAGGCTTATGAGATCACTCAGGAAGCCATGGGAGCCGGCAAACAGAGCGCGGGGGCTACCCGACTCAACTTAAAGGAACTACCCAAACCGGTAGAAATAAAGAATTTCCTCGACCAATATGTGATTGGCCAGGACGATGCCAAACGCTTTCTTGCCGTATCGGTGTATAACCACTATAAACGCCTGTTGCAGAAAGACAGTGGCGATGATGTGGAAATCGAGAAGTCGAACATTATCATGGTGGGCAGCACCGGAACCGGTAAAACACTTTTGGCACGTACCATCGCCAAGCTGCTGCATGTTCCATTTACAATAGTGGATGCAACCGTGCTGACAGAGGCAGGATATGTAGGCGAAGATATCGAAAGCATTCTGACCCGTCTGCTTCAAGTGGCCGATTACAATGTCCCCGAAGCAGAGCAGGGCATTGTCTTTATCGACGAGATAGACAAGATTGCCCGTAAAGGAGACAACCCTTCCATTACCCGCGATGTCAGCGGTGAAGGGGTGCAGCAGGGATTGCTCAAACTGCTTGAAGGTTCTGTGGTCAACGTTCCGCCTCAGGGAGGACGCAAGCACCCCGACCAGAAGATGATTCCCGTAAACACGAAAAACATCCTTTTCATTTGTGGTGGTGCATTCGATGGCATCGAGAAGAAGATCGCCCAGCGTCTCAACACCCATGTCGTAGGATACAATGCTTCCCGCAAGACGGCTACTATCGACAAAAACAACATGATGCAATATATCGCACCGCAAGATTTGAAGTCGTTCGGACTGATTCCGGAGATTATCGGCCGTCTGCCGGTGCTGACTTATCTGAATCCGCTCGACCGGAACGCGCTTCGTGCCATTCTGACCGAACCTAAGAATTCCATTATCAAGCAATATATCAAGTTGTTCGAGATGGACGGCGTCAAGCTGACCTTCCAGCCCGAAGTTTACGAGTATATCGTCGACAAGGCTGTGGAATATAAGCTGGGTGCCCGTGGATTGCGCTCTATTGTAGAGACCATAATGATGGATGTCATGTTCGAGATTCCTTCTGAAGACCAGAAAGAATATGAAGTGACATTGGATTATGCGAAGCATCAACTCGAAAAAGCAAATCTTGCGAGATTGCAAACTGCTTAAAATCAAAAGGTAAGGGCGATGATGGAGGCGGTTACCGTTTTTTCTTGAAAAATATTAGTCTGATTATGCTTGATATTTAAGAAGTTGTTTATAACTTTGTTAGAGCGCTTTCCAAGCAAAGCGAGTGTTTTAAGTTAAACCATGAACTGAATAAAACAACCTAGATTAAGATGGCAGGGAAGATTAATTTGACAGACCAACTGAAAAAGTATTTCGGATTTGATAATTTCAAGGGGAACCAGGAGCCGATCATCCAGAATTTGCTTGATGGTAATGATACCTTTGTGCTGATGCCTACCGGCGGTGGAAAATCTCTGTGCTATCAGTTGCCTTCTTTATTAATGGAAGGTACGGCCATTGTTATTTCTCCGTTGATTGCCCTGATGAAGAATCAGGTCGATGCGATGCGCAACTTCAGTGAAGAAGATGGTGTGGCTCATTTCATTAACTCTTCTTTGAATAAGGGTGCGATTGATCAGGTGCGGTCTGACATTCTTGCCGGAAAAACAAAATTGCTATACGTTGCTCCCGAATCGTTGACGAAGGAAGAAAACGTAGAATTTCTGCGGTCAGTAAAGATCTCGTTCTATGCTGTCGACGAAGCGCATTGTATTTCCGAATGGGGACACGACTTCCGCCCGGAATATCGCAGGATACGTCCGATTATTAATGAAATAGGAAAAGCGCCTCTTATTGCGTTGACCGCAACGGCCACGCCGAAGGTGCAGCACGATATTCAGAAGAACTTGGGAATGGTGGATGCACACGTCTTCAAGTCTTCGTTCAACCGTCCGAATCTGTATTACGAGGTACGTCCTAAAACTCAGAATGTAGATAAGGACATCATAAAGTTCATCAAGAACAATCCGGAAAAGTCGGGCATCATTTATTGCCTGAGCCGGAAGAAGGTAGAAGAGCTTGCTGAGATACTTCAAGCCAACGGGATTAACGCCCGTGCTTACCATGCAGGTATGGATTCGGCAACGCGAACGCAGAATCAGGATGATTTCCTGATGGAAAAGATCGACGTAATTGTAGCTACTATCGCATTTGGAATGGGGATTGATAAACCCGATGTGCGATACGTCATCCACTATGATATACCAAAGAGCCTGGAAGGGTATTACCAGGAAACGGGCCGCGCCGGCAGAGACGGCGGAGAAGGCCAGTGCATTACCTTTTATACAAACAAAGACTTGCAGAAACTCGAGAAGTTTATGCAAGGCAAACCTGTGGCAGAACAAGAAATTGGCAAGCAGCTTCTGTTGGAAACTGCTGCGTATGCTGAATCTTCCGTTTGTCGCCGTAAGACATTACTACATTACTTCGGCGAAGAGTACACGGAAGAAAATTGTGGAAATTGTGACAACTGTTTAAACCCTAAAAAACAAGTGGAGGCTCAAGAATTATTGTGTGCTGTGATCGAAACAATCATAGCGGTAAAAGAAAACTTTAAGGCAGATTATATTATTGATGTCCTGCAGGGACGCGAAACGTCCGAAGTTCAGGCGCACTTACATGAAGATCTGGAAGTGTTCGGGTCAGGAATGGGAGAAGAAGACAAAACCTGGAATGCCGTGATCCGTCAGGCACTGATAGCCGGTTATCTGAGCAAGGATGTCGAAAATTACGGATTACTGAAAGTGACCGATGCCGGAAAGAAATTCCTTAAACATCCTAAGTCGTTCAAGATAACCGAAGACAATGACTTTGAGGAAGTAGAAGAAGAAACACCGGCAAGAGGCGGAGGTTCCTGTGCGGTCGATCCGGTTCTCTATTCCATGCTGAAGGATCTCCGGAAGAAACTATCGAAAAAACTGGAAGTGCCTCCTTATGTGATTTTCCAGGATCCGTCTCTCGAAGCGATGGCTACCATCTATCCGGTGACGCTGGAGGAGCTTCAGAACATTCCCGGTGTAGGCGCCGGAAAAGCCAAACGTTACGGCGAAGAGTTCTGCAAGCTGATAAAGAGGCATTGTGAAGAAAACGAGATTGAACGTCCGGAAGATTTGCGGGTACGCACGGTGGCCAATAAATCGAAGATGAAAGTGGCCATCATTCAAGCCATCGACCGTAAAGTAGCCCTGGATGATATTGCGCTTTCCAAGGGTATTGAGTTCAGCGAATTGCTCGATGAAGTGGAGGCAATCGTTTATTCGGGTACTAAGTTGAATATTGATTACTTCCTGGATGAGATTATGGACGAAGACCACATGCTCGACATCTATGATTATTTCAAGGAGTCGACAACAGATAAGATTGACGATGCGCTCGACGAACTCGGTGACGAATTTACCGAAGAAGAAGTCCGTCTGGTTCGTATCAAGTTTATCTCCGAAATGGCTAATTAAAAAAAGCGAAAAAAATTGCGTGCACTTATGCAGTCTTGAATAAAAACTGTATATTTGCACGCAATAATTTTTAAACGCATAGCCCTATGTCATTTATTGCTGATAAGATTGTAATGGACGGATTGACTTATGATGATGTATTGTTGATCCCCGCTTATTCTGAAGTTTTACCGCGCACTGTCGATCTCTCGACAAAGTTTTCAAGAAACATTGAGTTAAAGATTCCGTTTGTAACTGCTGCCATGGATACGGTTACCGAAGCTAAGATGGCCATTGCCATTGCGCGTGAGGGAGGAATCGGTGTGATTCATAAGAATATGTCCATTAAAGAACAGGCTAAGCAAGTGGCTACCGTGAAACGTGCCGAGAACGGTATGATTTATGATCCTGTCACTATTAAGCAAGGATCTACCGTACGCGATGCCCTCGCATTGATGGCCGAATATAAAATCGGTGGTATTCCGGTAGTGGATGACAATAGATATTTAGTCGGTATTGTAACAAATCGTGACCTTCGTTTCGAGCGTAACATGGATAAGCGTATCGACGAGGTGATGACAAAAGAAAATCTGGTGACTACCAATCAGTCAACCGACCTGGAAGCGGCTTCACAGATTTTGCAGTACCATAAGATTGAGAAATTACCGGTAGTCGACAAAGAAGGAAAGTTGATCGGACTGGTGACTTACAAAGATATTACAAAGGCCAAGGATAAACCCATGGCTTGCAAAGACTCGAAAGGCCGCCTGCGTGTTGCTGCCGGTGTGGGTGTGACAGCTGATACATTCGACCGTATGCAGGCATTGGTAGATGCCGGCGCCGATGCCATCGTGATCGATACGGCCCACGGACATTCAAAGGGAGTGATCGACACGCTGCGCGAAGCTAAAAAACGCTATCCCGACATTGATATCGTAGTTGGTAATATTGCTACGGGGGATGCAGCCAAAGCTTTGGTGGAAGCCGGAGCCGATGGTGTGAAGGTAGGTATCGGTCCGGGTTCCATTTGTACGACACGTGTTGTCGCCGGAGTGGGCGTACCTCAGCTCTCGGCTGTTTATGATGTTGCGAAAGCTTTGAAAGGAACGGGCATTCCTTTGATCGCCGATGGCGGACTCCGTTATTCGGGCGATGTGGTGAAAGCCCTGGCTGCCGGAGGATATAGCGTTATGATTGGTTCATTGGTTGCCGGAACAGAAGAAAGTCCGGGTGAAACGATTATTTTCAATGGCCGTAAGTTTAAGTCATACCGTGGTATGGGCTCGCTCGAAGCAATGGAAAATGGTTCAAAAGACCGTTATTTCCAGAGTGGCGAGATGGACGTAAAGAAACTGGTTCCTGAAGGAATTGCCGCCCGCGTGCCCTATAAAGGAACTTTGTATGAAGTGATTTACCAATTGACCGGTGGTCTGCGTGCCGGTATGGGATATTGTGGTGCTCCCGATATCGAGAAACTGCATGATGCCAAGTTTACCCGCATCACCAATGCCGGGGTTATGGAGAGCCATCCGCACGATGTGACGATTACGAGTGAGTCGCCTAATTACAGCCGTCCGGAGTAATAGATAGTAAAAAGACAAAAGGAATATTGGCAGATATTCTTTGAAAATATCGATTGAGCGGGTTGAACGGATCACCTTTGGAGGTGCTCCGTAACATCCGCTCATTTTTTTTGTTTTGATATGAACATCTGAATGTAGAATGATATGAAGAAGATTCTGGTTGGAACACTGACCTGTTTGTTTGGGGCGATTGCCGGCCATGCCCAGCAAGATCCGGTATTGATGCGGATTAATGGGCAGGATATTACCCGTTCGGAGTTTGAGCGTTTCTGCCACCGGAATAAACCTTCGGGAATAGCCGGGAAGGAGACTCTGAAACGCTGTGCCGATCTTTTTGTCGATATGAAGTTGAAGTTGTCTGCAGCGCAAAAAGCCGGATTGGATACTGTTTCTGATTTTCGTACAGAGATGGAGAATTATCATCGAGCCTTATCCAGGTCCTATCTTACCGATTCTGCTACCGATGAGGCCTACGCAAAGAAACTCTACGATCAGATGAAAACCCGCTCTGCTGCCGGCGAAGTTAAGGTTATGCGTATTTTCCGTTATCTTCCGCAGACTGCCTTACCCCATCATTTGCGGGAGGCACAGAACTTGATGGATTCACTCTATCATGTCTTGGAGGCCCATCCCGGTATTGACTTTAAGACTCTGGTAAACAAGTACTCGGATGATAAGAAAGAGTTTTGGATGGGTTGGTTGCAGACTTCGCAGGAGTTTGAAGAAGTAGCCTTCTCTTTAAAAGATGGAGAGTATTCAAAGCCGTTTTTTACACCCAAGGGTATACAGATTGTCAAGGTGACAGGCAGGCGGGAAATTCCTCCGTTCGAACAGATACGCGGAGAATTGATTCATAAACTCTCCCGTCGTCCGGGTACGGATAAAGAAATTGAGTTATGGGTGAACAAGCTGAAGAGTATCTGTCAATATACTCCGGACAAGGCCGGGATGAAAGAGTTGCTTGCCTCGGGCAGGACTTCCCGCACTCTTTTTACGCTGGACGGAAAAAGCTTTACCGGGAAAGACTTTGAACGGTTTGCCGATGCCCATCCCATGGGGATAAAACGACAATTGAATGCCTTTGTAGTGAAATCAATTCTTGATTACGAAAACAATCGCCTTGAACAGAAATATCCTGATTTCCGACTGGCCTTGCAACAGCGCCGTGACGATCTGCTTTTAGCCGCTATAACCCGTCGCGAATCGCGTCAGGTCAGTCTGTCCGATTCTGTTGCGCTGAAAGCCTTTTTTAAGGAACACCGGACCGATTACAATTGGGATTCGCCCCGTTACAGGGGTGCCGTATTGCATGGAACCCATAAAAAGACTCTGAAAAGTGCACGTAAATTCTTGAAGAAACTTCCCGAGGAAGAGTGGAAAGACGCCATCCGCCTGACGTTTAATACTCCTGCTTCGCCTGCCACTATCCGGATAGAACAAGGAACTTTTGCCGAAGGTGACAATGTTTTTGTTGATAAGTTAGTGTTTAAAAAAGGAGATTTCGAACCCTTAAAGTCCTATCCTTTTACTGTTGTTCTAGGTGAGAAAAAGAAAGGGCCGGAGTCCTACCATGAGATCATTCCCCAATTGATCCGGGATTATCAGAATCATCTGGATGCACTTTGGACAGAACGTCTCAGAGCTTCAGCTAAGGTTGAAATTAACCAAGAGGTTTTAAAAACGGTTAATAATCACTGATGCAACGAATTATTGTATTATCTTCGTACCTTAAATTAAGTATAATTCAGTTGACAATGCGAAAAACGGACCTTCTGCTAATCTCTCTCCTTTTCTGTGCGTCGTGTGCCGACAAGCATGACCACAAAGGACAGACTCCTTTGGTAGAGGTCGATGGAAACTTTTTGTACAAAGAAGACCTTCAGGCCGTGCTCCCTGCCGGTTTGTCAAAAGATGACAGTCTTCTTTTCGCCGAGCACTACGTCCGTAGCTGGGTAGAAGATGTTTTGTTGTTCAATCAGGCGCAAAGCAATATTCCCGATAACGGAGAAATCGATAAGTTGGTCGAGAATTACCGGAAAGCATTGATCATGCATACTTATCAGCAAGAACTAATCAGCCAGAAATTGTCGGGCGAGATCCCCGAACAAGAAATAGCAGACTATTACGAAAAGAACAAAGAACTGTTTAAGCTGGACCGTCCATTGATGAAAGGTCTGTTTATCAAAGTTCCTCTGACCGCTCCCCAACTGGGCAACGTGCGTAAGTGGTACAAAACGGAGACTCAGGATGCCGTTGAGCATTTGGAAAAGTATAGTTTGCAAAACGCAGTGAAGTATGAGTATTTTTATGATAAATGGGTGCGGGTGGCCGATGTGCTGGATATGATCCCGTTGAAAGCGGAATCCCCTGAAGCCTATATGGATAAAAACCGCCATATTGAACTGAAAGATACGGCATTTTACTATTTTCTGAATATCAGTGATTTCCGTGTGGCGGGCGAACAGGAACCTTATGAATTTGCCCAACCGAAAGTCAAGGATATGCTTGTCAACATCAAGCGGGTTGACTTTATGAAACAAGTGAAAGACGATCTGTACGAGCGTGCAGTAAAAAGAAAGAAGATTATAAATTATTAAATACACAGAATGAAGAAGTTTGTGAACTTTAAGTTTGTTGTTATGTTTGCCCTGGCACTGGTTGCTAACGTGGCATCCTATGCACAGGACAATGTGATTGACGAAGTGGTTTGGGTCATTGGCGACGAAGCTATCCTGAAGTCCGATGTGGAAGAAGCACGACTGGCCGCTTTGTATGAAGGGCGTAAGTTTGATGGTGATCCTTATTGTGTGATTCCCGAAGAGTTGGCCGTACAGAAACTTTATATGCACCAGGCTGTGCTCGACAGCATCGAAGTGCCCGAGGCAGAAGTCATACAGCGTGTCGACTATCAGATTAATAACTATATTCAGGCGATGGGTACCCGCGAAAAACTGGAGGAGTATTTTAATAAGACCTCTACACAGATTCGTGAAGCCATGCGCGAGAATGCCCGTGACGGATTGATTGTACAAAGGATGCAGCAGAAACTGGTAGGTGATATCAAAGTGACTCCGGCGGAAGTACGCCGTTACTTTAAGGAGCTTCCCCAGGACAGTATTCCTTACGTTCCCACCCAGGTAGAAGTACAGATTATTACGCAGCAGCCTAAAATACCTGTTGCCGAAATTGAAGATGTAAAAAGACGCTTGCGTGAATACACCGACCGTATCAATAAGGGTGAAAGTGATTTCTCTACGCTTGCCCTGCTGTATTCCGAAGATCGCGGCTCTGCTATCAAAGGTGGTGAAACCGGTTTTATGGGTAAAGGGCAGATGGTTCCCGAATACGCCAATGTCGCTTTCAACTTGCAGGATACCAAGAAGATCTCTAAAATCGTAGAGTCTGAGTATGGTTTCCATATCATCCAGTTGATCGAAAAACGTGGCGACCGTATCAACACCCGTCATATCCTGTTGAAGCCCAAAGTGTCGGATAAGGAGTTGGATGAAGCCAATGCGCGTCTCGACTCTATTGCCAACGATATCCGTAGCGATAAGTTTACGTTTGATCAGGCTGCTTCTGCTTTGTCTCAGGACAAAGATACGCGCAACAACCACGGTCTGATGCAGAACCCGCAGAACCAGACCGCTAAATTCGAAATGCAGGATTTGCCGCAGGAGATTGCTAAAGTGGTGGATAAAATGAATATCGGTGAGATTTCCAAAGCTTTCACGATGGTCAATCCTAAAGATGGTAAGGAAGTTTGTGCCATTGTTAAACTGAAGTCACGTATCAACGGGCATAAAGCCACGATCACCGATGACTACCAGAACCTGAAAGAAATCGTGCTCGACAAGCGTCGCGAAGAAGCGTTGCAGAAATGGATCGTTGAAAAACAGAAGCATACATACGTACGTATTAATCCGGCATGGCAGCGTTGCGATTTTAAATATCCGGGGTGGATTAAAAAAGACTGATCCTATTTTGATATGTTTAGATTCAATAAAGAAAATAAATTCCAAGGCAGGCATAGATTTCTCTTAGCGGGTACTCTATGCCTGCTTGCTGTATGTTTTCTGATGGCTCAGGACAAGAAACCTCAGCATGACAAGAAAGCGCAGCCGGAGCAGAAAGTTGAACCGGAAAAGGCGCAGGGTAAAAAGAAAACACGTGTCGACTTGCTTCATGCCGATCAGGGACAGGCCGATAAGTTGGCCCGGCCCGATGTTCAGGTGCTGATCGGTTCGGTCAAGTTGCGTCATGACAGCATGTACATGTATTGTGACAGTGCCTTGATTTACGAGAAAACCAATTCTTTCGAAGCATTCAGTAATGTACGTATGGAGCAGGGGGACACCCTTTTCATCTATGGTGATTATCTGTTCTATGACGGCATGACCCAGATAGCGCAGCTTCGTGAGAATGTAAAAATGATCAACCGGAATACTACCCTGTTGACAGATAGTCTGAATTATGACCGTTTGTACAATTTGGGCTATTATTTTGATGGAGGCACCTTGATGGATGAAGAAAACGTGCTGACTTCTGATTGGGGCGAATACAGTCCCGCCACCAAACTATCCGTTTTCAATCACGACGTCAAGCTTGTTAATCCCCGTTTTGTACTGACTTCCGATACCCTGAAGTATAGCACGGATACGAAGATTGCCACCATCCTGGGACCCTCTGATATTGTCAGTGAACAAAATCACATCTACTCCGAACGTGGCATTTACAATACGGTTTCCGGACAAGCCGAGCTGCTGGATCGCTCAGTACTGACCAATGATGGCAAGCGATTGACCGGAGACAGCCTTTTCTATGACCGTAAAGCCGGCTATGGCGAAGCGTTCGATAATGTGCAGATGAATGATACGGTGAATAAGAACATGCTTAACGGCGATTATTGTTATTATGACGAGCTGAAGCAGAATGCCCTCGCCACCAAGCGTGCCGTGGCTGTGGATTATTCGCGTGGCGACAGTCTTTTCATGCATGCCGATACATTACTGATGAATAGCTATAATCTTGACACAGACTCCCTTTTCCGTGAGATGCGTGCTTTCCACAAAGTGCGTATGTACAGCATCGATTTGCAGGGTGTTTGCGACTCTTTGGTTTTCAATACGAAAGATTCCTGCCTTACTATGTATCGCGATCCTATTCTTTGGAACGAAGGGCAACAACTGTTGGGTGAAGAGATTAAGGTCTATATGAATGACAGTACGATTGATTGGGCCCATATCATCAATCAGGCACTTACGGTAGAACAGAAAGACTCCATTCATTTTAATCAGATTTCGGGAAAAGAGATCAAGGCTTACTTTGCCGAAGGTGAAGCTCGCAAGATTGATATAATTGGAAATGTACTATTGAATTATTATCCAGAGGAAAAAGACAGTACAATGATTGGGCTGAATACTTCTGAGACAAGTTTGATTAATTTGTTTCTTAAAGATCGGAAAATGGTAAAAATGATTATGAGTCCTCAGTCTAATTGCATTCTTTATCCGATGAATCAGATTCCGCCCGACAAAATGAAACTGCCCACCTTTAGTTGGTTTGATTATGTCCGTCCTTTAAGCAAAGAAGACATTTTCAACTGGAGAGGGAAAAAGGCTGGTGAGGCTTTGCGTAAAACCGAACGTAAAGCTATTAGTGGTCCGAAACGTGAAATAATTAATATGAAATAGCTATGGGAATGTTCAATGTACGAAAGCCGCGTGGATTTAATCATCAATATATCTATGTGGACGAGAGGAAAGAAAAACTGGCAAAAATGGAAGAAGATGCCAAGCGTGATCTGGGAATATTGCCCGAGAAAGAATTTTCTCCCGAAGATATTCGCGGGAAGTTTATCGAAGGTACCACACACCTGAAGCGTCGTAAAGAGAGCGGACGTAAACCCGCCCATTTGGGAGTAATTCTGGCTATCATTGCCCTGCTTATTTTTCTGTGGCATTATTTGCAGACCGGCAGTTGGTCTTTCTAAGTCCTATAAACTAAAACAGTCAAAGCTAAATCTATTATGAGCGATATCATTCATTTATTACCCGATTCGGTTGCCAACCAGATAGCTGCCGGAGAGGTGATACAACGTCCGGCATCTGTCATCAAAGAGTTAGTCGAAAATGCCATCGATGCTGAGGCGCAGAATATTCATGTGTTGGTCACCGATGCAGGTAAAACCTGTATACAAGTGATTGATGACGGTAAGGGAATGTCCGAAACCGATGCACGCCTCTCTTTCGAGCGGCATGCCACTTCAAAGATCCGTGAAGCATCCGATCTGTTTGCCCTTCGCACGATGGGGTTTCGCGGTGAAGCATTGGCTTCCATTGCCGCCGTTGCTCAGGTCGAGCTGAAGACACGTCCCGAATCCGAAGAGCTGGGAACCAAGATTATCATTGCGGGTTCCAAAGTGGAGAGTCAGGAAGCGGTGTCTTGTCCCAAAGGAAGCAATTTTTCTATTAAGAATCTCTTTTTCAATATTCCTGCCCGGCGTAAGTTTCTGAAGGCTAACTCCACCGAGCTCAGTAATATTCTGGCCGAATTTGAGCGTATTGCCCTGGTACATCCTGAGGTTGCTTTTTCACTGTATAGCAATGACTCCGAACTGTTCAATCTTCCCGCTTGCCATTTGCGGCAACGTATTCTTTCTGTTTTTGGCAAGAAACTTAATCAACAACTGCTCAGTGTAGAAGTCAACACTACAATGGTGAAAGTTTCGGGTTATGTAGCCAAACCCGAAACAGCCCGTAAGAAAGGCGCCCATCAGTATTTCTTTGTGAACGGGCGCTATATGCGTCATCCTTATTTCCATAAGGCAGTGATGGATGCTTACGAACAGTTGATTCCCGCAGGCGAACAGATTTCTTATTTCATTTACTTTGAAGTCGATCCTGCCAACATCGATGTGAATATCCATCCTACCAAAACAGAGATCAAATTTGAAAACGAGCAGGCTATCTGGCAGATTCTTTCTGCTTCGATCAAGGAGTCATTGGGCAAGTTCAATGCTGTCCCTTCTATCGATTTCGACACGGAGGACATGCCCGATATTCCTGCTTTTGAGCAGAATCTGCCTCCTGCGCCGCCTAAGGTACATTTCAATTCCGATTTCAACCCGTTCAAGCCCTCCTCTTCTTCCGGTGGAGGCAACTACTCCCGTCCGAAAGTGGACTGGGAAGATTTGTATGGTGGTCTTGAGAAAGCCAGTAAGATGAATCAGCCTTTCTCCGACTCCGATCCTGAATCGGAAGAGTTTGCGGTGATCGAAGAAGAGAGCATTGCTACAGCGGCTCCCGAAACTCTTTATGCCGGTGAGCCGGCCGTGATTGAAAAAGGTACGCAGCATTTGCAGTTCAAAGGGCGCTTCATCCTTACGTCCGTGAAGTCCGGATTGATGTTGATCGATCAGCATCGCGCACATATCCGTGTGCTCTTTGACCGTTATCGTGCCCAGATTCAGCAGAAGCAGGGATTCTCACAAGGTGTTCTTTTCCCGGAAATCCTGCAACTTCCGGCTTCCGAGGCGGCTGTGTTGCAAAGTATCATGGACGATTTATCCGCAGTGGGCTTTGATCTCAGTGATCTTGGTGGCGGCAGCTATGCCATTAACGGAGTACCTTCAGGCATCGACGGGCTGAATCCGGTCGATTTGGTACGTAGCATGCTGCACACCGCTATGGAGAAAGGCAATGATGTCAAAGAAGAAATTCAGGATATCCTTGCGTTGACTCTTGCCCGTGCGGCTGCCATTGTCTATGGGCAGGTGCTGAGCAACGAAGAGATGGTCAGTTTGGTCGATAATCTGTTTGCCTGTCCTTCACCCAACTATACGCCGGACGGACGCGTGGTGCTGACTACCATAAAAGAAGAAGAGATCGATAAGCTTTTCCGGTAATTATCATTCTTCTGTACTTATCAGAATAAGTATTACGTCAGTTCCATTCTGTCTCACACGATCGACAGATTTATATCTGTTTATTGCATCTTCTTTCTAATAGGTTAATAACCAGCAGAATATGTTACTAATATCCTTTCTGTACGAAGTTAACTTTAACACAATGTTAAAGTTAACTTCGTACAGGGAGGATCTTAACTTCGTACATCCGGGAAGTTAAGAACCTGTTCATCCCTTGTTTATCCCTTGAAAATATGGTTAATAGTGTTAATAAACATATTCCTAAAAAATGATATTCTACGAATTATTACCTGAGTTCGGGATAAGTAATTAGAAAAACAGTTCCAATTTGTTGATTTAGAACACCATAAAAATACAAATTAATCATATGATTACCAATTTTATACACTAATTTCTTATCCCGAACTCAGGTAGATAGGTGATACACGACAATGAAGCGATTGTCGTAAAATGACATAAAAAAGGCGTGAAACCTAAAAATGGAATCACGCCTAAAATATATCACGACAAAAACTTACACTTATACCCCCAACACTATATTAGCATCAATATTTAGCTTCCGGCTTATTTCACGAGCAACTTTCAAGGTTGGTTCACACTTTCCTGAAAGGTATTCGCTAATCCGGGAAGGACTTACATTTAACAATTCTGACAGTTTTGTTTGGGTAAGCCCCATTTCATACATACGAAGCTTAATAACATCCACCAAAGAAGGAGCTTCTATAGGGAAATGCTCCTCTTCATAGTCTGCGACCAAATCGGAAATCAAATCCAATTCGAGGAAGTTTTTATCATCGGTTGGAGTATCATTACTAACCACCTTAAGCAGTTCTTCAATTCTTGAACAAGCTGCCTTGTACTGTTTTTCTGTTTTTATCTTTGCCATACCAAACAAATTTAAGCATTTGAACAATCTTTGTTATCATATTCTTTATGAGTACCTATCCAACGGATAAACACTTTTTTAGCAGCAAACAAAATCGTAGCAACCAGCCTGTAATCATTGCCTTTGATGTTAAAGACAAATCTATCATTACCTACATAGTCAACACTATTGAATGTTTGCTTTGTATCAGCCAAACACGACCAATCTGCCTTTTCTGTTTTTTTTATACCAATCACGCAAAGGTACATCAGCATCAGCGTGCTTTTTGGCGTAATTTCTTATGGCTGCAAATGATATTATTCTCATAACACATTAATTTGACACAAAGATATTATTTATTTTCCGAAAAACAAAATATTCTTCTATTATTTAGAAAATAATCAAGTAGGAGGTTAATACTTCTGAAGAACCATTTGCTTTTTGGTAATTTTGTTAATAGTGTTAATAAACATATTCCTAAAAAATGATATTCTACGAATTATTCGTATATTTCGGCATGCTTTTAGGACTGTATGCTTTTGTTTTAAACTAAAACCTATTTTATATGAAGGCAAGACACTTTTTCTACCCGCTTCTATCTCTTTTTTCGGTTGCAATGTTTGCTTCCTGCTCTTCATATGTACCCAAAGAGGGGGATATAATAGAAGATTCCGCCTTTCGTTCTGTTGATTTGCGTATAATAGAGAAAGCAGAAGGGATAGTGATGTCTTTGAGTGATTTAGTGGAGTCATATGAAGTCATTAAATTAGAGAATAGGGATGAGGCACTTATTAAAACCTATCCATTTGGGATCTTTGTGACAGATAATTATATCTTGCTGAATCCAGACGCTATATCTCCTATTAAGTTATTTACGCGTAAAGGTCAATACGTGGCGGATATTGGTGGTATAGGACAGGGCCCTGGAGAGTACAAAACGATACATTTCTGTATGATAGATGAAAAACAAAAACGTATTTACTTAGGTCCGGGAAGAGCAAATAAAATACTTACTTATGACCTGAAGGGGAATTATCTGTCAGATGAAGCTATCCATTTCAAGGAAATAGTACATAAGCCTTGTATTTGGATGGACCATGATAAAAAGCATGTAACTGTAGTGGGGTTGCCATTTTCTGAGAATGAGAACTCCAATTTTGAAATTAGTAACAATGTGTGCTGGGTGCAAAATAGGGAGGGTGATATCGTGCATCGGATTTCTGCAAATCATTACGGTTTAATTGGAGATTACAGTAATGGCTTAGTGGCATGTCGGAATGTGGATGCGATTTCTTTTTCTATTTTTGAAGACCCCATGTTGCGTACTCGCCCTGATACTTTGTATCACTATGATGCAGTAAAGAATATAATAACTCCACGCTTTACAATAGATCATGTTGTTTCTGAAAATCAAAGTGCTTGTACTGTTTTATATGAAACTTCAAGGAGTTATTGGGCACGTGTTACATTATATCCTAATGATATTTCTTCAAATTCTTCTCCTGTCCGTCTGACTACATTTAATGTTTGCGTTTCGAAAAAGGATGGTAGTGTGAAGCGTATTGATCGTTTTACAAATGACTTTTTGGGACTTTCTTATCCTTTCTTGACTATGCGCAACGGTTATGTCTGCATCTCTTACGATCCTCTTGAACTGATGGATGCTTTAGATAAAGTTCTTGCCCAAACTGATTTAAAGCCTGAAATACGTAAGCGAGCCACTGGTTTGAAAAATAGTTTGCACGAAAATGATAATGACATTCTTATGATTGGGAAACTTAAATCCAACTATTAGTAATAACCTATAAATTATCGTCCTATGAAGTTAGATTATATCGCATTGTTTTTGGTATTGTTTTTTCTTGCTGCTTGTGGCAGCAAGTCTTCTTCTCCGGATATGGTGGATGATAACGCTTTACCGACCGAGGAAACCTTTAAAGAAATTGATCTTGCTAACAACCTGAAAGATTGCGGCAAGCCTTTACTGCTGAGTGACATCGTGAAAGATGTGGAGTATGTGAAACTGGAAACGCAGGATAATATATTAGTCGGTGATATAAAGCAGCTAAAGCGGACGGAGAAGTTTGTCTTTATTTATTCAAGAAATCAGAGGCATGTCATGATGTTTGATACTTCGGGAAAGTTTATCCGTAAAATCGGTCATGTAGGTCAGGGTCCTG
This sequence comes from Bacteroides sp. 3_2_5, assembly GCF_000159855.2. NCBI lineage: Bacteria > Pseudomonadati > Bacteroidota > Bacteroidia > Bacteroidales > Bacteroidaceae > Bacteroides > Bacteroides sp. 3_2_5. Next base: position 113,179 of record NZ_JH636047.1, on the reverse strand, counting down.
GAGAGATAGCTAATATTCACTGTTTCACAGTCAGTGATAGTTTGGTATTTATTTATCCGTTCAGCCGTAATGGTAGCCTGACAGTCTATGATATGCGGGATAACAGCTTTGTCAAAGAGTTTTCTTTAAAATGGCCTGTCTTTTTTAGTTGGACCATCGATGTAATGGGAGATTGTTTGGTTTATTATCCCGGTACTGTTTATTTGCCTGATAATAGTAAGACATTCATAAGCGCTTGTGTTGCGAATGGAAAAGGGGAGACATTGATGGAGCAAATCCCTTACTTATCTTCTGGTGATAAGGAAATAGTACAATTATCTTCTGATCCTTCTTGGCTCTATCGTGGAAGAAGTAACGTTTATTCGTTTATTAATGATACGATCTACGGCATAACTTGTGATTCTATCTTTCCCCGTTACCATCTTTCTCTTGGAAAATATAAATTGCCTTCCGGAAGATATGATCCTACTCATGATTATGGTTGGGGAGATTTTGTTCTGATGCAAAGTGTTTATGAAACTAAAGAGTTTCTTTTTTTAAAATTTTGGTTTGATAAAAAGTTATGGTTCAGCCGATACGATAAAAAAACGGAGAAGATCGACTCTTGGGAGCAAACTCCTTTTAAAGCTCATTATTGGATGATACTCGATGCACCGGGTATAACGAATGATATTGACGGCTCTCAATCGTTCAAAGACTTCGATAATGTAGGCGAAAACTGTTTTCACTTCGCAATCACTCCGGATAATTTGGATCAGGTGAGGCGCAACGTCACTGAAGCTAAGGTCAAGTTCCCTGAGAAGCAGGCCGAACTACTGAAGCTTCTTGATGAAATGGGAGAGGATGATAATCCGATTATTGCTTTCTATAAATTGAAAGATTGAATTCTCTTTATGGAATCTATAAATATCAGTTGAGTAAGTGACTCACCCAATCAACTGTTGAACTAAAAATATTAATTCATTAGAATCTATTTTTGTGTATCTTATATGATCCATATTAAAGGAAATTTTGGCAACATCTTCTTCATGAATTTTTATTTAGGATAATGCGTATGAACAAAAATATCGTTTTATTATTCTGTGCACTGTTTTTTTTAAGTGCGTGCACGAGTAAGCCTTCGTCTTCTGTTCCTATAGAAGATGATACTTTATCGACTGAGGAAACCTTTAAAGATATTGATCTTGCTAACAACTTGAAAGATTGCGGCAAGCCTTTATTGCTGAGTGACATCGTAAAAGATGTGGAGTATGTGAAGCTGGAAACGCAGGATAATATATTAGTCGGTAGTATAAATCAGCTAAAGCGGACGAAGAAGTTTGTCTTTATTTATTCATGGCATCAGAATCATGTCATGATGTTTGATACTTCGGGAAAATTTATCCGTAAAATCGGTCGTGTAGGTCAGGGTCCTGGAGAAATAGCTAATATTCACTGTTTCACAGTCAGTGATAGTTTAGTGTTTATTTATCCATTCGGCCACAATGGCAGCCTAATTGGTTATGATATGCGTGATAATCGTTTCGTCAGGAGAATTTCCCTGAAACGGCCTGCTTTTCATAGTAATATGATCGATGTGATGGGGGATTACTTGGTTTATTATCCCGGCACTGTTCCTAATGGGAATGAACGAATCTTTATAACCGCTTGTGTTGTGAATGGAAAAGGGGAGACATTGATGGAGCAAATTCCTTACTTGCCTGCTGGAGTTGATAAGTCGGAGATGACTCTTTCCTCTGATGCTTCGTGGATCTATCAAGGGAGAAGTAATGTCTATTCTCAAATCAACGATACCATCTATGGCATTACCTGTGACTCCATTTATCCTCGTTATCATTTATCTCTTGGTAAATATGGTTTGCCTTTGGGAAGATATGACGTTAAGGATCTTGGTCTGAAAGATTTTATAATGATGCAGAGTGTTTGTGAAAATAAAGAGTGTCTGCTCTTTAAATTTTCCTATAATAAAAAGATGTGGTTCAGCCGGTACGATAAAAAGACAGAAAAGATAGATTCCTGGGAACAGACTCCTTTAAAAGGTATCGGTTGGATGGCGATCGAAAGTCCGGGTATAACGAATGATATTGACGGTTCTCAATCGTTCGATGGAATTAGGTATACAGGTGAAAATAGTTTTTATTTTGCAATCACACCGGATAATTTGGATCAGGTAAGGCGCAACGTCGCTGAAGCTAAGGTCAAGTTCCCTGAGAAGCAGGCCGAACTACTGAAGCTTCTTGATGAAATGGGAGAGGATGATAATCCGATTATTGCTTTCTATAAATTGAAAGATTGAAACGGAATATATTTTAGACGAAAGACCTGGTATAACGGTATGTAACCTGAGATTCTTTGGATGTAATCAGTAAGTATAATAATACTTGTAAAATTTAGGTTTATGGATAAAATCTATTTATGGTTTCTGCTTCTCATTTCATGTAGTTGCTCTCATACTAAAGAAAAGGTTTCTAATGACATGGATTCCTCTTTGTGTGTCATAGATATTACTTGTGAATATCCTGTTGAGAAAGTGAATATACATGATGTTGCCGATGTAGAGTATGTTCCTTTAGAAACGACACGTAATTCACTACTTGCGTCGGATTGTTCCGCTTTTCGGATTTCAGATGATTATATAACTGTCGCAAGTGGTGTTGATAATGGCAATATCTTTTTCTTTAATAGAAAAGGGAGGTACTTGTGGACTTTTAACCGGAGAGGAGGATCTGCTGAAGAGTACAGTTCTATAACCGCATGGGATGCCGATTTTGGCATGCAAGAAATATACATCTATGATTCGTTCCGGAAAAAGATATATATTTATTCTTTGGGTGGACAGTATAAGCGTAGCCATGCTTTGCCTATGAAGGATTGTACATTTATCGATCTGTATAATTATGATAAAGATTATCTGATAGGTTATAACCGGTTTTATGACTTTCGCAAAAAGAAAAAGGTGGATACGCATCCTTACTATCTGATCGATAAACAGAGCGGAGAGATGTCTTCCATCGGGATTGTTGTGGATAAACCTATCAGTGAGAAAGTGCATACAGAGATCGTCAAATTTCCCGGAGGGGCTTATAAAGATCAGGTCCTCTTTCTCATAACCGCGCTGATAAAAAATGGCGATGCTTTCTTGATTGCCGACTATGCTTTGGATACTATTTACAGCTATCGTCATCACAAACTGGTTCCTATCGCCGTGCAGACTCCTTCGGTATATGCATCAGATCCACCGGTCATTGTCGCTTGTGAATTATACACCGATTCATATTTGCATTTTAGAATAATTCCGATGTACTATAATCCTTCTGCTCCTATGTCTCCTATGGCGGATGCTCCTGAGCTTGTGTTAAACAGGCATACAGGCAAGATTGCGGAATGGAAAATGTATGATTCTAATTATTCCTCCGATATAGAAAGGCCTGTGCCGACTATGATACTTCAGTCTGCTGATAGAGAAAATTATGGTATAAGCATGTTTACAGCGGAAAGGCTTATTGAACAATATCAAGCAGGCGGGTTGAAGGGGGAGCTGAAGGATATTGCATCCCGATTGAGTATAGATGATAATGATATATTAATGATATGTAAATATAAATAAGTAGAATCAATGCAAAGCTAGAGAATATGGTTTGGCCGTTATGATAAAGAAAGGCTAAAATAGGCTTTTGAGAAATAAAGATTTCTCTCTATCGGTGATTGGCTTTGATAAAGCCCGTGATTATCCAGTGAAATGTATTGAAATACGTGAAGTAGCTGATGTATAGTATATACCGCTGGAAGCAGTTAGCTCTTCTTTGTTAATAAATGACATTTGGGGATACTATGTGTTCTACTTGTCAAAATAGTAATTATCTTCCTATATAATATATCAGTGAAACTTCTGGAAAATGAATTGATTTGTTTGATTATCATTCTGTAAATTAGATGCTTATGTTGATTTGCTGTTTGTCGGTAAAAGACTTGTTTTAACACACTGTTAAAGCAGGTCTTTTGGTGATAAGGAACAGCTCTTTTAAATGCAAAAGACTTGTTCTTTGCATCCTCCAAAAAAGATATTTTGGAATGACTGTTAACAGTGTTAATTTGAATAAAAGTATTTGATACCTTTTTTGAATTTTACCAACCGGAATTATTCGACTTATTGTTGATTTTTAAAAATATAATTGTATTTTTGAGGATGGGTTCATGGTGTTGATACAATCATAATTTGATATAAATGAAAGTAAGTCATCTATTTGTTGGTATATTTGGGCTTTATGCACAAATCTGTAACAGGTCGGAGTGAAGGTGGAGAAGGAGGAAAAAGCTGTTCATGCAGATTCTATCTGAGAAATATTTTATACATTTTTAAACAGATTTATAATGAAAAACCTATATTTGATTTTAGTGCTTAGTGCGTTGGTGGCCTGTACCGGTAGTTCTCAAAAAGAGAAGCCGGCATGTGTAAATACTCCTGTCGAGCCGTTCACCGGATTGCCTGTTTTTGATTTGCAGGAGCAATACCCCGAGAAAGAAATCATTCTTCAGGATATCGCAGATGTAAGATATGTCGTGTTGGAAACAGGTGACAGCTCATTGGTCGGTATCCGTCCCATCCTTATGACGGACAGCTTTCTTGTTACCGTAAACAAGAAAAGTGATGTTATCTTCTTTGACAAGTCAGGAAAATACCTTCATTCTTTTAACCATACAGGCATGAGCGGGGAAGAATATGGAGATATTGTCAGCGGTTATTGCATCGATGAAAAAGCCCGGGAGATATTCATCTATGACGGGTTACAAAGCAGAATTCAGGTGTATGGTTATGGCGGCGCATACAGGCGCACGCTTAAACTGCCGCAAAACCGCATGTTTGCTTCTTCGATATTTGAGTATGATGAAAATTTCCTGTTTGGCGAAGATTATCGCCTTGTCGACTCTCAGATTGGGAAGTATCCTGTTAATAAAACGCCTTATTACAAGATTTCCAAGAAAGACGGGAAATTAACGTCGATTCCCATCACGGTCAAGGAGAGAATAAGGGATGGACTGTCTTATACAGTAGGAGACGGTGCGTTTGGTTATGTAAGTTTATTAATGTCTCCCGTAGCCCGTTTTGGTTCGGATATTCTGATTGCCGATTATTCATTGGATACGGCGTATGTATATCGTGATGACCATTTGATTCCATTGACTGTCCGCCGGAACCATACAAGCGAAAACAATATTCCGATTTTAGCGACGGTTGATGTGATGACCGGCCGTTATTTGCTTTGGTACACGATAGTAAAGGATATAGATGTGAAGAACAACCGTGTTTCTGATCCGGTATCTTATTTGTATGACAGGTTCACTAATGAATATTGCCGGGTCGATCTGGTAAACAGGGATGTAGTGTCCGCTACCAATATTCCGGCATTCCAAATGCGATTGTCCGCCAATTATCATGTAGTGCCTGAAAACTATGCCATACAATATTATCCGGCCGAGGAGCTCATCGAACTTAACGGGCAAGGAAAGTTGAAAGGAGAGTTGAAAGAGATTGCTTCAAAATTGAATGACGAAGATAATCCGGTGTTGCTTATCGCTAAATTTAAGGAATAATATTTATAGTATAGCCTTTGGTAGAACCACTGAAAAACTAATGCTTTTTCTTAAAAGATTTAATGTTTTTTTCGACATGAAATCACAAAGATTAGGTTTGCAGCCAATAAAGAATTACGAACGAGTGGTCAATCCTCAGAAGAAACGATTCCACATGTCATCCCGTATGAATAGCCATGGAAAAATTATTATTACTAAAATTGCCGATTATGAGAGTAATTATATTAAAAAAGCCGGTTTGTTAGAAGGTGATGAAATTATTGCTATAAATGAAATTCCTATTAAAATGATCACTATAGAAGAGAATACAAAGTTAAATCGACGAGGTCAAGGTAAATCTTATAAAATACCGATGGTTATTGATAGAAATGAGGTTCAAGGTGATTGAATGAAATAATAATATTAACGTGATTCGATACAATCTTAGAATAATCTAAACTGCCCGTCATTGACAAAGTCCACATCAATGGCGGGTTTCTTATTAAAGAAACAATATGCTGTAATAACCGACAAGGTATTTGCGATAAAATTATTAAATGATCCACCGGATAGATATATACTTTTCCGGAAAAAGAATAGGTCTGTTCTATTCTTTATTTTACTTATTGTTGATATTTAAAAATATAATTGTACTTTTGAGGAATGGGTTCATAGAACTTATTTTATTCTTTATTTTGGATTATATTTGAAGACAGATGAAATCATCTTATATCTGCTGCGTATTGTTATTTGTTTTGTTTTTGGTAAGTTGTACCGATGGGCGTTCTGAGGGGCAAGTAGCCCGTTTGTTACGTCAGGCCGAAATGTGTATGGAGGAATGTCCCGATAGTGCTTTAGTGTATCTTCATCAAATACCGGATCCGGAAAAGTTGACGGGAGAAAACCAAGCTGATTATTGCCTACTGTTGACCCAGGCAATGGATAAGAATGATTTACCGTTGAGCTCGGATTCGTTGATACAAATAGCTGTTGGCTATTATTCAAATGGAAAAGATAGGCTAAAAAAGGGTAAAGCGTCATTCTATTTAGGAAGGGTTAAATCTTCAAGGGGCATGTTAGAGGATGCACAGAAATATTTTTTAGAAGCTCTCTCTATATTGGATGTAACAGACAATCTTAAATATCAGGCATTAGTGCGCAATCATTTGGGGCAACTATATATGAATTTAGACTTGTACCAAGATGCTTTAATAATGAATAGTCAATCGGTCTCCTTATTTCAACAATTAACTGATACAGCCAATCTTGTGTATGCAGAGCGTGATATGGGACGGATTTATTTATTAGAGGGTAGGCAAGATAGTGCTTCTCTTTATTATCAGCAGGCTATCAACGATGCTCTCAGTTATTCTAAATCGGATATATACAAGGATATTGTTTCTGAGTGGGGACAGATTTCAATGTATTTAGAGATGTCTCCTTCAGCAGAACAAATGCTTTTGTCAAATTTGGAATCAGACTTAGTCTTAGATAAAACCCCAGTATGTCTTAGCCTTGGAATTTATTATTTGTCTAATAAACTCTATTCTAAAGCAGAAGGATATTTGTTGAAAGCAGCTGCTTCTTCGCGACCATATACTCGTGTTTCTGCATATAAATATTTGGGGCATCTTGAAACACGAAATTTAGATTTGATTTATTGGGATCAATATGAACAAGCTCTTGATTCTTTGGAGCGACAGAATTTAGCTTATGCAGTGAAAGAGATTCAGGAAAAATATAATAATGCTGCGTTGCAAGCCCACACTTTTAAATTGGAAAATGAAAGACTTCATTCCACCATATCTTACTTATCGGTAATTCTGTTATTATTGAGTATAACCTCGGTTATCTATGTGTTCTATATGAAAGAAAGGCGTAGAAGACAGATTGAAAAGGAGGAATTCAATAGAAATATGAAGGCGCATGAACAAGAGCGAGCAAGGTTATTGGCAGAGTTGAGTGACTCTAAATTGCATGTAGAGAAACTTGAACAATTAAAGAGCGAACAGAAACAGAGCTCTTTGGAGGTGCAAGAAAAGACAAATGCACTTTTGGAACAGGAAAAAGAACATTCCTGCAAAATTAGTCAACAACTGGAAGAGTTGAAAAAGAAATGGAAAAATCAATTGTCTATAAATATTGATTTGAGAGCTCGAAATAAGGATTTGTCTTATAAGATAAAGTCATTAAAAGATTCTGATATGGAGAATACTCCTGGCTTATATGCATCAATTAATTTGTTGGTCAGAATATTAACATGTGATCTTTCAGAAATTAAAACTTTAAAAGTGGACGATTGGGAAGGATTGTTCCAATGTATTGATTTGCTCTATGGTAATTCTTTGAGAAAATTTATAGATCAGTACCAAAAGCAACATGATGAAGAGTTGGATAGAAGAGTGGTTGCCATTTGTTATTTTGAATATATCAAAGTGAAGCATGCTCGTCAAGCTGCTATTTTGAGAGTTTCAGCTCAAGCTTTGAGTAAACGTAAACAGAGACTTAAAATTGAACTTGGAGTTCCTGATATGGCTTCTGTCGGACGGGTAGTCAAACCAGTTTGTCCATCAAATAAAAAGGAGTTGATGTAAGTTGCTGATTTTATGTGATATATATTGAGATATTGTCCATCTTCAAATTTGCTTTTCATTTTCGGAACCTGTAGTTTTGTAGCATAAGTTTATTAATGTTTAACTAAAAAAAATTGCTATGAAACACTTATTAAGTACGATTATTTTTCTATTTGCTGTCATTCTTAAAGGTAATGCTGAATCTTATTCCTTTCCTTCTCCTAATGAAATTAATAGTGTAATTAATCTGGACTTGAAAGGAATATTCAGTAGTACTCATACAAAATCACTCCCTTTGACACCTGTGGAAGCGTCTCTTGTAGATAATACTCTTCTTAATATATCTTTTGTAGTTCATTCCGGAGAGGTTACTGTACGTATTCTTTCAGAGAAGGGGATATTGTATTCTTCTTGTATAAATTCGGATCAGCAAAACTCCTTAGCTATTTCTGTAGAAGATTTTGAAAAGGGAGACTATAAGCTGGAGTTGACAACGCCAGCAGGAGGATACGTCTATGGTTGGTTCACTATTAATTGGGAATAAGCATTTCTTGGTTAGGGAGTTAGTTCAGGCAGGACGTTCTACGTCCTGCCTCGGACTCACCAACGGAAAAATGGGGATTGCCATTGCTCTTTTCCGCTATGGTCGCCTTTCCGGTGAGTTAGCTTATGAAGAAGTTGCCAGTGAGTTGCTCGATGATGTTTGCCAGAACTTGAACTATTCAATGCCGATCTCCTTTAATGATGGATTATGCGGGATCGGTTGGGGTATTGAATATCTGATACAGCATGGCTATGTAGATGCCGATAGCGATGAGATATTGAGAGATATTGATCTGTATCTGATAAGGTGTATTCATATTTATGGATTGTCAGGCCTCTCGTTGCGAAATGGAATTGTTGGATTGGGGCGCTACATCTTAATCCGGATCACTCCAACCTTCTTATTTGGTGATACTTTTTCCAGTGCTTTGCTGAAAGAGTATTTTATCTATTTGATAGATTGGCTGGAAGAGGAATTGAAGCGTGTAGATGAGCCTGTTGATGATTTGCTTGATTTTTTATTTGACCTATATCCTACAGGGTTTTATCAGACCAAAGTTTCTGACTTGATAAAATATTGTATGAATAAATAAAAAGACTATGAAGTACTCCGAACAAATAACAATTGGCATCCCTGTGCGGATAGATAGTCCGGCAAGAATGAGAAATCTTCAGGTCTTACTTCGTCATTTGTCTTTGTCGGGAATAAAAATACATGTATGGGAAGCCGGTGATGTAAGAAGTGAATTGTCCGGCTTTGCCAGTAATAAAGACACCTATACTTACGAAAGAGATGAAAGTTTGGTTTATCATAAAACATTGTATGTCAATCGATTGCTAAAGGCCGCTTCTACACCTGTTGTTGCAATCTGGGATGCTGATATACTACTCCCTTTATCGCAAATAGAGGCTTCTGTACTTGCGATTATTGAGCAAGGCTATTTGTTAAGCATTCCGTATGACGGAGTCGTGAAAATGCTTTCGGAGGCTCAGAGTGAGGCGTTTGAATATTCCGGGCAAGGATGCGACTATCTGACAATGTTCGCCGCTACATACGCCCGTTTGATGAGACGCCCTTCGTGTGGTGGAGTATTTGTTGTTGATCGGGAGAAGTATTTGCATTGGGGAGGAGATAACGAACGTTTTGTCAGTTGGGGACCGGAAGATGCCGAACGTATCCGGCGAATAGAGATATTGGGATATCCTGTGCATTGGGTAAAAGAGGGCCCTTTATATCATTTATGGCATCCTCGAGGAGAAAACTCCGGGTACGCTACAGAGGAGTTGGCGTTTCAAAACCGGATGGAGTTTATAAAAGTGTGTAGCATGGAGCGTAACGAATTGCGTGAATATATAAAAGCTTGGAAAAACAATGGGTAAAGTGAACGAAGCATTATTAAAACGAATAGCCGATCACCAGATGTTGCATGGGAGTTTCCGCAGAGATCTGGGAGTACTGAATGGCAAAATGGGAATTGTATTGTTCTTTTTCCATTATGCCCGTTATACGGGGCGTGTACTTTATGAGGACTTTGCTGGGGAAATGCTGGAGGAAGTAATTCAGGAACTTCACAGCGATTTGCCGATTCGTTTTTCCGATGGTTTATGTGGGATTGGCTGGGGGGTTGAGTACCTGATTCAGAATGCTTTTATAGAAGGGGATTCAGATGAGATATTGGAAGATTTGGATCAAAAAATAATGGAATGGGATCCTCGGAGAGCTACAGATCTTTCATTTGAGTCGGGGTTAGAGGGAGTCGCTTGTTATGCCTCTTCCCGTTTAAAATCTACTGTCCGGAATCGGATGCCTTTTGATCAAGTCTACCTAAGCGAATTGGAAATGGTTGTTCAGCAAAAGGGACTGAGGATGAGGTTAGAATTGGACGATGTATTTGTGAGAGTGATTGATACAGGGAATATAGAAGAAGAAGTATCCTGGAAATATGGATTAAAGATGATAGCTTTATGAAACATATTTATTTAATAGGGAATGGAAGCCGTGCCGCTCAGTATGGAGTTGGGACTTATATTCGGCAAATGTTTGAATTTTTTAGGCAGACTTCTTCTGTGAGATTAACTATTGTTGAGTTGAACTCGGAGGTAAAAGAGGTGACGGAAGAGTGTGATAATTCGGGGAAAGTGCGCTATTTGAAAATTCCTGCTCAAAAGAGTGAGGGAAGAAAAGGAGATGTTGCGTATTGTTATCGGAATATTGCTTATTTGCTTGCGCTGCATTTCTTGAAGGATGAGCAAAACGTGTTGCATCTGAATTATTTGCATCATGCCCCTTTAGCAGACTGGCTGAAGAAGATAGGAGTGGAATTCTATTTACTTGTGACTATTCATTATTTGGATTGGTGTTTCATGTTAAAGGGAAATACTCGATTATTTCGTTCGATCATTCATAAGGAAGAGCAGTCGAATGAGTGGGGCGAAAAAATACGGAATAGTTATGAGCGGGACAAACGATTGTTTCAGCATTCGGATAAAGTGATATGTTTGAGTCAATATACTCAGAATTTGCTGCGTGAAGACTATGGAGTGGAAAAAGAAAAACTGGTTGTGGTTTATAACGGCTTAAAGGATGAAGCGATTAAACTGAGTAAGGAGGAGCGTTTGGAAAAGAGATCTGCATTAGGATTTAGGGAGACGGATAAGATTATTCTTTTTGTAGGGCGCTTAGATCGGATTAAAGGAGTTCAATATTTGATTGAAGCTTTTCGGCAAGTCATCAGAAAGAATCCGAATAGTCGGTTAGTGATTGTTGGGGATGGTGATTATGATAAATATCTGAAACAATGTGCTGGTATATGGTCTTATGTCGTTCTTACAGGGAAGGTAGAGAAAGAGGTGCTGTATACTTTTTATCAGATAGCTGATGTTGGAGTTTTGCCTTCTTTTCATGAGCAATGTAGCTATGTAGCCATTGAAATGCTAATGCATGGACTGCCTTTAATAGGAACAGGCTCTACCGGTTTAAAAGAAATGGTAGAAGGGATGCATTGTTTACCATTGAAAGAAGAAGATGATAGTGTAGATCTACCTATTGATTTATTGGTGCAGTGGTTAATCGAAGATCAAGAGCATCTACGGTCGGAGAAGTATAGGAGGCGATTTGAGGAACGATATACTTTACGGAAGATGTCAGAGAATATGTTTTCTATCTATTTGAATTTGTAACTCGAGTTAGTGAGATATATAATTAAATTATTAATTTAAAATTTTGTGACCATGAAAAAACTTAGTAAGATTAAATTGACCAATCTTTCTCAGGAAGATTTGGCGGATCGTGAAATGAATGCACTTCGTGGAGGACATAACTGTGGATGTGCATGTTCGTCTACTTCTAAGGCAACGAATCATTCATCGAATGAAGATCGTGATTTACATTCTCCAGAAGGTAATGTCATTTGCACTTGGGTAGGAGGAGCAGGGTCTGATATCTCAGTATACGGTGGAAGCAAAGCTCCCGGTATGCCTTAATTGAGATATTATCTCTCTATTAGGTAGAAATACACCTGTTGTATAGTGTGTGTCTTTGTGGTACTTTACTTAAAGGTATGAATCTTACATCAAAGATAAATGTCTGATCAACACTTATCTTTGATGTATACAATTTAATAAATATGCGGATGAATAAATATTGGGGTACATGGATCGTATTTATAGGAGTTTTTTTTCATTCATGTAAACAAGAAGTCAAGCAGAATAATATATCCTTTTATTCTGTCGATTTACTGGAAATGGAGAAAATGAAAGGGGAAGAAATATTGCTTTCTGATTTGATAGAATCATTGGAAATTATTAAGTTGGATAACAGAGAAGAGGCATTGATTGCTACTTATTCCTTTGGTATCGATGTTTCAAGCAATTATATCTTAATAGAGCCAGATGGCGTTTCTGCTTTGAAATTATTTACTCGTAAGGGACGATATGTGGCTGATATAGGTGGAGTTGGTCAAGGCCCTGGAGAGTATAAATATGCTGTGAATAGATTTCTTGATGAAAAGCAGGGACGTGTGGCTATTGCCGAAAATAAAAAAATGTTATTTTTTGATCTCAAAGGCCAATTTTTATCGGAAGAGAGTATTTCATTGCCGGAAACGATAACGAAGAGTTCCATTTGGATAGATTTGGAAAATGAAAAAGCTGTAGTGGTCGTTCTTCCCTTTGCTGATATAGGAAATCCAAAAGCACCGATCAGTAAGAATCTATGCTGGGTACAAGATTTTAAGGGGAATATCTTGCAAAAAATATCTGCTATAAATTATGCAATTGTGCCGGATTATAGTAATGAAGTATTGGCTCCCCGGAATGTTGATGCCTATTCTTTCTCCCTTTGTCAGGTTGTCGGGCGTACACGCCCTGACACTCTATATCACTATGATATTGCTAATAATCTATTGAAACCTTATTTTACTTTAGATAATGTAATGCAGGAGGATAAATATATTGTAACGTCATTGTATGAGACTCCGGAATATTATTGGAGTAGAGTAACTATTGGACCAGCTAAAGTGCTATCAGATGGAGCTCCTGTTCGTATGACTGTATTTAATGTTCGTGTTTCTAAAAAAGATGGTAGTGTGAAGCGCATTGATCGTTTTACAAATGACTTTTTGGGACTTTCTTATCCTTTCTTAACTATGCGCAATGGCTATGTTTGTATTACTTATGAACCCCTTGAATTGATGGGTGCTTTAGATAAAGTCCTTACCCAAACAGATTTGGAGCCTGATGTACGTAAACGGGTCGCCGATTTACGAAATAGTCTGCACGAGAATGATAATGACATTCTTATCATTGGAAAACTGAAACAATAACTAAATTTTAAATATCATGAAAACATTAAGACGTATTAAATTGAATAGTTTAAGTCAAGAAGATTTGGCAGACCGTGAAATGAACGCGCTTCGCGGGGGGCATACCTGTGGATGTGCTTGTAAGCAAGGAGCAGAATTTAAAGCTACTAACTATAGTGCTAATGTAGCTGATGATAAGTATTCTCCTGAAGGTAATATTATTTGCAACTGGGTAGGGGGCAGTGGTTCTGATATGGCCGTTTATGGCGGAAGTAAAGTTCCTGGCATGCCTTAGGCAAATTGGGCTAAATTCAAATTTTAATTTCTTTGAGGGATTAATTTGATATTCGCTGAGTCATGAATGTATTTTATCAATGACAAGCGGTTGATTATTGCTTGTCATTGATAATAGCTAAAAGAGTATATGAAAAAATATTTATACTTTATTGTTTTTGTAACTTTATGGTCGTGTTCAGCTGATAAGGTTAATGTAAAAAGTGAGGATAATTCTTTTTACTCAGTTGATTTGCGTATAATAGAGAAGACAAAAGGGACAGTGATGTCTTTGGGTGATTTAATGGAGTCATACGAAATCATTAGATTGGACAATAGGGATGAGGCGCTTATTAAAACCTATCCATCTAGTGTTTATGTGACGGATAATTATATTTTGTTGCAACCTGATGACGTTGTATCTCCTGTTAAGCTATTTACGCGTAAAGGACGATATGTGGCTGATATTGGCGGAGTAGGTCAAGGCCCGGGAGAGTATTTATACTTATTTTCATGGTTGGTGGATGAGAAAGAAAACCGTATTTATTTAGGCCCGGGAAGAGCTGACAAGGTGCTTGTCTATGATTTAAAGGGGAATTATCTGCCGGATGAGGTTATTCGTTTCGGGGAAATAGTACATAAGTCTCAGATATGGGTGGACTATGATAAAAAAAACGTAGCTGTGGTTACTTTACCCTTTTCTGCTAATGTGAACTCGAACTTTGCAATTAATAAGAATGTGTGCTGGGTGCAAAATAGGGAGGGTGATATCGTGCATCGGATTCCTGTAAATCATTACGGTTTAATTGGAGATTACAGTAATGGTTTAGTGGCACATCGGAATGTGGATGCGATTTCTTTTTCTATTTTTGAAGACCCCATGTTGCGTACTCGTCCTGATACTTTGTATCACTATGATGCAGTAAAGAATATAATAACTCCATGCTTTACAATAGATCATGTTGTTTCTGAAAATCAAAGTGCTTGCACTGTTTTATATGAAACTTCAAGGAGTTATTGGGCGCAAGTCACTTTATATCCTAATAATCTTTCCTCATGTGTTTCTTCTGTTCGTTTACCAGCCTTTAATGTTTGTGTTTCGAAAAAGGATGGCAATGTACGGCGCATTGATCGCTTTACTGATCCTCTTTTAGGTTTATCTTATCTTTTTTTAGCTATGAAGAATGGTTATGTCTGTATCTCTTATGATCCTCTTGAACTGATGGATGCTTTAGATAAAGTCCTTACCCAAACAGATTTGGAGCCTGACGTATGTAAACGGGCCACTGATTTACGAAATAGTCTTCACGAGAATGATAATGACATTCTTATCATTGGAAAACTGAAACAATAACTAAATTTTAAATATTATGAGAGCATTAAGACGAAATAAAGTTGAATAGCCTTAGTTAAAGAAATTTGGCAGATCACAAGATATATGTATTTTGTGGAGGAAATAATAGTATTTGTAATTATGTTAGATCTATTGCTTTCGAGGCAAATCAGGAAGCAAGTAAATACATAGATATATGAAAAATGATATTGCATTTTCTACTCCGTTTCATGCTTATGTTTATTCGTTTCGGCATAAGGAATATTTGCCTCTTCATCCGATCTTGAAAAGGATTTATACGGTTATGGAAGAAAAGAAAAATATTGAGGAAGATGAAGAACTGAGATGTTATCCTAAAGAGCAGATACTTCACTATTTACAAAAATATAAATTTCTGAAGGAAAACGAATTTATTGGTGAAAAAGTGAAGACGGAGTTTGGAGAGATCACTGAAACTATGGTCCGAAGAGAAGTTGAGAACCTGACGGTTCTTACTTTCGAGGTTACAGAACGTTGTAATCTTCGTTGCCGCTATTGTGCTTTTGGTGATTTATATTATGGATACGATGAGCGGAAAGGTGAGAACTTAGATTTTCCAAAGGCAAAACAAATACTTGATTTTTTATTTGGCATTTGGGAGAAAAAACCTCACTTATCAGTTGCTCGCACTCTTACTGTTGGTTTTTATGGTGGTGAACCACTTATGAATATGGATCTGATAAAGCAGATTGTTTCTTATATTGACGAACATAAACCTGAAGGTATGAAATTTGCATATAATATGACAACCAATGCCATGCTATTGCGTGTATATCAAGATTTTTTGGTTGAGCATAAGTTTCATCTTTTGGTTAGTTTGGATGGTACTAAAGCTGATGACTGCCATCGGGTAACAGTGAATGGTAAAAGTTCGTTTGTACAAGTTTTCGATCAAATAAAGAATTTACAATTTTGTTATCCTGAGTACTTTAAAAAGTATGTAAGCTTTAACAGTGTAATTCATTCTGAAAGCAATATTGAAAGAATTGTGGATTTTTTTCGGGCGGAATTTGATAAACAGACTTCTCTGTCAGAGTTGAACAATTCCAGTATCGCCCAAGAAGGGAAATATGCCGAAATGAGAAAAAGTGTTTTTCAAAGTATTGCTCTTTCTCCTCGTAGGAAGGAAATAGATCAGCAGTTGATGTATAATGCACCGGATATTTCTACTGTGACTTACTTTTTGCATCATTTATCGAATGAGGTCTTCAGAGATTATCGATCGATGTTTTATGGGAAAAGGAATTTTAAATTATTGCCTACGGGGACTTGCATACCTTTTAATCGTAAAATGTATGTAACGGTACATGGGAAAATATTAGTTTGTGAGCGTATTGATCATGACTTTGCTGTTGGGCATGTGACTGATGAAGGTGTGGAACTGAATTTTGCCCATGTTGCTGAGAATCACAGAAAATATTGTTCTAAGCTTTTGTCACAGTGTAAACAATGTTATATGCAGGAATCTTGTTCTCAGTGTATGTATTATACCAATGTGTTGGCAGATAAAGTTGTTTGCCGGAATTTTAAAAACCGAGAAATGTTTGCCGGATATTTAGCGATGAATGTAGATTATTTGGAGCATAATCGTTGGGCATATTCAAAAGTGATGAAAGAGATTTTTATTTTTTAGTACTTAATATTTAATGCAATGAATTATTACTTATATATAGAACCTTATACTCTTTTTTTTCGAAAAAAGGGTGAATGCCTTTTCTATAATACTTTAAATAAGAAGGTATTGAAAATAGATGTATCTAATGATATGTATTTTATTCTGGATAAACTGGAAACAGATAAATACACTATATTATCAGACGAAAATCTTCAAACTCAAACGGTATCTTTTTGGGTGAATAGACTTAGAGAAACGTTTAATGGTGATATTCTTCCATTTTCAGACGGGAGCGTTCCTCCCGCCATCTTTCCTCCTTTCATAAATAATCAGAGGGATTTTGAAAGATTGAATACTTATGAATGGGTAGAGAAGGATAATCAAGTTATGAATTACTTAGAAGAAATATATCTTTATTTGAATGGTTGTGAGGAAGAGGACGATTCAATCTGGAAACAGATCCCTTCATATTTATGTAGCGATAAAGAGATGGATAGCAGAAAACTCCTGCAATGGTTAGATGGTTGTATAGATAAGCAAATAAGTCAAGTCTATTTATTGGGTGGAGATGTGTTGATGTATAAAGACTTAAATGAAATATGGGGAATGCTGGAGCAAAAATCTATGAGTATTCAGCTTTATTATCGATACGACCTTTTTACAGAAAACCATAAAAAACTTTTGAATGCTACAATCGGGCAGTTAACTTTTGTGGTACCGATGTGGAAATTTGATGAGGAACTATTTTCTTCTCTGAGCCGTACGGTAGAAGGCATAGAACAGAATAAACGGTGGTTATTCCTGATTACATCGGATAATGAGTATGAACTTGCTGAGCAATTGGTAAGCAAGTACTCGTTAGAGAGTAGATCAATAAGACCTGTTTATAAGGAAGATAACCTTTCTTTTTTTAAAGATGCTGTATACTTGGAAGAGACTGATATTTGTAATACTTGTTTGGAGAAGAGAGATTTTTATGTCAGTCAGAAAATAAATAAGAATGATTTTGGGCGATTAACTGTTTTACCTGATGATAAAATATATGCAAATGTTAACCATGCTGAGATTGGAGTTATGGAGAAAGATACAATAGCATCTGTATTGTATAAAGAGATGACCGAAGGTCATTCCTGGCTTCGCATCCGCGATCAAAAACCTTGCTGTGACTGCATTTACCAATGGCTGTGTCCTTCGCCCTCTAATTATGAATTGGCTATTGGAAAACCGAACCTCTGTCATGTGAAACCATAAATGATAATAGCTTATGAATCGTACTTTCTGTTTTGTTCCGGTTCGCAAAGGGAGTAGAGGTATTCCCGGTAAGAACCTGCGTATGCTGGGAGACAAACCTCTGGTATGTTGGATTATCGATACCGTCCTTGCTTCCGGCATAGCGGACGAGATATGTGTAGCGACCAATTGTGATGAAATGGACAGTCTGATACGAGGCCGTTACAAAGAAGTTGTACAGATATTCAGGCGCAGTGAGTGGAGTGCAAGGGATGAGGCTTCCAGCCTGGAAGTTGTACAGGAATATCTTAATTATCGTAAGCCGGACCGGAATGATGATTTTATTTTGTTACAGGCTACTTCTCCTTTTACGACTGCACAAGAACTAAGGGGGCTTGTAGAAGAGATGAAAAGGGGGGAAGCGGATTCCTATGTTGCCTGTTGCCGTTTGAAGAAGTTTCGTTGGAGTGATGAGGGGAGACCTTTGGACTATTCATTCGAAACCAAACCTCGCCGACAGGAGTACAAAGGTTTTCTGATAGAGTCGGGAGCTTTCTATGCTTCTACGGTGGGGAGAATACTGGACTCCGGGCAGCTTCTTTCGGGAGTTGTGAAGGTGGTGGAGGTCGGTCCTGCAGGGATGATAGATATCGATGAAGAAGCGGATTGGGGGCTGGCTGAACATTATATTGAAACCGGGCTTTAATAAAAAAGATATGGATAGACGGGACTATTATGTGGAGTATTATGAGGTGCTGGATAGGGTGCTGTCTGACTACGTGAACCATTTGAGGGAGGAGAAAGAGTATTGGCTGAAAATTGGGAGGCATGATGTGGGCGTGCCTTTGATCAATTTACTATTCTGGCAGTTCACTTGGCATAGAGAGGAGTACGACCGGTTACGTAAAGAAGGAAAGAGCTGTGGGGAAGCATTGGGTAGCGTAAAGGAGATACTGGCCGATAAGCAGGTGGAAGAATGGGAGCGACAGGAAGAGGAATACAAAATCTACGACCATGAATGGTATGAGGCACTGGCACCTTATGGCGGGCAGTTGGTGATCTATATTTATAATGCCCGTCAGTTGGCTTATCTGACTCCGTTGATTGAACGTCTGGAAGAACCGGTGTTGCTCTTGTCGGAATATGAGATTCCGGATGAAACGGAGTTGCCGGACTTTGTAACGGCCATTACTCTTGAATTTACCAAAACAGTTCCATTGGTTAATCCATTCCTGAAAGAGTGGTTTCCCTTGATTTTTCAATATGCGAATACATTTGATATATTGATGAGGATCTTGCAACCTAAAGGATTGATTTTTCTGGAAGGTTGCCATTACCAACAGTTATTGCTTGCCACCATAGGGCGTGATTATGGAATACCGACCTTGTGTATCCAGCAGGGATGGCCGTCATTGATGCACACAGCTTTCAGGAGGATGCCTTACCGGTACTATCTGATGTGGGGGGAAGGTTTCCGGACTTTGTGGGGGAAGCATAATCCGTTGCCGGACTTTGTCCCGACGGGTTATATGTATCAGGTGGAACCACGTAATGAAACGAAAAAGGAGTGTGTTACTTTTTTCTTGCAGGGACCTTTTTTTCTGAGTGACAAAAGGTATCTTCAAGAGATGATCCGTCTGATAGGGACGGTTGCCGCGGAATTTCCCGCCCGGCGGTTTCTGGTGCGTGAACATCCCGAGTTCAGGATAGGTGAGGAGGTACGCATGGAATGGGAGCAGATTCCCAATATAGAAATGGTAACGGATGAAAAGCTGGCAGAGGTATTTGCCCGCACACGGGTAGGGGTGGCACACTATTCTTCTTCTTTGATGGAGGGAGTGGCACACGGTGCTGTCCCGTTGGTGTACGATCCGACTGAGGGATCGCGGTATTCTCCGGATGTGGAAGCCGAGGGGCTGGGGATGATAGCGAAAACGAAAGAGGAGTTGACCGGCGGTTTGTCCCGGATATTGGGGAATTATGAAGATTTTAAACAGAGGATAGAGAAGGAACAACCTCTGTGGTTTCAGGCAACAGGAGGAGAAACTCTCCGGAATATGGTAGGGTTTATTAAAGAAAAAATGCCTCCTGTTACGTTGAAGGAGATTTATGTGGTTGATACGGATACGTTGACACGCGAACGGCCCGTCGGGGTATCGGGGTTATTGCGCTGTAAGAATTGTGAGGATTTTTTGGAGATGTGCATTGATTCGTGTATCGATGGATTGGATGAGTTGATAGCTGTCTATCATGATTGTACGGATCGTACGCCGGAGATTCTCAGGCAGAAGGCGGCACAATATCCGGATAAAATCAGGGTCTTTGAGTATCAGCCGTCTGTATATCCGATCGATCTGGATGAGGAGGAGTTGGAGAAGGCAAAGCTGTTGCCGCCCGACTCTATCCATACGTTGGCAGGTTATTGCAACTATGCATTGTCGAAAGCAAGCTATCGGTACGCAGTGAAGATCGATGCCGATCAGGTTTATTTTACGGATCGGCTGAAACATATCTGTGATGCTTACCGTTCTGATAAAAAAGTGCGGTTCAACGTGGCGGAATGTATCTCTTACAACCTGTATCGGGCTTATGTGGACTCTTTCAACCGTATAGAGATGCGACCGTTCAGGTGGCTGGAACGAATTGCGTTGTGGACACATGCGTTGTATGCTTCTTATCTGGAGAAGATGATCATCCGGTATAAAGTGCCTGTCTCGATGTCGGGCATTAACTTGTTCCGGAAAGACCGGGAGTGGATGGTAGGGTTGGGGCAGGAACATCCGGAGCCTGATAGCAAAGAGATACTCCCTCCGTTCAATGGCGTGCGTGATACTTTCTTTTTTGAGGTGTCTGAGGACCGGATATTCAGGTATGTGACGGAAACGAAGCCGGATGGCCGTCATCGGGGGGTGGAGGTGATGCGTTGTCCGAATGAAATATTGGATGCCGGCTTTTGTTGGTTTCATTTGCGTGCCCTGATGAAGGAGCATGAAGAGGGCTATCGGCAGTCTTACCGGAAACATCCGGAGAGGTTTATACCTTTAGGGACCTTTGTGAAGCTGTCGTATAGAAATTTACAACAGAGATATAAACCTTTTGTTGCCGTACGTTGGGCGGAACCGGTATTCGCTTATTTCTTCATGACGGGTAAAGGGAGGATTCCGTGGAAAAAGTTGAAAGAGATAGAATGAATAGTGGCAGATAAATGTGTTTCGCAGCTTGATAAAAGATAGATGGTAGATGGATATATTGATTCTTTTTTATAATACGATGTGGGGATTTCCACTCGAGTTCCGAAAGGAAGATTTACCTGGGGGCTGTGTGATAACGACTGATCGAAACCTCATTGCAAAGGCGGATGCTGTGGTTTTCCATTTGCCCGATTTGCCTTCGGTGATGGAGGATGAAATCGATAAGCGGGAAGGACAGCTTTGGGTGGGATGGAGTCTGGAATGTGAAGAGAATTATAGTTGGACGAAGGATCCCGAGTTCAGAGAGAGTTTTGACTTATGGATGGGGTATCATCAGGAGGATGATATTGTGTATCCTTATTATGGATCGGATTATGGGAAGATGCTGGTTACGGCACGGAGGGAAAAGCCTTATAAGAAGAAGGCATGTATGTTTATTTCGAGTGATATGAACCGGAGTCACCGACAAGAGTATCTTAAGGAATTGATGCAGTATACCGACATCGATTCGTATGGGAAACTATACCGTAATTGTGAATTACCTGTTGAGGATCGGGGACGGGATACACTTCTTAGTGTGATCGGGGATTATCAGTTTGTGATAAGTTTTGAGAATGCGATAGGGAAGGATTATGTGACAGAAAAGTTTTTCAATCCTTTGTTGGCCGGTACTGTTCCGGTCTATCTGGGAGCTCCCAATATTCGGGAATTTGCTCCGGGAGAAAATTGTTTTCTGGATATTTGTACTTTCGATTCTCCCGAGGGAGTAGCCGCTTTTATGAATCAATGCTAT
Source organism: Bacteroides sp. 3_2_5 (assembly GCF_000159855.2). NCBI lineage: Bacteria > Pseudomonadati > Bacteroidota > Bacteroidia > Bacteroidales > Bacteroidaceae > Bacteroides > Bacteroides sp. 3_2_5. The sequence goes on along the minus strand of NZ_JH636047.1, from coordinate 91,216 downwards.
GATGACGAGGCATTGTATGAACGTTTTTATGCATGGAGGAAACGGCCTTTATTATTGTCGTTTACAAAAAAGTTAGAGCAAGTCCGGAGCAATCCGTTAATCAGGCTTTGCCAAAAAATACACGAACTAAAATTGGGAGGGATATGAAAGAGGTAAAAAGACCGGTAGTTTCGGTGGTGGTTCCGGTCTATAATACGGAACCTTTTCTGGCGGAATGTCTGCACTCTTTAGAGAAGCAGACTTTAACGGATATTGAGATCATTTTGGTGAATGACGGATCGACGGATAATTCCGGGAGGTTGCTGCGGGAGTATGCGGGTAAGGATGCTCGTTTCGTTTATGTGGAACAGGAGAATCAAGGGCTCTCTGCTGCACGAAATACCGGAATGGAACATGCTTCCGGGCATTATCTGGCATTTCTGGACAGTGATGACTGGCTGGCAGAGAATGCTTTGCAGGTGTTATGTGCTATTGCAGCGAAGACCCGTACTGATATTGTTTCGGGAAACACACTGGCGGTGCATGCCGATGGACAGGTGCAAAGTTGGGAAAGAAGGGGCAGAGAGTTGTTTGCGACAGGCACCGTAGTGTCCGGTAGTACATATTTTTCAAGAGTGATGGATTGCAGGTGTTATGTCCCCATGGTATACAATTATTTATATAGGAGGGATTTTATTGAACAGAATGGATTTCGCTTTGAACCGGGGTTGGTTCATGAAGATGAATTATGGACTCCTCAGGTGCTGACAACCGCTCAAAAAATAACGGTTGCCGATATTGATTTTTATTATTACCGGCAACGGGAAGGATCGATTATGACGGCGACGGCAGCGGGCAGGCGGATTGCTTCCATTCAATTGATTATTGAGAAGTTACTGGAATATAGCCGTAAGCACTTGTTTGAGAAAAAATATAGAGAGGCAAAGGAAGCACTCTATGTAAGGCTGTTGCAGATATATTCTACTGCCTGTACATTGCATCCGGACGGAACTTATACAACTTTGTACGATAGGGCGGGAGAGATGCTTCGTGTTTGTGAGGAACTCAGGCGGCAAGAGTCTCTTGGGAGATGGTATAGTGAGGAAATCCTCAACAGGATGAAACTGTATTATGACCGGCTCCAAACGATGGAAGGATGAGGGGGGATGGCAGGGAGCTGAACAACTTCATTTTATGTATGTTAGACCTTGAAAATCGTAGTATGTCATGAAAGATATTACAATGCTAAACAAACCACCATTAGACTTCTTCGGATGCAACTTTTGTCTTGTAGAGAAGCATCGTATGGCTTTTGTCCTTATTTCGAAATGTGGACTTACTTTTTTGGAAAACATAGCTATTTATGCGTCAGCAGGTATGATTCCTGATACCGAAGATCAGACTCATTTTTATATCGCCCGGGTAAAACCAGAACGTTTTTTGGTACCGGTTTCTGAGATGTCTGGTTATGAAAGGGAGCATAAATCGTATTTGAAGGTAGCGGTTTGGAGGGATCCGGTAGAAAGGCTGGTTTCTGCTTATAAATATTTTATACTTGAACGTACCTTCAATCAATACATGTACATGTGTAATCTGTATCAGGATTGTTCTTTTGAACGCTTTCTTTCGTTCGTTGAGTTTGAATTGGGGAAGGCAAATCCGTTGTGGCAGGATGAACATATACGCAGGCAATCTGATTTTTATACTTCTGCTGATGTGGACTGTATTGTACCTCTCAGCAAGTTGAACCGTTTTTTAGCCGAGAGGGGAGTGGATATGCCGGAAGAAAAGGCAAATGCCACATCTGTCCGGTTTGAACTGAAGGATGAAAAACAGATAGCAAAGATAAAAGAACTATATCGTCTTGATTATGAAATACCTGTTGGTTGTTAAAAAAAGAATAAGATGGATGCACATATAGAACAAATAGCAAAATCGCTTTACTTCTCTTGCAAACAATTTGATATAGGGCTATTTTATGGAAAGATGGGACGTTGCCTTTTCTTTTTTGATTATTCACGTGTCACTGAATTGAGGGCGTTTGAGGAACTGGCCGGAGAATTGCTGGATGAAGTGATGGAGAGTGTCTGCTTAGGGATGCCGGTCGGTCTGTCTTTCGGATGGTGTGGTATAGGTTGGGGGGTGGAATATCTGGTCCGGAAGGGATTTGTGGAAGATGATGATAATGAAGGGCGCAATAAGATTGATGAGAAAGTGATGGAGTATGATGTCAGGCGCTTGGGCGATTACTCTTTAGCTACAGGGTTGGAAGGAATTTCATGGTATGTATTGCTTAGACTCTCTTCGGGAGATAAAGGTGTAAGGATAGGGGAAAAAAACTATCTGTCTGATTTGAAAAGTGCTTGTGAGAAAGCTTTAAAAAAAGGGCGGTATGAGGGGATACTTCTGTTACTGGATTTTCTGAATGGGAAAAGGGCAAATTATCCTTTCGGGGAGTTTTTTTCACAAATTCCGGGAGAAGCGCATTATATTCCGGATATGTGATGTATTTTTGTTACGTAGACTAATATTATGAATCAATGAAATTAAATTCTTTTCCTCACTATCTCCAGTTGGATGCTATGGATTGCGGTCCTTCCTGCCTTCGCATGATTGCGAAGTATTATGGTAAGAGCTACTCCCTGCAAACTCTCCGTGCACGCTCTTTTATTACCCGTGAAGGAGTTTCCATGCTGGGCATCAGCGATGCGGCGGAATCGATCGGTTTCCGTACTTCGGGGGTGCGCATCTCTTTGGAGCAACTGAAGAAGGATGTACCGTTGCCTTGCATTCTGCATTGGAACCAGAATCACTTCGTGGTCTGTTATGATATAAAGAAGAAACGTAGCGGCTACCGTTTCTATATCGCCGACCCCGCCCGTCAGTTGATTTCGTACAGTGAGGAGGAGTTTAAGAAATGCTGGTTGTCTACTAAGGTGAATGGAGAGGAGAAAGGGGCTGCACTTGCGCTTGAACCGGGTCCGGAATTCCAAGGGCAGGGCGACGAAGAAGAATCCGGCAGTCGCAGTCTTCGTTTCTTTCTTAAATATTTGTCTCCTTATCGTAAACAACTGATTCAACTGATTCTGGGAATGCTGACAGCGAGCTTGTTGCAGCTTATTTTCCCTTTTCTGACACAGTCATTGGTGGATGTGGGTATTCGCGACGGTAACCTGAACTTTATCACTCTGATCCTGATTTCACAACTGGTGATTTCCGTTTCACAACTTTCGGTCGAGTTTATCCGTAGCTGGATTATGCTTCACATGAATACGCGTATCAATATTTCGCTGATCTCTGACTTCCTGGCGAAGTTGATGAAGCTTCCGCTCCATTATTTCGATACGAAGATGATTGGTGACATTATGCAACGTATAGGCGATCACGGACGTATCGAGAGTTTTCTGACGGGATCGTCCATCAGTACGCTTTTCTCTTTTGTGAACTTCTTTATCTTTGCTTTTGTGCTGGCTTATTACAATCTGGGTATTCTTGCTATCTTTCTGGTGGGCAATTCACTCTATATCTGCTGGATTCTTGTGTTTATGAAGTACCGGCGCGAATTGGATATCCGCCGTTTTGCCCAGGCGGCGGGCGAACAGAGTAGTTTGATACAGTTGGTGACTGCCATGCAGGAGATCAAACTGAACAACTGTGAAAAACAAAAACGCTGGCAGTGGGAACGTATTCAGGTGAAACTTTTCAAGATCAGCGTAAAAGGTCTGGCACTGGGACAGGTGCAACAGGTGGGTTCTGTCTTTTTTAATCAGACTACGAATATTGTCATCTCTTTTATTGCTGCTAAATCGGTTGTGGAGGGAAATATGACGTTGGGTATGATGATGTCACTGACGTATATTATCGGTCAGTTAAGCGGTCCGATCGGTTCTTTTATCGGTTTTGCACAGCAGTTGCAGGATGCGAAGATCAGTCTGGAGCGCCTGAACGAGATTCATGGGCAGAAGGATGAAGAGCAGGATATTGCCTCTAAGCTGACGGTTCTTCCGGAACGGCGTGATATACGTATCGAGAATCTCTCGTTCAGTTATGACGGTGCGGATCGTGACTATGTGCTGAATGATGTGAACCTGAACATACCCGAACACAAGGTGACGGCGATTGTGGGTGCGAGCGGTAGCGGCAAGACTACGCTGATCAAGCTGATGCTTGGCTTTTATACTCCGAATAAGGGGGATATCAAGATAGGTGAGACCCCTCTGGATGTGGTAAATCCGCACCTCTGGCGTGCGAAGAGCGGTTCGGTGATGCAGGATGGCTTTATCTTCTCTGACACGATTGCAAATAATATTGCCGTGGGGGAGGAACAGGTGGATGTGGAGCGCCTTCGCCATGCGGTGACAGTGGCCAACATTCGTGACTTCATCGATTCTCTTCCTTTGGGGTATAATACGAAGATCGGCATGGAGGGAAACGGCATCAGCCAGGGACAGCGTCAACGCCTGCTGATAGCCCGCGCTGTTTATAAAAATCCTGAGTTCCTGTTTTTCGATGAGGCGACGAATGCATTGGATGCCAACAATGAACGCGAGATTATGGAGCATCTGCACACGTTCTATCGTGGTAAGACGGTTGTGGTAGTGGCGCACCGTTTGAGTACGGTTCGTGATGCGGATAAGATCGTGGTGCTGGATAGGGGTGCTGTAGCCGAAGAGGGAACCCACCGGGAACTGACGGAAAAGAAAGGATTGTATTATCAGTTGGTGAAGAATCAGTTGGAATTAGGAAGTTAGATATGGAAAAGGAGCACACATATAAAGAGATCGAGCTTCGTAGCGAAGAGGTGCAGGAAGTGATGAATCGTGTTCCGGCATGGATTCTTCGCAGTGGCATTACGGTGCTGTTTGTCATAGTGGTGGCATTGGTTGCCGGAAGCTATTGGTTTAAATATCCGGATGTGATTGCTGCGGAGGTGACGGTAAGCACACAAGATCCTCCGGCTTACGTAGTGGCCCGAGCAGCCGGAAGACTGGAGAATCTGTATGTACAAAACGGTCAGGAGGTGGAACCCGACACGAATCTGGGGACAATAGAGAATACAGCTTGTGCGTCGGATGTATTCTCCTTGCAAGAGCGGATGCGGAAGTGGAAACAGGAAGGATATACGCCTGAGTCGGGTAAAGGGCTTTTTCTACATTCGGAAACAGATCGCTGGCGGCTGGGAGAGATACAGTCGGCCTATGCGGCGTTTGTGAGTACTCTCTCCGAAATGGTGCGTATGAATGAATTGGGGTATTATGCAAAGAAGTTACAGTCGCAGAGGGAACTTTTGGAGACTCAGAAGAAATATTATGGTCAGGTTCGGAGCCAGTATTTTCTGATAGAGAAAGAGTATGCCCTGGCTCATGCTTCGTATACGCGAGATTCAATTCTCTATCATCGCCAGGCGATGATTATTACGGAGTTTGAACAGTCTGGGAGTCGCTACCTGCAAAGTCTTCAGTCAAGGGAGTCGGCCCGCATGCAGTTAACTCAGGTGGATATGCAGATAGAACAATCGGAAGAGACATTGCTCGATCTGGAGAAACAGGCGTTTGAGGAGAAGCAGACACAGGCCGTGAATCTGAGAAATGCTACGGATCAGTTGCAGAGTCAGCTCACCGCCTGGGAGCAGCGTTATCTGCTTCGAAGTCCGGTTGGGGGAAAGGTTACTTTCCTGAATGTATGGAGTGTGAATCAGTACGTGGAATCGGGGGCTACAGTGTTTGTGGTTGCTCCCGAAGAAGAATCTTTGCCTGTGGGGACGGCGTTGCTGCCTTTGCAGGGGTCGGGTAAAGTGAAAGCCGGACAGCGGGTAAATCTGCGTTTGAACAACTATCCGGATCAGGAGTTCGGCTATGTAAAGGGGAAGGTGAAAAGTGTATCGCCCCTGCCGACGGCGGAAGGCATGTATGTGGTCGATATTGCCTTACCGGACGGACTGACAACCAATTATGGGAAGACCTTGCCGTTGACTCGTGAGATGAAGGGAAGTGCGGAAATTATCACGGATGATCTTCGCCTGCTGGAAAGATTGATTATGCCGTTACGAAAAATTTTCATGGAACAAAAATAGGTCAAAGTAGCTTTAGGACTATATATAATAAGGTGTATCCCCCGAACTTTGTAGAAAATGCCTCGGAAATTTCTATTTATCCAAAACCTTTTAGTTTCGTTGGTGTTATTTAAATAGTTTCAATAATAAATAGGAAGATTTGTAATAACCACTTTAACTATTAAGGTATATGAAAAAGATTCTAATGCTGCTGGCCTTAGCCGGCGTTACATCTGTTGCTTCTGCGCAGCAGACTACAATTACGGGATACGAAGTTATCCAGGTACAAGACAAATATCAAGTGATCACTAACCCTTTCTGGGATAATTGGTTTTTCTCTATCGGCGGAGGTGCTGAAGCACTGTTCGGCGATAATGACCATGTCGGGAAATTCAGGGACCGTATCAGTCCGACATTGAATGTGGCTGTCGGTAAATGGTTTACTCCGGGATTGGGGTTGCGATTGCAGTACAGTGGCTTACAGGGACGCGGCTTTGCCGGTTCGGAAACAGCTGATTTTGTGAAGAGTGGTAAACTGGCTAATGGGTATTATAAACAGAAATTCAACTATATGAATCTTCACGGGGACGTGATGTTCAACTTGAATGCACTGTTTGGCGGATACAACTCTCACCGTGTATATGAAATTATCCCTTATTTGGGAGCCGGTTTTACTCATTCATATTCGAAACCTCATCGTGAGGCGTTTGCTATGAACGCAGGTATTATCAACCGTTTCCGCGTTTCGAGTGCGGTAGATATCAATATCGAAATCGGTGGTATGCTGGCCGAAGATAAGTTTGACGGAGAAATTGGCGGAAAACATGGATATGACGGTGTTGCCAGCCTGACTGCCGGTTTGACTTATCGTTTCCCGGCTCGCGGATTTGCCCGTCCGATGCCACAGATTATTTCTGAAATCGAACTGGCTAATATGCGTCGTCAAATGAATGACATGGCTGCTGCTAACCAGTCACTGCAACAGCAGTTGGTTGACGCACAGAATCAGCCGGTGGCAGAAGTTGCCGAACAGGTAGTCGTTACGGATGCTAACATTGCTCCGCGTACCGTATTCTTCACAATCGGATCTTCTGAACTGTCACCACGTGAAGAGATGAACTTGTCTTATCTTGCTGCCAAGATGAAAGAATTCCCGGATACACAATATACCGTATACGGATATGCTGACTCAGCAACCGGTACTCCTGCATTCAATAAGGAGTTGAGCCAGAAACGTGCTCAGGCTGTTGTCAATGCATTGGTTAAGAAATACGGAGTAGATTCCAGCCGCTTGAAGGTTGATGCCGGTGGTGGTGTGGATAAATTCGGTAAACCTATTTACCTAAACCGAGTTGTATTAGTAGAGTCTGTTAAATAAGTTCGGACTTGACTTTCTTTAAAAGAAATCGCCCTGTTATCGATCCGGTAACAGGGCGTTCTTTTTTTATAGATAAGTATCTGGGCTTACTTATGTATCTAACTTCTATTTGTTGAATCGCTTCACTTGTTCGTTGATCAGTTCGGCATCATCGAAGTAGTTTATCTTCATGGCTTTGCGAACATCCGACAAGGTATCGGCAGCGGCAGCTCTTGCTACTTCACAGCCTTTTCTCAGCATTTCATAGATGGCGGGAATATCTTTTTCGAATTCTTTCCGACGGTTGCGGATAGGCTCCAACTCTTCTTGCATAATGGAGTTGAGGAAACGTTTTACCTTTACATCACCCAAACCGCCGCGCTGATAGTGGGCTTTCAACTCGTTCAGATTCGGATAGTCGGGCAGGTAACGTTCGAAGTGTTCGGGACGGCAGAATGCATCCAAGTATGTAAATACGGTGTTACCCTCGATTTTACCCGGATCTTGCACGCGCAGATGATCGGGGTCGGTGAACATGCTCATCACTTTCTTTTGGATTTCATCAGCTTCTTCGGCCAGATAAATGCAGTTGCCTAACGATTTACTCATCTTGGCTTTTCCATCGGTACCGGGCAGGCGCAGGCAGGCTGCATTATCCGGTAAAAGGATCTCCGGTTCTACCAGGGTTTCTCCATAGATATAATTGAAACGGCGGACAATCTCTCTGGCTTGCTCGATCATGGGCTCCTGGTCTTCACCAACCGGTACGGTTGTGGCACGGAAGGCAGTGATGTCGGCAGCCTGACTGATGGGGTAAGTGAAGAAACCTACCGGAATACTGGTTTCAAAGTTACGCATCTGGATTTCTGTTTTCACAGTGGGATTACGTTGCAGGCGCGATACGGTGACGAGATCCATATAATAGAAAGTCAGTTCGCACAGTTCCGGAATCTGGGACTGGATGAAGATGGTTGATTTTTCCGGGTCGAGTCCGCAAGCCAGATAATCGAGAGCTACTTCAATTACGTTCTGACGTACTTTTTCGGGGTTGTCGATATTATCGGTCAGTGCCTGTGCATCGGCAATGAAGATGAAAGTTTTGTCAAACGAGCCGGAGTTTTGCAGTTCGACTCTCCGTTTCAGCGAGCCTACGTAGTGTCCGATGTGGAGCTTTCCGGTAGGACGGTCGCCTGTTAATATGATTTTTTCTTTTCCCATTACTTTTGTTTTTAATCGAAGGGCAAAGATAGTCAGAATCGGCAGAAGTAACAAATAAAACGAATATTCTTACCAGATTCCTTTGTAATTATAGAAATAAGTCGTTACTTTGCACAAACTTTGAAACAACAATGAATCAACAGGAAATCAGAAGTAAGTATTATCTCCATTCGAGTGTATTTCACCCGGAATCGGTCTACTTCTTCTCTTTTCTCCAAAAACGATATTTAGTTCTTTGGTAATGCGTTAGTCCTTTATTGAGGGCAACGCATTTTTTTTATGCGGACACTTAGAAATAACAACTTATAATGACAATAAAAGAAATGGAAAAGGAAATGAAAAAAGTTCTTGTTTTGGGTTCAGGCGCACTCAAAATCGGACAAGCCGGAGAGTTTGATTATTCCGGTTCACAGGCATTGAAGGCCTTGAAAGAAGAAGGTATCAATTCGGTATTGGTTAACCCGAATATCGCAACCATTCAGACTTCCGAGGGAATTGCTGATAAGGTGTATTTCCTGCCCGTGACTACTTATTTCGTAGAAGAGATTATTAAGAAAGAACGCCCCGACGGTATTCTGCTCGCATTCGGCGGACAGACTGCCCTGAATTGTGGTGCGGAACTTTATACAAAGGGGATTCTGGATAAATATGGCGTGAAAGTATTAGGTACTTCGGTTGAGGCTATTATGTATACGGAAGACCGTGACTTGTTTGTGAAGAAACTCGATGAAATCGAGATGAAAACTCCGATCAGCCAGGCGGTGGAGAGCATGGAAGATGCTATCGCTGCTGCGCGACGCATTGGCTATCCGGTGATGGTTCGTTCGGCTTATGCATTGGGAGGACTCGGCAGCGGTATTTGTGCCAATGAAGAAGAGTTCCTGAAACTGGCCGAAAGTTCGTTTGCTTTCTCTAAACAGATTTTGGTAGAAGAGTCGCTGAAGGGCTGGAAAGAGATTGAGTTTGAGGTGATCCGCGATGCGAACGATCACTGCTTTACAGTGGCAAGCATGGAGAATTTTGATCCGCTGGGCATTCATACCGGTGAATCGATCGTAGTAGCTCCGACTTGTTCATTGGACGACAAAGAGTTGAAAATGTTGCAGGAACTGTCAACCAAATGTATCCGTCACCTGGGTATTGTCGGTGAGTGTAACATTCAGTATGCGTTCAATTCGGATACGGATGATTATCGTGTGATCGAGGTGAATGCACGTTTGAGCCGTTCGTCGGCATTGGCTTCGAAGGCTACCGGTTATCCGTTGGCATTTGTGGCTGCAAAAGTGGCATTGGGTTACACACTCGACCAGATCGGTGAGATGGGAACTCCGAATTCCGCTTATGTGGCTCCACAGCTTGATTATTATATTTGCAAGATTCCTCGTTGGGACCTGACCAAGTTTGCCGGTGTATCCCGTGAGATCGGATCGAGCATGAAGTCGGTAGGTGAGATTATGTCAATCGGACGTTCGTTTGAAGAGATTATCCAGAAAGGGCTTCGTATGATCGGACAAGGCATGCATGGGTTTGTCGGTAACGATGACGTACACTTTGAGGATCTGGATAAGGAACTTTCTCACCCGACAGATCTGCGTATCTTCGCATTGGCTCAGGCTATGGAGGAAGGTTATACCATAGAGCGTATTCACGAACTGACAAAGATCGATCCGTGGTTCTTGGGTAAACTTAAAAATATTGTTGACTATAAGGCTAAGCTGTCTGCCTATGATAAAGTAGAGGATATCCCGGCCGATGTGTTGCGTGAGGCTAAAGTTCTGGGCTTCTCCGACTTCCAGATTGCACGATTTGTGCTGAATCCGGTGGGAAATATGGAGAAAGAGAATCTGATGGTACGTGCACGCCGTAAAGAACTGGGTATTCTTCCGGCAGTGAAACGCATTAATACAATCGCTTCCGAACATCCTGAATTGACAAACTATCTGTATATGACTTATGCGGTTCAGGGCTATGATGTGAACTATTATAAGAATGAAAAATCAGTAGTTGTTCTGGGTTCAGGCGCTTATCGTATAGGTAGTTCGGTTGAGTTCGACTGGTGTTCGGTAAATGCTGTGCAGACTGCCCGTAAGCTGGGATATAAATCGATTATGATTAATTATAACCCCGAAACGGTGTCTACTGACTATGATATGTGTGACCGTCTGTACTTTGATGAACTTTCGTTCGAACGTGTACTCGATGTCATTGACCTGGAGCAACCTCGCGGTGTGATTGTATCTGTAGGTGGACAAATTCCGAATAACCTGGCTATGAAACTCTATCGTCAGTCTGTTCCGGTATTGGGTACTTCTCCTATTTCTATCGACCGCGCCGAGAATCGTAATAAGTTCTCTGCAATGCTCGATCAACTGGGGATAGACCAACCGGCATGGCAGGAGCTGACCAGTCTGGAAGATGTGAAGGGATTTGTGGAGAAAGTAGGTTATCCGGTGCTGGTTCGCCCGTCTTATGTGTTGTCGGGTGCTGCAATGAACGTTTGCTATGACGACGAAGAATTGGAGAACTTCTTGAAGATGGCTGCTGAGGTATCCAAAGAGTATCCGGTGGTTGTTTCTCAATTCCTTGAGAATACCAAGGAAATCGAGTTTGATGCAGTAGCTCAGAACGGAGAAGTAGTAGAATATGCCATCTCTGAACATATTGAATTTGCCGGTGTGCACTCCGGTGATGCTACTTTGGTATTCCCTGCACAGAAAATCTATTTTGCAACAGCACGCCGTATTAAGAAAATCAGTCGTCAGATTGCAAAAGAGCTCAATATTTCGGGTCCGTTTAATATTCAGTTCCTGGCTCGTAACAACGAAGTCAAAGTGATTGAATGTAACTTGCGTGCTTCACGTAGTTTCCCGTTTGTTTCGAAGGTGTTGAAACGCAACTTTATCGAAACAGCTACCCGCATTATGCTTGATGCCCCATACAGTCGTCCTGATAAGTCCGCATTTGACATTGATTGGATCGGAGTAAAAGCGTCTCAGTTCTCCTTCTCGCGTCTGCATAAGGCCGATCCGGTTCTGGGCGTAGATATGTCGTCTACCGGTGAAGTGGGTTGTATCGGTGATGATTTTTCGGAAGCATTGCTGAATGCGATGATCGCTACAGGCTTTAAGATTCCAGGAAAGGGAGTTATGTTCTCTTCAGGTGCAATGAAGTCGAAAGTCGATTTGTTGGAGGCAAGCCGCATGTTGTTCAACCAAGGGTATAAGATTTATGCAACAGCCGGTACTGCTGCTTTCCTGAATGCACATGGGGTAGATACTACTCCGGTTTACTGGCCGGATGAGAAACCGGGAGCTGAGAATAATGTGATGAAGATGATTGCCGATCATAAATTTGATTTGATCGTAAATATTCCGAAGAATCATTCGAAGCGTGAATTGACAAACGGTTACCGTATCCGTCGCGGTGCGATAGATCACAATATTCCGTTGATCACTAATGCTCGTCTGGCAAGTGCGTTTATCGAGGCATTCTGCGATCTGAAACTGGAAGATATTCAGATAAAGAGCTGGCAGGAATATAAATAATTCTATTTGCAACAATTAAATAATAGGAGAGAGGGGAGAAACCGATAAACGGTTTTTCCCCTTTTTATGGTTATATACGATCATTTTCCCGTCTTTTTTTCTGCCTGTCTTATAATTAACTTATATTTGTAATCTACTTAATATTTGGTATCAGAAGAATGTTCGTCCTTTTTTTATTTACATAATTCAGATTTTAATATGTTTGGAAAAAAGAAGAATGAAGATTATTCTGTAAAGACTGTGAAAGTCGGTGTTGATAAACTGACTACAATAGCATTGGGAACAATGGTGAAAGGAACAATCACGGTAGAAGGGGATTTACGTTTAGATGGAATAATAGAGGGAAATGTTTCCTGTAGAGGGAAAGTGGTGATTGGTCCTCAAGGAAGGATCAAAGGAAATGTGACGTGCACCGGTGCTGTGTTACACGGGATGTTACAGGGAGATATTCAGGTGGCAGAAGATTTGATAATGAAATCGGGATGTACAATGAATGGTGATGTTTATACATGTAAACTTGAAATAGAATCGAAAGCCAGGTTTAATGGTACTTGTAATACTACTGAGAAAGATACACTTGTGACAAGTCAGGTTGTGAAGCCTGAGACTGTGGATACTGAGAAATGATTGAAGCGGTGTCTTGAGAAGAGCCGGTTCGGTCTATTCCAATTGTGGTTAAAAGTTTTTCGAAGGCTGCAAAGTTATCTAAAAAAAAGAGATAATCATGCAGTTGGTTTGTTATGGCACTACGCTTTTTGCGATTTGTTGAAATATCAGTCCGATATATGAAATGATAAGCAAAAGCATGCGATAATTTAATTTGTAATCTAAACAGACTTAAAATGAAAAAAGAACTTTTGACTCGATTTATGGAGAAGCGAATAGTCGAACTGAAAAAAGAACAACGCAATGGTACTGCCCATGTATATCAGAGTACTTTGAATCGACTGAAAAATTTTATGAATGGACGTGAAATCACCTTTAGCCAACTGACTCCGGAATGGCTGGCTTTGTTTGAGCAGAAACTATTGGCTGACCAGCTTAAGTGGAATACCATTTCTACTTACATGCGTATGTTGAGATCTGTATATAATCAGGCTTTGGAACGGGGCGTGGCAACTTACGTGCCACGTCTTTTCAATAAAGTACATACCGGTATTGATTGCCCGGTGAAAAGAGCTGTTTCGCCGGAAGTTATATGCAGACTGATGACAGACCGAAAACCGTTGCCTGGAAAATTGGCTTTCAGCCGTGATCTGTTTGTGCTTTTGTTCCTGCTTCGAGGGATGCCGTTTGTGGATCTTGCTTTCTTGCGCAGGTGTGATTTGCAGGGAAATGTGATCACGTATCACCGGCGCAAGACCAGTCGTAAACTGACTGTGGTGGTGGGTAAGGAAGCCATGGAAATTATACAGAAATATATGTATGCAATTCCGGACTCACCTTATCTTTTCCCTATTATACAGAATCCCGGTAAAGATGAATATGGACAATATGCCCGAATGTTACGCCTTCAGAACTATCGGTTGACACAAGTGGCAAACATATTGGGAATCAGAGACCGACTCAGTACTTATACCGCCCGTCATACCTGGGCGACAACGGCCCTCCGGCAGAATTATAATTCAAGCTTGATTTGTGACGCTATGGGACATTCTTCGGTTAAAGTAACCGAAACCTATTTTCAACCCTACAGAGACGATGAGGTAAACCGGATGAATAGCTCTCTTATTACATATATTTTATCGAAGAAGAAAAGGGGGACAGATAAAAAAATAAGAAGCTAATAGCTTGATTGCTAATTGAAAAAATATCCGTTACTTCGTAGGTAACGGGAGATGATATCGGCGGCAAATTTAAATATATTTTTTGAATTACGCATAATAAAACAATTATTTTTGCAATAGATATTAAATAGCTGAACATTTTTAGCGGGTTGTCTTTCGGAAAAGGCAACAAAAGATATTTCCATTTTTCAGGTTGAAAGATGGGAAAGGATTTTATTGTCTTTTTTAAGACCGTAAAGATTCATTTTAGTAAAAACAACTCCTTTAAAGACACTTCTTTATCTCGGAATTTGTGTAATCCCGTTACCTACGAAGTAACGGGCAGGCCAAATGGATCAGAAACTAACATTCTGTCTGAATCAACTATTAAGTAGAAACTAAAGTGAATTGTTTATGAGAAAAAAATCTATGTTTTTATGGTCTTTGCTTGCTGCAATGACTATGAGTGCTTGTTCGGAGCACAATGAACTGCCTTCAGGAGAAGTTCCCGGAGGGAACTCGAAGGCTAACTTTATAGTCAAGTTGAACTTTGAAGGAACAAGTATGGAACAGGGCGGTAAGACGAGAGCCGCACAATCTACTGCAGTACCGGAAACTTCGTGGAGTAATATCCACCAGGTACAGATTTTGCTATATGACGCAAGCAATATCGTGCGGTTTTCCGATGTAGTTACTCCAACAACTGGAAATACAACCTTTACTTATACAGATGTACCTGTAGGAACTTATACAATGGTAGCCATAGCAAATGCGAAGAGTTCGACAGATGCTATCAATACCTATTTGGATGGAGGTACAACTCCTGTAGAGTGGAGCATGTGGAATGTACGTCAGAAGCAGGCGCAGAACATGGTGATGAAGTATAAACCGGGCACGTTTCCTACATTTTGTGCAGCTGACTTGTCTGCTAACGCAGCTTATGCCGAGCCAGCCGAAATTTTTATGGGAGCTGTTCAAGGGGTGACTGTTTCTTCGGATGGTCCTGTAACTCCTTCTCCAATTGCTTTGAAACGTGAAGTTTCTTTGATGCGTGTCCGTCTGAACGTAAAGGATAAAGAAGGAAATACGAATAATGAGAATACTGCGAATGGCGTTGACTTTGCACAGGATGCTTCTATTATGATTTATCGTTTACCGGATCATCTGAAAGTGATGGCAGGGAATGCCGGAGGAGTAAGTGCTACCTCGACTGCTACTAATATATTGTCTATTTCGGGTGGTGAGGTCTTTAAAACAACTGATCCTACATCCGGTTATAATGCAGGAGGTAAAGTTCTGAGTGGAAACTTCACGATGTGGAGAGATGTGGTTGTATTCCCCAATAATGGTGGACGTGCCAATGATTCTGCAACTACCGGTACGGCTGACAGACAGCGTCAGTATTTTATAGTGGTATCAGGACGTGGTAAAGCCGGACATATTTTGGGAGATGGTACTGCACTTCCCAATGATGCTACTGTTTATTGGTCCGGAGTGGTTAAAGAAAATTTTGTACCGAACGTGATTCGTGAAGTAAACCTGACTTTACGTACTGGCGGAAGCACGACTGTGCCTGTAACTCCTACGGAATATGGTGGTTTAGAAATCACTGTGAGTGCTCCTACACCTTGGGATAGCAATATTGTAAATTCAGATATTATAATGTAAAAACTTTCTTTTACTCCCCTCGGAATTATGGTCCGGGAGCAGAGAATAAGCAGAAATGCTTGCTGCTCCCGAGGACCTCGGGGGTGATTAATGAAATAAACTATAGAACATGAGAAAAAACAGACTTCTCATAGTATTATTTACTGGTGTAGCAGTCTTACTTTCGCTTGCGTCGTGTACATATGATTATTTTGAAGATGAAACGAATTATCAGGTTTTTGTACCCGAAGTTCTGAACAAGACTGTCAGTGATTGTCGAGTGCTGGTCTATAACGATGCCGGAACATTGGTCGGTGCACGTTATGCAACCTCTCCATGGGATAAAGATCCGCGCATGGAGGCGGGCTTGTTTAGTTTTAGGTTAACTCCCGGCGAATATAAAGTATACTGTTATACCAATACGGACAGTCTTACGTTTGTGGACGGGCAACATCTGGATGCTTCTGCTTTTATTCTGAAAAGCAGCTCTACCGGACCGAACAGATATGTACAGCCTTCGGATATATTATTCCAGAAGTTCGTACCCGCAATTGTACATCCGGGCATTTTACAGACCGATACCGCAGCACTGGAACGCTATACCGGACGTATAACGGTTCGGTTTAAGAAATTTCCCGGTAATGTATCGCATATAAAGAAGGTACAATTGCTTGCGGAAGGAGCGCCTGTGATGCAATACCTCAAAAATGATACTCTGACCGGCCGATTGACTCCTGAGGACAAAATGTTTCATTTCGGAACATTACCCGTACAGGAGAAAGCCGATGTATTAGAGGTAGATCATCGTTTTATTCCTTCTGTGGAGAATGAACCGATGAGGTTGAATTATACATTTCTCGATGAAAATGGAGCAGTTATCAACCATCTGCCCGTGGAAGTTACGGAAAGGGAGACAGGACTGCCGTTACGGTTATTGCATGGTAAACGTATAATTATTGAGATCGAATCTTATACCGTTATTAAGATATCGGTTGTAGGATGGAATGAAGATATCGAGAGTGGAGATACGGACATGGAATGATACATATATACATATAAAAGAGAATTAGAATGAAATCAGTTATACGACATATTTTGAGTGTCGCCGTTTTATTTTGCTTAATCAGCGGAGTACAGGCACAAAGTGTCAAAGTGAATATTCCTTTTTGGCTGACCGGTTCGCCTAACGTCGGCTTTGAGTATACATTGACGAGGCAACTCACGGTGAACGGTGAAGTGCTATGGATGCCGTATTTATTCAAGAAACATGAAGAAGTGTTTCGGGCACTCCAGAGCAGTGTTGAATTGCGCTATTATGTGAATCCTCGTAACTTTTATACTAACGACTCATGGGATGGATTTTATATTGGCCCCTATGCTATGTACGGTAATTTTAATATCGGTTTATTAAAGCATAACGATCCGTTGCAGAGCTATCGTCGTAAAGGTTGGGGAGTATCGGGAGGTATCTCGACCGGGTATAAATTTGCTTTCAACTCTCGTTGGGGGCTGGATCTGAATATTGGCCTGGGATATGCGCACCTCCAATACAATAAATATTATTTGGGTGGAGAATATGTGAATTTCCCTTTGGAACGTAAAAAGACGAAGAGGTGGATAGGTCCGACTAAGTTCGGTATAAATCTCACCTATAATATATTCCGATAATGTTACTGATAAAAAGTTGCTGAAATGAGAAAGAAGAAGATACAGATTCTCCTGTCGGCTGCCGCATTCCTTTTTCTGATGGGAGGGACTATGCCTTCCGTTGCGCAGGAGCGGAAGATAGGGCGGGTAGAACGGCGGGCAGACCGTAATTTTATCAGGCAGAAATTTGATAAAGCGATGGCTCAGTATGAAACGGCTATCAGGCGTGAAAAAGATGAGGCCGGTCAGGCTGCGCTTCATCTCAAAACAGCGCGTTTGTATTTCATGGTAAGGGAATATGGTCGCGCCTCGGAGCATTATGATAAAGCAATGAGCTTGCGTCCGGATTTGCTCGGGGTAGATGATGTCTGTGATTATGTGGATGCTCTGCGTTTTCAGGGACAAGCCCGCAAAGCAGAAGCCATTTGCCTGGATAATGCCTATAAAGACATATATAGCCGCTATCAGCGCTATCAGAATACATTGGAGGCACTTGCCATGCGCCATTCGGTTCAGGAAGATCCCGGGTTTTCGGCAAAACGCTTATTACTGAATACATCGAACGCTGAATTTTGGGTTGGTAATTATGGGGAACAACCGTTTTATGCCATTAGTTACAGTAAATTCAATGATCCGGGGAAATTATTCTTCCATCGTACTCACTATTATGCACTTGACGAACCCGGTGAAACCGGTGTTGAGACTCAGAAACCTCCAAGATATTATGGTTATTTCCGGAAAATACCTGCTGACTTACAGAATGGTCCGGTGACCTTTTCACCGGATATGAAGTCGATGGTAGCTACGGTTATCGAGTATGATAAAGAGAAGACAACCGTAGAGATGGCAAACCGGAAGCTACGTCCTTTCCGTACAAAGTTGTTTTACTCTGTGCTAAAGAACAAGAAGAAACGATTTACGAAGTATGTTCCGGCTTTTCCACAGGAAGAGATGTCTTCGTATGCCCACCCTTACCTGTTTAATGAAGGCAAATCATTGTTGTTCACCTCTGACATGCCCGGAGGATACGGTGGGTTCGACCTGTATGTTGTCCATTGGGATGAAGAGGCTCAGGCATGGGGGACTCCTGTTAATCTGGGACCGGATGTCAACACGGAAGGCGATGAGATCTTTCCTGTAATCTATAAAGGACGTCTTATCTTTTCGTCTAACGGATTGCCGGGATTCGGTGGTTATGATCTGTTCAGTGCTTATTATGATAAAGATGGAGTGATTCCGGGCAGTATCAGCCATTTTCCTTATCCGGTAAATTCCGTCTTCAACGATTATTATATGTGTCCGCTTGACTTGCGAACAGCCTATTTTGTATCCGATCGTGAAATGGCTTCAAGAGACGATATCTATTACCTCCGTACAGTAGAGGATCTGGGAACCCAGCAAGGGATGCCTTTTTACGGGATGAGTGAGGAAAATGCAATTTTAGGTGGCGCTTTGTTGTTGAACGGCACTACGGAAACTGTTTCTCCGGAGTCTGTCACACTGAAGCAGTATGCGCCGGAAGGATTGCTGATGACTCTCTATTTTGATTTCGATTCGGATGAGTTGACCGATGAATCTGTACGGAGACTCGAGCAATTTATCAATGAAATGGGTACTTACCAATTTTCCGAACTTAGGTTTGATGGTTTTGCCGATGAGATAGGTAGTGACAGTTATAACTATTCATTGTCAGAGCGAAGGGCGGAAAGTGTTGCGGAGTTTCTGCGCAATCATGGTTTAAACGTACGTTTCGGCATAGAGGCTCATGGAAGGATAAAGCTTTCTCCGGAAGAGGTGAAAGAGGAAATTGAGTATCATCGCTGGCCGGAGGGAGGTATCGATTGGATACAGGTGAACCGTAGGGCAAGGCGTGTCGAAATATATAATAAGAGGTAGAAATATAAAAAAGTAAACGATATATGAAGAAGACAAGAATTCATAGAGTGTGGATACTGTTCCTGCTGGGCATCATGGCCTGTCTGCAAGTGAGAGCCCAATATATGCCGGTGGTTTTCGATAAGAAGTATGGCGATAAGAATCAGATTCAGCTGGTTTGTCCCTTAGCCGGTGACGAAGTGGCCATGGTGGGTAAAGAGGGACAGAAGTATAACCTTACCTGGATAGGCAGAGAGGGAGAAGTGCTCTTTTCATTGCCGCTGGCCGGATTTACCGCTGTTAACGAGTTGACAGAGTTGGAGGATAACCGTATCCTGCTTGTCGGGCAATCTGCTGTGATGAATACAAAAGGCAGAAAAGACAATGTGACACTAAGCGGACGGGCGGTCATATTGGATCGTAGCGGTCATATTGTTACCAATATTTATGCAGGAGGACAAGGGAGTGAACTCATGAAGGGAGCCTTGCTGCGTAGCGGGTCATTGATACTTTCCGGTATGGAGCCGAAAGGAGGAAATAGCCGGCAAGGTATTCTTCTGAAAGTGGATAAATCGGGTAGAGTGATTTATCAGTACAAGAATGCCGGAAGTGGTTATTGTGATCAATTCGAGGTGCTGGGCAATACGACTGAATATATATGTGCGGCTTTCTCCGGAGACAAGGAGAAAGAACAGACAACAGTGGTCCGGTTAGATGATAAAGGGAAGCCTTATTATGTAACTGTTATTCCGGCTAAGCGGTTCATCGTGACAGGTATGAATGCCAATATCAATGACGGTTCGGTGATTGTTACCGGTAATTCATCGACTGATGGAGGCATCATTTATAAAATACGGCCGGAAGGTGATATTGTTTTTGCCAAAACACTGATACCCGCCAACCAGGGATCGGTGATGCTTAATCAGCTTCAGGTGGCTCGCAATGGTAATATATTGGTAGGTGGAAGTGGCAGTAAAGGATACTATGCCTTGTTGAGAAATGACGGAACAGCTTTATATTCCGGTACCTCGAATGGAGGTGTGAGGGGTGTGGGTATGAACCGGACTACGGGTGAATCGGTGGTAACAACTTATGATGTCAATGCACGCAGAGGAACGTTTGTCCGTATATTGCCGACGGGTAAAGCTGAGTTTGACCGCACTATTGATGGTAATTTTGATAAGGTTAAGGTAACTAATAACGGTGAAGTGTTACTGCTGTCTTCGGATGAAGGTCGGGTTTGTATGTATTCTGCTACGGGTGAAAAAGAGTTTGACCGTTATGTGACGGACAATAAACCTACTGTTTATCGTCAGGCATTGACTGCATCGTCCGGTGAGTTACTTTTTCTGGGCAGTGGTAGTCGCCTTGTCAAACTGGGACATGGACTCTATGTTTCGGATGTGAAAATAACCAAGCCGGTAAACGGAACGGCTACTGCGGTATTTACTGTCACGCTGACAGGATATGCCACTACAAAGGAAGGGGCTCCTGTTCCTGTAAGTGTAGGATATGCCACTCGTGAAGCATCTGCTACAACAGCTAATAATTTTACTCCGGTAAAGGGAAAACTGTCTTTCACCCCTTCACGCGGGACGGCGGATCGCTATCTGGTGAAACAGGATATCGAGGTTCCGGTAAAAGCGAATGATCTGATCGAAGGCGTGAAAGACTTTGAACTGCTATTGTCGGATGTTCAGCAGAGTTATCTGGTGAAGCCTGTAGGGAAAGCGGTTATCGAAGATCAGCAGGCAGTTGTGAAGTTGGTACGTACCGAGCGTGGAGAAGAGGGATCCAAAGATATTTTATATGAACTGGGATTATTTAAAACCGACGGAACTCCTTTGACCAATGCTACGGGGGCAAATATTATAGTAGATGGTATATATGGAGAAGGCACAGCCGATGCGCTCGATTTCGATATGGGATTGACTCCTAGAGTGATATTTGCCAATGGTTCGCAAAAATCATCCTTTAATGTCAGGACATTGGAGGACACCCGCTATGAACTTCCTAAAACCGTGGTAGTGAATTTTAATAAAGTACATAGCCTGAGTGGTTCTAATGTTGCTTTTGATGGTGAACTGTTGAGTTGCAGTGGAATTGTCGTCGATCAGCCGGCACGTCTGGCCATTGCTTCACTGGGTGACCACAGAGTGAATAATAATGTGGTGTCGGGCTTCTTCACTGTTTCGCTGTTGCGTGCTTCAGACGGAGCTTTATTGACCAATGCCACAGGTAGTGATATCATTGTTAACTGTGTGACATTGCCCGATGCTACGGCAAAAGAAGGAAAAGACTTTGTCTTTACCAACCTGCATGACCTACGTATCAGTGGAGACGGTAACCATAGCTCCGCCAATGTGAATGGAGTGGTATTGTTCAGTACGGATACTTTGGAAAAACAGGTAAAACTGAAAATCAAATCTGTAAACCAACCTACAGGTGCACAGCCGATCAGTGTATCGGATGCAGAACGTACGGCAGAGTTTACGATCCGGAAATAAAATGATTCTTGGGGAGAAGAATGCCTTGCATCTCGAGTGTAAGGTATTCTTGTCCGCTCAGAAGAAAATGGATGAAAAAAGAACTATGACAGGAAAAAGAATATATACAGGGTTGATGGGCTTGCTGCTTTTTCTGGCGTTTGCTTGTACGGATGACAGGGAATCGCCGGGGGGAACCAATGGTAATCCTTCATTGGTTTTCAGGATGACAAGAGCTTCAGCAGACATTATCAATAATACGCAAGTCTATCTGTTTGATGGAGATGGAGCTACTGCCGGACAATTCAGGCAGAAAGTGCCGGATGTGACTTACGCTGCAGACCGCCTCACTATGCCGGTTGCGGCGGGGACATGGGATATTACATTGGTCAGTGCTGACGGAGATGTAAACAGTGGATTGGTACAACCTGTCCGTGGACAGGCACGTTCGTCACTGAAAATGTGGGAAACACGTTCTGTCGGTGGGAGTTTGCCGTCTATGCCTGAGTTGCGTACGGCTTATATTACCGGACAGCAGGTTATTGCCGGTCAGGATAATGTCGCTTCCGAAACAGCATTGCTTTCACGGAACGTTGCATTGGTCAAAGTCGTGATAGCCGATGCCGGAGGACTGGATATTAATGGCACTCACACGATGAAATTGACTAATGTGCCTACGACTCTTAACTGGGAAGGAGGGTTATATCCCAATAAAAACAATCCTACTGTGAGTGCGGAGCCTATGACCGGTACTTTTACTATACATAATAATACTGCAATGGCCGGTCATCAGTACAGTGATACGCTTCGGTTTATTGTGCCGGCTCATAAAGGAACTGATTATCTGAATGCACTTCCGACCGACACAACTACCAGTCATCTTAAACTGAGTGTCGATCTGGCCAGTGAAGGAGGAACACGTTTTGAGAAGACGGATGTGGTAATCCCTCGGGTTCCACGAGTAAACGGAATTTTGTTGGTACGCATTTTCCTTGGTGGAAAGCTCGATGTCTCCACTGAGATATTGAACTGGCAGGATACACAGTTGGAAGCTGATTTGTCACAGACCCAACTTTATACGGATAAAGCTTCGGTGGGGATGGCATTTAAAGATACAATACATGTAAATACCAATGCTCGCGAATATACAGTGGAGAAGGCACCTGAGGCCACGTGGATTACTTCGGTGAAAAAGTTGGATGGGAATGCGGTGGAAATTACTGCCGACTTGGATAGCTATGTGGATAATCATCCGCGTACTTCGTATATTACCATTAAGGCCAATAATGTGACCAAGAAAATACCGGTAACACAAAGACCGGATAGAGGTACGATTAAAGTTAGTGAACATAAACTACAATTTAGTCCTCCTCATCCGACAGCTTCACTTGATGTTCGGTCTGTTGGGGGAAATTGGAAATTACTGTCTCAAAGTTCTAAAGCGACCGCTGCTACTACCCAAGGAACAGCAGGAAGTACATCTGTAACTTTTACAAGAACCTCTACCAGTGATGACTCATTGTATGATGAATATTATGGAGAAGGGCAGGCTGTTTTTAAAAATATGATGACTCTTGATACGGATACTGTCCATTTAAGTAATTTATTTATTGGTATTATTGATGATTTAATTGAGGTTACACAGCCAACTGTGCATCCGGATACTACATGTACTGTGAACAATGTGAAAGTATATGGTGGAGATACCCGTGATTTGACTATTATCAATAAGC
Source organism: Bacteroides sp. 3_2_5 (assembly GCF_000159855.2). Classification (NCBI taxonomy): domain Bacteria; kingdom Pseudomonadati; phylum Bacteroidota; class Bacteroidia; order Bacteroidales; family Bacteroidaceae; genus Bacteroides; species Bacteroides sp. 3_2_5. Next base: position 67,911 of record NZ_JH636047.1, on the reverse strand, counting down.
CAAGTTGGATACATCCTGCTCCAGAGACGGATTATAATCCTGCAACCGGTATTTTTACTTTTGTCTGTGATCGTGAACCCAATGAGGAAGAACGTTATGGAGAAATAACCCTTGGACATATTGATGATCCTGATTATACAGTTAAAGTGTCGGTGCTTCAAGCTATAATTGTTCGTATCCCAGAGTTTAATTATTTTGTCGTGCAGTTTGTGTGGAGTGCGAATGACGTAGATGTGAAAGTTGGCTTCACAGGAAATCCTACATCTGTTGTGGTAAATGGTATTACTTACAATACAAGTTCGGTAGATGCATTCCAGAATCAGTGGGTTGGCTGGAGCCAAGGTGGTGTGGTTAACTATGATAATAAGGAGTTATTGAAATGGGGTGGTGATGCTACTTCAGGACAAGGAGAAACTGCGTTCTTTAATGCTCCGGTAATTAACTCTGCACCTTATCCCGGTCAACATGGTATAGATCCGAATGCTCCAGGATTATTGCCACGTACAGTAACCTTGCAGGTGAATGCCGGATGGTATAGAGGAGGCGGTATTCCAATGACTTGTAATATCTATGCTTATTTGGGTGGTACGATGAGTCATGTCGGTACGAATTTTGTCAATCAAGGTGGAACACTGGTTTACACTTCTACAAATAAGTTTAATGTGCAGGCTTCCGGTAGTAAGCAATATGACCATATTTGTGATATTGTATATGACCGTAAGAAACACACTGCAAAAATAAATTGGAAAGGAACTTTGTGGACAGGTACTCGTTCGATGCGGGTTCCTATGAGAAGTGTAGAAGAAACTCAGAAACCTTATTGGACTCCTACTATAGTTGATACTTATTCTAACAGCTATCGAGGACAAGGGAAATAGCTTTAATGCGTATAATGAAAATGAAGAGTATAATATGAAAATACAATATATAATAGGTATACTGATTGCTTTTCTGTTTGCCTCGTGCAGTCATGAGGAGGAGGAACAGAAACCCGCTTATGGAAAGATAGATGTTGCTGTTTCGGTAACCCTACCGCAACCGGAGTCAGTAAATACTCTTACTCGTGCCGGTGGTCCATATACGGATACCGATATTAAGAACGCAGACTTGTTGATATTCGACAAAGACGCAAAGTTTATGGAACGCGTCAAAGTAGAGAGTGACAGGTTGGTGGTCACCGGAACGGGGATTAATTTCACAGTCCGTTTGGATGCCACTTCAGAACGGCGTATCATTCATCTGGTTGCAAACGGTCGGAGTGCTGATGGCACTTCGGATCGCTTGAACTTTGGTGATATAACTCCCGGTATGACAGAAAATGCGGCTATCTCTTCCTTGCAGACAGCCTCGCTCGAACATGTGGATGAAGGAGAGAGCACATTGTTAAACCATGTAATGCCTTTGGTCATGTGGGGACGTTTTGCATTGAACGGAATCAATATCGTAACGAAAGCAGAGGGTGTGAAACTGTTGCGTTCCACAGCATGTATACAAGTGAAGAAGGGTAATGGAGGTGGGAATACCGGACTGGGTGATTTTGTCATTGAGGGAATTACTGTACATCAGGGAGCCTGTCATGGCTTCCTAGCTCCGACCGATTGCACAGGAGAAGTAAATACTCCCGTTGTCGCAAATCCGGTTACCGGTGGAATCTATCTGGATTATCGTAAGGGTTGGGGTAATGGTGCGGAGCCATCTTTATACATTTATGAGCGCAATTGTTCGGCTTCCGACTATATGGGAGTAGTGATTGCAGCCCGGTATAAGGGGAAAAAGGGCTACTATAAAGTAGTGATGAACGGTAATGACGGAAGTCCTTTGAACATTGTACGCAACCACCGCTATATTGTTACAGTGGTGGGAGTCAATGGTCCGGGATATGAAAGTCCAGATATTGCTGTGGCTTCTGCACCTTCGAATGCTTTGAAAGTGGAGTTGACGGATGAAGACACGGATCTGCCCTGTATTGTGGCCGACGGTCAATACCGTATGGCATCGTCTAATAATGTATTCAGCCTATATGGAAAAACAGATGTGACTACATCGGCAACTGGTGTGGATATTTGTACCGTATATTCCAGTCGTGGTATTCAGCCGGTTCTGACCCTTCCTGACGATTGTAATTGGTTGACAAATCTGTCTGCCCAGGCTTTGGGAAGTAACAAATATAAAATTACGGGGGATTTTACCTCAGCGGCCAATGATGCCGTAGCTACAACCTTGACTATGACGTGTGATAATCTGTCTCAGCCGGTTCGTGTCAGTTGGAATCCCATCATATCGGATCAGAAAGATACCGATTCGTTTGTCCTCGATTTGGTCGGTTCAACCGATCGTAACTGGACGGTACGGGTGTTGAATCCGACATCTCCCGGCTGGCTCTTTCTACACCCATCCGCCGCATCTCCCGGAGCTCTTCCGGGAGACGGCATGGTGTCGGAACTCAGTAGCAAATACAGTTCGCATGCTTATTTGCATGTAGCTTTCGGAGCGAGCAGGAGAGGGACTGTACAGATGACTTCCGCCTCCGGCGGGGAAACTGTAGCCCGTAAGATAGTAGTTATTCAATAGAACGTTGCGGTAGTATGACCCTGGAAGAGATATTGCAAATAGAAGCACAGAATGTTGATTGTATTTTTCTGTATCAGGAAGAAGGAGCATGGTATGCTTATGAACATTCTGCTTTTTATTGTTATTCTCTTCTGGGCATACTTGATATCGACTGGTTGCCTTGCCCCGATGGAGTTTCTTCCGGGCAGAAAACAATCAGGGTACGTGTTTCCGAACCGGATAAGTTTTTGTGTACTCCTTTGTTACGTCTGATGCGGAAGCGTAAAACAGAATATGTTGTTTTGTGTAAGATTTCGTGTGGAGGTTTTTATTATTGGCGGGAACAGCAACAAATGAAATTTCGTGTATTACAGGAAAGAGAAAGCTCTTGTACGAAGATAAATGAACATGCTGAATGATTAATCTTATCCTCTGCAGCCTGGAAAGGCGGCTTTTTCACGAGCATATTCTTTATATGCTATCTTTAGTGATATTCATCGGTATAGCCTGTGAAGGCTGTTGATGAATTATTGTTTGTTTTGTTTGTGTGCGCCCCTTCCGTATTTTAGCGAAAATATCGGAAGGGGCTTTTGCACAGATAAGTTTTTAATGAATTTCTATTTGTCCAGAGTAATCATGAAGCGGCGCAGGTAAACTTCTTGTTCCGCATTGCCGACATTACTGAAACGTACAGCTTTCACAGGTGTTTGTTTCAAGTTCAAGGTGATGCGGTTCTTTTCCTGTTTGAAATCGACCTTCTGCCATTCTTTGCCATCAGCCGAAATTTCAAGTTGTCCCCAGGCAGCCACGTCCGGTTTACCGAAATCTATATCCAGATTTTCTCCCGGATAAGCTTGATCCAGTTCGATGGTCAGCGTGCATCCGGCTCCCCATTTAATTACTTCGTTGGCAGGTGATACCAATACACGGTTGGTTTTGATCTGTAACGGCTGATTACGTAATTGCTCTACGTCACTTACCAGTTTGTGCGGCATATAGTCTGTTGCGGCATCCAATTGCGTACCGTGCTCCTTATTATAGCGTTCGGTGACCGTGGTAAATGTTTGATCTATCAGTGGCTTGATCACTTTAGTTGCTGTTTTTACACCCGGTTGGTAAGGATTCTGGTTATAGGTTTGATCTACCTGGAACATTTGCTGTTGCAGTGCTTTCACATGACGGTATTTCCGGATAAAGAGTGAGTTGTCCCCTTCTTTATAAGCTTTGGCCATAGCCAGAACTTCTTGCCCGGTTTCGCCCAATAATTTAAACTGACGGAGCCAAGGCATCATTTCAACAATGAGGGGACGATTCCCTGTGTTGGTCATCAAAATGTCACCGGACTCTACCATCTTTCCGAAAGTTGCTTCCAAAGCGTTGAAGTCAGCTTCGGTATATGAACCGTTTTTCAGGTAGCTATCGAGAAAACGTTGTGATAACGGCTGCAATTCGACAGATTCGTCCCGGCGGTATTTATGTCCGTTCGGTCCCAAGTCGGAGTTATGTGCTGCAAAAAATTCCAATTCGTCTGCGGCACTTGGCAGAATGGTACGGATAGCATCTTTCCATGTCTGTTCACTGTTGTATTTTTCAGGATTCCATGCATAGCCGGCTACACTGTAAATTGCAATTTTGGATGCTTCGGCATGTTCCATGGGATTGGTGACAAAGCCTGACATCTGATCGGCAATCTGCGTGTCGTTGCCATAGACCGGTCCGAGTAAAAGATGGTCGCGTACGTAATCTGATACCGGAAAGTTCCACCAAATATACGCCGGACGTTTGATGCGTGCGTTGATCCAAGCTATGCCGTCTTTGGTTATATCAGAAATGACACGGTCACCCGTCCACATTATTTGGATAGAAGGGTTCAGCTTTTCTCCCAAGGTAGTCAGATAATTTCCCTTGGGATTCGACCAGCTTTTATTGTATTCTGTAGGACACATGACCAAAGGAGTGACATCCGGTTTTACCTTTACAAATTTCTCGTCGATATAGTTCAACAGTTCGGCTTGCTTGTTCGGATTGGTGCCTTCGCCCGAGATATCGTCAAAGAATACAGCGAACGAACGGACTCCCAGATCGTACATTTTTTCGAATTTTGCCAGTAGCAGATCGCGGTCTTCCTGGTTCCATTTGATGTCTTGTCCCGGATGAATAGCCCATACAAAGTCCACTTCGTTCTCATTGGCTACTTTTACCAACTCCTGTAATTGGAGGGCCTCTTTTTCGGGATATGGCAGGCGCCAGTTGGGAGAACTGTGGTATGGATCATCTTTAGGGCCATAGATATAGGTATTCATTTTATTCTCTCCGTAGAACTTCAACTGACGGAGACGGGCTTCGTGGCTCCAGGGGGTTCCGTAAAATCCTTCGACTACACCGCGGAAACGGACTGAAGGGTAGTCTTTGATTTCTACTACAGGAAGTTGATTGTCATTCAGTAACTGTGCTAACGTCTGCAAGGCATAGAAAGTTCCCCTTTCGTCCTGGCCGGCTAAGACAATCTCTTTATCATTGATGGCCAAATAATAGCCTTCTTTGTGATTAGGAATCTGTCGGGCGAATTTGCGGATAGCTTTGTCCCCTTTTTCACCGATATAGATGCGAAACCCGTTCTTATCCGAATGCTTTCCGGCAAGCAGGGTTTTCAGGGCACTGACGGCATGTGTGTTTGCCTCTGTATCTCCAACAATCAGATAGGTGTCCGGTAAGCTCAGGTTTCGGGCTTGTGAAAGGACCTGCTGTGGTTGTGGTTGAATACTTGTGATTTGGGCCGAAGCACTGACGCCCAAAAGGAGCCAGGCTCCCAGTAAGTAGAGTCGTTTAATCTTCATTTTAGGTAAAATGTTAGTTTTTCAGGTTTTAGTGACTGCACAAAAATAAGAAAAAAAGTGCATACTGCCGTTTTTCTATTAATTTTGTTCCTTTGAAACATTGAAATAAGGAAAAATGCCTATGCTGATACTTTTATCTTGTGCCAAAACTATGAGTGACGTTTCGAAGACAAAAACGCCTCTCACTACATTTCCCGGCTTCCGGAAGGAGGCAGCGGAGGTTGCTCTGCAGATGTCACAATTTTCAGTCGAGGAGTTGGAACGGCTGTTAAAGGTGAATCCTAAGATTGCTGTTGAAAATTATAGACGCTATCAGGCTTTTCACTCGGAGGGTACACGGGAATTGCCTGCATTGTTGGCTTATACAGGGATTGTTTTTAAAAGAGTTCACCCCCAGGACTTTTCAGAAGAAGACTTTTGCTATGCCCAGGATCATCTGAGATTGACCTCATTCTGCTATGGGTTGTTGCGTCCTCTCGATATGATTAGGCCTTACCGGCTTGAGGGAGATGTACGGTTGCCTGAACCCGGCAACAGAACGATGTTTGATTATTGGAAGCCAATCCTTACAGACCGGTTTATTGCAGATATCAAGAAAGCCGGTGGGGTGCTTTGTAATCTGGCAAGTGACGAAATGCGGGGACTTTTCGATTGGAAGCGGGTTGAGAAGGAGGTTCGTGTGATAACTCCCGAGTTTCACGTCTGGAAAAACGGAAAATTGGCTACGGTAGTGGTTTATACTAAAATGTCGCGGGGCGAGATGACTCGTTATATTCTGAAGAACCGGATAGAATCTGTTGAACAATTGAAGACATTCGCTTGGGAAGGGTTTGAATTTAACGAACAGCTTTCGGACGAGACAAAATATGTATTTACAAACGGAAAAACAGAATGAATCGAGATGACAGAAATAGAAAAAATGCGTAGCGGTGAATTGGCGGATATGTCGGCACCTGAATTACAGGTGAGATTTGAACATGCCAAGAAGTTATTGGCACGAATGCGGTGCTTGAGTACGTATGACGAAACTTATCGGGGACTACTTGAAGAATTGATACCTGATCTTCCGGCTACTTCCGTTATTTGCCCGCCTTTTTATTGTGATCATGGCGATGGCATCCGTTTGGGTGAGCATGTATTTGTGAATGCCAATTGTACGTTCCTTGACGGAGCATTCATCACCATCGGAAGTCATACATTGATAGGTCCGTGTGTGCAAATCTATACTCCACATCATCCAATGGACTATCTGGAACGCCGTAACCCCAAAGAGTACGCTTATCCGGTAACTATTGGCGAAGACTGTTGGATTGGTGGCGGGGCTGTCATTTGTCCCGGCGTGACGATAGGTGACCGTTGTGTGATCGGAGCCGGCAGTGTGGTGACAAAGGATATACCGGACGATTGTGTGGCGGTAGGTAATCCTGCACGTGTTATTAGGTGTCGGATGTAATCCTGTAAGTCAAGCCTCCATTGTATTTCCGGACATACGTTCGGGGAGACTCTGTATGCTTGTTTTTTATAATTGAAAATCAGTTTGTTATTATACCAGTTGAAAACTTTTTGAAAAAAAATATCGCAAATAATTTGTAGGTCTCAAGAAAAGCCATACCTTTGCATCGCTTTTGAAAAGAAAGTGTAAGGGCGTTTAGCTCAGCTGGTTCAGAGCATCTGCCTTACAAGCAGAGGGTCGGCGGTTCGAATCCGTCAACGCCCACAACCGAACACTTTCAATGAAGAATATATGGGCGTTTAGCTCAGCTGGTTCAGAGCATCTGCCTTACAAGCAGAGGGTCGGCGGTTCGAATCCGTCAACGCCCACATTGAAAAGAGATTCAATTTTGCTATATATTCTTCGAAGAAAGATACATCGGGCGTTTAGCTCAGCTGGTTCAGAGCATCTGCCTTACAAGCAGAGGGTCGGCGGTTCGAATCCGTCAACGCCCACTCTATACGGAATCCTTGCAGAATATTTCTGTAAGGATTTTCTTTTTCTGTACTTTACCTGATACAATGGTGTATTAATTCAAGTTATTTTTTAAAAGAAAACAAAGGGAAATTTGGCGGGAAAGTGATTTATTTCTTTACTTTGCTTCATCAATAAACCTATTAATACTACCATGCGAACAAAATCGATTTTTTTACTTTTGTTGTTGGCTGTCATGCCATTGTGCGTGTTCTCGCAGTCGAAATCTACGTTTGAAATCAAGAATGGACATTTTTATCGTAACGGAAAGATAACGCCTGTTCTTTCCGGTGAGATGCATTATGCCCGTATCCCTCATCAATATTGGCGTCATCGGTTGCAGATGATGAAAGGTATGGGGTTAAATACAGTGGCTACCTATGTGTTCTGGAATCTTCATGAGCCGGAGCCCGGAAAATGGGATTTTACAGGTGACAAGAATTTGGCTGAATTTATAAAAACCGCAGGTGAAGAGGGGATGATGGTTATTTTGCGTCCCGGTCCTTATGTTTGTGCCGAGTGGGAATTCGGTGGTTATCCTTGGTGGTTGCAAAATGTGAAAGGAATGGAAATCAGGAGAGATAATCCGGAGTTTCTGAAATATACAAAAGCGTATATCGATCGTCTTTATAAAGAGGTCGGTAGTTTGCAGTGTACAAAGGGTGGTCCGATTGTAATGGTGCAGTGTGAGAATGAATTTGGTTCATACGTTGCCCAGCGTAAGGATATACCTTTGGAAGAACATCGCGCTTACAATGCTAAAATCAAGCAGCAGTTGGCTGATGCAGGATTTAATGTACCTCTGTTTACTTCTGATGGCAGTTGGCTTTTTGAGGGTGGGGCTACTCCGGGAGCTTTGCCTACGGCGAATGGCGAAAGTGATATTGAGAACTTGAAAAAAGTGGTTGATCAATATCACGACGGCAAAGGTCCGTATATGGTTGCAGAATTTTATCCGGGTTGGCTGTCGCATTGGGCAGAGCCGTTCCCGCAGATAGGAGCTTCCGGGATTGCTCGTCAAACCGAGAAGTATCTGCAAAATGATGTTTCTTTCAACTTCTATATGGTGCATGGAGGTACGAATTTTGGTTTTACGAGTGGTGCTAATTATGATAAGAAGCGTGATATTCAGCCGGATATGACCAGTTATGATTATGATGCTCCTATTAGCGAGGCAGGCTGGGTAACTCCAAAGTATGATTCGATTCGCAATGTGATCAAGAAATATGTTAAATATACAATTCCTGAAGCTCCGGCTCCTAATCCTGTTATCGAAATACCTTCTATTCAATTGAATAAAGTTGCGGATGTGCTTGCTTTTGCAGAAAAACAGAAACCCGTGTCGTCTGATACTCCCTTGACTTTTGAGCAATTGAATCAGGGGTATGGATATGTATTGTATACTCGTCATTTCAATCAGCCGATTAGCGGAACACTTGAAATTCCGGGGTTGCGTGACTATGCCGTTGTTTATGTGGATGGTGAACAGGTAGGAGTGTTGAATCGGAATACCAAGACCTACTCCATGGAGATAGAGGTGCCGTTTAATGCTACTCTGCAGATTCTGGTTGAAAATATGGGACGCATTAATTATGGTAGCGAGATCGTACATAATACCAAGGGAATTATTAGCCCGGTTCAGATAGCCGGTAAGGAAATTGTCGGCGGATGGGATATGTATCAGTTGCCGATGGACGAAATGCCCGATTTGACCAAATTGAAAGCTGATACACATAAAAATGTACCGTCTGAAGTGGCTAAGCTGAAAGGCTGTCCGGTGCTTTATGAGGGGACTTTTACGTTAGATAAAGTCGGAGATACATTTATGGATATGGAAAGCTGGGGAAAGGGTATCGTTTTTGTGAACGGTGTTAATATCGGACGTTACTGGAAAGTAGGTCCTCAGCAAACACTCTATGTTCCGGGTGTATGGCTGAAGAAGGGTGAAAATAAGATTGTTATCTTTGAACAATTGAATGAAACCCCTCAAACAGAAGTGAAAACAGTGAAAACACCGGTGTTGATGAAGCTTAAGGGCTGAGTGAAACGATGAACGGTTTTTGAATGATGAATGATCAACGATGAACTATCTTGCAACGATGGTAAAATGCAAGTAGTTCATCGTTGATTGTTTAAAGACTGTTCACCTTTGGCCGTTCATCGTGATTTTAGTCTCTTTTATACAAACTTTCTCTCCCCTTATGCCTTATAACTCAGGAAAAAGAGTTAATTTTGCAGCCTGATAATTATCTAAACGACAATATGAAACTTGATTTACTTACGGCCATCTCTCCGATTGACGGCCGATATAGAGGCAAGGCTGAAGCTTTAGCTGCATATTTTTCTGAATATGCGTTGATTAAATACCGTGTGCAGGTGGAAGTAGAGTATTTTATTACTTTGTGCGAACTGCCGTTGCCGCAACTGAAGGGAATTGATAAGAGTGTGTTCGAGTCATTGCGCAATATCTACCGTAATTTTACGGAAGCCGATGCGCAGCGTATCAAGGATATTGAAAGTGTGACCAACCATGATGTGAAAGCCGTAGAGTATTTCCTGAAAGAAGAGTTTGATAAGTTGGGTGGATTGGAAGAGTACAAAGAGTTTATTCATTTTGGACTGACTTCGCAGGATATTAACAATACATCGATCCCTCTTTCTATCAAGGAAGCATTGGAGCAAGTTTATTATCCGCTGATTGAAGAACTGATTGCGCAGTTGAAGACGTATGCTACTGAATGGGAATCCATTCCGATGCTTGCCAAAACTCACGGTCAGCCGGCATCTCCAACTCGCTTGGGAAAGGAAATTATGGTTTTTGTTTATCGCCTGGAACGTCAGCTGGCTACTTTGAAGGCTTGCCCTGTAACTGCTAAATTCGGCGGTGCAACCGGAAATTATAATGCACACCATGTGGCTTATCCCGAATATGATTGGAAAGCATTCGGAAATCAGTTTGTTGCAGAGAAACTGGGATTGGAACGCGAGGAATATACAACGCAGATTTCGAACTACGACAATCTGTCGGCTATCTTCGATGCCATGAAGCGTATCAATACGGTGATGATCGATATGAACCGTGATTTCTGGCAATACATCTCGATGGAATATTTCAAGCAGAAGATAAAAGCCGGAGAGGTGGGATCGAGTGCGATGCCGCATAAAGTAAATCCGATTGATTTTGAGAATGCAGAAGGTAATCTCGGAATTGCCAATGCCATTCTGGAACACCTCGCAGTGAAACTTCCCGTATCACGTTTGCAACGCGACCTGACAGATTCTACTGTGCTGCGTAATGTAGGTACTCCGTTCGGGCATATTGTGATTGCTATTCAAAGTTCGCTGAAAGGATTGCGCAAGTTGTTGCTCAACGAAACGGCTATCTATCGTGATTTGGATAATTGCTGGAGTGTGGTGGCTGAGGCTATCCAGACTATTCTTCGTCGTGAGGCTTACCCGCATCCGTACGAAGCCTTGAAGGCTCTGACTCGTACGAATCAGGCTATCACAGAAACTTCTATCAAGGAGTTTATTGAAGGATTGGATGTGAACGAAGAAATCAAAAAAGAATTAAGAGTAATTACTCCCCATTCGTATACGGGAATTTAAGGGTGATTATTGTTATATATAATATAAGTGTCTAAAATCAGGCCGTGAGGCCAAAAGTTTAATTTTTATTCGAATAAGAAAATGAGCACAGAAAACGAAGAATGGCGCGAAGACTCCAAGAGTGAGAATACGGACGCCGGCCGTGATGGTAACAGAAGTTTTAACAGAGAAGGCGGATACAGTCGTCCTTCATACAATCGTGAAGGTGGCGACCGTCCTTATCGTCCGAGATTTAATAGTAATAGTGAAGATCGTCCTCAGCGTTCTTATGGTGATCGTCCGCAACGTCCTTCATATAATCGTGAAGGTGGCGACCGTCCCTATCGTCCGCGTTTTAACAGCGAGGGTGGTGATCGTCCTCAGCGTTCCTATGGCGACCGTCCGCAACGTCCTTCATATAATCGTGAAGGTGGTGACCGTCCCTATCGTCCGCGTTTTAACAGCGAAGGTGGTGACCGTCCTCAGCGTTCTTATGGCGACCGTCCGCAACGTCCTTCATATAACCGTGAAGGTGGCGACCGTCCCTACCGTCCGCGCTTTAACAGCGAAGGTGGTGATCGTCCTCAGCGTTCCTATGGCGACCGTCCGCAACGTCCTTCATACAATCGTGAAGGCGGTGACCGTCCCTATCGTCCGAGATACAATAACGATAACAGATCGCAGGGATTCTCACGTCCGATACGTCGTACGGGGGATTACGATCCGAATGCTAAATACAGTAAGAAAAAACAGATTGAATACAAAGAACAATTTGTTGATCCGAATGAACCGATCCGTCTGAATAAGTTCCTGGCTAATGCAGGAGTCTGCTCTCGTCGTGAAGCTGATGAATTTATCACGGCAGGTGTAGTTTCTGTCAATGGAGAGGTTGTTACAGAGTTGGGTACAAAGATCAAGCGCGCTGATGTGGTGAAGTTTCACGATGAAACCGTTAGTATTGAGCGTAAGGTGTATGTGTTGCTGAACAAGCCGAAAGATTGTGTAACTACTTCGGATGATCCTCAGGCTCGTCTGACTGTTATGGATCTGGTAAAAGGGGCCTGCGCTGAGCGTATTTATCCGGTAGGACGTCTGGACCGTAACACAACAGGTGTATTGCTGTTGACTAATGATGGTGATTTAGCTTCTAAACTGACACATCCGAAATACCTGAAGAAAAAAATCTATCATGTATATTTGGATAAGAATCTGACTAAGGCAGATATGGACCAGATTGCAGCCGGTATTCAGCTGGAAGATGGTGAAATCCATGCGGATGCCATCAGTTATTCTGACGAGGTGAAACGTGATCAAGTGGGTATCGAAATCCACTCCGGAAAGAATCGTATCGTCCGTCGTATATTTGAATCGTTGGGTTACAAGGTGGTGAAACTTGACCGTGTATTCTTTGCCGGACTGACTAAAAAAGGATTGCGCCGTGGTGAGTGGCGTTATCTTACAGAACAGGAAGTTAACTTCCTCCGGATGGGATCTTTTGAATAATAAAAGAATTTAGAAGATGGCAGTCAGTGGTCAGTAACCGGGCGTTTGTCACTCCCGGTTGCTGACTTCTGGCTACTATATATAATAATGTATATAAAATAGTTGTATGGAAAAGATTAGTAGAACAAAAATTGTCGACCTGATGAAGCGCGAAGATTTTGGCGCTATGGTCAATGTGAAAGGATGGGTTCGCACCCGCAGAGGCAGCAAACAAGTTAACTTTATCGCACTGAATGACGGTTCTACAATAAATAACGTGCAGGTCGTAGTCGATCTGGCGAACTTTGATGAAGAGATGCTGAAGCAAATCACGACCGGTGCTTGTCTGAGCGTGAACGGTGTGTTGACGGAGTCGGTAGGCACCGGACAGAAGGCTGAAGTGCAGGCTCGTGAAATCGAAGTGCTGGGAACTTGTGACAATACGTATCCGCTACAGAAGAAAGGGCACTCTATGGAGTTTTTGCGTGAGATAGCCCATTTGCGTCCGCGTACCAATACTTTTGGAGCAGTATTCCGTATTCGTCACAATATGGCTATTGCTATCCATAAATTCTTCCATGAAAAGGGATTCTTCTATTTTCATACACCTATCATTACAGCGTCTGACTGTGAAGGTGCCGGACAGATGTTTCAGGTGACTACCATGAACCTGTATGATCTGAAAAAAGATGAAAACGGTTCTATCGTGTATGATGATGACTTCTTTGGCAAACAAGCCAGTTTGACTGTTTCGGGGCAGTTGGAAGGTGAGTTAGCTGCTACCGCTTTAGGTGCAATCTATACGTTTGGTCCTACTTTCCGTGCCGAAAATTCTAACACTCCGCGCCACTTGGCCGAGTTCTGGATGATTGAACCGGAGGTAGCTTTCAACGAAATTCAGGAGAATATGGATTTGGCTGAAGAGTTCATTAAATATTGTGTGAGATGGGCTTTGGATAACTGCGCAGATGATGTGAAATTCCTGAACGACATGTTCGATAAAGGATTAATTGAACGTTTGGAAGGTGTACTTAAAGAAGACTTCGTCCGTCTGCCATACACGGAAGGTATTAAAATACTGGAAGAAGCTGTTGCCAAAGGACATAAATTCGAATTCCCGGTTTACTGGGGAGTTGATTTGGCTTCTGAACACGAGCGTTATCTGGTGGAAGACCACTTTAAACGTCCGGTGATCCTGACTGACTATCCGAAGGAAATAAAGGCCTTCTATATGAAACAGAATGAGGATGGTAAGACTGTGCGTGCCATGGATGTACTTTTCCCTAAAATCGGAGAGATCATTGGCGGTTCGGAACGTGAGTCGGATTATAACAAATTGATGACGCGTATTGAGGAAATGCATATTCCGATGAAGGATATGTGGTGGTATCTGGATACTCGTAAGTTCGGTACTTGTCCTCACTCTGGATTCGGACTGGGATTTGAACGCTTGTTGCTCTTCGTGACGGGTATGTCTAATATCCGCGATGTAATTCCGTTCCCGCGTACCCCACGTAATGCCGATTTTTAATGAATCATATCTGAATATTCATACAAATGATAAGAAACTCGCATATTCTTTTGATTATGCGAGTTTTTTTATGTCTTTAGATTGCTATTTTTATAAAAGAAATCTTTATATTTGTGACAGACAGATGAATTAAAGTGTTAACTAAAATCGTACAGATATGAAAAAGCTTTATTTCTTTACCATGCTGGCGGCGATGCTGTTTGCGGTAACAAATGTGATGGCACAAAAGGCTAACTTTAAGCCAGCTAATCTGAAAGGAATCTGGCAATTGTGCCACTATGTTTCAGAAAGTCCGGATGCTCCGGGTGTACTTAAACCGAGTAATACTTTCAAAGTACTGAGTGACGATGGAAGAATTGTGAATTTCACGATTCGTCCCGGAGCAGATGCTATTATAACGGGGTATGGTAGTTACGAGCAGTTGTCGGATCATACATACGCTGAAAGCATTGAAAAGAATATTCATTTGCCGATGCTCGACAATCAGGATAATGTTCTTACTTTCGAACTCGTTGATGATAAAGTATTGCATCTTAAATATTTTATAGAGAAGGATCTGAATGGCAATGAACTGAATTGCTGGTATAAAGAGACTTGGAAACGTATTGAGATGCCGGATAAATTCCCGGAAGACATTGTAAGATAATTCAGATTATAAGATCGACTTACGGACTGCAGGTAGCAAGCTGCCGATTATGTATTGTAGCATTGATCGTGTGTGGCTTGTTGCCTGCAGTCTTTTTTTGTCTTGTTGGGCGCTGTTTACGGCAGATAGCTTGTGGCTCGTTATCAACCGGATAAATCCAAAAAAAGACAGAAATAGTTTGCCAATTCAAAGAAAAGCCGTACTTTTGCAAGCCGATTATTATCTCAAAAGGATAAGAGATTAATTCATAGCAAGTTAATCTTCCTTTGTCCGGGGAAGGTTGATAAGTGGTGAAGAAAATTTTTAGTAGTAACATTTAAAAAACAAATTAAGAGTGGATACTTTAAGTTACAAGACCATTTCTGCAAACAAGGCAACTGTAACCAAAGAATGGGTTATCGTTGATGCTACAGACCAAACTTTAGGTCGTCTGGGAGCAAAAGTTGCGAAACTGTTGAGAGGAAAGTATAAACCAAACTTTACTCCTCATGTAGACTGCGGTGATAACGTTATTATCATCAATGCAGACAAAGTTAAATTAAGTGGTAACAAATGGAATGACAGAGTTTATTTGTCTTATACTGGCTACCCGGGTGGTCAGAGAGAAATGACTCCTGCTCGTTTGATCGCCAAACCTAACGGTGAAGACAGATTACTGAGAAAAGTAGTGAAGGGCATGCTTCCGAAGAACAGACTGGGAGCTAAGTTGCTGAGCAATATGTATGTTTACGCAGGTAGCGAACACAAACACGATGCTCAGAACCCGAAAGCAATTGATATAAACTCACTTAAATAAGATATAATGGAAGTAGTAAATGCATTAGGCAGACGTAAACGTGCTATTGCACGCGTATTCGTAAGCGAAGGTACAGGAAAGATTACTATTAACAAGAGAGACCTTGCAGAGTACTTTCCATCAACTATTCTTCAGTATGTTGTTAAACAACCATTGAACAAGCTTGGTGTTGCTGAGAAGTATGACATCAAAGTGAACTTGTGCGGTGGTGGTTTTACTGGTCAGTCTCAGGCTTTGCGTTTAGCTATTGCCCGTGCACTGGTTAAGATCAACGCTGAAGATAAGCCGGCACTTCGTTCTGAAGGCTTCATGACACGTGATCCTCGTTCTGTTGAACGTAAGAAACCGGGTCAGCCGAAAGCTCGTAGAAGATTCCAGTTCAGCAAGCGTTAATGGGCTGCCTGACGGAAGATGTTTAGTATCTAAACTACCGGGACTCTTACTATACAGGCTACCCGGCGGTTGGTTTAGAAAAAACAAAAAAGAAAGTAAACGATTTAAAGAAAAAACAAGATGTCAAGAACAAATTTTGATGCATTATTGGAAGCCGGTTGCCACTTCGGACACCTTAAAAGAAAGTGGAACCCTGCAATGGCTCCTTATATTTTTATGGAACGCAATGGTATTCATATCATTGACCTCCACAAAACAGTTGCAAAAGTTGATGAAGCCGCAGAGGCTCTGAAACAGATTGCAAAATCAGGCAAGAAAGTCCTTTTTGTTGCTACTAAAAAACAAGCTAAACAGGTAGTGGCTGAAAAAGCTGCATCTGTAAACATGCCTTATGTTATCGAACGTTGGCCGGGTGGTATGTTGACTAACTTCCCTACTATCCGTAAGGCAGTGAAGAAGATGACTACTATCGACAAGTTGACTGCTGATGGTACTTACTCAAACTTGTCAAAGAGAGAAATTCTTCAGATTTCTCGTCAGCGTGCTAAGCTGGACAAGACTTTGGGTTCTATCGCTGACCTGACTCGTCTGCCGTCTGCTTTGTTCGTTATCGATGTAATGAAAGAAAATATTGCTGTTCGCGAAGCTAACCGTTTGGGTATTCCTGTATTTGGTATCGTTGATACTAACTCGGATCCTACAAACATTGACTTCGTAATTCCGGCAAATGATGACGCTACTAAATCAGTAGAAGTTATCCTCGATGCTTGCTGTGCTGCAATGATCGAAGGTCTGGAAGAAAGAAAAGCTGAAAAGATCGATATGGAAGCTGCCGGTGAAGCTCCTGCTAACAAGGGCAAAAAGAAATCAGCTAAGGCTAGACTCGATAAATCTGACGAAGAAGCAATCAACGCAGCTAAAGCTGCTGCTTTCCTGAAAGAAGACGAAGAGGCTTAATATAATAATGTGCCAATTTGCTAATGTGCCGACGCATCTGTAAGGGTGTGGGCATTTTGATTGGCAGATTGGCACATTTTGTTTATTCAAAACGATTATTCATTTTAAAATATAAAAGATATTATGGCTGTAACAATGGCTGATATAACCAAGCTCCGCAAAATGACCGGTGCTGGTATGATGGACTGCAAAAATGCGTTGACTGATGCTGAAGGCGATTTCGACAAAGCAATGAAGATCATCCGCGAAAAAGGACAGGCAGTTGCTGCAAAACGTTCTGACCGTGAGGCTTCTGAAGGTTGTGTTTTGGTAAAAGTAGAAGAAGGTTTCGGTGCTATCATCGCTTTGAAGTGCGAAACTGACTTTGTTGCTCAGAATGCTGACTTCGTGAAACTGACTCAGGATATTCTGGACGCTGCTGTAGCTAACAAGTGCAAGACTCTGGAAGAAGTTTTGGCTCTTCCGATGGGTGATGCTACTGTAGCTCAGGCTGTAACAGACAGAACCGGTATCACTGGTGAAAAGATGGAGTTGGATGGTTACATGGTTTTGGAAGGCGCTACAATTGCTGCTTACAACCATATGAACAGAAACGGTCTTTGCACCATGGTTGCTTTCAACAAGAAAGTTGACGAACAGCTGGCTAAGCAAGTAGCTATGCAGGTTGCTGCTATGAATCCGATCGCAGTTGATGAAGATGGCGTTTCTGAAGAAGTGAAGCAGAAAGAAATCGAAGTGGCTGTTGAAAAGACTAAAGTAGAACAGGTGCAGAAAGCTGTAGAAGCTGCTTTGAAGAAAGCTAATATCAATCCGGCTCATGTGGACAGTGAAGACCACATGGAAAGCAACATGGCTAAAGGCTGGATTACAGCTGAAGATGTTGCAAAGGCAAAAGAAATCATTGCTACTGTTTCAGCTGAGAAGGCTGCAAATATGCCTGAACAAATGATTCAGAACATTGCTAAAGGACGTTTGGCTAAGTTCTTGAAAGAAGTTTGCTTGCTGAATCAGGAAGACATCATGGATGCCAAGAAGACAGTGAGAGAAGTGTTGAAAGAAGCTGATCCTGAATTGAAGGTTGTTGATTTCAAACGTTTCACTTTGAGAGCTGAATAATCTCAAGGAATCAAGAATATAGAAACGGCCGCACAGAAAGTCTGTAGCGGCCGTTTTTTTTGTGGCTGTCCGTAAGTTACGGTTATCTGTTTACGCAGAATCCGGAACAAGAACTTTTGCGTATAAAGTGAATGGATCCGGAACTTGTTTACATTTTGCCGGACCTGTTTCAAGTGGGATTTGTTTCCCCTTATCCTCCTACTGTTTTTGTTTTCGTATATCCTTCTTTCTTCAGCAGTTCTACTATTTTTTGTTTGAAGTCTCCCTGAACGATAATCTCTCCGTCTTTAGCCGATCCGCCTACTCCACATTTCGTCTTGAGGAGTTTTCCCAAATCTTTCAGGTCGTTCTCGGTGCCGACAAAGCCGGTAATTAGGGTTACGACTTTGCCGCCCCGGTTTTTCCGATCCAATTGCACCCGTAAGTTCTGTTGTGACGGTTCCAGGGTTACTTGCTCTTCGTCATCATCCATCTCATAATTATAATCCGGGTTGGTGGAGTAAACCACGTTCAGCCGGTCTTTCCAATCGCTGTTCTTCATTATTCCAGTCTATTAATTAAGTTCAAAAATAATATATTGTTCCGAACCTTGCAAACTATTAAGTGTCCCCGGGCGTTTTTGTATGTAGAAATTATGTTAAGCTTCTATGACATCCTTATGGCATTTCGGAAAAAATAGTGTAATTTTGTCAATCGCTAATGTAAAAGCAGAATGAAGTGACTATGAACAATCAGATACAGCATAAAGACAGTACAAAGGTTCCGGAGCCTACTTTGCGTCGGCTGCCTTGGTATCTTTCGAATGTAAAGTTGCTGAAGCAGAAAGGTGAACGTTACGTCTCTTCTACCCAGATCTCCAAAGAAATAAACATCGATGCTTCGCAGATTGCGAAAGATTTGTCGTATGTTAATATTTCCGGTCGTACGCGGGTGGGGTATGAAGTGGATGCGCTGATTGCCGTTCTGGAAGATTTTCTTGGCTTTACAAATATGCACAAGGCTTTCCTGTTCGGTGTAGGAAGTCTGGGAGGAGCTTTATTGCGTGATTCCGGACTTAGCCATTTCGGCTTGGAGATTGTAGCTGCTTTTGATGTAAACCCGTCGCTGGTAGGCACTACGCTCAATGGGATTCCCATTTTCCACTCTGACGATTTTCAGAAGAAGATGCAGGAGTACGGTGTGCACATCGGTGTACTGACCGTGCCCATCGAGATTGCCCAATGCATTACAGATACGATGGTGGCCGGTGGTATTAAAGCCGTCTGGAATTTTACCCCTTTCCGTATTCGTGTTCCGGAAGATATCGTGGTGCAGAACACATCACTTTACGCTCACCTCGCTGTTATGTTTAATCGTTTGAACTTTAATGAAATAGAATAGAGCATGAAGATTATAGCTGTTGGAATGAATTATGCCCGGCACAACGAGGAACTGGGACATACGTTGGAGAATAAAGAGCCGGTAATTTTCATGAAACCCGATTCGGCTATCCTTAAAGATGGCAAACCTTTCTTTATTCCCGATTTTTCGAATGAAGTGCATTATGAAACAGAACTGGTAGTGCGCATCAATCGCTTGGGAAAAAATATAGCTTCACGCTTTGCTCATCGTTATTATGATGCGGTGACAGTCGGCATCGACTTCACTGCACGCGATTTACAGCGCAGGTTTCGTGAAGCCGGCAATCCTTGGGAATTATGTAAAGGTTTCGATAGTTCCGCTGCCATTGGCACATTTGTACCGGTGGAGCGACTGGCCGATGTGCAGAATTTTCATTTCCACCTGGATATAGACGGGAAAACGGTACAGCAGGGGCATACTGCCGATATGCTGTTCCGGGTAGACGATATCATTGCTTATGTCAGCCGCTTTGTGACTCTGAAAATCGGTGACCTTCTTTTCACCGGTACGCCTGTAGGGGGCGGTCCGGTCAGTATCGGCCAGCATTTGGAGGGATACCTTGAAACCGAGAAGTTGCTTGATTTCTATATCCGGTAAGTCCGGATACTCCTTTATTCATTTATAAAATAACTCTTATGAAAATAAAAGTAGGTTTTGGTTTCGACGTCCACCAATTGGTCAAAGGACGTGAACTTTGGTTAGGAGGCATTCTTTTGGAACATGAAAAAGGATTGTTGGGACATTCGGATGCCGATGTATTGGTGCATGCTATTTGTGATGCCTTGCTGGGTGCTGCCAACATGCGTGATATCGGTTATCACTTCCCTGACAATGCCGGTGAATATAAGAATATAGACAGCAAGATTTTATTAAAGAAAACAGTGGAGCTGATTGCTGCCAAAGGCTATCAGATCGGTAATATCGACGCCACTATCTGTGCGGAGCGCCCTAAACTGAAAGCCCATATCCCTTCGATGCAGCAAGTGCTTGCCGAAGTGATGGGGATCGATGCAGACGATATTTCCATTAAAGCCACTACCACCGAGAAACTTGGTTTTACCGGGCGGGAAGAAGGTATTTCCGCCTATGCAACCGTGCTGATCAATCGCGTGTGATTGAATTCATCTCCTAAACATATATAGTATGAAAAAGATTCTTGGGACCTTATTGGCCGTTTTGTTTTCTTTCATGGCAATAAATGATAGTGCTGCCCAAAATACCGTTTTGCGATTTAATAAAGACGGTAAGTTCAAAATTGTCCAGTTCACCGATGTACATTTCAAGTATGGTAATCCGGCTTCGGATGTAGCTCTTGAACGTATAGGGGAAGTATTGGATGCCGAACATCCCGATCTTGTGATTTTTACCGGTGATGTCGTTTATTCTTCTCCTGCTGATAAAGGTATGCTTCAGGTGCTTGGGCAAGTGGAACATCGGCACCTTCCGTTCGTTGTTACTTTTGGGAATCATGATAATGAACAGGGAAAGACCCGTGCCGAACTTTATGATTTGATTCGTGGAGTAGCCGGAAATCTGTTGCCCGACCGTGGTACTTCTCCTTCGCCGGACTATATACTGACAGTGAAATCCTCTGCCGACGCTTCAAAGGATGCTGCACTGCTTTATTGTATGGATTCACACTCCTACTCTTCGCTTAAAGATGTAGACGGATATGCGTGGCTGACTTTCGGTCAAGTCTCATGGTATCGTGCTCAAAGTGCCGCCTATACTGCCCGGAATGGTGGCAAACCTTATCCGGCATTAGCTTTCTTCCATATTCCACTTCCGGAGTATAATGAAGCTGCTGCCAACGAGAATGCCATTCTTCGTGGTACCCGTATGGAAAAGGCTTGTGCGCCACAGTTGAATACCGGTATGTTTGCTGCCATGAAAGAGGCAGGAGATGTGATGGGCGTTTTTGTAGGACACGATCATGATAATGATTACGCTGTGATGTGGAAGAATATTCTTTTGGCTTACGGCCGTTTTACCGGTGGGAATACGGAGTACAATCATTTACCCAATGGTGCTCGTGTTATTGTACTTAATGAGGGTACCCGGACGTTTGATACCTGGATTCGTCAGAAAGGTGGAGTCGTGGATTCTACTTCTTATCCGTCTGACTATGTAAAGGATGACTGGAGAAAGCGTTAATCCGCCGGATGAAACTTCACATGGCTCAAACGTGTATACTTTGAGCCATAACTTTCGTACGTGCGCGCTATCCGTGCCGAGGCGATGTGGACTATCTCGCCGGGGCGGAACTCATGTTCCAGTGCCGGAAGTTGGCAGGATACGGGGCTGGGTGTTTTCGAAGAAATCCTTAGGACCACCAGATTTCCGGACGGATCGGTTAACGTTACTATCTGTCGTACAAAGAACTGAACGGAAGTACCCATGACCCTTGTTTTATACGGATCGTCTTCAAGCCGCACTCTTACCACTTTTAGATTCAGGCCCTCCAACTTTTCACCCTCGTTGCCCAGAAAACGGCCGGCTTCGCGTTTCTGCCGTGCCTTTCGTTGCATGATGTCCAGATGTACAGAGTGATATACTTGCGCTATGGCTACAAAACGCTCCTGCTTGGGGATTTTGGGTGTGTATTTGTAGGCTATCCAGCTCAGGTAGGCCGGATCGACTTTCAGGATTTCGTGCAGATAGTGTCCGCGATACCTTCCGAACGATATGATATCGTCTCCGTTGCTTTGCATCCTCTTCTCGTTGTATTCCACGATCAGCAGGCAACGCCTGGAAAAGAAAAACAGCGTGCTTGCCATCCGCAGTGATTCGTTGATGTCTGCTGAGAGTTCATGAATAAACAGAAGTCTGTTCTTCTCGAGTGTAGGCGAATAGATCCAGACCGAGTAAGTGGGATGTCCCGGTCTTGGCAGAACCACAAAATAGGCTCCTGCCTCTTTGTAAGACATGCGGCCCCGGTTGTATTCATTCAGTTTGGCATACAACAGAGCTTGTTCAGCTTCGGGTATTCCCGGTAATTTGGGGTTTGCCATATCTGAGTCTTCTTATACTTCAAATATACTGATTCTTTTTGAAGAAGGCAAATGCTTTTAGCTATTTTTTTTATTTCTCTTTTCTGCTCTATCCCTTTTGTGGTTGAGTTAAAGGATAGGACTATGTAATAACATTTTGGATATATACTTGTGTGTCCCGGCGGAAATGCCGGGAGGAGTTCGGCGACTGCATTCATAGGTTTCCTATTGTTCTTTTGCTACTTGTGGCGGCTTTTCGTGCGCAGAAAGTAATTAAAGTCGGTGTTTGGGTGACAGCCCCTTTTCTCCGGATCGGCAAACCGGATGTAATGGAGCGGGAAAACAGTGCTTTTAAGGACGGAAAGCCGGGGTCGGGAGGGAGAAGAGCCGGGCTTTTGGGAAAATGAACGGTTGTTTCCGGGAAAAAGAAGGAAGCGTTTGCTCCAAAAGACGGTTACATTTTCCGAAAATACTTATATGTTTTCAAAATATCTCCTAATGTTTTCACTCATATCTCCTATTGTTCCGGAATCTTACTTCTAAAGTGCCCGATTCCTCTCCGGTTGTTAGTCGCTAAGAGAGCTTTGGGAGGTGATAAAAAGCTCCTCCTTTTACGATTCGCCTTCTCTACTGGTCTCTTTCTGTGTCTTTCCGCTTCTTATTGTATGGTTATTGTCCGATTGGCTGCTAAAAGGATAATCGGCTGATTGCGTGTAGGCCGTTTTTTCT
Organism: Bacteroides sp. 3_2_5; assembly: GCF_000159855.2. Taxonomy (NCBI): domain Bacteria; kingdom Pseudomonadati; phylum Bacteroidota; class Bacteroidia; order Bacteroidales; family Bacteroidaceae; genus Bacteroides; species Bacteroides sp. 3_2_5. The sequence goes on along the minus strand of NZ_JH636047.1, from coordinate 44,929 downwards.
TACGAAGCTTTCCGTCGGCCCGAAAAACCGAAATGTAGGGAGGTTCTGATATCAAATTGACAGAAAGACAAAAGCATCGTTCTACAAGTGTTCTGTTCATGGATATGTAGGAGACATTGCCATGACATGAGGTCTGTTATGCCCCCTGTAGTTTTAAAGTTTGTATACTAACTTGTCCAATTGATTGTATTCTGCCGGGAATCTTGTACATTTGCATTCTTCGTAAAAAGAGAATGAATATGAAAGAATCCAAGAAGCGTGTTCTTGTCGGTATGAGTGGGGGGATAGACAGCACCGCCACCTGCCTGATGCTGCAAGAGCAGGGATATGAGATAGTGGGTGTCACCATGCGTGTCTGGGGTGACGAGCCGCAGGATGCCAGGGAGTTGGCGGCACGTATGGGGATAGAGCATTATGTGGCCGATGAACGCGTTCCTTTTAAAAATACCATTGTCAAAAACTTTATAGACGAGTACCGTCAGGGGCGTACGCCGAACCCTTGCGTGATGTGCAATCCGTTATTTAAGTTCCGGATGTTGATAGAATGGGCTGACAAGCTGGGGTGCGACTGGATAGCCACCGGTCATTACTCCCGGTTGGAAGAGCGGAACGGACATATCTATATCGTTGCCGGTGATGATGACAAGAAAGACCAGTCCTATTTCCTCTGGCGACTGGGACAGGACGTGCTGCGGCGTTGCATTTTTCCTTTGGGTAACTATACCAAGCAGACCGTCCGTGACTATCTGCGTGAGAAAGGCTATGAAGCCAAGTCGAAGGAAGGGGAGAGTATGGAGGTATGCTTTATTAAAGGAGACTATCGCGATTTTCTTCGCGAACAGTGTCCGGAGTTGGATGCTGAGGTAGGTCCGGGATGGTTTGTCAGTTCAGAAGGTGTAAAGCTGGGGCAGCACAAAGGCTTCCCTTATTATACCATCGGACAGCGTAAAGGACTGGAGATCGCACTGGGAAAACCGGCCTATGTCTTGAAAATCAATCCGCAGAAGAACACCGTCATGCTGGGTGATGCCGGGCAGTTGAGAGCCGAATACATGGTGGCGGAGCAAGACAACATTGTGGATGAGGATGAATTGTTTGCGTGTCCGGACCTGGCGGTGCGCATCCGTTACAGAAGCCGTCCGATTCCTTGCCGGGTGAAGAGGCTTGAAGACGGGCGTCTGCTGGTTCGTTTTTTGGCGGAGGCGTCGGCGATTGCTCCGGGGCAGTCGGCCGTGTTTTATGAAGGCCGGCGGGTGTTGGGTGGTGCGTTTATCGCTTCGCAACGTGGTATCGGGTTAGTGATTGAACAGAACAAAGACTGGAAATAGAAACAAAAACAAAAATAAAAATACGAGATGAAAAAATTAGCACTTATTGCCTTGGTCTTCGTTGCTTTGGGAGCGCCGGCACAACAGGATACGTTAAAGTATCGCATCAGCCTGAAAGATAAGGCTGCGACCACTTATTCACTGGATCATCCCGAGAAATTCTTGTCGGAAAAAGCCATCGCCCGCCGCCAGCGTCAGCAGTTGCCTGTCGACTCTACCGATCTGCCGGTCTGCCGTCGGTATGTGGATGCCATCCGCGACAAGGGAGTGAAGATTGTGGCTATGGGAAAATGGGATAATTTCGTCACCGTGTCATGTAACGACAGTGCCGTGATAGGCGAAATTGCCGCGCTGCCTTTTGTGCGTGCTACCGAGAAGGTATGGGTTGCCCCGTCGAAACCTGCAGCGGAAGATAAACGGGACTCCCTGGCGAACAGTCCGCTCAAGAGTGAGAACTACTACGGTCCTGCCCTCCGGCAGATAGAAATCAGTAACGGCGAAAAATTGCATGAGGCCGGATTTAAGGGACAAGGCATGACCATTGCCGTGATCGATGCCGGATATCATAACGTGGACAAGATAGAGGCTATGAAAAACATCCGCATCCTGGGTACGAAAGATTTCGTGGAACCGGGAAGCGATATCTACGCCAAAGGATCGCACGGAATGGCCGTCCTCTCCTGCATGGCGATGAATGATCCTTATGTAATGGTGGGTACGGCTCCCGAAGCCTCTTATTGGTTGCTCCGCAGTGAAGACGAAGCGTCCGAGCATTTGGTGGAGCAGGACTACTGGGCGGCGGCTGTCGAGTTTGCCGATAGTGTCGGAGTAGATGTGGTGAATACTTCATTGGGATATTTCACCTTTGATGATTCTACCAAGAACTATAAGTATCGTGACCTGGACGGACACCATGCACTGATGTCCCGCCAGGCGTCGAAAATGGCGGATAAAGGAATCGTACTGGTGTGCAGTGCCGGTAATTCGGGTGCCTCTTCATGGAAGAAAATCACGACACCGGGGGATGCGGAGAATGTGCTGACGGTAGGTGCTATCGACCGGAGAGGCGTGTTGGCTTCGTTTTCTTCTATCGGCAACACAGCCGATAATCGCGTGAAACCCGATGTCGTTGCCGTGGGGCTGAACTCGGATGTGATGGGGACAAACGGTAATCTGCGTAAAGCGAGTGGAACCTCGTTTGCTTCACCGATCCTGTGCGGCATGGTGACTTGCCTGTGGCAAGCTTGTCCGCAACTGACTGCAAAGGAAATCATCGAACTGGTGCGTCAATCCGGCGATCGGGTCGATTTCCCCGACAATATCTACGGATACGGAGTGCCCGATCTGTGGAAAGCTTATCAATCTGTTTCGAAGAAAAAATAAGATATGCAAGACACGCTTTCTCTTTATGAACTGAATGCCTTGGTCCGGCGGAGTCTGGAGCAGTGCCTGCCCGATGAATACTGGGTACAGGCGGAGTTGAGCGATGTCCGTACAAACAGTACCGGGCATTGCTATCTGGAGTTTGTCCAGAAAGATCCTCGCAGCAATAATCTGATAGCCAAGGCAAGAGGAACGATCTGGGCTAACATCTACCGGCTGCTGAAGCCTTATTTTGAGGAGTCCACCGGACAGTTGTTTACTTCCGGCATAAAGGTGCTGGTCAAGGTGACGGTTGCTTTCCATGAATTGTATGGTTACAGCCTGACCGTGCAGGATATCGACCCTACCTATACATTGGGCGATATGGCACGCCGCCGCCGGGAGATACTCAGGCAGCTTGAAGAAGAAGGGGTGTTGACGCTGAACAAAGAGTTGGAGATGCCGTTATTGCCACAACGCATTGCGGTCATCTCTTCGGCTACGGCAGCCGGTTATGGCGATTTCTGCCATCAGTTGCAGCACAACCCGCGCGGGTTCTACTTCCGTACGGAACTTTTTCCCGCCCTGATGCAGGGCAACCAGGTGGAGGAGTCTGTATTGGCTGCCCTCGATGCAGTGAATGCCCGGGTGGACGAGTTCGATGTGGTGGTTATCATCCGTGGTGGAGGTGCCACTTCCGATTTGTCCGGCTTTGATACTTATCTGTTGGCTGCTGCCTGTGCACAGTTTCCGTTGCCTGTCATAACCGGCATCGGACACGAGCGGGACGATACCGTACTCGATTCTGTAGCCCATACCCGCGTGAAAACTCCGACAGCAGCGGCCGAACTGCTGATCGACCGGATGGAAGAGGCGGCAGACCGGCTCGGGGCGTTGGCCGAAGAACTGCATGCCCGTGTTTTCTACCGCCTGGAGCAAGAACGCAGGAGGCTTGCTTTGCTACAGGCACGCATACCGTCACAAGTGATGCGTAAACTGTCGGAATCGCGGATAAAGTTGCAGATGGCGAAAAGCAATCTCTCGCATGCTGCCGAAACTTTATTGGCCCGACAGCACCACCGGCTGGAACTTTTACAGAACCGCATTGCGGACGCTTCGCCTCAGAAGCTGTTGAAACGAGGGTATAGCATCACTCTGAAAGACGGGAAGGCGGTGAAGAGTGCTGCCTGCCTGCAATCGGGAGACGAGCTGATAACCCGCCTTTACGAAGGAGAAGTGATGTCGAGAGTCGAATAAGTCCATGCCGTTTGAAATGTTTTTCCAAATCATCCGGTAACCTCTCTGCCTGCTCTGCGGAGGAGGGGTTTCCTGTATAATAGTAAAATAGTAATATGCCAGCCAAGAAGAAAGAGACCTATTCACAGGCTATAGAACGCCTGGAAAAGATTGTTCGGCAGATAGACAGTAACGAACTGGAGATTGACGAACTGAGTGAAAAAATAAAAGAAGCCAATGAAATAATAGCTTTCTGTACCGGAAAGCTGACAAAGGCAGATCAGGAAATTGAAAAATTACTGCAAGAAAAGAGGCTATCTGAAGAATAAAGGTTATTTTTGTTGCTCAATCGAAAATAACTAATAACTAACGATATGAAAGAAATAGACTGGGCTAATCTGTCATTCGGTTATATGAAGACAGACTACAATGTGAGAATCAATTTCCGTAATGGCGCATGGGGCGAACTCGAAATAAGCAGTAGCGAGGTGTTGAACCTGCACATGGCTGCCACTTGCCTGCATTATGGTCAGGAAGCCTTCGAGGGTTTGAAAGCTTTCCGTGGTAAAGACGGCAAAGTGCGTATTTTCCGTCTGGAGGAGAATGCTGCGCGTCTGCAGTCCACCTGTCAGGGCATCATGATGGCTGAATTGCCGACGGAACGTTTCAAGGAAGCTATCCTGAAGGTGGTAAAATTGAACGAACGCTTTATTCCTCCTTACGAGAGTGGAGCTTCTCTTTACATTCGCCCGTTGCTTATCGGAACCAGTGCCCAGGTGGGTGTCCATCCGGCAGATGAATATATGTTTGTTGTATTTGTCACACCGGTCGGTCCTTATTTCAAGGGTGGCTTCTCTACCAATCCTTATGTCATTATCCGCGAGTACGACCGTGCTGCGCCTCACGGAACCGGTATCTACAAAGTCGGTGGAAACTATGCAGCCAGTCTGCGCGCCAATAAGAAGGCTCACGACTTGGGTTATTCCTGCGAGTTCTATCTGGACGCAAAAGAGAAAAAATACATTGACGAATGTGGTGCGGCCAACTTCTTTGGTATTAAAGACAATACCTACATCACTCCGAAGTCTACTTCCATCCTTCCTTCCATCACCAATAAGAGCTTGATGCAGTTGGCGGAAGATATGGGCATGAAAGTAGAGCGCCGTCCGGTACCCGAAGAAGAGTTGAGCACTTTCGAAGAAGCGGGAGCTTGTGGTACTGCTGCCGTTATCAGCCCGATCGAACGTATTGACGACCTTGAGAATGGCAAGTCGTATGTGATTTCGAAAGATGGAAAGCCGGGACCGGTTTGTGAGAAGCTTTATAATAAATTGCGTGGCATCCAGTATGGTGACGAACCCGATACTCACGGATGGGTGACTATTGTTGAATAAACGTTCGATAAATGAACTACAAAATAACAACCCTCGCGGAAAACAGTGTTTACGGTAAGGGATTACAGGGAGAGCATGGGCTTTCCCTGCTTGTTGAAGCGGGGGAACACAAAGTGCTGTTCGATACCGGTGCTTCGGATCTGTTTCTCCGGAATGCCCGCCTGTTGGGACTCGATCTGAGCGATGTGGAATATGTGGTGTTATCTCACGGACATCGTGACCATACAGGGGGGCTTTATGCCTTTCTGAAGATGAACAGTGTAGCGAAGGTGGTTTGCAAGCGTGAGGTATTCCGGAAAAAGTTCAAGAACGAGCGTGAGAACGGAATGCTTCATCCCGAAGCATTGGATAAGTCGCGCTTTTGGCTGGTTGACGAAACTACGGAGATTGTACCGGGCGTATTTGCGTTTCCGGACGTCAAGGTGGTGGACAGGAACGACACTCACTTCGAACACTTCTTTACGGAGATAGAAGGAGAGATGCGTCCCGATACTTTTGAAGATGAACTGGCATTGGTGTTGAAGGGCGAAAAGTCTCTTTCGGTACTGAGTGCCTGTTCACACCGGGGGATTACCAATATCATTCGTGCCGTGCAGAATGCCTTTCCGGGATTGGGACTCAAACTGGTGATGGGAGGCTTTCATATTCACAATGCGGAAGAAGAGAAGTTCAATGTGATTTCGGCCTTTCTGGGTATGAAACTTCCCAAACGTCTGGGAGTCTGTCACTGTACCGGCATTGACAAATATGCGTTGTTCCGCCAGCAATTTAACGACCGGGTGTTTTATAACTATACCGGTTGGGTAGAAACGATTTAACTTTATTGAATGGGAAAAAATAAATTAGAGAAGTTTGCCGATATGGCAAGTTATCCGCATGTCTTTGAGTATCCTTACTCGGCAGTGGACAATGTGCCTTTTGACATGAAGGGAAAATGGCACAAAGAGTTTTTCAAGAACGATAACCCGATTGTACTTGAATTGGGTTGCGGACGTGGCGAATATACCGTCGGACTGGGGCGGATGTTTCCCGATAAGAATTTTATCGCGGTAGATATCAAAGGCGCCCGTATGTGGACGGGAGCTACCGAATCTCTTCAGGCCGGCATGAAGAATGTGGCTTTCCTGCGTACCAACATCGAGATCATCGACCGCTTTTTTGCAGAAGGAGAAGTGAGCGAAATCTGGCTGACTTTTTCTGATCCGCAAATGAAGAAAGCTACCAAGCGACTGACTTCTACCTATTTTATGGAACGCTACCGTAAGTTTTTGGTATCCAATGGAATCATTCATCTGAAGACTGACAGCAACTTCATGTTCACTTATACCAAATATATGATTGAGGAGAACGGACTGCCGGTAGAGTTTATCACCGAAGATCTTTATCATTCTGATTTGGTAGACGATATTCTGGGTATCAAGACCTATTATGAACAACAGTGGCTCGATCGCGGTTTAAGCATTAAGTACATCAAATTCCTGTTGCCGCAGGAAGGAGAACTCAGAGAACCGGATATTGAAATTGAACTCGATTCGTACCGGAGCTATAATCGTAGCAAGCGGAGCGGATTGCAGACATCTAAATAATACAAACTATGACAATCTATCCTAAATTAATACTCGATGCACTGGCTACAGTGCGTTATCCCGGAACCGGAAAGAATCTTGTGGAGGCCGGTATGGTGGAGGATAACATCCGTATAGAGGGAATGAAGGTTTCATTCTCCCTGATTTTTGAAAAACCGACCGATCCGTTTATGAAGTCGGTGATAAAAGCTGCCGAAACAGCTATTCTTACTCATGTGGGCAAAGAGGTGGAGATAGTTGGAAATATCAGTGTGAAAACAGTACAGGCTGCACGTCCCGAAGTGGGCAAATTGCTGCCCCATGTGAAGAATATCATCGGCATCTCTTCCGGTAAGGGAGGAGTGGGTAAGTCTACCGTATCGGCCAACCTGGCTGTAGCGTTGGCTAAGTTGGGTTATAAAGTCGGTCTACTGGATGCCGACGTTTTCGGTCCTTCCATGCCTAAGATGTTTCAAGTGGAAGATGCTCGCCCCTACGCTGAGAAGATAGACGGACGCGATATGATTATTCCTGTCGAGAAGTATGGCGTGAAACTGCTTTCTATCGGTTTCTTTGTCGATCCCGACCAGGCCACTTTATGGCGTGGGGGTATGGCGAGCAATGCGTTGAAACAGTTGATCGGGGATGCCGCCTGGGGAGATCTCGATTATTTCCTGATCGACCTTCCGCCGGGTACGAGCGATATTCACCTGACGGTAGTCCAGACACTGGCACTGACAGGTGCTGTTGTTGTCAGCACTCCGCAGGCTGTAGCTTTGGCCGATGCCCGCAAGGGGATCAACATGTTCACTAATGATAAAGTGAACGTCCCCATCCTCGGATTGGTGGAGAATATGTCCTGGTTTACTCCGGCCGAACTTCCGGAAAACAAGTATTATCTTTTCGGAAAAGAAGGTGCCAAGAAGTTGGCCGAAGAGATGAACGTTCCGCTGTTGGGACAGATTCCGATTGTTCAGAGTATCTGTGAAGGAGGCGATAAAGGAACTCCGGTTGCTTTGGATGAAAATACGGTTACAGGTCGTGCATTCCTCGCACTGGCTGCCAGCGTGGTACGTCAGGTAGATAAGCGGAATGTAGAAATGGCTCCCACGAAGATTGTGGAGTTACATAAGTAACGATAAGCGCTTTTAAATGATGAACGATCGGTTCCTTGTCCCATAGGCAGGAGCCGATCGTTCTTTGTTTATTGTTTGTTGTCCGGAGGGTTAATCATATACTTTCATCAATTCCTCTTTTATTTGGGCTACACCCGGGAATCCTGTCTTTTGGTGTTTGACATTTCCTTCCCGATCGATGATGAGATAGGTGGGTACGCCCCTTATGTCGAATTTATCACCTAAGAAACTCCATTGGGCATCCGTTAAACGGAAATGCTCACCGTGGATATCCGGAATCATGTTCTCCCATGTTTTCAGGGGGGAGGTTTCGCCGGTAATGTAAAGGTAAACGATGTCCTTTCCTTTCAACTCTTCCTTCAGTGGCAACATTGCTTTATTGGCCATGCGGCAGGGGCCGCACCAGGTTGCCCAGAAGTCTACCAGAATCACTTTGCCCCGGTACTTAGAGATGATGGATGAAAACAGCTCTTCATTGCTGACGTCACCAACTTCGTTGATGGTGAACCCTGTCTTCTTTTTATTGGCCTCAAGGGTCTTCAGCAGTTGGTTGTTGGCGTCCCGCACTTCATTCTGACAGGCAGGTGGAAGAGTGGCAAGTATCACTTCCTGTTCGGCAGTCAGCGGGGTGAACTCTTTGATGGACGAATAGAGTTCGCCTGCTTTGTTGATATCGAAGTAGATTCCTTTGTCGGTTCCCCAGGCTTTGGTCAGTTCATCGGTTCGGCGGCGTAGATAATACGGAATCAGTTCGGAGAGCTTGGAGTTATAGAGTGCTGCCATGGTGTTGATGGAAGCGAGCGGTCTGAAAGCATTCGCATAATAATTTTCAGGCAGTTCTATCTGAGCCGTGTTAAAGTATTCCCTGGCCTCTTCTTTGCTCATTTTGTGCTCCATGGTGTAGGCTTGCTTGATAACCATTTCCGTCAGGGAGATGGCTTGGGCAGCCTCGGCATCCACTTGATTGCCCAACACTGCCTTGAGAGCCTTGCTGATTGGAGCTTTCTCTATGGATGCCAGGAGATTGGCCCGCTTTCCATAGATAAAGTCTTTGTAAGCGCCGGCGTCCATTCCTGCTACATCCTTGAATAATTGGCGGTAATCATTTAGAATGGAGGTTTTTAGGGTGCAGTTCGAATATTCCTGTGACAGGCCGGCTAATGTTCCGCCGAAATAAACGGCTTCGCCATAAGGTTTGTCATCCTTATGAAACTTGGATTGCTGTCGGCAAAGTTCACGGGTATTGATAATGATGCTGCTCTCTTCGCCCGGTACGGCATAGAAAGTTATCATTTTACCAAAAAGGCGGATGGCAGCCGATGTGGTGGTCGGCACTTTCACTCTCGTGACGAATGTACCGTCATTGTTTATTTTTACTTCTTCGCTTTCGTAGGCACCTTTTACCGGATCGAATATAATCGGTACAATTTTGCTGACGAGTCCCGGGCGATAATCCAGAATCCGTCCTTTTATAGTAGCGTCTTTATATTCAATTTTGGGCTCGGGCAATTCGTCGTTGATGTCGATTTTATGTACGATGGCTTCTTGAGGTAACAAAAGTTCCGGGAGGGCTTTGCCTTTCAGCTGAATGCCCCATATCTTGAAAGCACCTTGAACATTGTCTCCTTCTGAAAAATCGATCGAAGTAGCCGAGGCCGGGATCGGTGGGAATACCAGGCGGAATTCTCCTTCTCCGGATTCGGGCATCCAGAATTCCGTGTCGGGCTTGATACCGATTCCCGAACGCAGAGCGTAAGTTTCTCCGTTATTGTCCTTCAGGAAACTTTGTCCGGAAATCCTGATCCATTGCTTGGGATGATAGAATGCTTTGATATAAAGCACCGTAGCTGTGTCGCTGAGAACAACTTTGTCCACTTGAATAGAGGTACTGGTCCAGGCGATGAATGGGGGTTGCTCTATAACTTTCTCTTTAGCTTTTGTGAGGCTACAGATACACAGCAAAAGAATAGCAATAAATGTGATTTTCTTCATATTGTTTTTATTAAAATGATTTTCAGGTTAGAGGCTTAGAAACTAAGCCAGGCGGAAGCGGACCGGAAGTGTGAATCGGGTTGCCACGTTCTTTCCCTTTTGTTTTCCGGGTATCCACTGAGGCATGTTGCTTATCACGCGGATCGCTTCGGCATTCAGTTCCGGCGATACTCCCCGAACTATCTTGGGATCATGTATTTTCCCGTCCTTGTCAATGACTATTTGTATGACAACTTGTCCTTGTATTCCCGCTTCCATTGCGACTGCCGGATATTTTATATTTTTATACATATATTTCAGGCAGGCTTCCATTCCGCCGGGGAATTCCGGCGCGTGTTCAACCACATCGAATATGGTATTCTCCTGATTCTTATTGCTGTCTGTTGACGGAGCGGAATCGGAATCCATCAGTCGGAATCGTATCGGCACTGTGACCCTGGTGGCAACAGCTATTCCTCTTTGTTTCCCGGGTTGCCATTTAGGCATCTCTTTTATCACGCGCATGGCTTCGGCATCCAGCAACGGGTCTACGCTTTTCACTATTTTCAGGTCAGAGAGTGTACCGTCTGCCTGAATTACGAACTGTGCGATGACTTGGCCTTGTGTTCCGTTTTCCTGGGCGATCACCGGATAACGAAGATGGCTGTTGATGAAATGATTCATATTCCTTACGCCGCCCGGAAACTCCGGCATTTTCTCCACAACCTCGAATACGATTTGCTCCCGGCTTTCTTCTTGGGCGGGCTGTTCGGCTATGCCGCTCTCTTGAGGTTGTGAAATATGATTGGCTGCCTGGGGAGAGGAAGTGCTTTCCTTAACAGCAACAGCGTTTTCGGGTTCCATCTGTTCTTCTACGGTTTGCATCACTTCCTGTGCAATACTTTTAGTGGTACGTGCCACTGCTTCGATGTTGCTCACTATCATCAAAGCAAGAGCCAAGGGGATAAATAGCAGATACTTGGTTCGTCCTATCTCCTTGGTTCTCTTTTTGTTCATCATCGTGATACGGTTCTTCAGCGGCAACACATTGAAGCTGTTGGAAAGGGTGATCGCGCTCTTTTGATGTGCCAGTCCCAACAAATGATATTGATAGGACTTTGAATCATGTCCGGCTTCCAACACCCGATTATCCGCCATGTATTCCAGATTGTTTCGTACTTCCCGCTTCATCAACCACATGAAAGGATTGAACCAGCAGGCAATACACATTAGCTCACTGATAATCACATCTATGGAATGTCTTTGGCGGGCATGTGTTCCTTCGTGAGTCAGGATTTCACTTAATTCGTTCTGCGGGTGTGCCTGCGGATAAATGAAAATCCAGTGAAAAAAAGAAAAAGGACCACTTTCTTTATCCAGCAGATAGACGGGTATTCCTTCTATCTGATCTTTCCGGCAACGAAGACGCAACCGTAGAATACTGGCAAGCTGAGCGAAGAAACGTACTAAAAGTAAAGTGACCCCTGACCAATAGATGATATTTACTGTAGATAAAATGATACTTTGCCAGTCCGCAGCCCTAACCTCGGGAGTTATTTCGATTTCGGGCAATACGATTGTTGCATACAAATCGACCATTGCTACCATCGGTTCGTGCGATCTGATCCATTCCTGAATGTTCAGTACCGGATAGAGCGGAGAAATGACAAGGAAGCAAAGCAAAGCTGTCCTTCGCCATTGGAAGAAGGTGTCTCTGTAGAAAAACAACCGATAGAAGGCGTAGAATAAAGCAATTGCTATATTTATTTTCAGAAAATATGCCAGTTCGGGAGTCATGTTTTTCAGGGTATTAGCGATTATTTTTCTTGTCCTTTCTCAATCATGTCGATGATTTCCTTCAGGTCGTTGGTCGATATCTTTTGATCTTTGGCGAAGAAAGAGACCATCTCTTTGTAAGAGTTTTCAAAGTAGTTCCGTACGACTCCACTCATGAAACTTCGTTTGTATTCGCTTTCTTTAATAGACGGAGTGTACAGATACGTGTTTCCTACACGCTGTGCCTTTACATATTTTTTCCGTTCGAGATTCTTCACGATGGAAGCCACCGTGGTGTAGGGAGGAGTAGGTTGCTCAAACTTGGCAACGATGTCTTTCACATAGCAACTTTCCAGTTCCCAAATGTAGATCATCACTTCTTCTTCTTGCATTGTCAACTTTTCCATGGAGTATATTTAATTACGTTTATATTACAAAGCTACGGAACGGTCGTAACTAAACAAAGTGAAGTGTGTTAAATGATGTAAATGAAGGAATTACTTAAGGGTAGCACCACAGATCCGCACGGTTTAAAAGATAAAGAACTGGTCAGTTACCGGTGTTGTCTGTGCGAATCTGCGGCGCCCCTTTGAGAGGATGTATTTGTTTATATTGCCTTTAGGATAGCCTCTGCCCAGTATTTACCCAAGATACCGGCTCCCTCTTTATTCGGGTGCAGATAAAAAGTACCTGCATTTCCATTCTCCGGCGTGAAATAACTCTGATAATTGTTCCGGAAGAAATCGGAAGCAGCCGTATCTCCCCAAAAGACTTGATTGGGGTTTGCCTGTGAATAGTAGTCTACCAGTTTATGGATCATGGGAGTGTAGCTTTTCAGTCGCTTGAGGCCGGCAGCCAGATACATGGCACCGTTATATGTGTTCGGGCTATACCAGATTGGTTGATGAATCACCACTTTGCATTCCGGATACAAAGAAAGGAGTTCGTCGATAATCGCTTTCATGTTGGTATAGTAGGACACCGGTTCCACCGGAGAACCGAATGGACCGTTACAAGCACTGTCATTCGTGCCCAGCATAATGGAAAAAAGCAGTGTTCCTTTACGTTGACTCAATTCTTGGGCGGCAGATTTTACATTCGGAAATTGTCTTTCTGCGATTGGAAGAAAATCCAGAGTAGTCGTTCCGCTTACTCCACAATTTCGAAAAGCGACCGATTGCTTGGTTGCTTGTTCGATGTATTGACTCGCCTGTACCGGAGGCGCCTCCGTTACCGGAGTTTTCAATAATGCGCCTTGGGTAATACTGTTGCCTATGTATACGATATTTACGCCTTGCGCATATAGTTTACCTAAGCAAATACACAATAAAAGACAAAAAGAGATAAACGGTTTCATAATTTCCTTTTTGAATATGGTTATCGTAAAGTCTTGTTTATAGCCTGTTGAATAAGATTCTCCATAACGTCATATCCTTCGGAAGTGGGATGCACACCATCTTTGGTATAGGCCGGATTCAAAGCTTTGTTGCTACCGCTCACCATAGAAGAGTAATAGTCGACGAATGGAATTTTATTTGTTTGGGCATAGGCTTTCAGACGTGCATTGAGTGAAGCTATCTTTTGAGGAGCATCTTTAATGGCAGGATTCCAACCGAAAGCGGCAGCCGGTAAAGTGGTGGTCAATATCACTTTTATATGATTGGCTTTTGCCAGTTCCACCATCGAAACAATATTGCCAAAAGTGCGGTCTTCATGATATGCTCCTGTGTTCTCGGCAATATCATTTGTGGCTGCATTGATTACTACCAGTGCAGGAGATAAGTTGATGACATCTTCCCTGAAACGTACCAGGAACTGGTAAGAAGTCTGTCCGCCGATGCCCCGGCCGATGTAACCGTTGGATTTAAAGAAATCAGGATGAGTGTTTACCCATCCTTCTGTGATGGAATTGCCCATAAAGACCACTCTCTTTTCGTTTTTGTCCGGTTTCGGAAGTTCGGCGTTTTGTTGTGCATAACGTTGCAGGTTAGCCCAGTCTTTTTCTTGGGCATTTATTCCTATCAATGATGCTCCGAGGCAGAAGACAGCCATCAGCATCCAGCGGTGTATGATTTGCTTTTTCATTTTTGTAATATGTCATATCACCACAGAGTGACACAGAGTTTCACAGAGAAACTTTTTTCATAAATATTCCATTAACAAGAGATGAAGACTCTGTGTGTTCTATGATGAACTTGATTTATATTCTATTTCATTTTAATTGTTCCGGCCCATCCCCCGTTGCGTACCATTTTCAATGTCATGCGGGTTTGATTGTTCACGGTAGACTCCTTTTTCTTGTAATCCATTGCTTGACGGTCAGCGTTAATGCCATCTTCAAATGAGGTTAATGTGAATGATTGTCCTGCCGGAATGAATCCGAGGTCGATCTCGATGTTTTGTGGTTGATTGCCGGTGATACCTCCGATGAACCACTGTTCTCCTTTTCGTTTGGCTACGACGACTGCTTCACCTACTTTGGCATAGAGGACCTTGGTTTCATCCCAGGTGACGGGAACACTTGTGATAAATTCGGTACAGGGAAGTTCTCTGTAATAGTAAACCGGGTTGTCGGCTAACATTTGCAGACCACTTTCGAAGATGATGAAAAGAGCCATTTGGAAAGCACGTGTTCCTGAGCCCATGGCATTGGCCCGGGTGGAACGGTTGTCTTCCGGCTGTGCAGAGATCATTGAACCCGGAGTGAAATCCATCGGTCCCACGGCATTACGCATAAAGGGCAGATAAATGCTGTTTTCAGGTTTGCAATTACCACCTTGTTCCATGCCCAATACGCCTTCATAGGAAAGCACATTCGGATATTTGCGTTCAAGTCCGGCTGGTTTAAAAGCACCATGAAAATCTACAAACAGTTTATGCTTGGCGGCTTCTTTGGCTACACGTTCATAATAGTTTACCATCCACTGGTCACTGCGGTCCATGAAGTCGATCTTCACTCCTGCGATGCCCCAATCGGCAAATGTTTTAAAGAGGTCGAAATGATTCTCGACAGTCAGCCATGGTAGCCAAAGTACGATTTTTACGTTGCGGTCCTTTCCGTATTTTATCAGTTCGGTAAGATTGATGGTGGGATTGGGGGTAAACGGATCACGTGTGTTTTTCGCCCATCCTTCGTCCATGATGATATAAGGAATACCGAACTTGGATGCGAAGTCAATGTAGTACTTATAGGAATCCATATTGAAACCCGAACGGAAATCTACCCCATAGAGGCGTGCGTCGTGCCACCATTCCCAACTCACTTGTCCCGGTTTGATCCAACTGTAGTCTTCAAGAACACAAGGGGCAGACAGGTTATACACCATTTCGTTTTCAATCAGTTCTTTGTCTTCTTTCGAAATCACCATCATGCGCCAGGGGAATGAACGTTTGCCGTCCGTCTTGGCAATGTAATCGGCTTCTTCGGTAATCTTGAGGCTACGGTCACCATCTTCTCCGAAGGCTAAAGGTGCTTTGGGAAAAATAGACTGCATTCCGTTCTTACCGGTACTTTTAAGGAACATACAGGGATAATCGGATAAGTCGGCTTCAGATATCAGTATTTTATATGCTTTATCCGTTTCTATCAATACAGGCAGGTAACTCATGCGGTCGGTAGCAGCATACTTTTCGGTATCTACATGAGTATATGGGCATTCGTATGAGGTTTTAAAGCCATCCGGTTGGGAAAGATGAGCTTTATAATTGGTTGGAAAGTTAATTGCGAAGTCTTCCCCCATTACGATGTTATCTCCTTTTTTATCTGTCACAAAACGGTAAGCGATACCATTGTCGAATACGCGGAATTCAACGGCATAATTTCCGCTGAAATTCATTCTCAGGGTATTACAGTGATTTCTTACGATCGCATTCTTGAAAGGTATTTCACGTTTTACACTTTCGTCAATGGTTCCACGTTTGGTGCTCCGTAAGTGGGGATTCGTACCTAGCGTCTCATTCTGCAGTTGCAGGTTGAGATAGCAATCTTTTAATAACTGGTCATTATCATAGGACACCGAATAATAAATCCGGTCCTTGATGTCTACCGATACTTTAATGGCTCCGTTGGGAGACATTACGTCAATCACTTTAGCGTACACGCTACTTCCGCTTATTACCGCCAATGCGAGTAATAGGGACATCATTTTTCTTTTCATAACATGTGTTTTATTATTGTATGTGCTCTGTTTACATCTTCTGCATGAAGATATAGACGCTTCGAATGTACTAATTATCTTTGTTTCAAGCAAAAGCTATTCGATATATTTTTATGCAGAACTGTCATAGCAGACATTTCCGGGTAAATCCGGAATAAATATACACACGTATGTGATTATGAAAAGAATTCTTTCCCTCTATTTTTCATTTCTTTGTATTTGTCTATGACGTGTTTACGGCTCTTGATAATCTGCCAACGGTATACCCAGCAAGTGGTCAGAAAATAGAAGCCGGTCTGTATCCATAACGCTTTGTATTCAAATGGAATCTCACTCAGTGTTGCTCCCATGTTGTTGATTCTCACAAATCCGTTGATACCGAAAGTTGATGGAAATATGTAAGAGAAGTATTTCCAGAATGGAGGTATGGCAGCTCCCGGCCAGGAAATACCTGAGATGAATAATAGAGGCACAGAGGTGAATACGAATATCAGCATGCATGTCTCCCGGTTACGGATAGCGATAGATGCAGTCATGGCAAAAAAGATGCAGGCCATCAGATAGGGGAGTATGAACAGGGCCAGTGTGCCGGGTTGTCCTATCTGGTTGAGGCTGAACATACGGGGGACGGCGCATAGTACATAGACAGATACCAAGGCATATACCATGAAATAACTTAATCCTTTACCCAATACAATGCGCAAAGTACCGTTATAATGGCGGTTAATGGGTACCAAATCTTTAAAGCGGTTGTTCTCGCGTGCCGTGCCGGCCGAAAGTCCGATACCCAATAATAAGGTTTGCTGAATGATCAGGATCAACACGGCGGGTATCAGGAAAGCGGCAAAGCCATTGGTCGGATTGAACATCGCTACGTCTTCATATTCGATAGGGTAGGCAGTGATTTCGTCCTGCCGGTCGGTCGTATTGCCCGAGCGGGCTATTTTGATATCTTCGTTCATGTCCAATGACACGGCAGTATTGGCCAAAAGCATACTTTTATAGTACAGCAGTCCACTCATATCACAGTAGATGCTGACTTGTGTCTGTTTGCCCAGAGCTATGTCCGAACTGAAATCTTTCGGAATGTAAATGATGCCATATGCCAGCCGGTCTTTGAGCATTTGTTTGGCTTCTTCCATATCGGCACAATAAGCCACAATCTGTATATCGGGGGTGGCATCTACTTTACGCAGATATTCGCGGCTGAGTGATGAACGCGAGTCATCTACTACCACGGCAGGCACTTCACGAACCACTTCGTTGGTATAAATAAAACTGTAGATCAATGGATATACCAATGGAACGAGTACGAAAAAGATCAATACCCCCTGGTCGCGGAATGTAGTACGAAATTCCCGCTTCCAGATATAAAACAGGTCATTGATGCCTTGTGTTATCTTATCTTTTAAACTTATATCTTTCATTAGGGCACGTATTTATAATATATCAAAGCTTCCTTCAACCGATGTACCACGAAGAACGGAAGTAACATGAAAATCAGTAATGCCATATAGTTTGACCAGGAATAAGCCATGCTGTATCCGTTGAGTGCCTGGTCTACATAGATCAGGAAATAGTGGCGTAATGGGAACAGGTTACTGAGTGCCTGCAATACCGGATTCATGGCCATCACCGGAAAAGAGAAGCCTGAAATGGAGAAAGAAATGACTCCCCATAACGAAGCGAAGCTCAGACCGAGGCGAAGGGTAGGCAGTGTGCCTATCATCAGGATACCGCAACATTGCGATGCCAATACCAGGCAGAGGGTTGCCAATAGCATCGGAAGAATTCCGCTGTTACATGGGAAGTGCAGATATCCATACAGATAGACATTGTAAAATATACCCATGATAAAGAATACCACGGTTTGTGGAAGCAACTTACCGGCCAATGCGATGTAGATGGAGTTGTTGCTCAGTCGCAGCCACTCCCGGGCCGTGCGGTCCTTGATTTCCACACCGATGGAAAATACTGTTACCATGAATATCAACAACATCAATACCCCCGGAACAAGCGTATTGCATAGATAGACCGAATAATTTAACCAAGGATTTTGTATCGGATGTGTATCGATGACAATGGGTTGTAAATATCCCATCGCCTGATCTTCCGTTGCTCCCTTGGCATATAAAACTGAACGGGCGGCAGCTCCTGAGGCAAGTTCGGACATCATCTTCATATCCTTGAACAATAATGAGCCGGCAATCAGGTAGGAGTTGTTGGTATAAAAAGATAATTTGGGTTGGCGTTGACTCTGGGCATCGGCCGACATTCCTTTGGGTATATAAAAAAATCCGTAGATTTTGCCTTCCTGCATAGCTGTACGTGCTTCGTTAACACTGCTATAATGCGCCACGACAGCTGTTTGCCCGAATGCGTCCAGATTGCGGAGAATGTTTCGTGAGCTGGCAGAATTGTCCAGGTCTACAGCGCCAACGGGCATATTGGTCGGTAACCCCGAGTCCATCAGCGTGGTGAAGAAAATATAGCAAAACAGCGGAGCTATCACCATGCAGAAGAGATAGAGCGGGCGAGACACGAGACGGTGGCATTCGCGTTTCATGACTAACCACAGGGCTATATATTTCTTTTCTCTTTCTTTCATTTCTTGATGATGACTGACATTCCGGGACGCAGATTAGTTACTTTTTCAAGCGGAGTCGCTTTTACTTCGAATGTTTTCAAGTCGAACTGGCCGGTGGTCTTGGTTGCTTTCCAGGCAGCGTATGTACCAAGATCTTTCATATAATGCACTTTCAGGCGAATGGTCTGATTGTCCAATGCGGGTACGATAGCATCGAATTCTGATCCCATGGTCAAATTTTTTAGCAGATCCTCACGTACATTGAAAGTCACCCACATATCGTCCATTATGGCGATATTCATAATGGGGGCGCCGGTACCTACCAATTCGCCCACTTTGGGAAATATCTCGGAAACCTCTCCGGCTGCCTGGGCAATCAAATAAGTTTCTTTGAGGTACGACTCCACTTCGGCAACAGCTCCCTTGGCACGGTCCACCAAAGCTGCTGCAGCCATTTTATCTTCACGTTCGGCACCGTTCTTTGCCATCGTGTATTGGGCCTTTGCCGCTTTTTCGGTTGCGATGGCTGCATTACGTTGTGCGGTGACTTCGTCCAGTTTCTGTGCCGGCATAACTCCTTGGTCGAATAAATTTTTGACACGTTTATATGATTTTTCAGCTATATCGACACCGGCGATTGCTTTCTGCCACATTTCATAAGCCGCTTGAATTTGTTCCTGACGCGCTCCTTTGATGGCTTTTTCGTTCTGTGCCTGTGCAGCCGCTTCGGCGGCGCGAGCCTGTTCCATTTTGGCTATTACGTCGGGAGCCTCCAGGATGGCGAGTGTATCTCCTGCCTGGACTTTTTGTCCCTCTTTTACACGGAACTCCAGGATACGTCCCGGCACTTTGCTTGAGACGCGGTATTCAGTTACCTCAGCTTGTCCCTGAATGATTTCCGGACCTTTGCGGAGCATGAAGAAACCGACAACTGCAACCAGTACAATAACTCCCAGCAGGGTGAGGAATGCAAGCAGCATATTGCTGTTCTGTGATTTTTGTGATGTCATTTTATTTACGGTTTTTACGATTTACAAATTACTATTGAGATTAGCTTTTCAGGAATGTTTGCACTCGGTCGTTGACCTTATTTGAGCGTTCCCAGTGACTTTTGCAAGTAGATTTCTGTCAATTTTACATCAATCTGTGCATCTATCTTTTCCGATTGGGCCGACAGCCAGGCGGTATGTGCTTCAAGTACATTACTGGGAGCGATCACACCTTCTTCGAATCCGATAGTTGCATAACGCAGATTTTCATCCGCTTTTTCAAGGTTCTTTTGGGCCATAGCCAGTTTCTTTGCGGCTTCGTTTACTTTGAAAGCCGATTGATTGACTTGCAACTCGATTTTCTCTTTGGCATCTTCCAGTTGGTATTGGGCGATACGTGCTTCGGCTTTGGCCGCTTTCACTTTGTAAATGCCTTCTCCCCAATGCCAGATAGGCAACTGAACCATAACGCCTACATTCCACATGCCTTTAAACTTGTTTTCAAAACTGTTGAATACAGATGGGTTGGTGACCATGTAATTTCCCATTAGTGCCACGGAAGGCAAATGTTCCGAACGGGTCACGTTTATTTTCTGTTGATAGATTTTGGCAGCCAGTTCCAGACTGCGGATCTCGGGGCGGTTGGCGTAGGCTGTTTCTATCTCAAAGTTGGTAGTAGCCGGAATCAGCGGAAGATCGTCTACTTGTTCGTCAGCCAGAACAATCGGAGTGCTTAGGTCGATGCCACACAGTTGACACAGCAGCATGCGGGAAAGGCTTAATCCGTCTTCTACCTTTGTCAGTGTCATCTCGGCTTCGTTTACTTTTACCCGAACCGACAGGCCGTCCGCTTTGGTGGCTACTCCTTCGGCAATCATCTTTTCTACATCACTGTCCAGTTTTTGTAATAGCTTCAGGTAACTTTCCGCAAGTTTTTTCTTGTTGACTAAGGAAATAACCTGCCAGTAAGCCTGGTCTGTGCTGAGAATCACTTCCTGCATACCCGAGTTATGTTGCTGACGAGCCAGTTCTTCGGCGTATTTGGTGATTTTATTGTATGCACGTATCTTGCCACCCATATATAACGGTTGGGTGAGGGTGATGGCTCCTGCATATACATTTCGGGTATCGGTGCGGAATGCGTCTACAATTGCAGTTCCGGCTTCGTTGAGCGCCGGGACAATGGCTCCTCCCAATTGTGAAAGCATGGGGGCCAGTTCCGGATGCAGCTGTCCGATGACTTGGGCGGCTTGTTGCAACGGACCGCTCACACTTGTACCCAAGCCGGATAGAGCCGCTTTCTGGTCATTGTTAAGCAATGAGAATTCCTTTTGGTTGCGCATGTAAGCTCCTGTGGCGGAGAAGTTAGGCAGGTAGTTGGTAAAGGCTGCTTTCTTTTGGTAGTGTGCAGCATTTATTTTCTCTCCGCTTATCAGCAACTCTTTATTGTTGGCAATGGCCAATGCACGGCAACTATCTAAGGATAGAATCCCCTGTGATTTCAGGGAAAAGGGAGTTGTTAGGAGAAAAAACAGAAACAGTAATTTTTTCATCGCATCTTATACATTATAAAGGTGATACTTCATTTAAAAGAACAATGCTTGCGAGCTGTTTGTTTATCCGGTTTTGTTCTTGTTATCCTTGTTAGGACAAGAAACAATAATTGCATAAACAACGATGCAAATATAAAGGGTTAATCTTAAAAAGCAAAACGATTTAATTTTTTTTGTTATATAGTGCTGTATTTGAATTCCGGGTGATGTATTCTTGCTTTTCAATTAACATTGTTAACGTCATCTTGAGGTCTCTCCTTTTTCGAATGTAAATAACAAACCTTTTGCATGTAAATGACTTGTTGTCTAGATTTAAAACATAAGCTTTAACACTGTGTTAAAGCAAATCTTCTCCCTGCAAGAATTTAGTGCTTTGAATATCTTGTTTTTCATACATTTAAGTGTTATCATGCCTTTTCTCTATCCAATAAGACTTAGCAGGCTGAAAGCCTGTATACTTGCTTATTTATCAACTACGGATTGATCATGTCTTTCCGGATTATTTTTTTGTAATATTGCGTACCCGATTGCATACTTTGGTTGTAGTATAATAAACAACTAATTAAAAAATAGAAAAACAATGAATTGGGGAATACACGACAGAAGAGGCTGGATGGCTGTGGTATTATTATTGTGCGCATGTCCTTTTTCGGCTCAGAATACCGGTCAAATCACGTTGGAACTTAGAAACAAGCCACTGCCTGCTGTTTTGAAACTGATTGAGAAAGCGGGGGAGAAGCATATCATTTTTTCCTATAACGAGACTGAGACTTACCATGTCACTGCCTCTATCCATCAAAGAAACGAATCGGAAGCACTTTCCATCGTTCTGAAAAGTACCCCGTTCATTTATAAAGAACGAGAAAACTATTTTGTCATTCAGAAAGGGAGCATTGACAAACGCTTGACAACTATTCGAGGAAGTGTGATTGATGAAAACAATGAACCGTTAGTTTGCGCCAATGTGCTATTGCTGGACAAAGCAGACTCTGCTTTTGTGAATGGAGTAGTTACGAATCAGGATGGTTCGTTCCGGATACCGGGTGAAGAAGGGAGAGATTATCTTTTGAAAACGTCCTACATCGGTTATCAGACTAAAATCCAACCTTGCGGTGCAATGAATAAAGTATGTCTGTTTTCCGATACCCAATTAATGAAAGAAGTGGTTATTAGTGTCGATCATCCTTTAATAGTACATAAAGATAATGGCTTATTGGCTAATGTCGTTGGTACTCCTTTAGCTAAAATGGGTTCTGCTGCGGAAATGATATCCCATCTTCCTTTTGTAACGGGAGGGATAGGGGAATACATGGTTCTGGGACACGGGGTCCCTGTTATCTACATCAATGGCCGTAAGATACGTGATCAGGGGGAATTGGAACGTTTGCGTGCCGATGATATTTTATCGGCGGAAGTGATTACTACACCAGGAGTGGAATATGGTTCGGATGTATCTTCAGTCATTCGTATCCGCACGATCCGTCGGCGAGGACAAGGGATAAGCAGTGGTTTTCGAGGTGTTTTTTCTCAGGGACATGACTATAATGCCAGTGAGAATCTATACTTGAATTACCGTACGGGTGGATTGGATTTATTTGTGAAAGGTGACTTGAAACATGGAAATTATT
This sequence comes from Bacteroides sp. 3_2_5, assembly GCF_000159855.2. Classification (NCBI taxonomy): domain Bacteria; kingdom Pseudomonadati; phylum Bacteroidota; class Bacteroidia; order Bacteroidales; family Bacteroidaceae; genus Bacteroides; species Bacteroides sp. 3_2_5. The sequence continues at coordinate 22,247 of NZ_JH636047.1, read as the reverse complement.
ATCAGGAATCAATCTTAAATCAGGAAACTGACGCTTCTTCCCGATGGGAGGTCAAAGGAGGAGCTGCCAGTTTTCATAAAGCTGTTTATTTCTCCGGTGAGGTAGGTTTCAACTATGAGTTGGATGACAAGAATTCTTTGGGTGCTCGATATATGCCGGGTGCAAATGTCGGTTCTGTGAATCGGACTAACCTTGGCAATAATTTTGTGTATAAGGATGGTGAAAAGATAGAAGAAATATCTTCTTTGCAGCATGCACATACTTATCCTACCTGGACTCATTCGGTGAATGGATACTATAATGGGGTGTTCGGCCAATGGAATGTGGATTTCAATGCTGATTATTTATTGGGAAAGAATAATTCCACGAATGAAGTTTTCAACAATGATGATAAAGCCGCTCAATCTGAAAATGAAGTCCGGAACTATCTGTATGCTATGCGTATGGTTGTAAAACGATCTTTCAGAAAAGGGACATTGTCGTTTGGTACCGAGGAAACGTTTACGAACAGGCACGACGTATTTGTTCAAAGTGGCTTTTCTGACAACGCCGATGATCATATCAAACAGTCTATTTATTCTGTGTTTGCCGATTATTCGCTGCATTTGGATAAATTCAATGTTGCTGTGGGGCTGCGTTATGAACATCAAAAAACGGATTATTATGAATATGGGGTTCACCAAGATGAACAAAGTCCGGTGTATAATGATATAGTTCCTGTCGCTTTAGTAGGATATGAAGATAAAGGTTGGCATGCATCCCTTTCTTATCGCTTAATAAGGAATAATCCCGACTATCACATGCTTTCAAGCTCAATTACATATTCAAGTAAATATATGTATCGTAGCGGAGATCCCTTACTGGTTCCACAAAAACACCATGTCTTTATATTGGATGCCGGATCAAGATGGGCATTTGTAAATCTCTTTTTTGATAGAACATTGGATTTATATACGAGGTTCCTCAAACCTTATAATGATGAAACCCATCCGGGAGTGTTGTTGTTTACCATGGCTTCCATACCTACTACAGATACTTATGGGATGAATCTTAATGTTTCTCCTAAAATCGGGTGTTGGCAACCGCAATTGAATGGAGGCATGTATTTTTATGATGCCGATGTTCGTTCTTTAGGGATAACCCGGCATTGGAATGAACCTCAGTTTTATTTTGAACTTGATAATAGTTTTACTTTTCCTGATGGTTGGTTTTTGAATGTGAACGGGAATATCTCGACAGCCGCCAAACAAAGTTATTCTTTGATACACAGGGAGGGTACGGTAAATGCCCGCCTGTCGAAATCATTTCTGGAAGATGCTCTGATGATAACACTTACAGCCGATGATATTTTTCATACCCGTTATCATTATATGGATGGATATGGAGTCAGAAGTCATATACTGACCCGTTCATATAATGATAATCAACGTTTTGGTATTCAGATATCTTATAAATTTAATGCAACTAAGAGTAAGTATAAAGGTACCGGTGCGGGGCAGAGTGAAAAGCAGCGCCTTTAGTCTGCCTGATAAAAGAATTATCGCTAATTTTGTCGGCTTATGGCAAAATTAACGATATTCCGGTTTCGTGGACATATTTCACGGGAAGAACGCTTCAGGCAATTGTTTGTGGAGATATATCCCCGCCTGTTGCGTTATGCCATTCAGCTAATGAGCGATCGGGAAGAAGCGAAGGATATTGTTGGCGAAGTGATGGAAGAGGCTTGGAAATGTTTTGATAGACTGGAGGCGGAAACGCAGAACGCTTATTTCTATACAGCTACACGTAATACGTGCCTGAATCGGTTAAAGCACCTGCGTGTGGAACAGCAGCATTTGGATACTTTACGTGAGGTGACCCGGATGGATGTGAATACCGGATATCGGCAGCATGAGGCACAGTTGCAGCAAGCGGAAACGATTGCTTGCAGTCTGTCGGAACCGACGCGTACCATTTTGAGACTTTGTTATTGGGAGAAACTGACCTATCGGCAAGTTGCAGAACGGTTGGAAATAAGTCCGGATACGGTGAAGAAACATATTTCGAAAGCTTTACGGATTTTACGTAATGAAATGAACGGAAAGGAGGAAACAAATGGAACAGAGAGAGGATAATAAAAACGATATAGCCTCCCGTAGGCTCAAAAATCTTTTCGGAGAGGCTCTTGGTGACCTGTCTTCTGTTGAAGAGACGGAAACCGCTTGGCAGGCGTTTGCCTCTCGCCGACGGCAGGAAAGAGTCCGAACTTTGGTATTCGGCTTTGCAGCAGTTGCTTCCGTGGCATTACTTTTGTTTTGGGGCTTTTCTCAGGAAAACTTTCTATCCCAAGAAGTCGAAGTGTTTGCTTCTGTAAATTCGCCTGATAAATTGGTGATGACAGAGGATAAAGGGATCATTGCAGTCAGAACGCCACCCGCTACCACTATTACTATTCATTTGCCTGACAGTACTGAAGTGCTGTTGAACGCCAATAGCCGCTTGGAATACCCGAAAGCGTTTACCGGTGATCTTCGGCGGGTAATGTTGGAAGGTGCTGCGAGATTTAATGTTCAAAGAGATACTTTACATCCCTTTATTGTAGAAACCGGGAGTTTACAAACGCGTGTATTGGGCACGGTATTTGATGTTGATTCCTATGGATGTGGTACGACTTCTAAAGTTGTGCTGTATGAAGGTTCGGTGCAAGTCAGTGATAAAGCCAATACGAAAGCCTGTAAGATAAAGCCGGGTGAACAGGTTTATCTGGATAGAGTAGGTGATATCTGTATTTCTCAGGCTGATATCTGTATGCAAAAGAGTTGGACAGAAGGTCTGTTTATCTTTGATAATGTCACTCTGAGATATGTTATGCAGGAAATCGGGGCTTGGTATAACACAAATATTGTTTTCCGTTCCCATTCTTTGCTGGAGGAACGGATTTATTTTTCTGCCAGTCGTCACCTTCCTGTCGGGGAAATATTAAATGTTTTGAATGATTTGCAAATTGCGAGATTCATAGTGGAAGGGGATAAAATAGTCGTATCACCACTATCCTGAGTTGTTGAAATGGAAAGCATTCAATGAGATAGAATTAAAGTAATAAAGAGGATGTGCCAGAAACCGGTTATTAAGTGACCGGCTTCTGGCACATCCTCTTTAAAGTATATGTTTTTAAAATTTTAGTCCAATGTGAATTTCTGCGACCCAATCATCGTTCCGTCAGCAAAAATATCTACCCGGTAGGCACCGGCATACAAGAACTCTTCTACATCCCAGAATACGTTGATGGTCTGTTCTTCTCCGTTGTATTCGATATATTTTTTGATGGAGTAGGTCAGCGTACGGTTTTCGTAAGGGAATGTGTTTGACGGGCTCTTGGTAAGCGCATCATTATCAGGCTTGGTGATTCGGATATAAAGTGTACGCTCTCCGGTTTCGGCTGTGATATTCTTTACGATGGTGAAGCCGATGGCCAGTTTCACGATATCCTTTACTTTTTTAGCCTTTTTGCCACGTTTGTTACGAGGTTCAATCCAGATATTAGTTGCGTCCAGTTGGGCGGCTAACGTAACTTTTTGATTGAGGTTTTTCTTTTCTTCAGACAAATTGTTGATCTGTCGTGAAGCGGCATTGTATTTTTGCGTTACTTCGGCTATTACTTGCTTTTGCTGGGCAGTCAGTTTGTTTAGTGAGTCAATCTGATTGATGTAACCGATCATTACTTTTCTTAGTGTTGCCAATTCTTTTTTCAGGCGTCTTATCTCTGTGGCATTGCTGCTCTTTACCGTACGGAGCTCTTCAAGAAGGCGTTGCGTTTTGACCTGTTCCTGGGCCAGCAAGTCTGCCAGAGAGTCGTTCGATACGGTCAGTTTTAATTCGTCATATTGCTGTGCGAAGCGAGTGTATTCATTTTCAAGGTCTTCTTTATCCAGTTGGAATTCCTGAACCAGTTCACGGTTAGTCTGTTTTTCAGAGAATAACAGATAGGTAAGACCGATGAGTGCAAGCACCAGAACAGATACGGCAATGATCAGCAGATTCTTTTTATTCATATTCTATAAGGTTGAATGATAAAACGCTGCAAAAGTAATCATTTCAATACAGAGTAACACAGTCTATTCACTTTTCTTTAACTAAAATTATTATGGAAAAATTTCTTTAATTTCGATTATCGTTGTACTTTTGTCGTCACGAAAACGATACGAACTAATTATCAACTTTATTAAAATATAAGTATTATGTCAAAAGTAACCGTAGTAGGCGCAGGTAACGTAGGTGCTACATGTGCAAATGTACTGGCCTTCAATGAAGTGGCAGACGAAGTAGTAATGCTGGACGTAAAAGAAGGCGTTTCAGAAGGTAAAGCAATGGATATGATGCAGACTGCTCAGTTGTTGGGTTTCGACACAACAATCGTTGGTTGCACAAATGATTATGCTCAAACTGCTAACTCTGACGTGGTTGTGATCACTTCTGGTATTCCTCGTAAACCGGGCATGACTCGTGAAGAACTGATCGGTGTAAATGCTGGTATCGTAAAATCAGTAGCAGAAAATCTTTTGAAATACTCTCCGAACGCAATCATCGTAGTTATCTCTAACCCGATGGATACAATGACTTACTTGGCATTGAAATCACTCGGATTGCCGAAAAACCGTGTAATCGGTATGGGCGGTGCTTTGGATAGCTCACGTTTCAAATATTTCTTGTCTCAGGCTTTAGGTTGCAACGCAAACGAAGTAGAAGGTATGGTGATCGGTGGTCACGGTGATACTACTATGATTCCGTTGGCTCGTCTGGCTACTTACAAAGGACAGCCGGTTAGCACATTGCTGAGCGAAGAAAAACTGAACGAAGTAGTTGCTTCTACTATGGTAGGTGGTGCTACTCTGACTAAGTTGCTGGGTACTTCTGCATGGTATGCACCGGGTGCAGCAGGAGCTTATGTAGTAGAATCTATCATCCACAACCAGAAAAAGATGGTTCCTTGCTCAGTAATGCTTGAAGGCGAATATGGCGAATCTGATCTTTGCATCGGTGTTCCTGTAATTCTGGGTAAAAACGGTATCGAAAAAATCGTTGAACTGGAACTGAATGCTGATGAAAAAGCTAAATTTGCTGCCAGTGCCGCTGCTGTTCACAAAACAAATGCTGCTTTGAAAGAAGTTGGCGCTCTCTAATCTGAATGCCGGATTTTTAATCTGAAAATAGAATATGCAGGCCTCACAACTCTTTTTACAAGGGCTGTGGGGTCTTGCTTTTTTTAATATGCTTAAATAATACAAAATGAAAAAACTCTTCATGAGTGCTGTGGCCCTTCTGTTTGCCGGAGCACTTTGGGCACAAGAGAATCCGTTGTGGATGCGTCATTGTGCTATCTCTCCCGATGGAACTACCATTGCATTCACCTACAAAGGTGACATTTTTACAGTCCCCGTATCCGGTGGCAAGGCTACGCAAATCACTACCAATCCAGCTTTTGATACGACACCGATTTGGAGTCCTGATAGTAAGCAGATTGCTTTTGCTTCCGACCGCATGGGAAGTATGGACGTATTTATTGTGTCGAAAGACGGTGGAGAGCCTCGCCGTTTGACAACTTTTTCGGGGGGCGAAACTCCGGTTGCTTTTACTGATGCCGGACATATTTTATTTACTGCCGATATCATGCCTTCTACCGAAGATGCCGGATTCCCTTCAAACGGACAATTTCAGCAGATATATCAGATTCCGGTTTCGGGCGGACGTCCTGTAATGTTCTCGTCCATGCCGATGGAATGTATTTCTATAAATAAAGAAGGAACAATTCTTTATCAGGACAAGAAAGGATACGAAGATTACTGGCGCAAGCATCAGAAGTCACCGATTGCCCGTGATATCTGGATGCTCCGGCCGGGACAGACTCCGCGCTACGAAAAACAGACTACTTTCATTGGTGAAGACCGTGAACCGGTGTGGGCACCGGACGGAAAATCATTTTACTATCTGAGTGAAGAGAATGGAACGTTTAATGTTTACCAGCGTACTCCCGGTTCGGATACATCCAAGCAAGTGACTCACCACAAGCAACATCCGGTGCGCTTTCTCAGTATGGCTTCCAACGGTAACCTTTGTTATGGTTTCGATGGTGAGATCTATACGTTGGCTCCCGGCGGTAAACCGCAGAAAGTTTCTGTAAAGATTCTGTCCGATAGAAATGATAAAGAGCTGATTCGCCAGATTAAGACCAGTGGGGCTACTGAGATGGCTGTTTCTCCGGATGGTAAGGAAGTTGCTTTTATTCTGAGAGGAGATGTGTATGTCACTTCGGTGGAATATAAGACTACTAAACAGGTTACGAACACACCTTGCCAGGAACGGGGTATTGATTTTGCACCCGATGGGCGCACTCTGGTGTATGCTTCGGAACGTGGCGGACTCTGGCAACTCTATACTTCGACTATCGTACGGAAAGACGAAAAACAGTTCACTTATGCTACGGAATTGAAAGAAGAACGTCTGACTAATTCGGATGTCGCTTCATTCAATCCGAAGTATAGTCCGGACGGAAAAGAAATCGCATTTCTTGAAAATCGTACGGCAATCCGCGTCATCAATCTTAAGACTAAGAAGGTACGTACTGTGATGGATGCACAATATCAGTATTCTTATAGTGATGGTGATCAGTGGTTTGAGTGGAGTCCCGATAGTAAATGGATTCTTTCTGAATTTATAGGTATCGGTGGTTGGAATAATAAAGACATTGTGCTTCTGAATGCCGATGGTAAAGGAGAAATGCACAATCTGACCGAGAGTGGATATTCGGATGGAAATGCAAAATGGGTGTTGGGTGGTAAAGCAATGGTGTGGTTCAGTGACCGTGCAGGCTATCGCAGTCATGGTAGTTGGGGCGCTCAGTACGATGCTTACATTATGTTCTTCGATGTAGATGCTTACGACCGTTTCCGCATGAATAAGGAAGATCTTGCTTTGCTTGAAGAGGCAGAGAAAGCTGAAAAGGCCGAGAAAGAAAAAGCAGAAAAGAAAAAGAAAGAGAATAAAAAAGACGATAAGAAAAAAGACGGCAAAGAGAAAAACAAGAAAGATGGGGATGAAGAAAAGAAAGAAGAGGTGAAACCTTTGAAGTTCGATCTCGACAATCGGTTTGACCGTATTGTACGCCTGACCGTCAATTCTTCTTTCATGGGTGATGCTGTATTGACACCGAAAGGTGATAAACTCTATTATCTGGCAGCTTTTGAAAGCGGTTATGATTTGTGGGAACATGATCTGAAAGAGAATTCTACCAAGATTCTGTTGAAAGGTGTTGGAGGCGGTTCGTTATTGCCCGATAAAAAAGGTGAGAACATCTTTATGTGTACCGGTGGGGGTATGAAGAAAATTGAGATAGCCGGTAGTAAAACAACACCGATTGCATTTGAATCTTTCTTTGATTATCAGCCGGGTGGCGAACGTGCTTATATTTTCGATCATGTGTGGCAGCAGGTCGATGATAAGTTTTATGTGAAAGATCTGCAAGGGGTAGATTGGCCTTTGTATAAGAAGAGCTATGAAAAGTTCTTGCCATATATCAATAATAACTACGATTTTGCCGAACTGCTGAGTGAGATGCTTGGTGAGTTGAACGCTTCACATACCGGAGCCCGTTATTCCGGTGCAGGAGGTGCATTAGCAACAGCAGCACTGGGTGTATTCTATGACGATACATATAACGGTGATGGGTTAAAAATAAAAGAAATTATCGAGCAAGGTCCCTTTACATTGAAAAAGACGGATGTGAAGCCGGGTTGCATTATCGAGAAAGTGGACGGTACTCTTATTAAGAAAGGTGAAGACTATTTCCCGTTATTTGAGGGGAAAGTGGGACGCAAGGTGCTGCTCTCTGTCTATGATCCTGCTACAAAAAAGCGTTTTGAAGAGACTGTGAAAGCAATCAGTTATGGCGCGCAGCGTGAATTATTGTATAAACGTTGGGTAGAACGTAATCGCAAGAAAGTAGAAGAATTGTCGGGTGGCCGTTTGGGATATGTGCATATTAAAGGTATGGACAGCCAAAGTTTCCGTAAGATGTATTCTGAATTATTGGGACGCTACCGTAATAAAGAAGCTGTAGTCGTAGATGTCCGTCATAATGGAGGTGGTTGGTTGCACGATGATGTGGTGACGCTTCTGAGTGGAAAAGAATATCAGCGTTTTGTTCCCCGCGGACAGTATATTGGTAGCGATCCGTTCAATAAATGGCTGAAGCCCTCGTGTATGCTGGTTTGTGAAGATAACTATAGTAATGCACATGGTACTCCATATGTTTACAAAACATTAGGTATCGGCAAACTTGTAGGTACTCCGGTGGCCGGAACTATGACAGCTGTGTGGTGGGAACGTCAGATCGATCCGAGTCTTGTATTTGGCATTCCGCAGGTAGGTTGTATGGATATGCAGGGTAATTATCTGGAAAACCATACACTTGAACCGGATGTGTTGATCTATAACGAGCCTGCCGCTTCGTTGAAGGGTGAAGATGCACAATTGAAAGCTGCAGTAGATTGTTTATTGAAAGAACTGCCAAAGAAATAATGATTTAACTATATTGTATATTTGAACTGAGAGGTCGTCTTATTTAAAGGCGGCCTCTTCTTATATGTGAATGTTTTATTAAATATGACTTTTATATGTGAAATACTATAAATATAGTTCTATATCTATATTTATAGTTATATATTTGTGTCATTCCATTCAGGTTGTATCCCAAATACTTGATGAATAGAAGTATAATCTAAAATTACTTGGTATGAATGAACAGAAAGAATTGACAAAAGCAGAACTCCAGATCATGCAGGTGCTTTGGCAGAAAGAAAATGCTTTTGTGAATGAAATCTTGCAGGAGCTGGAAGAACCACGTCCGGCGTATAATACAGTTTCTACCGTGTTGCGTGTGTTGCAAAACAAAGGTTTTGTAGCTTATCGTAGTTTCGGAAAGAATTATCAATATTATCCGTTGGTTTCAAAAGAGAGTTATACTAATCGTTTTATGAATCGGGTTGTGGATAACTTTTTTAGCGGTTCGGTGAAAGCAATGGTTTCGTTCTTTACCAAAAAAGAGAAAATGTCGGTGCAGGAAATCGACGAACTGATTGAAATGCTGAAGGAAAACAAAAAAGAATAAGGTATGATCGATTTTGATTATAGCGAATGGGCTATTCTTCGTTTCATAGGAGCTTCATTTGTGTTATGGCTGTGTTATTACTTGTTGTTCGATCGTAAAGCACCCTTCAACCAATGCCGGAATTATTTGCTGTTTTCGGTGTTGTTGGCCGGGGCAGTATCGGTGTTACGTATTCCGGTTTACCCGGTAGAGGTGGTGAAACCGGTAAAAATGGAACAAATAGTGGTGGCGCAGGAAGCGCAAACGGATAAAGTTTCTTTGATGCAAATAGATAATAATGGGATACAACCGGATACGCTTGCAACAGCAATGCTGACGGATGTGAATGAAGCTGTCACGCATCAGACGGAAGAAGAAATAGTCGAAGAACCTTTTTATGTTTCGTGGAATTATTGGCAAATAGCCTGGATCGTATACGGTTCGGGAGTATTTATCCTTTTGGTGCATTTATTGGTCGAAATGGTGCGGATCTGGCGTTTAAAGCGTTGGGGAACTTGTACTACGGATGCCGATGGGATTTGCATCGTACGTAACAATGAGGTCGTTTCGCCGTTCTCGTTCTACCGGATGATTTTTATCAACCGGAAATTAGAAGGCGAAGTGTTGCGTGTAGTTCTGCTTCATGAAAAGGCGCATATTCGTAATCATCACTATCGGGACACTTTATTTATTGAAGGTTTGTCTATTTTATGTTGGTTTAATCCGTTTGTCTGGCTGGTAAAACGTGAACTGCGAGCCCTCCATGAATTTCAGGTGGATCGTTGTTTGCTTTCCGGCGAGATTGAATTATTTGAATATCAAAGCATCTTATTCGAAGAGTTGATGGGATACAGCCCGAAGGTTGCAAATGGTTTTCATAATTCATTAATTAAAAAACGATTTATCATGATGAAACATCAATATAAAGAACGTTTGGCAGGGGTACGCAAGATAGCGTTGCTTCCTTTATGTATAGGTGTATTGGCTTTATTCTCTTTTACGGAAAGTCCGGTGCTGGTCGAACCCGTATTGCCAATGGTATCTGTGACGATAAAGGCAGAAACTCCGAAAGTCGTATTACCCGAAGTAACAGTAGACAGTTCCGGTAATGAGAAAGACTTTTTATTGCTGGATACTCCAAAGATAGTTCACTATGTACAATCAAGGGATGCTCACATCGTTCAATCCGGGGCCGGACAGCCGCTTGCGCAAGTCTCAATTTTTGTACCGAAGGCTCTGGATACACTTTCGGCAGAGAGCTCGGATGGAACTTTTTCACAGGAGCAAAACATAAATCATACTGTGGATATCGATTTACGGGCTGATCAGGTTGTATTGTCTCGTGCTCCACGTAAAAATAATGCATATGTGCGGTTCATTGAACGGTCTAAAGAAGATACTCGTGTTACTTTGGCTATTCCAATACATTTTGACAGGCATTGGTTGCAATTTGAAAAGGGGTTGTCCATCGTTGACGAAGATTCGAAGGATGTTTACCGTATTCGTTCGGTTACCCGTGGGATTGAGTTAAACCGGGTTTATTGGGTTGTGGGGCAAGAAGGGCAAATGTTGGAATTTACTCTTGTATTTCCTCCCCTTGACCGGAAAGTAAAGACAGTAAGTATCCGGGATTGTTTTCCGGAAGAGAAAGGATTGACGCCGCCCAATGGAGGCGCATGGACGTTGGATAATCTGAAAGTTGATAATTTTCAGCCGACAGCTGTCCGTCAAGCCGAATATGACAGAGAGGGACGACCTCTACGTTCTGATAAATTGGAAGAAGTGACTCTTAATGCGAATCAGCTGTCTGTTTCTTCTCGTCACAATGGTGGAAGAACGCAGATTCAGAAGATTGAAACTTTGCCTGATAAGACGTTGGTTGTTTTGAGTGTACCTATTCATTATGATCGTAATTGGTTAGTCATCAATAAAGGATTGTGTATAGTAGATTGCAAGACTGGTGATGAATATCCGGTTCAGGAAGAAGCACATGGCATTGAAATGAATAAATTGCTGTGGGTGGAAGGTTGTCAGGGGCGCTCTGTTTTACTGACACTTGTGTTTCCAAAACTTCCCAAGAGGGTAAAAACGATTGATTTCTATAACAAGTATCCGGATGCGGGAATTATTTCGCCGACTAACGGAAGCAGTTGGAACTGGTGGAAAATCAAGATAAAAGATTATCAGAAAGAACCCTATAAACGCGTGATTTTGTAGCATGGTGTTCTTATGCTGATAGATTAGGCACGGATGATGCGGATTTCACAAGATTATAAATATCTGTTTTTCGGCTACATCCGTGCCTGTTATTTTTATTCCACTTCGAATACGGTCAGTACTGCTGCATGGTCTGATGCCCATACATAGTCTATTTCAGGAGCAGTACGTACGATCTTGGAAGATAATACTTTGAGTCCTCCTTTATAATAAATGAAGTCAATGCGGGACATTTGCATTTGCCCGTAAATGGCTGCAACTGTACCTCCCTGATAAACAACTTCGTCGGGATTCTTCTCGCGGAAGCTGTCCTTGAAGCCATTCTCCAGCATATAACGAGAGGCCGGGAAAGCTACCGGACCATATCCGTGGTGTAATGGTTTAGCCCGTTCGGTCCAGTCAAGATGGCTGCACGAGTTAAAATCTCCGGTGACAATGACTGGCATGTCCGTTTCAAGGTTCGGGGCTATATCCTTGGTATAGATGTTTCGGATATCGGGTAATGCCAATATGGAATCTTCTGCAACCCATACAGAGGGGTCGAGACCTTTTTCAGCATAGCCGCTAGTATATTCCGGGCGGTAAGCATAGCGCAACCAGCAGTCAACAAACATTATCCGCTTACCATTCGGTAAGGTGATTTTGGCAGGATTCGATTTGAAAGGTTCTCTCCAGGCGATTGCTTCCAATGGGAAACGGCTATACATGGCCAGGTTATCTTTGAGAGAATGTGTCTTGAGGTGGTATCCTAGCGAATCTGCCAGCATTTGTTGGATGCCATAAGCTTCTTGCATCATGATAACGTCTGCACGACTGCTTCGAATCAGATCGAGTACTCGTTGTTGGCCTTCGTTACCCAGATGGATACCTCCGTGCCAGATGTTCCATTGGAGTACTTTTACTATATTGGATTGTGTTTGGTTGTTGCAAGTCACTTGTTTACGTACTTCTTCGGCAGATGTTTCGGGAATAATTTTTTTCCCGTTCAACTTGAAGAAAGGTACTGAGGCATATAAGGTATGTCCGGGAGTTGCTTTGGAGCGGACATCGAATGTGAGAAGAAAATAGTTGATGCCCGGTTGCAGCAGAATCTCTTCTCCGTGAGTGGGACGGAGTGTCAATGACTGTTCGGGAGTATGTCCGTTGCCGAACAGCTCTTTGCGCTGTGTGGAACGTGCTTCACTACCGGTAGAATAGATATGGATTTGCTCAATGTCTGCAAGGTCGGTAGTTCCGGTGAAGTCAAGTTTCAGTTCCGTTAGTTTCAGTGGGTTTTTGGAACCTTGTACGGCAATCCTCAGTTTTAGCGCCTGGTCGTTTTTACTTCCCTGATCAGCATCCCATTCACTTTGGATAATCACGGCATTGAACAACTGTTGGTTTCCGTCAAACTCTTTAAAAGCAGGGTTGTCGTTGGGGACTGCATGTGCCAGTGGAGCTTTTTCGTTGTATTTGTTACGTCCGTTACGGATGTGATAAGCCTGATGTCCTTTACCTACCCAATTGACAGATGTTTCATCTTTCAGGTCATCGAAGTTATAATATCCCCACAAAGATTTAAATGCCGGGTGAGTGGCTTCTACCGGACGGTTCATCCAACGACGGATGGTTTGCTCCGGAAGTGCGCTGCGCCAGACACGTACTTCGTCGATTAATCCCCCGAAAGTATAATATACGTCATGCACTCCGATGGCTCCGGGAAGAATAGCTGTCGCCGTGTCAGCTTTGTCTACTTGTTTACCGTCAAGATAGAGGATGGTTTGCTTTCCGTCACAGGTCAGTGCCACGTGGTGCCATTGGTCATCCAGTGTTTGGGGTGATGAGAGATTGGCACGGCTAGAGTGAATCTTGCCTTCTTTCACAACCAAAGGCAGATAATCCACCCAGTTCAGTTCACTATATTCTCCTCCTCCGATGATTACTTCGAGACTATCCCATTGGCAATCATCCCCTTTAATCCAGGATTCCAGTGTCCACGAAGGTTCCAATATTCCCATACCTGTCCGTACATTATTATCTTTCCCGTCGAGGTGGAGGGCGAGGTTAGACTTTCCGCCTTTTAAGGCGGAAAGTGCACCCTGCATCTGCAGAGAGGAGCAGATGCAGAGGATAAGTATTATTACATATTTCATTATGCGGTTACTTGGTTTTGAAAATTACGGTCCATGGTTTCGAACGTTTGCCACTGGCCGAGGTTACAGTAAATTCTTTGTTCAGCCCGCTCCAGTCCTGATAACCTCCGAGTGCGGGAGACAAGGTAGCTCCGGAAGAGAGGGTGCAGGTGGCAAAGACATTAGACAGATCGGTACCTTCATCTACCGTAATGGTAACGACTCCTTCATCCGAAAGAATAACAGGAGTACCGACTTCTTCTTTATCCTGATTATAAACTTTAAATGTCAATATCTCCGTTTTATCATAATTCGGTACGTCCGGTATGTCGGGTTGTTCACATGAAACAAAGAGGCAGCCGGCAATGAAGCAGCAAATCAGTATAGAAATTATCTTATTCATAATTATGCTATATTTAAAAGTGTGATGAAATCAATCGTTAATATCCCGGATTTTGTTTTAGAACGCTGGAGCGGACAATCTCGTCATGAGGTACCGGTGTCAGGTATAACCGGTCATTCCAGGTACGAATGTCCGTCTTGGTAACTTTAAATTCTGTAGGAGAAACAAAACGTACTCCGTGCAGGGTGATCTGTGTCTCGGGGCCGATCTTCCAGCGACGGACGTCGTAGAAGCGTTGTTCTTCGAAGGCAAATTCGATACGGCGTTCTTTTCGGATCAATTCACGTAATTTTTCCGGATCCGATTCGGTGAGGTCCGGTAATCCCACTCGTTGACGAATCATATTGACTGCTTTCCGTGCGCCTTCCACATCGCCTGTTTCAAGGCGCGCTTCTGCATCATTCAGATAAATCTCTGCATAACGGAGTATGATCCAGTTAGTACTGAAGTCCGGGCTGCCGGCACCTGCGTACGGATAGTTATAGTTGTCATAATCAATCCATTTCCAGACATTATATCCGGTAAGGGAACCGTCTCCCTTGTCAGGAGTATCCATCAGATAGCGGTCTACTGTCACGGCACCTTTATCTGCATTAAAGAAAATTTGCGAACCGTGGAACACGATGTTTGCATAGAATCGTGGTTCCCGTCCCTCGTAAATACCGCAAGTGTTTATATCGAATACCTGATCGGCAGGAGCTTGAGAGTATTGTGTAGCGGGAGTACCGTCTGCCATTTCAAATGCGTCAATCAGTTCCTGAGTAGGACCGAGTCCACCCCATCCGCGATCACCGTATTTATCGTTGATATACGTCACCATGTTACACACCATCATGTTGTTGTATACGTCCGGGCTTTTGTATTGTACATCGAAAATAATTTCCTTGTTATCTTTATTGGTAGTCCACCAGATAGAGCGATATTTCTCCGGGGTGGTTCCATCTACCAGTTCATATCCCAATTTATATACTTCGGCACAACTTTTGATAACGTCTTCATATCGTTTGTCATACAACTCTACTCTTGATTTCAGTGCATAAGCGGCACCTTTGGTAGCCCGGCCTTTTTCTCTCGAACCATACGAGGCAGGCAACATTTCTGTTGCTTTTTTGAGGTCTTCCAGAATGAAGTCATAGCATTCTTTCTCAGATGAACGGGGGATTTCCCAGTTATCTTCCATGGTGAGCACTTTATCCAACAAGATCACTCCTCCATAGCGCTTTACCATTTCGAAATAGAACATGGCGCGCAAGAAATGAACTTCTCCTGTTAGCCTTGACTTCTCACTTTCTTCGATGGTCGATGTACCGATTCGTTCGAAGAAACGGTTGCATTTACGTACTTTTACGTAATAATCTTCCCATACGTCGTCATCTTGCGGATCGGAAGCACTGACCATGTCATAGTTGAACTTAAACCAGCTTGCACGGTATTTATCACGCTGTGCCGAGACGGAATTGTCGCTGCGGTTTTCTTGTAGTTGCAGTCCGTCTACGGAGATTTCGCTATATAGATCGTTTACGTAATATTTCACCAGTGTTTCGTCCGACCAGAAGGAGTCGTCCGCTATTTCGTCCAGTGGAGCTTTGTTCAGTACATCGCACGAACAGAAGAGCAATACAAATAAGCAAAACAGGGCTGTATTTATCTTTTTCATAATCACGTTTCAATTTTTAAGTTTAGAATGTAATGTTAGCACCAAACACAAAGGTTTTCATTTGAGGATAAGCGCTTCCGTCGGTGGAACGCAATTCTGGGTCGAAGTACTTGATCTGCGACCAGGTCAGCAGGTTGGAGCCGCTGAAGTAGAGGCGCAGTCCCTGAATTTCCGATACCTTGGATAACAGTAACTTCTTGAAGTCATAACCTATTTCTACATTTTTCAGACGGAGGTATGAACCGTTACGCATCCAGAAAGAAGAGAACAATTGGTTATTGGCATTGCCTCCATAGTACAAGCGTGGAAATTCAGCTTTCGGATTTTCGGGTGTCCACGTGTTGCCGATGTGATGTTCGAGCAGGGCTCCTCCGCGTCCTTCGATGTATGGGAAGGCCAGGTAACCATTGTAATAAAAGTCTGCCAGTGCTGCTCCCTGGAAGAAGAAGGTTATGTCAAAACCTTTCCATTCGGCATTCAGATTGAGTCCGTATACCAATTCCGGATAGTTGCTGCGTCCGATAGCTATTTCATCTTCCGCATCGATGATACCGTCGCCGTTCTGGTCTTTGTATTTGATATCACCCGCCTTTGCTTTGCCGAATTGCGGTTGAGGCCAGTTGTTGGCTTCTTCGTCCGACTGGAATAATCCCAATGCTTCATAACCGAAATATTGGCTCATAGAGTGTCCCGTGCTGCGCTGTCTCGGATTGTTTTTCTCACCGGCCGGCTCCAGCAGGTCAATGACTTTGTTTCTAGCCCAAGTCAGATTGCCTGCAATAGAATAGTTGAAGTCGCGCAGGTGATTGCGATGTGTGATATTCAGGTCGATACCTCTGTTGTCTACTTTACCTACATTGGCTGCCGGCAATTTATATCCCAGGATGGCCGGCATATCCGTACGTTCGCGCAGGATGTCGTTTGTCTTTTTATAGAACCAGTCTGCTTCCAGATTAAGTTTTCCGTTAAAGAACGAAGCATCTATACCGATATTGAACATTTCAGAAGTTTCCCAAGTGATATTGGGGTTCGGGAAACGGGTTTCAGTATATCCCGGGGCTATTTCCGGATTCTGACCACCAAATACGGCATCACCGCCGGTACCATAAGCGGACATATACTGGAATTGACCGATGTTGTCTGTTCCGGCGCGTCCCCATGAAGTTCTTAACTTCAGGTTGCTGAGTACTCCGGAGAAAGGTTCCATGAAAGGTTCTGCCGATATGCGCCAAGCTGCCGATACAGATGGGAAGAAACCATAGCGCTTGCTTTTCGGGAATTTTTCCGAACCATCGAGACGACCGTTAGCCTCCAGCATATATTTCTCTTTGTAGTTGTAAGTCAGACGGAAGACCGAACCTACTTTACCGGTTTCGGAGGCACTGCCGCTGTTGTCTTTGTCTTTGTCCGGTCCGGCAAACAATTGCTGGATAGAATAGATACGATATTTTGTGCGTGAAGCCCAGAAATTCTCGTCTGCCCCTTCCGAACGTGAGAACACGAATAATGCTCCCAATTGGTGATCTTGTGCAATGGTCTTGTTGTAAGCTGCCTGGAACTCGAATGTCATGGCTTGACTGGTTGAGTATGTCTGTTTTAGTTCGGCACCTTCACGGTTAGGTGAATGTCCGTCATATTCTCCTGTAATTTTGTTCCATACATAGAAGTCTACCGGAGTAGTCCATCTTTTGATGCTATTGAATATTTTATCGTAGGAGAAAATACCTTTCAGGTTCAAGCCCTCGAGTCCCGGAACATTGAAGTCCAGCATGAAGCGTGTGTTCAATACACTTTTACGGTCTTTCACCCAACCACCTTCGGTAGCCAGTCCGATAGGATTCACACCCAGTGACACTTTACCCAGGTTGCCGTCAGGAAAGCGTCCCGGGTCGGTCTGCGGGTTACGGTGCATATTGTTGAATACATCCGAAGTACTGCCTGCAATACTGTTCCGGTCTTCCTGACGATAAGCCATGTCTGCCGATAAATTCAGATATTTGTCTACAATGTTGGCGTCTATATTAACACGTGCATTGTATCGGTTGAAGCCGGATGTTGATTTATTGGTGCGTGTGTCGCCATAGAGAGCATCCTGCTTCACGTAGCCGAATCCTGCAAAATATTTCACCTTATCCGAACCGCCGCTTGCTGTCAGACTGTGCATTTGCTGCCAGGCACGCGGAAGCAATACTTCTTTGTTCCAGTCCGTATTGGGATAACCGTAAGGGTCGGAACCGTCTCTGAACTTCTGCAACTCTTCTTCAGTATAAATGCCATACATACCCGGATCTTCGCCCAAGTCCATTTCTTTGTTGCGCCATGCATCGTTCATAAAGCGGGCATGGTCATAAGAACTGGCTATTTCGGGCATACGGGTAGGGGTACCAAATCCTATTTTGAAGTTATAGTCTACCTGTGCTTTACCGCTTTTACCACGTTTAGTGGTGATCAGGATTACGCCATTGGCTCCTCGTGCACCATAAGGAGCTACTGCAGAAGCGTCCTTCAGTACAGTCATACTTTCTATTTCGCTGGGGTCGAGTTGCGACATGCTACGTCCGATGATGCCGTCCACTACGATCAGGGGAGAAGAGGAAGTAGGCGAACTGGATCCACGGATGATGATGGTCGGATCGTCATATCCGGCCTCGCCACCGGTCTGCTGAATCAATACGCCGCTGACGCGTCCGCCGAGTGAAGAAGCCAGGTTGGCGGTTGGCACATTTTTAAGTGAAGATACTTTTAGTGTAGAAGCCGAAGCGGTTACAGTTTGCTTTTTCTGAGAACCGTAGCCTACAACTACCACTTCATCTAGGGTTTTAGTATCTTCTTTCATCTGAATGTTGAAAGATGCTTTTCCATTCACAGGTATTTCCTGAGTCAGATATCCGATATACGAAATTACTAATACAGCCTTTTCCGGCACTTCCAATGTGAAGTTTCCTTCTATGTCCGTGATATCTCCTGTTCCCGGCTGCCCCTTTAGTGAGATATTGGCTCCGATAATCGGCTCACCGACCTGATCGATTACTACACCCTTAATTTTAATTTTTCGTTCCTGCTGGGTGACCATGGTCTCAGGAGCTTTCTCTTTGTCTACGTAAAGAGAAATGTAGTTATTAGAGAATTTATACGTCAACTTTTTGTTTCTGAGCGCCGTTGTCAGGATTTCCTTTACCGTAGCACTGGTGTTTTTTACCTCTATTTTCTGAGAAAGGTCAATTTCTGCATCACGATACATGAACAGATAATTAGTCTGTTTTTCGATTTCGCGCATCAATTCGCCGAAAGTCAGGCTACTCTTAGAAAGAGTCACACGGACCTCTTGCGATTTTACGTTACCAGCCTGAAGCTGAAAGAGAAAAACGAATATAAAGAACACGGACAGTTTCATAATTCGTATAATATGTGTTAATTCAAGTTGTTGATGGACATACCATTTCTGCAACAAGTTTTTTTTCATAACTTTGTCGTACGTTTAAAGATTAATACTATAGGTCTGTTTCGAGATGGATAAAGATAGTATTGACTCTTTTGGGGGTGAGTGTTGGTAGCGCTCACCCTTTTTTGTCGCACTATCTATTTTGTTTGGATGGGGGATATTTTAAGTCATAGCGCTGATCTGTTTTAAAAGGTTAGACATGGGTATTTAGTAAATCTCATAATGTTCATCATCTGTTTTTTTGAATTTAAAAGGATATACTCCCTGCAAGGCTATCAGGATATTATCCACATCTTCGCTTTGTCGGATTTTGCCTGAGATTCGTTCGTCCAGTTTCACGTCTCCGGTAAAATTGAATTGCACATTGTACCATAGGGTCAGATAGCTCAGGATTTCTCCGAAAGGCTTTGAGCGAAAGCTGAAAATACCACTCTTCAGGTATTCTTCATTGTCGAAGTTGGAAGTAGACACTACCATGCGGTTGTTTACTAACGATACTTTTTCGTGTGGGTTCAGATAGACTTTCTCGTTTTTATTATTTTTGTTATAAACCAATACACGCCCTTCTACGAGGCAGGTTTCAAACTTACTCTCTTTTCCTGCATAGGCGAATACGTTGAACCGGGTACCTAATACCTGTATATTGAACAACTGTGTCTTCACGATAAAAGGTTTCTTGGCATTCTTGGTAACTTCGAAATATCCTTCACCGTTCAATTCCACCATACGGTTTTTCCGGTTGAATTCATTGGGGATTTTGATTTTGCTCTGTGGGCTTAACCATACGGAAGTACCATCCGGAAGGGTCATGTTCACTCGTTGCCCTTTGGGAACATTGATCTCCGTATATTGTTTTTTTTGCTCTTTTTGTGTATACCAGTTAGCGATAAACCAAGTAGTGGAAATAAGCAAAACAATCATAGCCGCATATTTAAAGAACCCTATACGGAATCGATGTACAGAACGGCGTTTCAGACGTTTATCGAACTCTGCTATACCCCTTACAGTCTTTTGAGGGTCTCCTTCCTGTGCCATCAGTCCGGAGACAGCCCATACTGCCTTCATGCGTGCGAATTCTTTTTTAGCTTCCGGATTATCTCGGAGTTTATTCAGAAATTCTGTTTTTTCGGTGGCAGACAGGGTGCCTGCGAAATATTTTTCTAATTCATCATTCATGGTTCCTTGAGTGGTTTTATAGTAAAGACAATCGAGAATGCATTTACCACCAAAGGAAATACAAAAAAAAGTATTAAATGATAAAAACCAGTAAAGGAAGATATTCTTTGAGTTCTGATCTGAGTTTGCGAAGTGCGATAGATATCTGATTTTCAACGGTGTTTACGGATATATCCAGGCGTTCGGCTATTTCTTTATATTTTAATCCTTCTATGCGACTGAGCAAAAAGATTTCTCTGCAACGTTCGGGCAGCTTTTGCATCGTTCGGCTCAACAGGTTTTCTACTTCCGAAATAGAGGAAACAGCTTCGTCAAATTGTTCCAAAGCATATAGGTTCAATTGAGACTCCAGTTCTTCGTCTGCTTTGAGCGAACAGGTTTTGGCCTGGATATACGACTGATGTTTCAGAAAGTTCAGACATCTGTTTTTGATAAGAGTAAAAAGAAAGGCATCCAGATGGTCTATATCTTCCAATAACTCCAGATGTTCCCATAGGTAAAGGAAGGTATCTTGCACTATGTTTTCTGCATCCTCTTCCGCAATAACATAGGTTTGCGAGAAACGAAGCATTCTCACATAATATATAGAATATATGTCTGAAAAACTTTTTTGTGTTTTCAGTAGATGATTAGATTGCATTCTGCTTATCGAACTTGTTTCTTTTATCTATAGTATAAGATACGTTTAAAATGCAAATATAACTAAATTGTTTGCAATGTGAGAGAGTAGTTTTAATTTTTATTTTGTTTATTGTGGAGCATCTTTTTTGAAGTTCGTTTAAGTTCTATTGTTTATAGCACTTAACACATAGGGGATTATGAAAACTAGGCGAAACACATCTTTCAGGATTAGTAATAATCGAGTGGGAGAGTTTATAATTCGGTCCGGTTCAAAAAATACTTTAGATTGAAGAACCGCTATTTGATTTTTTTTTATCTTTGTACTTATGGAAAAATATTATAGCACAAACTGTCCGATTAATACGACCACAATTATTAAGACCATAATTGTTGCGATGCTTTTCATTATCGCAGCTATTATAGTATTTGCCAGTGGAGGATATTGGTTAGGAATTAGCATAATATTACTGCTGTTAGTTATCATGGTTGTAACCTATTTTTGTATTCCTCGGAAAATTATTGTGACCGATACGGATATTGTGCTTTATAATCATGGATTTAAAAGAAAAATTCCCAAGTGCGATATATTGAAAGCAAGAAGCGTCACTGCAAAGGACAGAAATGGTCTGTGGCGTAAGTTTGCAGTTGAAGGTGTTTGGGGGTATTGTGGTATTTATGCTTCAAAAATACACAAGAACCTTTATATCTATGCTTCTCAAAATAAGAACTGGATTTTGATTGAAACTGAAAGAAAGAATTATATTGTATCACCGGAAAATCTGGATATAATAGATGTGATAAATAAATGGTACTATCTACAATTTAGTGGCTACTGGAGCACTTTTAAGATTAGTTTTTAAGCAATGTCCTGTGGGTTTTAATAGTAAGCTCCTCTCGCTTCCATTCCCAACCTTGCTTTTTAAAATTCCCTGCCCCCATACTTGCTTTAATCACAACTATCCCTTTCGGACCGGCACTTATCCCTTTTCCCAGAAAATACCCCCTTTTTTCTCTATTTCCTTCATTTTCAATCCTTTTTCTCCTTTTGTTTTTCCTCTTCCTATAACTTGATTTAACCCTCTGTTAAATCAAGCCTTTTGTTTCCAAATAACAAGTCTTTTCGATGCAAAAGCTTTGTTCTTTCCGCCCCTGAAATAAATCTCTCCCCAACCGCATTAACAATGTTAACGCGGGCTTCCGTTCAATTTTTGTTTGACTCCTGTCTGATTCCCGTTCAATTCCCGCCAAGGTCCCACCGAGTTTTTTGCTTAAACCCCGTTTAATTTCCGTCAAGTTCCCGCTAAATTCCCTATTTTCTCCTCAATTTCCTCCCGCAAACACTTCTCCTTCTCCCTTTCTCGGCAAATCCCCTTTTCCCTCTCCCCTATAAATTTCCCCTATATAATATAATAATGTGTCCCTTTCCTTCCCCGACCTTTCCCTTTTCCATAATCAATTATCAGAACCTTCCTCTTCCTCAGCCCTTTACGTTTTTTATT
>NZ_JH636046.1:0-389325 GCF_000159855.2 Bacteroides sp. 3_2_5 | reverse complement strand
CCGAGCGTTACTAATTGCCCGATGACTTTCTTTTATCCGCCTTCAATGGTTTATATATCCGTTTAGCTTCACTATTTATATAATAGACCGCTGAATTTACTTTTGTACATTATGTCTGCCTTATTCAGGTGACTATAGCATCAGGGTTCCACCTCTTCCCATTCCGAACAGAGAAGTTAAGCCTGATTACGCCGATGGTACTGCGTAACAGTGGGAGAGTAGGTAGTCGCCGTTTTTTTCAGATGGTTCATCCCCTTCGGTCGAAAGACCGAAGGGGATGACTTGTTTTATACCATACCCTGTTTAACAAGGATTCCTGACCACCTCTTTCTTGGTTCATCCGGTATATTCCAGATTCAACCTTCAGTTTTCCGGCTTCAGTATCTTTACTCCCCTATTGAATTATCCGATTATCTATTTTTGTCGAAAATTTAAAAGATAAGATATGAAGATAAGTGTATTATTAGCTGCTCTCCTGTTGCTATTTTCTTGCACGGATAAAGACAGTAAGCAGAGTCAGGACTTAATTGTCAAGACAGCACAAGCAGTTTCGGCCTCTGGGATCAAGACAACGGAGTTCCCGTTTATCGCACAACCTTTTCGTACCTCTGAGCTATCGTTTCGTGTCGGAGGCCCTATTGATCGTTTGGATGTATATGCCGGTAACCATTACAAACAAGGCAGTATTATTGCTGAAATAGACCCGCGTGATTTCCATATTCGCAAAGAACGGGCTGAAGCCATCTATCACCAAGCTAAAGCTGAATTTGAACGGATAGAGAAGCTGTATGAGAAGAATAATGTTTCGGCGAGTACATATGAAAAGACTAAGGCGGATTATACTACTGCCAAAACTGCTTTCGATACGGCTTCCAATGAACTGGGAGACACTCGTCTGACAGCTCCTTTTGATGGTTATGTGGGAGAAGTTTATATAGAAAAATACCAGGATGTGAAGCCGGCTCAGCCTGTTATATCCTTTATTGACATAAATCGGTTGAAGATAGAGATTTATGTTACTCAGAATATTGCGTTTGCCTCACACCCCACAGATAGTGTCCGGATCTATTTTGATGCCCAGCCCGATAAGTATTATAAGGCACAGATTGTGGAAGTATCGAAGGGGACAACCCGCAATAATCTTTCTTATTTACTAACGGCTGTTTTACCTAATAAAGAAGGGAAATTATTGGCGGGTATGTCGGGAAAAGCAATCTTTGATGCTCCCGGAACAACGGATCTGACAGGTGTTTCCATTCCCCAAACGGCATTATGTTATCGTCCCTCGGAAGGTGAATATGTGTGGGTTATTGATACGAATACCCGACAAGTGAATCGACGGACAGTGAAAAAAGGAAATCTGCTTCCCGGTGGCTATGTTACCATAACCGAAGGATTGAGGGCCAGTGAAACGGTAGCTACGAGCGGACTTCGTTTTTTATCGGATGGTATGAAAGTGGAAATCTCTACTAAGACAAACTCATTATGAAGCTGGTGAAGTATTTTTTGCAGAAAAGAGCCGTCACTATTTTATTATTGGTGTTGGTGCTGGCAGGAGGTCTGTTTTCTTATTTTAAAATGGGAAAGCTGGAGGATGCTCCCTTTACTATCAAACAAGCATTGGTACTGACTTCCTACCCGGGGGCTTCTCCCGCAGAGGTGCAGTCGCAAGTAACTGATATCTTAGAGGAAGCCATACAGTCGCTAGGAGAACTTTATTATCTGAAAACCGAGAATCGTGCCGGACTTTCTAAGATCACGGTTTATGTGAAAAAAGAGATTCGTGCTGAAGAGATGCAGCAATTATGGGATAAATTACGTCGGAAAGTAAATGATGTACAAGATAAATTGCCTGCCGGGGCCGGAACTTCTATCGTAAATGATGACTTTGGAGATGTACTCGGTGTATTTTACGGACTGACCGGTGATGGGCATACATATAGGGAACTGGAAGACCAGGCTAAATTTATAAAGAATGAATTACTAAAAGTTAAGGATGTAGCGAAAATTGAGATTTATGGTGTACAAACACCGACAATCGATGTCTTGATCAGTCCTTCTGTTATGGCACAAAGTGGAGTTACGACTGCGGATATTATGCGAGCTTTCGAAGCCCAGAATAAAATGGTCGATGCCGGTGGTATTGATGCCGGCACCAATCGCATCCGTATAGAATCTACCGGCAATTTCTATTCGCTGGATGATATTCGTGATCTGACCATTGTTTCGCGTACCGGAGAGCATTTCCGTCTGGCCGATATTGCACAGATAGAGGAAGGATATCAGACTCCTCCGGCTAATCAAATGCGCATAAATGGTAGTCCGGCAGTTGGGATCGCCATTTCTACCGTACCTACAGGAAATGTAGTGGACATGGCTGAAAATGTTAAAATGCGTATCGGTGAATTGTCACAATCGATGCCTGATGGCTACGAACTGATTTCTATCTACGATCAGGGCTATGAATCGGCGGTAGCAAATCAGGGATTTATCCTGAACCTGATCATATCAGTTATTACTGTTGTTGCGATTCTGCTGTTCTTTATCGGATTCAAAAATGGGCTCTTGATAGGTAGCGGGCTGGTGTTCTCCATTTTTGCTACTCTAATTGTTATGATGGCATGTGATATTGCCCTTCAACGGATGTCGCTTGCTGCAATTATCATTGCTATGGGAATGTTGGTTGACAACGCCATTGTCGTGTCCGATTCTGCTCTGATTAACATGGAACGGGGAATGCGTAAACGGGTTGCTATCATGCGTGCATGTTCGTCTACTGCTTTACCTTTATTGGCGGCAACGGTTATTGCTATTCTCACGTTCCTTCCGATTTACTATTCACCCCATATCACAGGTGAGCTGTTGTCCTCACTGGTGGTAGTGATCGGTGTTTCGTTAATGTTCAGTTGGGTATTTGCGTTAACGCAGACTCCGTTCTTCATTCAGGAGTTTGTAAGACGTCCCCGTCCTGAAGAGCTGAAAGCATCTCTGTTTGATGGAAAATATTATCATCTTTTCAGGAAATCATTGCGTTGGGTACTTCGGCATCGCACGATGACTATAGCTTCGTTGGTTGTTCTGTTGTTGCTTTCGGCATGGAGTTTCAAATTTATTCCGAAGGTTTTTGTGCCCGCTCTGGATAAGCAATACTTTACTGTCGATATGTGGCTGCCTGAGGGAACAACAATCGGGGAGACGGACCGGATAGCCGGTGAAATATCCGATTATATCCGTACTCATGAAGAGACCGAAATGGTTTCGTCTTATATCGGCCGCACTCCGCCTCGCTATTATCTTTCAAATATATCTTTCGGTCCTCAATCCAACTATGCCCAGTTGCTAGTGAAATGTAAAAGTTCCAAAGAGTCGCGGGCACTGAATGCTCTGTTGCAGGATTCCATTCGTTTGAAATATCCGGAACCGCTGATTAAGGTGAATAAGTTCGAATTAAGCCCGCTGACGGAAGCCATGATAGAAGCCCGCTTTCTGGGGCCCGATCCGGCTGTTCTAGACTCTTTGGCAGGTGAGGCGATCGAGATTATGCGTCGTAACCCAAAAGTCGCAGATGCACGCAATGAATGGGGAAATATGTCGATGGTGATGCGCCCGGTTTATGATCCCGTGAAGGCAGGTGCTCTCGGTATAACCAAATCACAGATGATGGAGTCTGTGAAATCGATCAGCGACGGAACCAGGGTAGGTGTTTATCGCGATGATGAGAAAAAGGTTCCTGTACTATTGAAGTCGGAAGGAGCTGACATTACGGATGCTCGTTCTTTAGGTAATTTCTCTGTATGGAACGGTGAGCATTCGGCACCTTTGTCGCAAGTGACCGAACGAATCGAGACGACATGGGAGTGGCCTCAGATGCGTACTTATAACCGTCAATTGTCTATGGCTGCCATGTGTGGAGTAAAATCCGGGTATACCATGGCGGAAGTGCATGGGGAAATTCGTAAAGAGATTGAAGCGATGAAGTTGCCCGAAGGTTATACTTTTTTTTGGGACTCACAATACAAAGATCAGAGAGAGGCGATGCAGGCAATCGGTAAATTCTTTCCGCTGGCTTTTCTGGTACTGGTCGTTATTCTGGTTGCCTTGTTTGGTAACTTTCGCGATCCGGTCATTATTCTATGTGTTCTTCCGCTGTCCATTATCGGAGTGGCTGTCGGTATGCTCTTGACGGGATTTGATTTCGGATTCTTCCCGATTGCCGGTTGGTTGGGATTATTGGGTATGGTTATTAAGAATGTGATTGTACTGTTGGACGAAATAGATGTGCAACGCCGGGAAGGAGTCGTTCCTTATACGGCCGTGATCGAATCTACGGTTTCAAGAACCCGTCCGGTACTGATGGCAGCCACAACCACCATACTGGGGATGGTTCCCTTACTGTTTGACATAGCATTTGGCGGGATGGCGGCTACTATCATTTTCGGGTTGACATTCGCTACTTTGCTGACTTTGTTTGTGACTCCGGCATTATATGCAATATTTTATAAGATAAAAGAGAAATGATGATGAAGAAAATAAATAGATGGCTTATCTTTTTGCTGTGTGTGCCGACAGTTGCTTTTGCTCAGCAAAATAGTTTGCTGCAAAAGTACAGGTCGATGGCTTTAGATTATAACCATGACTTGAAAGCTGCGGACAAAAATATAGCTGCAAGTATCGAATTGGAGAAAGCGGCACAGAAGGATCTACGCCCTAAACTGTCGGGAGAGGCGAATTTTCAGTATACCGGTAATCCTCTTCAGTTGAATATCGACTTGCCTTCGATGCAGACTCCGTTGGCTTTTGAAGGAAGAAATATGAAATACGGTGCTTCCCTCTCTTTGTTACAACCGGTTTATACGGGTGGGCGGTTATTGGAAAGTATCCGGATGGCTAAACATCAGCAAAGTCTGGCAATACATCAGGCAGATTATTTCCGTTCCGCAGTATCCTATCAGACGGATATGCAATATTGGAACACTGTTGCGCGTGCAGAAATAGTCCGTGTAACTACGGAATATCGCAATTCGGTTGCCACCTTCTTCCAAACCATACGGGAGCGGGTGGAAGCAGGATTGGTTGATCCGCAGGACTTGCTGATGGCGGAGGTAAAACTGAATGAAGCGGAATACCAACTGTTGCAAGCAAAAAGAAATCTGGAAACAGGACGTATGGCACTAAATTCTCTGATTGGCGTGGAACTTCATGCTCCGACTGAAATAGAAGATACGATTTCTGTCGTTAGGGCGGATAAAGATCTGTGGGGTGAGGGTGAAATAGATCGTCCGGAACTTAAGATGGCCTATGCCCGGATTAAAATAGCAGAAAGTTCGAAAAAATTAACGTATGCTAAGTATAAGCCACAGTTTTATATAGGTGTAGATGGAAGCTATTCTGCTCCCGGTTATGATTTCCGTTCCGATTTGGATCCCAATTATGCCATTTATGCCAAAGTATCCGTTCCCTTGTTTGAGTGGGGAAAAAGACGTGATGAAAAGCGAGCCTCTTCTTTCAAAGTAGGAATGGCTACTGATTATTTGAATCAGGTCACCGACCAGGTGAAACTGGAAGTGGAGACAGCCCGTGTTTCATTGTCGCAGACTATGGAACAGGTGCGCCTCACCGAAGGTTCACTGAGTAAAGCCTTCGAAAATGAGCGTATGGCATTGGAGCGGTATACTGAAGGGAAGGCCTCTGTAATAGAGGTGATTGAGGCCCAAACGTACCGGCAAGCTTCCCAACTGAACCATGTACAGGCAAAAGTCTCGGCACAAGGGGCTTATTCGGAATTGATCAGAGCTTTGAATAAATATTAAATAGTTTATGATAATTACCCGAAATATGATAGCTTTGTTCGCATGAAATGGAATGTCCTGTTATATGGTCTGTTATTCTCGGGATTAGGTATCTTTTCCTATCTCCTGCTTGTCAACTATACGGAGCTGACTCCTAAAGTAGCGGATGTTCTCTATTCAAAGGGAGCATTCGTCTTCTTTATTACCGCTTTCAATGTGCTTGGTTATTCTACGCTTCGGATCAGTTCGTGGATAAACACTCAGTATGCACTCAATATCCGCCATCGTTGGAAGATAATAGTTATTTATGTTGCCGTTATCTTGTTATTCCTGTTGTTGAACTATAGCCTGCTGATTGCTGCTAAGCTATTGGCAGGCATTGACAACCTATTTACTTTCTCCAATGGAGGCTGGCGTATCCTGATCGTGGTATGGCTCGTAGAGCTTGTCATTGTGGGCTTATTATTGGCAAATCGTTCCATTCAGAATAACCTGAAACTGCAACAGGAGGCCGCAAAACTGCAAACAGAGAACGACACTGCACGTTATGCGGCTTTACAAAGTCAACTGAATCCCCATTTTCTGTTTAATAGTCTCAATACGCTGATTGCTGAAATAGAATATAACCCGGGTAATGCTGTTCATTTCACCAAGCATTTGTCCAGTGTATACCGTTATGTTTTGCAATGTCAGGATAAAACATTGGTAACGTTGACGGAAGAACTGGAATTCCTGCAATCTTATCTCTTTCTGCATAAAGTTCGTTTGGGAGATTGCATTAGTTGTAACTGTTGTATAGCTTCCGGCTATACTAGTTGTATGCTGCCTCCGCTGACTTTGCAGTTACTGGCAGAGAATGTCATCAATCATAATTCTATTACTCTCAGCAAGCCTATGAAGATAGATCTTCGGTTAGAGGAAGGATATCTTGTGGTGAGTAACCCCATACAGCCTAAAAAAAGTCATGAATCGCCGGGTGTAGGGCTGAAGAACCTGTCCAATCGTTGCCAGTTGATGCTCGGCAAAGAGATAATTGTCCACAATGATGAAAAAGTATTTATCGTAAAAGTACCTTTACTGTATGAATAAAATAAATGTAGCCATTATAGAAGATGAAATTCCGGCAGCCCGTTTGCTACATTCCATGGTATCCGGACTTCGCCCTCAATGGGAGCTTACTCTGATACCAGGGAGTGTAGACGAAGCCGTTGCCTGGTTTGACGAGCATCCGCATCCCGATCTGATCTTTCTCGATATACATCTGGCAGATGGCAATGCTTTTGACTTCCTCTCTGCCGCACACCCTTCTTCCGTCATAATTTTCACTACGGCGTATGATCAGTACGCCATTCGTGCATTTACGGTCAATAGTATCGATTACATACTTAAGCCGATAGACGAAAAACGCCTGTCGGATGCAATCACTAAATATGAGAGCTTGCTGACCAATGCTGTTCCCAGGCCGGAAGATTACTTAGGTACTCTGCTTGAGGCACTTCAATACAAAGAGAAACGTTACCGTACCCGTTTTCTTATTTCCGGAGTAGATCGTTTCTGGTCGTTACAAGTGGCAGATATTGCCTATTTTTATTCCGAGAACAAAGTAACGTTTGCTGTTACCCGCAAAGGTCAGGAACATATTCTAGATTTGTCTTTAAACAAACTGATGGAACAACTCGATCCGGAGCGTTTCTTTCGCGCCAACCGCCAGGTTCTTGTCTGCATTGATGCCATTGACCATGCCGAGCCTTTCTTTAACGGAAAGATAGTGGTAACTGTGCGCCCTCCTTATAAACAGAAAATTACGATAAGCGAGGAGAAACTTTCAGCTTTTAAACTATGGCTGAATCATTGAAAAAAATGTTTGGAGTATATATAAAACGAAATCGACTATAGATCATTTGATCTATAGTCGATTTCAGTGGGCCAACTAGGGCTTGAACCTAGGACCTCCAGATTATGAGTCTGTTGCTCTAACCAACTGAGCTATAAGCCCGATGTATCCTTTCTATCGGATGCGGGGACAAAATTAATGCTTTCTGATGAATTATGCAAGCATTTTAGTCAAAAAACTGACTCTTTCCCGTATGTCTCAGAACTTGTATGTTCGTTTAGGATTCTTAGGAAACCAACCTTTTTTCACCCTCTCTTCTTGCTCAAAGACTTCTTTGATGGTCCAGAAAGAAGAGAAAGCGAATACGCCCAATAAAGACGAAACGAGTATATTGTCTGTGCTCAACGAGGCAGTTACTCCCGCGATACCTAATATCAGGAAAATCCACCAGCATTTCGTTCCCCAGTAATATTCAGCTTTTACCACAACGGGGTGGAATAAGCCGATAATCAGGAACGTGCAAATACCAATGAGCAGCCCTGACAGGTGATATTCATTCAACCACTCCATCGGTTACTTATCTGCGTGAATAGGAATTTCTTTCTTGATGCTTTGCTCCAGAGAAATCAAGGTTTCGGTGGCGGTTACTCCCGGTATCTCTTGCATTTTGTTGTTCAGTAGGTCCATCAAGTGTTCGTTGTCGCGTGCATATACTTTGGTCAGCATGGTGTAAGGGCCGGTTGTGAAGTGGCACTCTACGATCTCGGGAATTTTCTGTAATTCGGCCACTACAGCTTTATACATAGATCCTTTTTCCAGTTTGATACCGACATAAGTACAGGTACGATATCCCAGAGATTTCGGGTTTACGTGATAACCAGAGCCTACAATGACTCCCAGATCGATCAGTCTCTGCACGCGTTGATGGATGGCCGCACGTGAAACGCCGCATTCTGCTGCCACGTCTTTAAAAGGGATACGGGCGTTCTGAGAAATAATCTCCAGAATCTGCCTGTCAAGGTTGTCTATTTTTTCCATAATAATAAATGTAAATTCCAATTGTTATCAAATAGTAAGCAAATATAGAGATTTATTTTAATTTCTCTATATAAAAGTCAGAAAAAACAGAAAAATCGTATACTTTCTATTTTTATTATCCGGATAAAAAAGATGCCGGACGATTACGTCCGGCATCTCTCCTGTTCTTTTTAAATAAGGCCTGTTAATTTCTTATTTCTCAATATCCAGCAATTCTATTTCGAATATCAATGTAGAGAACGGTTTGATCTGTCCCATGTCTCTTGAGCCATAAGCCAGTTCCTGCGGGATATAAAGTTCCCATTTTGAACCGACAGGCATCATTTTCAGGGCTTCAGTCCAACCTTTGATAACTCCGCCGACGTTAGTCACGAACGGCTCCTTACGTTCGTAAGTGCTTTCGAATTCTGTTCCGTCGATCAGTTTACCTCTGTAGTTTACTTTCACTTTGCAAGTATCGTTAGGAATTTCACCTTTACCTTCAGTAATCACCTTGTACTGTAATCCGCTTGCAGTGGTTTTTACTCCTTCTTTAGTTTTATTCTCAGCAAGGAACTTCTCACCGGCAGCTTTGTTATCAGCATATTTCTTTTCGGCAGCTTTTCCTTTGATGCTTTCCATCATTTTCTGAATCAATACCTGAGCTTCTTCGGGACGCATCTTCATATCTTTATTGAGTACGCCTGCAAATACGCCTGCAAGAATATCGCCCTTGTTAACAGTCATAGTTGAATCATCAGCAAATAACTGGTGGTTCATGCCTTTGATAGCCTGAGGACCTGCCATTTGTGATCCGATCTGCAAGCCGAGCAGATAAGCCTGATCCTTTTTGCTTGTTTTATTGGCAGCGTCGTTCACACCTTTCAGGAAATCTGCCATGTATGTTGTATCCATCTCCATGCGCTGTGACAGATAGTCTTTCAGACCCTGAGTCTGGCTGATGCCAATAGCGTATGACAATGAATCTACATCTGTTTTCAGAGTGGCTTTAGGAGCCTGAGCCGTGCATGAAGCCAAGCCTGTTGCCATGGCTACAGCAGCCAAAATACTTACTTTTTTCATTTTGCTTTACGATTTTATTTTTATAATACTTCGATTAATTCTACTTCGAACACGAGTGTGCTGTGAGGAGGGATCATTTCACCGGCTCCCTGTGCGCCGTAAGCCAGTTCAGAAGGGATGAAAAGTTTCCATTTTGAACCTTCCGGCATCAGTTGCAAAGCCTCTACCCATCCCGGGATTACTTGGTTTACACCGAATACGGCAGGCTGTCCACGTTTGATAGAGCTGTCGAACAGGGTTCCGTCAATCAGGGTACCTTCGTAGTGGCATTTTACCTGGTCGGTAGCCTGTGCTTTCTTGCCTGTACCTTCAGTGATTACTTCGTATTGTAGTCCACTTGGCAGGGTAACAACGTTCGGTCTTTTTTTGTTTTCTTCGAGGAATGCTTTTCCTTGTTCGATGTTCGCTGCATTCATTTTGGTTTCCAGCTCCTCGAAATACTTGTTTACGATTTCTCGAGCCTCCTGATGGCTGATGGCTGTCTGATTTCCTTCGAGCACATCTTTTATAGCTTGAGCAAAGTCATCTACTGCGATGCCTTTAGCACCCATTCCTAACAAATTCTGGCCGATTCCGAGACCAATTGCATAACTAAATTTATCCATATATTTTTTTGTTGGAGACTGAATGTTCTATTTCACTTTCAGTCAGTTGCAAATTAACAAGCGGCAAAAGTAAGTGTTTTATTTGAATGATTTTACTTTTTGGTTTTAAAAATTCTTATTATCGACTAACTTCGTTACTGTGATAGATAAGGTTCCTTAAAAGCATCGTTTGTATTTCTTTCTGTCTTTTTTCGCTTTTTCCGTGAAGAGAGAACGATTGACATCCCCTGTTTGGACGTTAAATCTCTCCGTGTCAGTATGTCATACCGCCTCATTGTGTGTTAACGTATGATATCTGGCTGTAGAGCCAAGGACGGAAAGTGATGAAAGGTAGGTTAAGGGATGATGGAATGTTGGACGATATATTCGTTTATTCAAGGATTTTGGTTAAATTTGTAAGGCCTTCTTTCACGTTTCTTTTGAGAGGTGGGGAGTGAGGCCGGTTTACTTAAAAATAAAAGCTAGTATGAAAAATCTGGTTGTATTGTCAGGCGCCGGAATGAGCGCTGAGAGTGGCATCAGTACCTTTCGTGATGCAGGAGGATTGTGGGATCGTTATCCGGTAGAACAAGTAGCCACTCCCGAAGGTTATGCACGCGACCCCGAACTGGTGACCCATTTCTATAATGAACGCCGCAAGCAGTTGCTGGAAGTGGAACCGAATCGCGGGCATGAACTGCTGGCCGAACTGGAGAAAGATTTCCAGGTAACAATTGTGACCCAAAACATTGACAACTTGCACGAACGGGCCGGTAGCAGTCATATTATTCATTTGCATGGAGAGTTGACAAAGGTCTGCTCAAGCCGCGACCCAAACAATCCGCATTACATTAAAGAACTGAAACCCGAAGAATTTGAAGTGAAGATAGGTGACCTTGCCGGAGATGGTTCGCAACTCCGCCCGTTTATTGTCTGGTTCGGTGAGTCCGTACCGGAGATAGAGACGGCTATCGATTGGGTGGAGAAAGCTGATGTTTTTGTTATCATCGGTACGTCCATGAATGTGTATCCGGCGGCGGGGCTGCTTAACTACGTTCCCCGAAACGCGGAAATCTATCTGATTGATCCGAAGCCGGTGGATGTACATAGCTCCCGTCCGATACATGTCATTCAGAAGGGTGCATCGGAAGGAGTAGCTGAGTTGCGGGAGAAACTTCTTACCACAAACCATGCGTGATGTGCGAGGGTACTTAGCAGGCCATAGTGGCGGGTCATGATGCGGAATCGTTCCAAAAGCGATGCCTTATGATTTTGTGTCGTCATGCCTTCTGCCAGATAATCAATCAGGATAAGGTGAGTATTGTGAAAAGTACGTGCTTTTTTCATGATGCGGATACACCAATCGAAATCCGCCGAGAAACGATATTGCAGATCATAAGGCTCGATAAGTGTATGGCGGGGGAAAAAAGCCTGATGGCACACAAGCATTCCCTGCTTGAAACTTTTCCAGTTCAGTGTCTCTGGTGCCGATAACCGACGCATACGGAGGAAATGCCTCTCGGCATCCACTAAGGCTGTTTCGCCATACAGTATGTCGGGCAACTCATTTCCATTGATGGAGTGAACCATCTTTTGCAAAGTGTCGTCTTCGTGGAAACTGTCTCCGGCATTCAGAAAGCAGAGATAGTCGCCCGTTGCCAGGGCGATTCCTTTGTTCATTGCGTCATAAAGTCCTTTGTCCGGTTCGCTCACCAATTGGTGGATGCGGTCGCGGTATCGGTTGACAATCTCTAAAGTCCCGTCTTTCGATGCACCGTCGATGATGATATACTCTACATGATGATAGGTCTGCGAAATTACGCTTTGCACAGTATCTTCCAATACCTTTTCGGCATTGTAGGTCACTGTGATCACGGAGAATTTGGGACTGGGATGGCTATGCATATCTTCCTGTTATTTTATTGTAGACATCAATGTATCTTTTGGCAATAATGCCTTCCGAGTAGTTGGCGATTACTTTTCGGTTGGCCTGTTCCGAGAGAGACGGATAATCCGGGTCGGTCAGTGCCCAATAGATGCCGTTGGCAAAATCTTCGGATGATTTGTATTGTGCCACATACCCGTTGTGCAGATGGTCTATCATTTCCGGGATGCCGCCGACATTGAAGCCGATACAAGGCACTCCGCATGCCATAGCTTCCATGATAGTATTGGGCAGGTTCTCTTCCAGTGAGGGAGTAACGAAAAGGTCGACCGCATTGTAAACATCTACCAGTTCATGCTCGTTACTCACGTAGTTGAGTGGATATACTTTAAAAGGAAGCAACGGCTTGAGTTGTTCCGATTGCTTGCCCAAAACGACTACACTTAGAGAATCTTTCAGTTCAGGATGCTTCTCAGCCAGTAATTTACACGATTCAATCAGATAATCGATGCCTTTCCGCTTATCCGTGATTTTGGCCGAACCGAAAAGAATCAGTTTTCCGTTTTGGGGTAAATGGCATTTGCTGCGTGCCTCTTTCTTGTTTCTGGGTTTAAATAGATTGGTGTTAATGGGGTTAGGTATACTGATTACCGTTTCTCCTGTCAGCAAAGCACTCTTTTCAGCTTGTCCCTTCAGCCATTGGCTACAAGTGACGAAGGTAATGGGTGCTTCTTTGTAGAGTTGTTGTTTTTTACGGAAGATACGGTTGGACAGATCTTTCTTACTTCCCCCTCCATACAGGTATGGACAGTGGTTACACTCCTGATGGTAGTTGGTACACTCACGGGCGTGATGGCAGATGCCTGTACAGGGCCACATATCGTGCATGGTCCACACTACCGGTTTACCGGATTTCAGAATCTTCCGGATATCGTTCAGTGACAACATTCCCTGATTCACCCAATGCAGGTGGATGACATCTGCCTGCTGAAACTCCGGCAGGCTTGTAATGTCTGTGCCTGTATTGGCTATATCGACTGCGAAAAGATTGTTCTTCTTAAAGCGGTTGGCTTTCCAGATGACAATGCGTTCCCACACAAACCTCCATACTTGCCACCAGTTACGTTGCAGACCTACTACGCTGATCTGGTCGGTTTGCTTGTCGCGCACCAACATTTTGGCTTTGATACCGTTGTTTTTCAACGATTCCATCAAGCGGCTTGCTGCGACGGCCGCTCCGCCCAAACGTTCGGAAGTATTGATTATTAAAACTCTCATTCGATCGAAATGTTTTGGCAAAAGTAGTGGTTTTCGGTGAGAAACCGTACAAAGTCACATATTATTTGTACTTTTGCGGCACTTATAGATAAGGAGATATACGTATGAAAAAGGTTGTTTTTTTAGGATTAGGCTATATCGGACTTCCTACTGCTGCCGTGGTCGCCGGACATGGTTATGAAGTTGTAGGTGTGGATGTTAATCCTTCGGTCGTAGAAACCATCAATCAGGGTAAAATACATATTGTGGAACCGGAACTGGATCAGATTGTAAAAGAGGTGGTGCGAACAGGTAATCTCCGTGCCGTTTCGAAACCTGAGCAGGCAGATGCTTTTTTTGTGGTAGTGCCTACCCCTTTCAAACAAAACCACCGTGCAGATATCACCTATGTGGAATCGGCTACCCGCTCCGTAATTCCTTATCTGAGAGAAGGAAACTTGTTTGTTATCGAGTCCACTTCACCGGTATTTACGACCGAACGTATGGCTGAAGTCATTTATAAAGAGCGCCCGGAACTGAAAGACAAAATATACATAGCCTATTGTCCCGAACGTGTATTGCCGGGTAATACGCTTTATGAACTGGTTCATAACGATCGGGTGATCGGTGGCGTCAATCCCGAGTCGACCGCTAAAGCCATAGAGTTTTATTCTGCCTTTGTACAGGGTAAACTCCACCCGACGAATGCTCGTACGGCAGAAATGTGTAAGTTGACCGAGAACTCTTCGCGCGACTCTCAGATTGCGTTTGCCAACGAATTGTCCATGATTTGTGACAAAGCGGGTATCAACGTCTGGGAACTGATAGAATTGGCTAACAAACATCCGCGTGTGAACATCCTACAACCCGGCTGCGGAGTGGGAGGACACTGTATAGCCGTAGATCCTTGGTTTATTGTTTCGGACTATCCCGAACAGGCACAAATCATCAAACGTGCCCGTGAGACGAACGATTATAAAGCTGATTGGTGTGCCAACAAAGTAATGGAAGCTTGTCAGCAATTTGTCGAGAAGAACGATCGTGAACCGGTAGTGGCTTGCATGGGACTTGCCTTTAAACCCAATATTGATGATTTGCGTGAATCTCCTGCTAAATATATTGCTTCCCGCATTGTATCTGAGTCGCGTGCAGAGGTGCTGATTGTAGAACCCAATGTCGCTTCACATGCCAGTTTCCATCTGACTGACTATCGGGAGGCTTATCAGAAAGCGGATATCGTGGTATGGCTGGTACGTCACACTCCGTTTGTGGAGTTGCCCCGTGAAGAAAGTAAATTGGAGTTGGACTTCTGCGGAGTAAGAAAGTAGAAAGAGAACTGGCATATCGTCTTAATGAACCATCGTAAATAGTCTGATCGTATAATGAAAAAGATATTACTTGTTTTCGGTACCCGTCCTGAGGCCATTAAGATGGCCCCGTTGGTGAAAGCCTTGCAAAGAGATACTGAACACTTTGAAACGAAAGTGTGTGTGACGGCACAACATCGTCAGATGTTGGACCAGGTACTTGAAGTGTTCGACATCATTCCTGACTACGATCTGAATATTATGGCACCCAACCAGGACTTGTACGACATCACCACTAAAGTTCTTCTGGGCCTGCGCGATGTGCTGAAAGATTTCTGTCCGGATACGGTGCTGGTACACGGAGATACCACTACGTCGATGGCCGCTTCACTGGCTGCATTCTATCGGCAGGTTGCCGTGGGACATGTTGAGGCCGGTTTGCGTACCTATGATATGCTGTCTCCCTGGCCGGAAGAGATGAATCGTCAGGTGACCGACCGTATTTGTACCTACTATTTTGCTCCTACCGGGAAATCGAAACAGAATCTGTTACAGGAAAACATCGACGCAAAGAAGATATTTGTTACCGGTAATACGGTTATCGATGCTTTGTTGATGGCTGTTGACATTATTTCGAAGAAGCCGGGAATCAAAGAAAAGTTGCATCAGGAACTTCGTGACAAAGGTTACGAAGTGGGACAACGTGAATATATTCTGGTTACCGGGCATCGTCGTGAGAACTTTGGGGAAGGATTTTTACATATTTGTAAAGCGATTAGAGAATTAGCCGCGTTGCATCCCGAGATGGATATTGTATATCCGGTACATCTGAACCCGAATGTACAGAAACCCGTATACGAACTTCTGTCAGGAGTAGACAATGTATATCTTATTTCGCCGTTGGATTATCTGCCGTTTATTTACGCTATGCAGCACTCCACTTTGCTGCTGACCGATAGCGGTGGAGTACAAGAGGAGGCTCCTTCACTTGGCAAGCCGGTGTTGGTGATGCGAAATACCACGGAACGTCCTGAAGCAGTAGAGGCGGGAACTGTAAAACTGGTGGGGACGGATGCTGAGGCGATTGTCAGTAATGTGACTGAGCTGCTCCGTAATAAGGAGTTATACCGTCGTATGTCCGAAACACATAATCCTTATGGTGACGGGCATGCTTGTGAACGCATCCTGTCGGCATTAACCCGTTAAAGCTCACATGATTCGTTTATAGGCTGTACGGGCAAGAGGAAGAGGGGAAGTTCATTCCCCTTTCAGTTCCGTGCTGTTGTCCTTGTAGGCAGCAAATCCTTTGATTCTTACTCGTTCTTTCTTTTCCATATCCGGCATTCCGTTACCCAATTGTTTCAGGTTTTCTTTAATAGTATTGTGGGTAGTGAAAAAACTGTCCAGCAGGTCGGTGAAACTTTTTTCCGGCTCCTCTTCTTCGGGAGCGAAGAGCATATGACATTTACTGTGGATACCAAATGTTTTTTCATCCTCGTCCAGCGCATAGACAGTAGTCACTAATGAGTTCATATTGACTGCATTGATAATTTCTTTCAGATAGGGTAATGCCTGATTGTCGATGCTGATGGACGCCCACCAAGGATTCCATACAATGATTAACCGGAGACCGTCTTCGGCTGCGACAAGGAAATCGTCTCCCTGATACTTGAAGCTGATATGATTTTCTTCATTCACTTCCGGTTGGCAACCGAGCTGTTGAAGGATGCTCATGATCAGTGCGGAGGTAGTCATTTCCTCTGTCACTTCTTCCGTTTCGGCAGAGGCAGTGTCACCCGATGGCTTCGCACGTTTGTTCCGCTCGTGCAGGATACGCGATATCAGGAATACAATTGGCCATAACGCCAATGCGATGACTGCGATGAGAATGGTAAGATCGGTCATAGTAGTAGAGCTATTAAATGATTAATGTCTGCCTAAAGATAATCATTCTTTTTGGTCGTACTCCATTTTTACTGCATAAAAGTTCGGAAAGCTTGCAAATAACGTTCGCTAACCGTTTCAATGTTGATTTTCTCGCGGATGATTCGTT
Source organism: Bacteroides sp. 3_2_5 (assembly GCF_000159855.2). Lineage (NCBI taxonomy): Bacteria > Pseudomonadati > Bacteroidota > Bacteroidia > Bacteroidales > Bacteroidaceae > Bacteroides > Bacteroides sp. 3_2_5. Next base: position 372,516 of record NZ_JH636046.1, on the reverse strand, counting down.
CCGACTCACGTCCCATAGAGGCACAACGTTCGGGAGAGGCAAACAGTTTGTTGAGCTTGTCGCTCAAGCTGTCGGCATTGCCTTCTTTGAAGAAAAGTCCGTTCACTCCGTCCGTCACCAGGTCACGTTCGGTGCTGTCGCATACCGAACAAACCACGGGCAGTCCGTAGGTCATGGCATCATTGATGGATAATCCTCCCATGCCCGCGAGTACATAGACAGTCGATTCATTCATATAGGCTCCCAGTTCTTTGGGACTGTATACTGCACCGATGAATCGAACCTGTTCTGTCAGATTCAGGTCGGCTGCCTGTTTTTTCAGGTTATCCAGCTCCGGTCCATCGCCTACCACTACCAGTTCCGCGTCCGGATGACTGGCAATAACCTTTGTAAACGCATCGATCAGCAGATCCACCCTTTTCCATTTCACTAATCGGCCGATGTGTAGCGCTCTTTTGGAGGAAGGAGGAAGAAGCGGGGGCGAGGTGAGTACGGCTTCTTTCTCCTTCAGTAAGGCATCTGTGTCCGTAGAGTTGTAAGTGACATGTATTTGCTCCTGCTTCACTCCATAGGAAGGAAGAATATCGTATGCAGCGGTCGAGTAATTCAGCGTTCCGGTAATGCGTGCGTAGCAGTATTTACGTATTTTCGCTGTCAGCCATTGTTTAAGATAAAAGCCGGTTCCGGTACTGACCAGCCGCATGTTTTCATCATACATCGGGTTTTCATGGAAATATTCTTTTATTTTCCCGTAGGGAGGGGTCTGGAAGGGAATTTCACGGATAACCAACCGTGTCCGGCACTCTTTCATAGCCTTTCTCAATCGGGGTTGAAAGAACACTTGCAGGAAATAGGGCCATCCCATTATCAGAATATCCGGTTTCTCTTCACGTACTATTTCCGGTAGGGAGGGATAGGAGCTTTTTCCGTAGAATGCTTTCTTCTCAATGGCGGTGAGGTGCCTGTATGTTCCTCCCTCTACCATTTTTACACCTTTACCGATAGTGGCATTTCCTTTTTGAGGAGTGATAACGGTGATTTCCACTCCTTTGTTATGAAGTTTGTTGAGCATGGCATTCAGATAATGGGGCATGCCGCCGAATGTATAGAGTACTTTCATTACTGTATTATTTTCTGAAGTAAATTTTGAAACTTTTTGCCGAATTCGTTCCAGCTATGTGCATTGAGGAACCGGTTGTAACCGGCTATATCTGTTGCTTCGTTTGCCTTGTCAACGAGTTCCTGTATATCATCGAACGTATGGAAAGTATATACGTTAAGCAAGGGTTCGGTGGCGTAGTCCCTGAAAGAGCCTACAGCCGGTCCGATGACTTTGGCTCCGAATGAGAGAGAGTCCATCAGTATGCCGGAACTTAAGATAGACTCGGCAGCATAAGGTACCAGTACGAAACGTGATCTGCGGATCTCTTGTTTTAGCTCTTCGAAAGGAATACTACGGTCCTCTATGCTGATCATCTCATTACTTTCTTTGTGTAGTTCTTCCAGGAGTTCCTGCGAACTGCATTTCCCGATGATTTTAGTCTTCAGTTTTAATGAATGCTGAGTAGCAAAACGTACGAATTCCGGTACCCCTTTGTATCGGGAGATATTTCCCCAGATCAGCAGGTCGGTTTCCGGTGGTTGGGGGATGTATTCTTCTATCCGGTTTTTAGTAGGGTGATGCAAGAATACCGTTTTGGCTACAGCCTTCGGATATTGATCCTGAACCACTTTGATACCTTCTGTAGCATGTGTCACTATCAAATCGGCTTTGCGGAGGAGCAGATGTATCAATAACTTTTTCGACCATCGGTGTTTCATCACATGGGGCTGCTTATTGTGCAAGAACCAGATGATCTTCTTATGGTGGCATTTAATTTTGAAAAGAAGCCAGATAGCAGCAAGAGTCTGCAACATTCCATATTTGTAGTCGGGTACATTCTCCGGCCAATGAAAGATATAAGCATCGCTATCTGCTTTTCTTGGGATGAGGCTGAATAACGGATTCTTGTGCGGGGGATTGGCAATTGTGATTCCGTTCTGTTGCAGTGCATGGATGAAGTCGCTGATATACGGATTAACGCGTATATCACCTTTGTTGATAGAGTATGGATATATCGTGACCTTCATTGTGTTCTCCTATTTAATTAATCCATGTTTACGGAAAGTTTCCATCCACAGTGGTCCTACCTGTTCTATGTCATATCTGTTTTTCCGCTTTTGAGCTTTGTAGGCTATCCGGCAGCGGAGTGTGTCATTTTGTGCCAACCGTAGAATGGTTTCTGCATATTGTTCATAATTGTTGTCGGGAATAATGAATCCGTCTATGCCGTCATCTATCATGTCATAGATCGCATTGAAAGAATCGAATCCGATAGGAATCACCCCCAGTGACATTGCTTCTGTAAATACGGTGGGTAGTCCTTCTATGACGGAAGTCAGACAAAGAATCCGGGCACGGTCTATATAGGGGATCGACATCTGATGGCCGGTCAGGCAGACCCGTTTCAATTTTTTCTCGGCAATAATTTGCCGGCACGTGCCGAATTGGGGACCATCTCCTACAAGGGTGAGTTTCCAGTCCGGTAGTTTATCCTGAACCATGCCCCATATCTTTAGTAATTTGGGTAATGCCTTTTCGGTTGCCATTCTGCCAACAAAGATAATTTCTTTGTCCTTCTCCTCAATCGGGATGTTACTATGCACAGGTTTTATGGCATTAGGGATGGCAGATAACTTCCATGCGTCTTTTTTGCCTATAAGTTTCTTGAATTCGGGTATATAAGCGGGTGACAGCAGTACCACTTCGTCGAGCGTGTCGTATGCCGAACGGTTTTGATGGCTGACCACTTTTTTTAATAAGCTGATGTAGAGTTGTGGCAGCATCCACTGAAAAAGTTTCTTGGGTCCATGCACGTCTTTGAACCGGAGTGTAGATAACTCGTATTGTTTTAACTGTGTCGTATGGCTGGGACAGTTGTGGATCATCGTGCATATTTTGATTCCGGGATTTCTTTTTTTGATTTCGAGGTAATATTTGCGTGTATCTCCGGTGATGACATGGGAGTAATCGAGAATCACGTCTATCTGTTTGTCGATAATGAAGCGACAGATTGCTTCGATGTTGCGGGGAGTATAGAATTGAGAATAATGATCGGGCAACAGGAGGCCGTTCTCAAATTCGCTGTCAGCCAGTTCCAGGTACGAAAAGTAAAGCTTACTGTCCACTCCGTGTGCAGTCAGCCATTCGGTCAGTTGCGCATAGAACCAATAAAAGCTATTGGCACGATGAGGAAATGCTTTGGTTTGTTGGATCAGGATGTTCATGACTTATTTCAAGAGTTTTTTCCGGATAAATTGTACACTTTCAAAAAAGATCACCGATTTGCCGATCCACATGATGAACACATAAAGGCTTACGGCTATTCCTATTTTAAGAATCAGCAATACATATAGGTTATGGAAGCCGATCGTGAGGAAATAGCTGGTTCCTATGACTCCTCCGGAGATCAGTAGGTACGGAGTGATATCTTTCATGACTTCCCATAGGGTGATGTGAATCTGCTTGTTTACGAAATAATGCCATATCAGTAGCCAACCGATGTTGATAACCGTATAAATCACGGCCATGACGAGTATGCCTTGTGAGATAGTACAAAGAAGCATTGTGAGTTGAACCAGGCTCTGTGCAATGGTATTCCACATAAAAAGATTCGACTTTCCTTTACTGATCAGAAGATTGGAGTACATATAAGTAATGGGGACAAATGCTCCCCAGATGCAAAGAATCTGCATGATGGGTACACATGCCTGCCATTTGGCGGTGACGGCAATTACGATGAACTCGTTGGCTATCAATGCCAGTCCGAACATGGCCGGGAAAGAGATAAAGGCGGTGAAGCGCAACATCTTCCGAAATATATTTTTCTGTCGCATGGCGTCGGAAGAGGTTTCGACCAGGACAGGCTGAGATACTCCGTTGATCATGTTACTGATCAGTGAGAAGCCCATATTGGTCCATTTGTTGGCCTGAGTATAGTAACCTACATCCTGACTGGTATAAAAGCGCCCCAGCAGAACAGAAAATATGTTATCATTGATGTAATGAAATACATTGGTGATAAGCAGTTTACTGCTGAACGGAAGCATCTCCCTGATAGGTTTGAAATTGAACGAAAAAGTAGGACGCCACGGAGAAAAGTACCATAACAGCGCATTAGCGATGAAAATATAGGTGATTTGCTGTACGGCCAGCCCCCAGAAAGCCATTCCATTGTATGCCATGACAATTCCTATGGTGCCTGAACACAATAGTGCGGTAATGGTTGCTTTCGCTTTTTCTTTCACCATTAGTTTTTTAAATAATACCGCATTATGGGCAGTTCCGCAACTTGAAATCAGAAAACCCAGGAAAAGGAAGCGGGATAGAGGAATAAGCTGTGGAGTCTTATAGAATGCTGCGATAAACGGGGCACAAAAAAAGAGCAGCAGGTAAAGCGATGCACCCATTAGAAAACTGAACCAGAACACCGCATTGTAGTCTTCATGACGGAACGTCTGTTTATTGGCCAGAGCGGCCGTAAATCCGCTCTCTTGTATAGAGTTGGCTACGGCGGTAAATATAGCCAGCATACCAATCATACCGTAGTCTGTCGAATCCAGCATACGGGTGATGATAATTCCGAACAGCAGGTTCAGTAATTGCTGGATGCCATTGCTGAATCCACCCCAGAATAATCCTTTGGCTGTTTTTTCTTTTAGCGACTGTTCTGCCATATTATATTTCCGCTCACGACCGTTAGTAAAAATAAAGGGTGTATCCGGTCTCCTTTCATAGAGTCCTGAATACACCCTTACTTTAGTTATTTATTTCACTTCACTTCCCGGCTTCACTTCCCGTCCGGGCATAACAACGGCCAGGCTGCCGTCATTATTTTCGGCACTCAGGATCATACCTTCGCTGACGATACCTTTCAGCTTTCGTGGAGCCAGATTGGCGATGAAGCAAACTTGCTTGCCTACTAGCTCTTCCGGTTTGTAATGTTGTGCAATGCCGCTGACGATGGTGCGTGTTTCCAGTCCGTCGTCTATTTTAAACTGCAATAATTTGTCGGCCTTAGGCACTTTCTGACATTCGAGAACAGTACCTACGCGAATATCGAGTTTCATGAAGTCGTCAAATTCGATATTGGCGCGGATCGGTTTGGCTTTGTAATTAGCCTCTTCGTTTGCTTTCTTTGTATCGAGCAACTTTTGTACTTGTGCTTCAATTGTGGCATCTTCTATCTTTTCGAACAATAATTCCGGCTTATTCAGTTGATGTCCGGCAGGAAGCAGGTCGTTCCGTCCCAGTTCTGCCCAGTCGAAGCTATCCATGTTCAGCATCTGGCGTAAGCGTTCCGAACTGAACGGAAGGAATGGTTCGAAAGCGATAGCCAGGTTGGCTACCAGTTGCAGAGATATATTCAGGATAGTACCTACACGTTCCATATCCGTCTTTGCCAGTTTCCAGGGTTCTGTATCGGCCAGGTATTTGTTTCCGATACGAGCCAGATTCATGGCTTCTTTCTGTGCATCACGGAACTTGAATACATTGAGCAGCTTTTCTACTTCGGCTTTAACATCGGAGAATTCTTTCAGTGTCTCTTTGTCATAATCTGTAAGTTCGCCCGCAGCGGGTACTTTACCTTCGAAGTACTTCTGTGTCAATACCATCGCACGGTTCACAAAGTTACCGTAGACCGCTACCAATTCGTTGTTATTGCGTGCCTGGAAGTCTTTCCAGGTAAAGTCGTTGTCCTTGGTTTCGGGTGCATTGGCTGTCAATACATAACGCAATACGTCCTGTTTCCCGGGGAAGTCTTCCAGATACTCGTGTAACCACACTGCCCAGTTGCGTGAAGTGGATATTTTGTCTCCTTCCAGATTCAGAAATTCGTTGCTCGGTACATTATCCGGCAAGATATAGCTGCCTTCAGCTTTCAGCATAGCCGGAAATACGATGCAGTGAAATACGATATTATCTTTTCCGATAAAGTGAACCAGACGGGTTTCGGGATCTTTCCACCAGGTTTCCCATGAATCGGGAAGCAGTTCTTTTGTATTGGATATGTAACCGATTGGTGCATCGAACCATACGTAGAGAACTTTACCTTCAGCACCCTCTACCGGAACAGGAATCCCCCAGTCGAGGTCACGGCTGACCGCACGCGGCTGCAAACCCATATCGAGCCAGCTTTTACACTGTCCGTACACGTTCGGACGCCATTCTTTGTGTTCTTCCAATATCCACTGGCGCAGCCATGTTTCATGTTTGTCAAGTGGCAGATACCAGTGTTTGGTTTCTTTCATGACCGGTTTGCTTCCGCTGATGGCACTTTTCGGATTAATCAGGTCAGTGGGCGACAGTGAAGTTCCGCACTTTTCGCATTGGTCACCATAGGCACCTTCCGAATGACAGTGAGGACATTCACCGGTGATGTAGCGGTCGGCCAGAAACTGGTGTGCTTCTTCATCATAATATTGTTCCGAAGTTTTTTCGATAAACTCTCCTTTTTCGTATAGCTTCTTGAAGAAGTCTGAAGCCAGTTCGTGGTGTGTTTTGGATGATGTACGGCTGTATACGTCAAACGAGATACCGAATTCTTCGAATGATTTCTTAATCAGGAAGTGATAGCGGTCTACTACATCCTGCGGAGTGATACCTTCCTTTTTGGCACGGATGGTGATGGGTACCCCATGTTCGTCGGAACCTCCGATGAAAAGTACATCTTCTTTTTTCAGTCGCAGATAGCGGACATAGATGTCTGCCGGTACATATACACCGGCCAAATGGCCGATATGGACGGGGCCGTTCGCATACGGCAGTGCCGATGTGACGGTAGTTCTTTTAAAGTTCTTTTCCATTGATATATTGCGTGTATTTATTGTTATCTACTTGGGAACGTGCAAAGATAACGACTTTCTGAGGAATTCTTTATAAATAAGATGGATGATTTGAATAATAACCCCATACTCTTCGTTGAATTCAATGCAGAGTATGGGGCTGTTATATGAAGAAGAAAAGCCGTTAGGGAAGCTGGTCCAGTAGTTCTTTGATGTTGTATCGAACAAGCATGTCATCTGCAGTTACAGCATACATGGTTTGGTTTCTTTCGTCTATGCTGAAAGAGGAAACCCATTTGTCCAGATGGGCTTTACATAGATAATTGCCTTTCCAGTCAAAGATATCCAGGCGAGAGCGGAATGTTGAAGGGTCTTCCCCCTCTATTGCCATGGCCCAGATATATGCATTATTGCAGTGTACTTTGGTATAATAAGGTTTGGGAGTGCCTTCTATTACCTGTTCCCAATTTAATTTATTTCCATCAGTGAATAGGTTATTAATTTCCTCCTTTTCAATATTTACTATACTTATCATATTGAGGAATCTGTATGCAATGACCATCTTCTTGCAATCATTGCTGATTGCAATATCTTTTTGGAAAGCTTGATCTCTTCCGTGATGTTCTAGCAACTCCTTGGGGAAATTGGAGGCGTAGAAACTGCGCAGGATGCTGTCGTTTTTGTAATCGTAAACTTCAAAAAAATCATTTTGATTGTCTTGTGGACGCATTATGATACTCCTGTTTATGAGAAATATGGAATCTCCTAAAAGATATGAAACGCTGGACTGTTGAAAACTATTCTTTCCTTTGGGAGCATTATAGGTATATTTGTTATCATAAATAGCCTTATTTTCTATCAAAGACTTGGATATATTTAATAAACCTGTGAATTTTTGATAGGATCTCATTACAAGTTGTATCTGCCCGTCCTTGTTAAACCATTGTGTAAAAGCACTAGGGAGTATAACTTCATCCGGTCCGTTTCCTATTTTCTGAAAACTTCCAAGAAATTGCAGATGGGGAAGGTTGTATACATGCAGCATATTCTCCTCTTTATTTAGAGCTAATATTAGAAATGTATCGGTGACAATAATATCGCCTATGCCGATTGGGTCAATGGATAAAGGTTCGTGATTAAAAGATAATGTCTGTTGTGCATCCGTTGCAATTGTTTCTATTGTTCTAGCTTTTTCTGGTTTGGATGATTGGCTACAGGAGGTGATGTACAGACACAATGTAAAGGAAATAACGGTTAGAAGTGCTTTTCTCATAATGTTTGTTTTAAGGTTAATGTTCTATGCATATTAGACAAGTGCCTTTTACATAGCCAAATGTTGGCTTTTTATTATTTATTACGCCGCAAGATGTCATTCCTGCTTGTCCACTCGAACCATTGCACTCATAATGTGGTTCATTATCATGTTCCTCTGAGAAACTATAGTAACACGTTTGTTCTATCCATCTAATACATGCCCCTTCTTCACCGGCGGCTATTGCTTCCAGATTTTGTAACTGTACATTGGTTAAAACCGGTTGCTTATGATTCCAAGCGTACAATGCTGTGCATGCTATAATTATAGTTACTACAGCTTTGGATAAAGTTTGTTTCATACTATTTTTATTAAAGGTTATTATTTGCAAATATAGTTTATATTTACTTCTTATTTTAAAAAAAACAGTGTTAATATACGTGTTTATTAAAAATTTTATCTGTTTTGGGCTTGTGTGGCTATTTTTTTGTATATTTAGCCTCGGGTTTCGTGGTTTGTGTAAAATGCTTGTTGCTTATGAGGGCTATATTTATTTTTGTATGTATCCTGCTTTTTGTATCTTGTCAAAACTCTGATAAATCTCGGATTGCTCATATGATTGATGAGTGGGATGGAAAGGAAATTATTTATCCTGATGATCTGGTATTTACTACTATGGGAGAAGATACGGTAAAATGGTTTCTTAAAGATAGCCGATATACAATAGTGACTTATGCCGATTCCATTGGTTGTATGGGGTGTAAACTTAAGTTGCCCGTTTGGAAAGACTTTATTTCTTACCTTGATTCTGTATCGGATCATACGGTAAAAGTTATATTTATTCTTCATCCTCGAGATAAAAAAGAGATGGTTCATCTTTTGGTATATAATGATTTTTCGTATCCTGTGTGTCTTGATATAAAAGGCTCTTTCGATAAAATAAATAAAATCCCATCCAATTTGGCTTTTCAAACTTTTCTACTTGATAATAGAAATAAAGTGATTGCTATCGGAAACCCGATTCATAATCCTAATGTGAGGACTCTGTATTTAAACTTGATTTTATCTGATAGTATATGTGAAAGTCGAGATTTGATTCAGACGAAAATAAGCTTACCCGAAACGATTGATATGGGAGTCTTCGATTGGAGTGAAGAAAAAGAAGCAATGTTGATTATAAAAAATCTTGGAGTGGTTTCCTTGACGGTTGAAAATATAGTTACTTCTTGTGGCTGTACTTCGGTAGAATATAGTCGGAGGCCTGTCTCCCTGAAAGATAGCTTGGTGATTAAAATAAAGTATAAAGCTGAATCTCCGGGATATTTTAATAAAGATATTGCTATTTATTGTAATGTCCCGTCATCTCCTGTTTATGTGAAATTATCAGGGAAAGCTCAATAACTCTAAAGGAACATCCTGGTTATGTAATATCTTTGGTATAAGAATATTAGGTGATATTATATGTTCTTTACCTCGTCCCGCATACCTGGGCTCATCAGCCTGCATATACGGGACGAGATACAGAACAGACCGTTTCCGCTAAAGATAGTAAGGAAGATGAAATGCTTTCAAGGACATAAATGGATAAGAAAGCAATCCTATCTTGCTGCTTTTCAGATTTCTATTCCCGATTTACCTTCTAAAACAGAGGGTGGAAGATCGAAATGCTTTTTTGGGGGCTTCTTCAAATTTGGTGGTCAATTCTTTATTTCTTTTTTTTCAAGTTGATAATTGTCCTTTTTGCTTGCTTTAATAAGAAAAGACAGACACCGGCTGAATAAGATAGCTCAAGTTTCGGAAGTGAGTTTACGCCGCCTGAACCGGTGTCTTCATCCTTATACCTTTCTTCAATTAACATTGTTAACGTCCTTTGCAGGTTGTCAGGTTCTTGTGCGCAGATAACAAGTCTTTTGCATTTAAAGAACTTTTTATTCACATCCAAAGAACAAGTTTTAACTCTGTGTTAAAACAAAGCTTTTAAGGACAGAAGTCTTGCTTTTTTAAGATCTTGATTTTCAAATGGTTTAGTCTAAGATTCGCTTCTTTACCTCACGGATGGACTCTGCGGGTGAAAGCCGGGATACTTGCTTTTTTGTCAACTATAAAAGAGGGCTTACACTTCCGAAAACTGAATTAGATTCCATGAGTAAAAGAAAACTTACCACCAAATTTGAAGAAGAACCATTTTTTGTATGGAAGCACAAAAACGATGATGCCAATTTTTCTGCCAGGATAAAAAAGGCTGTATTTTCTCCGGATAATTGCAAAAAACGATATATCTTTGGAAGAGATCATTTTATTAACCTTAAAAGACTAAAGACTGATTCCTGATGAAGCATTTTACCGGCATATTATTTTTACTTCTTCTCTGTTTCTCTTGCACCCCGGTACATGATGCGCCATTGGAGCAGGCTCTCACATTGGCGGGAGACAATCGGAAGGAACTTCAACAAGTATTAGGGCATTACGAAGGCGATTCGTTGAAACATAAAGCTGCCTGCTTTTTGATTGAAAATATGATTGGTAAAGGAACTATCCGTTATTTGCTTCGGGAGAGTGATAGTTGTTATATACAACAAGAACCCGAGCCGGACTTAACGTGTATAACAGCCGACTATTTGATAGAAAACATAGATCTGGCTTTTGAAGTCTGGCAAAAGTATCCTTGGTGCAAACAATTATCTTTTAGAGAGTTTTGTCGGAATATATTGCCTTATCGGTTAAAACAGGAGCCTTTGGACCGATGGCGTTCTTACTATTATACACGTTATAAAATGACGGTCGACTCGTTGGCACGAGCAGGGGCTACCATGAGAGAGATTGTTTTCTTCTTTAACTCACAGCATGGAAAGAAATATCTTCATGATGCTGCCAAAATACCGGGGGACTTCTCTATCGAGTTGATAGAAAAGCTGGGAGGGGGCACCTGTGATCATCTGGCGTTGAATGCTGTACAGTTGATGCGTGCTGTCGGTATCCCCCTGAATCTTGATATTCTTCCATACCATGGCAAAGTGAATGGAGGACATGCTTATAACAGCTTTACCGATGAAAATGGAAAATTTTTCTATTTTTCTCCTTATGAGCGCGAACCGGAACGGAATCAATGGATTGCTCCTTTGGTACAGCGCGTCTGCTATGAACGTCAGCCAGAGCCGAAAATAGGGCGTAACCGTTGGAATGCACAATTGGCCAATCGTTTACTGAAAGAGGTAACTGCCGAATATTATTTGTCCGATAGTGTCCGGTTACCTGTACATACATCGGATACGGTGGCTTATATAGCTACTTTTAACCGTGGAGCTTTCAAAGTAGTGTCGCAGGGAAGAGTAGAAAGCAACAGTGTGCTGCACCGTGTGTTACCTTACGGATTACTTTATTTTCAGATGGCGGATAAGAAAGGAAAGTTGGTTCCGACAGGGAATCCGTTTGTGATGACTCCGGATAGCATTCACTTCATTACTCCGATCCGGCAGACCACTGTGCTGAATGGTATTCTTACGTATGATGTAAAGCGGGTTTTAGAGTTGGGCGATGAAGCATATACTTTGTATTATTGGAAAGACGGCTGGCAACCGGTTAAAGAAGTGACTTCTAAAGATTCTCGTACGCTCGATTTTGGAGAGGTACCTGTCCGGTCTTTGTTTCTTGTATGTGGAAATACTTATATGGGCCGTATGCAGCGTCCTTTCTTGTTGGAGGATGGAAAGCCGGTGTATTATTGACAGATGAGGCTTTTGCTAATATCTGTTTTTTATGAGATATATAAGGATAGTAGTGGAAAAAACAGTCATTTTCTGATAATATTGCCAGTTCGGAGATCTTCTTGCTTTGTATCTTTTAGGTGAGATTTGTTTGTCGGTTGTTTCTAAAACAATATATTTGTGAATGAATAATCGTATAATATGCAATCTATGATTACAACTCAGTTACTCCGTCCCCAGAGCATTGTCGTAGTGGGGGCTTCGAACAATACACATAAGCCGGGCGGCGCTATTCTGAAGAATCTGATTAACGGTGGTTATCAGGGAGAACTTCGGGCTGTCAATCCCAAAGAAACAGAAGTGCAGGGAGTGCCTTCCTTTGCCGATGCAAAGGAGTTACCCGATACAGATCTTGCTATTCTTGCTATTCCTGCAGTTCTTTGTCCGGAGGTGGTGGAAACACTGGCCGCAGAGAAGCAGACGCGGGCTTTCATAATTCTTTCGGCCGGATTTGGAGAAGAAACGCAGGAAGGCGCTTTATTGGAAGAGCGCATTCTTGAAACTGTTAATAAATATGGAGCGTCATTAATTGGCCCGAATTGCATCGGATTAATGAATACCTGGCATCACAGTGTGTTTACGCAACCCATTCCCAATCTGAATCCCCATGGAGTAGATCTAATTTCCAGTTCTGGCGCTACTGCGGTGTTTATTCTTGAATCGGCAGTGACAAAAGGACTTCAGTTTAATTCTGTGTGGTCGGTGGGTAATGCTAAGCAAATAGGTGTAGAAGATGTATTGCAATATATGGACGAAAATTTTGATGTCCGGAAAGACTCCAAGATCAAGTTGATTTATATAGAAAGCATCAAGAATCCGGATCGTCTGCTGTTCCATGCCTCTTCATTGATTCGTAAGGGTTGTAAAATCGCGGCTATTAAAGCAGGGAGTTCGGAGAGCGGAAGTCGCGCTGCATCATCTCATACGGGAGCTATAGCCAGTTCTGATTCAGCTGTGGAAGCTTTGTTTCGTAAAGCCGGTATAGTGCGATGCTATTCGCGGGGTGAATTGACAACCGTCGGTTGTATTTTTACTTTGCCTGAGTTAAAAGGAAAGAATTTCGCTATTGTCACTCATGCTGGTGGACCGGGGGTGATGCTGACTGATGCTCTTTCGAAAGGTGGACTCAATGTACCTAAACTGGAGGGTCCGGTCGCTGAAGAGTTGAAGAGCAAGCTTTTTCCCGGGGCTTCCGTAGGCAATCCGATTGATATTTTGGCAACCGGAACCCCCGAGCACTTAAGTATTGCCATTGATTATTGTGAAGAAAAGTTCGAAAACATAGATGCGATTCTCGCCATATTCGGCACACCGGGATTAGTGACTATGTTTGAGACTTATGAGGTATTGCATCAAAAGATGCTGACTTGTAAAAAGCCACTTTTCCCGGTTCTTCCTTCTGTGCGTACGGCCGGTGAAGAGGTTGCCTTTTTTTTAGAGAAAGGTCATGTCAACTTTGCTGATGAAGTGATGTTGGGAACTGCTTTGTCACGTATCATAAATGCTCCAAAACCTGCTGTTCCGGAAATTGAACTTTTTGGTGTAGATGTACCCCGCATTCGTAGGATTATTGATTCTATTCCGCAGAACGGCTATATCGAACCCCATTATGTTCAGGCGTTGCTTCATTCTGCCGGTATTCCGGTAGTCGAAGAATTTGTATCGGGTAATAAAGACGAAGTACTTGCTTTCGCGCGACGCTGTGGATTTCCGGTGGTGGCCAAGGTTGTGGGGCCGGTTCATAAATCGGATGTAGGAGGAGTGGTACTCAATATTAAAGGTGAACAGCATTTGGCGTTTGAGTTTGACCGCATGATGCAGATACCTGAGGCACGTGCTATCATGGTGCAGCCTATGCTGAAGGGAACGGAGTTGTTTATCGGGGCTAAATATGAAGAAAAGTTCGGGCACGTGGTGCTCTGTGGACTGGGTGGCATCTTTGTGGAAGTTTTGAAAGATGTTTCGTCCGGTTTGGCTCCTTTATCTTATGAAGAGGCTTATTCGATGATTCATTCCCTCAGGGCCTATAAAATAATACAGGGAACTCGTGGGCAAAAAGGAGTAAACGAGGATAAATTTGCAGAAATTATTGTACGCTTATCCACACTGCTTCGTTTTGCGACAGAAATCAAAGAAATGGATATAAATCCGTTGCTGGCAACAGAAAAGGAGGTTGTTGCCGTTGATGCCCGTATTCGCATAGAAAAATAAACATTACTTTCGGAATAAAAAAGAAGGATATCAGATGCAGTATTACACTTACTTCTGCGTTTATTAAAATGAGATGGACTTTAAACGCGAATTCTATATATGAAAAAGAAAAACGAACAATGGCTACGATACAGTAATCGGGCGCTTTCAGGATTACTTATGTTGTTTGGATTTGTGTCTTGTGACAATGGAGGTGGAGATATACCTGTAGAATATGGGATGCCTTCTGCTAAATATCGGGTGAAGGGCAAAGTGATTGATGCGGATACGCAGGAACCTGTACCGGGTATAGAAGTGGTCACCGGAGCTGTGCATACGGGCGATGGCAAAGAATGGCTCAGTTATCCGGATACGCTGATCACTGATAAAGATGGAGCTTTTGCTACTGAAAGGACGGAGTTTCCATCTAAAAAATATCGTTTTATCGTTCGCGATGTGGATGGTGATGCCAATGGTACTTATTCTAAGGATAGTGTCGAGGTAGAAGCCGGTGGATTTACAGGTGGCAGCTATTGGTACCGTGGAGAAACAAGTATTGATAAAACAATTGAAATCAAGAAGGAGACAGCAAAAGACAATGAAAAATAATTCTGGACGATTGTCACTTCGCAAACGCCTGGGGTTGGAAATAGCCTTAAAGATAAGAAATAACCTCAGGGAATTGCATCCGTTGCGTCAACTTTTCTGGGAATGTACATTACAGTGTAACTTGGCTTGTAAGCATTGTGGCAGTGATTGTCGAAAAATGTCGGAGCAGAAGGATATGCCTGCAGCGGATTTTCTTCAAGTCGTAGATTCGATTACGCCGCACGTCAATCCTAATGAGGTTAATATCATCATAACCGGAGGTGAACCGCTGATGCGGGATGATCTTGAAGAGGTGGGGATGGCTCTTTATCGCAAAGGTTATCCATGGGGGATTGTGTCCAATGGGTTGTATTTGACCCGCGAACGGCTCGATAGTCTGATGGCTGCCGGCCTGCATGCTGTTACGATCAGTCTGGATGGATTTGCGGAGGAACATAACTGGTTGCGTGGCAATCCGGATAGTTATGAAAAAGCGTTGGAAGCTATCAAGATGTTAGTGCATGAACCGGAACTGACATGGGATGTCGTGACTTGTGTCAATCGGAAAAACTACTCTTATCTGGAAGAGCTGAAAGCCTATCTGTACACTATAGGAGTACGTAATTGGCGTATTTTTACTATTTTTCCGGTAGGGCGTGCAGCCAATCATCTGGAATTCCAGCTAACAGACGAGGAGTTTACCGGAGTCCTGGAATTCATTAAGAAGGTACGGAAAGAGGGGCGTGTCCACTTGAGTTATGGTTGTGAAGGTTTTCTCGGTAAATATGAAAGTGAAGTACGTGATCATTTTTATTCCTGTAATGCAGGTATCAGTGTAGCTTCTGTTCTGGCAGATGGTTCGATCTCGTCGTGTCCCAGCATTCGCAGTAATTTCCATCAGGGCAATATTTATGAAGATGATTTTATGGAAGTGTGGGAAAAACGTTTTCAGGTATTTCGTAATCGTGAGTGGGCCCGTAAGGGAGAGTGTGCTGATTGTAGCTTTTTCCGTTATTGTGAGGGCAATGGTATGCATTTGCACAATGACAATGGAGACCTCTTGTTTTGTCATCAGAAAAGGATTGTAGAACTTTAAGAGACTATTTAGGACTATTTTTTCATAGATTGGGATAATTATTCTATTTTTCGGACTCCATTTGGCCTATATTTGTAGAGTTGTAATCCTTTCACTCCATCATGAAGAATACATTCTGCGTTTTAGCCTGTTTTTTCATTACAATCTTTTGCCAGGCGCAATCGGTTGAAGAACATTATTATTTTAAGAACCTGAGTATCCGAAACGGTTTGTCACAGAATACGGTTAATGCGATTCTGCAGGATCGGAAGGGGTTCATGTGGCTTGGTACCAAAGATGGCTTGAACAGGTATGATGGATTGTCTTTTCGTAAGTTTAAGCATGATGCTGCTAATCCACGTAGCATTGGAAACAGTTTTATCACTTCGCTTTACGAAGATTTCAATGGTAACATTTGGGTCGGTACTGATGCAGGAGTATATATTTACTATCCTGAGAAGGAGGCTTTTGAGGAATTCGATTGCCAGAGCTTGGAGAAGACAAGGATAGAACGTTCTGTTTCAATGATTGCAGGGGATAAGCAAGGCAGGGTTTGGATAGCTGTGGAGGCTCAGGGAATGTTCTGTTACGATACTCGTCAAAAACTACTTCGCAATTATCCGTTAAGTGAGATTTCTTCCAATATCAAATGTTTTACTTTCGATAGCGGTGGAACTCTTTGGCTCGGATTTTATGGTGACGGTCTTTATTACTCCAAAGATAATCTGGCAACTGTGCATCCTTATGGATCGCCAGAAGATGGTAAAAGAGAATTTGAAGGAGGAGTAATCACCAAAATAGTTCAAGGAAACTATAATTGTTTGTATATTGGTTCTGTGAAGGAAGGTGTGAGTGAGTTGAATCTGACTTCGGGGCAAGTGCGTAACCTGTTGGCTATCGATGAGAGTGGTGAATCTATTTTTTGTCGTGATCTGCTGCCATATTCTGATAATGAATTGTGGATAGGGACTGAGTCCGGGATTTATATTTATAATTTGCGTACAGCGCAATTCATTCATTTACGTGCTTCTCTTTATGACTCTTATTCTTTGTCAGACAATGCTATCTATGCTTTATATAAAGATCGTGAAGAAGGGCTCTGGATCGGTTCTTATTTCGGAGGAGTGGATTATTATCCCAGACAATATACCTATTTTGCAAAATATTATCCTAAGAATATAGCAAATAGTCTGCATGGTAAGCGGGTACGTGAATTCTGTCGGGCGGATGACGGTACTTTGTGGATAGGAACGGAAGACGGCGGATTAAATCACTTTAATCCGAAAACGAAAGAATTCCACTTTTTTGAGCCAAGTGCCGGATTTACTAATATCCATGGTTTGTGCATGGATGGCAGTCATTTGTGGGTGGGAACATTCTCTAAAGGACTTCGGGTGATTGATACACGGACGGGAGTGGTTCTGAGGACGTATACGGAAGGTCATACTCCACATTCGTTGAACGATAATAGCATTTTCTCTATTTGTCGGACTTCTGCCGGAGAAATTTATCTGGGTACACTGTTTGGTTTACTGCGTTACAACCGTACTCAGGATAATTTTGACCGCATTCCGGAGTTGAATGGTAAGTTTGTTTATGATATTAAAGAAGATTCTTATGGAAATCTTTGGTTGGCAACTTATGCCAATGGAGCTTATTGTTATGACGTAAGTGTACGAAGATGGAAAAACTATGTATTTGATGCCGAGGATGAAAAGAGTCTGCCATATGATAAAGTGCTGAGTGTTTTTGAGGACTCGTATCGCCAGATATGGCTAACTACACAAGGTGGGGGATTTTGCCTATTTCATCCTGATACGGAAACATTTACACGCTATGGGCTGAAAGATGGACTTCCCAATGATGTGGTTTACCAGATTGTGGAAGATGATGATCGTTTTTTGTGGCTTACTACAAATAATGGGTTGGTCCGTTTTGATCCCAAAACCATGGAAATGAAAGTATTCTCTACTGCTAATGGCTTACCGACCAACCAGTTTAATTACCGTTCGGGATTTAAAGATGAGGCCGGTAACATTTATTTGGGTAGTATTAACGGATTTGTAGCTTTTGATCCCCGAACTTTCGCTGAAAACAGGCAGGTGCCGGCAGTAGCTATTACTGATTTCTTGCTGTTTAATAAAGAGGTGCCGGTTGGAGAAACCGATTCACCCTTGAAGAGCAGTATTACGTTTTCTGACAAAGTGGTACTCACTGCCGATCAAAATTCTTTTTCTTTTCGTATCGCTGCTCTAAGTTATCAGGCTCCAAGGATGAATAAACTGATGTATAAGCTTGAGGGCTTTGACGAAGGCTGGTTGACAATAGGAGAAAGCCCTTTGGTGACTTATTCCAATTTAGGCTATGGAGATTATGTGTTTAAAGTAAAGGCCTCTAATAGTGACGGAGTGTGGAATGAACAGGAGACTTCACTTCATCTTTCTATTCTTCCTCCATTCTACTTGTCCGGATGGGCATATTGTTTCTATGTATTATTTTTCATGGGGTGTCTGGTCTGTGTCATCTTCTACTTTAAAAGACGGAATTATCGGAAGCAACATCGTCAAATGGAAATGCTTGAACAAGAGAAAGAACGGGAAGTCTATCATGCTAAGATTGATTTCTTTACCAACGTTGCTCACGAAATACGAACTCCGCTGACCCTGATTAAAGGTCCTTTGGAAAATATTATCCTGAAAAAGGAAGTGGATTCGGAAACGAAAGAGGATTTGTATATCATGAAGCAGAATACGGAGCGTTTGTTGAATCTTACCAATCAGTTGTTGGATTTTCGAAAGACAGAAACACGGGGATTCCGGTTGAACTTTACTGAATGTGACGTTGTTGCAGTGCTTCGTGAAACCTATCTCCGTTTTACTTCTTTGGCCAAGCAAAAAGGATTGGATTTTATATTAGAACTTCCACAGGAGTGCTTTATGGCGGATGTCAATCAGGAAGCTTTGACAAAAATAATCAGTAACTTGCTGAATAATGGAGTGAAATATGCCTCTACTTATCTCCGGATTTCTTTGGAAACAGACGAAAAAGTATTTCACATACGAACTTTTAATGATGGGGAGATGATTCCTGATACAATGAAAGAGGAAATTTTTAAACCTTTCGTACGGTTGGATAAAGAAGATGAAGTAACTACCGGAACAGGTATCGGGTTGGCCCTATCACGTTCTTTGGCAGAATTACATCAAGGTAGTCTGATGATGGAAAAGGGTGAAGAGGTGAATTGCTTTTGCTTGACCTTGCCGGTGAATCAAGATTCTACAATTACTCTCTCGGCTGAAAACGTATCACAGGTTGAGGAGAACTCTTGTGGATGGGAACAGGAAGAAACCGATACGAAAGAAAAGAAACCGATGATTCTAGTGGTAGAAGATAATCCGGATATGTTAGCTTTTATCAGGAAGCAACTTACAACAGAGTATTCGGTTCTAACTGCTATGAATGGAATTGAAGCACTTGCTGTTTTAGATAATCATTATGTTAATCTGGTGGTGAGTGATGTAATGATGCCTCAGATGGATGGTTTTGAACTGTGTAAAACTATTAAGTCAGATTTGAGTTATAGTCATATTCCCGTTGTACTGCTAACTGCCAAGACTAATATTCAATCGAAAATCGAAGGATTGGAACTGGGGGCTGATGCTTATATTGAAAAGCCTTTCTCTGTGGAATATCTGCTCGCAAATATTTCCAGCCTGATTCATAATCGTGAAAAGTTACGTCAGACTTTTGCGAAGTCACCCTTTGTGGCAGCCAATACGATGGCTTTGACCAAAGCCGATGAAGAGTTTATATGGAAGTTGAATGATATTATTCAGGCTAATCTGCATAATCCGGAGTTCAGCATGGAAGATATGGCAGATGCATTGAAGATGAGTCGATCCAGCTTCTATCGAAAAATTAAAGGTGTATTGGACTTAAGCCCGAATGAGTACCTCCGTTTGGAACGCTTAAAGCAAGCGGCACAATTGCTGAAAGAGGGCAAGAGTCGCGTCAATGAAATTTGTTATACAGTGGGATTTAATTCGCCTTCTTATTTCTCTAAATGTTTCTTGAAACAATTCGGGGTACTTCCAAAGGACTTTATAGGGTAATGCTAAAAAAAGGTCGGATATTGTTATGAATCTATGTGTTTAGGACATTTTTGTCATTAATTGGGTTATTTGTTTTATAAAAGAACTGCCGGTTAGGGTAACTTTGTCATCATCATTCGACAAATAGAAATTACTAAAATGAAAAGACCCTTATGAAAATGATTTTAAAGACAATGGTGTGTCTGGCAGTAGCTTTTTCCGGAACTGCAGGGGCAGCTAATTATTCTCCGGAAAAGTCACAAGCTTCTTTGGCACTTAAAGTCCCGGGGAATCCGGCTGTGGAATATCCGCTTACTCTCAGTAAACTATCGGATAGTTATTTCGATTATGAGTGGAAAGCAAAAGAGAAAATACCGGTAACTATCTTTCAGCAGATATCAACTGTGGATGATAAACAGCAGGTAACGGTGGTTCTGACGGCTATGGAAGATGTGTACTTCAATTTTGAAGAGCGAATCAGAACGGATTTTCGTCATGATGATTGCCAGTTTTATTTGCCAGGTTTCTGGTATCGTCGTAATTTACGTTCACCTAAAGAGGCTCCATCGTTTCATACTTCCGATAGCTGGGTAGTGCGTGAAGATAGATTGAGCACGCCTTTGACCGGTATTTTTGATGAAAAACAAAAGAAATACATGACTGTGGTCCGCCGGGCAGAATATATTCAGGACGCTTTGAGTACTCATAAGGAAGGTGAGGTGATTCTTTCGGGAACTACTTCACTCGGTTTCACCGGATTTGAAAATCTGGATGGAACGGCTGCTTTGGCATTTGGTTTTCCGTATAAAGAGGCTCCAAAAACCTATATTCGTAAACTTACACTTGCACCTTCAGTCACTGCTTTCCAACTATTAAAGAAAGGAGAGAGTATTTCACTAACTTGGGAAATTCATGAAGGAAAAGGGGAGGATTTTGCCGAGTTTGTAAGTCATACTTGGGAATATTGCTATGATACTTTTCAACCGAAACCTGTGGAAACGGATTATACTCCTGATTATACTAAAGAGATTCTTAGCCATTTTTTTATTGAGAGTTTTGTAGGTGATCGTCCTCTGAACTATAATTCAGGGGTACATATGCGTACTGATGATTGCCAAAATACAGGTTCGGCAGAGGTTGGTTTTGTGGGACGAGTTTTGCTGAACGCATTTAATGCCTGGGAATATGGCTGGAAGAATAATCGGGCTGATTTAAAAGAGAATGCAGCGAAAGTCTTTGATACTTATTTGGTGAATGGGTTTTCTCCTGCAGGTTTTTTCAAAGAGTTCGTTGACTACCGTACCGGTTATGAGGAGACGGTATTTAGCATTCGGCGTCAGTCCGAAGGTATTTATGCTATATTTCATTATCTGGATTTTGAGAAAAGAAACGGACGTAAACATCCTGAGTGGGAAGCGAAGGTACGTAAAATGCTTGATGTATTCCTGCAGTTGCAAAATCCGGAAGGAAGTTTTCCCCGTAAATTTAAGGATGATCTTTCTATTGTAGATAAGAGTGGCGGAAGTACACCATCGGCTACTCTGCCTTTAGTGATGGGGTATAAATATTTCAAGGATAAACGTTATCTGGAAAGTGCTAAACGGACCGCCGAATATCTGGAGAAAGAATTAATCTCTAAATCGGATTATTTTTCGTCTACTCTTGATGCAAACTGTGAGGATAAAGAGGCCTCTTTATATGCGGCTACAGCTACTTATTATTTAGCTTTGGTAAGTCAGGGCAAAGAACGTGAACACTATACGGGATTGACAAAAAAAGCAGCTTATTTTGCTTTGTCATGGTATTATTTGTGGGATGTACCTTTTGCACCCGGACAGATGTTGGGAGATATTGGGCTCAAGACGCGCGGATGGGGCAATGTATCTGTGGAAAACAATCACATCGATGTGTTTATCTTTGAATTTGCTTCTATACTAAATTGGCTTTCCAAAGAGTATAGCGAACCTCGTTTCTCACAGTTTGCCGAAGTAATCAGTACTTCAATGCGTCAGTTACTCCCTTATGAAGGGCATCTGTGTGGAGTGGCTAAGTGCGGATATTATCCTGAGGTAGTGCAACATACCAATTGGGATTATGGCAAAAACGGGAAAGGATATTATAATGATATATTTGCTCCGGGTTGGACAGTAGCTTCTTTATGGGAACTATTTTCACCGGGACGTGCAGAACAGTTTTTTCGGAAATAAAGAGTAATAAGTGAAACGATCAGAGGCCGGTAACGTTCTATTAGGAATATTACCGGTCTTCTGTATCTAAAAATAAAAATTCTTCTATAGGGAGATTTTTCTATAAACCATCTTGTTATTGTTTCAGTTTGGCGAACATTACAATATTATTGTCATTGTCATTTAACGTCTTGATCAAGTTCTGTACCTTTTTCTTTTTATCTGCGGTCAGTCCTTTTTTGTTTACTTCTTTCTCTAGTATCTCTTTCAATGCCATAGGCTCCATATTAGTGACATAATATCCATTGTTGAACGAAGGATAGATCGTCTGACTCGGGGTACTGATAAAATCGTTGTAAAGCCGCACATAATTGCCATGCAATGTTTTTTTGTCAACCATGTAATAAGCCGGTTTAGAGCCGGAGAATGTACTTTCGTCTATTTGTATTGGGAAAGAGACATCACCGATGAAATATTTGGGGATTTCATAATATGCATGCCAGGGGATTTTATCATTTGAAGGATACTTGACGGTGAAACGTCCTTCCAGTTTGTTGCTGGCGGTATTATAATGGTAGAGGGTATCTACACTTGGTTGTGGCATGATTTTCATTAACATCACATCGTAGGCAGCTGTGTTATTCCCCATTGACACTTCGTTACTGAAGTCTTGTGGCATGGCAAGGCTTCCCGGTGCTACAAAGTTTTTACGTTTACCCTTTAAATCTTGTGTCCAGACTACTGCCGGCCATTTAGGGAATGGCAGGACTGTGACTGTGACTTCTGACTTAGCTGTGTTTACCCGGAATTTTCCTTTAGGAACTCTCAGGCACAGGGGGATAGGATCCAATGCATTACCTTTCAAGTCGAATACCAATATCTTGCTGCTTTGCCAGGGTAGGATATAGATGCGATTATTGGCTTCGTCCAGTTGTTCGGCATAAGTGTTTAGATATTCATTCGGGCCTTGTCCATAAGATCCGATATTGGTGATAAATTTACCTGTCCGGTCGAATAGTTTATAAGGAGTTTGTTTGTTATTGCTCACTAAAATATATTTTTCTCCGACGGTTGTTCGTATCCAGCCGCCAATAAGTGCTTCGTCCCGATTGTCTAATTTTACAATCTGTAATTCTTCTGTTAACTGGCTCAATGGGAAGTTTACAGTATCTTTTAGTGCCTTCAGATCGCAACTGATTAGCGGACCGTTAGGGGTATTTGTTAGTTTGGCAACAGTAGGCGATTTGATAAATGGGTCGTTTTCACCGGTTGTAAAAGCAAAAGCAGGCAATAGACAACAGATTGCCAAACTGTGATAGATCATTCTTGTTTTCATAAGCATAAATAATTAGATGAATAATCAAACGCGTTTTGTAACAGCAAAATTAGATATTAAGGTAAGAGAAGGCAAAAAAACAGGCGGACAAGAATGATTGTATGAATATAGTTTAAATTGTTGTTTTATAAATGGTTATGTAAATATAGCCTCTTCGGATAGGCGGACAAATACTATCCGAAGTTTTGAAGAATGGCATCCAGGCTGAGAGTTTCGTCAGAAATATGCATCTTTTCTGTTTTAATTCGGTATTTGCGTTTGGTTATGGCCGCTTTGCTGACGCAATAGATATCCGATAGATCTTGTATGTTCACGTTAATCTTTACCAGGCAACAAAAGCAGATATCTTTTTCATTGAGTTGCGGATAATCTTCTTGCAGACGATCAACAAAATTATTAAATGCGTCATTTACCGCTTGCTTCACTTCACACCATTCTGCATCGCTTACAGTAATTTTCTTCCTATTCGGATTGTCATCTGTAGAGTTCTCGATGTGGAGAGAAGGAAGTTTCTGAAGGAAAGAAATATGACGGAACAAAGCTTCACGCATCTCGCTTTCTTTGTTGCGCATGATAATCTCTTTTTCGCGCAGTGCACTTAATTCGGCTTCTTTATGTAATAGTTCATTTTCATGTTGTAGCCGACGAGCTTCTTCTCCGGCCTGTTCTGCTTGTAGCCTTCGTTCCGATACTAGTCTTTTTTTCTTTTCCTGATGATAGAAAAAGAGTATTAGTAGAGCTATAAGTAATAAAATAACTGCTATTCCCCTCATCCACAGCTCTTTTTCTTGTTGGGTAAGGCGTAGTTGATAGAGTTCGTTCTGGAGCTTTACTTCATTATATTTTCTGGTGGTTTCTTTTGCTTTGAGGTTTGATGTGAGGTCTTTATATAGTATATCTTCTGTTTTAGCCAGATAATATGCCTGTTCCGGTTGCTGGGTCGCATTTGTCAGCTGGTATAAACGTGAGGTAGCCTCAATGGCGATATAGGGTGAAGTTGAGGTAGCTGCCTGTTTATAATAATATCCGGCCGAGTCCAATTGATGCAGGGACTGGAATATTTGGCCTCGGATCAATTGGTAGTAAGGTATATCATAGCGATTGCGACGATACAGGCGGAGGTTTTGCACAGATTCCAGTGCCTTGTCGAAGTCTTGCTGTCCTAGATAATAGTTTACGATGTCTTCGGCTATGGTGTAAGTTAGATAATGATATTCTTTGGAAGGAGCAAACCATTCCAACATTTTGTAATACCCTTCTATGACTTCATCGGTCTTTCCCATTTTTCTTAATATTTCCAATTGGGTCCGATGATCATAAAATAAAGAAAGAGTGTCATTAGAAGGGTTATTCAGGGCCAACACCTTATTAGCCAATTTTAGTGCTTCTGGATACTTTTTTTGATTGAAATAGGTGAATTTTTGTATGTTATAGTAATATCTTTGTTGGGTGGGAGTCATATACTCTGTTTTGTCCCGAAGCTCCCGGGCAGAATGTAAAATAGAATCCGGTTGATCTTTATAAAAGAAACTATTGGCCTGTTCCAGTTGGGCTTGTAACCATTGGGCAGTATCTCCAACATGTAGGAAAAGTGGGATACAGACTTTTAATAGTGAATCTTTGGGCTTTTGGGTTTTCCACAATGTGGCTTTATACAATTGAAAGCAGTATTCTGCCCGTTGTTTGTCACTCAGGTGATTGGGGGACTGTATTTGTTGAAGATAAAATAGCATACTGTCTGTAGAAATACCTTCCATTTCTACAGACTTCTTGAGTAAAGTCTGAGTTGAATCTTTACATCCGGTCACACAAGATAGTAAAGCTAAACAGAGTATAATAAGAAAGCTCTTTTTCATAATGCTTTTATTCTTGACGTTACCCGGCCCAATTTTCCCGATCTAAATTCCGATAACTGATTGCCTCTGCCAAATGGCTGGGTTGTATTTGTTCGCTTTCTTCTAAATCAGCTATTGTGCGGGATACTTTTAAGATACGATCATAGGCACGGGCTGAAAGATTCAGGCGTTCCATGGCATTCTTTAGCAGTAATAGCCCTTTCGTGTCAGGTTGTGCAAAAGAAGAAAGTTGCTTGCTGGTCATCTGGGCATTACAATAAGTTCCCGGATAGCCGGAAAATCTTTCTTCCTGTTTCTGGCGGGCTTTGATTACCCTTTGGCGAATGGCAGCGCTGGATTCTCCCTGTTGCCGGTCTGAAATCTTTTCAAATGGTACGGGAACTATTTCAATTTGGATATCTATTCGGTCCAGCAGGGGGCCGGATATTTTATTCAGGTATTTTTGTACTTGTCCCGGATTGCAGACACATGGTTTTGTCGGGTGATTGTAGTAGCCACAAGGACACGGATTCATGGAGGCTACCAACATGAAGCTGGCCGGATAGTCAATAGTGCTTTTCACTCGTGAAATGGTTATACGCCGGTCTTCAAGAGGTTGACGCAATACTTCGAGCACGCTACGATTAAATTCCGGGAGTTCATCCAGGAAGAGTACCCCGTTATGTGCTAGGCTGATCTCTCCCGGTTGTGGGAAACTGCCTCCTCCTACCATCGCTACTTGTGAGATGGTGTGATGCGGGTCCCTGAAAGGCCGCTGAGATATCAGAGAGGAATTGCGTCCTAATTTACCAGCGACCGAATGTATTTTGGTTGTTTCAAGGCTTTCTCCCAAGGATAAGGGGGGAAGTATGGAAGGTAATCTTTTGGCCATCATTGATTTACCACTTCCGGGGGCTCCTACCATAATTAAATTGTGTCCTCCTGCCGCCGCTACCTCAAGTGCCCGTTTAACGTTCTCTTGGCCTTTTACATCTGCAAAATCGTATTCAAAATCACTCTGACACGCATAAAATTCTTCACGGGTATTGACTATGGTTGGTGTCAGTTCACGTTTACCATTGATGAACTCAATTACTTCCTGTATATTATTTACTCCATATACTGACAGATTATTGACTACCGCCGCTTCCCGTGCATTTTGTGAAGGTACGATTAATCCGTCAAATCCCTCTTCGCGTGCTTTGATGGCTATAGGTAAGGCTCCTTTGATGGGTTGGATAGTTCCGTCAAGACTTAATTCACCCATCATCATGTAACGTGATAGCTTCTGGCATGAGATTGTTTCGCCAGCTGCAAGCATGCCAATGGCCAGGGGGAGATCATAGGATGAACCCTCTTTGCGAATATCTGCCGGAGCCATATTAATGACTATATTGCTGGTTGGCATTTTGTAGCCGGTCACTTGTAAGGCAGACAGAATGCGCTGATGGCTTTCTTTAACGGCTGAATCAGGAAGACCTACCATGTAGAACATGCATCCTCGTGAACTGTTGACTTCTATTGTAATGAGGGTTGCTTCAATGCCTTGTACAGCCGCTCCGAATACTTTTATTAGCACGTGTTTTCAATGATTTTAGGTTAGTAACTCGGTTTAGCGGATAGATTTCCCTGGTTTTTTCTCTTCCGTTTTTAGTAATTCTTTCAGCTTATCGGTAAGCGCTTCTCCCTGGATATCTCTTGCTAGAATTTTGCCGGTGGGAGAGAGCAGTATATTAGTAGGAAGCGTCAGTATGGCATATTGTTTGGCTGTTTCCGAACTAAGTCCTGTAAAATCACATACTTGATCCCAGCTCAAAGTATCCTTCTTAATGGCTGTTTCCCATGCTTCTCTATCTATGTCGAGTGATATTCCCAACATTGCGAAATTTTTGTTTTTCTTATATTCCTTATTCAGTCTTTTTAATTCTGCATTGGCTTCAGGTTGCGGATCACACCATGAAGCCCAGAAATTAAGCAGGAGATATCTATTTCTGAATCTCTCGGCAGAACGTGATAATTTCTCGCCTTTTTCATTGGGTAAACTAAAGTAAGGAGCAGATTTCCCGACAGTCACTTTTTCCAATTGATCGATGTAGTCGCTGATATTCTCGATATACGGGCGGTCGAGGAGTGCACCTGTCATAGCCTCAGTTATTTCTTTTATTTTGATATAGTCTGGTTGCGGAGTCTGTACAAAGTATTTATCCAGCAGATAAACACTTGCCAATGAAGAGTTGTGTTGGCGGATAAATGTTTCGGCCTTCTCCTGCATCATTTTGTCTGATGCACTGCCTAAGCCTCTTTGTTCTTTCATAAAAAGGCTCAAACTCGTATTTGGTTCATTGCCATTTATGTCCAGATAGCTGAGATCATCAATATTTCCTTTGATCGTAATTTGATTTCCTTTATCCAAAAAAACAGGATACTCTACATGACCGTTTATCAGGAGTACGGCTGTAGTCAGTGTGTCAATTACTGTAGAATCGATATTGAGGTTGTAGCTGAATTTGCCTTTCTCTGCATAAATCGTATCTATACGATCGTACAAAGCATCTGTCCCATACAGGTAGAGTGTGTCATTAGTCAATCCCTTGATCTCGCCTTCCAGACTGATCCTGGAACTGTTGTTTTTGCATGCAAGTAAGCAAAATATGGTAATAAATAGAAGCCCTATCTTTCTCATTCTTCATTCTTTTTTGCGAAAGTAAGGGTTTTGTGGATAAAAAAAAAGAATTGTCCGTCATTTGTGTGACGGACAACTCTCTTTTTTATGTTTTGCTCAATGAAGTCTCGCTTATTTTACGATGCTCATGAAATCTGCATTCGTATAATATTTAGCGAACTCAAGATCTGTAGCAGCTTTCTTAGCCAGAGCCGGGTTTTTAGCTACAGCACTCTTCAAGCTGCTTGTCAGCATAGAAGTGTTGTTAGTTCTTGCACCCAAAACAGCCATCAGGTAGTCTGTGTAAGCATCCGGAGTTGCGATACCGGCCAATGTGTTTTTAGCTTTGTTGTAGTCCTTAGCAAGGATCTGTGCCAAAGCAGCACTATTTGTTTTAGTATCACCAAATGCGTTAACTGCTCTTTCGTATTGTCCCTGAGCTACGTACAGGTTACCCAGTGTTTCGTTCAGTTCTTTTGCACCGGCAGCCTTGCCTAAGTAAGATTCAGCAGCAGCTTTGTCACCTTTAGCAAGAGCGATCAGACCTAAGTTCATGTTTACTTCAGGTGCAGATTTAATGCTTTCTGCTTTCTTCACGTATGATTGAGCTTTGTCCAGATCACCTGCCTGATAAGCCAGTTTACCCAAGTTGTTGAATGCACGATAGTCATTCGGGAACTGCTGAGAAGCTTTAGTATAGATGTCAGCTTTCTTAGCCGGGTCGTTAGTCAGTGTAGCAGCGTACAGAATTTCCTCTATGTTCAACTGTTTCGGATCTGTTGCAGCCAGATTAGCGATTTCTTCGTCAGACTTACCGATGATTTCATAGTTCAAAGTCAAACGAGAACGACGCAACTGCGGCAAAATTTCGTCAGCCAAAGTTTTGTAAACAGAAGAGATGTTCTTAATTTCAGTTTCTCTTTGTTCAGGATCCTGATACATAGACAAAACGCGAAGGATCAATTCTTTATCCTGAATGTTTGATTTAGAAACCAGTTCTTGGAAACCTTCCCAGTCCTGTGCAGTATATTTAGCATCAACCGGAACTTCAATTTTAGCTTTCTTCAGGTCTTTGTTGATCAGTTTGGTTGTGTTACCTTCACGGTTTTCAGCCAACCCTGTATTCAACTTCACACCACCATCGGGAGAAGCGTAAGCAGAAATTTCGATATTGCTGATCTTCTTGTTTTCAGCATCGTTTACATTAGCAACTTCTTTGTTGAATTCCTTAGCAGTCTTCAATTCGCTTGAGCGGATGTTAGCCTGTTGGATAAGGAACATAATGTTAGCGTTGTGTGCTTCTTTGATGATACGTTGGAAAGCGTCGTCACCCAAAGCCGGATTAGCACTGCTCAAAGTGTTGTTAATCAATTCAGAAGTAGAGATCACACCGTCTGCGATTTTTACAGCAGGGATAGCGATTGTTTTCTTTCCGACTTTTGCGTTGAACTCAAGGTAAAGTTCAGATTTTGCCATTTCAGGAACGTAGTCGAATGTAGTTTTCATCGTGTAATTACCACCCATCTTGTAAGAGATAGTCTGGTCGTTACCTTCTACTTTTTCACCCTGGAATACGGCAGGCTGTCCTTTAACTTGTCCACCCTCCCATTTCAGAACCGGAGTTACTTCAACAACTGCGTTCTTTTTGAAATACTTTTCAGGGAACTTTCCGTTGATAGTCACAGGAACTTTACCACCTACAGCTTCCAGTACCTGAGGAGTCGTAGTGAAGTAATCAGATGACAGTGCACCCATTTTGTTGCTACATGATGACAATGCAACAACCAATGCCATAAGTAAAGGCAAATACAACTTCTTGATCATTTTAGGTATAAATTAAATGTTTGTAATTGAAATTTTGTCTATTCAATATGCATCTGTGGATTGCCCATAAATGCCACGCAAAGATATTAATTCTTATACATTTAGGCAAATACACTCTTAATTTTATTATAATTTAATGAAAACTATCGTGTTTACGGGTTGTTTAGCACTATTTTCCTTCTTAAACAACACCAAATCAGCCTCTATTGTTTACCGAAACGGCTTTTTTTCTTGTCGGTATTTGATGTTGCGTGGATGATGTTCTATGATTTCACTTCGCAACATATTGCGGTCGATGTGGGTGTAGATTTCGGTAGTCGAAATAGACTCATGCCCCAACATGCATTGGATAGCCCGCAGATTGGCGCCTCCTTCAAGTAAGTGTGTCGCAAAGGAGTGGCGGAATGTGTGCGGACTGATATTTTGGGTAATTCCCGCCATATCGGCCAGCTCTTTGATGAGATGAAAGATCATGATTCGTGATAAATGGGTACCTCGCCTGCTTAAAAACAGATAATCTTCATGATCTTTTTTTATATTGATCCGATTTCGATCCAAGAAATAAAGCTTTATTTCCTGGATCGCTTTGGGAGAGATAGGGACTAATCGTTGCTTGCTGCCCTTTCCTTCTACTTTAATGAAACCTTCGTCAAAGTACAAGTCTGATAGTTTTAGTCCGGTTAACTCGGAAACCCGTAATCCACAGCTGTAAAGCGTTTCCAGGATTGCCCGATTTCGTTGCCCTTCGTTCTTACTCAGGTCTATTGTCGAAATAATCCGGTCTATTTCTTCTACGGTCAGTACTTCCGGAAGTTTAAATCCGATTTTGGGACCTTCCAGCAATTCGCTGGGATCGGCTTCTATATAATCAGCTATAATCAAAAAGTGGAAAAAGGATTTAATACCTGAAATGATACGTGCCTGTGAACGGGCGTGGATACCAATATCATGTAATCCGGCAGCAAAGCGTTGAAGATCTGTCAGGCTGACTTCAAGTATCTCCACGCCTTCGGCTGATAGAAAACTTAGTAACTTCTCCAGGTCTGTCAAGTAAGCCTCCAGTGTGTTTTTGGATAAGGACTTTTCCAGTTTCAGATACTGTTGGTACTTTTTGATAATCAGCCCTTGCTCATCCTTCTTTTTTGTTTTTTCCTCTAATTTCATTTCTTTTTTCTACCTTTGCACCTTGAAATATTGTTCTCGAAGACAAAGGTATTAAAAATAGCAGGATTGTGTTATGAGGATACAAATTATTAATGGTCCCAATATTAATCTTTTGGGCAAGCGTGAACCTTCTATATATGGAAGCGTTACATTTGAAGAGTATTTGGCTGAACTTCGTAAAAAATATCCCGATGTGGAACTGGGATATTTCCAGTCGAATGTTGAAGGGGAAATCATAGATATTATTCAGCAAACCGGATTCGATGTGGATGGGATCATATTGAACGCAGGAGCTTATACACACACTTCCATTGCTTTGCAGGACGCTATCCGCTCCGTAA
This sequence comes from Bacteroides sp. 3_2_5, assembly GCF_000159855.2. Classification (NCBI taxonomy): domain Bacteria; kingdom Pseudomonadati; phylum Bacteroidota; class Bacteroidia; order Bacteroidales; family Bacteroidaceae; genus Bacteroides; species Bacteroides sp. 3_2_5. Next base: position 341,323 of record NZ_JH636046.1, on the reverse strand, counting down.
CCTCTCCTGTAATTGAAGTTCATATATCCAATGTTCATGCCCGTGAGCAGTTCCGCCATGTATCTATGATTGCTTGTGCTTGTAAAGGTGTTATTTGTGGATTTGGATTGAACTCATATCGTCTGGCACTCGAAGCTTTATTAGATAAATAGGTATAAATATAAATAGGTAGATAGATTATGTTGCTGAAACAGACTAAAATCGTAGCTTCCATCTCAGACAGACGTTGCGATGTAGATTTTATAAAAGAGTTGTTTGATGCAGGGATGAATGTGGTTCGTATGAACACAGCCCACGCCAGTCGTGAAGGTTTTGAGGCGTTGATTGCCAATGTGCGTGCCGTGTCCAATCGCATTGCCATCCTTATGGATACCAAGGGACCGGAAGTGCGTACCACTGCCAATGCGGACCCCATACTTTATCAGATCGGTGAGAAAGTTAAAATCGTAGGAGATCCCGATCGTGAGACTACCCGTGAATGCATTGCCGTTTCATATCCGAATTTTGTGCATGACCTGAATGTAGGGGGGACTATTTTGATAGATGATGGTGACCTTGAATTGCGAGTTATTGATAAAACAACCGAATACTTACTTTGTGAAGTCCAGAACGAGGCAACTTTGGGGAGCCGTAAGAGTGTAAACGTTCCGGGTGTTCGTATCAATCTCCCCTCTTTAACCGAGAAAGATCGTAATAACATCCTTTATGCCATAGAGAAAGATATCGATTTCATTGCTCATTCTTTTGTGCGTAACCGCCAGGATGTGCTTGATATCCGTGGAATACTGGACGCTCACAATAGTGATATCCGCATTATTGCCAAGATCGAAAATCAGGAAGGTGTCGATAACATTGATGAGATCCTGGAAGTTGCCGATGGAGTAATGGTAGCTCGTGGTGACTTGGGTATTGAAGTACCGCAGGAACGTATTCCGGGAATTCAGCGTATGTTGATACGCAAATGTATCCTTGCCAAAAAACCGGTAATCGTGGCAACACAAATGTTGCATACGATGATTAATAATCCACGTCCGACTCGTGCGGAAGTAACCGATATTGCCAATGCAATCTATTACCGTACAGACGCTTTGATGTTGAGTGGTGAGACTGCCTATGGCAAATATCCTGTAGAGGCCGTGAAAACGATGACTAAGATTGCTGCACAGGCTGAGAAGGACAAGTTGGGGGAGAATGACATTCGCATTCCTTTGGACGAAAACAGTAATGATGTCACAGCTTTCCTTGCTAAACAAGCTGTAAAAGCAACTACTAAGCTAAAGATACGTGCCATCATTACAGATAGCTATCAAGGGCGTACTGCACGCAATTTGGCAGCTTTCCGTGGTAAATATCCGGTACTTGCAATTTGTTATAAGGAGAAGACTATGCGTCACCTTGCACTTTCTTATGGTGTGGAAGCGATTTATATGCCTGAACTTGCCAACGGGCAGGAGTACTATTTTGCAGCTCTGCGCCGTTTGTTGAAAGAAGGACGTTTGCATCCAACTGATATGGTGGGTTATCTGAGTAGCGGTAAAGCCGGAACGCAGACTTCTTTCCTCGAAATCAATGTCGTGGAAGATGCTTTGAAGCATGCCGGTGATAGTGTGTTGCCTAATAGCAACCGTTATTTATAAGAGACGAGATGAAAGAGACCGATCTTTTAGACGAATATATCTTGCAGCATATCGATGAGGAAGGTGAATACTTGAAATCTCTTTATCGGGATACGCATGTTAAACTCCTGCGTCCTCGTATGGCTTCCGGTCATCTGCAGGGACGTATGTTGAAGATGTTTGTTCGTATGATACGGCCTCGCCAAATATTGGAAATAGGGACTTATAGTGGCTATTCCGCTCTTTGTCTGGCCGAGGGGCTTGAGGAGGGCGGAATGCTTCACACATTCGAGATTAATGATGAACAAGAAGACTTTACCCGTCCCTGGCTCGAAAACTCAGCTTATGCTGATAAAATTAAATTTTATATTGGGGATGCTCTCCGGTTAATACCTGCATTGGGCATTACGTTTGATCTTGCTTTTGTGGATGGTGACAAACGTAAGTATATTGAATATTATGAAATGACTCTTGCACATCTTTCTGTAGGAGGTTATATCATAGCTGATAACACTTTGTGGGATGGTCATGTGCTTGAAGAACCACATAGCAATGATCACCAGACGATCGGAATCAAGGCTTTCAATGAGTTGGTGGCACATGATGAACGGGTAGAAAAAGTAATTCTGCCTTTACGTGACGGGTTGACTATAATTCGTAAAAAGTAGAATGACTTTTCGTTGTTTGGGCTGTGATAAGTGATTGTAATAGCTGGCTGTCCATCTTCTTGTATTCGTTGATAATTGCTTTAAATCTTTTCTGTAGAGTCGGTTTATTTCAGACCGACATTTTATTTCAAAAGTGTATGTTTTCTTGTAACGTCTGCTTATGTGCTTTCCGTGAAGATCGTTTTTTGAATAATAATTCAATAATGAAAATTAAAAATAACATATTATTGGCCTATCAAACGATATATTTCTATAACTTTGTGTTCTATTGTAACAAGTACTAATTGCTTGTTTGATAAAATAATTACGTAGAAAAATTTATGGAAACAACGAGACAAAACAAGATATCACGTCTGTTACAGAAAGAACTCAGTGAGATTTTTCTGTTGCAGACTAAAGCTATGCCCGGTGTACTGGTATCAGTAAGCGCTGTACGTATCAGTCCCGACATGAGTATAGCTCGTGTATATCTTAGTATCTTCCCTTCTGAAAAGAGTGAAGAAATGGTAAAGAATATCAATAATAATATGAAGTCCATTCGTTTCGAACTCGGTACTCGTGTTCGTCATCAGTTACGTATCATTCCTGAATTGAAGTTTTTCGTGGATGATTCGTTGGACTACATTGAAAAGATAGATGCTTTGTTGAAGTGAACCTCCCCTTCTACATAGCCCGGCGATATCTTTTCTCAAAGAAAAAGCACAATGCCATCAATATCATTTCTGCTATTTCTGTGTGTGGAGTGGCATTGGCTACGATGGCGATGGTGTGTACACTTTCCGTATTCAACGGTTTTCAGGATACAGTGGCCGATCTGTTTACTGTATTTGATCCGGAACTGAAAGTGACGATTGCCGAAGGGAAAGTTTTTGATGCACAGGACCCTCGTATTCAAGCTATCCGGCAGATGCCGGAAGTAGATGTGCTGACTGAAACACTTGAAGAGAATGCGATGGTACGATATAAGGACCGCCAGACGATGGCCGTCATAAAGGGAGTACAAAATAATTTTGAGCAGTTGACTGCGATAGATAGTATCCTTTATGGTGCAGGTGAGTTTTTGTTGAATGATTCTATTGTTGATTACGGGGTGATGGGAATAGAGCTTGTCTCTACATTGGGGACTGGAATCAGATTTGTTGATCCGTTGCAGATATATATTCCTAAAAGGAGCGGAAAGGTTAATATGGCGAATCCGGCTGCTTCCTTTAATATGGATTATTTGTATTCGCCCGGTGTTGTGTTTGTGGTCAATCAGCAGAAATATGACGGACAGTATATTCTTACTTCGTTGGATTTTGCCCGACGTTTGCTTGACTATACTACCGAAGTGTCTGCAATAGAACTAAAGTTAAAACCCGGCTCTGATCTTTCCTTCGTCAAAGCAAAGATTAAGAAAGAACTGGGAGATGATTTTGTTATTCGTAACCGCTACGAACAACAGGAAGATGTATTTCGTATCATGGAGATAGAGAAACTGGTTTCATATTTGTTTCTCACTTTTATCTTAGTGATTGCCTGTTTTAATGTGATAGGTTCGTTGTCGATGCTTATTCTGGATAAAAAGGAAGATGTGGATACGCTTCGCAAGCTTGGAGCTAACGATCGGTTGGTTTCGCGTATTTTCCTTTTTGAAGGATGTATGATTTCCTTTTATGGAGCCATAATCGGAATTGTACTCGGATTGCTGTTGTGCTGGGTTCAGATGACGTACGGGATTATTTCATTGGGTGGAGGTAGTGCTGCAGGAAATTTTGTAGTTGATGCTTATCCGGTCAGTGTACATTTGTGGGATGTCATCGTGATATTTATTACCGTTTTTGCTGTCGGATTCTTGTCCGTCTGGTATCCGGTAAGGTATCTAAGTAAACGTTTACTAAAAATGTAGAGAACATTTTTATCGGCATAATTGTTCTATTAGTCGATTTCCATTTCTTATTTTTATAGAAATGTTTATTTTTGATTTATTAATGAAAATCATCATGTTTATATATAGTGTTAATAGTATCTCTGTGAAGAGAGAATTGTTATGTAAGTGTAATACCTCTCTATGAAAGAAAGTTTCGTTTTTCATAAAAAACTGATGATCGGCGCTGTTCTGTCCCAACGGGGAAGAGCAGCGCTACTTCATTTATAATGAAAGGAACAGTAAATAGAGTTTGATGTTTTTTCGTAGAAACTTTAGGGCATCGGAGATGTGGTGTTCCACTGTTCTTTCTGATATTTGTAGTCTTTCTGCAATTTCGCGATAAGAAAGTTCCTCATCCCTGCTTAAACGAAACACTTCCTGCTGCCGGGGAGGCAGCATTGAGATCAGTGCTGAGATATGTGTGCGCAGATTGGCTGCGTCCAATTCTTCTTCTATATCGTATGATTCTTCGACAGCTTCTATCACTGATAGTTGGTAGAAGGGTTCATTCAGATTCTTACGGGAACGGTTGAAAACAAGGTTGCGCATCGTGATAAATAAGTATCCGGCAAAATTTTGTTCTTCATCCAAAGCTTCCCGATTCTCCCAAATTTTAATAAAAACTTCTTGAACGATTTCTTCCACATCGACCGCAGAGGTGATGTAAAGTCGCGTAAAATTGTAAACCTTAGCCCAATAAGAGCGATAGAGGAATGCAAAGGCGGCTTTATCATTGCAGGTCTTTAGTTTAATAATTGCTTCTTTTTCGTTCATTAAGCGTTACGTTTGAATTACAAATATAGCATACTCAATTTATAAAACAGAAAAAAAGCCGAAAACATATAGGGGGGAATTTTATAAATAGTGTATTTATGGATAGATTTATAAATATAGCTTGGATTTTTGGAAAGAAATATAAAGAATATGAAGATTTCTAATAAATATGATAGGCTTGTCCGCAAATTGATTGCAGGTGAGTCTTCTTCGGAAGAAATGGAAGAGCTGGCACATTGGAATGTTGTGGAGACGAAAATGAAAAAACAATTCGATGCGGCAAAAAATATAGTGGAAAATGGTGCTATTGAAAGAAGGATCTGGGATAAGATTGACTCCAGATGCCAGGCTCCTGTTGAGCGTAGTCAGAAACTTCAACTCAGATATTGGAGGGTTGCACTAGCTGCATGTATTACGGCTTTATTGATTATCGGAGGTGGTATTTTCTTTTTTGATAAAGGGCATACAGCTTCACAGCGTATAATTGAGTATACTGAAGTTGTTTCTTCAAATAGCCGGTTGTATGTACTTCCCGACAGTTCAAAAGTCTGGATGCAGGCTGGGAGCCGTCTTCGTTTTTCACAGGATTTTATGAGTAACCGGGAAGTATGGCTGGAGGGAGTGTCTACTTTTGAAGTAACTAAGCGTAAAGGACATAATTTTAAAGTATATATCGATCAGGCATTTGTCGAAGTCAAAGGAACGGTCTTTCGTGTGCAGTCTACCTGTCAGGATGGTACGGAGGTGACTCTTTTTAGTGGAAAGGTTGACTTCAATGTGAAGGCTTCACAGAGAAAAGTTGAAATGAAACCTTTGCAGCAGATTGTTTTTCATCCCGAAAAAGATGAAGTGATATTAAAGAACATAGGTAATATCAGTTGGGATGAAGGGCGTTATAAATTTGTCGACATGCGCATGGATGATTTAATAGAAGCTATTCATGATATTTACCACATTCCGGTAGAACTCGATAGGAAAGTAGCTCGCAATGACTTGTTCACGGGTTATATGCGCTATGATGACCCTGCCTCTAAAGTCATCGAAAAGATTTGTATTAATATGAATTTGAAATTTAAAAAAGAAACACAGAAAATCATTATTTATAAATAATCGCTTTTATCAATCACTAATTAATCGTATAATCAAAAAATGAAAGACATGAGACTATGTTTTAGCGTCTGTAACAGGCGTTTTCTGACAGGCGTAATTATGTTTATGCTCCTGTATCCTATGTCCGTTTTTGCCGTGCAAGGACAGATAACCGTGCAGGGAAAAGCAATGAGCATTAAACAGGCTATTCAAGTTATTGAGAAGAACAGTAAATATACGTTCTTCTACAAGGCGGCCGATTTGAGCAATGCAAAGATCCGTGACATCCATTGTGAAGGTTCCATAGAGGAAGTGCTGAATGTTTTGTTTAAAGATAGCGGTATCAGCTATGTTATCAAAGACAATGAGGTTATTCTGAAGAGTACCCCGGTAGTGGTTGCAACGCCACAACAGAGTAATAAGATCGTTGTGAAAGGCAATATCAGGGATACTTTGGGTGAATCGGTCATTGGAGCTACCATTATGGAGAAAAATAATGCTCAAAATGGTTCTATCAGTGATATAAATGGAGATTTCTCCTTGTCGGTAAGTCCGGGTGCTGTTATTGTTATCTCTTACATTGGTTATGTAACGCAAGAATTGAAAGCCATAGCGGGGGCCCCTCTGAAAGTAGTACTGAAGGATGATTCCCGTACTTTGGATGAAGTGGTGGTAGTTGGTTTCGGTTCACAAAAGAAAGCGAACCTGACGGGGGCCGTTTCATCTATTAAAATGGACGAAATTATTGGCGATCGTCCCATAATGACGGCTTCTGATGCATTGCAAGGTACAGTTCCGGGACTGCTGGTTTCTAATAGTGGAAATGCTCCGGGTAGCGGAAAGTCATTCCAGTTGCGTGGTGCCTATTCGGTGGGTATCAAGAATAGCGACGGATCTTATGGTGCCAATGTCGCTCCCCTTATCTTGATTGATAACGTAGAGGGGAGTCTCGATATGTTGAATCCGGAAGATATTGAGACCGTAACTGTATTGAAAGATGCCGCTTCGGCAGCTATTTATGGTGCACGTGCAGCCGGCGGTGTTGTCTTAGTGACTACCAAGCGTCCGAAAGAAGCTACGGCCTTTCGTCTGAATTATAATAATAATTTTGGTTTTGCTACTGCAACCAATCTGCCTAAACAGGCATCTTTGATGGATTATCTGCAGGCTTATCAGGACGGGGGATATTCTGATGCTTATTGGTCGTATGGTTCACCCAGCGTTTCAAAGTGGAAAGAATACCTCACACAGTATAGGCAGGATCCTTCATCTATCAAAACTGTAGGTGACGGTATTTTCGCAGATACGGATGGAGCTTTGTATTATTTGAATGAGCATGATCCCTATAAGAATTTTATGGAGACCAGCTTCCAGATGAACCACAATCTTTCTGTATCCGGTGGTACGGATAAATTGCGTTATCGTATGTCGGCGGGATATGTATCGACGGACGGTGTGCTGATCACCGATAAAGACACCTATGAGCGCTTGAACATCAATTCCTATATTTCTGCTGATATAACCAAATGGTTTACCCAGGAGTTGACTATGAGTTATGCACGTACCAATCAGTCGCAACCTAATTCCGGTTTGGGAAGTATGTTTGGCAGTAATCAGGTTTCTTATCAGCCGGAAGGTAATATGCCTTCGGATGTTTGTTCTACAATTTCTCAGGATTTGCCTTTCAACACACCGCGCAACCAGGTATTGTTAGCAAATAAATGGAAAAAGTCGTATGATAATCCGCGTGTTTTCGTGAAATCTATTCTGAAACCGTTCAAAGGTTTTGAGGCAGTATTCGAGTATACATTTGACAAGAACATGTATGATTATAATTTCTATACCGGAAAAACTCAGTATACAGATATTCAGGGAGGTAATAACATCTGGAATGCAGCAAAAGATTATTTGCAGAAAGAGAAGCAATTTACCGACTACAATGCTTTCAATATTTACGGAACATACAAGTTTGATCTCAACAAAGACCATCATTTCAGTGTAATGGCCGGTTTCAACCAGGAGTCCAAGTATACAGAAGGTGTAAATGTATTGTCTTATAATCAGGCTGTTGTTGAAGTACCGGCATTGGGTTCGGGTACAGGTGACCTGAAAGCGACAGACAGTTATAATGAATACTCTGTTCGAGGAGGATTTTTCCGGGTCAATTACAACTATATGGATAAGTATTTGCTGGAAGTGAACGGTCGTTACGATGGTTCATCCAAGTTCCCGAAAGATTCCCGTTTTGGTTTCTTCCCATCTGTATCTTTGGGTTGGAACGTAGCTCAGGAAAAGTTTATGGAAGTTACGCGCAATTATATTGACGGTCTGAAGATTCGGGCATCTTACGGTGTGATCGGTAACCAGAATGTAGTGAACTATGCATACTTCCCAACTATGAGCGTTAGCAATAAATACAACGGTTGGCTGTCTGGAGGTGATTATGTAACTGCTATCAACTCTTTACCGAATCTGGTAAGTACAAGCTTTACTTGGGAAAAAGTGGCCACTACGGATATCGGACTCGACTTGAATATGTTCGGTAATCGTATGAATGTTGTGTTCGACTGGTATCAGCGTGATACAAAAGGAATGTTGGCTCCGGGTATGCAGCTTCCTGCTGTGGTAGGTGCAAGTTCTCCTTTCCAGAATACAGCCGATATGCGTACTCGTGGTTGGGAACTGGCAGTGAACTGGAGAGACCGTATCGGTAAGTTCAACTATCGTGTCGGATTCAATCTTTCTGATAGCTATTCTGAAATTACTAAGTACGACGACAATGCTGCTTCTAAGCTGCTGAGTAATTTTTATCCGGGACAGAGACTGGGAGAAATCTGGGGATATGAAGTGGACGGATTCTATACGGTAGATGATTTTGTAGATACTAATAGTTGGAAACTTAAAGATGGAGTGGCCTCTATTAAAGGTGTCAGTCCGCGTCCTGGTGACTTGAAGTTCAAAAATCTCCGTGATGATGACAAAAGTACAAATCAGATTGATAGCGGAGACGGTACATTAGATAATCCCGGCGACCAGAAAGTAATAGGCAATAGCCTGCCTAAATATCTGTATGGTATTACTCTCGGTGCTAATTATAAGGGTTTCGACTTGAATATTATGATGCAGGGAACCGGCCAGCGTGATGCATGGATTGCCAATAACCTGGTATTCCCGATGTATATTTATTCAGTAAACGATATCAAATACCAACCGCTGTTTGATGGTTTGACTGACTATTGGAGGCCGGTAGATGCAGCCAATGGAGATTACACTGCCGTAAATCCGAATGCCAAATATCCGCGTATGTATGGACAAAATCCTACAGTCGGCTCCAATTACGGACGTAAGACAGATAAATATTTATCTAATGCCGCTTACTTCCGCATCAAGAACGTTACTTTGTCGTATACCGTTCCTAAAACATGGATATCCCGAATCGGCTTAAATCAGTTAAAGGGTTTTGTCAGTGTAGAAAATCTGGCAACTTTCTCTTCATTACCTTCAGGTATCGATCCCGAAACTCTGAGCTGGAACTATCCGGCATTCCGTACCGTTTCGTTTGGTATCAACTTTACATTATAAACGCATAATCAAGAATTAAAAATGAAAAAGATATATCTATCATTGGCTATTTTAGCCGGAATCGGACTGGCCGGATGTAATGACAGCTTTCTGGAGCATGCGCCTGTCACCAGTCTGACAGAAAATAATGCTTTTAGATCTTATGATAACTTTAAGTCGTTTGCATGGCCTTGTTATGAGATATTCAAGGATAATAATATAGCCAATACCATTAACGGAACCGGACAAGGTTCCTGCTATGCAGGTGATATGAATGCCGGATACTTGGAAAGCCGTGCCAATGAGTCGGGCAATGACTATGCTTTCGGAAGAGTTCAGAGTGTAGCTTCGGGCAATGGTTGGGGCTTTTCCGGCACATTCCGTCGTGCCAATATTTTGCTTGCTAACATCGATAAGTCGGAAATGACCGATGCCGAAAAGGACCATTAGCGTGCAGTAGGGTATTTTTTCCATTCATACTGGTACATGGAGCTTATCAATCGTTTTGGGGCGGTGCCTTGGGTTAATACGGCCCTTAACGAAAATTCTCCTGAGGCTTACGGTCCCCGTGTTGACCGCGAAATTGTGGCCGATTCCGTATTGAACCGTTTGAAATGGGCTGAAGCGAATATTGGAGATTTTGAGAAGCAAGATGGTGCAAATACCATTAATCGCGATTGTATTCGTGCGGCTATCTCACGATTTGCGTTGCGTGAAGCCACTTGGCGCAAATATCACGGAATAGACGGAGCTCAGAAGTTCTTTGACGAATGTATTCGGGTGTCCCGTCTGTTGATGAATGATTACCCTACTCTTTATTACGGAACAGACGGTCAGCCCGCAGCCGGATATGGAGAGATGTGGACAACAGAAGATTTGGGCAAAGTGCCGGGTGTCATCTTGTATATGGAGTTTGTTCAAGACATCAAGATGGCCAATTTTAGTGCATTGGAACATATGGATAGCCACAATGTAGAGATGAATCAGCATACTGTTGACCTTTATCTGTGTAAAGATGGCAAGCCGATTGCTACTTCTGCAAATTATCATGGAGATAAAACTCCCTATGCTACTTTCCGTGACCGTGATCCGCGTTTATATCACGTAGTAATGCCACCGTATAAAGTGAAAGCAAAGGTGAAGACGAAAGAAGATCCCAGAACATGGGATTATACCGATGATCCGGCAGATCGTGAATATATCGATATTATGGGTCCTAACGAATCCTGTGATAATCCCGGTATTGGTATGAAACGCCTTCCCGGACAGAACTGGAGTGCTTCATTGGTACCTTCTTCACCAAACTTTATGGGGGGTATCGGAGCTACAGGTTTTGTGAGAAGCCGCTCGGGATATTATTTCTGGAAGAATTGGAGCAACTGGGAAACGAACCGTAACGGAGGTGTCACTCTGAACACATCGGATAAGCCTATCTTTAAGATCGAAGAGGTTTTATTGAATTATGCCGAAGCCATGTGTGAGACCGGACAGTTCACTCAGGCAGTGGCCGACGAATCTATTAATAAGTTGCGTAGACGCGCCGGTGTGGCCGATATGAAGGTTGCCGATATTGATGATAGTTTTGATCCGAACCGTGGACGCTATTATCCGAAAGGAAATGAACAAGGTGTTCTGGTAGATCCTGTTTTATGGGAAGTGCGCCGTGAACGTATTGTCGAGCTAATGGGTGAAGGCTTCGGATTCTACGATATCCGCCGTTGGAGAATGGCGCCCTGGTTCCTTAACCGCCAGTTTAAAGGAATGTGGATGACGAAAGATAAGTTCAGACATGGTGCCCAGTTCTTATTGAATGAAACGACCGGTGGACCGGACCCTGCCGACGGAGCCATGACAGAAGGATATATTTATTTACAACCGGACCCTATCAAAGCAGGTGAAGGCTGGCAGGAGAGATATTATCTTTATGAGGTTCCTACTCAAGAAATTATCTTGAATCCGGCACTTGCACCTAACAATCCGGGGTGGGAATAATTGAAACGGAATAGCAATGAACTTGTTTCACCACAGATAACACAGATTTTCACAGAACTTCTAATCTTGTTATCAATAAAATAAATTATTAATCTGTGAAAATCTGTGTTATCTGTGGTGAAGTTAAAACCAAATGGACTCGAAACAAACCCAAGAATGAATCAAAAAATTATTTATAGTAGTGCATTACTTGTCGGATTAGGCAGTCTGCAAGCATTTGCCCATAAAGAAAAGGCCCATACCCCTCAAAAACCGAATATCATCTTTATTATGTGTGATGATATGGGGTATGGAGATCTGGGTTGCTATGGACAGCCATACATCAGCACCCCTAATATTGACAACATGGCCCGTGAAGGCATGCGCTTTACGCAAGCCTATGCCGGAAGTCCGGTGAGTGCACCTTCGCGCGCATCGTTGATGACCGGACAACATACCGGACATTGCGAAGTGCGTGGTAATAAAGAGTATTGGACTCAGGCGTCTACAGTGATGTATGGCGATAATAAAGAATTTTCAGTTGTCGGACAACATCCCTATGATCCGGAACATGTCATTCTGCCCGAAATAATGAAAGATAACGGATATACAACCGGTATGTTTGGTAAATGGGCGGGGGGATACGAAGGCTCGGCGTCCACTCCGGATAAAAGAGGAATCGATGAATATTACGGATATATCTGTCAATTTCAGGCACATCTCTATTATCCCAATTTTCTGAATCGTTATAGTCCGTCGTTGGGTGATACAGGTGTTGTACGTGTTGTGATGGAAGAGAATATCAAATATCCGATGTACGGTCCAGATTATCATAAACGTACTCAATACTCAGCTGATCTGATTCATCAGAAAGCGATGGAATGGATCGAGAAACAGGATGGTGAACAACCTTTCTTCGGAATCTTTACCTATACCTTGCCGCATGCAGAGTTAGTGCAACCGGAAGACTCTATTTTGAATCATTATAAGACACAGTTTGCTGATGACAAAGCTTTTGGTGGTCAAAAAGGATCCAGATATAACGCCATTACCCATGTGCATGCACAGTTTGCGGGTATGATCACCCGTTTGGACTATTATGTGGGCGAAGTTCTGAAGAAGTTGGAAGAGAAAGGATTTGATGAGAATACGATTGTCATCTTTACCAGTGATAATGGGCCCCATGAGGAAGGCGGAGCCGATCCTACTTTCTTCGGGCGTGACGGAAAGTTACGTGGCTTGAAGCGCCAGTGTTACGAGGGAGGTATCCGTGTTCCGTTTATTGTCCGTTGGCCCGGTCAGGTTGCTGCCGGAACAGTGAATGATCATCAATGTGCTTTCTACGATGTCATGCCTACCTTGTGTGATTTGACAGGCGTGAAGAACTTCACGAAAAAATATGTGAATAAGAAAAAGGAAGCGGATTATTTTGATGGTATCTCTTTTGCTCCGACCATACTGGGTAAAAAGAACCAGAAGAAACATGATTTTCTCTATTGGGAGTTTAATGAAACGAACCAGATCGGTGTACGTATGGGAGACTGGAAAATGGTTGTCAAGAAAGGTACTCCTTTCCTTTATAATCTGGCGACAGATATCCATGAAGATCATAATGTAGCTGCCGAAAATCCTGATATTGTGAAGAAAATGGTTGGGATTATCCATCAGCAACATACGGAAAATCCAAATTTCAAGGTAACATTACCTCCTACTATGTAAGAAGATTCTTAGTGATAGATCAAGCGCTGTCTTTTACCCTCTATTCAGAGGAAGGATAGCGCTTTTTGTTTGATAGCTTAGAGCGCTGTTCGGTATCAAAATGTTTGCTGTTTTATTTTTCTGCTGGCATCTGCTTTGGCGAAATGTTGCGAAATAGAAGAGGAATCATCAGATATTTCTTTTCAGATCACTTGTTACCGGGAAATTATGTGAGAGGTATCGGAAGGAAGTTAACTTCCTGTCGGCAAATAACTAACTTCCTGCCGACAGAGAATTAATTTCCTGAGAGTAGGAAGTTAACTTCTTATGAATAAGAAGTCTGCATTCTGATGAAAGCATCGGTTTTCCTTCTCGAAACATCCCTTAATTTAGGGAAAAAGAACTGCTTTTTCTTCTAGAACAGAGTTTGGAGGACTCTTTTTAAAAGTGTTATTCCGAATGTTTATGAGATTTCCAGGTTTCTTCCTAAGAGTAAATGCCCTTGGTATCTTGTCTTTATGGTAGCATTTCACTGTATTTTCCGACTCTCTGACTTCCTGGAAAAGGGTATTCCTGCGTTTTTTACTCTCTTCTTGTTTCCAGGGCACAAAGAATTGATTCTGAGGAATCTCAAAATACATTTTGACAGAATGCTAAAAGAAGATTTCCTGTGTAATGTTGGTTTTGATGTATAACCTCCATCCGGAACATCCAATTATCATATACTTTTGCTTGAAGATTATTGTGAACTTCCTTTGTCTATTATAATCCTTGTCGTTATTATATTAAAACAATAAAGAGGGATGTGTCAAAACTCGTATTCACCACAGATTACACTGATTTACACAGATAAATATCATTGGCTATCAGTGTATTAAAAACGTTTTTGTGTAAATCCGTGTAATCTGTGGTGAGTTATGAAACACCCTCTTTCATCATTTAATTAATGATTATTTGCTGTTTTCACTATATTTTTTTCGATAGATCCATATCAGGATTATTACTCCTACCAGCAATAACGCCATCGCTCCGTATGCAATACCTTCTGTAATATGCAGGCTTTGCGGATCAAAACGCATTTCGATGGTGTGTTTACCTGCCGGGACATTCATAGCACGTAAAATGTAGTCTGCACGGGCAATATCGGCGGGCTTGCCATCAATGGTTGCCGTCCACCCCGGATAATATATTTCGGAGAAAACCACTATACCGTCTTGGGGTGAGGAAGTCTCGTATACTAATTGGTTAGGTTCATAACTGGTCAAACGAATCGTAGACAGTGAGTCTTTGTACCCCTCGTTCACTCCTTTCAGTGCCTCTTTAAACTTAGAGTCTACTATAGCGGTTTGTTGCAGGTCGACTTGCCCGATGGCATCGATTTCTTCGTTTGCATTGTTCACGTATTGTATTTTATCTATGAACCATGCATTTCCGAAAGTATATGGGTTCTCAATGGGGACTGTTTGACCTTGCTGTCCGGCAGGGAATATAAAGTATTTCGTATTCAGCATATTCAATACAGGAAACTTAGCAGCGTTTACGCTATCCATTTGTCCACCGGCTGTAGCTACTTCCTGATAGGCTGCCTGCATTTCTTTAGCGATGTGATGGTCTATCATTTCCTGATAACGGCGAAGCTTTGCAGCATGATAACCGCCTACGCTCTTGTGCCAATAAGAGGTATTGTTTTCTTCAAATGTATTGCCCGCAAAGTTCAGTACACGATAATCCAGTGATGGGTCTTGCAGGATTAGTTCATCTGTCTGTGTTTTCCGGAATGTAGCAGTCTGCTCTGATTTCGGGATAAACTGTTCGTCGTACAGATAACGTTTATTTACGCTCCACATGTCTCCCAGGCATAATAGAGCAATAGCGGCAACAGTCCAGGTTGCTTTCAGCTTTTTGGCGTTATAGGCCAGTAAAAGCAGGGTGCCGATGGTGACGATAAAGAAACTTCGCCAAGCATCAGAGGTGAAAAGGTGTACACGCATTTCCTCAAGATTGGCAATAATGGGCGATAGTTGGTCGGCAGGCAGGGCATTTTGCAGAGCTGCCATTTCGTTACCTGGAATATAGGTAGGAAAGAACAGACGGGGCGCAATGGCAAAGAGCAGTGCCAATCCCCCGGTTAATCCGAAACTGATATAGATGTATTTCAGTTTCTCTTTCAATAATTCCGGCTTGGTGAGTATTTCCTTCAGGGTAAGGATGGCGAGCAAAGGAATAGTAAACTCGGCAATTACCAAAATAGAGGATACAGCCCGGAACTTATTGTACATTGGGATATAATCGATGAAAAAGTCTGTCAATCCCATGAAGTTTTTACCCCATGAAAGTAGGATAGAGAAGATGGTAGCTCCCAGCAGTGCCCATTTCATAGGACCTTTTACAATGAAACATCCCAAAATGAAAAGCATTAGTACGAATGCGCCTACATAGACCGGACCACTTGTCATCGGCTGATCGCCAAAATATTGAGTTAGCTGTGAGTAGAGGCTGCTATACATCGGATTAGCCTTTTCCATTGCTTTCTCACTTCGTGACAGCGGTACGGAAGCACCTCCTTTGACATTGGGGACCAGCAGGGAGAATGTTTCACCGATACCATAACTCCATTGAGTGATGTAATCGCGGTTGAGGCCGCTACTAGTCTGTTTGGCGGCAGCTCCTTCATATTTCAGTTCACTTTTACCACGCATCGTTTCTTTACTATATTCGTAAGTGTGGTATAGGTTTGAGAGGTTGATGGATACTCCAATCAGTCCTGCAACAATCAGCACGCCGGTAGCTTTGAAGAATTGGGGGAGTTCTTTTTTTCGCCAGGCGTCTTCGAAGAATGCGCCTACCATGAAAAGAATAACAAACAAGAAATAATAAGTCATCTGCACATGGTTGGACAATATCTGCATAGCCATGAATAAAGCGGTGATAATACCTCCTAACAGATATTTTTTTCGGTAAGCAAGTACTATACCTGCTATCGTAGGTGGAATATAGGCTAAAGTAATAAATTTCCAGATATGTCCGGCAGCTATCAGAATGAAGAAATAGGACGAAAATCCCCAAATGATTCCTCCTAACCCTGCGAGCCATGCCGGTATGCCGAATGCCCTTAGCAGGATATAGAACCCGAGCATCATGATAAATGTGAGCCATACGTAGTTCGGAAGAAAAAGGTGATATACTTTCTGTACAAATGTCAGCGGCTCGGTAGAGTCGTAACTCGGGGACATCTGGTAGGTAGGCATACCTCCGAAGAGTGCATTGGTCCAGCGGGTACGTTCACCTGTTCTCTCATAATATTCTTTGGCTTCTTGTCCGGCTCCGGCTCCGGCCACGGTGTCGTGCTGGAAGAGAATCCGGTCTTCGGTGATAGCAGGGAAGAAATAGATGAAAGAGATAACTATAAATGCCAGAATGGCAATCAGGTCAGGAAGAAATTTTTTCATTTACGATTAGACGATTTACAATTTACAATTGAAGTTTGACTTAGGATTAGACGATTTACTATCCTGAAGTGAGAAAAAGTAATTTCAGTCGTTATTCGTAAATCGTCCAATCGTAACTTTTTTAATATCTGTAATGATCCGCTTTGTAAGGACCGTCAACAGACACACCGATGTAGGCAGCCTGCTCCGGAGTCAACTTGGTCAGCTTCACACCAATTTTTTCAAGGTGTAGGCGGGCTACTTCTTCATCCAGATGTTTAGGTAAACGATATACATTGATATCGTATTTCTTGTTGAACAACTCGATTTGGGCCAATGTCTGATTGGTGAATGAATTACTCATTACGAATGACGGGTGTCCTGTGGCACATCCCAGGTTTACCAACCGACCGTCTGCCAACAGAATGATACTGTGACCGTCAGGGAAATAATAGCGGTCTACCTGTGGCTTGATATTGACACGTTTGATACCCGGATAATGTTTCAGTGCATCTACCTGGATTTCATTGTCAAAATGGCCGATGTTGCAAACAATGGCCTGATCTTTCATTTGTTCCATGTGATCGATACGGATGATATCGATATTACCGGTAGTAGTGACAAAGATGTTACCTTCTTTGCAGGCGTCTTCCATGGTTACTACTTCAAAACCTTCCATGGCAGCCTGCAGTGCACAGATAGGATCGACCTCTGTAACCAGCACCCGGGCTCCGTAGGAACGCATAGAGTGTGAACAGCCTTTACCTACATCTCCATAACCGCATACTACAACTACTTTACCGGCAATCATTACGTCTGTGGCACGTTTAATGCCGTCTGCCAGTGATTCGCGGCAACCGTACAGGTTATCGAATTTAGATTTGGTAACCGAGTCGTTTACGTTGAAGGCAGGGAACAACAACTTGCCTTCTTCCTGCATCTGGTATAGGCGATGCACGCCGGTCGTTGTCTCTTCCGAAACTCCGCGCACTTCAGCCGCTACCCGGTGCCAGCGTTCTTTGTCTTCTGCCAGCACTTTTTTCAGTATAGCATTCAATTCTATTTCGTCTTCGGCATGTACTTCTTTGTCCAATACAGCAGCATTGTTTTCTGCTTCGTAACCTACATGGATCATCATAGTGGCATCCCCGCCATCGTCGACAATCACTGTCGGTCCTTTGCCCCCCTCAAAGTTCAGGGCCTGCAAGGTACACCACCAATAGTCTGCCAATGTTTCTCCTTTCCAGGCAAATACGGCAACACCTGAAGCTGCGATAGCCGCTGCAGCATGATCTTGAGTTGAATATATATTGCAAGAGCACCAACGCACTTCAGCTCCCAGGGCTACCAGTGTTTCGATCAGGACGGCAGTCTGGATAGTCATGTGCAGTGATCCCATGATACGGGCACCTTTCAATGGTTTGGATTCTCCATATTTTTCGCGAAGAGCCATAAGGCCGGGCATCTCTTTTTCTGCCAAGTCGATTTCCTTGCGACCGAAGTCGGCAAGCGTGATGTCTGCCACTTTGTAGGGCAGGGTAGAGAATAATTCTGTGGACATAAATGTAAATTGTTTAAAATATAAAGTGGTGCAAAGATAGAACATTCTGAGTAGTAGGGCAAAAGCTATCGACTTTTTTAATCAATAATAACTTCGATTTGTAGGATATTTTTTGGATATATGTATTATATTTGCAAGTAATGTGATGCTATATACAACAAAACAGATTTAAATAGACTCAAATCCATGGGACATTACGAGCATAAAACGAAAGAGGAACTACTGGAAATTGTATGTAAATTGGAAAAGAAGGTGGAAGGCCTCTCTTCCGAACTCGACTCTCTGAAAAAAGGGCGATTCCGTGAACGGTACAGTACTCGGATTTTAGATGCATTGCCTGATATGCTGACTGTTTTTGACCATAATGCGAACATTGTGGAGTTGGCTTCATCTCCTACAACAAATCATGTGGAAGGTACCACCTCCGATAGTATTATTAATTCAAATGTAAAAGATATTGTTCCCGAAGAAGCGTATGAAAGTGTTCGTCACAACATGGATAAAGTCATCCATACCGGTAAGAGTTCGACAGCTGAACATTCATTAATGCTGGACGGGGTACTCCATCATTATGAAAATCGTATTTTTCCGCTGGATGATCAGTATTTGTTATGTATGTGTCGCGATGTCTCGCAGGAGACTGAGATGGCTAAGATCAATGAGACCCAGCGAAGTGAGATTGTACGTCTCAATTCGTTGATGAATGACATTTTGAACAATATTCCCGTCTATTTATTTGTGAAGGATACCGGAAATGATTTTCGTTATCTTTATTGGAATAAAGCTTTTGCCGAGCATTCCGGAATCTCTGTCCAGAGGGCTGTCGGTAGTACGGATGCAGATATATTCCCGGACAAGAAAGATGCCGAACATTTCCGGGAAGACGATTTGAAGGTGATGAAGTTGGGACGTATTGAATATCTGGAGAATTATACAACTATGAGCGGTGAGGTCCGTACGGTCACTACAATGAAAACAGTTGTCCCTTCGGGAGGTCAGCATCCTTATATTATCGGAGTATCGTGGGATGTAACCGAAATCAAGAAGACGGAAAAGGAGCTTATAGCTGCCCGGATTAAGGCAGAAGAGGCCGACCGGATGAAATCTTCGTTTTTGGCTAATATGAGCCACGAAATCCGTACTCCTCTGAATGCGATTGTAGGTTTTTCCAAACTGATTATTGAAGCGGACAATGAGTGTGAAAAGCGACAGTATGCCGATATTGTGGAACACAACTCGACTGTTCTGTTGAATCTCTTTAATGATATTCTTGATCTTTCGGCACTTGAAGCCGGTTCCTTGGAGCTTTCTTATCACCCGGTGAGGCTGAAAGATATCTGTTTACAGTTATATGAATTGCATGTGAAATCGGTTAAGCCGGAAGTTCGGCTTGTGCTGGACGAGGTAGATTCGCAACTTTGCATACAAGGAGACTGGGAACGTATTTCTCAGGTTTTGGTTAATCTGATTACCAATGCCATTAAATTTACTTCTGTCGGAGAAATTCATTTTGGATTTCAGAAGAAGGCGGATATGGTACAGTTTTACATGTCTGATACGGGGAAAGGTATTCCGGCAGAAAGGGTGGCCACCATCTTTCAGCGTTTCGGAAAAATAGATGATTTTGTGCAAGGGACCGGATTGGGACTGACTATCTGCCGGATGCTTGTCGAAAAGATGGGCGGGCGTATCTGGGTACGTTCCAAACAGGGAGAAGGAACTGTTTTCTATTTTACTCTGCCTATGGCAAAATAGTGACAGTGATAAGTGATTAGCGTCAGACGCTAATCACTTATCATGCATATCTGCTTTATATAATCTGGATACCTTGCTCCTCACAGAGCTTCAGTCCTAAATCCTTCAGTTTGAATTTTTGTATCTTACCGCTCCCGGTCATGGGAAATTCGTCAATGAAGAAAATGTATTTAGGGATTTTGTAGCGGGAGATTTTATTCCGGCAGAAGTCTTGTACGTCCGAAGCCTGCATAGTTACTCCTTCGTGCAAAATGATGAAAGCCCCTACTGCCTCTCCATATTTTTTAGATGGGATGCCCGATACCTGTACGTCCTTCACTCCGTCGAGCTTATAGAGGAATTCCTCTATCTCACGGGGATAGATATTCTCTCCACCACGGATGATCATATCTTTGATACGTCCTGTGATACGATAATTCCCATCTTCGTCCTTGATTCCCAAGTCTCCTGAGTGTAGGAAATTGTTTTTGTCTATCACTTCAGCCGTAGCTTGTGGATTCTTGTAATATCCTTTCATGGTGTTATATCCCCGGTTGCACATTTCCCCCTGTACGCCGACCGGGCATTCTTCACCAGTTTCAGGATCGAGCACTTTTACCTCCGTAAATTCAAAGTCACGCCCTACGGTGTTACAACGTACGTCAAACGGATCGTCAATGCGTGTAGCAGTCATTCCGGGGGCTGCTTCTGTCAGTCCGTATACACTGGTAACCTTCATATACATTTTCTCTTCCACTTGCTTCATCAATTCTACCGGGCAGAGTGAGCCGGCCATGATACCGGTGCGGAGGCTCGACATATCGAACATATCGAACATCGGATGGTTCAGTTCGGCAATAAACATAGTGGGTACTCCATAAAGTGCTGTACATTTCTCTTTATGGATAGAGGCTAATACGATCAGCGGGTCAAAACGTTCCACCATCACTTGAGTACAACCATGAGTCAGACAGTTCATGGTGGCCAGCACTACACCGAAGCAGTGGAACAATGGAACACAACAGCAGAGTTTATCATTGCCCGTGAATTTCATGTGTTCTCCGGTCAGGAAACCATTATTGCTGATATTGTAATGTGTCAGCATAACCCCTTTGGGAAATCCGGTTGTTCCTGATGTATATTGCATGTTTACCACATCGTGGCAATCGACCTGCGACTTGAGTTCGTTGAGCTCGGTGTCTTCTATGTTATCGCCTAGCAACAGGATCTCCTGTGTGTTGTACATTCCGCGATGTTTCTCCTGTCCTACGTAGATTACGTTCTTCATATAAGGAAAACGCTCGCTTTTCAGATGTCCTCGTTCGCAGGTTTTCAGTTCCGGAAGCATGGTGTAGGTCATCTGTACAAAGTCGCTGTCTTTTTCGCCGTTGACAATGCAGAGCGTATGCATATCCGAGTTCTCGCACAAGTATTCCAGTTCGGCTTGTTTATAGTTGGTGTTTACCGTTACGTAGACTGCACCTATCTTCGCGCAGGCATATAATAAGGTAAGCCAGTCCGGTACGTTTGCTGCCCAGATTCCGACGTGGGTACCTCTTTCCACTCCGATGGCAATCAATCCTTTCGCCATATCGTCTACCCGCTTGTTGAATTGCTTCCAGGTGAAGCGCAAGTTGCGGTCGGAGTATACAATATATTCTTTGTCCGGTGTTGTTTCGGCCCAATGTTCAAGCCATTGTCCGAGTGTTCTTTCGTATAGTTGCATGTTTTTAGTAATGTGTAGAGCGATCATTGCTGATCATTAAATGGGTGTATAGATTACTGCCAGGATTTTGGCGGCTTGTCCTTCATAAGCATGAACGTGATGGGGGACGATGGAATCATAGTAGATACTGTCACCTTCTTCGAGCAGGTAAGTGCTTTTTCCGTAACTGATTTCCATGACACCTTCCATGACCATGATGAATTCTTCTCCTTCGTGAGAAGAAAGTACAAAATCACTGTCTTGTGTAGGGGCTACATCGATGATGAACGGCTCCATATGGCGGTCGGCTTTTGACTTGGACAGTGAATGATACTGCATGTGTTTGCGCGAATGGATGGCGTTGTTTGAGAAGCTGATCGTGTCTGTAGCTTCCATCTTGCGTGAGACTACCGGACCTGTTTCGTCCTGGTCGTCGAGGAAAGTGCCCAGACGTACGCCCAATACGCGGGCTATTTTGATAAGTGGAGCCAATGAAGGCAAGTCAATATTGTTTTCGATACGTTCTATTTGTTCAATGGCCAATCCTGAGCGTTCGGCAAGTTCTTCTATTGAGATTCCTTTGTTCTCACGGAGTGATTTAATTTTTTCTCCTACGATTTTGCTTGTATCCATAATGTTGAATGTATTTTCCCGGTAAAAGGTTATAATTTAATTCGTTTTGCTGCAAAATTAATGAAATTTTATATCCAAGCAAGGGAGAAAGATAAAAAATAAAAGCCGTTTCCTCCATAGAGAGGAAACGGCTTTTAAATTTTGTTCGCAGTAAGTGATTACTTACGCAAGCCGAGCTCTTTGATGATATCACGATATCTGGTGATATCTTTTGCTTTCAGGTAGTCGAGCAAAGCACGACGTTTACCTACCAACATAGTCAAAGCTCTTTCTGTACTATAATCTTTTCTGTTGAGCTTCATGTGCTCAGTCAGGTGAGTAATACGGTATGAAAACAAAGCTATCTGGGCCTCAGCTGAGCCAGTATCAGTGTTAGACTTTCCGTACTTACTGAAGATTTCTTGCTTTTTAGCAGCGTCTAAATACATAATTAATAAAATTATTGATCTATAAAATGTTTCTTTGAGCGTGCAAAGATAGGCATTATCTTTTATCCCACAATGAATTGCAGGAAATATTTTCTATAGTATCCCTTTTTTCTAATCCAATTTTTGTACCTTTGTCGCCAAATAATAGGTATTATATGCAAAATATTCGAAACATTGCAATTATTGCCCATGTTGACCATGGGAAAACGACTCTCGTCGATAAAATGCTTTTAGCCGGAAACTTGTTTCGCGGCAACCAAACAAGCGGAGAATTAATTCTGGATAACAACGACTTGGAGCGTGAACGAGGGATAACGATCCTCTCTAAAAACGTTTCTATCAATTACAACGGAACTAAGATTAATATTATTGATACTCCGGGACACAGCGACTTCGGTGGCGAAGTAGAGCGTGTGCTCAACATGGCCGACGGATGCATTCTGTTGGTTGATGCTTTTGAAGGCCCGATGCCGCAAACGCGCTTTGTGCTGCAGAAAGCTTTGGAAATCGGATTGAAACCGATTGTTGTTATTAATAAGGTAGACAAACCGAACTGTCGTCCGGACGAAGTACACGAGATGGTCTTCGACCTGATGTTCAGCCTGGATGCTACCGAAGAGCAACTTGATTTTCCGACAATCTATGGTTCGGCCAAGAATAACTGGATGAGTACGGACTGGAAAGAACAGACGGACAGTATTGTGCCTTTGCTGGATTGTATTGTAGAGAACATTCCTGCTCCGGAGCAATTGGAGGGTACTCCTCAGATGCTGATCACTTCACTTGACTACTCTTCATATACAGGCCGTATTGCTGTAGGGCGTGTTCATCGTGGTACACTGAAAGAAGGCATGAACGTGTCTTTGGCTAAGCGTGACGGCAGCATTGTGAAATCTAAGATTAAAGAGGTTCATGTATTCGAAGGTCTGGGTCGTGTGAAGACGACTGAGGTCTCTTCGGGAGATATTTGCGCTTTGGTAGGTATTGACGGATTCGAGATCGGAGATACGATCTGTGATTATGAAAATCCGGAAGCATTGCCACCTATTGCTATCGATGAACCGACTATGAGTATGCTGTTTGCCATCAACGACTCTCCGTTCTATGGTAAAGATGGTAAATTTGTAACTTCACGTCATATCCATGATCGCCTGACCAAGGAATTGGATAAGAATCTGGCTTTGCGCGTACGTAAGAGCGAAGAAGACGGTAAATGGGTTGTATCAGGCCGTGGTGTGCTTCACCTTTCTGTCTTGATCGAAACCATGCGTCGCGAAGGTTACGAGTTACAGGTCGGACAGCCGCAAGTAATCTATAAAGAAATAGATGGAGTAAAATGTGAACCGATTGAGGAGCTTACGATTAACGTACCTGAAGAATATTCAAGTAAGATCATCGATATGGTAACCCGCCGTAAAGGTGAGATGACTATGATGGAGAATACCGGTGAACGCATCAACCTTGAGTTTGATATGCCTTCGCGTGGTATCATCGGTCTTCGTACGAATGTTCTGACGGCTTCGGCAGGTGAGGCTATCATGGCACACCGCTTTAAGGAATATCAGCCGTTCAAAGGAGACATAGAACGTCGTACCAATGGTTCGATTATCGCTATGGAGAGTGGTACTGCATTTGCTTATGCTATCGACAAATTGCAGGATCGTGGTAAATTCTTTATTTTCCCTCAGGAAGAGGTGTATGCAGGTCAGGTAGTGGGTGAGCATGCTCACGAAAAAGATTTGGTTGTAAATGTGACTAAGTCGAAGAAGTTGACTAATATGCGTGCTTCCGGTTCTGACGAGAAAGCCCGTTTGATTCCTCCTGTACAGTTCTCTCTTGAAGAGGCCTTGGAATACATTAAGGAAGACGAATATGTAGAAGTTACTCCGAAAGCAATGCGTATGCGTAAGGTTATTCTGGATGAAACTGAACGTAAACGCGCCAATAAGAGCTAATATTTGCGGATATATCTATCTAACGAAAGGCTGTGTAATTTTGCACAGCCTTTTCTGTTTATATATGCTTTTTTTTCCTATATAATAATATAAAAAAGGACATCCTCACGGATGCCCTTTTCCCAATTTTCCTTTTTCAAATTTGTGTAGCTGCTATAAATCTCTTACCACAACAACTTTATTATATACTAAAAATCAATACTTTTTATATTTTAGTTCCTATTGGAAAACTATTATTCGATAGCAGGTTCGCTTGTTTTGCTTGGCCAGTATGGATTCTGGTAAAGCACAGAATTGTTGACTGAACGGTCCGGAGACAAAAGCTCCATTTGCCGTATCGGCACCGGATACAAGTAGTATGCCTTAGCGAATGTATAACCGTCAAATACAGCGTTGTTTGCTTTGACGATTGAGTACGGACGTACATATTTACCCAATTCTTTGGCTGACATATTGGCCGTTGAGCTACCGTCTGATACAATTTTGTATTTGGGCTCGCCTTTGTCATTCTTCATTGCCACATAGTCATCATAAGCTTCATCCCAGAAGTTGAATCCTTCCGGAATATATTTGGTTGTGAGCAACTGATCCATAGCTCTCCAACGCATCAGGTCGTCCCAACGCATACCCTCGCCGATGAATTCGCAACGACGTTCGCGACGGATATTGAATAAAGTTGCGTCTACCAATGTAGAACCGGAGTATTTTGCCCAGTCTACTTCCTTGCTCATATCCGTATTGCGGATGGTCTTTTCGTAGTCTGTGTCCACTCCGCCACGTTTGCGGATAGCGGTCCAGTATTGGGCTGCTTTTCCGTCGACCTTACCGTTTCTCAGGTAATATGCCTCCAGATAGTTAAGGTAAGCTTCCACACCACGATAGATGATGCATCCTGTGGTCGACTGGTCGGAACCGGAGATGATCTGGTCTTTCTTATAAGTCAGGCACTTGCGGATGCGATATCCCGTCAAGTCTCTGACTTCCTGCAATTCAAAGAGAGCAGGTTCGCCGAACTCGGGCATAGTGCCGTCACCATCGGCTCTCGGAGCCTGTTTGTCTTTCTCACCGAATAAGAAAAGTTGCAGGCGCTGGTCACGTCCTTCCTTTTCTTCCTGAATTCTGCTGTCACCTTTAAATCCGCTGTTGCTGGCATACCAGGGCAATCCGTTCTCCATCAGGAAAGTCTGTACATAGCTTCTCAACATTCCATTGTTTCCACCTGAATAAATATAGTTGGGAGCACCGTGGCTGATGTTGATACTTCCCGAACGAAGATAATCTTTCCAGAAAAGAACTTCGGAATAACCACTCATGTCTTCGGCAGAGAACATTTCAAAGTAAGGATTCCAACCGGAATATTCGCTGTCGCTGAGCGGATTGAATACCCCTGTGTTTTCAGTCAGTGTGATAGCGTCCGCTACTTGTGAGGCTGCATCCATACACTGGTCGAGGAAGAAGTTGATTTCGGCTGTTACATCAAGTGAGAAATTCGGATGTACGCTCTTTCCCGGCCATGTTTCGTCACCCGGCACGCGGCCTGTTCCCTGATGATATTTCTCAAATGTAGCTTCGTATAATGCCACACGTGATTTGATCAGCAATGCACATTGCTTGTTCAGGCGATTGTTGTTCATGAAGCCTTGGTTTTTCATTAACCCGATGGCTTTGTCGAGATCTTCGAGAATGAAGCGGGCCACTTTATTGCGTGGCTGACGTACACTCTTTTCAATCAGTATCGCTTCATCATCCGGAAGTACCTCAGTGATGATAGGATAATCTCCGTATTTACGTAGCTGGTTGTAATATATCAAGGCACGCATGAAATACATTTCACCGATGTAGTGTTTGAGATCATCTTCTGCCCCCGAAATTTTTCCGGCTTCATATTTAGGCAGCACCTGTTCGAAAAAGTAGTTGCAATAACGGGCCAGTGACAATCCGTTGGACCAGTTGCCATTGTTTGAAGGTACTTTCCAGATTCCTTTTTCATAGTAGGTAGAGTTATAACCACCCACTACCATGTTGTCTGTACCGCCATCATTGTTTACCGTACCGGCATTCCATCCGCTATGTGTTGAGAACATAGAGTTGTATTTTGAAATGGTATATGCTGCCAGGTGGTCTGCAGTCTGGAAATACTCTTGCGGGGTGACCTGATCCAGCGGCTCTCTGTCCAGAAAGTCGTTGCACGAAGTCAGAGCTATGGATGCTCCCGCTACGAGGCAAGCCTGCGCCACGATATATTTCATTTTAATTTTCATAATCTTGGTGTTTTTTAGAAGTTAACATTTAAACCGACTGAAATGACTCTCTGCAACGGATACAGTTTACCGTTGTTCGCATCATATGTACTTCCGATTGCTTCCGGGTCGAAGATGCCTGTGATATCAGAGAAAGTAAGCAGGTTGTCTCCGGATACATAGACACGTACAGACGACATACCTGCTTTTTCTGTCCATGTTTTAGGCAAAGTATAGCCTATCTGGATATTTTTCAGACGGCAATAAGCTGCATTCTGCAAATAACGGCTCTGTACATTTGTATTCTTACCGCCGTTTCTTGCTACACGTGGGTAGTAAGCATTGGTGTTTGCTCCCAGAGGGTCACCTTCCGGACGCCAGAAGTCCCAATGTTCCTTGAAGCCGGCAGCCTGCCATTGTCCAAGACCGGTTGATCCCCAGAAGTACGGGCCCTGCAGCCAATAGTCACGTTTACCGATGCCCTGGAAGAATGCGCGGAAGTCGATTCCTTTCCAGCTTGCATCGATAGTCAGACCGTAGTTAAAGCGCGGTGTACTGTTACCCAAGATAACGCGGTCACCTGTATCTCCCAGCTTATTGCTTCCTGTGCTGATCTTGCCATCACCGTCGAGGTCGGCATACATGATGTCGCCTGCTCCCCATTTACTACCCAAGGCCGATTGGTCTACTTTTGCCAGATGGGCGTCCATTTCTTCCTGGCTTTGTGCGATACCGATTGTCTTGTATCCCCAGATATTATTGAGTTTCTGGCCTTTGTAATAAGTACCGATGTTGTAGTCTTCATTCGGATATTTCAGGATTTTCTGCTGAGAATCAGACAGAACGAATTTCACGCCATAAGAGAAATCCCGGATACGGTCTCTCCAACCCAGTTCAAGTTCAAAACCGTAGGACTTCATATCCGCATTATTGATCTTTGGCACTCCTGTACCCAGAGATGCTGCCAATTCGGGAGCCGGACCGATCATATCGTAAGTATAACGAACGAAGTAGTCGAACGAACCGGTCAAGCGGTTGTTAAACAATCCCCAGTCCAAACCGACATCCCATGTTTCGATGGTTTCCCATGTTTTCTTCATGCTGACAATGCCCGGATTGTTGGCATAGTTGGGTAATGCTCCGTTCAGCAACCAGCCATAGTTGGAGCCTGTCGGCATAGTCTGATAGAAAGGATACCATGCGTCTTTGGTATCTGTATTACCTAATTGTCCCCAAGAAGCGCGGAGTTTCAATGTACCGATGCTGCATTTTTCGGCGATTCTTTCAAAGAATGGTTCTTGTGCAACGTTCCATCCGGCAGAGAATGAAGGGAAGAATCCCCAGCGTTTGTCACCTATAAAACGTGACGAACCGTCGTAACGTCCGTTAGCTTCCACCATGTATCGGTCTTTATAATTGTAGTTGATACGTCCGAAGAAACCGGCTACGGCATTGTGGGCATATCCTCCCCATGCTTTCGGGTCTTCGGTGGCTGTGTTGATGGTAGGCACCGAACTTGAAATCAGTGTGCTCTTTTGAGCCTGGACATAACGGGTTTTATAAAGCTCACTGTTGAAACCGGCCATAACTTTGAAGTAGTGTCCGCTGTCAAACTGTTTAAAGTAGTCCGAGTAGATGTTGGTCGTGTAGTAGTTTTCTTTATATGAATACTCGTTTACCTGAGAGAGGCCGAGTGCGCCGCCGTTCCATGAAATCAGGTACGGTTCGTTATCTGCGTTGTATGCATATACCGGCAATACATCCCAATGTTCGTTCGTGTTCGTTGTGCGTAAACTACCTTCCACATTGATTCTCCAGTTTTTGATGGGTTCGAAAATGAACTGTAGCTGTTGCGTGTTCAGGTCTTTCTGATTGATCTGTTTTCCACCGTTTTCCAACTGTTCGATTTCCATGCCGTCTACCGGATGTCCGTTCGGGTCGTAAGCAGGATTGGTCGGCCAGCGACGGGCGATGTTATGGAAGAAGAGACCTGTCAGATAGGATGGACGGTCAAAGTCTTCGCGTGTCCATTTGGTTGAGTAAGTGACAGTGAACCAGTCAGCAATCTGGCTTGTGATTTTACCGTTCATCGTATAGCGTTGGAAATTATCGCTACCATGGCGAAGCAGACCGTTCTGATCGAGGAAGCTTCCGCTGATGGTATACTGCGTTTTCTCCGAACCTCCACTGATGCTCAGGCTGTGCTCTTGTGACGGAACCCAGTCATTATAGAATTCTTTGAACCAGTCGGTGTTGGCATTAGCACCGCCATAAGCCTGCCATTTACGGGTTTGTTCGTTCATGGTCATTGTCTCTTTCAGGGTTCCGGCTTGGTAGGCAAGAATACGGTCGAGCGCTTCTTGGCTGAATGGGCCTGAGTCACCGGCATTTTCGGCTGCACGGTTAAAGTAGAGTGCGAATTGATAAGAGTCCATCATTTCCGGAACACAAAGCGCATCGGAGAAACGTACGTTACCGTTATAGCTGACTTTTGCTTTGCCGCTCTTACCACTCTTGGTTGTAACGAGGATTACACCGAATGCGGCACGGGCACCATAGATAGAAGCAGAGGCTGCATCCTTCAGTACGGATACATTTTCGATGTCGTTCGGGTTAACCGAGTTCAGGTCACCTTCGATGCCATCGATCAAAATAAGGGGAGAAGATCCGGAGCCGTCGCCAATGGTACCGGCACCACGGATATTGATACTCATTGAGCTATCCAGTGCACCGCCGGAGTTACCTACCGAGAGGTTCAGACCCGGTACTACACCCTGCAATGCCTGTGATACATTTTGTACCGGACGGGCTTCGAGTACTTCGGAGTTTACCATACCGACAGCACCGGTTACGTTCACCTTCTTTTGTGAACCATAACCCACGATAACAACTTCATCCAGTACCTCGGCGTCTTCTTTCATCGTAATGTGGAGAGCTGTACCTTCTGCTTTGACTGTAACGGTTTTATAGCCAATGTAGGAGATCTCGAGTGTAGCACCTTTGGGTGCATCGATAGAGAATTTTCCCTCCAGGTCAGTGATGGTACCCATAGTGGCATTGTCTTTCACTTTGACGGATACGCCGATCATGGCTTCTCCGTTCTGGTCCAGTACCGTACCTGTTGTTTTCACTTTCTGCTGCTGTACGGAGGCGATTTCGTGTTTTTCGTAAGTATCGGCTGCCGCTTGCTGAGGTGTAGCACACCATAGCATGATAGAAGCAGCGATTGCCATTTTCAGGCGATTTGTTTCTCGAAACCGGATTAGGTTCGGAAACAGGTTAGTTTTTTCTGTCATACACTAAATTGTTCGGTTAAACATTAATTTGATAGTTTGTTTTAGGATTCCGGATTTTATTTTGTTTCCGGAATAAGGTTTGTAAAGGATTCGTTTTTTCTACTTCATAAGCATAATTATTAGAGGTTACTGTATGTATGTCATTCTTTTCTTGCTCCTTTCTGAACCATGCTGATTTGTTTATTAAATTTGTTTGTCCAAAGGTGATTAAGTTCTCACGGAACTTGGAAAAAAGTGATAAATCGGCTTTTATATAACTTCGAACCTTCTGATTCGTCCTTTTTCTTTATTATTTCACCTGTACGGGTAGTCGTATTGGTCCGGGAAGCTGATTATGTTAAATGATACAGGAACTACTAAGTCCCGCTGATTAACCTTTTGCAAATAGAGAGAGGCTTATTTTTCTACCACCTTCCTCTGAGGCGGCACGTTTTATTCATTATCTGCTGCTTTTTAATAAAATAGTGGTGCAAAGAGCAGTGATAAAGAAAATTATTATTATAAATTCTTGCATATTATTAAAAGTTATCGCATCTTTGCCGAGAGATATTGTGATTTTATAAACACAAGTTAGCCTAAGTTAACAAAAAAGTATTAATACAAGAACAGGCCAAAGGTTAAGACACATTTGCAGAAACACTTGAATAACGATAAGTTCCGTGAGAACTATACCCCACTTTTATTCCACTCATAATATATAGGTGAGCATTATTTAATATTAATAATGAGCACCTCTTTCCTGAGAAGAATTTTTTGTCTTTTTGTTTTGAGGCTTTACATTAAGGTTTTGTCTTTTCGTTCCGGTTTTCTATCCGGTTCTGTTTAATAGTGTTTATATTTAGGAATGTTGGAGTTGAGAAATACCAAAATGTTAAATAGGATACTTTTTGGATTTTACAATAAAGATAGTAGAACGTTAGTAGTAAGATCCGGATGGCAGTAACATTAGGTTTGGATATCTCTGTATGATGAATATACTTCTCCGGATGGAGTGAACTCTGTGTAATAAAGCAAAAATATCCTCGGAAAAAATACTTTTCTTCCGGGGATATTTTTATTTGATAGAATTATAATAAAGTATTATTTGATGACCAGTCGGTCTGCATCTAAAGCCAATTTATAAACTTTTCCTTTACTTGTTTTGAAAGAGAGAGTTTTATCTCCGTATCTCACCGTACAAGGTTCGCCTGCTTTTGAGAAGATGGTTGCTTCTGCAAGCTGTCCGTTTTTCCATGACAAGTCTACCTCAAAGTTCCCTTTGGCGCAGATTCCACTGATGCTTCCGTCTTTCCAGGCATCCGGAAGTGCGGGCAATAGTTGGATGAAGCCCATGTGACTTTGCAGCAGCATCTCTGTGATACCGGCGGTACCTCCAAAGTTTCCGTCGATCTGGAAAGGCGGGTGAGTATCCCACAGATTGTCCAGTGTACCGTTTTTCAGCAGATTACCGAAAAGTTTGTAGGCGTGGTTACCGTCTTGCAGACGTGCCCATTGGTTAAGTTTCCATCCCATACTCCATCCGGTTGCTCCGTCGCCGCGATGCTCAAGTACCACTCTGGCAGCTTTGGCAAGGTCGGGTGTGGTGATGGGTGAGAGCGTATGTCCCGGGTGCAGTCCGAAGAGGTGGTTGACGTGGCGGTGCTCGTCTTTCGGGTCATCGATGTCTTTCGACCATTCCATCAGCTGACCGTAGCGGCCCACTTTGTAGGGAGCCAGATGTGTCAGCACTTCTTGCCATTGTTTACGTTCCTTGCTGTCCACTCCGAGTACTTTGCTTGCTTCAATGGCATCCTGCAGAATTTCGCGGATTACGGCGTGAACGAAAGTGGTTCCTTCGTCAATCGGTCCGTGTTCGGGTGAGGTAGACGGAGCTGCGGTGTAGGTTCCATCCGGTTTGCGCCATAAAAAGTCTGTGGCAAACTGGGCGCTGCTTTTGATCAGGTCGTATCCGGTCTCTTTCAGGAATTTCTTGTCGCGGGTGTAATCATAATACTCCCAGACATGCGTTGCCAACCAGGGGCCTGCCATTGGATTGAAGTTCCAGGCCATTTCTTCACTTTCAAGCGGCGTGGTGAATCCAAAGATATTGGCTGAGATCGATGCTGTCCATCCTCTTGTTCCGAAGTAAGCCTGCGCTGTTTTCTGTCCCGGTTTTACCAGCGTACGGATAAAGTCGATCAGCGGCAATGTACATTCGTAGAGGTTGGTCGAGCAAGCCGGCCAGTAGTTCATCTGTATGTTGATGTTGTTATGGTAGTCCACTCTCCACGGACCGTCTACGTTGTTGTGCCAGATGCCTTGCAGGTTGGCAGGCATGTTACCCGGTCTTGAGCTGGCTATGAGCAGATAACGTCCGAACTGATAATAGAGTTCTTCCAGATAAAAGTCCGGTTGCCCTTTCCGGTAGTTTTGCAAGCGTTTGCCGGTGGGCAGGTTGGCGCTTTGTGCGTCCGGGTTCAGTTGTAGTTTTACCCGGTTGAACAGAGCGGCGTAGTCGTCGTAATGCTGTTTGAAGAGTACATCATATCCCATGGCTACGGCATTGTCCATCCATTGACGGGTGGTTTCGGCAGGATTTACTCCCACATATGCTTTAGGGTCTTTGAAGTCCGGGTCGAAATTGATCTTATAATCGGTATCCGCAGTGACAAGGAATACTACTTCGTCAGCGTCTTTTACGGTGATTTTTCCATTTGCGTTCGATAGTGTTCCGCCTTTGGCAATGGCATGAATGCGCACTACATATTGCATGCCGTTATTGTCGAGGTGGGCAGTGTATGCGAGGCCGTTGGCACCGTCTGCCGACATGCTTCCTGTCGATACCGGATTGGGGGAGTAACTGAAAGTAAGGTTCTGCTTGCCCGGCCGGTCGGCTTTGAAGCGGATTGCCATCACGTTGGCAGGATAGGAAATGAAGTAATCGCGTTCGTAGGCTACATCATCTTTCTTGAATTGTACAACGGCCAATGCCGAATCCAAAGAGAGAATACGTTTATAGTCACTCATGTTCACTGTACTGAGTCCGGTTTCTATATAAAACTCTCCCATTGTGGTGAAGTTACCAAAACGGAAAGGTTTTTCTCGGTTCGACTCATAAGGCACTTCGCTGTTAAAGTTCTTGCGTGTCAGCATTTCGGCCTTTTTCTGGTCTCCGTCGGTAAAGGCCTGGCGTATTTCTTTCAGTACATGTGCCGACTGTTTGTTTACATTCCAGTAGGCATCGGCTCCTCTCGAAGTATTAGGTCCTCCTCTCCAGAGAGTTTTCTCGTTGAAGGTGATGCGTTCCGCTTCTATCGAGCCCATGATGTTGGCTCCGATGCTTCCGTTTCCAATGGGCAATGATTGCGACTCCCAGTTGGCATCGGGGTTCCGGGCAGTGTCTCCTGCGCTCTCCGGTTTGCTTTCTCCTTTCCAGAGATCGGGGCGGCTGCCATACCAGATGGCTCTGCCTTGTAGTGTATTCGGTGTGTCGAACCAGATGGAGAGCCCTTGCGTGTAGTCGGTGGCATGGACATGCGCCGCCGGCAAGGCAAACAGGGCGGTGAGGAGAAGTGAATAAAGTTTCTTCATGTTTGGGTGTTATTAGAGTTAGTATTGGTTTGTCATAGTCTGCACAAAGATAAAGAAAAACCTTGAATCTTGTGCAGACTATGTGACGTTTACTCGGAGGTAAGATAAATTATCCAACCTTTCCGGGGGGCTGTCACTATCGGTGTGTCTACATTCCATTCATGCGCCTGTTGCATGTCCGGTATTTCGGGTGTTGTCAGCTTTGCCTTTTGTGGGTTCAGGCCGATCTGTTTCCAGTCTATATTCAGTTTTACGGTTTTCACTTCATCCGAATAATTACCTAAAGACAGCAGTACTTTCTCCGGTTTGCGATAGACAGTGACTTTGACAGCTTCGTCCGATGTGCTTACAGCCGGATGTTCTTCCCAGAACCCGAGCATGGTGGCTTCCGCAATGCCGAATGAATCCCATATCTTCCATACCTGGCGCGGATCGCAGTTGACTCCTTCGGTGTACCATGGATAACGGACGGTCATTCCATATTGCATCCCTAACCATGCGTTCCCACCTCTGTACAGCATGTCGCCACTCAGTCCGAAAGGAATGCCCGATGACTCGACCAGCCAGTTGGCCGGTGTCATTTTATCATAAAGGAAGCTTTCGCCGAACCACAGCTTATCTACATACGGGAAAAACTCCGTATATTGATTGGCGGGTCCCCTTGAGAATCCCGTATTCGAGTGTAAATCGATGAGGCATCCTGGCTTAACGCTTTCCATAGCCCGGCGCATTCGTTTCAGGATACGGCGGTCGAAGGAAACGTCGTCCAGATAGATACCGTCGATGTCCATGTTCTGCACCATCCAGCGCAATCCTTCTATATAATAGTTGTACCATCGGGAGTCTCCTTCGGCTGTCAGGATAGATGCATCGGCAGTGGTACCCTGCTTGTCAGCATTGTCAAAGTGTTCGTACCATTGCGGTGTGTAGTTCGTCACGAAGTGCTCGCGGCACCATGGGAATCCCCCGCCGTTTCCGCCTCTCAGGATTTCGTTTCCTAGGCTGCGGATGGCCCATATCTCGGCGGTGGCATTACTCAGTTCGCGCAGCGTATAGTATATCTTTATTTTACATCCCCGGGCATGCCACTCTTTGGTGAACTCTTTCATTTTGTCTACCGTCAGGAAGGGGTAGTTGATAAACGGATTGTAGTCATTGCCTTGATGGACATTGATGATGCGTACTCCTGCTTCGATGTCGGCTTGTGAAGGTGTGGGTTTGGGGCCATTGTGGTAATAGCGGTCTGTAAATTGGCTTTTCATATCCAGCATTTTCACCGGAGTGATGATCATGGCAAAATCAAATGTAATGGAACTGCCCGCTTCGAGCATGCGCTCTCCGCTGTATGCCACAGCTTTCACTCCGTCTGCCTCTTTCCGTATGGCGAATCCGCCTTTACCCCCGTTGAACCAGCTTTCCGGATAGGCCGGACGGTACAGATTCAATAGCGGACCGCTGTAGGTGCTTCCCCTGAATTCGCAGTGGATACCTGCATGCTCGTTCCCGATCCAGAAACTGTCGAAAGGCCACAGCCATTGTTGCTCTTTGGAGGTGGGGATGGACACTCCGAAGTTGTTCACCGTTTTCTCGGGGGCATCCCATTTACCGTCATACTGTTGAGGAGTAGGTTGCCCCGGAAGCCCCATGCCCAGAAAATAAGTTCCTATTTCATTCCTGACCGGCAATACCAGACGGACGTCTTTCACCTGTATCTGCTTTTTTGGGGTGATGGTATATATGTAGTTTATCCATCCGTCGAACTCCATGATTGCTTTGCAGCTGACTGTCATATCTTCGTCTTCGGCTTTCCAGTTGCCTGCTACATGGCCTTCTGTCCGCTCCGTCAGTTCGGGGACAGCTTTCAGGCTTTTCACTCCACCGGCGGTTTGGATGACAAACTCTATGGGACTGCTCAGCACGTCGTTGTTCCATGAACGGATTTGTGCGGGCAGTCCTGTGCCTTCGTCTATCGTTATGCTACGCCCGAGACAACCGATACGGTTCTCATTCACAGTCATGGCTGTGTAGGGTGCGGTAGGTGTATCGGCTATGCCCAATGTCGAGTTAAGCCATCTCAGGCGGCTGCATCTCCATAATTCACTGTCACCTCTGTCGGGCAATGCCTTTCCCGCAATCCGTATACTCAAGGGGATCGAGCTTTGTGCTCCGCTAGCATCGCTGAGGGTGATGGTGCCTGTATAGATGCCTTCCTTCTGCCCGTCGGGTATATCTATTCCGAACCAGAGAGCCTGTACCTCTCCTTTGGGGACGTTTACTTCTTTTTTGAACGCTTTTCCGTAAGGATCGGTACCTTCGACATTAAAACAGGTAATGGCTGTTGCCGGTATTATTTCCCGGCCGCACTTCAGGGAAGAAGCCCGGTAAGCAATCTTGTCTGCTTGGTTCACGGCTGCCCAAAGCCCGATCTGGAAAGTATAGTATTCATTGGGGGCTGCTTCTCCCCGAAACAGTTTTCCCTGTTTGTCTGCCAGCCATTTGGTGGGGAGGTTGCTGCGCATCCGGATGGGGAACCTGCGATCTTCGGCAAAGAGGTAGAGGGAGGCTTTGTGCCGGTTGATGTAGTTCTCTTTCTCCCGGGCCGTTGCGGCAACTTCCATCGGGTAAAAACTGTCGAAAGCCTGCCGCGACTCTACTCTGACCACTTTGGCCCGAGTGCTTTTCAGGGTTGACCCGCCTTGAGCCTGCCAGGCTGCATCCGGTTCGTTTTCTTTCGGAAGGTATCCGCCACTGTAGAATCCGTATCCCTTTTGCACTTGGTAGGGGAGGTAGTAGAAGTAGTAAGTGCCTTTTTGTTCCACCGGACCGAACTGCAAACGGCAGTGTTCGTCGTTCACCTCTATCCGGCGGATATTCCGGATGGTATCTCCCGTTGCAGCGTGGATGATAAGAAATCGTCTGTGTCCTGCATCTTTGTCCGGACGCCGCCATTGGAAGTCGAGGTTCGCGATTTGTGCCGGCTTCTCTATTTGCAGTACCGCCCGATGATTTCCGAAAGATTCCTCCCAGGGTTCGGAAGGAACACCGTACGGATAGTTTTGTGGCTTTTGGGCTGCGACCGGCCCTGTGCCTCCTACTGTAAGCAGCAGGCATGTGAGTGATAGTACATGTAGTCTCATACTTATAAAAAATATCTGTTAAACGTTCTATTTTATTATGCGTGTTCCCCTTCCCGGAATCTCCCGTGAGCAAAGTGTCACTTTGATTATCGGACCTCCTCAGAATCGTTTCTTTCGGACCGACTGGCAGTCCGGGCGAAAAAAACGCGCCCTGCGTGTAAAGTCCGATATCACATTTCCCATCTTTGAGCTTGTTTGCTTTTACTTTGAAGGTGGAATGACGGTTCTGCCGGTAAATGGTTCCTTTTCCGGTCTCCTTCCTGCTTTTCTGTCAGTGTACAACGCTTTGTCTGCAATGGTCAACGGGAGGAAAAATTCTTCCGCCAAGACCCGTTTCGGATAGCAATAGGAGATATTCCGGACAACAATAGGAGATATTTCCGGAACATAAGGACATTTTAGGAAAATGCTTACTTCTTTCCGGGTAAATGCTTACTCCTTTCGGAGTAAATACTTGCTTCTTTTTCCGAAAAGCAAGGCTCTTTTACCCCCGGGGCCCGGCTTTTCACCTCCGAAAGCTGCCGTTCGGCCCTTTTTTTCTCCTGAAGCATCCGAAACGAATAGGAGCTCTGTTAGCGAAAAGTGCTATTCGGTTTCTTTTTGCGCTATGATTCTGCAGATGGCTGACACTTCCGATCTTTCCACTCAGATCTTCAGGAATATCTTCTGCCTGTACATGATCCGTAAGATAAGGAATACAATCAGATAGTTGGCAAAGCTTAACCACACCTGATAATAACCACCCAAGTATTGCTCCAGTCCGTAACTGACGGATGCTGCTATGCAACGGAAGTTAATGACCTCTCCCAAGATATAAGCCGTAATGGAGTTCATGCCGTATATTTTCAACCAGTTCAGCCCGCGGCTGTGTCCTTTGTAGTCTATCCGGTAGTAGAAGGCACCCATCAGCAGGAAGCAAAGTCCGCCGGAAAAAAGCGTCATGCTGCTTGTCCACAACCGTTTGATGATGGGCATTTGCAGGCTCCATATCAGCGAGAAGGCTATCAGGGATATGCCGATTATCAGCAAGGTCTGTACCACTTTCCGGCGATTATCCTTACCTGCTTTCATTATCTTTCCGGCAAAAGCTCCCAGCATCACGGTAGCCCCGAAAGTGAGGCTGCTCCAGATCCAGGTGTAGTTGTAGTGAGCAGAGAAGCTCCAACTGCCGTCTTCATTCCAGAACACTCCGTCGCGGAAATGCCCCAGTACCAGCCTGTCCACCTTCTCGGCAAAGTTTCCTTCCGGAGTGAAGTCGCCCAGGAAGGTCATCGGTATCCAGTAGATCAGTAATAGCAGGGCTGTGACGATCAGCTGCCAGCGGAAGTTGCAATGCAACTGTATGATGGCGGCAATCAGATAGCCTGTGGCAATGGCTTGAAGGGTGTTGGAGTATAAATACAGATGTTTCGGGTCGAGGCCCAGCAGATTGCCCTGTACAATCATTCCGAAGATGAACAGAAGGATGAAGCGTTTGATGATTTTGCGGTAAACGGGGCCTTTGTCCGGATTGTCTTTAAACTTGGAGAACGAGAACGGCATGGAGGCTCCTGTCATGAAGAGGAAAAGAGGCATTACCAGATCCCAGAAACGGAACCCTTCCCATACTTCATGATCGAACTGGAAAAGAATACTGTTCAGCCATGGGAGGTTGAGCTGATGTGCCAATGTCCACAATACCGGCTGGAAGAAGACCAGCAGGAAAAGGTCGAAACCGCGCAGGATGTCCAGTGAGGCCAGGCGGGGAGAAGGAGTTGATGAAGGCTTTTTCATAAGCGTAAGGGATTATTTGATCGTTGTTTTCAGGTCTTTTCTTTTCATATTCTCTGTTTTTATACTCTGCCGGGGAGTCTCTCCTTCGAATACGGTGCCTTCTATCACTGCCTTCTTGCAGCCGTTCAGATAGAAAACGTACGGATTGCCGGATGCGGCAGGAAAAGTTTCCGTGCGGCCGATGGTGTTGTTCCTGAACAAGAGTCCTGCCGTACTCTTGGCGTAGAGCACCGGGTAGTCGAATGTTCTGAACGTGTTATCCTCTATGCGGATGTTCTGGTGTACCGGGCGTTCGGCATCGATGATTTTGTTGGAAGGATGTATGGCGATCACAGCATGGCCGGGGCCTCCATTATAGGCACAGTCTATAAAGGTATTGCCTTTGATCAATACATCTTTGACCGGTCCCGATTCGTACCAGCCTTCGGCGTCGGCCTCAATCAGTATGGCGCTCATGCCCGTTTTGTAATACGTATTGTTCTCTATCACCACCTTTCTTGGAGTGGTGACCAGAGTTCCTCTTGTACTGGTTCGTGTGAAGTAGCAGTTACGTATTTCCACTTCGGGGGTACAGGTCATGTTCTCTACGCAATCGTGATTGAGCTCCAGGCTTGTCGGAATGTCCCGGTCGAAACGTACTTCCACTATTCTGTCCGATATTCGCCTTACGTCCCTGACCGTTGCCGAGGCAAAGCGTTCCATGGTGGCTGCCCGGACAAAGGCGACGGTATCTCCCTTGAAGTAAGCATTGAATCCATAGCTCTGTCCGTGCATGAAGCGTAACTTCAGGGTTTGCGCATCTATTTTCTCAAGGGCGCGCAGGTTGGTTCCGTGCACATTGACCGGATCGTCTTGTGCTCCGGCAAAATAACAACTGTCTATGATTACTTTTCCTTTACATCCCGAAAAGTGCATCATATCCGCTGAGGCTGCCAATAACCTGCCGCTATCGGGGCGGGGAGCACACTTGACTCTGTCCATCGTTATGTTTTCGGTATACTGGCTGACGATGCCCAACCCGTGCATGTAGTGCATCTGTAGCCTGCTCAGCGTGATGTTTTTGCTTTCAAGAATGAAAAGCCCCACCTGGTCGCGGATAATATCGCGGACGGTCAGTGTGTTTCCTGCTTTGGGCATAAATTCCGCCGGGGTATTGAAGCGGACGATGCCCGGAGCAATCTCTCTGGCATCGGATGCCGACAGTGTATTCCACCCCTGGCTGTAGGTGAAAGATTCCGTATCCGGGTCGTACTCGATGCAGTGATTCCTGTTGGAACGCCATCCCTCGCCATACAGCCGGATCTTTCCGTTCACAATCTCATAACGCGTATCGCGGTGCAGGGTTACTTCTGTTTCTCCTCCGGTCACTTTCCGGTATTGAATCTCAGATCCTGCAGGACGTTCAAAGTCGATGTGCAGGTTGTTTATTCTCACCCCGTTGCAATGTTCCAGGGCGATGGTCGTCATTTTCCCATGATACATCAGGGTGGCTCCGTTTCCTTCGATGGTCAGGTCATCGATTTCATGGAGCATCAGTCCCACGGTCTTTACTTTTGAGGGACATTCCTGTTCGGTGGATGTATTCGATATGTAGTATTCTTTGCGGGTGGCTCCTTCGGGCCAGATGTCATAGCGGCCTTCGGGCAGCGATAGCACTTTGGCTCCCGTGCGTTTACATTCGTCGATGGCAGCCTGTATTTGTGTAACACAGTTCTCGTACGAGTAGGGGACTGCTCCGAAGTCGGTGACGTAGACAGTATCTTTCTGCTGTGCATGGGCGGCAGCGTAAAATAAAAAGCAGGCGGGTAGGATGTGCAGATACTTTTTCATGGTATGTAGTCTCTTGCTTTAAATGTATTATTGAATAAGATGAATTGGGTATCCAAAGGTATATGATTTTTTTGTATTAGTGGATCACTTGAGGCTAAATAGAAGCCGCCGGGTTACTATTTATTTCCATAAATATGTTTACCCGACGGCTTCAGAGAACATCTGATAATTAAGCAATACTTACCTATTGAATCTGTGACTTCTACGAGTCATAATCGAGTGGGGACTTATTTATTCAGAGTAACTTTCACTGTCCAGATTTTCTTTGTACCGTCGGCAGCCATTACGCTGTATTTATGCTCCCGGGTCCAATCGGCAGGAACACCGAATTTGGGTGAACCGTCCAATGGGGTGACGCGGGCGGCGGTAGATACATTGACGTAAACCACGAGGTTACTCAATGACACTTTAGCGCGTTCGGCCTCTGTGAATTTGCCCCCTGCGGCAGGAATTGTAAATACGGCAGTGGCTACACCGTGCTCCGAGTCGATATTGTTTGTACGGTCCAGCTCTTTTTCGGCTACAATGTTTTCTCCCGTGATGGCATCCTTATCACCGGAGTAGAAGCGGTGATAAGCACCTACTTTGGTTATTTCCGCCTCTTCGTAGGCGGGCAGATCTTCTTTACTGCAAGAACTGATGATGGGAACACACATCAGCAGCAGTAACATAAACCATTTAGTATCTGATAATTTGATTCTCTTCATATTATTTTCTTCTTAATTTATTTAATGAATGAACTGTTAGGTTTACCATCCCGGGTTCTGGTCGCTGTCATTGATGGCGGAGTTGGCATTGATGATGCTTTGTGTGATCGGGAACAGGTAGCGTTTCTTGGAGAATGTACGGTCGGCATTGGTATATCCTACAGTACCTACAAACATGCGATGTCTGTCTTGGCTGATCTCAACAAAGGTGGCCGGTGAACTCAATTCCGGAATGATGTCTCCTGCGGGTTTCCCGTGATTGGCTTCGCCGCCGTACATGCCCCAGCGTAACAGACTCCAGTAGTAATCGCCTTCCAGAGCCAGATCTACGTGACGTTCAATCTTATAATCGTGCCATGCGTCGGCCAGTGAAGTGGCGATGGAAGGAGGCAGATTGCCGTGAGTGGTACGTGTCCGGTTGAATGTGGCTACCGCATTGCTCACTTTGGAGGCATCGTATTGGGCCAGTCCGAGCAAGGCTTCGGCCTTATTCAACAATGCACGTCCGTAGCGGAAGATGACATAATGGTAGTCGGTCGGATTGTTCCAGAAGACGCGTTCGGCATTGACATAGATATATTTGCGCCAGATGTAGTTCGTTATGGGGATGTATCCGTTGCCCGGTGTCTTACCGTCTACGGCTGTCCTATGCAGGTTTCCGCCCTTATGAAGAGTGATCAGCTCATTGTAGAACATGCACGAATCATACTGGATGGAGTGATAGAAGCGTTGGTCACGGTTCTTGTACATAAAGTCATTGATCTGCACGTCCGGAGCGTTGCTGTTTGTCTGATATGCCAGGCTGTTGTCATCCAGCTCCTTGGCATCTACAGCCATGTCGGCTACGTCGGCATTGGATAATGGTGTCGTGTTGTTCACGAACTGGGTCGACTCATTCCATTTCACTCCTTGGTTGGTAATCTGGTCTATTACTAAATAATCGTCCACCAGATTCTGGGAAGGTGAGTGTTCCAGCCAGCATTCAAACACCAGGTCCTGATTGAAGAACGGACGTCCTCCGTAGTCTTCCAGGCGTTTGTTGCTCTGGTTGGGAAGCATCTCCTGCATAAGTGTACCTGCACCGTTGGTGTTATCCTTGCTGTAATATTGTGCCAGAATGATTTCGGGAGATGTCCTGGCACCATCCTGGTTGAACATACTGCCGTAATTGCTGTCCAGTGTGTATCCTTGTATACCGTCTACTGCAGCTACGGCCTGTTCGAAGAGTGACTTCTTGCGGGTGTCGTCTGTGCTGTAGGCAGCAGCTGTCAGGCATACTTCTGATTTCAGCGCACGGGCTGCATTGGCATTGATACGCCCTTGCAGGGAGGTTTCGGGCAGTCCTGCGATGGCATCATCTATATCTTTCAGGATCAGGTCGTACGTTTTGTCGATAGATTCTGTGAGCGGTAAGTTGAATTCATCCGTTTCAGCCAATACATGGTCTACCCAGATCACACGTCCGCAATGCTTGGCAATATAATAATAGGTCATTGCACGCAGCATCTTTCCTTCGGCTACCAATGCTTTTTTATCTGCATCGGACAAACCTGTAGATGCTTGCGATTTTTCGATGATCAGGTTACATCGGCGGATGGTGCCGAACTGGTTGAATCCCCATGACCAGTCACGGTTCATAAGATCTCTGGCTTCATTCGGGCAGTTCTGGCGCATGACCGAATTCAAGGTCCATTGCTCCTCCGTGCGGATATCGTGATAGAAGGGGAGGACATTGTTGTAGGTTTGCAATACAAAAGCGTCCGCTGTCGATTTTAGGCTCCAGACGAGGTCTTCCGAATAAGATTCCATAGGCTTCGTATCCAGGAAGTGTTCACAGCTCTGGAGTGTCAGTGCTGCGCAAAAGAGCGCAGGAGTGATGTATTTTATGAATTTCATATATTGTCTTCTTTTTAAGTTCATACTATTTAGAATCCTACGTTGACACTGATGGAGTATACTCTTGAAACCGGATAGGTGTAGAGGTTGCCGTCGCCGATTTCCGGGTCGATGTCGAACTTATTCGCTTTGCTGAAAGTCAGTAAGTTATAACCATTCAGAGAAACGTTGCATTTATTCATCCATGCCACTCTTTTGAGTAGTTTATGTTTGAAGTCGTAGCCGATGGATAATGTCTTCAGGCGAAGATAGCCTGTGTTGATCAGCCAGAAGTCTGAGCTGCCGTAGTTGTTACTGCCGTTGTAGCTTGCCGTACTTCTCAAACGTGGATAGCGGGCTCCCGTATTATTCGGAGTCCATACGTCGGTCTGGAAGTCATAGATAACAGGAGGATAACCGCTGCCGCTTTGGCTTCCCTGAATCATACCGCCCATATAAAGGTCGGCCGGAGTAGCTCCCTGCCACAGCATGTTCATGAACCAGCCTTTGTAGTTCAAGTCGGCACTGAAGCCGTATTGGCCGCGGGGCATACTGTTTTTGCCGATGCGGTGCTGGTCGGAACCGTCAATGATACCGTCGCCGTTGAAGTCATTGTATTTCAGGTCGCCTGCACCTAAGTTGACGGAACTCTGACGTTTGGGTGAGTTCATGATGTCTTCCTGATTCTGATAATAGCCCAGGCAGTCGTATCCGATACCCCAATATCCTTTGGCTTGTGTAGTACGTTTGTATGGGTTCTTGGTATCGGTTTCCGCTTCGTTCGGATTGATGTTCCAGTATTGGTCGAAGTAGGTGAAATTGCCCGAAAGTGTGTATTCAAAATCACCTCTTTTCTCTTTCCATTGCAGGATGAACTCGGCACCTTGGCGGATGAACTCGCCATTTGACTTTACTTGGGGTAATGCGATGCCCAACGGGTCGGTATAAGCTACTGCCGACGGAGAGGTCAGATAACCTTTGGTGCTCTTGCGGAAATAGTCTACAGAACCCGAAAGACGGTTGTTGAGCGATCCGAAATCGAATCCGATGTTAAAGTCGCGGGTAGTATACCAGGTAATGTCTTTGCTGACCAAGGCACCTTCGGAAAATCCCGGATACCAACTTCCGTTAAGCAGGTAGCCACGGTCGTTCAGTCCGTATGATTGCAGGTAAGCATAGCGTCCGATGGCGTCTGAACCGATCTCGCCATAAGAAGCTCTTACCTTGAACTGGTCGAAAATATGACGGTCTTTTAATGTCTGCCAGAAACTTTCTTCCGAAATGACCCATGCAAGAGAGCCGGCATAGAATGTTCCCCAGCGTTTACCTCGCGGGAAATTGTCGCTACCGTCGTAACGGAGGCTGGCCT
This sequence comes from Bacteroides sp. 3_2_5, assembly GCF_000159855.2. Classification (NCBI taxonomy): domain Bacteria; kingdom Pseudomonadati; phylum Bacteroidota; class Bacteroidia; order Bacteroidales; family Bacteroidaceae; genus Bacteroides; species Bacteroides sp. 3_2_5. Next base: position 296,796 of record NZ_JH636046.1, on the reverse strand, counting down.
CGGCCACATATTTGCTGGCATAGTCATATTTCAGTCGGGCTACTACACCGGCACGCGCTTCTTCACCTTCCGAAGAACTGTTTTTGGCTGTAGATACAGGACCTGCACCGATCTGGTCTACGTCCAGCAAATATTCTTCGCGGGATAACGAGGCATCGTCTTTAAAGAGTTTATAGGCTTCGATACCGGCTGTGGCGCTGATTGTGTGTACCTGATTGAAAGTACGGTCATAATTGGCAAAGCCTTGCACGGTGTACGATGACCAGTTTGAATAAGACTTGCTCAGTGAAGGTTTGCCGGGATCGTTGGGGTTGCCATCCCAATCGTATGCTAAAGGTGATTTTTTCCAACTTTTTGACTTGTCGTTGTTGATGCGGTAGTTACCCAGTGCTTTCAATCGTAGGCCCGGTACATAAGGTACGCTCCACTCCAGTGCGAGGTTTGCTATGGCACTGAGGTTTTCGTTTTTAGTGTATCCGGCGTCGGGGGAGATCTCCATCAATGGGTTATCCGGTGTGTTGAATATTTGTCCGTTCGGATTGTATGCTATTTCCCAGGGGGCTTTATTCTGGATGTGTCCCCAGGTGTGATAATAGCTGTCTCCCGATTTGGCATTAGGCGATCTTAAGTCCGTTTTGTAAGCTTCGATGCTGGAAGTTACTTTCAAACCTATTTCTTTGAAATCTGCTACGATATTTGTGCGGAAGTTGTAGCGTTTGAAACTGTTTACATCGAACTTATAGAGTGACTTCTGATCGTAGAACCCCAAAGAGGTATATGCTTTTATCTTTTCGCTACCACCGGTGACAGTCAGGGTATGTTGCATTTCCGGTGCGAAGTTCTTCAAACAGAGTTTTTGCCAGTCCGTATTAGGATATCTGCGTGGATCTGATCCGTTGCGGAACAGTTCCAGTTCATCGTCCGTATAGGCCGGTGCCAATCCGTCATTGGTCATACTCATGTTCTTGTAGAAGGCTGCATCGTGGGCATCCAGCTTATTGGGCATATTGGCAGGTTGGCTCCAGTTATAGTTAAAGTTATAATTGACGCTCATTTTCCCTGCTTTGCCTTGCTTGGTTACTATCATTACGATACCGTTGGCGGCACGTGCTCCGTAAACGGCGGTAGAAGCGGCGTCCTTCAGGATTGTGATCTGATCGATGTCTTCAGCATTCAGATTGCGGAAATCCCGCTCTTCGGAAATCACATCGTCTATTACATAAAGCGGAGTGCCCCCTCCACGGATAGAGACACTGGAAAAGTTATTCAGACCGCCTCCGCTGGTTGTGACCAACAGACCGGGAGCACGTCCTGCCAGGCTTTGGGTGATGTTTGCCGTCGGTGCTTTGATAATGTCTTCTGTATTGACACTGGCAATAGCGGCGGTTGTTTTACGTTTAGAAGTCGTACCGTAACCTACTACGATGACTTCATCCAGCGTTTTAGTGTCTTCTTCCATCGTGATGCGTAAATCTTTGGATTTTCCGACAGCGACTTCTAAGGGCTTGTATCCGATGTAGCTGATTTCGAGTACGGCCTTGTTGGGGACATTCGGTATCATAAACTCTCCTTCCATATTGGTGATGGTACCGATAGTGCTTCCTTGTACTTTTACCGAGGCACCGATGATGGCCTCTCCGCTCTCATCGACTATTTTACCTGTTATTTTCTCTGTTTTACTCTGCTGTGTGGCTGTGACAGCATTTTTTTCATAACTGTCTGCTACGGCAATTTGTGATGTCGTGCAGAATAGCAGGAGACTGATACCTGCTATCTTCAAAAAGTTGATTTCTCGAAGGCATGTGTGCTTCGGAAATTGGCAAGTTCTTTTTGTCATACATTAAATTATTCGGTTAAACATAAAATGTGATTTGGAGGATATAGATCAGACTGTCTAATCTACATCGGTTTGAGGGGATTTTTTCAGGTTCTCATAGGCATTAGCTTTTGGTTTATAATATTAAGTCTGTTCAATAACCTTGCTGAACTATGCTGATTGCTATCTGGAAAAAATAGAGCTACATGAGATAGGTTCTTTCAGTACTTTTACCATCTGTATTAGATTGATTATTAATGGTGTACTAAACGGAGTGTAAAACGGTGAAGATGCTTGGTCGAATATTTTAATGCTTCTGAGTGGGAGGTATAATACCTATTTTCTACCTTTTACTTATATATGCATCTGAAATATAGTTGATTATTGTTTATGGGAAGAGTTGTGAACGCTATCCGCATGTTTCTTCTGCCATCTCAGTGCTAACCGGATAAATAAAAATCTTAATTCTATTAAATCTTTATTATATAAATTATGTTGGTATAAAAAAATATAGTAAAAAGTTGCGGGGATATTAACTTCTTATTATCTTTGACCCCATAATAAATACTAATAATTGCAAATGCAATGGTTAACTGGTCCTAAGAGCTATCTGTTGTCTTTTCGTATAATTCCTAAGTACTGAAAGAACTTAGCCGACTTTTCCGTTGAAATGTTTATCACTACTTTTATTATATCGTTTATCAGGTTGTTGATTTTGCCAATGGGCTGATTGTATTCTGGGAAATTAAATAATTCCATTCTTTACGCAAATTTCATTCTTTGTATGATTTATTTCGTCTCCGTACCGGGGAATTGTATCGTTCGGTTGATTTTTTCTTTTGATCTCGAAGCGAGAGGTACTTATCAGAATGATAATTATGTCTTTGAAGAACAAATGGATGATATCTTTCAGTAATAGGGCTCTTTTCTATCTGACATATTGAAAATCAGTAAGATGAAGAATGTGCATTGGGTTGTTGAAATACTTGTTTTAACATGGTCTTAAAATAAGTGTTTTGATGACAGATAACAAATCTTTTAGGCGCAAAAGACTTGTTGTTTGCATATAGGAAGAAAGTGATATGCAAGCGGCATTAACAATGTTAATTGAGAAGAGATTTTTTAGTCGGTAGGTTCTTGTGCGGTACAGGACAAAAAAGAAAGGCGACCCTTTGCAGAGTCGCCTTTCGATTATTTAAAGTTGTTAACTTTGTCTGATTAGAGTTTCGGACCAGCAGCAACCAACTTCTTACCAGCTTCGTTTCCAGTGAACTTAGCGAAGTTCTTGATGAAGCGACCGGCAAGGTCTTTTGCTTTTTCATTCCACTGTGCAGGATCAGCGTAAGTATCACGAGGATCAAGGATCTTCGGATCAACACCCGGAAGTTCTGTAGGAACAACAAAGTCGAAGAAAGGAATAACCTTAGTAGGAGCTTTGTCGATAGAACCGTCAAGGATAGCGTCGATGATACCACGAGTATCTTTGATAGAAATACGTTTACCGCTTCCGTTCCATCCTGTGTTAACCAAGTATGCTTTAGCACCGGTCATTTCCATCTTCTTAACCAATTCTTCTGCATATTTAGTTGGGTGCAATGATAAGAATGCAGCACCGAAGCAAGCAGAGAATGTCGGAGTCGGTTCAGTGATACCACGTTCTGTACCAGCCAATTTAGCTGTAAATCCAGACAGGAAGTAGTACTGAGCTTGTTCCGGGTTCAAGATAGATACCGGAGGCAATACACCGAAGGCATCAGCTGACAAGAAGATAACTTGTTTAGCGTGAGGACCTTTAGACACCGGTTTAACGATGTTTTCGATGTGGTAGATAGGATAAGAAACACGAGTGTTTTCTGTTACTGATTTGTCAGCGAAATTGATTTTGCCATCAGCAGCTACTGTTACGTTCTCCAACAGAGCGTCACGTTTGATAGCGTTGAAGATATCCGGTTCGCTTTCTTTATCCAGGTTGATAACCTTAGCGTAGCAACCACCTTCGTAGTTGAATACACCTTCGTTGTCCCATCCGTGTTCGTCGTCACCGATCAATTTACGTTTCGGGTCAGTAGACAAAGTAGTCTTACCTGTACCAGACAAACCGAAGAAGATAGCAGAGCTAGTTCCTTCCATATCTGTGTTAGCAGAGCAGTGCATAGAAGCGATACCACGAAGCGGGTTCATGTAGTTCATGATTGAGAACATACCTTTCTTCATTTCACCACCGTACCAAGTATTCAGGATAACTTGTTCTTTAGTCTTCAGGTTGAAAACTGTAGCAGTTTCTGAGTTCAGACCCAGTTCTTTGTAGTTATCAACTTTTGCTTTAGAAGCGTTGAAGCATACGAAATCAGGTTCTCCGTAGTTAGCAAGTTCTTCAGCTGTCGGGCGGATGAACATGTTAGTTACGAAGTGTGCCTGCCAAGCTACTTCCATGATGAAACGTACTTTCATGCGAGTACCTTCGTTAGCACCACAGAAAGTATCAACAACGAACAGGCGTTTGTTAGAAAGTTCTTTAACGGCTTTAGCTTTCAGGTCAGCCCAAGCTTCTTCTGAACAAGGTTTGTTGTCGTTCTTGTATTCTTCAGAAGTCCACCATACTGAATTTTCAGAAGCTTCATTCTTAACGAAGAATTTATCTTTAGGAGAACGGCCTGTGTAAACGCCAGTCATTACGTTTACAGCACCCAATTCTGTTACTTGACCTTTTTCAAAGCCTTCCAGACCTGGTTTTGTTTCTTCAGCGAACAAAACATCGTAAGACGGGTTGTGCAGGATTTCAGTTACACCTGTAATACCGTACTTGCTTAAATCTAAATTTGCCATTTTCTTTTGAATTAATTAAAATTGGTATATTGTTTATTATCTCTTTCTGGCGTTCGGAATGGAATGTTTTTAAACATCCCCTTGTAAATCGACTACAAAAGTAATGCTTTCTTTGGAAACAAAGAATATATTAGAGAAATTTTTCTTTAATAGAAACCGTTTTATGTTTACGTAACAATATCTGCAAACTGAACGTTGCAAATTGAAAGATTATCACTTACTTTGCACCGTATAAAACCTGAATATTAAAACGCAGTTGAAAAGATGAAGATTATTAATTTAAGTGAGACAGACTCAATATTGAATCAGTATGTATCAGAGATAAGGAACGTTGAGGTTCAGAACGACCGTTTGCGTTTTCGTCGCAACATTGAACGTATCGGCGAGGTAATGGCTTATGAAATGAGCAAGACGTTTGCTTATTCGGTGAAGGAGATACAAACTCCATTGGGGATAGCACCTGTCAGAACACCGGACAATCCATTGGTTATTAGTACGATTCTTCGTGCCGGGTTACCTTTCCACCAAGGATTCCTGAGCTATTTCGATTATGCCGAGAACGCTTTTGTTTCTGCTTATCGTAAGTACAAGGATACGTTGAAATTCGACATACATATTGAATACATCGCTTCACCGCGTATCGACGGGAAAACTCTTATCATTACAGATCCGATGCTTGCCACCGGCGGAAGTATGGAACTGAGTTATCAGGCCATGTTGACGAAGGGACATCCGTCTGAAATTCATGTTGCTTCGATTATTGCCAGCCAAAGGGCTGTCGATCATATAGCCAGTATTCTGCCGGAGGATAAAACTACAATCTGGTGTGCAGCTATCGATCCTGAGATAAATGAACACTCTTATATTGTTCCCGGATTGGGTGATGCGGGTGATCTTGCTTTTGGCGAGAAAGAATAAACCGGTCAGATAACTGATTGTAAGACAACCTGTCTTTTTGCTCCCGGAATGTGGATTGGGGAGAAAAAAGGCAGGTTGTTTTTTATAAAATGCTTTCTGAAGGTAAACAAGCAAGGAGAGATTTGTGTATCTTTGCCGCTACTATTATAAAACATTGATAGAGTATAGTCAGAGTGGAAAAAAAATTTTCTAAGATATTTTCAATAGTCGTTTACGCATTCTTAGCTTTATGGATGGGAGCATGTAAGAGTGAACCTGTCCGCTTGCCGGAACTGAGCGGACACCGGGGAGCGGACTGTATTGCTCCGGAGAATACGCTGGCTTCGGCGGATTCATGTATAAAGTATAAGATTGACTTCATGGAATGTGATATTTGTATCAGTAAGGACAGCGTATTCTATTTATTGCATGATTCTACCTTGGATCGTACGACGAATGGAACCGGGCTGATTAGAGAGTGGCTTTCGGCAGACATCGATACATTGGATGCAGGTTCATGGTTTGGCGAAAAGTTCAGCGGACAGTGTGTTCCCCGGTTGGACGTTTTATTGCGGAAGGCTAAACAGAACGGTCTGAAGCTGACGCTCGATTATCGTACGGGAGACTTTGGACAGTTGCTGGATCTGGTTCGCAGGGAAGGAATGTTAGAGAATTGTACATTTACTTTCTGGTCGGACAAGGAGGCAAAAGCTTTTCGCCAAGTGGCTCCTGAAATTCGGACATTACAGGCGTATGTAGGAGGTGGTGCCGAACTTGATAAGGTTATAGCTGAAATAAATCCCAATATTGCGGTTATTCGGATCGATTCACTGGATAAGCTCCTGGTGGAACGGTGCCATAAGAAAGGATTGAAGGTGCTTGCATTGGCACTGGGTACTGACGATGTAGAAGAGTCTGACCGGAAAGCTATTGAACTCGGGGTGGATGTGCTGGCCACGGACAGACCGGAGCTGTTTGTAAAGAAATACAGACCAGAGCATACATGGACAAAATGATCCGGGTATTCCGGCATATACAGAATAGAAACAATGCGCTTCCCTTCTCTGATAATTGAAAAGGCGTCTTACTCTTTTGCGCATATCATTGGGGGGCTTGTCGTATTCATAAAGACCGAATGTGGAGTAATCTTGGATTTTGACAGTACTCCTTTTTTACAGGATGCTATCATGCGGAATCGGATTTTTCCGCCTCGATAAAGTGAGGCGTTTACTACAAAGCAGATCGGGCACCACCTTATATATCAACAACTTTATCCTAAGGCGGATAAGAATCATATCAAAGTTTGAAGAGAATCCGGATACTTTCTAAAATATAGATTAGCAGAAATATATTTCCCTGTTTATTTGTGTATCTTTGCTTCACTAACTTGTTACCTCAGTGAGACACTTTCTTTTTTGTTAATATGGTATGGGCGTTATATTTAAAGACAGGAAAATATCATGAATAATAAAAGAAAAAATATGAGTATATATATAACAGTCCTGTTATGGGTTTTGATTCCATTATTGATAATTAACGGGCTTATTTTCTTAACTAGTGATATGCTCAGTGTTTTTGTCGGGGGGATGTTATCCTTAAAGTTGCTATGTTATAGCCTTTTCTTTTCATATAGTTTCTTGCTTGGATATAAGGCACAAACAGGAGGTGGTATTATTATTCTTGTACTTTTGCTGATTTTAGGGTTTTTTTTATGGCAATCATTTATTAGTTGGGTTGAACCCGGGACGTTGTGGCGGGAAGCAGTGGGTGCCATTATATTCTTGGGAGTAATTCTCTCTGTCGGGATTTTATGCCGCTATGGCATTAAAGCCGGTGGACTTCTTCGTTTAAGTTCGATTTTGGCATTTGCCATCGTAGCGTTTGTTTATATTACAGTCTGTTTGTCGACAGTATGTGGTGCTTATTCTCCTATACCTGAAGAACTCTTCTGGAAAGATGCGTATCCGGAGAAGGGGAAAAATGGTACTGTCTTTTTTCATCATTCGAAACTGCATATAAATCCCTTCGATTCGAGAGTAATAGGTGTTTTTCGTCTCAATGATAAAAAAGAGTATGTCGGTTATAGTGCCAGCATGTATGAGAGTCATGAAATAGTCAATTCGGGATTTAAAGTGGATGACACGATAAAAGCTTCAACATGTGACTTTATACATAGTAGTTATGAGCCATTATTGAGTAACTTTATGTCCGATTGCCAAGATGCACTCTATATGAAAGAAGGAGATTATTGCGTGTTTCTATATACTGAAAAAGGAGCGCTGTACAGAAAAGAGTTTGATTATCATCGAAATGGGATTGTGAAACAAGCACGTACTTATACGTATGACCGGGAAACCGGATTTCATATTGAAAGAGAGAAAACAATAGAATTTGACGAACTAGGTTTCTGCGATAAATCAGGCCGGGTAAGATGGAATATAAAAGATTTCCATCAAACAGATACAGTGATAGATATGGAATCTCGTTATGGGCAGGCATACGATCCGGCGGCAAGAAATAGAAAATACGCTTTACCCCAACAACTCATAATAGACTCTTTTGTTACTGTTGAAAGTAAGACTGCTTCTCCCGATTCATTGAGAAAATATAGTAGCCTGGATTTTCCGCTGGATGAATACTATAAATTAGGCGGTGTGAATGGGCATGCAATATCGGTATATGTAAATACGGACGAATATAAATGGCGTAAGATATATTTGTCTGATTTTACTCAGTTAGGGAACGTGGAGCAAATGTATTCTTTTATAGATGCTTTGGAATTGAGTTGTTTGGATACCGGGATGTGGGTGAGAATTGGCGAGCAATCAATGGTTGTGGGTGAAGACGATGAATGTTGCAGCTTTGTACTGAAAGAAGTTGTCAAAGGTGGTAAGGCTCTGGCATTGTATTTCTTTGATGACTATGCGGTTACGACAGATTCGAGATTCTGCTTTTATTTTAATCCCTCTATTCATAAAGACATGGAGATACAGAAAAGAGCCGGGGCGGCTTGGAATGAAATGAAAAAGATCTTTATGGAATATAAAGAAAAAGAGAATTAACTCTCTATTCTTCAATTGTAATCGCTTTTTCTGCCAATGTTGTAATGTGTTCATTTTCCTAATCCCAACGTAGCAAGATCATTCAGACAGGGGGCATCTGAGAAAGATTTTTGTCGAAGTTATTGTTAATTGCCGGTCATTTTCCGCGATACGGATTAGAGCCGAATTAAAAAAGAAAGGAGTGTCACAAACGTTATATGACACTCCTTCTTACTTTATAGGGATTAACAGGGGGATTTTATTTTACTTCCCATGTTTCATTGGTCATCAGCAATTCCTGGAAATTATGATACTTCTTTTTGGCTTTCACTTCATCAATCTGCTCGGCGACTGCATCGTTATAGGTAGGAGCTTCCACATCACGGATCACACCGAGTGCGATTGGGAAATCCGGTCCTTCCATTAATGCCAGTTTCAGTTGCAACGTATTATCCATGCTGTGAGCATTGTGGATAAGAATGTCTTTTTCTGTCACGCCGTTCTCACCTAATTTTACCACTTTCAAGCCGAAACCTTCCTGCATCAGGCCGAACTCTTTGTTTTCGCCGAATAACATCGGTTTGCCGTGTTCCAGATAGATTGCGTTTTTAGAACGTCCTTCTTTCGTTGCGACCGATTCGTGTGTGCCGTCATTAAAGATGACGCAGTTTTGCAGAACTTCCACAACCGATGCTCCTTTATGGTTGGCTGCGGCTTTCAATACTTCGACAGAAGCCGGTCCGTCTACCGCAACACAACGTGCGAAGAAACGGCCACGTGCGCCGAAACAGAGTTCTGCTGGGTGGAATGGATCTTCTACAGTGCCGTAAGGAGATGATTTGCTGACGAATCCGCGGTCGGAAGTCGGGGAATACTGACCTTTGGTCAACCCGTAGATGCGGTTGTTCAATAAGATCATATTCAAGTCGATGTTACGGCGTACCGCATGGATGAAATGATTACCGCCAATGGCCAGACCATCACCGTCACCGGAGATTTGCCAGATGGTTAAATCCGGATTAGCTACCTTGGCACCTGTCGCAACAGCGGCGGCACGCCCGTGGATGGTGTGGAAGCCGTATGTGTTGACATAATAAGGTAGGCGGGAAGAACAGCCGATACCGGAGATCACGGCAATGTTGTGCGGAGCTACTCCCAGTTCGGCCATAGCCTTGTGCAAGGAGTTCAGGAAAGCATGGTCACCGCATCCCGGACACCAGCGAGGCTGACCTGATTTATAATCTTTTGCTGTATATACTGTTTCGCTCATCTCTTATTCCTCCAATAATTTAGTGAATGCTTCTACAAGTTCTCTCGTAACGAACGGCTGGCCTTTTACCTGGTTGAACTGGCTGATATTCAGTCCGGGTACTTTCATGCGCAGATATCCTGCGAATTGTCCCAAGTTCTGTTCGGCTACTACAATCTTTTTATACTTTTTCAGTATTTCGGCTGTGTTCTTAGGCAGCGGGTTGATGTACTGGAAGTGAGCGAGTGCCACTTTCTTTCCATTTTTGCGCATATGCTCTACAGCCGAATAAAGATGGCCGTAAGTACCACCCCAGCCTACTACCAGCAGGTCGGCATCAGCATCGCCTTGTACTTCCTGTTCAGGAATACTGTCGGCTATCTTGTCGACTTTGGCCTGACGCAGAAGTGTCATTTTCTGGTGATTTTCCGGTTCTGTGGAAATAACGCCTGTTTCACTGCTCTTCTCGAGCCCACCTATACGATGCATGAATCCTTCGGTCCCGGGAACGGCCCAATAGCGTACGCCGGTCTTTTCGTTACGTTGGAACGGGGTCCATGTACCAATCATATCCGGTGTTACATACGGCGGATTTATAGCCGGGTACTCATCCATGTTGGGTAGTTTCCATGCGGCAGAACCGTTTGCGATAAAGGCATCGGTCAGCAGTACTACCGGAGTCATGTGTTCAAGAGCTATTTTAGCAGCCATATAAGCAGCATCAAAACAGTTGGTGGGTGAAGTAGCTGCAATGACAGGCATCGGACTTTCACCGTTACGTCCATAAAGGGCTTGCAACAGGTCTGTTTGTTCCGACTTGGTCGGCATACCGGTAGAAGGGCCTCCACGCTGTACGTTGACCACAACCAGTGGTAATTCGGCAATGACAGCCAGGTTCATGGCTTCACTTTTCAGGCAGACACCCGGTCCTGAAGTAGTCGTTACAGCCAGATCGCCTGCAAATGCTGCACCTACAGCCGAAGCGCATCCGGCGATTTCATCTTCACATTGAACGGTTTTCACGCCCAGCGATTTATGTTTGGCGAGCTCGTGCAGGATATCGGTAGCCGGAGTGATGGGGTAAGATCCCAGATAAAGTTCCAATCCCGCTTTTTCGGCAGCGGCGATCAAACCGTATGAAGTGGCTTTGTTACCATTAATATCGGTATAGAGTCCTGCGGCTTTCGGCGTTTTACTTTCAATCTTGTAAGTGGAAGTAGAGGCATGTGTGTTGGCTCCATAGTTGTAGCCGTCATTTAGCACTTTGATGTTGGCAGCGGCAATTTCCGGTTTTTTTGCGAATTTCTCGTTCAGCATTTTTTCGGCAGCAGACAGGTTGCGGTTGAATAACCAGCATACTAAACCGAGAGCGAACATGTTTTTGCAACGCAACATGGCTTTGTTGTCCAGCCCTGAATCTTTGAGGCTTTCTTTACACATCGACGAGATGGGGACTTCAAGCACTTGCTGTGTGATTCCCATTTCTTCGAAAGGATTGCCTGTCTTGAACTGTGCTTTTTCCAAGTCTTTTTCTCCGAAAGAGTCGGAATCTGTGATGACCAGCCCCTGCGGTTTGCAGAATTTAATTTGTGTTTTCAGTGCGGCGGGATTCATAGCTACCAATACGTGGCAATGATCACCCGGAGTGAATATCTTACTTGCACCGACGTGTACCTGAAAACCTGATACGCCCGTCAGTGACCCTTGCGGAGCACGGATATCTGCCGGATAATCGGGAAATGTACAGATGTCATTTCCAACCGTAGCCGACACGTTCGAGAAGATGTTGCCGGCCAACTGCATACCGTCGCCGGAATCGCCGGAGAAGCGGACAACCACTTCTTCCAATTCTTTAACCATCATTTCGTCTGCCATAATTCTATTTATATATTTAAATTTAGGATTAACATGAACCGGTGTTAGTGTGTTCTTTGAATATTAACCACCAGCGTGTCTTTTTTGTTTGTCACTTTCCTGTATATGTGGCAGGCAAAGTTCGCAAAGTTAAGTGACTTAACAAAATCTTTTCTGATTTATCTGTGGGGCTTTGTTAAAAGAGAGCTGTTTTATTGCAATTTTGTTCTCTGGAGTAAGCAAATTGTCTACATTTTGTTCAGATATGGGCTCTGACTACAACAGTTTGATATCTCTGTTTAGATCGTTTTTTGACTTATTGCTTTCTAATTCGTTTAATAGATAGATATCTGTCTGTATTTTATTTGAATTTTCTTTCACTTTTGGCGTCTCTTACCCTATTCTACTATCTCTCTTCTATCTTATGGATTAAATGAATGTGTTTGCTTCTTCTTCTTTTATAAATCTGTTCTTTCGGGTTTGCCAAATCAGGAGAATACGCTATCTTTGCAGCCGATATCTATCATGGCCCTGTAGTTCAACGGATAGAATAGATGTTTCCTAAACATTAGATAGGGGTTCGATTCTCCTCGGGGCTACAATGATAGAAACGCAGTTAATCAATAGCGATTAACTGCGTTTTTTGTTTGGATCCACTTTCCTTTTTGTGATGACGGACTGGATGTGATTTATACCTTATTATATATGTATAGCCGATTTATATTGATGTGTGTCGTGTTCTACAATACAAGGGTATTCTCAGTTTGGAGATTTCTCAACTTTTCAAATGATAATAAGGATGATACATATCATTCCTTAGATTCGATACCCGATTATGATATGCTATTTATTCATTTTATGTTAATTCAGTTCTTATCTATAATTCTAATTCATCTATTTTCTTTTTTATTTGTTATAGGGACGTTGAGAATTTCTATTTTTGCATTTTATATTTAATATAATGAATCTATAAATAATAATTTATTTTGGAGAAGAAAATTGGAAAGTTAAGTATCAGGGTGTTGTTGAATACCCATCGTAGAAATGATTGTGAGATTTATCCTCTGATTATCCGTGTGGTTTATCACAGGCGTAAAAGTGAGTATTCTCTTGGGTGGAAGATTCATACTTCTAATTTCTCTGCAGATCGTGAGCGTGTTGTCTATTCATCAACCGGTAATCTTAAGCGCAAGGATCTGGGACTTATCAATGATGCCATTTCTCAGGAGCGTGAACGATTGCTGAAGATTTTTGCTTTTCTTCAACAGAATATGCCGGGGTTCAGCTTATCTCAGTTGATGGATAAGTATCGTATGGAGCGCAATTTGCGTTATGTCGATGCTTTTATTGTGCGTGAGATAGAGAGGCTTCGGCAGGAGGGGCGTTCTGGTACTGCCGGCCTGTACCTTAGCGGATTGTACTCTTTACGACGTTTTTTGCGTGGTCAGAAGATTACGTTTCGCGAGTTGACTTATTGTTTTCTTACGGATTATATTCATTTTCTACGTATGCGCGGTATCTCTGAAAATACTGTGAATATGTATATTCGCAATCTCCGCGCTGTCTATAACAAAGCCCAAAAGCAGGGGATAAATATGGGGTGTGAGTCTCCCTTCCGGGAGCTTAAGCTTCAAACTCAGGAGACTGCGAAGCGTGCGTTGTGTAAGCATGATATTGCCCGTATAGTATCTGTTGATCTTTCCTCCGAACCTTTATTGGATCGTGCCCGGGATCTTTTTATGTTTAGTTTCTATGCCCGTGGTATGCCTTTTGTCGATATTGTCTTTCTTAAACATGACTCGATAATTAATGGAATCATTTATTATGAGCGTAATAAAACGGGGCAACGCATGCAAGTCCGTGTGATTCCTCCTCTCGTAGCTCTGATTGAGAAGTATCGGAGTTCTTATCCGTATGTATTGCCGTATATAACGTCTTTTTCGGACCGTACGTCTTATATGCAGTATCGTTATGCATTGGGTAATGTTAACCGCCTACTCAAACGGTTGGGCAGGCGATTGCACCTGCCTCTTGTACTGACTACCTATGTTGCCCGCCATAGCTGGGCGACTATTGCCAAAGAGGAGGGATTTTCTATCGCATCTATCAGCGAAGGGCTTGGGCATACTTCTGAGGCAACGACCCAGATTTATCTTCAGTCTTTTAATAGTGAGGTCATTGATAAGATTAACGAGCAAGTCGTAGCCTCCATAGGAAGGCATATCTGATTGCTTTTTGAAAAGGTATATCGTGTGTAAGCAGGTATTTTAAATGATTTGTCCCGTTTGGGACCTCTGCTGTTCCATCTATCTCAATAGGATAGATAACGAGGGTAAAACCCTGACAAAACATGCTTTCTGCTCTTTCAACTACAAAACTCTACTTTAGTGATTCTTGTTTGACAGGGCAAAGATAATGCACCTGCAAAAAGAATCACTTATCCAAAGCAACCATTTACTTCACCTTTTCCGAGATTATATTTTAAGATTCTGATTATCAATATGCTTGTCTTTGAGCTGCCTGACCAACTCTCTTGGGGAATTACCGAAATTCTTTTTGCAGTATTTATTGAAACTGGCCGCTGAAGAGAAGCCGAATTCATACACAATCTCTTTTACACTGGCTCCGGGTTGCGCCAACCGATAAATAATTTTCTTGTTTTTTTGTTTCAGCAACCATGAATATACTGATTCGCCAAATTCTACCTTGAACTTTCTGGCAAGATCGGTAATACTCATTCCCATTGCCTGTGCTAATTCCTCACGATTGTTCACGCGATCAACATGCAGTAAAACAGCAGCTTTGAAGCTCATATTCGTTCCTATGATTTCATGAAATAAATTTACTATTTCCTGTTTGCTATAGCTTGTTCTCAAAATAATAAAGAGTTCTTTCTCCTTAATGGAGTGCAAATGCTTACAGTTGACTCCGGCTCTCAGGTAGGCATCCATTAATTCCAGAAATAAGTTCAGCGGGTGGCGTACCGATAGTATTCCGACCTCTTCAGATGCTTCTCTCACTTCTTTTAGATAGCTCTCTAACATGTGTTTCTCACATAGTTTAATGTCATTGTATAGGAAGCTCATATAAATGTAGCGTCCGGGGACTCGTACCTGTATCTCGTAAGTGGATAATGCCGAGATGAAAAAGAATTCCTGGGCTATTACCCTTTTTATTTTGCCTTCTTTGGGAATAATCTCCACTTCACCTTCAAGAATGAAGATCAGGAAATTAGTTTTAACAGATAAGGTCTGACTATTGAAGTTACTGCCGCTTGTAAGCGTTCCAATCCCGAATCCCTCATACGATTCACTTTTATAATTGGTGCATGAGATGTGCTCTTTTTTGTAATGTAGTTTCATTTTTAGTTTTGTAAATTATAGCTTGATATATTTATGTTTTTATTAAAATGTTTCATAATATGTTTCGCCGGATTTTGATATAATATATTATTATACAGCGATCTATTTAAAATCGACATGTGCCTATCGCATAGAAAAACATTTGCTGAAACAATATTATGTATATAACGCTGATAATCAGGAGTACTTTCTATCACTATCTATCCTATTGAGATAGATGAACTTGATCTGTGTAAGAAGATTAAAATAGATGTTCTATGGTTTTTGTAACCGTAACAATTGAATCTTGATGTGGTTCGGTGGAGGAGTATAAGATATTGCGGATTTTATGTATCCGATAAGTCTAATGTTTTTTTTAAGCAAAACAAGTTGAATAATAGTTATGGCGTTTAAGCGATCTGTGTTTCTCTTTCTGTTGGTTGTTTCTTCTACGTTTTTAGGGGTCGAAACAGCTCGTGGGCAGGTTTATTCTTTGCAAACTAATGTTTTGGGTTGGGGTACTACCAATATGAATCTTGAGTTCGGGCTGAAGTTTTCCCATCGTTGGACCTTCCACTTTCCTCTTCAATATAATCCCTTCTCTTTTGGAGATGCGAGACTTCGCAATTTGTCTGCTTCTCCCGGAGTGCGTTATTGGATCCGTGAATCTTATGGGCGTTCTTATTTTCTTGGAATTCACGGAGTGAGCACCATGTATAATGTCGGTGGAGTTTTTGGCGATAAATATCGTTACGAAGGCTACGGTTTTGGAGGCGGACTTTCTTTGGGGTACAATCGTCCTCTTTCTCCTCATTGGAATTTAGAGTTTGAGGCAGGTCTTGGGGTCTTGTGGACCCATTATGATAAATATGTTTGTAAGGCATGCGGGCAGAAAGTGGCTACTTTTAAGGGAGCACGTCTGATTCCGACCAAGTTGGCAGTGAATATAGTCTATTTATTCTAATTCTATTAATCTCATTTCTTATTCTGTTGTAAGATGATACATCAAAAAAAGTTCGTCACTATATCGATAGGGTATCGTATCTATAAAATGTTAGGGGTGCTCTGTCTCTGTGTGCTGGTATATTCATGCGGTTCAAAATCTCCTTTGACTATGCGTTTGTTTATGCAGGCTGGCGGAGCTACTGTCGAGCTGCCGAATACTTCTTCTGCGGATAGCGTTTTTGCAGTCTCCGAAACTGTCGGTTTCCGGGATAGTGTGGTTGTTGACAATCCCGTTTCTTCGGTTGATTCTCTTGAAGAAGATATCTGGAAATCAATTGATATGGATCGCATTGATATTGTTGCTCAGCGTAAAAGTATAGAGCGAATCTTGGAACGTAATGGCGAGGTCACCCTGATGTTTTATGTAAAAGCTCCTAAAGTCCTATTGGACAGTTGCTGGAAGTTGACAATGTACCCGGAACTGATAGAAAAAGACTCTTCTGTTTTGCTGTCTCCTGTTATTCTGCGGGGAAAAGAATTTATCCGTACACAGGAAAGCCAGTATAAAGCATACGATGATTTCCTAAAGGGTATTATACCGGAGAGTAAATATGACAGTGCTTTTGTGGATCGTGAAGGTATCCGCAAAGATATTTTTGCACGGCAGAGGCTTTTCTGGAAGGTCTATGAAGCAGAGCGACGTAGACGTCTGGCTTATCTGAAGTGGAAGACACTTATGGATAAGCGTCATGGATGGATCAGTACGAAAGCAGAGGGAAACCGTAATACTTTGAAGCAACGTATGCAGCGTAATGTCTTGGAACGCAGCGTGGAAAAATTTATCGCCGGTTATGATACGGTTGGTATACGTGCTTCGTACCAGAAAAAATACGATCGCCGTACGGATTTTTGGCCGGCTTATCGTTTTCCTCGTGCAATGACAGTTAAAGATGTTCCTTCCCGCTTTCAGGAACTTTATCTGTCCGGTGGGCGTCTTGAGGATATTCGTAACTACAGTTTCACTCGCCGGGATTCTATTGAGATCGCTTCCCATCGCTACTTCCGAAAAGCGATTGCAGAGAATGAATATAACCGGGATCATCAGGATTTGATTCGTGACCGTATTATCCGCTTCCCTTATGCTGACAGTGCAATGGTCAATCAAACAGCTGATCCTTCGGAAGACTTCTCCTATCTGTATATGTATCGCATCCCGGTACGTGAGGGAATGAAGAAATTACATATAACTCTTCGGGGAAACGTGCTCGCTACGGACCATAGCGTATGGAGTCTTCCTCCGGCGGATACATTGACATTCGTAATTGCGTCTGTTGCCGACTTGGCTGATGCTACTCTGGCGCGTCGTTTTGATATAGCGGGTGACAGTGTGAACCATCTTACTCCTGAGCGTGAGGAGTATGCCCAAGGACTTGAGGCCCTGTCCAATCGTGAATATCAGAGAGCTTTGGGTATCCTGGAGAAATATCCGGACTACAATACAGCTGTTGCCTTGACTTGTTTGGGCTATCATGCAAAGTCGGAAGATTTGTTAAAGCAACTGCCTCAAACAGCTGCGGTTGAATATCTCCGAGCGATTGTGAATGTGCGCTTGGAAGACTACCAAGCGGCAGCAGAACTTCTGTTGGAGGCATGCCGTAAAGATACTAAATATGTATACCGTACAGAAATGGACTCTGATATTACAGCACTTCTTCCCAGATTTATGGGCCTGAAGGAGGAGCTGGAGCGAATAGCTTCTGAAGAGTAAAGTACACTATACTTATACCTTAATACTATAAGAAGTTTAATGATTCTTTATTTATTGTTGAATTTAAATTTTTATTAAAATGAGAATTACAAAATCGATTCTGGCCTTAATGGCTGCAACCATGACGTTCGCTGCATGTAGCAACGATGAAAAAATTACGGAGAGTACTCCTAAGACGGTAGCTTTAACTGTGAAGCTGCCAGAGTTCGGCGGAGCTTCGAGTAGAGCTATTGATCCTGAGACTACTACGGGGAATAAAGTGACTATTAATGGACCTGTAAAAATTATCGCACGTGTTTCACAAGGTGGTGCAATTACCAATACAATTAGTGAAAACATTACAGCTGGTTCAATGTCCACTATTACAGTTTCTGGTGCGGCACAGTGGATTGAGGTAGAGGCTAATGGTGATAATAGTACTGAAACTGATAATGTAAACACTCGTCAAGGATCAGCTACATCAAGTAAAGTGCGTTTGTTTGGAGGAGCAACGATAAATCCAGGAAGTGGTGGAAATGCAACTTGCACTCCGACAATAAACCCTGATATGGCGCGTGTGGAAGTAAAGGGTAGTCTGGCCGGCCCCTGGACACATCTGAATGATTTAAAGATAAAGGGGATTTACATTAATAATGTTAAGCTTACCAGAGGTGCTTCTTCATTGACCAGAATTGTGTCGGCTGCCTGGGGTACGGATTATGCTCCATCCGGTCAGTTTGAGAAAATGTTTAATACTGATTTAGGAGCAGGTGTAGGAACTGGAGTGGCTCAGATTGCGGGTGGACAAGCCGATGGATATAACTTCTTCCCTCAGCAAGATCTTTCTTCTCCTACCACAAAGGAAGATGTTATGAAGAAATCGATCCATGTTATCATGGAAGTTGAGTTTGATAAGAAAGTTGGTGGCTCAGGTCCGGAAACCGGCTGGCTTAATGTGGTTGCTTTAAAGGATAATACAGCTACTAACTATATTACAGACTTTGAAGCCGGTAAGGTATACTTTATTAACCTTGCCGATATCAAGGATATTATGGATGTTCCGGTTCCTCCTGTAACTCCGGACCCCGATCCGGAAACTGTTTCTGTAGATCTTACTGTAAGCATAGGTCAGTGGACTGTAGTTCAGGTTAAGCCTGAAGTTTAACTTTACTCTGTCTTTTTCCGGTGCGGGAAATACCCCGCACCGGATACAATTTGAATGTTTCTTATTTTATATTAGTTGATATATGATATTTGTCGGGAAGAAAAACAGCACTTCGTTTTTTCTACTTATTTCACTCATTTTAGGACTGGCTCTCTATACAGCCTTATTTAGCAGTTGTGTTTACGAGGACTTGAGTAAATGTTCACGGATGTTTATGTTACAGCCACGTTATCTTTTGCATACGGGTGAAGGCGATCGTTTTGGAGAAGCTGTCCACCATATAGATGTGTATGCGTTCGACTCCCTCGGCATTTATCGCAAAATGTTTCGGGACAAAGGAGCACATTTGAAGAATGGCTACCGGATGCCTATTGACCTTCCTGAGGGGAAATGGACCCTTTTATGCTTGGGAGGTAAGGTTGGTGATTACGAGATTGGCATTTTTAAGACAGGTATTCCTCAACAGTTTAGCCCGGCTGTCTCTCCGGGGATTACCACTCTTTCGGATTTTCGTGTAAAAGCGTATTTTGAGCAGAAAGAAAATTTGGAATACTCACTTGGTGAGTTGTTCTTTGGGCGCCTGGACTCCGTGGAGATCACAGCTGATAACGGTGGGACAGGTGTAGTAGACTTAATGAAAAACACGAATAAGATAGAAGTCCGTGTGAAGGGAATCGCTGATGGTTCATCAGCCCGTATCACCTCTGATAACGGACGCTTTAACTCAGAAAATGTTACGCCGGCCGATGCCGGTACGATTATATATGTTCCTTATTATAGCGCATCTCAAGCGGATGATACCCGTGTTTTCCAGTTTGATGTATTGCGCCTGTATACTGACGGGCATCTGTTCCTTAAATTGCTGAATCCCGATGGAACAGATGTTATTCCGGGATTTACAAAAGATTTGATCAATGCTATTATGTCCTCTCCCGCATACCATACTCAGGAGGATTTGGATAGAGAGGATACCTATCTGATTGAATTGGTGCTTTCTAAAGACGGAGTCATTATCTCTTTGCGGGTAAATGGCTGGGAAACTGTCAGTACTACTCCGGAGGTCTGACAAGGAAAGTGAGAATTCAAACGGAGTGGCTACGAATGTTTTTATGGGTAAATAGAATTTGTTTTTTAGAGTGAATTCGTGCCTCTCTCGTGTTGGAAGGTTGTTTTGTCGTCGGGATGAAGCTACTTTGTCAGGACAAGGTAGGCGTAGGCCGGCACAAAACACCTTCTTTTGAGAGTGTATAAAGTTTTAAAAGTAGAGGGCGGAGTATACTATTAATGAACTGAATCTAAATTGATTGCATAAAATGAGCTTATTAAAGAAAAAGTATATGAGATGTGTAAAAGGAATATATATATTCTTTTTGCTGCTGTCTTTTATCTCTTGTGAACTGGAAGATAAAATAGGAAGATATACTTCGGGAGACAATCCGGTAGAAGTAGAACTTATGACTCGTAATGTCACTTTAGGAGGAAGTGAATCCGGAGTGACTCTGAAGCGCTTGCGTGTAATTGCTGTGGCGAAAAACAGTGGAAAGGTGGAAATGAATCGCCGTGCCGATTTAAGTGATCCTTCATCATCCGGTTTAGAGCATACAGGGGGAGTGTTTAAACTCTATCTTCGTCCGGGTGATTACGATTTGTTTGTGATCGGTAATGAAACGACGGGCATGAATTCCGCATTAACCGGAGAGCCATCTTTATCAGAAATTAAAAGTGTACCGGTTACTCTACCTATAGATACGGCAGAGTTTGTGGTATGCAAGCATCTGGATATCCGGATAAGAAATGCAGCCTCTTCAACTCCGGTCACAGGGGAAGTCAGTGTGGATGAAGGATTAACCTGGAATTCAGCGTTCTCGGTTGAGTTGGAGCGCATTGCTTCAAAGGCGAGTCTGGAGATACGAAAAAATACGGATGAAGATATAAAGATCAGGCAGGTCACTGTTAAACAGTTACCTTCGTTCTCTTTTCTTTCCCCCTCTGCTTATCCGCTTTCCGGCGGGCTTACGGTTACTGATACGCGTTCGTTTTCTACACCTGTTTCTATCGCCGGAGAGAAAGATGTTCCCTCAGGATATCCGTATACATCTGTTGTACAGGGAAAGAATAGCTTTATCTTGCCGGAGTACATTTGGGATAATACGGCAGGGAAGGGGCGTGCTTCTTTTATGGAAATAGAGGCTGAACGTAATGGAGCGTCAGAAACATGGCAAATATTATTGGGAAAGAGTACGGATATTCCGGCTGACTACTCACTTGGGCGTAACACTTACTATCGATATATGCTGACCGTGAATCCGCTGAATGTCGATGTAAATGTAAGTGTAGAACCATGGCAGAATACGGCTGCTTATGATACGATTCCCGGAGCAAAGATCGTTTTCTCACGGGTCAATGTCGGTTATTCGTATGCTTCTGAGAGTGTTGTTACGTTTACAACCAAAAACTTGCCTCCTGTATCTGTCAGCCTATCTCCTGTACTATATACTTATAATTCTACAGGTGATCCTGTGAGTTCTAAATTTGATATGATACGGACTAAGATCAATTACAGCTATGACCAGGATACAGGAACAGGCATGGGAACTCTTACCATAAAACGGAACAAAGTTTCTCTTGCGGACACTTTGCTATTGATGGCAGGAGGATTTGCGCATACAATCGCTGTGGAAGGAGTGGAGTTTGCTGGTTCTAATATCTATTTTGATAGGGTTCTCGAGAAGTTTACTTTTGATGATACTCCTGCACCGGGATGCAGAGCGGAACATGAGAAATTTCAGGGGGCGTCTTTTTATTGGGGTTCTTTACAAGGGTATAACACCGGATATAATTTTCTGGCCACACGTAAGAGTGATAGAAAATGGGGTTATATTTCTACTCCGGTCTGGATCTCTGCATTTTCTGTTGTTGGGGGAGATGATGAGAATCTGATTCTTCAGAAGGGATTACATGATCCTAAAAATCTGAAAGGTGATATCTGTCGCTTTATAACGCAAAGAGAATGGGGACCCGGAAATAAGAAGTGGCGGATGCCTACTTTAGATGAACTGAAGCTTTTGGGCGATGGGGTTCGGGAAACTACTGCTTCTACTCCGGGTTGGGGTTATATTTCTGGCAGTTCGAGTGAGGGTAGCACTGTTATTGGCAATGGAATTCGTACAAATAACCGCTATTATCTTCCAGCTAATGATAATGGGTTTAGAGGGAGATATTGGTCTGCTTCCGCTGCAATCAGTGCTTCAGCCCGGGGACTTTACTTTGAATATCTAAGCACTTCTGTGCAAGATTGGAATACTTCATCGACGGTTGGAGTCATTCGTTGCGTTGTTGATTCTGAGAATAATTATTCAAAAGTTTATCGTGTTGTTTATTCGAATACCGATCCTCTGAATCAAGAAAGTCACTTGTATACTGTTTCGCCACCGGCATTGTTGAACGAGGGGGAAACGATAGTATTGCCAGCGCTGTCTACAAAATTCAATGATTACGAAGTACGTGAAGGGAATAAAGTGGTAACAAAGTATTTTCATTCCGGATGGCTTGTAAATGGACGGCATTTTGATTTTGGTGATTCATATGTGGCCGGTGCTGATGGGGTAGGAAGCACTGAAGTGGAGATTATACCTGAATGGACTAAATTTTGTAAAATAGAGTATGTTTGTACCCCTCCATATCCCGGAGCTGCTTTTTATTCGGCTTTTCCTTCGTTTCCCAATAATATTCACTTCGTGAAGCCAGGGGAACGTTATTCTTTACCAAATGTTCAGGTAGCGGTTATGTCTTCACCGGTTAAGATAGCTGTCGGACTTTTGGTGAATGGTATTCGTTATAATTGGGGGGACGAAATGCCTGTTTTCAGCGATATTAAAGTAGAACCCTGTTGGGCAAATGTACCTGAGAGTTCATTTGCATCAACTAATCTGAAACTTTCTAATTCTGGTGCAATTGATGCAACTCTCATTTTTGCATCTGAAGGTGAAACAGGAACCTTATTTCTCTGGGATATATTGAGGTGCAATTCTGTTACTTTACCTGGATTTACTGTGAATGGAGTGAGTATAGCATCACCCACCGTAGCAGATTATGATAGAGGACGTGTGATACATAGTGTAAGTGGATTAAAACGGGGGGTGGGTGATATATGTCGTTTAGTAGGTATTCCTCTAAATGAAATAAATGCAAAATTAGCCGCCGGAATATTGCCGGACAATGGGACATGGCGATTACCTACTGCCAACGAACTGGCTGCTCTATTACATCCATTTCAAGATAGTTCACAAGGAAGAGTTTACTCTATTTTAAATAATACTTTCTTTCCATATAATGCGAAGTATGGTACAAAGGATATTACATATCCCACCGCTGAAATTAGTATTCCACATTTGCCAAGTATATATGCATGGGGAGGGTTTATAAGGTTAGGCTCGAGAATTGCTATAAGACCGTATGCTAGCACTGCTGAAACTGCCATTCGTTGCATCCGCCAATAGTAATGGAAAATCTGTCACTTAAAATAGTAAGATACAATGTGTTTGAATAAAAATATTAAATCCTTTCTTGGGATACTTATGTGTGGGATATTGGCTTTTCTGCCGGTATCCTGTTCAGATGATTCTCCGGTAACAGGTTCACCCTTGCTTCCGGAGGCTCCTGAAGGTAAAGTGAACGTATTTCTTTCTCTTCATAAAGGAAGCGATTATGAATCTCCTGCCACACGTTCGGGGACAGCGGCCGATGAAACTATTATGGGACCTCCCTGGGTGTTGGTTTTTCTGGGGAATGATAAAGATGCGACTTTCTTGGAAGCCGTACAAGCCAATATGACCTCGGCCGGAGAGCTTTATGCACAATTAAGTGCCTGCAATTCTTCAGTGGTTTTGCTGTTGATTTCAAATGCAGATGAATTGATACAGGTGAAGTTGGGAAGTCTTACGACTACGACAACTTTATCCGATGCAGTTACCAATCTTCTTCTGTATGGCGATCCGTCGGATTCTCCTGTGGCGGGTAATTCTGCATTAGCAATTCCGCAAGCGACAGTTCCTTTTACAGGGAAGAAGATCCCGATGTCGGCCTATTGTCCATTGCCACAGATTATCACAGGTACTACTGTAGGAACTGTCGGTACCCCTCTTCGCCTAAAACGGATCGTATCTAAATTATACGTAGATGCTTCCGGTGCACATGCTTCCGATGGTTTTATTTTGACTGGAGTATCTGTTATTAACGTACCGGTACAAGGAGCACTTGCTTTTGAATATGGAAATGTGAATGAAACTTTACCTATTACGGCTCAATTTACCGATTATGGTCATAAATCGGGTAGTGCTTCCCGGTTGGACAATCCGATTATAGCCTCTTCAACAGGATTTGCCGGGCATATAACCGCAGGTATGGGAAGTGAAGACTATCCTGTTTATGTATATGAAACGGCAGGTGGCCCGGCTGACCGTTCGGATGTTATTCTTGCCGGTAAGTTTGATAACGGACCGGTTCGTTATTATCGCGCGAGTCTGAAAAACAGTAAAGGAGAAAAGCTGGCATTTAAAAGAAACTATCTTTATACGCTAAATTTGGTACGTGTGGAAGGAGGAGGCTATTCTACGATGGATGAGGCGATTGCTGCTCCTTCGGGTAGTAGCGGAATTCTTTGCAATGTTACGGTGGTAGACGATTCGCATGAAATAACAGGTAATGGTGTTTATTATTTGGGGCTGACGAATTCTTCTTATGTGCTTTATACGGATGAAGAACAGAAGGATGTTACGGTATGTGTGATAGGGACCAATGCGTACAGCCGTCCGGGAAGTACGGTTACTCCGGGAGTGGTAAGCATGTCGTCCGGGATAGCCGGTGTGACTCTTAAAACTACTTCGATCTCCGCAGACTCGACTGCCATTAAGTTGGATTTTGCCAAGGGGGCGCAGGGAGAAACGACCCTTGATGTTCAGGTTGGAGGATTGCGTAGGGAAATAAAGCTGAAAGCTGCCGGTATGGGTGTTTCCGGTAATTATGCTTCAGGTTCTCAAGGACTCTTGTTGGGAGATTTCAACCAGATCCGTATTCTTGAAAGTACGTCTAAGTCTGGACTGGCAATATCTCCCGCATCTCCGGACCGGGATAGCGAGGTCATCTCTTCCGTTACTTCTCCTTCTGTCCCTGTTTACTTCTTTGTCGAGGAGGCTGCGGGCCCACAAAGTGCTAAATTGTCGGGCCTTGCGGGAGAATCCGTCGTTGTTATAGAGAATCGGGTGTATAACGATCTCCCTGCCGCATCTAATATTTATTGGGACGCGGCACAAGGCAGATTGACGTTCGATGATGTTCCGTCGTATGTTCCTGCTGCCCGAAACCAAAAACAGGGAGTGTATTTTCTGTATGGTTCCTTAATTGCACTGCAAGGAGGAAGCAGCGCAACTGATGTGCGTCAGCTCGATGCAGCAGAAGTGAATCCTGTATGGAAAACCAATCAGTCTCCGAACATTCCTAAGTTTAATCCCGCCTCTTTAGCTCCCGGAGCAGATCTGGAGAATGTATTGACACATATTCATAATCCGGGTAATCGTATTGGTGATATCTGCCGTTATCTTACGCAGCGCGGATGGGCTCCTCCGGGAAAGAAATGGAAGATGCCTGTGAAAGTACGTTTGGAAGCTGTCTTGAACAGTATATATAGAACTGAAGGATCTTGGTTACCGATAGGGGGACTTGCGACAGACGGTACTGGTGAAGTTGTTCACGGGAGATTGATAAAGGATCGATTTTACTTTCCGGCATCGGGTTCACGCAAAGAAGATGGAACCTTTATCGAGCAACCGGGTGTCTCCGGACACTACTGGAGTTCTTCTGTCATTTCCGGCAGTATCGGATGGCAACCTGCTTCGCTGTGGTTTCAGGGAGGGGATGCTGCAATACAGGCAACTGCTTTGGACGTGGCTCTTCCGGTTCGTTGTGTCGTAGATAATACGTCTACCGATTGGCCGGAATTAGCTACTGTCGCTTATTATGCTTCTCCGCCGGGAGGAGCAACATTAACCTCGGAACTGCCGGCCAATCATTTTGTGGAGCAACGCAAACCTTTTGCGCTGCCCTCTACCCCTTTGACTTTCAGTGATCCGTCTGTGACTCATACCGGCTGGGGCAATAATCTTGGATTGGGAGAAAATACTACTATAAACACTAGTGTTGGCAGTTTTCATGCGACTTTTAGCCAAGGTGCTTCTCTAGAGTATGACTCTAATCTTCCTGCAGGTACGGCTTTAGTGTCCGGAACGGTTCCGGGAGTCTATGTTGCTGCCGGAGGTACGAGTATCAAACTTTCGACGAACCAGTTGGTATGTAGTAATCCAGGTTATGTGCATACCGGATGGAGCATCGATGGAGTTTATCATGGATTGGGCGCAAACTATGTGATGCATGCATCCGGTTCCAGAAAGGCTTTTGCCGTATGGTCACGTGACTGCTGGGTTGAGTATCTGGCAAAGGCGCCTGCGGGTGCCCCTGCCGGTGTTACTGTCACCGGTACTTTGCCGTCTCCTGTGAAAGTAGCCCAGAATTCATCGGTTACTTTAGCAACGGAAGCCCAAGGTTTACAGGTTTGCAGTGATCCGAGGTGGAAACACACTGCATGGACGGCAGGCGCTTTTGGCGGAAATACGATCGTGACAAATGACCTTAAAATATATCCCGAATGGACGCGGTATTATCAAGTAACTTACTCACCGCAGCCACCGTCCGGAACAGTACCCGGCTATCCGCGTTCTGAAATTGTGGCGCCGGGAAGTAGCGTGATGTTGCCGGTTCAACTGCATAGCAGTGATCCTTTGCAGGTACATCAGGCGTGGCTGGTAGGTGGACAAGAGAAGGCACCGGGAACATCGGTCATTGTCAATGGGGATATGACCATAACTGCTAAGTGGCTGCTTTATGAAGTAAGCTATCTGGCAAATGCTCCGGTAGGGACCACTTCCGTAACTCCTTTACCCGCTTTACAGAAGATAGCTCCGGGCAAGATGGTGACTTTATCCGCTACCCGTTTGGTATGCAGTGATCCGGCGTGGATACATACCGGCTGGAGCGTCGGAGGTGTGCATTACATTTTGGGGGCCAATATACCCGTTCTAAGTAACATGCAGGTATCTGCCGAATGGACAAAAAGATTTAAGATCAAGTATCATCTGAACTTGCCTTCAGGAACCGGTCATGCTGGTGATATGCTACCTGAGGATGAATATGTGATGCCTGGACAGAACGTGACTCTGGCAGTTCCCAGGCTCAAATGCAGCAATGAGGATTTCTTCTTTACCGGTTGGATGATTAATGGGCAGTTCTATGGTTTAGGTTCAAGTTACACACCGCTACCCGGTCAGGATACAGATGTCTATGCAGTATGGAAATATGCTCAAGCTATGGAATTCAATGTAACCGTATCTAATTCAGGTCGTGGAACCGATAATGCCACATTGGTATTTACGGACAGTAAAGAAGAGACCGGAGCGTTCTTTCAAAGTCGCGGAGTCGTTGCATGGAGCAATACGGGAAGTCCCGTTACCTGGTTTGATCCGGTAAGCACCGGGCGTACATGGTCTTCCAATTGGATGGCTTTCGCGTCGGAGGAGTTGCATACTTATGCTAACCTCAGAAATGGCGGCGGGGACCCGTGCCGCTTGATTGGGTATTCACAGAAGTATGTAAGTACGCAGATCTCCAAAGGGGAACTACCTGATAATAGAACGTGGAGACTGCCTAAAGGACGGGAGTATATGCAGTATGGATTTACACCGGAAAATAAAGTTGGCAGTTGGGCTAATGGCTGGAACTTTAACAATGGTAAATTTCTTCCGGCTTCAGGAATGCGTAGTGTTGCTGACGGTCAACTCCGTGAATCAGGCGTCGGATATTATTGGTTGAGTGATTACTTTACGATTATCGATGATTTTGGTAAGCAGTATATGGGTAGAGGAAGTAAAGTTTCATCGGAGAAGGTGATAGAAGAAGGTGTTGTATATCATTCTGCAGCCGGCTTCCAGATTCGATGTGTGAGACAGTAGTTTTTGAAACGTTTATTTAATAATTGATAAAAAGCTAAACATGAAGAAGATTGATTTAATTAGAAGTATTGCTGTTAAAAGCAATTTAAAGAAAGAGCAGATTGCCATTGTGGTGGAAGGTGTGATGGAGGCTATTGCCGAGGCGCTACATCAGGGAGAATCCGTCACATTGGTAGGTTTCGGAACCTTTGAAGTAAAAGAGCGCAAAGCCCGTAAAGGTTATAATCTGTCTACGGGAGAGATAATGACTATTCCGGGAAAAAAGACGGTGAGATTCAAACCGGGTGCAAAGATGAATCTTGAGAAGAAGCATCAGGATACCTCCCGGTGAGATTGTGAAAGTTCTAATTAAGGCCAATGCCCATCTGTGACAGATCGGCTTATTGTTTGTTTTGTTTGTGTGCAAGTGCATTCTTCCCGGCGGGGCAAGAATGCACTTACTTTTTGTATGCGATGTGATCACCTTGGTCAAATGACCATGAGGAAGATTGAGTAAACTGCACCTGTATTCACGCCCCTTTATTTCTTTTTCATTCGATCGTGTCTCTGTGAAGGGAAGGTCTGTCAGAAAATAAAAAGCCTCCTCCGCAATTACGCGGAGGAGGCTTTTTTATACCTTATATATTAGGCTTTATTCTTCTGTAGTAGTTGCAGGTGCCGAACCTTTTTTGTTTTTCAGCATCATATATGCAATCGGAGAAGCAACGAACAGAGATGACAGTGTACCGATGACAACACCCAGGATCATTGCGAAGGCGAAGCTGCGGATAGAGTCACCACCCAGGATGAAGATACACAGCAACACGATCAATGTACTCAAAGAGGTGTTGATGGTACGTGCCAGAGTTGTGTTCAGAGAGTCATCAAACAACTGTTTTACGTTGCGTTTCGGATACAGGCCGAAGAATTCACGCACACGGTCGAAGATTACCACCTTATCGTTGATTGAGTAACCGATAGCAGTCAGGATAGCGCCGATGAAAGTCTGGTCGATCTCCAGAGAGAACGGCATCCAGCCCCAGCACAGTGAGTAAGCACCTAAGATCATCAGTGTATCACTGGTCAGTGCTGCTACAGAACCCGCACTGTAAGCGATGTTACGGAAGCGGATCAGGATATAAAGACCGATAGCAACCAGAGCGAATACAACCGACCAGATGGCTGAAGTCTTGATATCGTCAGCGATACTCGGACCTACTTTCTGTGAACTGATGATACTGCCGCCCGTATGGTTATCGCGGTCGATGAATGTAGCCAGTGTGATGTTCTGAGTCAGCATCGGTTTCAATGCTTCGTACAGGTAAGATTCGATTTCAGAGTCTACATTGTTACCTTCGTCCTGAATACGGTAGTTGGTACTGATACGTACAGTCTTCTTATCGGTACCGATAGAGATAACGCTTACGTTGGCATCACCGAACTTGTTAGAGATCAGCTCACGTACCTGTTCCGGTTCGATCGGATTTTCGAACTGAACCTTGAAGTTACGTCCACCGGTGAAGTCGATACTCTGGCTCAAACCGCGGGTTACCAGCGAACCGATACAGATCAGCAAAATCACGCCTGTGATAGTCAGCCATTTCTTGTTGCCACCCATAAAGTCGAAGTGTGTATTTACCAGCATCTTCTTAGAGATAGGTGAAGTAAATGTCAGATTCAGCAGTTTGTCTTTGCTCATGAAGTGTTCGTAAACCAGACGGGTCATGAACACGGCTGTAAAGAATGAACAGAGGATACCGATGATCAGAGTCGTGGCGAAACCACGGATCGGACCTGTACCGAAATAGAACAGGATGATACCGGTGATGATAGAAGTCAAGTTGGAGTCGAAGATAGCAGAGAAGGCATTTGAGTAACCGTCCGCCAATGCTTTCTTCACGCCTTTGCCGCTACGAAGCTCTTCTTTGGTACGTTCGTAGATCAACACGTTCGCATCCACCGCCATACCGAGTGACAACACCATACCGGCAATACCTGACATGGTCAGCGCAGCCTGGAAAGATGAAAGGATACCCAGTGTGAAGAAGAAGTTCAGTACCAAAGCGCCGTTGGCAATCATACCCGGGATGAATCCGTACATAGAGCACATATAGATCATCAACAGGATCAGAGCGACAACGAATGAGAAGATACCTGCATTGATAGATTCCTGACCCAGTGACGGACCGACGATGTCTTCCTGAACGATGTGTGCAGGAGCCGGCATCTTACCGGACTTCAATACGTTAGCCAAGTCCTTTGCCTGTTCCGGAGTAAAGTGGCCGGTGATCTGTGAGTTACCACCTGTAATCTCGTTACTTACGTTCGGAGCGGAATATACATAATTATCCAATACGATGGCGATGGACTTATTGATGTTCTGCTTGGTCAGCAATGCCCAGCGACGTGCGCCGTCAGAGTTCATCGACATGCTTACAGACGGTTTGCCGTATTGGTCATAGTCGTCTTTAGCATCGGTTACAACGTCACCTTCGAGCGGTGCTTTACCGTTACGTTCGGTTGATTTGATGGCATACAATTCAAAAGTCTGTCCTTTCGGATCGTATTCGAACGGAGAAACACCCCATTTCAGGCGAAGATCTTTCGGCAACTCGGCAGCCACTTCTTTCATAGCGAGGTATGAATTGACAGTCGCTGTATCTTTATAGTTTGCATAACCTACCACAGGGCCTCCGTTCGGATTTACACTCAGGATAGCCAGTAGCGGATGCTCTTTCTTCAGTTGTTCCAGATCGGCAGAAGAAGCCTGCTGTTTCTTTTCTCCGCCTTTCAGTGCGGCAGCAAGGCTGTCGGCAGCGCTGACTGCTTTATCGGGAGTAGCTTCTGCTGCAGCCAAGGCGGTTGAATCTACTGCGGCAACTGTATCGTTGACGGTAGCTTCGTGTGCCAGGACTGCGCGGAGTTTAGAGTCGGCAGCCTGCAAGTAAGGAGCTACTTCCTTGGCGTTGTATGTTTCCCAGAATTCGAGGTTAGCCGATCCCTGAAGCAGCTTTCTTACACGTTCGGGTTCTTTGATACCCGGAAGTTCCACCATGATACGTCCCATTTTGTCTTCGAGGCTCTGGATGTTGGGCTGAACCACACCAAAGCGGTCGATACGTGTACGAAGCACGTTGTATGAGTTCGTTACGGCAGCTTTTACTTCTTCTCTCAGCACCTTTTCAACTTCGGCGTCTGATGATTTCTGGTTTACTTTGTCTTTGAGCTGTTGTGTCGCGAAGAGTTCAGAGAGTTTGGCACCCGGTGCAACTTTGTGATACTCTTTAATAAACAGTGTGATCACGTCGTCCTGGCTGGTGGTTGCCTGTTTGGCAGCTTCGGCCAGTGCTTTGTTGAAAGCTTCGTCGGGCTTGTTGTCAGCCAATGCTTTGATAACATCGGGTACAGACACTTCGAGGATAACGTTCATACCTCCCTTAAGGTCCAGACCTAAACTGATTTCCATTTCACGACACTGTTTCAGCGTATAGTTACCCAACCATACTTTCTCGTTGGAGAGAGAGTCGAGGTAATCCTGCTCTACCTTCACGTCGCCTTTCGCAAACTCTTTTGCCTTATTGGTATAATGGCGAGTCACGAAGGAGAAAGAGAGGTAGAACACGCATACCAGCGTGAGTAATACCGCAAAAACCTTTACAAATCCTTTGTTTTGCATTTTACTTTTAATTTATTATGATTACATTTTAATTGATTTCTGTCGCATACAAGGCTGCAAATATAGTTTTTTTTTCACATTCAGAAGTAATTAGGAGGCAAATATTTGAATGTGAAGGGGATTTTTGGGACGCTTCGACAGATATTGGCGGAAGTATCGTTTGTCTTTTTGGCAATATGTCAAATGAAACCTCCCAGTTTTCTTTTTTTCGACTCTCGGGACAGGCGGGGCCGGAAAAACGTCTCTATTTCGTTTCCCGGTTTATCGTTTTGTTTTGTCCGGCTTTTATTTTCCGTCAGAAAGAAAGCGATCTGGAAGTAAATATTCCCGGTGCTCTTCAGGGAGGGAAATTTTAGTCTTTTTGATACTCCGGTAGGTGATTCGGAGAGCAACCGGTTAGAGCATGAAGAGCCGGAATAAGTCGTGTTTTCCGGAGCAGTAAACGTAGTTTTCAAAACGTATGGAGATGTCAGTGCAAAGAAGTAAGCGTTTTTAGAAAATGTAACCGTCTTTTGAAGGAAATGCTTACTTCTTTTTCGGAAAACGAAGAGGCTTTTAGTATCGAATCCGGACTTATTCTTACTTAATCCCCGGCTTTGACCCTTCAATGACCCGGTTTTCTTCCTGTTCGGCCTCCGGTTGGGCATTCTTTTTGTAAAGACGAGTTAGCGGATCGGTCTTTTTCCTGTCTTTTTGCTTGCAAGGCTGATGAATCATGAACAAAAGAACAATTCTTCCTTTGCGTGCTTTGGGGAAGAGCCGTAACGGGCGAAGCTATTCAGATTCTTCTGAAAGGGATTGTCGTTTGCGATTAATCGGGGAGCGTAATATAGCACCAGATGGGATAATGGTCTGAGTCTTTGATGGAATTGTCCACCGTGCATCCGGACGCTTTCAGGTTTTTACTGACCAAAATATTGTCAATCCGGAAATAGAATTTATTCTGGTTGTATGAGATGCCCAGCCCGCATCCCGATTCAGTAAAAGCATCGTCCATATCTTGCGAGATGACCCGGTGGGCATACGAAATCGGGGAGTCGTTAAAGTCGCCGCAAACGATGACCGACGGATAAGGTGAATGGGCTATTTCCTGAGCGATGGTGCGCGCCTGTGCCGAGCGGATGGCCGAAGCTTCTGCCAGTTTATTGACGAGTTGCCGTACACCGCTTTTCACTTTTCCCGCCTTCGGATCTTTCAGCATGTCTTCATATACCACTTTGTCTTCTCGGGTAAGTTTATTCGACTCAAGGTGATTGTTTATCAGCAGCACGGTGTCTTTTCCTATCTTGATCTCGTAAACCATGCTGCCGTTGTAGTTGCTCCGGTAGTCGAGCATGCGTGCCGATAGAATCGGAAACTTCGAGTAACAGGCCAGTTGACTGCCTGCTCCGGTTTTTCCCACTTGCTTGATGTTGTGATACGGATAATCCTTTAATGCCTGCCTGATCTCTTTATTGCTGAGATGTATCTTGGCGGTTTCGGAGCCGGCATACTCCTGCATGCAGACGATGTCGGCGTTGCTGTTTTTTATATAATTCAGGATGGGGTTTTGTCCGTTCTCTTTCTTCATGTTCCCAAAGGACATGATGTTGTACGAAAGGAGTTTGATGCTGTTTTCCGGTTGTCCGGCCGTTCCCGGGTTGACAGGCATATAGGTACGCAACTGCGGATAGCAAAGGAGGAATCCCAGTAGGGGTACCAGTGCGAAACGGTAACGCACGATGAGCCAAAAGATCAGAAAGCAGAAGTTGATGACGAGAAAAATGGGAAAAGTCAGTCCCAGGCATGACTGCACCGGATGCACTTCGGGATTGATATACGGGCTGTAAGCTGTCAACAGTAACATTCCGATGAAGAATGCGTTGACAGCCAGACATAAGAATAGGGCTAATCTGCCTATATGCTTCATGTGCTATCTTTTGCTTGCGTCGAACAAGCTCTTTTTTTCTTCTGTTGTCAGACTCTCGTATCCCGACTTCTTCAGCTTGTCGAGAATCCGGTCTATCTCGTCCGATTGTGCCTTCTTGCGGGCGTTGTAATCGTAGTCGTTCTGACGGGTATTGTTTCCGTAATGCACCTTCATCTTGGGTTTCCGCTTCCAGGTTTTGGCGCTGAACAGGGCGGCGATGGCATCGAGCGCCTTGTTGACCCATGAAGTGATGTCTTTCCCTTTGTTCAGGCTTGCTGCAAACCAGAGTCCTGCCAGTGCTCCGCCCAGGTGGGCGATGTGCCCGCCCGCATTGCTCGATGTGATGAACAGCAGATCGGTCAGTACCACGATCAGGGCCAGATATTTCAACCGTACATTGCCGAAGAAGAGAAGGCGTACGGGATAGTTCGGCTCCCGGTAGGCTGTTGCCACGACGATAGCCAGCACCGAAGCCGATGCGCCTACCATGGTGGAGTAGGCGGTCATGGGACGGAAATACGGGAAAACATTATAAGAAATCATATAAAGCAGTCCGCCGCAGATTCCTCCTACTATATAAAGGCCTCTCAGGTGCTTGCCCGAGAAGAAATACAGAAACAGTGCCCCGAACCAATAGAGCCATAGCATGTTGAACAGGATGTGCAGAAATCCCGCATGCATGAACATGTAGGTGAAGATAGACCATGGCTGCCATGCAAATCGGGTAAAAGAAGCCGGCAAAGCCAGCAGCTCGAAGATACCGGCGGCACTCCGGTTGAACAACTGCAGTAAGATACCGATCAGCGTTGTAATGACAAATACTCCAACGTTGATGAATATCAGTTGAATATAGACGTTCCCTCTACGAAACGCTTCTTTCAGGTCAGTTATAATATGTCCCATTGTTTCTGTTCTTTTTTCTCCAGTACATGATCAGGATGAATCCGAATATCATTCCTCCGAGATGCGCGAAGTGCGCCACGTTGTCGCCCGGATTATTGGCAAAACCTGCATACAGTTCTATCAGGGCATATCCGATAACGAAGAATTTTGCCTTGATAGGGAAAGGCAGCGGGAAGATGAACAACTGCTGGTTGGGGAACAGCATTCCGAAAGCCAGCAAGATGGCGTACACGGCTCCCGAAGCTCCCACTGTAGTCATCATGTTCAGGTATTCACTCATAGGGATGATACCCGTACCGATGTTTACACTGGTATATTGCGACAGTTCGGTCACGTATTGTATGTATTGTACTCCTTCCTGAAGTAAGCCTGCGCCCACGCCGCAGAGGATATAATAAAATAAAAAACGTTTCGGGCCCCATACTTGTTCGAGAATCCGTCCGAACATCCATACCGCAAACATATTAAAGAAGATGTGGGTGAATCCCCCGTGCATAAACATGTAAGTGAATAGCTGTGCCGGATTAAAATTGTCGGCAAGGAAAAAGTGCAGACCCAGATAGTCGGATAAGTTGATCCCATAGCTTTGTGCTACAAATTGTGCGAGGAACAGGAGAACATTGATAATTATCAGGTTTTTTGTTACAGTAGGCATCCTTCTTATTTGTTAATGTAATTAATGTGATAATGTGCGTATTAGCTTCTTCGCACATCATAATGAACGCAAAAATACGAATAAATTCTGTTCTACAACAGAAAAATAATCTACTATTAGTTCTTTTTCAACAATTTGATGTGTTTTTTTGATGTTTTTATTTGATATATTGTTTTGTTACTTTATATTTGTGAGGATTTTAAGGATATCTTTTGTGTAACATATATTAATTAATCATTTACGTATTATGAATAAGGCTGAACTTATTAATGCAATGGCAGCGGAATCCGGCTTGAGTAAAGTGGATTCTAAGAAAGCGCTTGAAGCTTTCTTTTCTTCGGTTACAAAAGCTTTGTCGGCTGGTGACAAAATTTCCTTGGTTGGATTTGGTACATTCTCTGTAGCTGAAAGATCAGCAAGAATGGGAATCAATCCTTCTACCAAGAAGGCAATTGAGATTCCTGCAAAGAAAGTTGCTAAATTTAAACCGGGTGCTGAGCTGACAGATGCTATAAAATAAGCATTTATAGTTGAAAAGAAATTAAGAGAGGAGGCGCTTTAGCGTCTCCTTTTTTTGTATCTTTGCGCGCAGAATAATAACTTGGATATGAAGATAGAAGATAAACTTGTGACGTCCGTAATCAGCGGACTCAAAGCACTTTACGGACAGGATGTACCTGCCGCGCAGGTGCAGCTGCAAAAGACGAAAAAAGAGTTTGAAGGACACCTCACCCTTGTGGTATTCCCCTTCCTGAAAATGTCGAAGAAGGGCCCGGAGCAAACCGCACAGGAAATCGGTGAGTATCTGAAAGCCAATGAACCGGCTGTGGCAGCTTTTAATGTGATCAAAGGTTTCCTGAATCTGACCGTTGCGTCGGCTACGTGGATCGAACTGCTTAATGAAATTCATGCCGATGCGCAATATGGCATTGTATCGGCAGATGAAAATGCCCCGCTGGTGATGATTGAGTACTCTTCTCCCAACACCAATAAACCCCTTCACCTGGGCCACGTTCGTAATAACCTGTTGGGTAATGCGTTGGCCAATATCGTCATGGCGAACGGCAATAAGGTGGTTAAAACCAATATTGTCAACGATCGCGGTATCCATATCTGTAAGTCGATGCTGGCATGGCAAAAGTATGGCAAGGGTGAAACTCCCGAATCATCAGGCAAAAAAGGCGATCATCTGGTAGGTGATTATTATGTCGCTTTCGATAAGCATTACAAAGCTGAAGTAGCAGAGCTGATGGAGAAAGGCATGTCGAAGGAAGAGGCGGAAGCTGCCTCCCCGTTGATGAATGAAGCGCGTGAGATGTTGGTGAAATGGGAAGCCGGTGATCCGGAAGTGCGTGCGCTTTGGCAGATGATGAATAACTGGGTATACGCCGGTTTTGATGAAACGTACCGTAAGATGGGAGTCGGTTTCGATAAAATCTATTATGAATCCAATACATACCTGGAAGGTAAAGAGAAAGTGATGGAAGGCCTTGAGAAAGGTTTCTTCTTCAAAAAGGAAGATGGTTCTGTCTGGGCTGACCTGACAGCCGAAGGATTGGATCACAAACTGTTGCTTCGCGGCGATGGAACTTCGGTATACATGACTCAGGACATCGGTACGGCTAAGCTGCGTTTTGCCGATTATCCCATCGATAAAATGATCTACGTGGTAGGTAACGAGCAAAACTATCACTTCCAAGTATTGTCTATCTTGCTGGATAAACTCGGATTTGAGTGGGGCAAGAGCCTGGTGCATTTCTCTTATGGTATGGTCGAACTGCCTGAAGGCAAGATGAAGTCACGTGAAGGTACGGTGGTGGATGCTGATGACCTGATGGCCGAAATGATTGCGACAGCCAAAGAAACCTCTCAGGAATTGGGCAAACTGGACGGCTTGACACAAGAAGAGGCGGACGATATTGCACGTATCGTTGGATTGGGTGCACTGAAATACTTTATCCTGAAAGTGGATGCCCGTAAAAATATGACTTTCAATCCGAAAGAGTCTATCGACTTTAACGGTAATACAGGACCTTTTATCCAGTATACGTATGCACGTATCCGGTCTGTGTTGCGCAAAGCCGCCGAAGCGGGTATCGTGATTCCGGAAGTACTTCCGGCCAATATCGAACTCAGCGAGAAGGAAGAGGGATTGATTCAGATGGTTGCCGATTTTGCTGCGGTAGTGCGCCAGGCAGGTGAAGATTATAGCCCGTCGGGTATCGCCAACTACGTTTACGACCTGGTGAAAGAGTACAATCAGTTCTATCATGATTTCAGTATCTTGCGTGAAGAAAATGAAGACGTGAAGTTATTCCGTATTGCTCTGTCTGCCAATATTGCCAAGGTTGTCCGTTTAGGTATGGGATTGCTGGGCATTGAGGTGCCGGATAGAATGTAAGAAGTTCTTTGAACAAAAATAGAAACTACGGGGTTTCTTTAGCCGGGACACAACTGCTAAAGAGATCCCGTATGTTGTATTACGGGGGAGTCTTGCCATAAGGTAGGGGATAAAACAGACAGTGGCGATCCAAGCACTTTTTATGCCATGGATCGCCACTGCCAATAATGACCGGTTATTTCAGGTTAGTTTAAATCCAGATAATCCCAGATCTTATGTGATTTACCGTCTTCGCCGATAATGCCGCCGGAGCAATATTTGTAGACAAGTTCTTTTTGGAAACTGCCGATGGAGCTTATTTTACCGTTGATCCAATCGCTAAAGCCCGGATACGTCTCAAAAAGACTGTTCTTTTCCTGTGGATAGCTGAACGTGCCATTACCATTCGAAACGGCCAGGCCATAAGGCATATTTTCCTTATTTACCATATCGTAGGATTTGTAATCGATGTCTGAGCTGGCAGCGTACATCCGTTTTCCGTCTACCTCAATGAACCAGGCTACCCACGCTGCTGAGGTTTTTTCTTTCTTGGGCATGGCATAGTTTTTTATATTGGTTGAAGCCAGTTTGTAACGTATCGGGTCATTGTCATTGACCGTATTGATGAATCCCTGTCTTCCGCCGAATAAATCAGTTCTGACGTCATCGCTGATCATGTGCGTTGAGCCATCGGATAGGATACACCCTAGTTTGATCGTCTTGGTGCTTCCCAATGCGATGGGCTGGATCTCTATCGTTTGCCAAGTCTCGGTGGGATGCTGGTAGGCGTGATTACTGGCGGTATTCTTTACATGGATAATCAAATCGTTGTAATCGTAATCACCATTCTGCGTATCTTCGAACATGATGGCCTGCCACACCTTTGCGTAAGTTGTTTCCGATCCTTCGTCCAGAATCGTATAACTGATGTTGATACCGTCTCCTTCGGCACGAGTCGATATTGTGGCGTTTTTGGGGATACGGATGGTGATAGGTTCATTAGCCATTGCCAGGGTATCTTCTCCGGAGGTGACAAAGGTGGTATACCCCTCTTTGACAGGTACGCTGAAATCTTTGGATGTTTCGCAATTTGCTACACGTGTTTCGATAATCTGAGAATAATCTTTCTCATCCTCGATACAAGAAGCCCACAATGCAATGGAGGCGACTGCTAAAATGACTTTCTTCATAGACTGTTCGTTTTGTTTGTTCTACAAAGATAAACAATTAAAATGATAACTTGCTGAATAATAGTTTGAAAAACAAAAAAAGTACAAACAATACAGACCTTATCTACTTTTTAGAGAAAGTAAGTATAATCTGTATTATTTGTACTTTTCAGTCGGGATGCCCGAATGTGGCTATTTTTTCTTAGCGTAGCGTCCGCGTTTCGGAGCGTTTTCTGCTTTTTCGCTTTGCAGTTTTATGATTTCCAGGCAGGTCTGGTAATTCAGATCGACCGGTACCACATCTTTGGGAATTTTGTAGTTACTTCCTTTGTAAGCGATGTAAGGTCCGTATCTGCCGTTGAGGATTTCCATTTCTGCATCTTCATCAAACTTCTTGATGTGCTTTTTCGCTTCCGCTTCACGTTTAGCCAGGATTAGCTCGATAGCTTCGTCCAGTGTGACCTCCAGCGGGTCATAAGTTTTGGGCAAAGACACATATTTAGAATTATGATATACATAAGGTCCGAAGCGTCCGGTACCGATTGTTACGGTTTTATCTTCAAATTCTCCGACTTTGCGCGGCAGTTTGAATAAGTCCAGTGCCTCTTCCAGAGTGATGGTCTCCATAGACTGTCCTTTCTTCATCTGTGCAAAGCGTGGCTTGTCTGTGTCATCGGCCGTACCGATCTG
Source organism: Bacteroides sp. 3_2_5 (assembly GCF_000159855.2). NCBI lineage: Bacteria > Pseudomonadati > Bacteroidota > Bacteroidia > Bacteroidales > Bacteroidaceae > Bacteroides > Bacteroides sp. 3_2_5. The sequence goes on along the minus strand of NZ_JH636046.1, from coordinate 257,495 downwards.
TACTACCGGGCCGAAACGTCCGATCTTCACCGATACGGGCTTTCCGGTTTTAGGTTCCTCTCCCAGAATCCGTTCACCTACTTTGTGTTCGGTTTTGGTAGCCAGTGTCGTTTCTACTGAAGGATGGAAGTCCTTATAGAAATCCTTCATGATGCTTGTCCATTTCTTATCGCCTTCAGCTATCTCGTCGAATTGTTTTTCAACGTTTGCCGTAAAGTTATAATCCAGGATATTGGGGAAGTATTCGGTCAGGAAGTCATTGACTACAGTGCCGATGTCCGTTGGCAATAGTTTTGATTTCTCTGCTCCGACAATTTCCGTATGTTTGATATCCGTAATCTGATTATCTTTCAAGGTCAGTATATCGAACGAGCGCTCTTCTCCCGGTTTATCCCCCTTCTCCACATATTCGCGTTGCTGGATGGTAGAGATGGTCGGTGCGTAGGTTGACGGACGTCCGATTCCCAGTTCCTCCAGCTTGCGCACCAGGCTGGCTTCGGTATAGCGTGACGGACGTTGTGTGAAACGTTCGGTAGCTACGATTCCCTGATGTTCCAGCATTTGTCCTTTCTTCAGGGGTGGCAGCAGGTGGCTTTCGTCTTCTTGTTCATTGTCGTCATCATACGATTCTTTGTATACACGCAGAAAACCATCGAACTTGATCACCTCTCCGGTAGCGGTAAATTTATCGTTACCGTTGCTGATACCGATGGTTGCCGTTGTCTTTTCCAGTTCGGCGTCTGCCATTTGTGAGGCTATGGTACGTTTCCAAACCAGGTCGTATAGTTTTCTTTCCTGAGCCGATCCTTCGATGGTCTGGTTTTCCATGTAAGTCGGGCGGATAGCTTCGTGCGCTTCCTGAGCTCCTTTGGTCTTCGTAGCGAAATGGCGTGGATGCACATATTGGTCGCCCATCATCTGTGCGATGGCAACTTTGCTTCCCTCTGTGGCGTATTCAGACAGATTCACCGAGTCGGTACGCATATAGGTGATTAATCCCGATTCGTAAAGCTTCTGTGCAACCATCATGGTTTGCGCTACAGTGAAGCCGAGTTTGCGGGCAGCTTCCTGTTGTAGGGTTGAGGTGGTAAATGGGGCTGCCGGGCTTTTCTTTACCGGGCGGGTTACGATATCTTCGATAGAGAATGTGGCTGCCTTGCATGATTCAAGGAATTTTTGGGCTTCCTTCTTTGTCTTCAGGCGGCGTGCCAGTTCTGCTTTCATCTCTACCAGCTTGCCGTCAGCATCCGGTACGAGGAAAACAGCTGTGACACGATAAGAAGCTTCGCTCTTGAAAGCCTGTATCTCACGTTCGCGTTCTACGATCAGACGTACGGCAACCGATTGTACCCGACCGGCAGAAAGTGCAGGTTTTACCTTTTTCCACAAAACAGGTGAAAGTTCGAAACCCACGATACGGTCTAAGATACGGCGTGCCTGCTGAGCATTCACCAGGTTGATGTCAATGTCGCGTGGCTGTTCGATAGCCTTCAGTATAGCTGTTTTGGTGATTTCGTGAAAAACGATACGTTTCGTATTTTCAGGTTTTAATTTCAGGACTTCGTAAAGGTGCCATGAAATGGCTTCTCCCTCCCGGTCCTCATCGGATGCGAGCCATACGGTTTCTGCTTTGCTTGCTTCTTCTTTCAGTTTATCAACCAGCTCTTGTTTCTCTGCGGGTATTTCGTATTTGGGTTTGAAATTCTTTTCTATATCGATAGAAAATTCTTTTTTCTTCAGGTCGCGAATATGTCCGTAACTTGAGAGGACTTTAAAATCTTTCCCAAGAAACTTTTCAATCGTTTTTGCTTTTGCTGGAGATTCGACAATGACAAGGTTTTTCTGCATATCTGTGATATTAAAACATATAAATTGCCCGCAAAAGTAGAAAAAAACGTTTTCTTTACCTTATAATATAGAGAGAATCTGATTTTTTTTGCAAAAAAAGACCTTTTTTATAAGAATCTTTTAAATTTTTTGTACTCAGGAGTTAGAGGAGTGAAAGCCTTTAATCGGAAGTAAATTCCCGGTAATAATTCACTTCGGCCTTTTTACCTCCGGTCAGACCGATGACTTCTTTAACTCCTGAGTTTTACTAAATAACCGGATCTGGTTTTGAGGATCTTTTAAAACCGGAAGCTCAGTCCCCCCACAAAATTGATTCCTTCAACCGGATAGTATAAGTAGTACTGATATTTCTTATTCAGCAGATTGTCAGCCTTTACATATGCCGAAATTCCTTTAAAGATTCTGTAGGTGGCTCCCAAGCTCAGGTTGCTGACGGCAGGAATACTTTTCGCGTAAAGTCCGGTATAACGTTCGGCCCTGCGGGTATATTGGTAGCCTGCGTTTAGCCAAAGCGCGGCTATCGGATGAATTTCCGTGTGAATTCCGAGGTCAAACTCCGGTTTCATCAGTAACGCTTCATTATAATCGGAGGATTTTGAACCGGTTGTTTGAGCGTCCGCATTCCAATGATAATAAGTTCCGCCTGCTGAAATAGCAAATAAGTCTTTGTACTCATAGCTGGCTTTGATACCTGCGTAAAAGTTATCCGTATGGGTCTGTCCCAAACCAATGTAGTTTGCTCCGTCTCCACCGTCCCAGGCGTCTGCCGATTGGTATAAATCATCTTTCAGATTTTGGTATCCGCCGAAGATGTCGAACCAAAGTCCGGGTGTCGGACTGGCTTTGAATCCCAGTCCGGCATTCAGTTGTTCATAAGTGTCTTTTACCTCCTGTCCCGGATCGAGGTACGGATTATAAGTTTCCAGCCGGCGGAAGTCATTTAATTGTCTGCCTCCTGTTGCTTTGGCATATAGTACGTAACTGTCCGAGAATACATATTGAGCTTTCACGTCCGGAGACACGCGGACAGCTTTCCCGTTTCCGAAAGAGAGGTCTACGTTGGCGCCTACATGTACTCTCCAACTGTCATTATTCAATTCGTAGTAAGGATTCAGATCAAGTGTTGTACGATTTTTGAAAATATCCTTTATCCGGTCTTTATTTTCTTTCAGTTCGTTCCCGTAGATCAGGTTGTTCATGGCAAATCCGATAGCTACTGTCTGCTCGTCACTGACTGAACCGCTTACGGTTGCCAGAGTACGTACCATTGTTTCGTTTACCCCTCCGAAGAGTTGGCATTGCTGCCGTCCGTATAGCATCAGATTGGTTTCCGCCCGGTATTGCAAGGGCAGGGTTTCGTCTGTTGATTTTACTCCGAAGTGTACGTCACCGGAGGTGAATTTCTGCTTTTTGAATCCGTAAGGTTCATAATTGAAATTGCTCAGGCCGAAATTACCGGCTACGTTCAAATCCAGTTTTGCAAACTGGTGTACATAGTCTACATTGGCCCGTGTACGGTAATAGAAAGCGTTCCATTTTCGGGTATCACCGAAGGGCATATCCAGCGTACCGTCCATTCCGTCCATTTTGAAGTTCACGTTCAGTTTGTCCCTGTCCGAGAGACGGAACAGATAATTGGCTAAAACGTCCAGGTTACCGTAGTTGCCATATCCCAGGCGAACATAACCCGGGATGAATCCCGGTTGTATCTCTTTGCCGGTGTAAGCGCCTATAGTCCCTGCCGGAATCGAAGTGGCGGGAGTTGTGAATGTAGCGTACTCCACCTCCTTTTTGCTTACGGAGGGCTCTTCAACTTTGGGGAGGACATTTACCTTGGCAGCATCCATTATGTCCGGATTATATTGCTGCTCCACTATTACGGTGCGGTTTACAGTCGTATCTTTGGGCTGCGTCTGAGCCTGTATCGAAACGGGCAGTGCAGTAAAAGCAATTCCTAAAAGGATATAATTATTATATTTCATACTCTGTTACTTATTAAGGTTGTTCAGTCTGCTTTCAATCATACTCTCAATGTCATCGTCAGCATGGTAGTTTTGTTGCAGGCTCAGCAGATACTGGCGGGCATCCAACTTTTTATCCATAGCCACATATACATCGGACAGGAGGATGAAGCCACGCGCCAGCCAGTAGGCATGCGGTGTGCTTTGATCGATGAAGTTCAGCAACTCTTTCTCGGCAGCGGCATAGTTCTGTGAGTTATACAGTTCCTGGGCTACCAGGAATTTTGCTTCTGCACCGTATAGGTTACGTGTATCCTTGGCCAGTTCTTTCAAGTCGCCCATGGCGGCTTTGTCTGCTTTCTGATTCAGATAAGCTTTGGCACGGTAATACAGGGCTTCGTTCTTAAGTTCCGGGCTTAGTTTGGCTTCCGATAATAAGGCAGTTGCCGCATGAATGGTTTCCGTATCGTCTTTTAGCAGATAAGCCGCACGGAGCATACCGGTTTCGGCCAGCAGTCTGCGTTCGGCGGTAGTTGCTTTTTCTTTCAGCATTTTGTAGCTTGCCAGTGCATCGGCAAACTGTACTTTATTGAATTGTACTTCCGCACGCATAATCAATGCCTCTTCCGAGAAAGGATTGTCCGGATACTCAAGCAACTTGCCCGAATGTTCCAGAATCATGTCGTAGTTCTTTTGTTCTTTGCCTATCAAGCAGAGATAATAGTGTGCGTTCAGTCCGAATGCTCCATCCGGGAAAGTTTGCAGGTACTTTCCGAAGCTCTCTTTGGCCTGCTCCACTCGTCCCCGGATGTAAATCTTCTCAGCTGCCATATAAGTCAGTGAGTCCTGCTCGCTCGCATCGAAGCGGATGTTGCCCGGCATAGCCGAAGCCAGCGCCGCAAATTCATCGATACGGTTCATATCCACATAGATCGACTTCAGGTCACGCATGGCCAGACGTGCTTCGTCGCTTCCCGGATATTTTTGTACGACTTGCTTGTAAGCGTTAATAGCTTGGTCGTAGTCCTCGTTTTGGTAATAGAGCAATCCGATCTCTGCCGCTGCTTTGCGGCTGACAGGACTTTCGGGATATTTAGCCAATAGTTCCTTGAACGAAGCGATGGCCTGTTGATTGTTGTCCATCAATACATAAGAACGGCCTTTTTCGTACAGGGCGCTGATGGCATAGGGGGAAGCGGGATATTTACCTGCCAGGCGATTCAACAAAGTGATTTTGCCTGAATAATCTTTTTGCAGGCCCGATACAAGTGCGAGTTGATAGAATGAATAGTCTCCCGAAGGAGTATTCATCGCTTCTGCCTGTGAGTAATAATGTTTGGCTTCGTCAAAGTTGCGCACATCCAGATAACAGTCTCCGATGCGGTTATAAGCATCGGCCAGTGCCGTTTTGTTTTCCCCTTTTTCCAGGCTGATATATTTCCGGAACCAGTTTTGTGCCTGTGTATAGTCTTTCTGGTGAAATGCGATATAGCCTAAGTTATAATGTGCCAGGGCATACATCTCGTTATGGGTCTGCTGGGTCAATTGCAGATAATCGGTGAAGTTCCGTTTAGCTTCCTCCATACGGTTCAAGCGGTAATAAGCTTCGCCTCTCCAGTAGAGGGCGTCGGCTTTGGTCTGGCGGTTGTATTGTCCGAGTCCGAGCGAGCGGTCGAAATAACCGATGGCTTGTTCGAATTGTGTATTGGCGAATGCTTGTGTGCCCAGTTGGAATAAGATACGTTGCTTTGCTTCCAGAATGCGTTTACCGGGATGTGCGATGCGGTCGATTGACTTCAGGGCCGCCTCATAGCTCCGTGTGTTCATATACACTTCTACCAGATAGCTACTTACCATCTCCGCATATTCTGAGTTCGGGAATTCATTGAGGAATTTTTCAAAAACAGTTACCGACTCGCCGAAAGCCGAATAAGATGTTTCGTGGATGCACAATGCATAGTTGTAGGCGGCCTGTTCTTTAATTTTCAGGTTTGCGTTCGAGGCGGCAGCCTGCTCGAATGCCATGCGGGCTTTGTTTTTTTCAGCCAGATGCAGATAGGCGAGTCCCATGTGCAGGTATGCGTTTTGAGTGAGTGCATCGCTCTCGGTAGTGACCTCTCCGAGTGTTTCGGCAGCTTTGGAAAATACGCCGGTCTGAAAGTAAGACAGTCCCAGCATATAAAGTGCGTCTCTTCGTGGAGTATTTTCCTTTTCCAGATAATTCCGGAAAGAGGCGACCGCCTTGTGATAATCTCCAAAATGATAATAGGCATCTCCCAGAATCCGATACATTTCCGCGGCGTGTTCGTTTTGCGGATAGGCAGACAGATAATTTTGTGCTACGATCTGTGCCTTGTCATAATTCTTTTTGACGGCGTAAATCTCAGCGATATAATAGGGCACCAATGCCTTGTATTTTGCGTCATCCTGCAAGGGGAGAAAGCCTTTCAGTGCTTCGTCATACCGTTTTTGCGTATAACGTATGTATGAGATATAGTAAGAACAGTCATTCGCATATTTGGGACTGCTTGCTTTCAGGGTTTCGAACCAGATGGCGGCCTCTTTGACATTGCCGACTTTCAGGTAGCAGGTAGCCAACTGATAGGTCATGTCATCCCGTTCCTCGTTGCCCAGCAAATCAAGGCGGGAAGAGTTGAACAAGGCGAGAGCTTCATCATAGTTGCCCTGATAAAAATAAGCAGAGGCAATCAGTGCATAAATACGGTTTGCGTGAGGAGTATCCGGATAGGTGTCCAGATAGTTGCGTAGTTGCGCGATGGCATTACGGTCTTTCAATTCATACGCCGAACATACCAACATGTATTCAGCCTCTTCTTTCAGGTTCACGTCCGCTTTCTGGCGGACAAATGTGCGCAGGGGAGGCATTGCGGCTGCATAGTTCTTTTGCAGGAACAGCTCTTTCCCTTCTTTATACAGATTTACGGGAGACGTTATTTTCTCGCTGGTTTGTGCCTGCAAGGCGACAGGCACACAACATGCCACGGCACATATCAATCGTGATATCTTTTTTTTCATAATTCAGAGTTTTGACAAAAGTACTTGTTTTTATGTATTTTACCTCTCTTTCAGGAATCTTTTTAACCCTTTTTTGATAGAGCCCAGCCCGAACTCTTCGGGATTAATTTGGCACAATGGGACGAAAAACGAGTCCGCCACATCATCCATTGCTTCAAAGTGACTTGTATCTTCCACTTGGCAAAGGAAAAACATGTCGAGCGTATGTACAGGAAACCCGGAATAGATATAAATGTTCGGAAGGGAAAACAGGTAGGTTGCCTTTTTCACTTTTAGTCCGGTCTCCTCTTCTACTTCCCGGCTTACTCCTTCTTCACCCGTTTCGTTCATGTCGATGAAGCCACCCGGAAGGTCCAGCGTCCCTTTCGCCGGCTCTTTGGCACGGCGGCATACCAGTAACTCGTCTTTTTCGTTTAAGATCAGTGCCACTGTAGCCGATGACGGGTTGAAATAATAAACGAACCCGCAATCGGTACATTGTTTAGACTTCTCGTTGTGAATCTCAAAAGCGGCAGAACCGCATTTCGGACAGTATTTAAATTGATTAAGTGGATGTTCCATCATTCTATTTGTTTTTGTGCAGGCAAAAATAACGAAAAAGAAGCAGTTTCAGGTGATATGTCCGCCAGTATTGTATGTTTGATAATATAAAGTGTTGATAAAGAATGGGAAATGACTACTGTAATGTCCGCTTCCTTTTTCTTCTTTTCCTTTTTCTTTCTCTACCTTTGCCATTGATTTATTTATTAATACACAAACTATGAAATCACTTCATTCTCTTTTATTTTGCGGAGTACTTCTTTTGCATGCTTCTTGTTCGGGAATAAAAACATCAGATGAGAAATCTTTGGATGATTGTCCTTTGGTAGCGACCTGGAAACAGGCCGGTACTGACAGTATAGTGGTATTGGACGTCGGGTTGATAAAAGATACCATGCAGATACGGCTCAGCCAGTTGGTAGACGACCTGGAGATTATCAAGCTTGAAACCCGGGATACGGCATTAGTCAAGTCCGGATATATGGCGGTCTCTGACCGGTACATGCTTTTGGGAAGTTATTTAATGCCTTGTAAGTTATTTGATAAGAATGGGACTTTCCTGCGTCAGATTGGCGGGCTTGGGCAAGGTCCCGGTGAGTATACCAATATTTATGATGCTCAGATCGATGAAGTGAATAATCGGATTTATATGCTTCCGTGGACTTCAAATCAACTATTGGTTTTTGACTTGGATGGAAATATACTTCCTCCGATACCTTTGCCGGCCCGAGTTCCTAAAGGAGTGTTCCGGGTAGATACGAAAAAGAATCTATTGACTATGGGCATCTTGCCTTTCCAGGATTTAGAAAATAAGTTTGTGCTTTGGCAACAAGATCTCAAAGGAAATGTATTGCAATCCATCAGTTCGACTCCTTATTATACTTATGATGATTACAGCAATGAAGTGAGCAGTAACCGGAATGCCGGTTCTTTTGACTTCTTCATCTTTAATTGGTCTGCCGTACAAGATTCCTTGTATCACTATGATGCGAAAGAGAATCGTTTGGTTCCTGTTTTTACCGCCAATTTCGGGACTCAGGATATTCCCAAGCATACGTATACGGAGTTTCCCGGACATTATTGGGTCAACATCATAACAGAGGTTGTTAATGGGCAGGGTATGCCTCCAATGAATGTTTTGATAGATAAGCATAGCCTGAAAGGGACCTATTGTACATTGGTGATTGATGAACTTGGGGGCATTCCGGTCGAGTATCCGTACGACTGTTTTCAGGACGGACGTTTTCTGATGAATCTCGATCCGGGAGATTTGATTGATGAATTGGAAAAAGTCCTTGCTAGACCCGAACGTTTTTCTAAAGAAGAATCAGATCGACTTACAAAATTAAAGAATTCGATTTCCGTTGACGATAATAACTATATTCTGGTCGGTAAGTTTAAGTCAAAAGGAGAAAGTCTGATACTTTCTGCTAATCCGGTTCAGAAAATAACGGAGCAGGAACAACAACCGGCAAAAGAGGAACCGGTAAAGACTGCCGTTCAGTCCGAAGTAGCATCGGAGGCGGATACAGTGTGGAGTGTATCTCCATATTCAGCTATACTTCCTGATGCCATTGATTATTTCCGTACTCATAATAAATATAAAGATTGGGATCCGAAAAAGGGCAAGCGCGTCCTTGTGCGTGGCATAGCAGAAAAAGACGGAACAATTACAGGTGTAGGCATCAGTTATGGATGGGATCTCGATCCTCAGAGCGGGGCTATGAAGAATAAGAGCGAGGGAACTTGTGGGCTGAAAGAATTGGATGAAGAAGCCTTAAGGCTGATCCGGCAGGCTAAACTTTTACCCGGAATGACAGATAAAAAAATACCGGTCAGAAGTAAATTCGTTATTGTAGTCGATTTCCCTCCTAAATGACGAGTTAATTTCATTTTGTCAAATTTACAATTTGTCCGGTAAGCTCTGTCTGTAACCGGATAAATTCGGATGAAGATTCATGCAGCGCAAAAAATGCGCTGCATTTGGCTTCTGTGTTTGTCTATATTGTAGCTGTTTTGCTGATTGGCGGATGTTTGGATATGATATTCCTTGATCCGTCTGTCTACTTGTCTCCTGTGCTTGCTGTTTGCTTTCTTTCTTCTATCGGTGCTTTTTCTTTTTCAGTATGCAACCAGCCTCTTTCTTCCCCAATTGGGTCACTGATTTATCCTCCGTTTTTAGTAAGTTAACATCCTGTTGGCAAAGAATTAGTTTTCTACCGACAGGAAGTTAACTTACTCCTTTCATGAAGTTAACTTACCATATTCTGTTTATTCATATCCTGCTTGCATGATTATGCCATTTCTCTGGATTTATTCGCTTTTGTTGTATATCATTGCTTTTTTTATTCATTTTCATTTCTATTTCTTGCCGATTCTACCAATGTTCGGTTAGCTGGGAACGGTATATTGCAACTATTTGTCATAGAAACACTCTGTTTCCTTACGTTTCTCTATTTCTTTGGTCGAGCTTTGTCTATTGAGTGTGTGGTCGTCTCTATGATTTGTTTAATACCCGCCTGATTATCAACACTAAATTACGATATGTTCGTATTTTATTGATTCGCAAATAAATATATGTATTGTTTCTCGCTGAAAAGTTTGCTTTTATTAAATGCAATCCTTATTTTTGGAGAAATAATTTTAAGCCTTATTTTTTGATAAACAGGCAGAAGAATGAAGCGGAATATATGTTTTTACTTGATGCCTTAGGGGATTGATACGTTGCTCATGAACCCAAAGCTTTGTTGCAAAACGACTAAAACGACTAATATGAAACAGAACACCTTTTTTGTTAATGTATGGACCTTGATGCTGATTCTGGGTCTTATTGCTTGTGGAGAGAAAAAAACGCAGGTGAAAACTGAACTTCAGAGAATAGAAGCTTTTGCATTTGATGTTAATGATGATTATTTACAAAGCTATGCCGGTACTTTTTGCTATTCTACTTCAGCCCGGATCGATGGTAAAGAGTGCCTGATTGTTTATAATGGAAAACTTCATTCCATTGACATTCTGAATCTGGCTGATCGCCGGCCATTAAAGCAAATAGCTCTGGCTAAGGATGGTCCGGATCAGATACTTGCTCCCAAAGGGATCGGCTATTATAAAGATTCGTTTATCATACTGAATACCGGTGGTTTGTATCGGGTTGGTCAGGATGGAAAAGTGGTGTCTAAGAAACTTCTCAATGATTTTCCGCAGATTAAGGAAGAAGGGTATGGAATAGCCGTTCCCGATCTTACTGTTTACTTTAGCGTGTATAGCTTCTTCGGATTTGATGCTGCGAATGGAAGAGTGGCTTTACCCCTCTACTTTTATGAGAAAGATACTACGGGAGAATATCCGAAGAAAGTGCTGATTGTTTCGTGTGACGATTGGAATATACGGGATGAAGTGGAGATACATTGTCCTGATGTGATAAGGAAAGAGGGAGATATGCAATTACTGGGTTGTGTCAACGTGCTTCCCTACGGTGACCGGTTGATTTATAATTTCCCTGCGTCTTCCAAAGTTTATGTTTACGATCTGTCTGTAAAAAAGAGTAAAGAATATGATTTTCCTTCTACCTTTACAGATCCTTTTTTCCATTTACCGGATATAAATGGGTCGGAGCCCGGTTTCGGATGCCTCAAAACCGGTTATTATTTCCCATTGTGTTACGATGCCTATCATAATGTGTTCTGGCGTATTCAACAGGGGCCTTTAGATGGTCATGGAGTGGGAGGAAAGCCCTTTTCCGTCATGTGTATATCACCTGATTTTTTGAATAGTGCAGAGTATGTGATTCCTGCCGGTGCATCTATCTATCCCGATTTGGCTTTTACAGATTCTTTGATCTTGTTGCCGTATACGGGAGGTGATAAAATCGGTGAAAACAATATGTGCTTTTATGGACTGCAATATAGAGAATAGTAGTTGTGGAAAGGACTGCTTGGAGGCGCTCCCGTTAATTAATTTAATTTCATAGGGTATGAAACTGTTTATTTCGTCATTGTACTTTATGTGGTCTGCTGAATTTGATCTGTATAATACAGATCAAAGGTTGTGATATAATAATGACATCTTAAAATGAATTCTGTATGAAAGTTTTGTATGTAATTTTTATATGTGTTTTGTATTCATGTATGCAAAATGTTGAGCCGGATAATAAGATAAGTGTGGGTGCAGCAATGAATGCTTTGGGAAAGATAACGGCACAGACAATATCTTCTAATGTGAGATATGTAGCATTGGAAACAAATGATAGTAGCCTTGTGGGAGAAATGCCGGATATGCGGGTGTTAGAGCATGCCATACTTGTATCTTCCGTAAATCAATGCCTGAAACTTTTTGATCGATCTACCGGTAAATTTATTCGGGATATAGGTCATGTCGGAACAGATCCGCAGGGATATGCTAAAGATGCTTGGGGAAAAGTGAACTATTGGGTTGATTATGACCAAAACATAATATATGTTTTAGGTTGGGGTAATGATTTAATATTGTATGATTTAGCTGGTAATTATAAAGATAGAATTTGTATAGATGATAATGTACGCTATAATTTGCAGCAAAGCTATCTATATGTTACTTATGGTAAACTATGGGGACATAATAAACTTTATATTTCCAATCGGACGTCACCCTTGTTTTGTATAGACGAAAACTCTAATCACATTACAGATATAGTAGGTTTACCGGTAGATTTACTTCCTATGGATGATTTGCAATCTGTATCGGAACTTTTAGGGGATTATGCATCTTATGGCGGTGATTTGACAATGGCTTCATTTGCCAATGGTGGAAAGTTTTACACAGCCATTAATAGTCCTTCCTTATGGCGGTTTGAGAATGATATTAGATTAAAACAAACATTCAACGATACGATCTATACGCTGTCGGATAGTAAAATTAAACCTTATTTAATTTTCGAGCTAGGGGATTGGGCTTGGCAATATCAAGATCGGTTGGAAGAAGGTGGATGTGAAAAGAAAATCATGATTGATTATGCTTTGGAAAATGAGAGATGTATTTATTTTCATTTTCATACAGGGTTCTATACTAAAAATAGGCAGGCTTTTTGTGGACTATATTATAAAGCTGATCATAGAGTTGTGTTGATGTGCGGAGATAGACTGTTGGATACAGTTAATAGACAATCTCTCAGAGTTAGGGGAGTAAGTTCTGATGGCTGTTTTATAGCTCTGCTGCAACCTGATGAGTTGTGTGATGAAGTGAAAAAGAAAACGGGTAGTAAAGAAGAAGACAATCCTATAGTGGTAATATTGGAGTAAAAGAACGAATGTTTTTTTATAAAATTCAAAAGAAGGTATGGACTAAATATTGTCTTTTATAGGAGTGGACCATAAGAAGGTTTTTGGAAGAACCGTTGGCATTATATTGGTGGATATAGAGGGTAAAAGTAGGTATAATGGTAAAATTGACTTGTATTACAAGCTTGTAACTGTCCGGGTATTTAGGGTTAAAATCGTGCGCTTCATGTCTATTGTGCTTATATACAGTGGTTTATATCGTATTATTTTTCATGAATTTGTCCGGGTAGATAATTTGCGAATTGGTTCAACATGATTTAACTTTGAACCAAGGAGGGAGGTCCCTTTTTGAGTGATGTAATTCAAATCTGTTAGCCATGGATAAAATAGAGTTTAGAGAAGATAAGATAACGTTTTCATATAAGAAATCTTATGGAGAATGTTTGTATCAGGATTTAATTGCTGTGGAATATAGCAAGCCTTACTGTATATTACAAATAGGAGGTAGGAACAGTATTCTGTTTTTAATAAGCCTACGTGTGATTCTGGAAAAATTGCCTGCCGATTTTCTGCTGATAAATAGAGGAATTATAGTAAATAAAGAGCGTATTGTAGATTGTGTACTTCAGGACGGGGCATATCATATAAAGATGGATAATAATAAAATTTATAGGATTAGCACTCGTAAGCTGGCTACAGTTAAGAAATATTTTATGGTACAAAATGATACTATTTAGGTTTAGGTTATAAAAGATGTATGGGAGAAAAAAAACTGCAAAAAAAGATTATATACTACGAAAATGTAGTATATTGTAGCCGTGAAAATATTTGCAGGGAGATTCTCGTCTCTAATATTGGATAGTGGGGACCTTATGCACAAACAATAAATCTTAATTCAATTGTGGCTATGAAACACATGTCCTTATTGCTAATCGGCGTATTTGTATTATTGGGGTGCAGTTCCAATAAGAAGCAAGAGCCTATATCCAAGTCAGGAGTACCTGTCATTAATCTTTCTGAGGATGTATCGACTGTACCTTCACTTCTTTTGAGTGAGGCGGCGGAGAAATTGGAAATTGTTTCTTTGGAAATGACAGATGAATCTGTATTGAGTGATATTACGGAAATGCAAGTAACTGATCATAATATATGGATAGATCATGGACGCGAATTCTATATTTATCGTTTTTCCCGTACGGGAAAATTTCTTAATAAAATAGGTAGCATCGGCCAGGGTCCGGGTGAATATACCACTTATTCAACTTTTCTTGTCGATGAAGATAAAAAAGAGGTGTATATTATAGCCAATACTAACGGTGTTTTAGCATACGATTTTGAAGGAAACTTTAAAAGAAAAATTATTGACATTCAAATGATTTTGCAGTTGTTTTCATCTCCGTATGATCAATATATCTTGAATAATCAAAAATTCTTTGCTACTCAAAATTTCGGATTGTATAGGCCGATAGATAAAGATTCATTGTGGTCATTCGTTTCTTTGGGCGACGACTTTCAAAAAAAGAAATATTTTAAAAATCCGGCGCATGTAGGTAGAGAAGAACAGATTATAGCCAACCGTGCCAATATGGACCGAATGGTTAATTATTGGAGGGAATATCTAACCAGTATGGATACTTATAATGCCCAATTGACCCTTAAATATCCGGATACCGATACTATTTATTGTTATGATGATGCGACAAACCAACTTTCGCCTCAATATGCAATCTTTACAGATGAAGAAAAAGGGGATTATGAAGCTACTCATTTATGGTTTAAAGACAGAAAGGCTTTCGATTATTTTTCCATTTTTTCTTATTATCCGACTAAAGATTTCATTTATTTGGTAGGTAGTAAAGGCGAGGAGGTATATACCTATTGCTATAATAAAAAAGATGGAAGTGTTAGATTGCAGAAACGACAAAGCACAATAACCGAGCGTGATGTGCCCTGGTTCAGCTTTCCTTTGCGCCAAATGAAACGTGATTTTGTGTTAGATAATGATTTAGGTGGAGGTGATTTTACTGTTGACAGCCGTTCTTCCGGTAAATACTGGATAGATATATTAGAACCTGGCGGTGATGAAAACTGGATTGATATAGACCAAATAAAATCATCTACCGTAATAGATGAATCCAAGAAAAAGGAGCTAATCCGAGTTTTGGAAAGTGCGACTGAGGATAGCAATCCGATTTTGATGATTGCAACTTTAAAATAATAGAGTAGGTTCCTATGATGGAAAAATATGTTGTTTCTAATAAATAAATTGTGATGAAGTCTATATTATTACTAATAATTACGCTATTGGGATGCAGTTCCAATATGAAGCAAGAGCCTATATCCAAGTCAGGAATACCTGTCATTAATCTTTCTGAGGATGTATCGACTGTACCTTCACTTTTGCTGAGTGAATCTGCTGAAAAACTAGAAATTGTTCCTTTGGAAATGACAGATCAATCTATGTTAGGTGAAATAAGACGAATACAAGTGACAGAACATGATATATGGATTCATGATTTTAATAAATTTTATATTTATCGTTTTTCCCGAACGGGGAAATTTTTGAATAGAATTGGCAGTATAGGGCAAGCTCCAGGAGAATATGTCAATTTTTCAACCTTTCTCGTTGATGAATATAAAAAGGAGGTCTATATTATTTCTAATAACAATGGTATTTTGGTATATAATTTCAAGGGAGAGTTTAAAAAGAAAATAGTTGATCAGCAGACAATCAATAATCTATTCTCATCTGTATATAGTCAATATATCTTATATAATGGAAATTTCTTTGCTGCTCAGAATATAGCTTTATATAAATTAATAGATAAAGATTCATTGTGGTCTTTTGCTTTTTTGGACACGGCTTTTCAAGAAAAAAAATTATTTAAGAATCCAGCACATATGGGTAGAGAAGAGCAAATTATAGCTAACTGTGTCGATAAAGGTAGAATGATTAATCTTTGGATGGAATATCAAACCAGTATAGACACTTACAATAATCAACTGACCCTTAAATATCCAGATACTGATACAATTTATTGCTATGACGATGCGACGAATGACCTCTTGTCTCAATATGTAATTTGTACAAGAGAAGAGAAAGGAGACTATGAGGTTACTCACTTATGGTTTAAAGATAGAAAGGCTTTCGATTATTTTTCGATCAAGTCCTACTATCCGACTAAAGCTTTCATTTATTTGGTGGGTAGTAAAGGCGAGGAGGTATATACCTATTGCTATAATAAAAAAGATGGAAGTGTTAGACTGCAGAAGCGACAAAGTGCAATAACCGAGCGTGATGTCCCCTGGTTTAGCTTTCCTTTGCGCCAAATGAAACGTGATTTTGTGTTAGATAATGATTTAGGTGGAGGTGATTTTACTGTTGACAGCCGTTCTTCCGGTAAATACTGGATAGATATATTAGAACCTGGCGGTGATGAAAACTGGATTGATATAGACCAAATAAAATCATCTACCGTAATAGATGAATCCAAGAAAAAGGAGCTAATCCGAGTTTTGGAAAGTGCGACTGAGGATAGCAATCCGATTTTGATGATTGCAACTTTAAAATAGAAGAATTATTATTTTGAATCTAAAGTTTTTTTTCTTCGGTTTGGCCGTTTGAGTTGAAGGAATATATTCAAGAGAAGAAAGAAAAGGGAGGAATTGTGAGTGAGCGTTTGGTTATGCTTACCGATTCACTGGATGAGGAGCAAAATCCGGTTCTTGTAATTGCTAATTTAAAGAATAGGTGGATATGGAATTTTTTATGCGAATGATATTGATACTGGGTGTTATGGTATTGGGCTTCACGGCTTGTAGTAACAAAAAAACAGTGGATCCTAATCCTGTTGTTCGAGATAATATTATTCATTTGTCAACTGCGATAAAGAATGTTCGGGAGGAAATGATGCTTTCGGAGCTGGTGGATAGTGTCAGTTATATTCCTTTGGAAACGAATCCGAATTGTATGTTAGGTAATTATCAGCGTTTGACCTTTTCTCCCCAATACATATTTTACTCAAACTATTGTTTTGATTGGAATGGGCAGTTCTTGTTCCGTATTGGGAGCCAGGGTCAAGGGGCTTGTGAAGATATCTATGTGCATGTGGCTGATATAGTGTATTTGAATAATCATTTCTATGGGAATGCCTCTAAAATAATAGAATATGATGACCGGGGGAAGTGTACAGGGAAAGAGCTTAGCTGGTTTACCCAGAAAACAATGGACACTGCACCGGTTGGACATTTGGTCAATCAGGTTTGCTTTGCTCCGGCAGGAGAAAACCTGATGTTTTATAATTTTCCGGATACGGTTTATTTCATAAATACGGATTACGAGTTTGTAGCCAAACGCAGTATGATGCCGTGGGGCAGGAAAGGGGGCGCACCGTCCATGAGTGGCGGAGATCCTCGTTTTAAGTACACGAGTTACTATAAAGATACGACCTTATTTTATAATTTTTATACGGATACAGTTTTTACTGTTACCCCCACTTCCCTGATGCCTCGCTGGGTGGTGGAGTTAGATGAAGAATTACGGTTTCCTACCCGGTATCTATATGAAGATGGATTGTTGTCTGAAGCTTTTAAATGTTGGGAATCGGGTAATTTGGAAAACGCAAAAATGATTAAACTGCTGGATCACAAATATATGGTATCCGGTGTTTTTGAAACAGAGCGTTTTGTTTTTTTATCTGTCTATGAATGCATGCCATTCAGGGAGCTGCGTAAACTGCCTGAGACTCCTCCATTAACAGCTATTTACAATAAACGTACGGGTGAGACGTTTGCCGTGAAACAGGTTGTAGATGATCTGGGTGGAATGAAGGCTTTCTTTCCTTCTTGGGGGGCGTATAATGAAAAGCTTTTAGCTACCATCTGGCCTTATAAGTTGAAAGAATTTATAGAAGAGGAACAGTCTGCCGGACGGGCTGTGGCTCCGCAAATACTGAACTTGATGCAGCGCGTGCGAGAAGATGATAATCCGGTTCTTATAATAGCTCATTTGAAAAAATAGATTTGTCTGTTTATCGAAATCTAGAATGTTGGATTGTTGTTTTAAATATAAATTGGTATGAATAAAGTTCGATTGGCCTTGTATTTGGGTATATTGGTGCATCTGATCGGTTGCTCTTCTTTTCATTCAGAGAAGATTGATTTGTTAGCTCAGGTGCCATCTGATTGTCCGATTGTTGAGATGACCAGTGTTTTAGATAGAGAGGACCCCATCTCAGTGAAGGAATTGGTAGATAGCATTTCGTATGTCCAGTTGGATAATTTTGTGAAATTGCCGGTTCGTGCCAGTATACTCAGTATGGCGGTAACTAAAGATTATATTTTCGTATTGGCCGGTAGTGATGCGGGAGTTTTTAAATACGATAGGAAAGGAAAGCTTATAAAGAAGATTATATCCAACGATTATTCGTCTTTAAAATTATGGATTGGAGCTGATGAATTCAAGGAATTACTTTATCTGAATCAGGAAGGCGGTTCAGAGGGCACTACAGAAGTCTATGATTATGATGGTAACTATCAAGGAAATATTGCTGAATTGTATAATATGCCATATCATTCTCAATATGTACATCGACTGAATGAAAAATTCCTGGCTGCTTTTTCACCATGGTGTATGCCATTGACTGATAAGAATTATTTTGGCGGAGCCGTATTTTCAGAAAAGGGGGAAATGGTACATCAGTTGAACTATTTTGTTCCGTCTGACACTTTGGCTTTGTGTAAGGTTAGCTATTATAGTTTCACTTATCAATCAGATGGAAGCATGTTGGTTTGGAATAATGGGGGAAGTGGCAGCCCAATTGTTCAGCCTTATACCACTTTGTATAAGGTAACTGTTGATTCTATTTTTCCGGTGTATCGTTTGTTTAGTGGTAATACACGCGATAAAATAGATCATGTTCAAGGAATTGGAGTCAGCGGCAACTCTTTGGCCATAGAAACAAACTCCAGCCTCTATTTATGTTGTTATCATCCAAAAGCTCCACATCCGTGTCCGACTTTATGCTTTATGCGATATGATATAAAAAATAAGGTTCTTCAGGGAGTCAATTATCCTCCTAATGGTATTTCCGGAGGATATATAAACCATTTGAATGGTGATATTCCAATCCGTTTCCAGTATTCGTTTCCTCTTCAAAAGATTTATGTATCGAGTATTAATTCTGGCGAAATAGAGCAATTGCGAAAGTCGGGGTATATCAATGCAAATAGTGATGAAACACTGAGAAGCAACAAACCTGGAGATAATCCCATTTTGATATATTATCATTATTAATCATTTAAAGTTACCGATATTATGAAATCACTTTTATTTTTTTGTTTAAGTACATTTCTCTTTTACTCGTGTAGTAAGAAAGAAAATAGTCTTTATCCTGTAATAGACTTAGCCGATGCTATCGAGAATCCGGTGGAGAAATCTGTATATGATATTGCGGAAAGTGTAGAGGTCGTGCAATTAGAGACGAATGATTCGTTACTGATTCCATACGTGAGCCAGTTAATAATGACCGATCAGTATTTTATCATAGGATATGGTAAGAAGTGCTCTCTTTTTTCTCATTCCGGAAAATTTGTTTGTGATATAGCTCAGAAAGGGAGTGGTCCGGAGGAATATACAATGTTGATGAATTTGCTTTATATAAACAATCGTGTTTTGATTACAGACTTAAATAATAAAGTTAATGTTTACTCCTTAAATGGGAAGTTTATTGAATCCTATCAGGCACTTCCGGACATGTTTTCTGCCATTTATCCAATGTCGGACAAGAACTTTATAGGTTTTAAAGCTCAGAGTGGAGGAGATGAAAAAGAACGTCTTGTGTTCTATCGACGGGATGAAAAGAGAGGGGCTATTCCATATCAACAAAACTATCAGGCAAAAAGAGTTTGTTTTTTCCCTCGTGAAGCCCAATTTTCATCTTTACATGATAAGTTGTACTTTAAGCAGTTGCTTAATGACACTATTTTCTCTGTGGATACGGTAAAGCACTCTCTTTCTCCTGAATATATAATCGACTGGGGAAAGCTGAGATCTAACGATAGATTGCGCTACTCTTTGGAAAATCCGGACGAAGAATTGTTTTTGCACATGCCATACGTTCCTTTGTTCAGTATGACTGCTAATGGATTAGTCTTAGGGGCTATTACAGTAGACATAGATCAGAAGAAGCAATATTACTTAACTGCATTCTATGATAAGGCAAATCATCAGGCGGATCTTTTCGAACTAAAATTATCAAAAAAAGAGATGGATTATTTTGGTGAACCTACAGGTAAGCTTCCTCCTTATCTGGAGGGTGATACTTTTTTCCCGGAGTATATTTCCCAAGATGGCAATTATTTGATTTCTGTCAGAACTCAACCTTTAAAAGAAGAATTGAATCCTGCGTTGATTGTAGTGAAGCTGAAATAATGAATATGGCCTGACACTGATAGATTTCTGATTTTTATATAAGTATTAGTAGCTGCGGAACTAATAGCCTGTTATTTGGGACAGGCTATTGCGCATTAATGTCTCTATTGGTGCTTGAGGGATGTTTAGTTCGTGTAACAGGCTAAGAACCAGATAAACTTCGCATAATACAGGCCGATTATTTGTATCCGGAAGCAACTCTGCTATCCAATTTATCAGGTGGAAGAGATATTCTTTTATTTTTAAGGCTGTGGGAGTGTTGAAGTTTTCTCTTGTACATAGACGTGAATAGAAATAGTAAGCTAAGCCCGAAACTCCTTTTCCTAATCCGAGGTCAGTCAAAGACTTTTGTTCAATGACTGAATATACAGCGGAGTCTATTTGATGTAGTATTTCATCACTATTGCCTTCGACCAGTTTCTTTTGCAGTAAATATTCAATTCCCGTTCCAATGCCACATAACCCATTCTCGTAAGTGATAGGAACAGCCAGAGAGCAGTGGTCTATTATCTTGTTCAGTAATTTATCTGCCTCCTCTTCTAATTCTGTATCGTTCGTTTTTTGGCTTAATTGAAAAAGCTCAATCGTTCGTTCCATCCACCTTGATAAAAGTCGATTTTTGATTTTGTTCATAGAGCTATTGTATTTGCAATATAGCTCTTTTAATACTTGCCAAGTGTACTCTTGATGCCATGGCTTTATACTTCCGGTATAATGAATGATGATGATGTCGGATAACATTTCAGGGGTATGCAAAGTTTCACTGGTAGTGAAATTATAGATATTGGGAATTAGCTTTATTTTGCCTTTACATATACAATTAATTGCATCTTGATCCTGATATCGATCCCGGTTTATATAAATTGATGTGTGTTGCAATAGCTTTTCCTGTATTTTATCTTTTCTAAGGTCTTTCAGATTCAACAGCAGTACGCCTGCATTGATGTATACATCCTTTTCCGCTAGTTCCAGTATCTTTCTATAATTGATTCGTCTTATAAAGATATCATCCACTCCTGCACAATAATAACCTTCCAAATCCAGTTCCCACAATGGCTCTATGCTGCCATTGATTACTAAATCTGCATCCAGGTATAGGGCTTTATCCAGATTGGGAAAAAGATCTGCGATGGCATAACGATAAAGAGTGTGTTCGGTGATGTATCCTCCTTTTTTCTTGAGTTGCTTGAATGATTCTGAATCTATTATTTCCCATTGGATAGTTACACAGGTAAATACATTTTTTATTTCCTGAAGGAACTCTTTGCTTTCTAACGAAATATAATCTGTCAGAATGTATATGCTTATATTCAAATATCTATTATTCTCAAGAATAGATACTATAGAGGTACAGCAATGGTCAATGTATTCTTCATTGATTGCAAAGAAGATTGGTATTGTGTTTTTCATGCTTGTGTGGTTAAAAAGGATTATTTGTCAGAGGCAAATATATCTGTTTTTTAGATATATTTCTGTTTATAAGGATTATTTCTATAGGTATATGACGTTCGGTATAAAAAAAGGCTACGTTCGGTACATCTTTTCTGATAATATTTGGATATGAAGTAAGGTGGGCATACCTTGCAAACAAATCTAATAACAGAAAAATATGAACTTACAAATGCTACAGATAGTTTTGGTTATTTGCTCAATGAAAGCTTTTCTCCAATTTTATTATATGGGGGGCTTTCATTCCCAAAGAGTGTTTCGATCGAATTAATAAAGGTATTAATAGCAGGTATAATATACTGAATAAATTTAGTATATGGATCGTTTGGAGATAAATAAGTCAGCAATATTGAGTAAGATTGTTAATCATTTAGTTTTGGTTAGCAACTCTGTACATGATATAGGACTCTATTATGGAAAGATGGGGATTGTCCTCTTTCTTTATAATTATTCGCGTTATGTTCATAATGATTTATATGAGAAAATAGCAGGAGAGTTACTTGATAATGTGCTTGAGGAAGTGCATAATTATTTGCCCTATGATTTAGCAAATGGGTATTGTGGAATTGGATGGGCAATTGAATACCTTTCCGAGCAAAAATTTATTGAAGGGAATATTAATGAGATATTGAGAAATCTTGATGAAAAAATAATGGAGCGAGATGTGCGAAGAATATCGGATGAAACTTTGTCTTCGGGTTTGGAAGGTGTTTTCTTGTACGTCTTAACACGATCAATGGGTAATCTATTGGGAACCCCTTTTGATAAAATCTATTTGGAAGACTTATATGAAGTTGCAAAAAAGCAGAAGATAGAGAAAGGAGATAGTCATATATCCATTTTCCGGTGTAAATATATGGATTGGTTTGAAGGGAAAGTAGTTTATCGTGCCCCTTTGTTATTGAGTGATGTGATCGATTTTCCAAATATTCCTCAGGATGAAGACTTATGGAAGTGGGGAATAGGTATATCCAACGGATGTGCCGGTGTTGGGCTAAGAATGATGGTAGAATTAGTAAATTAGTGTATTATGAAGCACTTTTACTTAGTTGTTGATCGAGTAGATACGGAGAATTGTGGCATTGGAACTTATGTTGAACAAATGCTTCAATACCTGAAGGGAGAGATAGAGCTATCTGTCACTATTGTTGAATTGGATTCTTCTGAATCAGAGTTGAAGGAGATTGAGGTGGATGGCCTAAAATATTTGAAGATTCCATTAAGATACAAAGGACTATATCGTGATAGTGGAGTGTACTATAGAACTGTGGCTTATTTGTTATGTACAATGATGGATGATGATAAAATTAATATCTTTCATTTTAATTATTTGCATCAATATGATATTGCTTATAAGATGAAAGAACTATGTCCCAAAGCAATTATTTGGGTGACAGTCCATTTTGTCAATTGGGTACTGGCGTTGAAAGGAAATGTTGATAAATTGCATAGCCTGCTTAGGGAGCATATATTGAAAGAGAGTCTCATATTAAAGGATTACATTGATAGTGGCAATATGTTGCGACTTGCAGATAAGGTTATTTTTCTTTCGGTCCAGACTCAAAAAACTTTATGTGATGAGTATAAGTTGGACATGTGTAAAAGTGTTGTGATAGCTAATGGAATAGCAGATTATGATATAAAAATAAGTAAGAGTGTAAGGAATAAGATTAGAAATTCATTCGGCTTTCTACAGAATGACAGAATTATCCTTTATTCAGGTCGTTTAGAAGAAGGAAAGGGGGTGGATGACTTGATAGGAGCTTTTCTTATTTTGCTAAAGAAAATGCCCGCTTGTCGCTTGGTGATAGCTGGAAGTGGAGATTTTAACCGATACTTTCATTTGGTAAGATTTTGTTCCCGAATAACTTTTGTAGGTAAGTTAAACCAGAAAGAATTGTATAAGATATACCAAATTGCAGATGTTGGAGTATTACTGTCTTTTACCGAACAATGTAGTTATACAATTATAGAGATGCTTATGTTTGGTTTGCCTATCATTGGTACTACGGCACCAGGTTTATCGGAAATGTTTGAAGACGGCATTCATGGTATTAAGATTAAAATGAGGAAAAAAAGGGATGGATCATTCTTCTATAAGAAGAGTGAAATTGTACAAGCTTTCTTGGATTTTTTTTCTAATGACCAGGTGGGCATTATATCTCGAAACTGTAGAGCGCATTATGAGAGAATGTATAGTTTAAAAACTATGTCTGATAGAATGGCACTATTATTAAAGGCTTTGTAGGTTCTGATTGTTTGTGACAGTAGTCAATCTAAACAGCGTGGAACTTTAGGGAAATAGAGCCGCCCATAGCCTTAGTAATAGTCCATTATGGTTGAACCTTAAATCCGAAAAGTGGCTGAAGGAGAAATTTGTATTAAAGAAAAATGTCTGTTTTTATACAGTGTGTGACTGTTTTATTGTTTTACTTTTTAAAATTATATTTATGAAAAAATTAAACTCAATTAAACTGAATGGACTTAATAAGTCTAATTTGGAATCTCGTGATATGGCAAATCTTTACGGTGGCAATTATTGTTATTTTGGAAAGGAGAATCTTCAGGCCAATACAGATACAGGTAAATGTTCGTGTGCTTGTTCAAATCAATACAATGAGCATAATTATTACTCGGATTTGGGATTAAAACATGAAGCGGAATTTTTTAAATCTTCTAATTTTTAAATCTACTAATTATATGAGTCCAGTAAAGTAGATTTGACAATCTGTAATAGCCTGTAGCGAGAATAAAGTGTTTATGTTTGCTGTCTTTTCGCAGGAAAAGTAGCAAACATAAACTATTTTTTAACTTAATGATAGTATAGAACTATGCGAATGATATTGATACTGGGTGCTATGATATTGGGCTTCACGGCTTGTAGTAACAAAAAAACAGTGAATCCTAATCCTGTTGTTCGGGATGATATTATTCATTTGTCAACTGCGATAAAGAATGTTCGAGAGGAAATGATGCTTTCGGAGCTGGTGGATAGTGTCAGTTATATTCCTTTGGAAACGAATCCGAATTGTATGTTAGGCAATTATCAGCGTTTGACCTTTTCTCCCCAATACATATTTTACTCAAACTATTGTTTTGATTGGAATGGGCAGTTCTTGTTCCGTATTGGGAGCCAGGGTCAAGGGGCTTGTGAAGATATCTATGCGCATGTGGCTGATATAGTGTATTTGAATAATCATTTCTATGGGAATGCCTCTAAAATAATAGAATATGATGACCGGGGGAAGTGTACGGGGAAAGAGCTAAGCTGGTATGCCCAGAAAACGATGGACACTGCGCCGGTTGGGCGTATGGTCAATAAGGTCTGCTTTGCTCCGGCAGGAGAAAACCTGATGTTTTATAATTTTCCGGATACGGTTTATTTCATAAATACGGATTACGAGTTTGTAGCCAAACGCAGTATGATGCCGTGGGGCAGGAAAGGGGGCGCACCGTCCATGAGTGGCGGAGATCCTCGTTTTAAGTACACGAGTTACTATAAAGATACGACCTTATTTTATAATTTTTATACGGATACAGTTTTTACTGTTACCCCCACTTCCCTGATGCCTCGCTGGGTGGTGGAGTTGGATGAAGAATTACGGTTTCCTATCCAGTATCTATATGAGGATGGATTGTTTTCTGATGCTTTTAAATGTTGGGAATCGGGCAACTTGGAAAATGCAAAAATGATTAAAATGCTGGATCACAAATATATAGTATCCGGTGTTTTTGAAACAGAGTGTTTCGTTTTTTTATCTGTCTATGAATGTATGCCATTCAGGGAGCTGCGTAAACTGCCTGAGACTTCTCCATTAACAGCTATTTACAATAAACGTACGGGTGAGACGTTTGCGGTGAAACAGATTATAGATGATCTGGGTGGTATGAAGACCTTCTCTCCTTCTTGGGGGGCGTATAATGAAAAGCTTTTAGCTACCATCTGGCCTTATAAGTTGAAAGAATTTATAGAAGAGGAACAGTCTGCCGGACGGACTGTGGCTCCACAAATACTGAACCTGATGAAACGTGTGCGAGAAGATGATAACCCGATATTGATAATAGCTAATTTGAAAACAAAATGAAATCATTTACTTTTTTTAGAACTGAGGAAGGAAACTATTACCTATATAATAGTAGAAAGTCGTCTTTGCTGAATGTACACCCTGTGATAAAGGTGATAGAGGCATTGGACAACAATGATGGAGAGGAAACTTTGTTTGCTAAAATAATGAATCAGAATTTAGAAATAGGTGATGATGAAAAACGTTTGTTATTGGATAAATATCTATTTTTGAGGGATAATGGTTTCTTTGAAGAGATTAATGAGGAAGATTTTATCGATGGAAAAATAACTCCGGAAATTGTGGAGAAGCAAATTGCATTCATAGATAATGTTCTTTTTCAAGTAACAGGTAACTGTAACCTGCGATGTCAATATTGTTGCTATGGAGACATGTACTCAGATAAAGTGGAGAAAAAAAATCTGAGTTTTGAAACAGTTGAAACTGTATTGAATTATTTAATGTCTTTGTGGACTTCCAATAAAAATCTTTCTTATGAACATCCGATCAGAATAGGATTTTATGGTGGAGAGCCTTTGGTTAACTTTTCTTTGATTGAAAAAATTGTTTCTCTATGCGAAAGTATTACTGAAAGGACAGGTTTGGTATTTATATATAGTATGACTACTAATGCCTTACTGCTTGACCGGTATAAAGACTTTATTGTTAGACACAATTTTTCTTTATTGATCAGTATGGATGGCAATGAAGCACATAATGTGTTGAGAATAAAGGCTGATGGGGAACAATCCTTTCAAACGGTGTATGAGAATGTGAAAAAGCTACAACAGCAATACCCTGATTACTTTCAGAATAAGGTTGAATTTAACTCAGTCCTGAATAGCCATTCTTCGGTCGATGATATACATGACTTTATATTCAATGAATTTGGTAAAATTCCTTTAATAGAGACGATTTCACATACAGCACTAAGTGATGAACAAAAATATCAAGAAATAGCTAAAGATTATAAAGAGTCTCCAGAAATGATGATTAAAAGAAAGGATAGGTCTCCAGTATATAAGGAATTGGGATTCTTCTTTTATTATCAATTAGATAACGCTTATAAACATTATTGTGAGGTATTGTATGGGACTATCAAGCAGAAAAAGAGAATACCTACCGGAACCTGTTTGCCTTTTTTTAAAAAGATGTTTGTGACAGCTGATAATAAATTGTTAACATGTGAGAGGATCAGTTTACATCATGTGTTGGGCACTGTAGATAATGAAGTACATTTGAACTTTGAGGAGATTGCTAGCATATATAATTCTTATTATGAAAAAATGAGATCTCAGTGCCGGGGATGCTATTTAATAGAGAATTGTGGTGAGTGCTTCTTACAGTTTCCTTTGAAAAATGGGGTACCGGTATGTCACGTAAAGATGAATGAAATTCAATATCAACATTATTTGTCTGAGATATTTGGAGTGCTTGAGAAGAATCCAAGTTTATTTGAAGAAGTTAATAAAATGGTATTTGCATGAAAAAGTATTGGTTTATTGTAGAAACATATGTTTTTCTTTGGAAAAAAGAAGATCATATATTGGTTTATAATTCTATCAGTGGGAAAGGATATATTTATAATTGTTCCCCGGATTTATTATCTTTTATAGATCAATTGATGTTACCTGAGAATTTGTATTGCTCACAAGTGGATGAAGAACTGTTGAGAAGAAAGTCTATTGGCGAATTTGTGATTTCAATGCAATCTAATTTCTGTGGTAGTTTGTTTGATGTTGATGAATTTCCTCAGAAGCCAATTGTGGCTGTTCCTGATGTGAATATTGGTGAGGATATAGAAGGTGTGGATAATTCTGTTTTTGGAGGAAATGTTCTACGTAATTTAACTGATGTGTTCATTTGCTTAACAGGAAAATGTAATAAAAACTGTCCAGATTGTAATTTGATTTATAAACAAATGTGTTGGTGTCATAAGAGTAATGAGAGTTTGGCATTTGAAAAATTAGAAGCTATTTTGAAAAAACTAGAGTATTTAAATGTATTTGAACTTCATTTTACAGGTGGTAATATGTTTTTGTATCCTTATTGGAGGGAATTACTCATAAAACTTAATGAAATATCCTATAAAAAGAGTTTTTATGTTCATTACTCACAGCTTAGAGGCTATGATGAAGATATTGATCATATTTTGAATTTGGAAAATTCCGTTATTAGAATACTTGTTGATTTCGCAGATTTTGATGTTGAGAACTTACTTCTGATTTCTAAAAGTAGAGGACCGTTTGAATATTTGTTTAAAATAACTTCTTGGAATGAATATAATGAGGCTTGTGATATAATTGAAAGATTATGCTTAAATGCAAAGATCATTCCTTTCTATAATGTAGGTAATTATTCTTTTTTTGAAGACAATGTCTTTTTGAATATGCAAGATATATTGTCTACTAAGTGGACTAAAAATGAGATATTTGCAAATCAAAAACTTAATACAAATGATTTTGGCAAAATTAGGATGCTAGAGAATGGATTTGTGTATGCAAATTTGAACTTTTCCCCTATAGGTAAATGGCATGATGATTATAGGGAAATCGTTTATAATGAATTAAAAAGAGGAACGTCTTGGCGTAGAACCCGTGATTCATTGCCTGTTTGTAAAGAATGTTTGTGTAAATATCTTTGTCCTTCACCCTCTAACTATGAATTAGCAATTGGAAAGTCTAATTTGTGCCATGTTAAATCATAAAATATTAGCTTGTTTTTATAATATTCGGTTGGATGCCATGGACTGCGGCACTTCTTGTTTGAGGCAGACAAAGAGGGATTTTATTATCGGTTGGCAAAAAGTCAGCCGGAGTTAGGAACTTAATAAGGGGTCAGATATGCAGGCTATTATATTGGCAGCAGGAATGGGCAGGCGTCTGGGAGAATTGACCCGGTATGACACTAAGTGTATGATTGAGGTGAACGGTATCCGGATCATAGATCGGTTACTGGCAAACCTGGCAGTCGCAAGACTATCGAGGATTGTGCTTGTGATTGGTTTTCAAGGTGACAAACTACGGGCGTATCTGGGAAATGAATATTGCGGAATTCCTATTTATTATCTGGAAAACCCTTACTATGCATATACCAATAATATTTATTCTCTGTTTCTGGCGCGGCATCACTTAGCGTCTGATGATACTTTATTGTTAGAATCGGATATTGTTTTTGAGAAGAGAATACTTGAAAGAGTGCTCGAAGAACCGTATCCGGATGTAGCAGTAGTAGACCGTTATAAGAGTTGGATGGACGGGACTATGGTGACTGTGGATGAAAAGCAGTTTATTGTGGACTTTGTATCTAAACATACTTTTTCGTACGAAAAAACTCCTACTTATTTTAAGACGGTGAATATCTATCGTTTTAGTAAGGAGTTTTCTGTAGGTAAGTACGTACCTTTTCTGGAAGCCTATTGCAAATGTTTTGATAATAGTGCATATTACGAACAAATACTGGCCGTTTTGTCTTTGTTGGATAAAGCCGGGCTGAAGGCTTTGCCGCTTGAGGGTGAAAAGTGGTATGAGATAGACGACATGCAGGATTTAGATATTGCCGAAACGCTATTTGGTAAGAAAGAAGGGCTTTTGCCCGGTTACCAGAAACGTTATGGAGGGTATTGGCGTTTCCCTTTCTTGTTTGATTTTGCTTATCTGGTGAATCCGCATTTCCCGACAGAAAGGATGCTGGAAGAACTGAAAGCTAATTTTGATAAACTGCTCAGGCAATACCCTTCGGGGAGTTATGTAAACAGGCGATTGGTGGCGAAGCACTGGAGCATTCCTGCGGAGGCTGTCGCGGTGGGGAATGGGGCGGCAGAGTTGATAAGAAAGCTGATGGAGTTGCTTTCCGGTAGAATGGGGGTGATTCTTCCTACATTTGAAGAATATCTGGTAGGTGATGACCGGATAGAGACTTTCTTGCCGTTGGGGCCAGGTTATCGCTATACCGTAAGCGACCTGAAAACATTTTTTGAGGATAAGGGAGTGACTTCATTACTGTTGCTGAATCCGGATAACCCCTCCGGAAATAGTATCCCTTACGAGGATTTGATTTCATTAGCGGGATGGACTCAGGAGCGTTCGATACGGCTGATTGTGGATGAGTCTTTTATTGACTTCTCGGAGGGAGGAGAAGAAACTTCTCTGATTGATGACAAGATACTGAAGGAGTATAATCATCTGGTGGTGATAAAGAGCCTGTCTAAGTCACATGGAATTCCCGGATTACGATTGGGAATTGCTGTTTCCGGTGACCATAAATTAATGGATGAATTACAGCAGAAACTTCCGGTCTGGAATATAAACTCTTTGGCGGAGTACTATTTACAGATTCTGGACAAATATACAATCGACTACCGGCAGGCATGTGCCTGCTTTAGAGAGGAAAGAGCGCTCTTTTTTGAAGAACTCCAGGAGGTAGGCTATTTAGCGGTATTTCCTTCACAAGCAAACTTCTTTTTATGTGAAGTGACCCATAAGTACAACGCCCGAGAGCTTGCGGAAGTTTTGCTGAGAGAGCATGATATTCTGGTAAAAGACTGTAGCCTGAAGAGGGGAATGTATGGAAAGCAGTATATTCGTATTGCTATCAGGAGTAAAGAGGAAAACCGGTATTTGGCCGGAATATTAAAATATAAATTATGAATATAGATATAAAGGAGGCACATCGGAGGATGCTTTATTTATTGCAGTCTTTCGATACTGTCTGCAAGAAGCACGATATTGATTATTGGCTCGATTATGGTACACTGCTGGGAGCTATCCGGCATCAGGGGTTTATTCCTTGGGATACAGATACGGATGTGGGGATGTTAAGGAGTGATTATGCACTCTTTTTGGAGAAGGGTGTACCGGAACTGCCTCAGGATATTTTTTTCAGACTCCGGAAACAGAACCGGCCATGGCTCCATGGAGCTGGTTGGTTGAGGCGCGGTTGAGAGATCGGCACAGCCGGTATGTTCCGGATAAAAAGACTCCGGCCGAGCCGATGCAGTTCGGTGGATTACAGTTGGATCTTTTCATCTATGATTGGGATGGTAAGTATGAGAATGCTTTGTCGAACAGTTTTGAACGGAATTTGAGTGAGAGCCGTATTCATTTGCGGCTGGATGAGGTGGAATATCTGGATACTGCACGATTTGAAGGAGTGGAGTTTCCGGTTCCGTCAGGATACGATACTTATCTGACCCGTTGTTATGGAGATTATAGAACGTTTCCCCCGGAGGAGGAAAGGCAAATTCCGGAAGTGGTTGCCTGGTCGGTGTAATAAAATGATTGATTACGTCAATAAAGAAAATATGGAAAGCGTAAGAGGGATAGAAAATCCGGGGATGATGGGAGAAATGGGGAAAATCATCGGATTCTATCGTCTTTATCGGCAGACGGCTGAAGAAGAGTGGGAAGAGAAAGCAGAAGTGTTGCTGGATGAGGTGATGGAGAATTGTTCTTTGGAACTTCCGGTGACTTATGGTGACGGTTTGTGCGGAGTAGGTGTCGGAATTGAGTATCTGTTGCAGGAGGGCTTTGTGGAAGGGGATGCCGACGAGATTCTGTGGCAGATCGATTGCAGGGTATTTAACACGATTAATAGTAGGGCGATCGGAACTTTAGGCATCGGGAAAGGTATTTGTGGTCTCGCTTATTATCTGTATTACCGGTTGTCCCGGAGGAAAGGTGAGGAAGACATCAAGGTGCTGCGAATGAAAGAGCATTTAATTTACCTGATTGACTGGATAGCAGACTCGCTGCCCGGAGTCAGGGAAAGTTCACTTTTCGAAGAGGTGTTTTTTATTCTTTGCCTGTTGCATCGGTTGAATGTGTTCAATGCTAAAGTCGAGAAATTGATGGAGTACTGTGAGAAGGGCATGATTATATCTGGAAAGGAGGCGGTATGGATCTGACAAGAGGGGTTAGCATTGTCATCCCCTTGCGGGTAGATAATCCGGAGAGGGCGGAGAATCTTCGGTTTATCCTTTCTTTGCTGCTACAGCAGACAGAGGTATCAGTGGATATTCTTGAAGCGGATACAGAGCAACGTTTTTATTTGTCTGAGACGTGTGAGAGGTTACGCTATCGGTTTGTGAAAGATGATGATCCGGTATTCTACCGGACACGTTATTTAAATATATTGTTGAGATCGGCTAAGTTTCCGATTGCAGGCATCTGGGATACGGATGTGATTATTCCGCCGGTTCAGTTGAGAGAAGCGGTCGGCAGGATTTGTTCGGGCTGTGTGATGTGTTTCCCGTATGACGGGCGTTTTATCTTTCTGAATGAAGCTATGAGTGACAGAATCCGCAAGGACGTATCGGTGTTGGAAAAGGTGGATGCTACTTCAATAGGGATGAGACCTTCGGTGGGAGGAGCTTTTCTAGTGAACAGGGTTGCCTATCTGCGGGCAGGCGGAGAGAATGAAGCGTTTTATGGTTGGGGTCCCGAAGATGCCGAAAGAGTGAAACGTCTGGAGATATTAGAGTTGCCCATTGCACGTGTAAAAGGACCGTTATATCATCTTCATCATCCGAGGGGCATCAATTCGGGTTTTGATATGGGTGAACGGGATAAACGTAATTTAGAAGCATTGCTGGCTACTTGCAGAAGGAGTAAGGCGGAGATGCTAAGGTGGCTTGAACAACCAACCTTTCCGGACTGATCACACTAAATTTATATGGTATTTGATTGTCGGGTTTATAAATAGGGATAAAAATGATTGATTTTAAGTGATTTTTCAAATTGAAAATGTATCTTTGTATACATATCCCTGAAAAATAAATATTGAGAGACAGTCATTATGAAAAACACAATATTATTGTTAAACGGTTTATGGCTGCTCGGGCTGGTGGCCTGCCAGCCAAAATCTTCTTCTTTATCCGAATGCCCGATTGTCAATGTACGCTCTGCTTTGCAGGAAGAGACACCTATCTCCATGAAAGAAGATGTGGTGAGCATACAATATATTCCTTTGGAAACAACAGACTCATGCCTGATTAGCAATCTGCTGAATCTGCAGGTGACGACGGATTACATGTTTATGTATAACGGAAAGACTGAAGAAGTGTTGCAATTTGATCGAAAGGGTAAGTTCATACGTCGGGTCGGCCGCCAGGGAAATGGGCCGGGAGAGTATAGTATGATAAGTGAACTTGCGGTTGATGATAGCAATAAAGAATTATCTATATTCCAGTATGGAGGGGATGCATTGGTGTATTCGTATGACGGAACTTTTCTACGGAATGATACAACGGCGAAGCAGGCCGGTGGAATGTATGTCTTTGCGGATGGGAAGAGAGCATTGAAAGGATTGGTCATGAAGCCTTTTGAACAAGCACCATGGGCAGGCGCATTGCAACAGGCTGATGGTTTGCTGTTAAAGTCTAAGTCTCTTTTTCCACAAGGACTCTCTCAGGACGTTTGTTTCATGAAAGAAATCTGCTTTTCTCCTTCTACAGAAGGGGTACTGCTGTTTACTGCATGCAATGATACGGTGGCCGGGATTTATGCTAATGGAATAGAGCCGGCTTATGTTCTGAAACGGGAAAACCCGACTGAATATTATATGGATATTGCTAATATTAATAAATTCAGGGATAATACAGTTGAAACGGATCAGATTATTGGAGTCTATGATCTGTTCGAATCTCCTCACTATCTTTACTTGCGTCTGTACAAAGGAGATGCTATTTTTATACAAAGATTCGATAAGAAGACCGGTGAACTGAAATCGCAGCGTATTCCGGATGATTATTTGGAATGTAGTGCTGCCATTCCAGGCGGCAATGTAATTGGCATGGATAATGATATAGATGGAGGGATACCTTTCTGGCCGGAGTATGTAATGGCGGATGGGGGACGCGCACAAGTGGTGAATGCTGATATTCTTTTGGCTTTACGTGAAAAAGGATATCTAAAGCAGGCTCCTGATGTATTGAATATCGGGGATGAAGCCAATCCGGTAGTGATTCTTTATACATTTAAAAGATAGGAGGTATTATGAAATCATTTACATTTTGCATTTTATTAGCCCATGTGTTGGCTTTTCCACTATTTGCTCAGAAGAATGCAGCTGCCGTCACGCTGAATTTGGCAAAGGCTGTTACACAAAGTCCTAAGACGGTATTAATGAGTGAACTGGCATCTGATGTACGTTATTTCCCTTTAGAAACTACTGATAATTGTCTGCTGGGGAATGAATGTAGTATTATTTATGCCGGAAACTCGATTATTGCGGGTGACGCACAGACCAGAAGTTTTTATCGGTTCGATAAAAATGGTAAGTTTATGAATAAGATAGGTCGGCAAGGACAGGGGCCTGAAGAATATGCGGTAGGATTATTGTTTTTTACTGACCCTGATAACCAAAAACTGTATGTTCAGGATTTCCAGGATATAATCTGTTATGGCTTCAATGGTAAATTTCTCCGTCGTATACCGGCTCCTCACCTGAATATGGGTACCGGAGCTGTAGACGGTCAGGGATCTATTCTCTATTGTGATAATAATTATTTTATGAGAAAGGATAATCCCCAACAATTGTTCCTTATCGATGAAAATGGGAAGAAACTAAAGATCTGGAAAGGATATATGGAACCTGGAAAGAAATATGGTGTTAACCTATCTACCCGCGATGTAATGTATCGTTATGGGGGCGATATTTACTTTAAACCTGCGTTGGAGAATCTGATTTATAAAATTGATGCCAACAGAAAAAAGACATTGGCATGGAAATTTGATTGTTCGGGGAAGGATGTGGATGTATCTGCCAATGAAATAGATCCCGGAAAACGTTTTCAATCAATTGCAGTACAACAGGTTTTTGAGTCAGACCGTTATTTCTTTGTGCTTTATGTCCTGAAGAATGATAGCTTTGTGGGATTGTATGATAAACAGAAGAAGAGTTTTTCAAATGTGATTATAAAAGATGATTTGGCGGCAGGATTTGATTTTACTCCTCCCGGAACAGGGTTGGGAAATCAGTTGGCAAATGCCCGGATGGTAGGTTATCTGAGTAAAGGTAAACGCTATTCGAAAGCTTTACTGCCGGAAAGAAAAAAAGAACTGGATGAATTGATAAACCGATTGGATGAAGAGGATAATCCGGTAATGGTTGTTGTAACATTAAAATAAAATCTATATAAATTCTTTTTAAACGTATGAAAATTACAAGTTATGTTTCTTTTTTATATTGCTTATGTCTGATGCTGGCGAGTCCGACAGTACAGGCGAGCGAAGTGCGAACCGCTATTTTTGAGGGGAAACCGTGTATTAATCCCCCTCATGTGGTGGGAAACTATCCTGCTACCCCTTTTTTGTTTTATATTCCCACCTCCGGAGAACGACCGATAAAGTGGCATGCTGAAAATCTTCCCAAGGGATTGAAGCTGGATAAAGAAACGGGGATAATCAAGGGAAAAGTAGTAGAAAAGGGAACGTACAAAGTGATGCTGAAAGCTGAGAATGCCCTTGGAACCGATACACAGGAACTACTGATTAATATAGGAGATGAGTTGTTGCTGACTCCTCCGATGGGGTGGAACAGTTGGAATACATTCGGACGTCACCTGACAGAGGAGCTACTGTTGCAAACTGCAGATGCAATGGTAGAAAACGGAATGCGTGATTTGGGGTATGCTTATATTAATATCGATGACTTTTGGCAGTTGCCTGAAAGGGGAGCTGACGGTCATATCCAAATTGATAAAACAAAGTTCCCGAGAGGCATCAAATATGTGGCCGATTACTTGCATGAGCGAGGATTCAAACTTGGAATTTATTCGGATGCCGCTGATAAAACTTGTGGTGGGGTTTGTGGCAGTTATGGATATGAAGAAATTGATGCACGGGATTTCGCATCCTGGGGTGTTGATCTTTTGAAGTATGACTATTGCAATGCACCTGCCGGAAGAGTAGAAGCGATGGAAAGATATGAGAAGATGGGGAGGGCATTGAGAGCGACCGACCGTTCTATCGTCTTTTCAATTTGTGAGTGGGGACAGCGTGAACCTTGGAAATGGGCGAAGAAAGTCGGCGGACATTTATGGCGAGTATCCGGTGATATTGGCGACTTGTGGAATCGTTCGACAGACGAAAAGGGAGGTTTACGTGGCATTTTGAACATTCTTGAAATAAATGCACCGCTTAGTGAATATGCAAGACCCGGCGGATGGAATGATCCGGATATGCTTGTTGTGGGGATTGGCGGAAAAAGTAAGAGTATCGGTTATGAATCGGAAGGTTGTACGAATGAACAATATCAGTCCCACTTTGCTCTCTGGTGCATGATGGCTTCTCCATTACTCTGTGGCAATGATGTACGGCAGATGAATGATAGTACGTTACAAATACTTTTGAATAAGGATCTGATTGCTATCGATCAGGATCCGCTGGGCATTCAGGCAGAGCGTGCCATTCGTGCCGATCATTATGATGTCTGGGTGAAGCCGTTGAGTGACGGAAGCAAAGCAATAGCTTGTCTGAACCGGATATCCGGACCCGTAGACGTGGAGTTGAATGTAAAGACGGTAGAAGGATTGTCATTGGATCGGGTATATGATGTTATAGAAGGCAGCCTTGTGGCTGAGGCTTCTACCGGATGGGTCGTAAAGCTTGCTCCCGGTGAGTGTAAAGTGTTTATATGTAAATAAGATTGATTGTAAAATAGGGCTATCCGGTAAAATTGGCGGTACCGGATAGCCCTTTCTTCATAGTCAGGTTTATATTGGGTTGGTTATTTTAATCGTATGGTTGGGCCTATCTTATAAGTATTTTCCCATTGCCGGGTAGCAGCATTGTAACTTCTGTCGGTACCCAGATTCAGGTCGAGACCATATTCTTTCCTTTCCAGGAGGTTTATCCGGAATGAAGCGCCGTAATGGGATTGTGGAGATAACGGGAAACCTTGTACACCGGAGTTGGGATTACAGTCCAGCCGGTATTGTCCGTAAATATAAGCGGTCAGCCAATTATTCAGACGATAGGTAAGGTCTGCGTTAAGAGTAAAATCATTAAACATCCGTCCGTTAGAGCGGTATTGATAGGCGTTGCCACCTATCCGGATAGCCAGTTGTCTGTTAAGACGATATACCAATCTGCCACCTGCCATATTCTGTGTACCTACTCCCCGGAGTGAATAACTGGAACCGTATAATTCGTATCCGAAATAGCGGGAATTGAACAGTCGGTACTGTTGCTGATTAAAATAACCGGTGAAGACGGGATCCAGATAGGAGAATTTTTTTCTCAGTTCGTATTGTTTGACTAACGGCATACTGTTATTGAAAGCAGGGTTGGTTTCTGACAAAGTATTCTTTATTTCGGGTAGTTTGAAGATTTGAGGGGTTTTCATTTCTTTGTGCAGTATAAAGGCAGGTATGGGCGTTTCGTTGAATGTTTGCGCATAAGCAAATCCGTTGCCGCAAATGATAAATAGCATTGTCAATCTGAATTTTTGCATAGTTAAGTCTTTTATGTCTTTTAGACGCAGAGATATGCCGAATGCTGCAATGTTTTTTCAAAAGAATCATTTATCTTTGCCGAAATACGTTAAAAATCGAATATGGGACTGGATCTTCAACAACTTACTACTGAAGTATGCCGGATAGCAACTGAAGCCGGGAATTTTTTGAGAAAAGAACGGAGGAGCTTTAGTCGGGAGCGTGTGGTGGAAAAGCATGCGCATGACTATGTGTCGTATGTTGATAAAGAATCTGAACGCTTGTTAGTGGCACAACTGTCTGCGTTGCTGCCCGAAGCCGGGTTTATTGCGGAAGAAGGTTCTGCCGTTTATAAGAATGAGCCTTATTGCTGGGTTATTGATCCGTTGGACGGGACAACTAACTACATTCATGACAATGCTCCTTATTGTGTCAGTATCGCATTGAGGAGCTGTACAGAATTACTTTTAGGAGTGGTGTATGAAGTTTGCAGGGATGAATGTTTTTACGCCTGGAAAGGTGGGAAGGCTTGGATGAACGGAGATGAACTGCATGTCTCGAAAATAGAAAACATAGAAGAGGCGTTTGTAATCACTGAACTTCCCTATAACCATAGGCAATACAAACGGACTGCGGAATATTTACTGAAACAATTGTATGGAGTGGTAGGAGGAATTCGTATGAATGGCTCGGCTGCATCGGCTCTTTGTTATGTGGCGGCCGGACGTTTTGATGCCTGGGCGGAAGCTTTTATCGGGAAATGGGATTACTCGGCTGCGGCACTGATTGTGTTGGAAGCCGGCGGAAAAGTAACTGATTTCTTTGGAAGTGAGTATTTTATTGAAGGACATCATATCATTGCGACGAATGGCCCTTTACATCCTGTCTTTCAACGGCTGCTGAAAGAGATGCCTCCACTGGAAATGTAACTTTCCGGGTATTGACTAAACTGAAAAACATCACATGAATACTTGGTTCGACTCTTTTTGGTCTCTTTTGTTCCCACGTTGTTGTGTGGTTTGTGGAGCTCCGCTGTCGAAAGAAGAGGAGTGCTTGTGTATTCGTTGTAATATGAACTTACCCCGTACCGGATTTCATCTGCGAAAGGATAATCCGGTTGAGTGTCTTTTCTGGGGACGTATTCCGGTTCTTGAAAGAGCTTCTTCCTTTCTCTTTTATCGTAAAGGTAGTGATTTCAGACGCATCTTGCATCTGCTGAAATATAGCGGATATAAAGAACTGGGCGAAGTGATGGGACGCTATATGGCGGCAGAATTAATTTCTTGTGGTTTCTTTGATCATGTGGATGTGATTGTTCCTGTACCTTTGCATAAGAAAAAACAGAAGCTGAGAGGATACAATCAGAGTGAATGGATTGCCCGTGGTATATCTTCTGTGACGGGGATTCCGCTGAATGCGAAGAGCGTGATACGGGAAAAGAATACAGAGACTCAAACCCGTAAATCGACTTTTGAACGCTCGGAAAATGTGGAAGGTATTTTCAAATTGTGTGATGTAGCTTGTTTCCAAGGGAAACATGTACTGATTATTGATGATGTGCTGACTACCGGATCTACAACTGTGGCCTGTGCATCTACGCTTTTTGAAGTTGAAGGAGTACGGATCAGTGTGTTGACATTGGCCGTGGCCGAATAAATGAAGTGATAAATATGAGGGTGCATTGAAGCACCCTTGTATCTATTTAAAAAGTTTCAATTATCAAATCGGATGCCAGCATTTCCTTGATCGCCTTTCCAAAAGCCTGGAAATGGGGGGATGCCGCATGTATATCCATGGCACGCTGGTCTTTGTACTCTTCGTAGAAAATGAAAGCTACGGGTTGTGACGGGTTTTGATATAAGTTATAACTAATATTCCCCTCTTCTGCCCTTGTACCTTTGATTAGAGCATCAGCCGCCTGTAGAAATGCTTGTTCTTTGCCGGGTAGCACTTCTACACGTGCTACGATTGTTTTCTTTTCCATAATGATAATCTATAATTAAGATGATTCTCGTTCCGCAAATTTACGTATAAATGGTGATACTTTCTTTTTCATCTTGAATAAATTTGTTTGTAGGAATCGTCTGGCTCTTATTTCTGAGGAATCCATACTTTATAGCTATGGCTCTCTTCCCTGTTGGCCACAGCATAATATGGGATGGCTTTTGCCGGAATATCACCCTGACATTTGATGATATTGACTCCATTGAGCAGATTACTGTCATGGGAGAGTTCCAAAGGTGTTTGTGCCTGAAGTTTGAATGTCTGCAGTTCCGGATTATCGGCATCCTCAAAACAGTAAATGATAGGCCCTGATGCCAATGCGACTTGTCCCCGTAAGTTTTCGACTGCTTTATTTGCAGTGATCAGGCGAGGTTGCATGGGTAGTTCAAGCTCAATGTGATCGCCTTTTTTCCATTCCCGGTTGATTTCCGCATATCCGTCTACGATCCTCAAAAGTACATCCTCTTGATTAACTTTTAACTTGACCGGTGCTTTTAGATTCGATTGGTAAAGGTCGTATGGATTTTCTGTACCTTGTGCCCATCCGGGAATACGGACTTTCATAGAGAAGGTGCTTGCCTTGTCGGGATTGACTTGAATGGAAAGAGCGCCGTGCCAGGGATAAGAGGTTAATTGTTTCAATCGGACGCTGTTGCTTTTACCGACAGGGACACGTACTTCGCTTCCTATGAATAAATTGACATAGACATTATCTCCCTGATAGGCATAGATATAACTAGGCATGGCAGCCATGATTTTCAGGAACATCGGTGGGCAACATGGACATACATGCCATTCCCACCTGTCGGGCTTATCGGTATTCAGGGGATTTTGATAGGTGTATTTATCACCGGACAAAGAAACGCCAGTCAGTACATTGTTGTAAAGCACTCTTTCCACCTCGTCCATATAGCGGGCATTGCAAGTTAATTGGTTCATGCGTTGGCTGAAAAAACCGGCTCCGACAGCTGCGCAGGTTTCCAGATATGCATCGGTGGGCAGAAAGTAGTCCGGACCAAACTTTTCGTCTTCGTGAATAGCACCGACTCCACCTGTGATGAACATCCGTTTGCCTGCCATATTCTCCCAAAGACGTTTAGCTGTTTCGATGTATTGAGGTGATTGGTTTTCGAGTGCGGCCGCGGTTAGACCGGTTGCCATCAAGGTAGCTCGCACAGCATGCCCTTCAATTGTTTTTTGTTCGAGTACAGGGATCGAATCTTGTGAATACTCTCCCCAACTGGGACGAGAGTGTGTGCCGAATTCAGCTTGGTGATAACAAGCGTCTTTAATCCATTTTTCCGATTTCCGGTATCCCCACGTTCCCCATAATGGAAAGCCACAGTGATGCCCTCTGTTTTCTATCCAAAAAGTGGCCAGATTATAATAATCTGATTCCCGGACCGGTATGGAAAGTTTATCTTTCAGTTCCGGTTCGTTTTTATACAACCAGTATAATGCCATTACGGCTTCCTCGGGGCCGGAATGTGCGGGAACGATATTCATGCGTGGTTCCGGACCCATATAATCTGCCATGTAATTGGCAAAGCGGGTTGCAATTTCAAGCAAACGTGTTTTGCCGGTTGCCTGATAATAATGTACTCCGGCTTCGATCAGCATCCCGGCATTGTATACATCGTGTTGTCCACGAAGGAGTCCCCCATTGTCTCCCCATCTATGGTTGTTTTCCATAAGTTGGGTATGGGTGTTGATGTATCCGGTCGGCTCTGTTTGCTGAGCGGCATAGATGCGGTCTACATATCCGTCGATTCGTTTTTCCAGTTCTTTATTGGGGTGGCTTGCAAGAAAGTCGGCGATACCCCGGATACTTTCATAAACGAGTCCGTCATACCATTCGGGACCATCGTGCTGTTTGATATCTCTCTGCCCTTCAGCTACACGATCGAAATTCCGGAAAGCATTACGCGTGTCGGTCGATCCGGGAAAAGGAGTGTATTTCCCTTCGAATTTGTTTAATACATCATTAGTGGTTATTTTCCTCCAGATATCGAGTTTCGGACTCCAGAAAGCATCTTCTATCCGGACTTCGTTTAGCTCGGGCAAGTGGAGTGTTTGCCGGGTATTGTCTGTGTGAGACTGACACCCCATTTGCATCAGTACGGTTAGTACTGCTGCGACAGATAAATGTTTTGTGGTTTTCATTGTACATTGATTTTATAGATGCATATATGTTTGTAAGTATCTCCGGGTAAGAGGGTTGTTGACGGGAATGCCGGTTGGTTAGGACTATCCGGATAGTGCTGGGTTTCCAATGCGAGGGAAGCCCGGTAGTTGTATTTCTTTTCGTGCTTTCCGGTCATTGTACCATCAAAGAAGTTACCGCCATAGAATTGTAGTCCGGGTTCGGTGGTCCATACTTCAAGATATCTTCCTGAGGCGGGTTCATAAACGGTTGCTGCCAGTTCGGGGGTGTTGGAGGTTTTGCGATTCAATACCCAATTATGGTCGTAGCCGTGACCGAACTCCAGTTGCTCGAACGAATCATTTACTCGCTTTCCGATAGGTGTGGGGCGACGAAAATCCATCGGGGTCCCTTCTACATCCTGGAGAATACCGGTGGGGATTAGGGTCTGATCGACAGGAGTAAACTTATCCGCATTGATCATGAGTATATGGTCATTGATATCCTTATTGCCTGCACCGTGCAGGTTGAAGAAGGAATGATGGGTGAGGTTGATGACCGTTTCTTTGTCTGTTTGAGCCTGGTGA
Organism: Bacteroides sp. 3_2_5; assembly: GCF_000159855.2. Classification (NCBI taxonomy): domain Bacteria; kingdom Pseudomonadati; phylum Bacteroidota; class Bacteroidia; order Bacteroidales; family Bacteroidaceae; genus Bacteroides; species Bacteroides sp. 3_2_5. The sequence goes on along the minus strand of NZ_JH636046.1, from coordinate 215,742 downwards.
GTGATAATAAATTCGTTTTTATCCGTAAGCTTGTAACTCATGGATACTTGGAGATTTCCCGGATACCCCTCTTCACCATCTTTGGATAAATACGTGAGTTGTAAAGTCTGGCTGTCCGGCTGCTCAACATCCCATACTACCATATCAAATCCTTTAAAGCCACCATGTAGACTGTTGGGAGTATCATTGATGGGTAACTGGTAAGTTTGTCCGTTCAGGGTAAACTTTCCTTTGTTGATCCGGTTGCCATACCGTCCGATAGTGGCTCCCAAAAATCTTTCACCTTTATAATGGAGATATTTGTCCACATGATCGTGTCCGAGGACGATGTCTTCAAAATGCCCTTTTTTATCCGGAGTCCAGAATTCAACGACTCGTCCTCCGAAATTGGTGATGGCAATTTCAATGCCGTTTTTGTTTCTCAGAAAGTAGAGATCGGTTTGCTTTCCGTCAATTGTTTGTTGAAAATCGGCTCTTTTCAATTGTGAATGTTGGGCATTTACGGTGTTTGTGTGTATCATGGTTGTGAGTATTAATAAAATGATCAGTTTTGTTTTCATACGATTCATATTTTTAGTTCATTATTCGTAAGTTGTTAATTGGTCAATTCCTTTTGTATCTGCTCCAGAGACTTGTTCTTTGTTTCGGGTAGCCTGAGAGCAAAGAAGAAGCTTAGGAACATCATAATGGCAAAGAAACTGAAAATGAAGGTACCTCCTGTACGGATGAAAACGGGAAACATCCATGAAAGGAGGGCGGACCACACCCAATGTGTCATGCTGCCTAATACTTGCCCTTTGGAGCGCACATTGTTTGGGAAGACTTCGGAGATTAATACCCAAATGACGGCACCCAGTGAAATGGCAAAGAAAGCGATAAACCCCATCAGGCAGATAAGCATATAGTAACCTGAAAATGCGTCTTGGTAGAAACCTTTGGCTACTAAGGCCAAAGAGAGGGTCATACCGATGGAACCGATATAGAGGAGTTTTCTTCGTCCTACTTGATCTATCAGGATCATTCCGATCATAGTGAAAGTAAGGTTGGTCAGTCCGATAACAATAGACTGCATCATGGCTGAGTCGGTAAATACACCTGACATCTCAAAAATCCTCGGAGCATAATAGAGAATGGCATTGATACCTGATAACTGGTTGAAAGTAGCTATAAGGAAAGCATAGAGGATCGGTTTCCGGTATTTATGCTGAAACAGTTTTTCGCCACTGGCTCCTATTGTTACCAGGGATTCTTTGATTTCATGAATTTCCTGTTCAATATCTGCATTGCTGACCTTCTTTATGACGTGTCGGGCTTCGGCTTCCCGATCTTGCTTTACCAGCCAACGAGGACTTTCAGGTACGGTGTATAATAGAAGAGCGAATGCGATGGCAGGAATGGCTTCAACTCCTAACATCCATTGCCAATCATGCGCAATGCCATGAATCCAATAGTTGGAAAAGTAAGCCAGTACAATACCCAGTACAATATTAAACTGGAAGAATGCGACAAAACGGCCGCGCCAACGCGAGGGGGATATTTCGGCAATGTACATGGGACCGACTACGGATGAGGCTCCGACAGCTAAACCTCCGGCAAAACGGAAGAATAAAAAGGAATGCCAATCGATGATGGCAGCACTGCCCACTGCAGAAACAAAGTAGAGAAAAGCAATAATTTTCAGTGCTTTCAGACGTCCGTGTTTTTCTACCGGTTTACTACAGACGAAAGCTCCGATGATTGTACCGATCAAAGCGATAGCAATGGTGAAGCCATGGCTGAAGTCGGATAGATCATATACCACCTGGATGGATTTCTCGGCTCCGGATATCACTGCGGTATCGAATCCAAAAAGTAATCCTCCCAATGATGCCACGAAGGCAACGTAAAACATGAAATTCTTTGCTGTATTTTTCATAATGCAGATGTATTATAGACCGAATTCGATCCGATTGATAACGTGATTTTGGTAACATTCGTCTAATTCCACAAAATATCCGCTCCATCCCCATACTCTGACAATCAAATTTTTGTGTTGTTCGGGATGTTTCCGGGCATGTAGCAGTGTCTCTCGGCTGACTGTGTTTAGTTGTAGTTGATGGCCGCCTAAAACGATGTAGGTTTTCACGAGCATACCCAGCTTTTCAATGGTTTCGTCATTGCTGAATACGGATTGATCGAACTCCAGGGTGAGGGGACCACCGTTGACAACACGGTCCAGATGTTGTTTGGTAAAAGATTTTATGACGGATATAGGACCTTTTTGTTTTAAAAACAGGCTGGGGGAGTAATTAGCAGGAATCATCTCGCCATCATTACGTCCGTCGGGGGTGGCACGTAATTGATTGGAATGGAAAATGTAGTACATAGCGGTGCCGGTACCTGCCCGGTAAACCCCTCCGCGTTCATTTCGTTTATCGGCTAATGACCGATCAAAAGAGTCGAGAAGATCTTTGGCTATCAAGTCGGCATAGTCATCATCCTGTCCCATTTTGGGCGCTTCTTCTCTTAATTTTTTTTGTAACTCTTCGTAGCCTTTGAAGTTGCTTCTTATGGCAGTAAGCAGGGTTGTATAATCCAGGCTTTGCTCTTCGAAATAGTATTTTTTCAGGGCAGCAAGGGTATCGGTAGCGGTTGCAATGCCTGTTCCGTGGATTCCGTAGTTGTTGTAGTAGGAACCTTCCGAAATATCTTTGGCTCTTTCGATGGTGCCGTCCATCAGTAAAGACATCATTGGAGAAGGGATGATGTAGAGATTGCGGTGTTTCTCGTAGATCGCATTGACCTCCTTTTGTATTTCCTGCTCCATCAATGTATAAAAGGATGAATAGTCCGAACAGGTATTTAGTTTTTCAAGGCACCGGTCTACACATCCGATTAAAGAAACGGCATCAATGTTGGGTATATCCATAGCTCGGTTAGGGATGATAAATTCCCAGCAGGCAGCCACTACGTAATTGTATGCGTCTTCTTTGGAATAGCCTTTCCGTATAAGTCCCGGAATGATGATATCATCATTGCTGTATTGGGGGAAACCCAGCCCTATTTTGGTCAGACGGGAACCTAAAGTGAATATTTCGTCAGGGGTCTTTGGGTCTACACGAATGTTGATTTTAGGATCAATTAGTTTTAATTCGTAACTTGCCTGCAGGCACATGCGGGACAGGTCGTTGAATAAGTATTTGCCCTCCGGATCGCGTCCTCCCAAAACCAGGCTCTGCCCATTGTCACCCTGTTGCATACCTGGATACAGGTCGCTGTCCTTATTGCATACAAGGAAAAATTCTTCAAGCAGATCGAATGCTTCTTCTTTGGTGAGTGTTCCATTTTCCAGGTCCCTCTGATAGAAAGGATACATATATTGATCGAAGCGGCCGAGGGTATTGTGATAGTTGCCTGCTTCCCAAATAGAGAAATGGAGAATTCTCAAAAGCTGTAGAGCTTGTCTGAAGTTTTGAGCGCCTTCGGTCTTTATGGTATGTAAAGTGTGCGCAATTTCTGTCTCGTTATTGAGGAATGCATATTGTTCATACTTCTCAATTAGTTTCTGTATGGATATGATGCATTGGTACATGCTATTGAGGAATACTCTCTCTTTTTCATTTAAGGAGGGATTTTCCTGACGCTTTCGGATCTCCTGTTTTCTCGCTTCCAGTCCGTGTTGAATGGTATAAGCGTAATTGGGGGAGATATTACATACCGTACCTTTTTCGTGGATGTAATATTTGTTTTTTATTTCGTTCCATTCTTCAGGGGTATATATATCCGGTACTTGCGTAAGGGTACGGGTAAAAACGATCTTTTCACCCGGAAGTATAACCGGGAGCTCAGCGTTCATCAAAGCAGCAAAACAGGCTGTAGCACGTTCTACAGGAGATAAACCTTGTTGGGCATAAATTGTGTTCAATTTGTCCAGCCCGATACTTGACGGTGTTCTCCTTTGTGAATGGTGTCGTTTATCTAAAATATACGTTTTTAGATAGTTAATTCTTTCGTTCATACAATTAGATTTTTGATATTATTTTCTTCAAATACATTATAGATTTGTGGCGCCTTTCCGGTATCGAACGGAGGATGATACGTTTCTCCGATCATTGCGTATTTGGCACCTGCTGTACGGTGATATCTAAGGATTTCGACACGTATCAGGTTCCTGGCATCTTTGATTTTTTCAAGAATGGCACTCATGTTTTCCCGGGTATCATTAACACCCGGGATTAAAGGTATCCGAATGATAAAATCTCGTCCGGAATTACAGAGTAAAGCAAGATTTTCCAGTATAATCGCATTATCCACTCCTGTATATTTCCGGTGCATTTCCGGGTCCGTATGTTTGATGTCGAATAAAATAAGATCAGCTAAAGAAGTAACCTCATTGAAAATGTGAGTGTTTGCGTATCCGCTTGTTTCGATAGCCGTATGTATGTCCGGAAGTTGTCGGAGCAGTTCGATAACAAAATCCGGTTGAAATAAGGGTTCTCCGCCGGTTAGTGTAACTCCTCCCCGGTTGAGCGTATAAATGGACCGGTTCTTTTCGATCATGGTAACCAATTCTTCCACAGTTATCTGATATCCACAAATACTTTTAACTCCTTTTTTAATCATGTATTGCGGCTGTGGCGATATACCTTCGGGATTATGGCACCATGCACAGCGTAGAGGACATCCCTTGAGAAATATCGTTGTTCGGATTCCCGGTCCGTCATGGATGGCAAATTCCTCGACACTGAATATTGTTCCTGTTTTCATTGTGTTTGGATTAACAATGGCAAATATATACATAATATTTTAAACAGGTACGAACTGGTATGAATGTTGTTGAGCATATATTCATATAATATTAAGAATATTAATAGCTCAAATTACCTTTATAGGTAATGTTTATGGGAGTAAAGACGATTATTCGACATTTACAAATAATGGATGTCTCAGATCACTGTTAAGGCGTAATGGACCGAATAAAATGGCAAAACGGTCTGTCTATTGGCTTTTACCGTTTTTAAATTCATTAGGTGTCACTCCACAAAAACGCTTGAATGTCTTACTGAAATAGCTGGGATTATTGAATCCGAGTTGCCATGAGATTTCAGCAATAGTCAGATTAGTCTTTATAATCTTTACTTTAGCAACATCGATCTTGATTTTATTGATAAACTCGGTTGCACTCAGGTTTAATAGTTTTTTCAGTTTATTGTATAGTTGAGTTCGACTGATATTCATGTGAGTGGTCAGTTGGTCGACACTCAATTCCGGGTTCTCAATGTGTTCGATGACGAATTGTGTCAATGATTTGATAAATTCCTCGTCTTTGTTGTTGAGTTCTTCATTGAGTTGGAATATTTTCATGTCGTGATAATGTTCGCGGATATTATTTTTGGCTTTAAGCAAGTTGGTAATTCTAAGATTCAATTCATCGAAAGTGAATGGTTTTTCGATATAGGCGTCGGCTCCTGCAGATAAACCTTGCAATTCGTTTTCTTTCGAAGGCTGTGAAGTGATGAGAATGACTGGGATATGGGAGTATTCACGAGAAGTTTTAATATATTTACTCAATTCATATCCGTCCATATAAGGCATCATAATGTCACTGATGATAATGTCGATGATATGTGTTTTTAGCAACTCTACAGCTTCCTGTCCGTTATAAGCCGTTTTCACCTTATATAAACGGAGTAGCTTACTTTTTAAAATGTTATTGATATCCGGATTATCTTCTACCAAAAGTACAGTTATCTTTTTCTCGGCATTTGCAGCATTCATATCCTCTTTTAGTCCGGAGTTATTGAGCAGGTATACAGTATCTGCCACTACGTCGGGTGAGTTAACGATATCCAAAGTTTCGTCCGGTGCAATCATATCCTTAGAGTCTTCGACCAAAGGTAATTTTACTTTAAAGGTCGTACCGCTATTTTGATGACTTTCTATCTCAACTGTTCCTGAAAGCAGCTGAACTAGACCATTCACCAAAGCCAGTCCAATACCCGTATTGGAATACTTTTGATCGGATGAATCGGTTTTGTGAAAAGGCTGCATGACAGCTTCCCGCTGTTCCGGATGAATATATGAACTGCTGTTATGACAGGAGAGAATCAATTGTCCGGAAGCTTTGTCTACGTCAATCCTGAAGTTGATTTCACTTTGAGGATCAGAATGTTTGAAAGCATTGCTGAGCAGATTACTGATGATTTTCTCTATCTTGTCTCTATCGAATACCGTATAATAAGAGTCGGCTGAAGTTGCATATTGAAAAACAATCTGCTTTTGTCTGAAGACGGGAATAAACAGTTCGAAGATGCTGCGTCCATAAGTCATAATATCTCCTTTGACATATTCGATGCGTGCATGGTCGGTTTCTACAGAACGAAATTCCAAAAGTTGATTGATCAGGAATTGAAGCCGTTGGATATTCCGATTGATGATTTTCATTTCTTCACCGGTAATTGTATTGTTTCGTCCGATTGATATATCTTCGAATACAGCCATAAGGATAGATAAAGGAGTCTTAAACTCATGGGTGATATAAGTGAAAAAATTCAGCTTGTGTTTATTCAGTTCGCGCAGGTTGTTTTTTTCCATTCTTTCGATGCGGATATCCATTTTGTCTCGCATACGCACTTGGTAGAAGCGGACAATTATAAAACTGATAAGAAGTCCGATAAGAGAATAAATAGTGATCATGAAACCACTCAGCAAAAAGTGAGGACGAATGTTAATGGTTATTTTCCGACGGTCGAATACAACTCCGTTTTTTCCTATGACCCGTACGTGAAATTGGTAGGTGCCCGGATCAAGGTTGGTATATGTGACTGATTGTGGGATTTGTTGTGTTGCATTCCATTCGGTCTCCATACCTTCCAGATAGTATTCACAGGAAAGTTGTGATTGGCAATTTTCATTATAGTTGATCACCAGAAAATCAAAAGTCAGGGTATTCATGCCGTGAGGTAAGCGAATGGCAGATGTGCTGTCGATATTATTCTGTAGAATGCCGTCCGGTGATGGTTGTACGTGTTTATTGAAAATCCTGAAATCCGAGAAAGTCAGATGAATATCGTTTGTAGGACTGTTATGGTTCAGTCCTTCCGGTCGGAAGAAGCATACCCCATTGATACTGCCAAAGAAAAGGGTACCGTCAGGATCTTTATAGCCCGGACAGGCATTGAACTGGTTGGAAACCAGATTATCGGATACTTTATAATGGGCAAAACTACGACTTTCCGGATTGAAAGAGAAGATACCGTTATCCGTACTCATCCATAAATAGCCAAAGCTATCTTCCTGTATGGAATAAATATCTCTTTGCCGGAGTTCATTCTCCTTTCCGAATGCCTGTATACTGTCTGCACGTGCATTGTATTTCATCAATCCTCCGTTGCTGGTACCGAACCAGACCTCTCCTTTGGAGTCAACAAAACTACAATAAATATTATCGCTGGTCATTGTTTTACAGCCTGTCACTCCTTTTTGATATCGATGGATACTATGGGTCGGAATATGATACCGAAAAATACCGTTGAAATGTGTGGAAAACCAGATATTTCCTTTGAGATCACGTGTGATGTCGTCAATACGTATAAGCCGGAATACATCCGGAAGGAAGGGAGTGAATGAATCGGTCCGGAAATGATAGATATTGACACCTTGGCTGGTTCCTATAAACATAGTATCAGGATTATGAACATAAAGTTTATAGATTGAATTATTGGATAGTCCCGCGTGTCCCCCTGCTATGTTTTTATATGAACGAATATAGCCTTTTGCTAAATCGACTTTTTGCAACCCATCGATAAAGTTGCCAATCCAGATATTACCGGAGTGATCTTCGGCTAATGCATGGACATTATCTCCGTTTAATGACGGGTGTGTCGATTTGTTTAAATACCTGATGTGACCATCCGGGTAAAGAATAGAAATTCCATGATCTTCGGATGCAAACCACAAAGCTCCGTTTTTATCTTTAATGATGTTGCTGATTGCTTTTCCTTTCAGGTATTGTTTCCCATTATCTGCTATCAGGTAGTGGAAATTATTTTCGGTCAGGCTGGTGTAACTGACCCCTCCGAAGAAAGTGCCGATCCACATAATGTCACCCCGGCTTTTATAAATAGTATAGATCGCATTATCGGTCAGTCCGGATTGGACATCTTTTGCATGCTGCCGATATTGTATGTAGCTGTTATCTGTATAGTCATAGATGAAAAGTCCGTTTTCGGTTCCGATCCATAAATTTCCACGCATATCTTCTTGGATGCAGCGAATATAACGCATATCCTTTCTGTCTTGTGAAGCGAACTCCACGGATACGAATTGATTATAGTTCTTGTTGTATCGGTACAGTCCGTTTTCGGTCGTCCCCAGCCATAGAGTCCCCTGCGAATCTTTATAAATAGAAGTAAACTCGACAGGATAATCCGGAGAAACCTCAGTAGCTGTGATTTTTCTGGTCATTTGTCCGTTTGGGCGGAAACAATAAATCGTATTTGGACTCACTGCCCATACATTTCCATTCATATCCAGCGTTACTTTTACAATCAATCCCTTATGGAGTAGTGGCATACTTTGCTCTGTCTTACTATATGCATATAGCCCGGAATCGGACGCAATGAAAACTGAACGTCCGTCGTAGGCCATGTCCAATACATATAGTGGGGCCTTGGTTTGCGGAACAATAGTGGTGAACTTCTCTCTCATCATATCATACAAGCACAGTCCTTCATTGGTACCCATCAATAGAGTATCCTGACCGAGGAGTAGCAGTTTCTCGATGCAGTTTGAAGAGAGTCCGTCATCTGACTTATAATATTGTTTGATGTTGTATCCATCATACCTGTTCAGTCCTTTGAGGGTTGCAATCCAAATATATCCTTTTGAATCCTGCAGAATATCCCGTACGGCACTATAGGTAAGTCCGTGTTGACTACCCAGGGAGTGGAACATAAGTTCATTCTGTTGTGCATATAGGATAACAGAAGAAAAAAATAAAATCAGGGTAAAAGTGCTCTTCTTCATTCGTCTCTTAATTACGTACAACACAAAAGTCTGAAATAAAAACGAATCAAAAAGATACTTATGGTCACAAACTGATATTTATATTCACTATAGAAATATTTAATGTAAATATGAATATGCGTATCAGTGAATAATCTATTGTTTTACGGTTCGGTTCTCTTTTCGCTTACTTTTGCTGAAACAACAAACAGTAAAATATGCATGAAACAACAACTCAGTATGGAACCACACAAAATGGACTCGTCCTGATCCGACTTCGGGACTTAACAAACAAACTAAAAATGTATGAATCCTTTTTAATGACTAAATTACTAATATTATGAATCTAAAAGATCTGAACAACCTTAGAGCAGATACGGAAGGCAGGATAAAAGCCGTCTTTTTAATATGCATGTTTGTGCTGGTGTCTGCAGGTGGATTTGCTCAAAACACAAAGAGCATTTCGGGTACGGTGAGAGAGAAAGGCAGTAATGAAACTGTTATTGGTGCCACTGTACAAGTGAAAGGAACACACAATGGGGTGATTACTAATGAGAATGGGGAGTATACGATTAAAAATGTATCTCCGGGACAAGTACTTGTTTTCTCAATGATTGGTATGAATACGGTTGAAAAAACTGTAGGTAGCCAAAATCGGATAGATGTACTGATGGATGCGGGAGTATTGATTGACGAGGTGGTAGTGACCGGTTATCAGACTCAGCGTAAAGTGGACTTGACCGGATCTGTATCCAGTTTGAGTTCCGATCAGTTCATGCAAACCAACCCGTTAAGTCTGGAGCAGGCTTTGAAAGGAAAAATATCCGGTGTGCAGGTAATGAACAATGATGGTGCGCCGGGTGGTGGAATTACGATTAAGATTCGTGGAGCCAGTTCTATTACGGCAGGTAGTTCACCTCTGTATGTCATAGATGGTTTTCCTCTCCCTATTTCGGACGATCCTCTGGAAAGTCCTTTGGCTACTATCTCTCCTGATGCAATCGAGAGTATCTCTATCCTGAAAGACGTATCATCAACTGCCATTTATGGGGCACAGGGGGCTAATGGCGTTGTGTTGATTACTACGAAGAAAGGATCGGCCGGTATGAGTGAAATCTCTGTGAAGGCTACTTACGGTATCAGTAAACTGGCAAATTCTATTCCAATGCTGGGTGCGGAAGACTATATGCGTGCGTATATGCGTGATATGATTATGAGCGGACGCTGGCAAAATGCTGATTTCTATCAGGAATATAAAGATCAGATATGGAATACCAATCCTTCCCGTTTCCAATTCTATCCCGATCTTTGTTTGCAGAATGGTACTAAACAGAATTATGAAGTTTCTTACAGAGGGGGGACAGACCGCATACAGAACTCTACAATCTTTTCGTTGATGAATGAAGACGGTATTGCCATCAATACCGGATTTAAACGATTCTATTTCCAAACGAATAATGGCATTAAATTGCTTCCGCAATTGACTTTGAACACAAATCTTTCATATGAACACAATATTCGTAGCGGTGCTTTCTGGACAGAAGGGAATATTTTTAACGAAATACAGACTTTCTCTCCGCTTGTTCCTAAAGAATGGACTTTTCAGGAGATAGATGATAACCTTTACTATACAGGTAAGATGGATAACCCTTATAGAAAATTAAAAGATATTGATTACTCTAACAAGAATAATACTTTCTTCGGTCAGGCAGAGTTGGTTTACAATATCAATGATAACTGGTTTGTAAAAGGAGGTATTGGTGTGCGTATACCCAAAGGTGAAGTGAAAGAATTTATCCCGAAAACCATTCAGAGAGGCTACGATAACAACGGATTGGCCACATACGCTACGCAAAGTGGATTAAATATGCGTGGAGTAGTCCAGGCCGGATTTAATAAAGTGTTCAACAAAGTACATAGTCTCTCGGTAAATGCCGTATACGAGGCTAATACCAACAAGTATGAAACCTTTAATCAGGAATATTCTCAGTTTAATACCGATTTGGGATGGGAAGGTATTTATGATGCAAAAAGTGGTAATCATGTGAAATCTCCCGGTGTATCTTACGAGAAGATAGCAATGCTTTCGGGGGTATTGATGGCTAACTACTCTTATAAAGGGCGTTATTTATTGAAAGCATCTATGCGTGCTGACGGTTCTTCTAAATTCAGCCCTGATAATCGTTGGGGATTTTTCCCGTCCGGAGCATTGGGTTGGAGAGTTTCAGAAGAAGAATTTTTTAAGAATGTATCTTGGTTGGAGAAGAACGTTAATAACTTGAAACTACGTTTTAGCTATGGTCAGGTAGGTAACGATCAGATTGCTCCGTATGCTTATGCACAGACCTTATCTTCCAGCCAGAGACAAGCCATTTTTGGTGACGGAGCTATTCCGGCCTTGTACACCAGCCGTATGGCAAACCCCGAAATCAGTTGGGAAGTAACGGAAGAGTTTAACGGCGGTCTCGATTTAGATATGTTTAATAACCGGCTGAATATTTCATTGGATCTCTATACCAAGACAACTCGTGATATGCTGCTTGAACAGAATCTGCCACGTACTTCCGGTTTTGGAAAAGTAACCAGGAATATCGGTTCGGTACGTAACCGTGGATTTGAAATCAGTGTAGGCGGTGTGCTGATTGATAAGAAAGACTTTACGTGGAATGCAACAGTGAACTTTAGTTCCAATCAGTCCAAAGTACTGAGTCTAGGTGCTGAGACACAGATGTTGGAAGGGCGTCCGGTGGGTTCTGCTTCGGGTTCGGAAAATGTCCTGATAAAAAAGGGATATCCTCTCGGACTGTTCTATGGTCTGCAAATGGAAGGCATTCGCAGTAATTGGCATTCTGACTATAATGGTATAGGCAGTGCTGATTCTCCTTGGTGGTATGCTACTGAAAGAGAGATGCCATACGGATTCCCATCTTTTGCAGATACTAATGGAGACGGGAAAGTGGATATGAGTGACCGTGTCGTGATAGGAGATGTGAATCCGGTATTTATCGGTGGCTTGAACACCCGTTTGCGCTGGAAATTCATTGAACTGGCTATGGACTTCAGCTGGTCATACGGAAATGATATAATCAATGGTAATGTATACAATCTGATGAACAATGGCGATATTCGTAATAAGTCGGCTGTATACTATAAAGATGCTTGGTTTGCTAATAATCCTACCGGTACTTTTACAGGTCCTGGTGCAATTGATTGGTCCGGGTATATGTGGGCTGCTTCCAACTCTGAAATGGTGGAAGATGGTTCGTTCCTGAAGATGAATAACCTGGCTGTAACTTTCCGTATGCCGAAAAATATATTAAAGGCTTGGAAAATTAAGGACCTGGCTCTGACATATACGATTAACAATGTTTTCTGTTTAACGAACTATTCGGGATATGATCCTGAGGTACGTAGTGGCAGCTCTGTAAATAATCGTATTCTTCCGGGAGTCGATATCTCGGCTTATCCGTATGCCCGGTCTCATATATTCTCACTTAATTTTAAATACTAATAAGGTACTGCCATGAAAAAAATATTATTAGCCCTTTTAACCTCTTGCGCCTTAGTGTCGTGTGAGGGGTATTTCGACCAGTTACCGAAAACAGAACTTCCGTCTGAAACTTTCTATACTTCCTATGATGCTGCTTTACGTAATGTAGCTATATTGTATGCTAATGCAGGGCATGTCAATGATGGAATTATGACCAGTGACCGGTTTATGATGCCTTCATTGATGAATGAAGGTCCGTTCGACCTGACTTCGACATCGGGTAGCGTACTGAATTTGTGGTCAAAGCATTATGCGTATATTGCACAGGCAAATCTGATACTTGAGAGGCTGGAAACCAATAAAGAGGTGATTGATGAGAATGCAGGACATTCTGCATTGGATAAAGCTACGATCACCGGATCAGCTACTGAAATGCTGATGGGAGAAGTTCGTTTCCTCCGGGCTTATGCTTACTTTACATTGTATCGTTATTATGGCGGTGTACCTCTGATTATAGAGCCTACCGGACCGAAGCCGGATTATGTGCCGCGAGCAACCCGCCAGGAGATGTTCAAGTTCCTCTATGACGAGATGGCCTATGCATTGGACAAGTGTTTGGATAACCGTTCGGGCATTGCTTATGGTCGTGTTACGAAAGGTGCCGTAGCCGGTATGTTGGCAAAAATGAAAATATTCCACGCTTCTTATATCCGCCGTGCAGAAATGTATGGAAACAAGATTAATGAAACAACAGCTGATGATGTAGATAAGACAACGTTATATGCTGATGCAGTGAAGTTGTGTGACGATATCATTGCCGGTGTGTACGGAACTTATAAGTTGGAAGAATATTTCCCTGCTGTATTTACCAAACGAAATAACGAGATTATGTTCAGTGTATTGGCAGAAGAAGGAGTCGGTACAGGAAACAAGATACCTATGGGTTTTGCCGGTGAAGGTAAATACGGAGCAACCGGTGGAAGAAATCTTACTTCGTGGCTGACGTTGCTGTATGATATACCGATGTGGGAACATAATTACAGTTTCAAGGACGTGTGTATGGACTATGGCCAGGTAGATCGTTTCAATGCCGAAAGTCCGAAGCCCGGAACGACTCCTTATGACTTGCAGAATCTCTATGATCGTACCGGAAAGTACACCATAACTGGAGATATTACCCGTCGTATGTGGAGTTCGGTGAAAGGCTGGGTAACCGGTCCTAACAGTGGTGGAGCTCCTATCGGGTTGTGGGTGTTTGAACCTGCCGGACGTGAATTAGGCCCCGAGTTTTATATTGAGCCGGGTAAGGTGAACGATTACACCGAAGAACAGCTCAAAGTAATGGATGTAGCTCTTGAAAGTCATGAACGGGCGTGGTGGAAGAATGAAACGAATGGGCAGAACAAGCCTAACTTGTGGAACTGTAATTGGTGGCAATTAGGTAAATTCCGTAACCTGAATCCGAGTGAGTTGAGTTCAACCTTTGATATTAATTATGGTGGAGTGGACTATCCTGTTTTACGTTTGGCAGAGATTTACTTGCTGAAAGCGGAGGCACAAATCATGCAGGGCCATGTTTCGGAAGGAGTGAAAACGATGAATATTATCCGTGATCGTGCTTGCCATCAAGGATCTATTAAAGATATGTTTGTTTCTCAGGGAGATGCTCCTTATACTTATCAACCGGGTTCGGTTATGATGATTCCGACTAATATCAGTCCGGCTAATGCACTGAAAGAGTTGATGTATGAACGTTTACGCGAATTGGCAGCCGAGGATGATTGCGGATGGCTCGATGTAGCACGCTTTCCTGATGTTTCAATGGTTGACCTGGCTGATATCTGCCGTTATCGCGATCCTCTACAATTCTTTGATCCGTTTGGTGATCCGGCGCGTGGGGAATACCTTTGGCATCTTTTTAATGAAGAGAAAGTGTACCGTGTGCTGATGCCGATACCGTTTACCGAGTTATCGTTCTTCCCAGAAATGAAACAAAATCCGGGATATTTTTAATGTTAAAAACGAATGGATATGAAAACAAATAAACTGATTATAGGGCTGCTTGCTGTGGCAGCTACTTCACTGGTTTCTTGTGAGAAATTTGGTGCAGATGTAGAAACACCGTCTGTCAGTATCTCTGTGTCCCCCGAAAATCCGAAAGTCGGCGAAGAGGTGACGGTAACGATCAATACCGATGCTCAGTACCTGACACTTTTTACGGGTGATGAAGGAAAAAACTTTGAGCGTTCGCGTATTAAAGCTATTATGGAACATGATTGGGATAGCTTTTATGAAGAATGTTATCGGGTCTCTTATGCAAAGAATGGGGAGAAGACCTTGTTTTATAAATATTTTAAGGACTATCAGAGTATAGAAGACGTAAAAAAGGATTTTGAGTTTTTCGGAGCGATTGATAATATCCAGTTAGTGCCCTACAAAAAAGGAGACTTTCCGGAGGCACTGATGGAAATGAGCTATATAGGGACGAATCAATTGAAGTTTACGGTGACAGATCGGCGGATTCCTTCGGGCATCCGGATGAAGCCGAATATTCATATCTTTGGAGGACTTGCCAATCAACCGGGTAATACAATTATCGAGAGTCGCTTTGTAGCGTGTGATGCTGATCGTGCAATACGTAAATACTCTAATGATGCATGGGTAGCTGCTTATTTTGGTTTACATACCGAACAGTTGGAAGACTTTCAGGGATATAGTGCAGGATACAAATATTATACGTTCCAAGATGAGCGTTCGTATGGAGCGTTCCAGACTAACGATCCATTATCCCGCCGTCCTACGGAAGGATTTTATAAACTGGGTGATATGTACAACCGGGATACTTACTTGCAGCCTTTTTTGGATCATGGAGAAAAAATCATTCTTCGTCAAGTGGATATGTACGTGAATGGTCGTTCGACTTTTGTGGCAGCTGATGATTCGCCTTATAAATATGATTTGGACGGAGACGGAGTATTGGAATCGTATGAATGTGAACTCGATCCTGCTACCGGTCTTCCGGTACATGAAGCCGACTATACAAAGTACAAAGGTTTTCAGGGAGATGTTTATCTCTCTTTTATAGAGATGGGAACTGATGAATATGAACCGTGGAATACCGGTGTTTCATTAGGTTCTGTATATACTACCGGAGGAATTCAGAAAACTTATAAGTATATTTACACCGGAGCCGGTGACTTTACAATTACTGCTGTTGCTACCAATGTAGGTGATAAAGATTATAAAGGAATAGATTATAGCGAGGAAAGAAGTAATTCTTTGGATGACTATAGTCATAAGAGAGCACTTAGCAGTGTGAAGGTTTCGGTAAAACCGTAGTATCCTTCGGTAGAATGTAAATCAGTAGTTGAGTGTCTGCCCGGTCGCGGTATCCATTAATAAGGGGTTTTGCACAATCCTTTTAGGACCTGTGGAAGGCAGCAATACTCAACTACTGTAGATTACTTTATTAATATAAAGAATAGTGCCTATGAAACTTAAGTATTGTATTTTATCTCTACTCTTTTTTTATCTGAATATTTCTTCTATCCAGGCCGTAATACCACAGATGGAAGTCAGTCCGGATGAGAGAGGTGTGAGTTCGCTCGTTTTTCAAGGTGCGGGCAATGTTCGGAATTATGTAGACCACGGGAAATATCTGGGCGATTTGAGTCTGACTTATGAAGTAAGAGGGAAGAGTTATGCCGTTTCTTTGGCTGATATTACTCCTCTGGTCTTGTCGAATACTCCGGATAAGATACAGATATTCTGGCAGCTTCCTTCGGATGTGCGTCTTTACCAAACTTTTACTATTAAAGGAGAAGAAGTAGACTGGGAGATTGATTTTTTTAATCGCAGTCATCATCCGGTGAAGGTGACGGATATGTGGTTCGCTCTGCCTGTGGGCGCTTTGGATGAGTCTATTCAGGCACATCAGAACCTGAACCGTCATTTCTCTCTGAATGGAAATGCCTCTTTCTTTTATTGGACTCCGCTGACAGGGCAAGGTGATATTCTGCTGATGACTATGCATAAGGGAACTGCGATAGAATATGCTACACAAGATGGCAAGTACTATCTGCATTCAATGAATGCTGTAGATCGTACCAATGATAGCTGGAGATTACCGTCTACCTCAAAAAACGTACAGCCTTACGAGCATTACATGACAGGTTTCAACTTCACACTCACTGGAAATCATGAAGAGGTAAAAACGAAGATTTATGATAAACACGGAGTGGTTGTGAAAGTTGCTCCCGGTATGGTAGTCACTCCTGAGTTTGAGGTCTATTGTGCCTTGCAATCGAAACTGCCTGTTGTTGAATTAGTGGCAGAATATCCAGAGGAGATACAGATAACCAGTCTTGGACAAAAGGAAGGAGATAAATATATCTATAAGTTCCGTTTCTCCCATTTGGGAGAAAACCTGATTACGGTTCATTATGGAGATGATTTGATATGCTTTCTCGATTTCTTTGTGACCGAGCCTTTGGAAACCCTGATAAAAAAACGGGCGCGTTTCATTGTGGACAAACAACAACATCGTGATTCTTCCAAATGGTATAATGGACTTTATAGTCTTTGGGATATGGAGAAATCCGAGTTACTTTCACCTGACCACTTGGGCGATTTGCGGGAGGAGTTTATGGTAGGCGGATCTGATGATCCGTCCAATAGTAAACCAGTCTATGTGAGTGAGAAGAATGTCATTTATCCTAATAAAGAAGAAATTGCTTCTTTGGAGTATTATGAAGAAAATTTTGTGTGGGGCAAGCTGCAACGCACGGATGAGGAATATCCCTATCCATATGGCATTTACGGCAGTGAAAACTGGTATCAGAACCGCAGCGGGAAATATGGCGGATATGAAGACGGGGGTTCCGGTAAGGGGCGTATGTGGCGAACTTTTGATTATACCACTCATTTTGCCATCTATTATAATCTCTACCGGATAGCAGAGGATAATCCTGAAATGGTATCTTATCTGGATGCTGATGGCTATCTGGAACGTGCTTATCGGACAGCGATGGCTTATTTTGAAGTACCCTATAATATTTTGATGGGTAAACAATGGGCTTTTCATGGTTGGACGGACTGGGCCTATAAACAAGGTAATTTTCATGAGCGATATCTGCTGGATATTATCAATGCCCTGCAACAGAAAGGTAGATTAAAAGATGCAGCCAAGTTGCGTCGTGAATGGGAGAAGAAGGTAACTTATATGGTTTACGAAGATCCCTGGCCTTTTGGATCCGAGATGTTTGTTGACCGTACAGCTTTTGAGTCCTCCTATTATGTGGCAGAGTATGCAAAGTTAAATCCCATTAAGCCCGAAGAACAATTCTGGTATGATAAGAATCGGAAAAAATGGTACTCGTATACTTCGTTTGACATTTCGATGATTGATCGTTTCATGCAGAGTCAGTTGGATGGAAACCTGGCGTTGAGAGGGTTGTTTGAACCAGGTTATGCTAATCTGGGTACAGCATGGAGTGGACAATATGTAAATCTGGATTATATGACCCAAATGGGCGGAGTGGCATTACTCGATTATGCTTACCGGTTTTCGGACCGGCCGGATAGGTATATTAATTATGGATATAATTCTTTGTTGGCTTCGTGGGCACTGATGAATACCGGGACTAAAAAGACAGATTTTGGCTATTGGTATCGGGGAGAACAAAATGACGGTGCTGTAGGCTGGGCTTTTTCACCCTATCAGAACTCACGTACCTATATGAATTATATCAAAGTGGGGCGTGCTCCCTGGCGGTTTGATGGTGAGATAGACCATGGGCTTACCGGAGGTATTCACGGTTCAGGAGTTTATCTGCTCGATGATCCTGATTTCGGATTAATCGGTTATGGAGGAAATGTCCGAATGGATAAAGATGGAACAGTGAGTATCATTCCTTTTGACGGAGTACGTCGTCAGGTCCGTATCATGACTCCTGTCCGTTTTTCGGTCGAGTTGATGCAAGACGGATTCCGGAAAGATTACCCGATCACTCTGAGAGGGACGGAAGAACTGAGTTTCTGCATAGAAAACCGTTCTGATAAACCTCATAACACAACTATCCGGGCTGAGGGAATGCCTGAAGGTAAATATACTGTCATGACCGATCACAAAATGATAACGACATTCAATATTGAGGCGGGTAATGCACATCATCCTTATTATATAGAGGTACCCGTTACGGACAAACATACCCAAGTGAAACTTTTAAAAACAAATTAGAATGAAAAATGTACTAACAGGGCTATTTCTGCTTATCCTTGCGACAGCTTGCTCGGAGGAGGAGCCGCAGACAATAACACCCGTTCCTTTTAATCAGGTAACTTTGACCGATGGGTTTTGGAAGAATAGGATGCAGACGGAAATCAATGTAACAGTACCGTTCTCTGTCGAACAAAGTGCCCCGGCAGTAGAGCGTTTCCGGCGTTGTGCCGCTTTCTTGGCAGGAGACTCTACCGCTCTTCCTGAAACTCATCGTTTTATAAGCTCTGATCTTTATAAGGTGATGGAAGGGGTGTCTTATTCATTGATGATTCAACCAAATAAGGAGTTGGAAGAGTTTATGGATCGAGTGGCAGACCTGATCGCTGCTTCGCAGAAAGACGACGGATATTTATATATTTCACATATTTGTGGTAATCCCGATCCTCGTGAGATGGGTGAGAAGCCTTACTCATGGGTGGTTCATAGTCACGAGCTTTATAATGTGGGGCATCTGTACGAAGCCGCAGTAGCTTACTATCAAGCTACAGGTAAAGATAAACTACTGAACGTTGCTATCAAAAGTGCCAAGCATGTGAATAAAGTGTTCTTTGAAGGAGGTGATCCGAATTATAATGGGGGTAAACCTATTAACCAGGCTCCGGGACATGAAGAGATTGAACTGGCACTTTGTAAACTATACCGGGTGACTAATGATCCGCTATACCTCGATATGGCGAAGAAGTTTCTGGAGATCAGGGGAGTGACCTATCGTCCTGAGGGTGAAGGAGTGATGGCACCCACTTATGCACAGCAACACGCACCGGTGAAGGAGCAGACGGAAGCTGTGGGACATGCGGTTCGTGCGGCTTATTTGTACACGGCTATGGCGCAGGTGGATGCCTTGACCGGATTGAACGATTATACCAAGGCTCTCAATTCCATTTGGACAAATCTGGTGACGACCCGCATGCATATTACAGGTGGACTCGGGGCTGTAGAAGGAATGGAAGGTTTTGGAGCTCCCTACGAACTTCCTAACTTAACAGCCTATAATGAAACTTGTGCGGCAGTAGCAAATGTCTTCTTTAATTATGGCATGTATCTGGATAGTGGCGATGCTAAGTTTCTCGATATAGCGGAACTTTCACTTTTCAACAATTCGTTGGCAGGGATCAATCTGCATGGTGATCGTTTCTTCTATGTCAATCCTCTTGAAGCAGATGGAGTGAGACGTTTTAATCATGGGAATGGCGGACGTGCCAAATGGTTCGGGTGCGCCTGCTGTCCTCCTAATATTTCTCGTTTGATTCTGCAAGTGCCGGGTTATATGTATGCTTACAGTAAAGACAGAGTTTACCTGACCCTTTATGGTGGCAGTCAGACAACTATTCCTCTGGAAGGAACCCGTGTGAAACTGGAGCAAACTTCTGCTTATCCGTTTGATGGGAAAGTACGCTTGACGGTACAACCTGAAAAGGGAAGCAAATTCTCGGTTTGTATGCGTATTCCTACGTGGGCACGATCCGACGAATTTGTGCCGGGAGGACTTTATCCCTACAAGCAGCCCAAGCAGGCGGAAGTAGAATTGAGTGTCAACGGGCAGAAAACCGACTTCAAGATGGAGAAAGGATTTGCCGTTATCAAACGTGACTGGAAGCCCGGTGACGTAGTTGAACTTAACATACCGATGCCCGTACGTTTTGTTGATTGTATTCCCGAAGTCAGTGAAAATATAGGTAAAACTGCTGTAACTCGCGGACCACTGGTCTATTGTGCGGAAGAGGTAGATAATGCGGGACCTGTTCAGCGGCTCTATCTGGGGGATACGAACGAAGCACAGGCTAAGGTAGCAAACATCTCTTCCGGCGTGCTGCAAGGATTGGAGAGGATCACTTTGCCCGGAATGGAAAAGAAGGTCGGAGGAATCACTTCACGAGAGATTACGATGATTCCTTATTATGCTTGGTGTAATCGGGGAGATAACCGTACAATGCTGGTTTGGCTAAACGAAGAGGCTTCTACAGCCAGTATCGGTCAGCAGACCATGGCTTATCTGCGTAATGTAAAAGGAGTGAATGCTTCATCTGTTGCCGGAGGGAAGAATATCTCCGTGCGTGCACTTTGTGATGGAAAAGTGTCTGAATCTTCTGCAGACAAGCTTACAGAACAGTGGCTGTCTGAGGGATCGGGTAAACAATGGGTGCAGGTAGACTTTAGAGAGCCATTCCTACTAAATTCACTTTCCGTGTATTGGCTGGATGATCAAGACAAAATAACTGTTCCGTCCGGTTGGTCGGTGGAATATAAGTCGGATGCCGGTTGGACTCCCCTTGAACTCTATGTGACGGACTCTTATCAGATGGGTACCGATCGGTTCAACGTAGTACATCCATCCGGTAGTCTTGAAGTGGAATCCGTTCGTATTCTTATAGAACCTCAGAAAGGAAAATCAATAGGTGTTTCAGAGATAAGGTTTGAGTAGGTTCTTTTTTATCAGCAGGAAAGAGAGTGTTGTGCAGCAGAGGCAACATTCTCTTTCTCTATTTTTCTAGGGTGTATAAACAAAAAAAGGTTCGTCTTGTTGACGAACCTTTTTTGCTCTTCCTCTTGGACTTGAACCAAGGACCCTCTGATTAACAGTCAGATGCTCTAACCGACTGAGCTAAGGAAGAATTTAAATAACTGAGAATTTGAATATCTGCTCTTCCTCTTGGACTTGAACCAAGGACCCTCTGATTAACAGTCAGATGCTCTAACCGACTGAGCTAAGGAAGAATGTTTTGTTTTTCTCAATTGCGATGCAAAAGTAATAGGATATTTTGAAATATGCAATATCTTTGCAAAAAAAATTAGTGAAATGGATAAAATAATTGGATTGGGCAACGCCCTGGTAGACGTACTTGCAACCCTGAAAGATGATACACTCCTTGATGAAATGGGATTACCCAAGGGAAGCATGCAACTTATTGATGATGCTAAGTTACAGCAGATTAACGAACGATTTAGCCGAATGAAAACCCACTTGGCAACCGGTGGAGCGGCTGCAAATACGATCCTCGGACTCGCTTGTTTGGGTGCCGGGACCGGTTTTATCGGAAAAATCGGAAATGACGCTTACGGAAACTTTTTTCGGGCAAATCTGCAAAGAAATGGCATCGAAGATAAATTATTAGTGTCTGATCTGCCATCGGGAGTTGCTTCTACTTTTATTTCTCCGGACGGAGAACGTACTTTCGGTACTTATCTCGGTGCTGCCTCTACGCTGAAAGCCGAAGATTTAACGCTGGATATGTTCAAAGGGTATGCATATCTGCTTATCGAGGGGTATCTGGTACAGGATCATGATATGATTCTTCATGCCATCGAGTTGGCAAAAGAGGCCGGATTGCAGGTTTGTCTGGATATGGCCAGTTATAATATCGTAGCGGGTGATCTTGAATTCTTCACCTTATTAATAAATAAATATGTAGATATTGTTTTTGCCAATGAAGAAGAAGCGAAAGCGTTTACGGGCAAAGAAGATCCGAAAGAAGCTCTTGAGTTGATCAGTAAGAAATGCAGTATTGCCATTGTAAAGGTAGGCGGCAATGGTTCTTATATTCGTAAGGGTACTGAAGAAATTAAGGTAGAAGCTATTCCGGTGAAAAAAGTGATTGATACAACAGGAGCAGGCGACTATTTCGCATCCGGATTTCTGTACGGACTGACTTGCGGATATTCTTTGGAGAAGTGTGCTAAGATTGGTTCAATTCTCTCCGGAAATGTTATACAGATAGTTGGAACCACGATTCCCGGTGAGCGTTGGGATGAAATAAAGTTAAATATTAACGAAGTTCTGTCAGAGTAAGCAGGCAATGAGTTACTTTTACGTCTCATTTTAACGAAAAGTGTATGAAAAAGTTTCTGAATAGACGAAATGGTGTCCTGTTGGCAGCAGTGTTGGTTGCTGTAGCATTCTTTAGTTTCAAGAGCGGTGACGACCGTAACTTCCAGATTGCTAAAAATCTGGATACCTTTAATTCTATCGTCAAAGAACTCGATATGTTTTACGTAGATACGCTTGATCCGAATAAGACGGTCCGTGAAGGGATCGACTATATGTTGTCTTCGCTTGATCCCTATACGGAATACTATCCGGAGGACGATCAGGCCGAACTGCAGCAAATGTTGAATGCCTCGTTCGGAGGTATCGGATCTTTGATCACGTACAATCAAAAGCTGAAACGTTCGATGATAGCCGAACCGTTTGAGGGAACTCCTGCAGCTAAGGTCGGATTGAAGGCCGGTGATATACTGATGGAGATTGACGGAAAAGATTTGGCGGGGAAAAATAACCAGGAAGTCAGCCAGATGCTCCGGGGAGCAGTAGGTACCAGTTTCAAGCTGAAAGTGGAGCGTCCGGACGAAAAAGGAGGAACACGGCCATTGGAATTTGATATTGTGCGTCAAACCATCCAGACTCCGATGATTCCTTATGATACCATTTTTAATAAGAATGTAGGTTACATCAATCTGAGTACTTTTTCCGGCACTCCTTCGAAAGATTTTAAGAAGACCTTTCTGAAACTGAAGAAAGAAGGTATCACTTCATTGGTGATTGACCTGCGTGGTAACGGTGGCGGACGCTTGGAAGAAGCGGTAGAGATTGCTAATTTTTTCTTGCCTCGTGGTAAAGTGATTGTAACGACGAAGGGAAAGACCAAACAGGCCAGCAATACTTATAAGACATTACGTGAACCGCTGGATCTCGATATCCCGATTACTGTACTGGTGAACGGTGCTACGGC
Organism: Bacteroides sp. 3_2_5; assembly: GCF_000159855.2. Lineage (NCBI taxonomy): Bacteria > Pseudomonadati > Bacteroidota > Bacteroidia > Bacteroidales > Bacteroidaceae > Bacteroides > Bacteroides sp. 3_2_5. The sequence continues at coordinate 192,260 of NZ_JH636046.1, read as the reverse complement.
TTCCGCTTCCGAAATCCTTTCCGGAGCTTTCCAGGATTTCGACCGTGCTGTGATTGTAGGTAGCCGTACGTTTGGAAAAGGACTGGTGCAGACCACTCGCCCATTGCCTTATGGAGGAGTAATGAAGCTTACTACTTCTAAGTATTACATTCCCAGCGGACGCTGTGTGCAGGCCATCGACTATAAACACCGCAATGAAGATGGCAGTGTAGGTACTATCCCCGATAGTCTGACTACCGTGTTCCATACGGCAGCCGGTCGTGAAGTTCGTGATGGGGGAGGAGTGATGCCGGACATCGAAGTCAAGCAGGAGAAATTGCCTAATATTCTTTTCTATCTGGTACGTGATAACCTGATTTTCGACTATGCGACGCAGTATTGCCTGAAGCATCCGAGTATTCCTTCTCCACAGGAGTTCAAGGTGACCGATGCCGACTATAACGACTTTAAAGCGATGGTGAAGAAAGCTGATTTCAAGTACGATCAGCAAAGTGAGAAGATTATGAAGACGCTAAAAGAGGCTGCCAAGTTCGAAGGTTATCTGGATGAGGCTTCGGAAGAAATTAAGGCATTGGAGAAGAAGCTGACTCATAACCTGGACCGTGACCTCGACTATTTCTCTAAAGATATCAGGTCGATGATCGCCGATGAAATCATTAAGCGTTACTACTACACACGTGGCGGCATCATCCAGCAATTAAAAGATGACGACGGGCTACAAGCTGCTCTTAAGATATTGGCCGATCCGGTGAAATATAAAGAGACCTTGAGTGCTCCGGTAAAGAAATAAATATCCGGCCGGCCGGATCAGAACACCACGGATAACTCCGATTTTCGCAGAAGTTCCTTTAGGAAGCATACATTCTGTGCATCCGGGTTATCTGTGGTGAAAACAAACTATCAACGTTCGATTGGGTAGCTCTGCTTTTTCCGCACAAAGAATTTTTCTAAAGACGACTGACTGATGAAGAATCTGTTATTGTTCCTAGTTTTTGCCTGTACCTTTTCTTTTTCTTGCCTGGGGAGTCCTGTCCCTTTCTCACCCATTGTCCGCAACTATTCTGTTCTTGACTATAATGCCGGAAATGAAAACTGGGCGGTTGCCCAAGATGAATGCGGGGTGATGTACTTTGGCAACAACAGTGGACTGCTCCGGTATGACGGAAGCCGATGGAAGCTGTTTCCACTGCCGACTTCGGGTATTGTGCGTGCGGTCTATGTGGCTTCCGACAGGCGGATCTATGTCGGATCGTTCGAAGAGTTCGGTTATTTTGAACAGAACGACCTGAACTTGCTGGAGTATCATTCTCTGAAAGAGCAGGTAAAAGGATTCGATTTCCATAATGACGAGATATGGACCATTGTAGAGCAGGGAGGAAATATAATCTTCCAGTCATTCGGATCCTATTTTATATACGACGGTAAGGGGACGAAGGGAGTCCGTTGCCCTGAACTTCCCCTGAACCTTTTCCGGATCGGGGACACGCTGTATTCCCAACTGATCAATGGAGGCGTCTGTACTTTTGCAGGCGATAAGTTTATTCCCCTGATTTCTCGTCAGGAGTTGGGTGATAGCGATGTTCTGGCAGGGTTGCCTTATCCCGGCGGAATGTTGTTGCTGACCCGCAATAGCGGAGGATATATCCATACTTCTTCCGGCATCCGCCCCTGGCACACGGATAGTGATGAAGAACTGAAGCGCCATACTGTTAATCGCGCGGTAATGACAAAAGACTCTTGTTACGTGATAGGCACTATCTCCAACGGGCTGTATGCTTTCAGCAAAGAGGGACACTTGCTTTGGAAGGAGAATGCTGATAACCAGTTGGAGAATAATACCGTTCTGGGCCTGTATTGTGATATGGACAATAATATCTGGACAGCCCTTGACAATGGTATTGCCTATGTCCGCAATAATTCGCTGATTTACCATTTCGAGCCGGTTCGCCGCAAAGTCGGGATGGTTTATGATGTGCTGGTACGCGATAAGGACGCTTACATCGCATCCAATCAAGGACTGTACCGGCTTGAAGATACCCGTCTGGAGTTGGTTCCGGGCCTTGAAGAGCAGGCATGGACCATTGGAGAGTGGGGCGGCCAGGTGCTTTGCGGTCATAATAAAGGTACTTTCCAGATTAAAGGCATGCAAGCCCGGCTTCTTTCCGATGTGCGGGGGGCTATGTGTATGCGGCAGGCGCAGATCAACGGCGAGCAACTCCTGATACAGGGCACCTATACCTTTTTGAATATTTACAAGAAGAGTGCTGCCGGCGAATGGTACTTCGCTAACTCGGTGGGCAACTTCAGTCACATGGCGAAGAATATCGAAGTGGACGCTCATGGGAATATCTGGGTGCAACACATGCGAAAGGGGCTCTACCGGCTACGTCTCGATGAAGAGCTGAAGCAGGTGACGGACCTGAAACAGTATGATTCCTTGTCCGGCAATCAGGGTGGAAACTGCTGTTTGTTCAAGGTGAACGGGCGTGTCGCTTTCTCGGATGGGCGGAACTTCTACACTTACGATGACATGGCGGATTCCATCATCCCCTACAAAGCGATGAACGAACAGTTGGCAACGCTCAGGGGCATTCATACCGTCGACGTCATGAAGGGAGATCTCTACTGGTTTCTCAGTGACCGCGAAGCCTATCTGGTGAGATGTACCGTGAGCGACTTTAAAGTTGAGAGGAGAATACCTTTCTCTATGTTCGGCAACCTTCCCATCGAAGGACTGGCACGGATGGTATACGACAGGCGGAACGACTGCTCCTACCTCTGCCTGAACAACTCTTTTGCCCGCATTGCTGCCGACAGCACCGGTTTGTACAAGTCACGTCAGAAGCCGTCTTTGTGGGTTTCGGGTTTTTCGGCATCCGACGAGCAGACGGGAGAGCGGATACAACTGCCCGTTTCCGGTACCGACGAGATAGCTTCAGCTTTCAATAATATCAGCATTTCCCTGGCCTATCCTGTCTACAACGATTTTGCGCTGAACGTGCGCTACCGGCTTGAAGGGCTGTCCGCCTCCGGTAAGTGGACCGAAGGCCTTCCGGACTTGCAGAAAGAATTTACCCGTCTTCCGTTCGGCTCTTATTGTTTCCGTGCCGAGGTATACGACGAGAACGGAGTGATTTCCTCTGTCGACCTTCCATTCCGCATTTTGAGGCCCTGGTATCTTTCGTATCCGGCTGTCGCTGTCTATGCGCTTTCCGGGATAGCCTTGCTGCTGGGGCTGCTCTATGGAGTCTACGTATACACCAAGAAGAAAAAAGATGCCGTCATTGAGCGGCAACGTGCCCGTCACGAAGCGGAGATAGAGCAGCAGGAGAAGAAGATCATGGAACTGGAGAAAGAGCAACTCGAGGCCGACCTCCGTTTCAAAAGCAAAGAGCTTTCGGGGGTAGTGATGACCAATATTGCGCATCAGGAATTTCTGAATTCACTCAAAGAGGAGTTGCAACAGCAGAAACTCTCGGGGCAGTATACGCGCAAGAACCTGGATAAGCTGCTTTCAATGATCAACCAGAATATGGTTTCGGATGAAGAGAACTGGAACATGTTCCAGTCCAATTTTGACCGCATCCACGAGAACTTCTTCCGAAACCTGAAAGAGAAGTTCCCTGACCTGACTTCCGGCGATTTGCGTTTGTGCGCATTGCTCCGGCTCAATCTGCCGACAAAGGAGATTGCGAAGCTGATGAACATCTCCGTGAGAGGTGTCGATGCTGCCCGCTATCGTCTGCGCAAGAAGCTGGGCCTTCCTCCGGAGAGCAGCCTGACGGATTTTATGATTGCGTTCAAATAGTTGGCAATGAACTGTTTGATATGGAAAGAAGTACCAATGCAGTACTTCTTTTTTTGTTTTTCCCGGTTTGCAGTATTCTTGCCGTATGGGTAAATGGAGTCTGTTTGCCGCAGATTTGTTTTATTTGCATCCGGAAAGTCAGAACATTCATAAATAGATACTAAAACTGTAAAGACCATGAAACATTTTGTACGAAGAATGCAGGCGCTTGCCGCTTCTTTGGTCGTAGTGGCCGCCGGGTTACAGGCACAGAAGGCTCCCCGGGATATGGACCGTTTTATCGACCAGTTAATGAAAAAGATGACGCTGGAGGAGAAGATCGGCCAGCTCAACCTGCCCGTGACCGGAGAGATCACTACCGGACAGGCGAAAAGCAGCGATGTAGCCAAACGAATCCGTAACGGAGAGGTGGGAGGACTGTTCAACCTGAAAGGAGTGGAACGCATCCGTGAAGTACAGCGGCAGGCGGTGGAGGAGAGCCGCCTCGGCATTCCCTTGTTGTTCGGTATGGACGTAATCCACGGATACGAAACCATTTTCCCTATTCCTCTCGGCCTGTCGTGTACCTGGGATATGAAAGCCATCGAAGAGTCCGCCCGTATAGCTGCCGTCGAAGCCAGTGCCGACGGTATCTCGTGGACATTCAGCCCGATGGTGGACGTCAGCCGTGATCCCCGTTGGGGGCGCGTGTCGGAGGGAAACGGTGAAGACCCGTTCCTCGGCGCAGCCATCGCCCGTGCCATGATACGCGGATACCAGGGAAAGGATATGAGCCGGAATGACGAGATAATGGCTTGTGTGAAGCATTTCGCCCTTTATGGAGCATCAGAGGCGGGGCGCGATTATAATACGGTGGATATGAGCCGCCAGCGTATGTTCAATGAATACATGCTACCCTACCAGGCCGCAGTCGAGGCAGGTGTCGGCAGCGTAATGGCTTCGTTCAATGAAGTGGACGGTGTGCCTGCCACCGGAAGCAAGTGGCTGATGACCGATGTGCTGCGCAAGCAGTGGGGCTTCGACGGGTTTGTGGTAACGGACTATACCGGTATCAACGAGATGATAGACCACGGCATGGGTGACCAGCAGACTGTTGCCGCCCTCGCCCTGAATGCCGGGGTGGATATGGATATGGTGAGCGATGCCTTCAGCGGCACTCTGAAGAAGTCGGTGGAGGAAGGCAAAGTATCCGCAGCTGCCATCGACGCCGCCTGCCGCCGTATTCTGGAAGCGAAGTATAAGCTGGGACTGTTTGACGATCCTTATAAGTATTGCGACGTGAATCGTCCCAAGAAGCAGATCTTCACCAAGGAACACCGTGCCATTGCCCGTAAGACTGCTTCGGAGAGCTTTGTGCTGCTGAAGAATGAAGGTGTGTTGCCACTCAGCAAGAAAGGAACCATTGCCGTAGTCGGTCCGTTGGCGAACACCCGTTCCAACATGCCGGGCACCTGGAGCGTAGCTGCTGTGCTGGATAACGCTCCCTCGTTGGTCGAAGGACTCAGGGAAGTAGTCGGTGACCGGGCAAAAGTGGTAACCGCCAAGGGAAGTAATCTGATTGGCGATGCCGACTATGAGAAGCGTGCCACCATGTTCGGACGTGAACTGCACCGGGATAACCGTACGGATCGCGAACTTCTGGACGAAGCTCTGAAAGTGGCTGCCGGGGCCGATGTCATTGTCGCCGCACTGGGCGAGTCGTCCGAAATGAGTGGAGAAAGCAGTTCGCGTACCAACCTGGAGATGCCGGATGTACAGAGAGCGCTGTTGCAGGAATTACTCAAAACCGGAAAGCCCGTTGTGCTTGTGCTTTTTACCGGTCGCCCGCTGGTGCTCACCTGGGAAGAAGAACACGTGCCTGCCATCCTCAACGTATGGTTCGGAGGGAGTGAAGCCGCTTATGCCATCAGCGATGTGCTTTTCGGCGATGTCAATCCCAGTGGAAAACTGACCGCTACTTTTCCGCAAAATGTAGGCCAGATTCCATTGTTCTACAATCATAAAAACACCGGGCGTCCGTTGCAAGAGGGACGTTGGTTTGAGAAGTTCCGCAGCAATTACCTCGACGTGAGCAACGAGCCACTCTACCCGTTCGGCTACGGATTATCTTATACGACTTTTGCCTACAGTGATATTCACCTGAGCAGCACGGAGATGAGTGCTGATGGCGAACTGACGGCGACTGTTACCGTCACCAATACCGGCAGCCGTGACGGAGCGGAGGTGGTTCAGCTTTACATCCGCGACCTGGTGGGCAGCATCACCCGTCCGGTGAAAGAACTGAAAGGTTTTGAGAAGATTTTCCTCAAGGCCGGAGAGTCTCGTAAAGTAAGCTTCAGCATCACGCCGGAATTGTTGAAGTTCTATAATTACGATTTGCAGTTTGTCTGCGAACCGGGTGATTTCGATGTAATGATTGGCGGAAACAGCCGGGATGTAAAAAAGGCACGATTTCTTCTGAAGGGAGAATAATAAAGAAAATAAGATTGTATTTTTGATTTATTGTCCTATCTTTGTAGAACCATAGAATCAATCCGAATGTACTCCCCGTTACGATAAAACATGATCGGAAAAGAGAATCTGATACTAAATCATAAATAATTATATATTATACGGAAAACCGCTACAAGTAGCGGTTTTCTTTTTATACAAAATTCAAAAAAATGAAAATTGTCGCTCAGATACCGATATGCTGTCATCGAGACGACAGAAAGACATCGTCTCGATGATGAAAAATCATCGTCGAGATCTCAATTTTTAATGGATGAAATGCTCTTATATAGCTTTTAGTAATTAGTTCGAACATTAAATAAGGCATAATCCTATTTCTTTATTTGTACAAAACTACCTTATGTCCTTAGCTTTTTTTCTTCTCCTTTTTCCTTTTGGAAAAAGTCCTGTTCATGCACCAACCGATTCTGATATTTTCATCCCGGAGTGCAGAATCTAAAAAGTCTTTTTTCCTCTCCGGAGTCTTTAAAGCAAATATTTCATCGACGGAAAGGAATAGAACAGATGAAGTAGTCATATTCCGGTCTCCTTTCAGAATCTATTTTTTATTTTATTGAATATTAATTAATTATATTCCTTTGCAGTAGGGATGAAGTAGTGCGGAAATCTTGTTTTTTTCTGCATGGTACTCTTGTAGTACCCCTTTTTTTGACTTACATCAATTTACCGTCTAAGTTTGCAGCAGAATTTTAAATCAGTACCAAACGATGAAAAAAAATCTGTTTACCCTATGTATGATGTTGCTGCTCTCCATGCTTTCTTTTGCGCAGGGCAGTCTGACCATCTCGGGTGTTGTTACCGAGAAAAAGACAGGGGAGCCTATCATTGGCGCCAGTATCCTGCTGAAAGGTCAATCGTCCGGAACCATTACGGACTTTAACGGCAACTATTTTATTTCGAATGTTCCTTCGGGCGCCACTCTTGTTTTCAGTTATATCGGCATGAAAACGCAGGAGGTCAAGGTGACTGCCTCCTCAAAGCTGGATATCTCTCTTGAAGAAGATAACCAATTGATAGACGAAGTTGTCGTGATCGGTTATGGTATACAACGTAAGTCCGACCTGACCGGTTCGGTAGGTGCGGTGAAGAGCAAAGACCTCACGAAAGTTGCCACTCCCAACGTGGCGAATGCCCTTCAGGGACGTGTCTCCGGTGTGTATATCTCGGCTAACGGTGCTCCCGGAAGCTCGCCCGAAGTACGTATCCGTGGTATCGGCACAACGAATAACAGCAATCCCCTTTATGTGGTGGATGGAATGTTTATGGACGACATCTCTTTCCTGAGCACACACGACATCGAGTCGATGGAGGTGCTGAAAGATGCATCGGCGACCGCCATGTACGGTTCGCGCGGTGCCAACGGTGTGATTATCGTCACTACCAAGCAGGGAACGGAGGGAAAAGCGGTGGTGAACTTCACCGCCAGCGAAGGATTCCAGTTCAACAACAGCAGCTTCGAGATGGCCAATGCCACCGAATACGCGACACTGCTGAACGAAGCACTGGTCAACACAGGCGGAAAACCCAAGTTTGACGACCCTGCTTCACTGGGCAAAGGAACCAACTGGTTCGACGAAATCTTCCGTGTGGCTTCCGTACGCGACTATCAGCTCAGCGTCAGCGGCGGATCGGAGAAGGTGCGCTACAACCTCAGCGCTGGATATTACCAGCAGGACGGCATCATCACCGGAAACACCTACAACCGCTTCACCCTGCGTGCCAACAATAGCTACAAGATCAGCAAACGGCTGACCCTCGGGCACAATCTGTCGGCCTCTTTCAGCCATAAGAAGAACGAAAACAGCGCGGTGGTGAAAGCTGCCTATACCATCAGTCCCGTGAAGCGTCCCTACAATGAAGACGGGAGTTTTATGGATTCCGAAAGCGCCTCTTCTGCCAATCCCGTCGCCACACTCCATTATACAAACAATGACGACTGGAAAGAACGTATCGTGGGCAGCGCCTTCCTGAACTGGAATATCCTGAACGGGCTTGACTTTAAAACCAGCCTCGGCATCGACTACATCAACGGACGCCGCCGCAACTTCGTGCCGAAATACTACGTTTCGGAAACACAGAAGAACGAAACCAACAGCCTCTCCAAAACCTGGGACCGCGACTTCACCTGGTTGTGGGAGAACCTGCTGACTTATGACTGGAAGATCAATGATAAGAACCGGCTCAACCTCTTGGGAGGTATCACGGCGCAGAAGCGTGTTTACGAGTTGCTGGAAGGCACCGGACGCGACTTCTTCTCCGATAACGAAAACTACTGGTATCTCGACCAGGCTTCGGCCGGCTCCAAGTCGGTGGCCAACAACGGATACCACGAAACAATGATGTCTTATCTCTTCCGTGCCAACTATGCGTTGATGGACCGCTATCTGTTGACTGTCTCGGTCCGTGCCGACGGTTCATCCAAGTTCGGTCCTGACAACCGTTGGGGCTACTTCCCCTCAGTAGCTGCCGGATGGAGAGTCTCCGAAGAAGCGTTCCTGAAAGACCGCGTGCAGTGGCTGAGCAACCTGAAGCTCAGAGGAAGCTGGGGACAGATCGGTAATGATAAAATAGGTAACGACAAATACCGGGCGCTCGCCAATATCTCTCCGTCCTATGATGCCGTGTTTGGCGGCGTGTTCTATCCCGGCGGAACCATCACGTCACTCTCCAACCGGAGCGTCCATTGGGAACGTTCGGAGCAGATGGACCTCGGCTTCGACCTCGGACTGCTGAACAACCGCTTTTCACTTGAACTGGACTATTATCGTAGAGACACGAAAGACATGCTGGTGACGGTGGATGTACCGGCTTCCGTAGGCCTCACCCCGGTAGAAACAAACGTAGGGGCGGTGCGCAACAGCGGTGTGGACTTTACCGTGAAATGGGAAGATTCGCTGAAAGACTTCCGGTATGGTATCCGTCTGACAGGAACGACCATCAAAAACGAAGTCATCAGTCTGGGCGGCAAACGCATCGCCAGCGGTGATATCGGCGCCGGGAAATCCGTACAGATGACCGAAGAAGGAAAGCCGATTAAATATTTCTATGGTTACAACGTGATCGGCATCTTCCAGAACGAAGCGCAGATCAAGGAGTACAACGAGCGTGCCGCCGCTGCCACCGGAAATGCCGGACAACAGTATCAGAACAACGTAGGTCCCGGCGACCTGATATACGAAGATGTAGACGGTGACGGATACATCACGGCCAACGACCGCAAGGATCTGGGCAGTCCCACTCCCAAGTTCATCGGCGGTCTGGGCATCAGTGCTTCCTGGAAAGGATTCGACCTCTCTATCGACTTCCAAGGCAACTTCGGAAACAAGATATTCAATGCCAAGCAGGTGGAACGTTTCTCCGGTTCGGACAACTGGGACCGCTCCTTCCTCGACCGCTGGACACCCGAAAATCCGAATACCATGACACCGCGAATGACTCTGGAAGGCAATAACTATCAGGTGTCGAGCCGCTACGTAGAGAGCGGTTCGTACGTGAAACTGCAAACGGTGGAACTGGGATATACTTTCCCGAAATCATGGATGCAGAAGGTATCCGTGCAGAATCTGAGAGTCTACTTCTCCGGCAACAACCTGGCCTATTTCACCGGCTATAACGGCTTCACACCCGAAGTGCTGGGCGGCATCGACCGTCAGATCTATCCGGTGACAGCTACCTGCCGCTTCGGCCTGAACGTAACTTTCTAATATTAAATGATATAGACATGAATACGATTTACCACAGAGTAACACAGAGTCTCACAGAGATGATTCCCTTTTAAACATTCTATGAGATTAAACTCTGTGAGACCCTGTGTTACTCTGTGGTGAACCCAAAACCATTACAATGAAAAAGATATATTCAATATTACTGGCTTCGGCACTGACCCTTTCTTCTTGTGCCGATTTCCTCGATGTAGATTCGCAGGGAAAGCTGACCGAAGATGTCTTCTTCGGCGAAGAAGAAGGCGCGTTGATGAGTATTAACGCCATCTATACCCAACTCCGGGCGTGGGACATCATCGGATTCTCATGGTTTGCCATCACCGAGCTACCCGGTGATAACTCCGATACAGGCAGCGAACTGGCGGACGGCAGTGTGGCACGTCTGAACCAGTTCAACGACTTTACTTACGACGCCTCTACCTCCGAGATCAACGGCTGGTGGGAAGGCAATTATAAAGCTATCGCTTCATGCAATGTGGCTCTGGACAATCTGGGTGCGGTGAAGAACGAAGAGCTCCGGGTGAAGTGCGTCGCCCAGGCCCGTTTTTTCCGGGGATTCTTCTACTTCAATCTCGTACGCGCCTTCGGCGGGGTGCCTCTGGTGACCAAGGTGTTGCAGCCCGGCGAATACAATCAGCCCCGTGCAACCGAAGAGGCTGTCTATCAACAGATCATCGAAGACCTGACCTATGCAGCCGAGCATCTGCCTACCCGTCAGGAGTGGGGTGCGAAAGAGTCGGGACGCGCCACCAAGGGAACAGCCGAAGGATTGCTGGCCAAGGTATATCTCTTCCGTCAGGACTATGCCAACGTGAAGAAATACACCGGTCAGGTGATTGGCCGCGGCGAGTATAGCCTGCACCGGGATTATCGCGACCTGTTCAATCCGAACTCTTACTATTCGGACGAAGTGATGCTTGCCGACCAATACCTCTGGGGCGAATCGACCGAACGCAACCTCGAGTCGGAATATGTGAAATGGCAGGGTATTCGCGGTGAGATGGGCTGGGGGATGTTCTCTCCTTCCGAAGCTCTCGACCAAGCCTATGAAGCGGGAGATCCCCGACGCACGGCAACCATTTTCTACGATGGAGAGACATTGGAGGGAAAGGGCGAGATTCATTTCAAGAAAGAAGTGCCGCCCCGTGCCAACAAAAAGACCATCTGGCCTACCGGTTACTGGAACGAGAACTCGTTTGCCAAACAGAATTGTCACCTGATCTTCCTGCGTTATGCCGATGTACTGCTGATGTATGCCGAGGCCTGCAATGAACTGGGCGAAAGCCGGGAAGCACTCGACAAGCTGGAAATGGTGCGCGCCCGTGCCCGCAGAACGGTGCATCCGGCGGATATGACAGTGGGATTGCCCGAGATTACGGAAACCGGTAAAGAGAAGCTCCGCGAGATCATCTGGAACGAACGCCGCATCGAACTGGCTTTGGAGGGACACCGCTTCTTCGACCTGATCCGTGCGGACAAGATGGTGCCGGGCTATGCGGAGAAGATGATGAAGGCACACGGGAAGACAAACTTCTCGATAGCAAAACATGCAACGTTCTTCATCCCGCAGAAGCAGGTGGATATCTCGCAGGGAGTCCTCAAAAACTGATATGAAACATGTATAACCAGTTCATTAAAATAGAATCATTCCAATAATATCAATTCCATGATTACACACAGCGTCTTTCCGATTGCCCTTTGCGGCAACGGAAGCCGCTATCCCCACTGCACGATGGAATCTCCGTGTCTCTGCCGTGCAGCCACCTGAGGGCGTGTCATTATTCACCAAATATGAGTCTCGACATGCCCTCTCGGGGGATAAAATCTTGAATTAACAACAACAATGAAACATACCCTTTTATTTCTTCTTATGATCTGTGCTTGTACGTTGCAAGCCACCGCTACAGGCAAACAGCCGAGACTGACCGATGATGAGTTGATGACTCTTGTCCAGAAACAAACTTTCCGTTACTTTTGGGATTTTGCCCATCCCGAGTCCGGTCTGGCCCGTGAGCGCAGCAATGACCGCCTCGAGATAGCAACCATCGGTGGTTCGGGCTTTGGGGTAATGGCAATTATAGTCGGTGTGGAACGTGGGTTCATCACCCGTGAGCAAGGCGCTGAGCGGCTGCTCAAAATAGTGGAGTTCCTCAATAAAGCCGATAGCTATCATGGTATCTGGGCACATTGGATGGACGGGGCTACCGGAAAGACCATTCCTTTCAGCAGGAAAGACGATGGAGCCGATTTGGTGGAATCTGCCTTTATGTTCGAAGGACTGCTGGCGGCACACCAGTATTTCACTCACGATAATCCGACAGAGAATCGGATACGAGGGCTGATCAATACCCTGTGGCATCAGGCAGAGTGGGACTGGTTCACCCGTGGAGGTGAAGATGTGCTTTATTGGCATTGGTCACCCAATAACGGATGGGCGATGAACCATCAGCTGAAAGGGCAGAACGAGTGCCATATCACTTATATTCTGGCGGCTTCTTCGCCTACTTATCCGATTCGTGAATCGGTGTATCATAAGGGGTGGGCCAACTCCATTACATTCAAGAACGGAAAAGAATATTACGGCATCCGCTTGCCCCTGGGCACCGACTTTGGCGGCCCTCTCTTCTTTACACATTATTCCTATCTCGGACTCGATCCGCGCGGACTCAAAGACAGTTATGCCGACTACGGTGAGCAGATGAAAGCACATACCCTGATCAACCGTGCTTATTGCATCGATAATCCGAAGAAGTATAAAGGATACGGCCGCAAATGCTGGGGACTGACAGCGAGCGACAATCATCAGGGTTACTCGGCACATTGCCCGCAGAACGACTTGGGAGTGATTACCCCGACCGCAGCCATCTCTTCCATTCCTTATACTCCGGAACATTCTCTGGAGGCTATGCGTTATTTCTACGAAGAATTGGGCGACCGCCTGTGGGGAGAATATGGCTTTAAGGATGCCTTCAACCTGACAGAAAACTGGTTTGCTTCCTCTTATCTCGCCATCGATCAGGGACCGATTATTGTGATGATTGAAAACTATCGCTCAGGCTTGATATGGAAACTCTTCATGAGTCATCCCGATGTACAGAGAGGATTGAAGAGACTGGGGTTCGGCTCAGAAGAATAAGATATACCATAGATTACAACCATGAAACAACTATTCCTTCTTTTACTCGCTTTGGGGTCTCCCGCCCTTGCCCTTGCGCAAGACATGCGGCAAGATACTTATTGCAACCCGCTGAACATAGATTATACCTATATGATCTATAACTCCGACAAGGACATTTCCTACCGCTCGGGTGCCGATCCGGCAGTGGTCAGGTTCCGTGGAGAGTATTATATGTTCGTCACCCGTTCCAATGGATACTGGCACTCTAAAGATCTGCTGGACTGGGATTTTATCGCCCCCAAAGACTGGTATCCGCAGGGGAGCAACGCTCCGGCCGCGCATAACTATAAAGACTCAGTGCTTTATGTCACCGGTGATCCTTCGGGTTCTATGAGTATTCTCTATTCCGACAATCCGAAGAGCGGCGAATGGAAAGCTACACCCGCCATCCTTCATAACCTGCAGGACCCCGATCTTTTTATCGACGACGATGGCAAAGCCTATATGTTCTGGGGTTCGTCCAATGTTTATCCCATCCGGGGTATGGAACTGGATAAGAATCACCGGTTCCTTCCGAAAGGAGAAGTGAAGGAGCTTTTCAATCTCGACATGCCGCGCCACGGCTGGGAACGTTTCGGTGAGAATCATAGCGATACCGTTTTAGGAGGATATATCGAAGGCCCGTGGCTGACCAAGCACAATGGGAAGTATTATATGCAGTATGGTGCTCCCGGTACCGAATTCAATGTCTATGCCGACGGTGTTTATGTAGCCGATCATCCGATGGGGCCTTACACCTATCAGAAGCACAATCCCGTGTCATACAAACCGGGGGGATATATGAACGGAGCCGGACACGGCAGTACGGTTCAGGGACCCGGCGGAGAGTATTGGCATTTTGCTTCGATGGCTCTTTCCATCAACGTCAACTGGGAACGCCGGCTCTGCATGTTTCCTGCCGGATTCGATAAAGACGGTATTATGTACGTGGACACCCGCTTCGGTGATTATCCCCGCTATGCTCCGGCCGTACCCGGCAAGAAGGGGCAGTTTCGTGGATGGATGCTCCTTTCTTATCGCAAACCGGTGACGGCATCTACTGCGAAAGGTGAGTTCGGACCGGATGCATTGACGGATGAAAGAACCAAGTCTTTCTGGCTGGCGGAAGCAAATGATGAACGTCAGTGGGTACTGATCGACCTGGAGAAACCTGCCCGTGTCTGTGCCGTACAGGTGAATTATCACGACTATCGGAGTAATCTATACGGTCGGATTCCCGGATTGCGTCACCGCTATGTGATTGAGGGCTCTTCCGACGGGGAGACCTGGAATATACTGGTCGATCGCCGGAGCAGCTATAAGGATACGCCGAATGACTATGTAGAACTTGAAGTCCCGACTACCGCACGCTATATCCGCTATAAGAATATAGACGTACCTACTCCGAATCTGGCTATTTCTGAACTGCGTGTATTCGGACTTGGGTTCGGCAAGGCTCCCCGGCCACCTCAAAAGCTGGCTCTGGATCGGCACACCGACCGTCGTGATGTTACTGTTCGCTGGGAGTCGGTGAAAGGAGCTCAGGGATACAACGTCCTGTGGGGGGTCGCCCCTGATAAGTTATACAGTTCGTGGATGGTGTACGGTGGCAATGAGTTGGAGATGAAATCGCTGACTATCGATCAGGATTATTATTTTGCTGTGGAAGCCTTTAACGAAAATGGTGTATCTTTACCTTCCGAAACTAAATATGTAGAATAATACCGAATAACCATGAAACAGTTTGTCCTTTTCTTTATCAGTCTCTTTCTTTTGGGCGTGGGTACCCGTTCGCAAGAGATGTATCAAAAGAAAGTTTTTATCTCTTCCCGGGGTGATTCTCTCAATTACCGTCTACTTCGTCCCGAGGTGGAAAAGACGGGACTGCAATATCCTTTGGTACTCTTTCTGCACGGTGCCGGTGAGCGGGGGAGTGATAACGAGAAGCAGTTGACACATGGTGGTCAGATGTTTCTCAATCCGGTGAACCGGGAGAAGTATCCGGCATTTGTCCTTGTACCTCAATGTCCCGAAAAAGACTATTGGGCGTATACCTCCCGTCCCTCTTCCTTTATTCCTTCGGAGATGCCGGCAGGACAAGAGATCACTCCTGTACTGCGTGCAGTAAAAGAGTTGTTGGATACCTATCTTGATTTGCCTCAGGTGGATCGTAACCGTATCTATGTGGTCGGTCTTTCTATGGGAGGCATGGCGACGTACGATCTTGCTGTCCGTTTTCCCGATACGTTTGCTGCTGCCGTTCCCATCTGCGGGACCGTGAATCCGGTGCGTCTGGCCGATGCAGCAAATGTTCGTTTCCGTATTTTTCACGGTGATGCCGACAATGTAGTGCCTGTAGAAGGCTCGCGTGAGGCTTATAAAGCGTTGAAGAACTTAGGAGTGGAAGTGGAATATATTGAGTTTCCCGGTTGTAATCATGGAAGCTGGAATCCGGCATTCAACTATCCCGGATTCATGGAGTGGGTCTTTGCTCAGCGTAAGAGATAAAGAACTTTATAGTTAAGTATACTATTTAAAGAGGAAGTCAAAATTCGTATTCACCACAGATAATACAGATTTGCACAGATAAATATTATTGATTGTCAGTAGATTAAAAATCGTTTTGTGTAAATCTGTGCGATCTGTGGTGAACTATGATATACTCTCTTTGAGGTAACGGTTATCCATCGTCCGCAAGAACTATTTGTCTTCCTTTTCTTTGGGAGAGGACAGGGAAGAAGTCTTCTCTTCATAGTCCCCGTTTGCTTTAATCAGTTCTATCAGCTTTTCTACGGCTTCTTCTTCCGGAATATTCTTTTCAATGCATTCCTTCTGTTTATAAAGACTGATTTTGCCACGTCCGGCTCCTACATAACCGTAGTCGGCGTCTGCCATTTCGCCTGGTCCGTTGACAATGCATCCCATGATGCCTATCTTGAGCCCCTTCAAGTGGGAGGTGGCTTCTTTGACGCGGGCAATCGTACTTTGCAGGTTGAACAGTGTTCGTCCGCATCCCGGGCAAGAAATATATTCAGTCTTACTGGTACGGATACGTCCTGCCTGCAGAATTCCGAAAGCAGTGGCATCAATCACTGCATGGCTCAGTTTGCCTTGGTTGAAGAGATAAATTCCGTCACACAATCCGTCAAAGATCAAGGCTCCCATATCCGCGCCGGCTTTGACCTGCAAGTCTTCAGCTGTATCTTCGGCATAGTGTTGGAAGAAGATAACCGGATTCTGTAATCCCTCCACCGCCAGTTGATGTGCCAGGGCACGATGTTCGCCTACACGGTTCGGGTGGTTGCTTTGTGAGACAACGACTGCTTCGGGGTGTTGCTTCAGGCATGCGACAACTTCCCGGGTAAGCGCCATGTAAGGGGTAAAGAGGAATTTCAGTTCGGCTGCGCATGTTTCCATTAACTCCAATTGTGCATAATTGAAGGCAGGCCACGTATCAGGTTCTCCTTTCCATACGTCGGCATCGAGGATGTATTGAACTCCGGGTTCTGTCTGTTCGGGTAAAGCACGTCCGGCATAAATGTAATCCGGTGTAAATTGCGGATGGGTCTCCATACGTCCGTCCATGCGGTCGGCAAGTACCACGGGCAGATGGTTTCCGCCGATATTGCGTACCGGCCGTGTTTTACGGCGTACCGGAGAAAGGTAGTTGAAATCCGGAGCTTCCATGCCGGGAATGTACGGATGGTTCCGGCGACTTGTAATATAGTCCACCAACTTGCGTGCCACGGGAATCTCAGCTTCCGGTTCTTCACTCAGCGAGACACGGATCGTATCGCCCAGCCCGTCAGCCAACAATGCGCCGATGCCCAAGGCCGATTTGATACGTCCGTCTTCTCCGTCGCCAGCTTCCGTAACACCTAAGTGGAGAGGGAATGACATGCCTTCCTGTTCCATCACTGATACCAACAGGCGTACGGTCTTTACCATTACCACCGTGTTGGATGCTTTGATTGAGATGACGACATCCGTAAACTTCTCGTCTACGCAGATGCGCAGGAATTCCATGCACGACTCTACCATACCTTCCGGCGTGTCACCGTAGCGTGACATGATGCGATCGGACAGTGAGCCGTGGTTCACCCCGATACGGACGGCTGTATGATTCTCTTTACAGATATTCAGGAAGGGGACGAAGCGGTCACGTATCTTTTGCAGTTCGGCGGCATATTCCTCGTCGGTATATTCCAGTTGTTTGAAAGTGCGTCCGGGATCTACGTAGTTGCCGGGATTGATGCGCACTTTCTCGGCATATTGTGCCGCTACATCGGCTACTTTCGGGCTGAAGTGTACATCGGCCACAAGCGGAACCATATAGCCGGTACTGCGCAGGCCGATATTGATGTTCATCAGGTTTTCGGCCTCTTTTACCCCCTGTGTAGTGAGACGGACATATTCTCCGCCGGCATCTACAATGCGCTTTGCCTGGGCCACACAAGCCTCGGTGTCTTGTGTGGGGGTATTTGTCATCGACTGGATACGGATAGGATTGGGGCCGCCCAACGGAACGGCCCCAATATTCACTTCCGAAGTTTCCCGTCGGGAGTAGTTGAATAAATCCATCTTTTTAGTTTGTTTTAAACTCGTACTTAATTTCTTTCAGTTCTTCGTTGGCCTTCACGATTTTCTTTTTCAGTCCTTCTTTATAGGCTATGAATTTTGTTTCGAGTTCTTTATCTTCCAATGAAAGCATTTGTACGGCAAGGATGGCGGCGTTCAGTGCGCCGTTGATACCCACAGTCGCTACAGGAATCCCCGGAGGCATCTGTACGATCGCCAGAAGGGCGTCCATTCCGTCAAGAGACGATTTGATGGGTACACCGATGACCGGCAGCGGGGTCGATGCGGCAATCACGCCCGGCAGATGGGCAGCCATACCGGCAGCAGCGATAATTACTTTAATGCCGCGTGAGCGGGCATTCTTGGCAAACTCTTCCACAGCTTCGGGAGTGCGGTGAGCCGAGAGGGCGTTCATTTCGAACGGTACATGGAGATCGTTGAGCAACTGTGCGGCCTTTTCCATGACAGGAAGGTCGGAAGTGCTACCCATGATAATGCTTACGATTGGAGTCATATTTATTCTACTTTTGAGATTGATTGATAACGAGATGGAATGAATCAACTTCACCACAGATTACACAGATTCTCATAGATTAATGATTTACTTTATCGATAATAAGATTAAAAGTTCTGTGAGAATCTGTGTAATCTGTGGTGAGACCATTCAAGACTAAGCAAGTGGTAATGAATGAATCGGGAAAGCCTTTATGCATTTACCACTGCTTTGTATCCTTCGGCATCCAGCAAGTTGTCAAGGTCTGCTGCATTGGCAGGTTTCATTTTGATGAGCCAGCCTTCGCCATACGGATCTTTATTCACTAATTCCGGATTCTCTTCCAGTGCCGGGTTTTGTTCTACCACTTCACCGGCTACGGGCAGGAAGAGGTCAGAGATTGTTTTAACTACTTCGATCGTACCGAACACTTCTCCCGCTTCCAGTGTTTCGCCTTCAGTAGGAATATCGACAAATACGATGTCGCCCAGTTGCTCCTGAGCGTAGTCGGTGATACCTACATAAGCTACATTGCCTTCGAGGCGGATCCATTCGTGTTCGTTAGTGTACTTTACATTCTGTGGGAAGTTCATAATGATTAGTTTTTAGGATTGATACTATGTTTAAAATAAAAATATACGGAACAAAACATTGCTGAGCGGATGGAGCACCAGCAGTGAGCAGACGAAACCGACGGTAAAGCCGGCAAGTACTTCGCCGAGGGTGTGATGTTGCAGGATGATGCGTGCCGAACCCAATATCCCCGCCACGAGGATGAAGAGGCATAGCCACCACACCGGATTATAACTGAACAGCGCGCTGAACGAAACCAGTCCGCCCACGATGCCGCCCATACCTGCCATGTGTTCGCTCAGTTTCCACTTCAGATTGACAATGATGCAGATGACCAGCACCACCAGTGAAGCCAGTATAATGCCCGTCATGTACCAGGGAATGTTCAGCTTGTGCATCATCATCAGGCAGAATACGTACGAGATGATGGTAAGCAGGATCGGTACATAGCGTTTCTTACGGTCGCTCAGGTCCTGGCGGGCAAAGCCATTCACTTTGCGGAACAGGAAGATGGTCATGGTAGGCATCAGGATGGTGAAGCAGTAGACAATTCCCAATACGATGAGTTTGTACTGCAACGGCATGATGCGTAGGTAAGAGAACAGGAACAATACCAGAAAAGCCAGGAAGGGGATAGAGAATGGAGTCAGTATTCCCGAAATGATTCTGGCCGTACGGATCAGTGTCCTGTCAGCTATGATATGTTGCTCTATCTTCTCTTCTTCAGCCATTTTGTTTGTTTCTTTTATTATGCTTTTTTATTTTCTCAGTCTTGCCACCGGAATGTTGAGTTGCTGGCGGTACTTGGCCACCGTGCGGCGTGCGATGGGATATCCTTTCTCTTTCAGTATTTCGGCCAGTTCGTCATCGGTCAGCGGTTTCTTTTTGTCCTCGCTGTCGATGCATTCTTTCAGGATCTTCCGTATCTCGCGTACCGACATCTCTTCACCGTCTTCGGTGGTGTATCCGTCGCTGAAGAAGAACTTCAGGGGATAAATGCCGTAATTCGTTTGCACGTATTTGCTGTTGCTGACGCGTGAGATGGTCGAGATGTCCAGCCCGGTGCGTTCCGCCACGTCCTTCAGGATCATCGGGCGGAGCAATGACTCGTCGCCTTCGAGGAAGAAGGGGCGTTGCAGGTCGATGATGGCCTGCATGGTGGTCATCAATGTATTCTGGCGTTGCTTCACGGCGTCGATGAAGCCTTGTGCGGCGTCCATCTTCTGCTTGAGGAACATCATGGCCTCTTTCGATTCTTTTGATTGGTTGGCCTTGTTCTTCGTATGTTCCTCTACCATCTCCGTGAAGTCGCGGCTCATGCGCAGCTCCGGCAGATTGCGGTTGTTGAGGCTGATGTTGATGGTTCCGTCATCGTAGGTGTCTACTATGAAATCGGGGACGATCTGTTGCAGGTTCCGTCCGATGGCTTCACCCAGCGATGCGCCCGGACGGGGGTTGAGCTTGGTGATCTCTTCAAGTGCCTTATAGAAGTGTTCTTCGTCCAGTCCCAGCTTTTTGATGATCTTTTCCCAATGCTTGCGGGTGAACTCTTCGTAACATTCACTGATGATTTCTTCTTCCGTTTCCAGCAGAGGATCTGTGCCATGGGACTGTTTTTTGCGGCGGATCTGTATCAGCAGGCATTCCTGCAGGCTGCGTGCGCCCAGTCCGGGAGGGTCGAAATCTTGTACGATTCTCAGGGCTTCCTCCAGTTCCTCTTCCGTAGCGTTGATACCGGCGTAGATGGCCAGTTCGTCACCGATGCTTTCGAGGGATTTGCGGAGCAGGCCGTCGTCGTCCAGCGAACCGATCAGGTATTCCGCCAGTTCGCGCTGATGTTCGGTCAGGTTGCGTTCGCCGAGCTGTTCTCTCAGGATTTCGTAGAATGACGTCGCGTCCGAAAACGGAATCTCTTCTGCTTGCTCGCCTTTGGAGCGGTTGTTTTCCTGAAGTTTATAGTCGGGGATGTCGTCTTCGGTCAGATAGTCGCTCAGCGAGTCATAGTCCGTATCGCCTTCCATCTCTCCTTCGGAGGTTTCGGCAGGAGTGGTCTCGTCGGAGGTGCTTTCTTCTTTGCCTTCTTCAAGGGCGGGATTCTCCAGCAGTTCGGCATGTACACGGTCTTCCAGTTCCACAGCCGGTAGCTCCAGTAGTTTCACTACCAGAATCTGCTGCGGTGAGAGCGTTTGTATCTGCTGCTGCGCCTGCGATTGTATCTGACGGGAACCTTGTGCCATACGTTTAATGCTTTACAGTTTTTGTTTCTCGCTACAAAAGTAATGAATTGTTCGATATAGCGAAATGATTTATCCGATAAAAGGAGTTAAAGGAAAAACCGGAGGGAGCGGGGAAGACATGGAGGGGTGTTCCGGAAAGATATTCCCGGCCTCTTCCATGGCGGGACGGTTATTGCTCTGCTGTGAATCTTATTTGCTTTATCTCCTTTGTCAATTCATCCTTTGTTCCTATCTTTGCCATCATAACTTTAATATATACCATTATGTTCAGCAAAGAGACATATACGCAGCGCAGAGCCCTGCTGAAAAAAACATTAGGCTCCGGAGTACTGTTGTTTCTGGGAAACGACGAGTGTGGATTGAACTACGAGGACAATACGTTCCGCTATCGTCAGGATTCTACCTTTCTCTACTACTTCGGCCTTTCGTTTGCCGGGCTTTCGGCTATAATCGACATTGATGAAGATAAGGAAATTATATTCGGTGATGAACTGACCATCGATCATATCGTATGGATGGGGACTCAGCCCACACTGAAGGAAAAGAGTGAGCGGGTGGGAGTGGACATCACCATGCCTTCGGCCGACATTGTGAGCTATCTGCACAAGGCGGTACAGAAGGGACAGGCCATCCATTACCTGCCGCCCTACCGTGCAGAGCATAAACTGAAGTTGATGGACTGGCTGGGAGTGCCTCCCGCGCGTCAGGAGGGTTCGGTGCCGTTTATCCGTGCGGTGATCGCGCAGCGTAACTACAAGTCGTCCGAGGAGATTGTCGAAATCGAGAAGGCCTGCGATATTACGGCGGATATGCACATTACGGCCATGAAGATCCTGCGTCCCGGGATGCGCGAGTGGGAAGTATCGGCAGCCATGGAAGCCGTGGCGCATGCCGCAGGGGGTGACCTTTCGTTTGCTACCATCGCTACGGTGAACGGACAGACGCTCCACAACCATTATCATGGCAATATCGTCAAGCCGGGCGATCTGTTCCTGATCGATGCCGGCGCAGAAACGGAGATGGGTTATGCAGGCGATATGTCGTCTACCGTTCCTGCCGATAAAAAGTTTACCCGGCGCCAGCGCGAGGTTTACGAGATACAGAACGCCATGCACCTGGAGTCGGTGAAAGCACTTCGTCCGGGTATTCCTTATATGGATGTATACGACTTGTCGGCACGTGTGATGGTCGAAGGTTTGAAAGGACTCGGGCTGATGAAGGGAAATGCCGAAGACGCCGTGCGCGAGGGTGCACATGCTTTGTTCTATCCTCACGGGCTGGGACACATGATGGGGCTCGACGTGCATGACATGGAGAATCTGGGTGAACTCTGGGTGGGCTATAACGGACAGCCCAAGAGCACGCAGTTCGGCCGTAAGTCGCAGCGTCTGGCCATTCCGTTGGAGCCGGGTTTTGTACATACCGTGGAGCCGGGCATCTACTTTATTCCCGAACTGATAGATCTCTGGAAGGGCCAGAAGAAGTTCACCGACTTTATCAATTACGATAAAGTGGAGACTTACAAAGACTTCGGAGGCATCCGCAATGAGGAGGATTATCTGATAACCGAGACAGGCGCCCGCCGCTTAGGAAAGAAGATTCCGCTGACACCGGACGAGGTGGAAGCGTTAAGATAGTTTTTTTTTTCATTAGTTGAAGTATTACTAAGATGTGAATCCAGGTAATACATATTAAGTTTTTATTATGTCCGGATAGTGATCCGGTCGATTTATTTTAAATTTTGTTAATATGGGGTTGCCCGGATGTGAATCCGGGCAATCTTTTTTTTTATCGATTTTTTTAAATAAAATCAGGAAAGGATTGTTTTTCTGATTTTAATAAGATACTTTTGTTGAAAATCTGAATCGTTTACTGTCTTAGGCGGAATTTAGTCATTGAAACGGATATTTGCCGTTTACGAAATAAGAATGTTACTGATTCTGATAAGACATTATACGGAGATAACTTAACTTTTTTTTTTTCATAGCATTATGATGTCACTTAGATGTGAATCGGGGTGGCAGATCTCTTTTATAATAAGATAATATTAATGAATTTTTCTAATTGACAAAGATTGTTTGGATGTGAATCCGGGCAATCTTTTTTTTGTTGTTTCTTGAAAAAAAGAGAAGAAAGAGTTGTTTTTAAAATTTTAAGGGCATACCTTTGGGAGAATTAAATAATTTTCTAATACTAACCTTTACTAATCCTATAAAAACATGAGTGGATTGTATTATAACTTGGCGTTGCGAAACAGTGATGTAGGAAATAAAGAATCTGAAAAACTGTATTATTGTGTTTTAAAAAACAGAGGAATGGTGGACCAGGAAACATTTGTCAATTATCTGAGCCAGATTTCCGGGGTTCAAGAGGCCTTGTGCTTAGCAATGATTTCAAAATTAGGCGCAGCCGTTATCAATTATCTGCAAGACGGGCGAAGTGTGGATATTCCGCATTTGGGTACTTTTAACCTAACGGCGAGCAGTACCGGCGTAAAAACGCTTGATGAGGCGAAAGCATCACAGATAAAGGCCATCAACTTGCGCTTTTCTACTAAAGAAGAGACTGACTTAGTGTTGAGCCGTTGTGCATTAACCCGAAGTGTCTCATTGACAAACTTAAACGATGTAATTAAAGAAAAGGATCCGGGAGGTGATATCGTAGATGATCCCACTGCATAAATAGTATCAAATATTTATTTATAACTTTAGATAAGCCGCTGGAAACAGCGGCTTTTTTATTACAAATAGGATTTCTCGGTAATCTGACTGGGAAATATCAATATGCCGTTCTCAGGGCTACAGAAAAGTGTCATCGAGATGACAAAAAATCATCGTCTCGATCTCGATTTTTAAAGATTGAAATAACAATTTCTTGCTTCTGGTAAAATAAGTATATATTATCCTCTCCTATAAATAGGTATTAAAAGGATACAGGTGTAAACAGGCTCTTCTTCTTTCTCATACTTTATTTTTAAATACTTCTTTCGATTACTTTTGTTTTTACCCATCGATATATTACTTTTGTCCGTTACAGACAGAAAAACGATAAAACCATTCACAAATATTCAATTCATAAACTATGCGTAAATTAAAAAATGTCCTCCGGGCATCTTCATGCTGTGCTTTTTCAATCTTAATGTGTCTCCCGGCCGCCGGGCAGAATGCATGGAGCGAAGCTGACTGCGTGACCCTGCTGGACAGTACCTCGGTAACTGTGCAGCCAAACGGCTCCGGAAGTTTTGCCGTGTACAAATCGTTTAAAGTACAGACTCCCAAAGGGGCAGTGAATAACCATGTGATCAAGTATGATTATGATCCGCTGACAGCCTTTGCCCGTTTCAAACAAGTCACCGTGCAGCGTGCCAACGGCGAAACCATACAGGTGGACGTGACCAAGACCTGCGATTATGCCGCTCCGGCAAGGGCTATTTATTGGGGAGCCCGTCAGATCATGCTCGAACTCGGACGCCTGGAGCCGGGAGATGTCGTTTCCTACGAAATCAGTAAGAAAGGCTTTACTTATGCTCTGCTGGCAGGAGCTGAAGATGATGACGCGCGTTTCATTCCGCCCATGCACGGGCAGTTCTACGACATTGTTCCTTTTTGGGTGAATGAACCCACCCGCCGCAAGGTATACGTTGTCAGTATGCCGATGGAAAAAGAGCTTCAGTTCCAGTTCTATAACGGTGCCTGTACCTCGTCAATGCGTTATGAGGACGGGCGAAAGGTATATACGTTTGCCGTGGACGAAGTGCTTCCTTTCCGGAAAGAGCCCAATATGGTGGATCTTTTTGACGAAGCCCCGAAGCTGATGATGTCGTCTACCCCGAAATGGGAGGATAAGTCGCTCTGGTTTCACGACTTGAACGAGGCATACGGCAGTTTTGCCGCACTGCCCGAGGCTCAGAAGAAAGTGGACGAACTGATAAAGGGAAAAAAGACCGAAATGGAGAAAATCGCCGTATTGACCCATTGGGTAGCCGATAATATCCGTTATGCGGGCATCACCATGGGCGAAGGCGAGGGCTTTACGCTCCATAACACGAAGATGAACTACACCGACCGCTGCGGAGTATGCAAGGACATTGCCGGCACGCTGATCTCTTTCCTGCGTATGGCGGGATTTGAGGCCTATCCGGCCATGACGATGGCGGGAAGCCGCATCGAAAGCATCCCTGCCGATCACTTTAACCACTGTGTGGCAGTGGTGAAGCTGGCGAATGGGACGTATATGCCCCTCGATCCTACCTGGGTTCCTTTCTGCCGCGAGTTGTGGAGCAGTGCCGAGCAGCAGCAGAACTATCTGCCCGGCATTCCGGGAGGTTCCGACTTGTGCCTGACTCCGGTTTCGGCTCCCGAGAATCATTATGTCCGCATCACTGCCGATAACAAAATCGATGCAAAGGGCACGCTGAAAGGCTCGTTTACCATCACCGCCGAAGGTCAGTCGGACAGCAGCATCCGCCGCATCTTTACGCAGGGCTGGCAGACCGAATGGCAAAGCACGATGGAAAGCCAGTTGCTCAACGTATCTCCCAAAGCCCGTATGCTCGGAGTGGACTACGGAAAGGCGCCGAAGGATTATCAGACAGGCCCCATTCGCATCACGTTCCGTTACGAGATACCGGACTATGCGCTGGTCGGTGACCGGGAATTATTGTTGAAACCGATGGTGATGAACAACCTCTATGCGAGCGTTCTCTCGTTCCTGCGCATCGATACCGGCTTGGAAACCCGCCAATACGGCTTCCGTGATGCTTGCTCTCGTCTGGTCGAATTGGACGAAACGATTGCCCTGCCTCGGGGATATCGTCTGGCGGGAGAGCCGCGCAGCGAACAAAAGGCCGCTCCGGCAGCCGACTTCGAAGGCTCGTTGCAGCAGGTTGGCAACAAACTGGTGCTGAAACAGAAACTCGCCTTGAAGAAGCGCATCTATCGGGCAGCCGACTGGGAAGGATTCCGTGCTGCGGTGAATGCCTACAAAAGCTTTGCGGATTATTTGATTGTTAAACTCTAAAAAGATGATCGTCACACATGACTAAAATATATACCCTTCTGCTCCTCTGCCTGTTTGCGCTGACTCTTCCGGTCACCGCCCGGGAAGCGGAATTTAAGAAAATCAAAGAAAGCTGGACCCTGCAGGCTGATGGTACGCAGGTTTATCGTCAGTCGAAAGTCCTGACGCTGTACACTCACACGGCCATGAACCGCACGTATGGGGAGTCGTTCATTACGTACGATCCCCGTTATCAGACTTTGCAGATTCACGAGTCGTATACCCGCCAGAAAGACGGAAATATCGTCAAGACCCCCGCCAATGCTCTGGTCGAAGTGCTCCCCTCGGCAGCAGCCAATGCGCCGGCATTCAATGCTTTGCGCGAGATGGTAGTCGTACACACCGGGCTGGAACTCGGAGCTACCATCTATCTGGACTATTCCATTACAACCAAACCGGGATATTTGCCGGGGATTCAGATCTGCCGGTTGCTGGAGCACTCTTCGCCGGTGAAGGAGTACGAGATCAGCATCACCGTTCCCCGGGGGCAACATCTGGAATATGCCCTTAACAACCACAAGGCGAAAGCTTCCGTAACCGAATCCGAAGGGATGAAGCAAGTCAGCTGGACCCTGAAGAATCTGCCCGCCCTCAGCCGTGAGCCGCAGGTGTCGGTGATCGGCGGTGATTTGCCTCTGCTGACTGCCACGACTGAGGAGAAACCCCTGTCGTTTCTGACGTCACAATGGCAACCGGAAGGAGATGCAGGGATTCGTGCGCTGGCCGGAAAACTGACTGCCGGAGCGAAGGACGATAAAGAAAAAGTAACCGCGATACGTGACTATGTGATTGATAATCTTTACTATTCGTCCCTCCCGTTGGCGGAAAGCGGTTATCGCATCCGTCCCGCCGCAGAGGTGATCCGTTCGGCATACGGCACGGAGGCCGAGAAGGCGAATCTGATGGCCGCATTGCTGAAAGCGGCCGGACTGAAAGCCGGGATAGGGGCGGTCTGCGCTCCGTCTGAGAATACGGCATCACTGGGAGTAGGCAGCATCCGCGAACTGTTTGTGTGGACCGACGCCGGAGGCAGCCAACAGGCTCTGTCACTGAAAGGCAAAACTCCCTCAGCCGTTTCCTGGCAGAAAGATTATGCCTATGTAGCTTCATTGACGCAGCCGTTTGAACTGAATCTTCCACCGGTTACCCTGAGAAAAGACTATGCATTGCAGCCCGACGCGGCAAATGCCAAAGATGGCTATCTGGTCTTCACCCTCCCCGTAGAGCGTGGCAGCCTGGCCGATTCCCAGTACGTCCGGTTCAATAGCAAGCGCACTTCCAACCTCTTGTTGCCCGGACTGGCGGATGAATCTTTCACCTATACCGTAGATACTCCTGCAGGTATGGAATCTGTCACTCGGCCGATGGAGAAGAAGATGGACAATGCCGTAGGTACATTAACCATTTCCATCCGTCCCGAAGGAGCGAAAACGCGAGTGACCCGGAGCCTGAAGTTGAAGAAACAGATGATTCGCCCGGCGGATTATGCCGCTTTCCGTCAACTGATGACAGAGTACGGGGCAGTGGACGGGCTGACGCTGGTGTACAGAAAACCTCTTCCCTGATCCCTCTTTTCGACAGGAAGAGACAGTATATGTGCTATTATTCAGATTTAATAACTCAAAATATAACAATGAAGATGTAGCGGGAGCTGCCCGCAAAGGACATAGGCCGGTATCCGGTGGAACGGTCTCCAAACGATAAGCGGTGATTCGTGGAATGAGGATATGTCGAAACTCGCATTCACCACAGATTACACGAATGTATACAGATGGATACTGTTATCTATCAATAGATTAAGTTCGTCCTGTGAAGTTCTGTATCACTCTGTGGTGAGTTATGGCATACCCCCGTTCTGCAGGTCACGCTCCGTAGAGCTCCTCTCCTGTGCCTCTCTGCCTATGCAGCTCTGTAGTGAAACAGGCTTCCGCGACATCTTTTAGGGAGGAACCCTTATGAGAAAACTATTATTGCTCTTATTCTCAGCACTTTTTGTGCTGTCAGCCCAGGCTGAAGATGTGCTGCGCCTGATGACCTACAACGTCCGTAACGCCAATGGCATGGACGGTATATGCAATTATCAGCGTGTAGCCAATGTGATCAACAACGCCCGTCCGGACATCGTTGCCATCCAGGAACTGGACAGCATGACTGCCCGGAGCAACCGGACCGATGTTCTCAAGGAACTGGCGGAACGCACTCAATTGCATCCCTGCTTTGCGCCTGCCATCGATTATGACGGAGGAAAGTATGGCATCGGTATACTTTCGAAAGAGACTCCGCTCCGTGTGCAAACCTTCGCCCTTCCGGGACGTGAAGAGCCACGCACGCTGCTTGTCGCCGAGTTCCCAGAGTATGTCTTTGCGTGTACGCACCTCTCTCTGACCGAAGAGGATCGGATGAAGTCTCTCGAAATCCTGAAGTCCGTTACAGCCAATACCCGGAAACCTTTCTTCCTTGCCGGTGACTTCAACTCGGATGCCGACTCCGGCTTTATCAAAGATTTGAAGAGTACATTCCAGATACTTTCCAACCCGAAGCAGCCCACTTATCCGGCTTCCGAACCGAAGGAGACGCTCGACTACCTGATTGCTCTGAAACAGGAAACGCCTACTTTTGTTGTCAACTCGGCTCGGGTGATCGATGAGCCTCTGGCGTCCGATCATCGTCCTTTGTTGGTAGAAGTACGGATGGCGGTACCCGAGAATCGGATTTGCCGTACCAAACCCTATCTTCAGAATCCCGTAGGAGGTGGAATCACAGTGATGTGGCAGACCAACGTGCCGGCCTATTGCTGGGTGGAGTACGGCACGGACCCTTCCAACCTGAAGCGCGCACGTACCCTTCTGGATGGTCAAGTTGTTTGTGGCAATACTCTTCACAAGATTCGCCTCGATAGTTTGCAGCCCGGACAGAAATATTATTATCGTACCTGTTCGCAGGAGATCCTGCTTTACCAGGCCTACAAAAAGGTGTTTGGCAATACAGCCCGTACAGAACTCAGGGAGTTCACGTTACCCGCAGCCGGTGATGACAGTTTTACGGCTGTGGTGTTCAACGACCTGCATAAACAATCGAAGACGTTTCAGGCATTGTGCGAACAGATAAAGGGGATTGACTATGATTTTGTAGTGTTCAACGGCGATTGTGTAGACGACCCCGCCAATCACGATCAGGCAACAGCCTTTATCAGCGAACTGACCGAAGGCGTAGAGGGTGACCGCGTACCTGTCTTCTTTATGCGCGGCAATCACGAGATCCGGAATGCCTATTCGGTAGGCCTGCACAGCCTGTTCGATTATGTAGGCGATAAGACTTACGGCTCCTTCAACTGGGGAGATACCCGTATCGTAATGCTCGATTGCGGTGAAGATAAGCCGGATGATCATTGGGTATATTACGGACTCAACGATTTTACGAAGCTGCGTAATGACCAGGTAGGATTTTTGAAGCGTGAGCTCGCTTCCAAAGAATTTAAGAAAGCCGCTAAGCGGATTCTGATTCATCACATTCCGCTTTACGGAAACGACTACGAGAATCTGTGTTCCGGGCTTTGGGGTAAACTTCTGGAGAAAGCACCTTTCAATATCAGCCTTAACGCGCACACACATGAATATGCCTATCATCCCAAAGGCAGCCTTGGCAATAACTTCCCGGTGATTATCGGTGGCGGTTATAGCATGAAAAGTGCAACGGTAATGGTGATTGAAAAGAAGAAGGACATACTTAAGGTGAAAGTACTCAATACCAAAGGAGAAGTGTTGTTGGAACTTACCGTCTGATAACGTCTCCCTTCCGAAAAAAATAGCGGGAGAGGATGTGTTTAAATCCTGATTTAGAAAGGGAGAGCTTCTCATTTGAAATTTGCCTGCCCTTATGAACAATGAAAAGAGCCATGTCAAACTCTATTTTTGAGTAATGATATGGCTCTTTTATGTTTATGGATTACAGTCTGTAACTTTTTAGAGTGCTCACTTTAGTTGCGGCACATTCACTTCTTTTATTTAATTATGTATGTAATTCGAGTATAAACCTGCTCCCCTTGGTATAACTGGTATCCAGTGTCAGGCTGCCGTTCATTTTGGTTGCTATCAGGGCGCAGATGGGTAGTCCTAAACCGTCTCCTTCTGTCAGGTCTTTGATTTCAGTGAAGGGCTTGAACAGGTTCTCTTGTTTCTCAACGGGAATACCCGTACCGGTATCCGATATAATGAATTGGTGCGTATGTGCGCCTCTCTTTTTGAAATCAAGGAATATCTTTCCGCTTTCGGTATATTCCGCAGCGTTCTTCAGCAAGTGAATCAAGATCCGTTCCAGTTGTTCAGGATTGGTCTTGATCTGGAGTTTGGCAGCATTGACTACGGTCGAAACTTCGGGTTGTACAAACTCTTTCACCTTATCCATGGTAGCTTCACAGAAAGTATTTACGTTGATCTCCTTCATTTCATAAGGTTCAGTCAGAGAGTTTTCCAATGTGGAAAGTTCCTGTATATCATTGCTGAACTTCTTCAGGGCTGCTACTTGTCCTTGCATCTGCTGTGCCTGTTGAGGTGCTTTGTCCGACAGCTCGGCGGCAGAAGAGGCGAGTGTATCCAGCGTAGGTTCCATCTGTGCTGAAATATTCTGGATAAACTGTGTCTTCAGTTCATTGTGTTCATTGGCTATCTGTACGCTCTTTTTCAGTTTCCGGTTACCGGCAATGAAACGAAGCAGTACGATGGCCACAAATATCAGACCGGCAATCAGGATTACTACCAGTGTGCACAGCCCGACGATCATATACTGTTTGCCCGAAAGTGTGTCTTCTTTCTCCTGAATGATCTGCTGGCTTTCGTCATACTTGCGTTTCAGTACGTTCAGTTCGTCTTGTGCCGTCATTGCTTTTACCGAATCGGTCCAGACGATGAAGTTCTCGTAAGTGCGGGCCACCAGTGAGGCATTGTTAGATTTACGTCCGATGGCAATCAGTTTTTTATAGCATTCGTTGACCTTATCGTAATTCTTTTGAGCTTTATATTGGTTGATTAATTTCTGAAAGCACGCGTCTCCCTGAGTGTTTTGCCCGAATGTGTAGTAATAACTTGCCTGTGTGTATAGTAGGTTCTCGCTTAATGAATCGTTCTTGGCCAGGCCTACGGTTTCTGCCAACTTATCCAATTGAATTTTAGCCTGCGCCGCATTCTTTAGTCCGATGTACATCTGCAGTCTCTCTTTGGTGATTTGGAAACGTAGCGGGTAAAATTGTTTCTGCTGTTTTTGTTCACCGGCCCAGACTAGCTGATCCATTCCTCTACAGAGGTCGAATGCCTCTTTGTAATAATTTTCACGATGGTACAGAGCTGCTCCCTGAATTCCGCATTCCACGGCTTTCGGATAATTTTCCTGCGTTGCGAAAGCGCCATAGGCCTGGATGAAAAGATAACGCGCCTTAGTGTATTCTTTTTGTTCCAGACTACTCTGCGCTTGTTTCATCAGTTCATTTGCTCTGTTTTGTGTGCCTTGTGCATCGACGATTGTGCTAAAACAAACGAGGATGGTCAGGATTAAAGTCGATATTTTCATGCGATTTGGTTTTAAACAGTGACAAAGTTAAAAAATCTTTGTAGAAACCTCTCATTTCCCCCTCTTATTTTTCATTTCTTCTTTGATTCTTCTTCAAAGAGGAATGGCGGGCATTACCGGTTGGTTGAAAGGTGGATAAAATTTGATAATTCAGGCATAGATTCTACAAATAAGGCTCTCTCCGAAGCCGGTATTTGTAAAGTCTATGTCTGATAATGATTTGGAATATGGCTCTATCTAATATTTAAAACTGCTTCCTCCCAGGAATTCTCTCAAAAGTGAGGTTGGAGGAATCTCCTTATCCTGTACAGGAGTGAAATATTTGATAAACTTCAGCAACCGGTATGCTTCAGCATATTCCGGACAGTTACGTGGCACGCTGGTAAGAATGGGCTCGGCATGACAGCGGAGCACGGCAAATTCAAATAAAAGGGCGGAGTTGAACATCACATCGGCATTCTCCTGATAAGGGAAAATCCATTTATCTTCTCCGGCGCGTACGCTGGGCCAGCGTGAGATAGTCTCTTGGGCAGAATAGCCGCGATAGTTGAAGTCCCGGATAATACGGCGCAAAAGTCGGTTGTCCGTCGTTGGGATCCAGTTATGATCGTCCAGCGAGATGGTTGTCAAGGCAGAGACGTATATTTTGAACTTATTTGCTGCCGGGATTTGCGGAGTCAGTTCCGGATTAAGGGCGTGTATTCCCTCAAGAATCAATACCGTATGTTCGTCGATCCGCAATTTATCACCTTTATATTCTTTTTTTCCCAACATAAAGTTATAGCGGGGCAGTTCTACTTCCTCGCCACGCAACAAAGCCTGTAGTTGTGTATTGAATAACTCCAGGTCGAGGGCATAAAGGGATTCATAGTCATAATTGCCGTTTTCATCCAATGGAGTGTCTTCACGGTCTACAAAATAATTGTCCAGTGAGATGGGATATGGTTTCAGGCCGTTGGTCATTAACTGGATGGAGAGTCGCTTACTAAAAGTTGTTTTCCCGGATGATGACGGTCCGGAAATCAACACCAGTTTTACACGAGTCCCGTTTTCTCCGCGGTGGAAAATGCTATCGGCTATTTGTGCTATTTTCTTCTCTTGCAGAGCTTCTGCCACATTGATCAGGTCCGTGGCATGTCCCTCTTCACAAGCAATATTGAAATCTCCTACATTGTTCAATCCCATGATGTAGTTCCATCGCAGGTGCTCTTTGAAAACATCGAGCATTTTCTCCTGTTTTACCACATCTTCCAGTACAGATGGGTTTTCTTTGTTAGGAATACGCAGCAACAGTCCGTCGTAGTATTTAACGAGGTCGAATAAGTGGATAAATCCTGTACTTGGGAGCAGATTACCGTAATAATAGTCGGCAGTACCTCCCAAAGTATAATAATAGGTATAGATAGAACCGGAAGATTCGAGTAATTTTACCTTGTCATTCATGCCCCGTTCACTGAATACACGTACGGCTTCAGTTGTATGACACTCAATGCGGTGATAGGTAATGTCTTCCGCTATAATTTCCTGCATACGTTTCTTTATTTGTGACACGTCTTCAAGTGTGACGGGGCGCCCGATCCGCAAATTGCAGAAGTATCCTTTGGATACCGGGTGCTCCACAAAAAGTTTGCCATTCGGAAAGAGTTCGCTGACAGCTTTGTAGAGCACAAAGCAGAGAGAACGCACATACGTACGCATTCCCGAAGAATCTCTTACATCTAGAAACTCTACATCTTTATTGTTATATACACGAAAATTGAGTCCTTCAGAGCGATTATTTACTTTAGCACTGACTACCTGATAAGGAAAATTAAGATTAAAGCCGTAATAAATATCCAAAAGTGAGCTCCCAATAGGGAATTCTTTAGAAATATTATTATTTTTGCAATATATTTGTAACATCTGTTTCATTTCACGTCATTTTGGGGTGAATAGTACGGATAAATATATCACATAATTGCTAAGAAGACAAACAACCACTAAAATAATTATAGATGGAATATTCTTTTTATGATTTTTTAAAGCTCATTGGCTCGTTAGGACTTTTTCTTTATGGAATGAAGATCATGAGCGAGGGCTTACAGAAAGTCGCAGGTGACAGATTGCGAGGAATTCTGACAGCAATGACTACAAACCGGGTAACGGGAGTTTTAACAGGTGTGTTGATCACCGCCCTTATCCAATCTTCTTCGGCAACGACGGTGATGGTGGTCAGTTTTGTAAATGCCGGTCTGCTGACATTGGCCGAATCCATTAGTGTGATAATGGGTGCTAATATCGGTACGACAGTCACCGCATGGATCATTTCTATTTTTGGGTTTAAAGTCGACATGGCTGCTTTTGCCCTTCCTCTTTTAGCCATTGCCCTTCCTCTTATTTTTTCGGGTAAAAGTAACCGTAAGTCTATCGGTGAATTTATCTTTGGTTTTTCTTTCCTCTTTATGGGGCTTTCGTACCTCAAAGCAAATGCCCCCGACCTGAATGCCAACCCGGAAATGCTGGCTTTTGTACAGAACTATACAGATATGGGATTTTTCTCGGTTCTGCTCTTTTTATTTATCGGTACTATTCTCACTATGATCGTACAGGCTTCCGCCGCGACGATGGCTATTACTTTAATTATGTGTGCCAACGGATGGATCAGCCTGGAATTGGGTGCCGCATTGGTCTTGGGTGAGAATATCGGAACTACTATTACAGCCAACCTGGCTGCCTTGACTGCTAATTCACAAGCAAAACGTGCTGCTTTGGCTCACTTTGTTTTCAATGTTTTTGGTGTGATCTGGGTGCTAATTATTTTCCATCCTTTTATGGTATTCGTCAATTGGGTGGTCGATACCTTCTTCCATCCGGGAAGTGCAGAGGTGGCTATTTCTTATAAGTTGTCCGCTTTCCACTCTATTTTTAATATATGTAACGTCTGTCTGCTGATCTGGGGAGTGAAACTGATTGAGCGTACCGTGTGTGCCATTATTCGTCCCAAGGAAGAAGATGAAGAGCCACGCTTGCGCTTTATTACCGGAGGTATGCTTTCTACGGCCGAATTATCCATACTTCAGGCCCGTAAGGAGATTCATCTGTTTTCCGAGCGTATTCATCGTATGTTTGGTATGGTACAAGATCTGTTGCATACTGAAAAGGATGATGACTTCAATAAACTTTTCAGCCGGATTGAGAAATACGAGAATATCAGTGATAATATGGAATTGGAGATTGCCAATTACTTGAATCAGGTATCTGAAGGGCGTTTGAGCTCGGAAAGTAAGCTTCAGATACGTGCCATGCTTCGTGAGGTAACCGAGATTGAAAGTATTGGTGACAGTTGCTATAACCTGGCACGTACCATCAGCCGGAAGCGTCAGACCAATCAGGATTTCACAGAGAAGCAATATGAGCACATTCATTTCATGATGAAACTGACCAATGATGCTCTGTCGCAAATGATTGTCGTGGTCGAGAAACCCGAACATCAGAGTATCGATGTTAATAAGTCATTCAATATTGAGAATGAAATTAATAACTATCGTAATCAACTGAAGAATCAGAATATCCTGGATGTGAATAATAAAGAATATGATTATCAGATGGGAGTTTATTACATGGATATTATCGCCGAATGTGAAAAACTCGGTGACTATGTAGTAAATGTAGTAGAAGCGAGCAGTGACGTAAAAGAAAAGAAAGCGTCTTGAGAAAAGTGATGAACGATGAACGATAAAGCGTGTAATTGAGAGTGCTCATCGCTTATCGTTCATCGTTAATGAATCGTTTAGCCATTATACGGTTCGAAATCTTCTTTTCCAACTCCACACAGAGGGCATACCCAATCATCAGGAATATCTTCAAACTGTGTTCCGGGTTCGATTCCGCCTTCCGGATCACCTATCTCCGGATCGTAAATGAAATCACAAACGGTGCAAATGTACTTCATGTCGTCTCTTTTTTTAAGTTTATGCAAATATAACAAAAGTATCGGACGTATTGTTCATTTATTTTTTCTTTTTTCATTAATAAAGCACTACCTTTGTCTGTAGCAACAAAACATTAATCAAGGAATTATAAACTATGATGTGGCAGATTGTATTATCACTGGTATGTGTGGCTTTTTTAGGAGCTATTCTGTGGGAAAAGAGACAAGGTAAGTTAATGCAATCTGCATCGGACCGGAAACTGGAGAATGTAAATTGTCTGTTTGATGCGATTCTGACGCATATTCATGCGTATGTTTTGGTAATCGATTCTGATTTCAAAGTCCTGAAAACTAATTATTATGATTTGACTCATCTCAGTCCGGACGGTAAAGAGAAGCGTGTAGGTGATCTGTTGCAATGCCGGAATGCCTTGTCTGCCAAAGGGGGATGCGGAACCCATGCTTTTTGCCAGGAATGTCCGGTGAGGGGAGCAATAGGAAACGCTTTCCGCCAGAAGAAAGAATTTACTGATTTGCAATCATCACTGAATATTGCCATAGACGAGCATGAATTTGTAAAGTGCGACGTAATGATCTCGGGAGTATTTATGACTCTGGATAGTGAAGAGCGCATGGTGCTGACGGTGCATGACATTACTTCGATTAAACAAACGGAAGAGGCGTTGGCTGAAGCGAAGGAAAAAGCGGAAAATGCAGATCGTTCCAAGTCTGCTTTTCTAGCCAATATGAGTCATGAAATCCGTACGCCGCTGAATGCCATCGTCGGCTTTTCCGAACTGCTGGCAGCGGCCAATACAGAAGAAGAAAAGCAAAAATACCTGGAGATACTCCATACGAACAGCGAATTGCTATTACAGCTGGTTAATGATATTCTTGATTTGTCGAAGATTGAGGCCGGTACATTGGAGTTTGTTTATTCTGATGTCGATATCAACTTGTTACTGAATGATTTGGAACAATTGTTCCGTATGAAGATAGGCTCTAACTCGCCTGTACAGATTATAACAGAGCCCGGGCTGCCTTCGTGTATGGTTCATACGGATCGTAACCGAATTGCTCAGGTTGTGTCCAATTTTGTATCTAATGCAATCAAATTTACCACAGAGGGCAGTATCCGTATCGGATATCAGTCTTCCGAGAATGGACTTCGGTTTTATGTTAGCGATACCGGTTCGGGTATTTCGGCGGATAAATTGGAGGGCGTTTTCGATCGTTTTGTGCGTTTGCAAAGTGATAAAAACGGTAACGGACTCGGACTCTCTATCTGTAAGACGATTGTAAATAAGCTGGGTGGGGAAATCGGAGCCGAATCTGAGGTAGGCAAAGGAAGTACCTTTTGGTTTACATTGCCCGAACATTCCGATATTAAACCCAAAGTCATCATTGAGAAAGAGCAGGAAGAATTGCCTTCTGCAGTACGGGTTCCGGTTATCGATGCGGGAAGTGATAAAAAACTGAGCATACTGGTGGCCGAAGATATGGAAGACAATTATCGTCTTTGCGAAGCTATCCTCGCTTCACGTTACGAATTACATTGGGCTCACAATGGTGAAGAGGCCATTTCTCTTTTCCTGAAATTCCAACCGGACATTATCTTGATGGATATCCGTATGCCTGAGGTGAATGGCTACGAGGCTACGGAGGCTATCCGACAGATGTCGGCTACAGTGCCTATCATTGCTCTTACTGCTTTTGCGTATGAAGAAGACCGCCAGAAAATCATGCATAGCGGCTTTACCGATTTCCTGACGAAGCCCATTTCGTCAAAAGTACTGTTGGGAAAACTGGAATCCTTAAAAAAGATTTAAGAAACATCTTATACCGGATTTATGTTGTACTTTTGCAACTTCTAATTTAATGTATGTATCTGCATGACTGCAAAGAACGACGATTATTTTCATTTGGGCCTGACTGATCAAGAAGTTCTCCAAAGCCGGGAGAAATATGGTGCCAACCTACTGACGCCTCCTAAGCGTCCTTCGCTCCTGAAGCTTTATTTGGAAAAATTTGAAGATCCTGTTGTACGTGTGCTGCTTATTGCAGCTGTATTCTCTCTTATCATTTCCGTTATCGAGAATGAGTATGCCGAAACGATCGGTATTATAGCCGCTATCCTGTTGGCAACCGGTATCGGTTTCTATTTCGAATACGATGCCAATAAGAAATTCGATTTACTGAATGCCGTTAATGAAGAGACTTTAGTAAAGGTGATTCGTAACGGGCGTATTCAGGAGATTCCGCGTAAAGATGTGGTAGTAGGTGACATTGTGGTATTGGAGACCGGTGAAGAGATTCCCGCAGATGGCGAACTGATAGAAGCTATTTCTTTGCAGGTGAACGAATCGAACCTGACCGGGGAACCGGTGATTAATAAAACAATAATCGAAGCCGATTTTGATGAAGAAGCTACGTATGCTTCCAATCTGGTGATGCGCGGTACAACTGTGGTCGATGGCCATGGATCGATGAAGGTACTTCGTGTGGGAGATGCTACGGAGATTGGGAAAGTGGCACGTCAGAGTACGGAACAAACTACGGAGCCTACACCATTGAATATCCAGCTGACCAAATTGGCCAACCTGATCGGTAAGATCGGTTTTACCGTAGCCGGACTTGCTTTCCTTATTTTCTTTATAAAAGACGTTGTACTGTATTTCGATTTTGGGGCTCTGAACGGTTGGCATGACTGGTTGCCGGTGTTGGAGCGTACATTGAAATATTTCATGATGGCGGTTACCCTGATCGTGGTTGCCGTTCCCGAGGGATTGCCTATGAGTGTGACACTCAGCCTGGCACTGAATATGCGCCGTATGCTTGCCACTAACAATTTGGTGCGTAAGATGCACGCTTGCGAAACAATGGGGGCGATTACCGTGATTTGTACAGACAAGACCGGTACGTTGACACAAAATCTGATGCAGGTGCACGAGCCCAATTTCTATGGTTTGAAAGATGGTGGGAAACTGGCAGATGACGATATCAGCAGACTGATTTCGGAAGGGATTAGTGCTAACTCCACTGCTTTTCTTGAAGAAACGGGAAAGGGTGAGAAGCCGAAAGGAGTAGGTAATCCTACGGAAGTTGCCTTGTTGCTGTGGCTGAATAGCCAGAAACGTAACTATCTTGAACTCAGAGAAGGAGCACGGGTGCTCGACCAATTGACGTTCTCGACTGAACGTAAGTTTATGGCTACTTTGGTGAAGTCGCCGTTGATAGGCAAAAAGGTATTATATATAAAAGGTGCGCCCGAAATCGTGCTTGGCAAATGTAAGGAGGTGATTCTCGATGGCCGTCGTGTGGATAGTGTGGAATATCGTTCGACTGTCGAAGCACAATTACTGGGTTATCAGAATATGGCTATGCGTACACTTGGTTTTGCATTCCGTTTGGTGGAAGATAACGAACCGGATGACTGTGTGGCACTTGTTTCAGAAAATAACCTTAATTTCCTTGGAGTCGTTGCTATTTCCGATCCTATACGTCCCGATGTGCCTGCGGCAGTAGCTAAATGCCAGTCGGCAGGTATCGGTATCAAGATTGTGACCGGGGATACTCCGGGCACCGCAACTGAGATTGCGCGTCAGATCGGGCTGTGGAAACCGGAAGATACGGAACACAATCGCATTACCGGAGTTGCTTTTGCCGAATTGAGTGATGAAGAAGCATTGGATAGAGTGATGGACTTGAAAATTATGTCGCGTGCCCGTCCTACCGACAAACAGCGTCTGGTACAATTGCTGCAGCAGAAAGGAGCCGTTGTGGCTGTGACCGGAGACGGAACGAACGATGCGCCGGCGCTCAATCATGCACAGGTAGGGCTTTCGATGGGTACCGGAACTTCAGTTGCCAAAGAGGCCAGTGACATCACTTTGCTGGACGACTCTTTCAACAGTATCGGGACTGCTGTGATGTGGGGGCGGTCACTTTATAAGAATATCCAGCGTTTCATCGTATTTCAGCTGACCATTAACTTTGTGGCACTTCTCATCGTATTGCTCGGTTCTATTGTGGGAACAGAACTACCGTTGACTGTGACCCAAATGTTATGGGTAAATCTCATCATGGATACATTTGCCGCTTTAGCTTTGGCTTCTATTCCGCCAAGTGAGAGTGTTATGAACGATAAACCGCGTCGCAGTACTGATTTTATTATTAGTAAAGCGATGCAACATAATATATTCGGTGTCGGTACACTCTTTCTGGTAGTACTGATGGCGATGATATACTACTTTACAAATGCCGACGGTGGAATGACGGTACAGCGGTTGACCATTTTTTTCACCTTCTTTGTAATGCTTCAGTTTTGGAATCTGTTCAACGCTCGTGTGTTTGGCACTACCGATTCAGCATTCAAGGGTCTTACGAAGTCGTACGGAATGGAATTGATTGTACTGGCCATCCTGGGTGGGCAGTTTCTTATAGTGCAGTTCGGTGGAGCTGTATTCCGTACAGAACCGCTCGACTGGCAAACATGGCTTATCATCATCGGTTCTTCTTCTCTCGTCTTGTGGATTGGAGAATTGATTCGCTTGGTTAAACGTTTAACTCAGAAATGAAAATGAAAGCTATTTATCACAGTGGACGCAAAGAAAGTGTCTTTTATGAACAGGATATAAAAACTCCGTTTCCTTTGCGTGCTCTGTCGTGTATAAGCTTTCAAAAACAGAATAGAGATGAAAAGAAAAGGAATTAAAAACCTTATTTTTGATTTTGGTGGTGTATTGATTAATCTCGACCGTCAGCGTTGTATAGAAAACTTCCGGAAGTTGGGATTAGAGAAGGTGGACGAATTGTTAGGCATGTATTCTCAGCAGGGAATCTTTATGCAACATGAGAAAGGGTTGATCTCGTCAGCCCAGTTTCGTGATAGTATCCGCGGGCAGATAACCCAGGAGGTGACGGATGAGCAAATTGATGCTGCTTGGAATAGTTTCTTGGTGGATATCCCACGTTTTAAGCTTGATATGTTATTGAAACTCCGCGAGAAATATGTGGTCTATCTGCTGAGCAATACCAACGAGATACATTGGAAGTGGGCATGTGAGCATGCGTTTCCGTATCGGGGCTTCCGTGTAGAAGACTATTTTGAAAAGATGTACCTCTCGTATGAAATGAAAATGGTAAAGCCCGCTGAAGAGATTTTCCGGGGAGTGCTTGATGATGCAAACCTCGATCCGCGCGAAACTTTTTTCATAGATGACTCCGAAGCCAACTGCCAGGGCGCCCAGGCAT
Organism: Bacteroides sp. 3_2_5; assembly: GCF_000159855.2. Lineage (NCBI taxonomy): Bacteria > Pseudomonadati > Bacteroidota > Bacteroidia > Bacteroidales > Bacteroidaceae > Bacteroides > Bacteroides sp. 3_2_5. The sequence continues at coordinate 151,398 of NZ_JH636046.1, read as the reverse complement.
TGGGCATCTCTACCTATACAGTGAAACCCGGTGAAGACTGGAGGCCGCTTTTTGCCGAGAATTAAAATAAATAGGAGAAACAGCATGCAGATAATCCGTAATATACCGGGAGTTCTACCCGAACCATGTGTTGCCACCATCGGTTTCTTCGATGGAGTACATATGGGGCATCGCTTTCTGATAGAACAAGTCAGAGAGTTGGCTGCGGCTCGTGGATTGCGTTCTGCACTGATTACTTTTCCCATTCATCCTCGTAAGGTGATGAATGCAGACTATCGTCCGGAGTTATTGACCACTTCGGAAGAGAAACTGGCGCTGCTTGAAGAAACGGGCGTGGATTATTGCTTTATGCTTGATTTTACACGTGAAGTATCACATCTGACTGCCCATGAATTTATGTCCGATATCCTGAGAGACCGTTATCGGGTGCAGACACTTGTCATCGGATATGACCACCGCTTCGGACACAATCGTAGTGAAGGCTTTGAGGATTATTGCCGTTATGGCTCTGAAATGGGAATAGAGGTGATTCGTGCTCGTGCCTGTGTGTGTGATGATCTCCATATAAGCTCTTCTGTCATTCGTAAGATGTTGCATCAGGGCGAAGTAGATCGGGCTGCACGTTGTCTGGGTTACGACTATTTTCTGGATGGTACGGTGGTGAGCGGTTATCAGGTAGGAAGGAAAATCGGATTCCCTACGGCCAATCTCAGTGTAGACGATCCTGATAAGTTGGTTCCTGCCGATGGTGTCTATGCAGTTCATGTCACGTTCGACGGGCATACTTATAATGGTATGCTCAATATCGGTACTCGTCCCACGATAGGGAATGGCCCCGAACGTTCGATAGAAGTGAATATCCTCCATTTTCATTCCGATATTTACGATAAATTTATCCGGCTCTCTTTTGTAAAATATCTCCGTCCGGAGCTGAAGTTCGATGGGATTGAAGGATTGATAGCGCAGCTTCATCAGGATGCAGCCGATGTGGAAGCGCTTTTGGGGAAAATACAAAATGTCAATTGACATTTTGTATTTTTTGTTTGCCACTGAGTGAGTTATATTCGGCCCGTTATCTTCCGGCTCTTAAATAGGAGCTTATTTTGTGAATTCGGCTTTTCAGATAGTCATCCTGATTGCGGATAATACATGTCTCTTGTTCTGTTTTGAGCCTGTTCTGTGTTCTTTAATTTGCAGAATATTCTGTTTTAAGGTGCAAATCGTTATTCTCTCCCTGATCATTCTATGCGTGCTGAAAAATGATTGCAGGCATGTAAATGTCCTCTTTTGTCTCTCTTCCGGCTTCATGCAGGTGAAGTTTTGAACTAATGAAGCTTTTGTTTTAACCCAATGATGTCTTTCTTTTAATGGTATGTGACCTCTCTTCTAAAGATATCATGCATATTTATTGGAAATCTTCGGTCGATGTTGCATCTTATTGCATGTTATATGCGTCTTGTATGCATTTTCTTCTTCCTGTTTGATGATTTGTGTTTTAGTGCGTGTCAGTAGATTAGGATGAATAGTGTCAGAGTGACGTCTAAAGGTGTAATACGCTATCAAATGGATATACTCTCCCTGACGCTGGTTCTTTGAGGCTTCTTTATATCAGCGTTTATCCTCTACAAATATCGAAAAACATTCTATATTTATTGTTTATCGATAAATAATTATCGAATTACTTGTTTAGGTGAAAATTAATATGAATCTTTGCATATCGAAAAACGATAAATTATTATTGAATAACATAACGAATCTTCAAAGTAAGTTTTATGAGAAAGTCATTGATGAGCATTACGATGTTGGTAGTATCCATCTCCATGTTAGCTTTGTTTGTATGTAGTTCAGTTTTGCATGGTCACCATACAAATGGCTCTTCTACCGAAGCGGTAGTCAATTAAAACCGTTATCTTTGTACATATTTAAAACAAAAGACTGAATGAAAACGGCGATCAAATTAATTCTGATTTATCTGGGAATCCAGCTTATTTGCGGTGGGCTGATCGGTATTCCTTTTACTATCATTGCCCGTATGAATGGTGGGAGCGTAGATGCCACCCGGGTTTCGGAGTTGACATTGGCTCCTTCGATGCTGCTTTCCATGGCAGTGATGTTTTTTTATTTATGGAAAGCACACTATATACCCAAAGACAAGACAAGTTGGTCATTCATTTCATTTCCATTTCTGATCATAACGTTTCTGATAGGCTTGTCGATGACTGTCCTGATGGATCTGTTGACTGCCGTCTTATCTTGGGTACCTGATATTCTGGAACAGCAGTTCGACGCTCTCCAGTCCGGTTGGTTAGGCATTGTGGCCATTACTTTGTTGGGGCCGATTCTTGAGGAACTTCTGTTCCGTGGTGGTGCCACTAAGGCATTGCTTGAACGCTATTCTCCCCGGAAAGCCATCTTCCTTTCGGCACTGCTTTTCGGAGTATTTCATTTGAATCCGGCTCAGATAGTTGCAGCCTTCTTTGGAGGCCTTTTGCTGGCATGGGTTTATTATCGGACACGAAGTCTGATTCCTTGTATCCTGATACACATTGTGAACAACAGTATTTCTGTCATGCTGAGTCTGACCTATCCCGATGCAGATACAATCAGGGATGTGACGGGTACGACTCCCTATTATCTATTGATAGCAGTGGCGGCTATGGTGTTCGTAGGCTGTTTTCTTCGGATAAAGCAGGTTACGGTTCCGGGAACGTGGCGGAAAGATGAATGAAAATAAACGATAAAGATTGAATAATAAGTCATAATATGAAAAGAAGATTGAACATACTATGTTTACTGGTTTTTCTGGTATTCTGTTATTCGGTGTTTAATATGGGGCGTGATTTCGGTCATGGCTTTTCCGAAGGGATGAAGATAAGTCATTCCGGTAATCAAAGTGTAGAGCAGGCTATCAACTTTCGGATTGCCACACTGATGCCCAAGGATTTTTCGTCCTTTAAAGATTCTGTCTATAATGAAAAGACCGGCTCTTATGTCCCCGTTGCCTATACACAGATGGTTACGAATGTAAAAGTCGACAGGAGTACCTGGATGATGGTTGCCCAGGTGATTTCCGGGCTTCTGGCTGTTTTTGCCATCATTGCGTCAACAGTGCTTTTTATTCAGCTGATTGTAGCTATCAATAAATCGGATATTTTTAATTGGAAGAATGTCCGTCGGTTGCGATGGTTGGGAGTCGCCTTGTTGCTGAACTTTATTAGTGAGGCAGTGCCGGCCCTGATGAATGATTATGAGTTGTCTTCAGTCTTCTCGTTGTCCGGATATTCTATGGAGACAAGCATAGATTCTGTGATGCTGGTCATTCTGGGACTGGTTTCACTAATTGTAGGCGAGGTATTCGCCATCGGGTTGAAGATGAAAGAAGAACAAGATCTTACTATCTGAATCCGAATATTGAAAAATTAATAGAATTATGGCTATAATAGTAAACCTTGACATAATGATGGCCCGAAGAAAAATATCTTTGGGGGAGTTGGCAGAGAAGATTGACATTACGCCTGCCAACCTTTCTATCCTGAAAACGGGAAAGGCCAAAGCGATTCGTTTCTCTACCCTTGAGGCGATCTGTAGAGTGCTAGATTGCCAGCCGGGGGATATTCTGGAGTATCAGGTGGATGAAGAAGATGGAGGTACGTCATAATTCACCACAGATTACGCAGATATTAACACAGGATGATTTTAATCTGCTGATAACCAGTAATATCTATCTGTGTAAATCGGTGTGATCTGTGGTGAGTACGAGTCCTGACACATCCTTATCTGGAGATTTAGCCTTTGGCCTCTTTGGCTTTGAATGCGAGTGCATACATCCGCATTTGTTTCACCATCGACAACAATCCGTTGCTACGTGTGGGGGATAGGTGGTCCTTCAGACCGATTTTGTCGATAAAGTAGAGTTCCGAATTAAGAATCTCGTCGGGTGTATGTCCCGATACGACTTTAATCAACAGTGCTATGATGCCTTTCACGATCAGTGCATCGCTTTCTGCTTTAAAGATAATTTTCCCGTCTACTTCGTCTGCCTGAAGCCATACACGGCTTTGGCAACCTTCAATCAGATTCTGTTCCGTTTTATATTTCTCGTCGAGCGGTTCCTGCTCGTTTCCTAAGTCGATAAGTAACTGGTAGCGATCCATCCAGTCATCAAAGTCGCTGAATTCAGCAACGACTTCGTCTTGTAATTCGTTGATTGACATGATAAATAATTATTTCTCGTTATAAATAACTTCCAGTACCGTTTGTCCCACAGCTTTGAGTGTAGAGCGGTCGATGGCATCCATATTGTCATTCACGGTGTGCCAGGTCGGTCCGAAGCTGGACAGTTCACAATTTTCGTCGTTTGGAATGATGTCGATAGTCGGGATACCTGCCAAGCGATTGATAAACAGATGATCGTCAGTGATCTGACCGCCTACTTCGTTAATAAAGTAACGTCCGTATCCGGCGTCGTTAGCCTTTTTCCATACCTTCTTGTTGATACCTTTGGCATATTTCTCGGAATATACTTCTTTAAAGAAAGTAGCATCTTTGCCGCCCACCATATCGAGTAAAATTCCGAAGCGGGCATTATAGCCATCTACGTGCGGGGTTCGTGCCCAATATTGTGCGCCGAGACACCACTGGTCTTCCCGATGTTCGCCTGTATAAAACTGAGGTGCTCCGTAATCTTCCGCATCCAGAAAGATGATGTCGATTCCCAGTTCCGGTTGCTGTTGATTGATCTGGCGGGCAATTTCGAGTAATACACCCACTCCGCTTGCTCCATCATTGGCGCCCAGTATCGGTGTGTGATGATTCTTTTCATTCGGATCATTGTCGGCCCATGGACGGGTATCCCAATGCGCAAAGAGTGCGATGCGTTTTTTGCTTTCGGGCTTAAAAGATCCTATGATGTTGCGTGCTTTCAGCAGTGTACCGTCGTATGCGGGTAATTCAGCGTTTTGGCTGATCACTTTGGCTCCATGTTCGGCCAGTTTGGCGGCCAGGTAGTCTCCACAGGCAACATGACCTTTAGAATTTGGTGTGCGCGGTCCGAAGTCGACTTGCGCCTGTATGTACTTGTAAGCACTGTCTGCGTCAAATTGGGGCACTTGGACAATTACCTTTTTCTCGGTGATGTCGGTCGAAGTGGTCTTGCTGCCGTTTGTTCCGCAGGAGAAAGCAGAAAACAGGATGAAAGCTGACAGTATGAACATAGAGTTTCTTTTCATAATTATGCTTTTGGAGTTTAAAGCCTCAAAATTAATGATTTTCACTGTAGGGTGAGTCAGATAGGAGGGTTTATTAACAATTCCACTCCTTTCTTTCCGGATACGAACTCCACTTCCGCACCGTTGATTAGTGGTAGGTTCTCTGTCACATGTCCCACCGGAAAGTCATAACATATGGGGAAGTCATACTCCTTCACCAAGGCATCCAGTGTGCTGTAAAGGTCCTTTTTCAGTGAATAGTCTTCTTTGTATTCGGTAAATTGTCCGATGATAAGTCCGGATAACTTTTCAAGTACGCCTCCCAATTTCAGGTTATACATCATGCGTTCGATGGCATAAGGACGTTCGCCCACATCCTCGATGAAGAGGATCGTACCTTCGGGAGGAATATCGTATGGTGTTCCGCGGAGACCGTGGAACACAGCCATGTTGCCGCCTCGCAGGATGCCTTTGGCCTGTCCCAGATGATTCAACTTATGGCGGTGGCATTTATATCCGGGCAGTTTACCGAAAAGAATGTCGCGGAGATATAATGAACATGGATCCTCCTCTCCTGTTACAGCGAGATGGCGTGCCATGGGAGCATGGAGTGAGGCAAAACCATTGTATTGAAATAAGTTGTGGAGCGCAGTGATGTCACTGAACCCGATCAGCCATTTCGGGTGGTTACGAAAGCGTGTGAAGTCCAGCTTATCCAGCAAGTGAACCGCTCCGTAACCACCACGGCTGCACAAAATGGCCTTAATTTCTTCATCGTCCATGGCTGCCTGAAAATCTTTGAGGCGCTGATGGGTGGCACCGGCATACGAGCCCCATGAACTTCGGACATGATCTCCCATGACAGGAGTAAGTCCCCAGGAGCTGAGACGCGTCTTGGCACCTTTCAGGAATATACTGTCTATTTTGCTTGAAGGCGATACGATGGCTACTTTATCGCCTTCGTGCAGAAATGGGGGAAATTGTAAGTTCATTTAATAAAGTGATTTAATAAGCTGATATCTGATTTGTCTTTAACGCTTGTAGGGTAAAAAGGTTCTATTTCTCTTTCTGATAGAATCTTACCCAATCTACATACATCTCCACCGGAAGTTCTTTCGGGTCTACAGCCCCTACCCACGAGCCACCCAACTGCATGTCGATCAGTAGATAGAAAGGCTGGTCGAAAGGAAACTGCCCTTCTTTGTCTGTTTCGATGCGGGGATAGGTGAAAGTATGTGTGTCATTGATATAGAATGCAATGCTGTCCGGATACATTTCTACTGAATATACATTGTAGTCGTCGGGATTGATCGCACCTACGGAGTGTGATAACGGATTGTCTTTGATACCCAGATTGTGCGTATAATTGGTATGTATAGTCTGATAAGCGATTGTATCGTGATTCAGACGTTCCATGATATCGATTTCTCCACCCATCGGCCAGGGAGCATCTATCGGGAGCATCCAGATGGCTGGCCACTCACCACGTGCACCGTTCAGTTTGGCGCGTATTTCGAGGCGTCCGTTGCTGAATGCTTTTTTCCCTTTGGTGTAGATTCCTCCGGTCAGATAGGGTGCTGTATCATTGGGCTGGCTGTGATTGATGATGCCTCGCAGCACCATATTGCCGTCACGCATGTCGAAACAGGAATCGAAGTCGGTCATATAGTTATTCCAGTCTGATTTGCCACGTGGTATTTTACTCCAGACCTGTGGATCAAAGCCTGTTTTTTGGTCGAAATTATCTTCCCAAACCAATTTCCACTGGTCGGATGAATGACGTTGGCACGATGAAAAGCCTGAACTGATACACAACAGGCAGAAAAGAGCGAGAAATGTTTTTGTTTTCATGGTTCTGTTTGATTATAGGAGTTTAACAGGACACAAATTTACATTAAAAAACGAAATTACCTGCATCCGTAGAAATGAAAGCGTTGTATTATATCAAAATGTTACTCGGTTTGTCTATTTTTTCAGTATTCCATGATGTACTTCTCGATCCTTTTTCTGATATTTGCTAAAAATCTAACGTTATGGAACCTATTAGAAACTTTGACCAACTGACAGCCCATCTCAAAACCTTAAACCGACGGAAACGGATTGCCGTTGTCTGTGCCAACGATCCGAATACAGAATATGCCATTGCCCGTGCACTCGACGAAGAGATTGCGGAATTCCTGATGATTGGTGACTCGGCCATCCTGCAAAAGTATCCCAGTCTGCAGAAGTACCCGGAATATGTGAAGACCCTCCACATTGAAGATCCCGATGAGGCAGCGCGTGAAGCTGTTCGTATTGTTCGGGAAGGGGGAGCCGATATTCTGATGAAAGGTATTATCAATACTGACAATTTGCTTCATGCCATTCTCGACAAGGAGAAAGGCTTGCTGCCTAAGGGGAAGATTCTGACTCATTTGGCCGTAATGCAGATTCCGACGTATGATAAATTATTGTTCTTCTCAGATGCCGCTGTTATTCCTCGTCCCACTTTGCAACAACGCATTGAGATGATATGGTATGCCATCTGTACTTGCCGGCGGTTTGGGATAGAACAACCCCGTATCTCTTTGATCCATTGTACGGAGAAGGTAAGTGCCAAGTTTCCCCATTCGCTCGATTATGTTAATATTGTGGAGTTGGCCGAAGCCGGAGAGTTTGGTAATGTGATTATCGATGGTCCGTTGGATGTACGCACCTCTTGCGAGCAGGCCAGCGGGGATATTAAAGGAATTGTATCGCCCATCAACGGACAGGCCGATGTATTGATATTCCCCAATATCGAGTCGGGCAATGCTTTCTATAAATCTGTTTCGTTGTTTGCCAAAGCCGATATGGCAGGGTTGCTGCAAGGCCCCATTTGCCCGGTGGTGTTACCGTCACGCAGTGATTCCGGACTTTCCAAGTATTATAGTATTGCGATGGCGTGTCTGACAGCTTCTACCCGGTCGGCAGAGAGAGGAAGATGCTCCGAATGATGATCATAATTAAACTAAGAATATGGATAAACTGAATATAAACTCTACTCCGTCTTCTGTGAAGAATGGACGGGGGGAAAGGCTCCTTGTTATCAATCCCGGTTCCACTTCAACAAAGATCGCTGTTTATGAAAATGAAACTCCTTTGTTGGTACGCAACATCCGCCATACGGTGGAAGAGTTGTCTGCCTTCCCCCGGGTGATCGATCAGTTCGAATTTCGTAAATCGCTTGTTCTCCGAGAGTTGGAGGTAAACGATATTCCTTTCCGGTTCGATGCTGTCATTGGACGCGGAGGCTTGGTGAAGCCTATTCCCGGTGGAGTTTATGAGGTTAACGAAGCCATGAAGCGGGATACCCTTCACGCTATGCGTACACATGCCTGCAATCTGGGAGGTTTGATAGCCGATGAATTGGCCGCAGCTTTACCCGGATGCCGGGCGTTTATTGCAGATCCGGGTGTGGTGGACGAACTGGAAGAGGTTGCCCGTATTACCGGTTCGCCTTTGATGCCGCGTATCACTATCTGGCATGCACTGAATCAGAAAGCTATTGCCCGTCGTTATGCTGCCGAACATGGCACTCGTTATGAAGATCTTGATTTGATCGTCTGCCATTTGGGAGGAGGCATTTCCGTTGCAGTCCATCGTCATGGGCGTGCAGTCGATGCCAATAATGCATTGGATGGCGAAGGGCCTTTCTCACCCGAAAGAGCCGGAACTCTTCCTGCCGGACAACTGATAGACCTTTGTTTCAGCGGGAAATTCACCAAAGATGAATTGAAGAAACGAATTTCGGGTCGTGCCGGGCTTACCGCCCATTTGGGAACTACTGATATTCCTGCCATTATTCAGTCCATTGAGGCAGGTGATGACCATGCCCGGTTGGTGCTCGATGCTATGATCTATAATGTGGCCAAAAGTATCGGTGCTGCCTCTACTGTTTTATGTGGAAAGGTAGACGCCATTCTGCTGACCGGAGGCATTGCCTATTCCGATTATGTAATTTCCCGTTTAAGGGAACGTATCTCTTTCCTTGCTCCCGTTTTCGTGTATCCGGGAGAAGATGAGATGGAGGCTTTGGCATTGAATGCTTTGGGGGCTTTAAGGGGAGAACTTCCGGTACAGGTTTATCAGTAATTTTAGAGCTTGGTTGCATTGCCGCATTGTGTAGGGGCGCACCGGCACCTTGTGCAGAACTGCACAAGATATCGATGCACCCCTGCATAAGGGAAGCGATGCGGTATGATTTATGCTGTCGGGTCGTCCACAATATCTCCGTCGCCCTCGGTTGTATTGCCTATTACGATGGTTTGGCTGATGACATGTGGTGTCTTCAGTTGCCGGTTGCCACTGGTATATTGTGTGGTCAGTCGCAGTTTGTATATTCCGTCTGTCAGGTCTGCCGGTAAGAGTACCAGTACTTCCGAAGGGTTGTTTACTGCTATCATATCCATCGGCAGTTTTGTTTCCGTGCCTTTTTCATCAATCAAGACGATACCTACGGCAGGATCTGTACCTGCTACTTTGATGTTCTTGCCTTGTAAGCGATAGTTACGTCCTGCAGTTGCACTACCGTCCGTAGCACGGGTGGCGGCGTCTTCACCACCGATAAAATAGGCTGAATCGCCTTTGGCTCCCAGAATTTTCACGCCGGTTCGTGCGATAGCTTCACGTAAATCCTTATCCTGATTGAAGGAAACATAGATAGAATTTCTCTCAGGATTCCATACTCCACCGTCTATTACACCGCGAAACTGTGGTACAGCACGGAATAACCCCGTATTGACAGAGTATCCGTTCAGTACCAATTCCGATACTGTACGCTGAAAAAGATCGACGGCATGCTTTAAAGTCTCTGCCCGCAAGCCGGTATCTTCTTTCTTCATTTCATCCAGTACATCGGATAGTGTCAGGTTTCCGGCGCTCTCCAATACCAGGATTTTGTCTTCTTTGTTGTCGGTGGTTACGGTATTGTCCGCAAGCCAGCCTTTGAGTTCTGTTTTCATGATTTATCTATTTTAAAAGTGAATATTATTGTTTAGTGCCTTTTACGCAACGAACTGTCAACGCCTTTGTTTTTGGCATGGTCCGCCACATCTGCGGTGTTATAACGTTTACCAAAATATAGTCTTTTCCCTGTATTATTTCCATTACCTATATCGCTACTCCAGTAGTAGCCATCAGTTCCGGAATCTGTTGTTGGCGAAGTATTACTACCCTTTCCGTCTTGCCGACAACCTGCAGCAGGTAAAAATAATCCTTTGGTTGCATTCATAAACCATGTACCGTTGTTTTGTAATATTTTATTTGTGCATCTGGCTAATTTGTCAAATTCATTTTTACTTGGTGTTCGCCATCCTGAACCATACGTTGTAGGATTAAGTCTTGTACATGGATCTGTATTATTAATATTTGTGTTTCCTGTATAGGTACTGTACCATGTGTAATAATAACCTCTATCTGTATTTGTTCCCCATATATAATTATTACTCGCTCCTGTACTTTTCAGATTTCCCGTGCCCCATCTCAGCTTTGCCAAATCATTTTTATCACTCGCTGTACATCCGTTTTGTGTCAGGTTAATGTCACTTGCCGCCACTTGTATCCCAAGTCCGATCTGTAGTGTTATGGTATAGCTCCGTTCCGGCAGCAACTGGACATTCTGACTCGAGGTGATATTCCGGTTATTTGCGTTGAAGGAATTACTGAGAGTCAGCGTACCGATATGCACCGTGATCGCCCGGGAACCCGAAAAAGGGACTAATCGTACAGTGGCAGTCGAATTATCGGCTATATTGAATGTGGACGTATTTCCGGTATTGGCACTTACATTATTTGTAGAGGGGCCTATCGTCCAGGCGGACGCATTGCCGCCCTGAGAAACGTATACGCCCGTACAGTTGGTGAACGTGTTGCTTACAAACTGCGACAAGGAGAGTTTAACCGTCAGCTTGCAGAGTTTTTGCGTGAAACTAACCGACAGGTTGTGGCTGATTGTGCTCACATTCGCTATGTCCCCCGAGTCATAGACCATAAAGTCACTGTTCATATTCGGGATAGTGACGGAAGTACTGTTATAAGTATAGGATGAAGGGATCGTTCCCATCGCTGCCGTACTATTGAACGAGTATCCGATCACACGGACGGTTCCCGCTCTGGTGAGCAGATTTCCTAGCCTGAGTGTGGGAGCGGAAGCCCCGTTCGTCGTAAAATCCGCAGCCGACTGGAACACGTAATTGCTGCCTACTTTACGGAAAGCGATCAACCGGAAATAAATGCCGTTACCCAATGTAGCGGCACGGGTAGTGACTTGTGGCTCTTCGCGGAGCGTCATCCGTACCGCTGAAGGCCCCTCGTAAGGCACGGCAGCCGGTATGGCCTTGCTGGCGGGTGGCTCTTTCACCGGCACCCATTCGTCCACAAGCGTTCTTCCCCCGGTTGTGTCGGGAGTATCAACATGGCTTTCCATATAGCTGCCATCCTCAACCCGGCTGACTGTAACAGGAATCATATCTTCCCCGTCCGGTTCCGGGCTGTCGGGGTTCACAACATTGTCGCCACACGATGTTATCATTAAAAAAGCCGCGTACAGACAGCATGTGCTTAACGCACGAAAGCCTACATACAGAAGTTTTATCTTCGTATTCATAACTCAAATGTTTAAAAATGAATAAAATAGATCATACTCAGCAGGGCCTTCCCATTAAGAATGGACAGGCCGGCTATGGCAGGCTGTGAATACAGCTTTTATTTTGAGGTAAGTTTGTGTAAGTTAGATAGATAGAACGACTCTTGTGTTTCAAAAGACGTTCGTCTTTTGAAACAGGATTCTTGCTCTCTGTACAAAATGCAAAGGGAATAGATAAATGACTGATAATTAAAACGATGCGAAAAGATTTGCACAAGTAAAAAAAGCATCTTATCTTTGTTGCATCAGACGAACGTCTTTTGAAACGTCTTGTGGCGAGTAATATGCTTATTGTTAATCTGTTATAGATCATGATCTGGATTCTTCATTCTTTGCTATTTTGATTCTGTTTTTAATAAAAAAGGGGACAAAGTCCCCCTCGACTTTGCCCCTTCCCAATCTTTTCCCCGCAACTAATACGAAGAAAACCCACTAATTAAAATTTATACCTTTGTGTGTCAGAAATTTCTTCCGGTGTCCCACCACAGGCGAGTGCCGCAGTTGTCGATTCCGCCCAATGCATTTACCAATTGGGTATATTGCTCGGGATTGGTCGTTTTGATACCTACGAAGAAGTTCAGTCGACGTGGTCCGAGGTTGGTATCTACCGTACCTTCACTTTGGTTGACCAATACCGGGAACAGTCTCGGATAGCCTGTACGACGTTGTTCTGCCCAAGCTTCTCCTCCTTCAGGGAACATGGCAAGCCATTTCTGTGTAATGATGCGTCCCAGCTTGTCTTCATTGCCGGCGGCATCGTCCCATTTTGGGGTCAGTGTGTTGACTGCTTTCACATTATTGGCTGCTTTGAAAGCGTCTACATAGTCGGATGGCTTTCTGTCACTCTCCAGATATGCTTCGGCACCGGCAGCACCCCATTGTGCAAATGATGCTTTTACGCCTTTTTCATAGCAATCCTTCACCGATTCGCTGCTCCAGCCTCGCAGAGCTGCTTCGGCACGCAGGAACCATACTTCGGCAGGAGTCATCAGTACGGCGTCTGTCTGTTGGGTAATGGTACTTTTTGAATGTCCGTTGTAGTTTTTATGACTAAAGCCTGTTCCTTGGCGGATACCTTTGTAAGTACCTTTATAGTCGATAGGCTTGTTGCATCAGAGCCGGTTGCTTTATCAAAATACTTTTCCATGCGGGGATCTTCGTAACCCACTAATAGAGACTCCATGTTGGCGTTCATAAACACTTCGCCCCATGCTTTATTGATTTCTCCGAAAGGATTAGTATAACCTGAAGAGGTAGAAACGGCTACGACTTCATCATTGCCTTCCAGCAATCCTTCTTCATCCGTAAGTGCTTTTTGGGCTTCTGCCACAGCCAGCTTAGAGTCTGCCATGGCAATACGGACAGCCAGGCGCAGACGGAGAGAATTTGCGAACCGTATCCATTCGCTGAATGTGCGTTTTCCCTGCGGCATCAGGATATCGAATTTTGCAAAACTCTCAATGTCCGGATTGGCTTTCTGATATTCACGTATCTTGGCAATACCTGTATCCAGGTCATTGAAGAAAGCTTTGTATGCTTCTTGTTGCGTATCGGGTGTAGAACCCGTTTTTGATCCGAACTGAGTATAGACGATCGGTCCATACAGGTCGGATAAACGGTGCATTAATTCCACTTTCAGTATCTTGGTAATACCGTAGAATCCTATATTGTCTTTTTCATTAATAGTCTCTGATTTCTGTACTTCCGGCATAATGTATCCATAGGTGTTATCCCATGTAGAACCGTTCCAGCCGTCCATCATGTAGTAAGTGCTGTTGTTCTTTCCTTCGTTGAAGGGATTGAAGTCATGCACATATCCCGAGAATAGATCTGCCCCCAGGTTTTGCATGGTCTGAAAAGGCCAGTTCTTGCCGCTTCCCCAGTCGTAGTTGAAGTAGATTCCTTGCTGAATGATTCCCAAAGGGATGCCATAATAATTGAAATCCTGTTTTTTACTATCATTATCGAATCCTGCTTCGTTGGTGTTGAACGACTCAAAAGAATCAGTACAAGCTGAAAATCCGATCAATCCTCCTAAGAGTATGCCTGCTATATATTTGATATTGTTTTTCATGATGAATCTCTTTTAGAATGTGAACTTAATATTGAAACCTAAGCTACGGGTAGTCGGCATGCCGAATACGTCAATACCCTGATTATCGTTACCTGTCGAAAGAACGGCATCCGGATCGAACGGAGCTTTCTTTGAGATGAAGAACAGGTTGCGGGCTACAAATGACAACTGGACATCTTTAAATGCACCGCCGGCTTTAGCCAACCAGCTTTGAGGGAGTGAGTAGCCCAAAGAGAGTTCGCGGAGGCGAATATTGGTAGCGTCGTACATATAGTACTCCGTACATCCGTCACGTCCACTGACTGCGGTGTAGAATTTTCTCGGCTTCACTTGTGTTCCGTCAATATTGATATATCCTGCATCTCGGGCTTTACCGCTGTTCAGGCTGACACCTCTTTGGTCGAGTTCGGCCTGAGTCTGTGAGAGTACATCGCCGCCAAAACGTCCGTCGATCAAGAAGTAGAGTGAGAACCCTTTGTAAGTGAATGTATTGCTCCATCCTAACATAAAGTCCGGATTACAGTTGCCTACTTTTTCTGTATTGCCGCCACCGATAACGTTCGGGATCTTGTCTCCGTCTTTATCTGTAGTAAATGCCACTCTGCCATTTTCGTCACGTTCGAATGCTTTACCGTAAATGTCACCGAATGAACCTCCTTCTACCAGACGCATGGAGTAAGAAGAAGAGAAGCTTTCGTCACCATAAACGAATGTCTTGAGATCCGGATGAAGCTTGATAATCTTGTTTTTGTTGGTGGAGAAGTTGAATTGGGTTTTCCAACGGAAAGCATCATTCATTACCGGAGTAGCTCCAAGAGTGATTTCAACACCTTCGTTTTGTATATTACCGGCATTTACCATGTAGTATTTATAGTCGGCACCTGCCGATGAAGGCAATGTGAATAACTGATTTTTGGTATTGGTGCGGTAATAAGTAATATCGAAATCGAGCCGGTAATTGAAGAATCTCCATTCGGTACCTATTTCATAAGAAGTACTCATTTCCGGTTTCAGATCGTTGAAGGGGGCTTTGGAGTAAGTCACGATGGCACCACCTGCTCCGATGATATCATTGCTGCCCGGGATCGTGTTGCTGATGAACAATGGAAGGTCATTGCCAACTTTAGACCAAGAGCCTCTGATCTTACCGAAAGAAATCCATTCGGGAAGTTTCACTGTATTGTTCAGTACCCATGACAGACCTACCGAGGGATAGAAGAAACTGCTGTGTTTGGTATAGGCCAGTGTCGACGACCAATCGTTACGTGCGGTAACATCCAGGTACAGACTCTCTTTCCAACCCAACTGAGCGGTTCCGAACAAAGACTGCAACACTCGCTTCTGATTCATTTGTTCATCGATGTAGGCAGCCTGTGTCATTTTAATGTTGGCTACCGTAAATACATTCGGATAGTACAGGGAAGCTGTTTTAGAATCCAGTCTCAGGGAGTTTACGTTTGTACTGTTGATACTGCCGCCGATGGCTCCGTTCAATGAAAAGTCATTCCATTTTTTGTTTACCATAGCCATGACGTCGCCGTAATACAATGTTTCAGTATGATTCAGGTCGATGTAACGTCCGTTTTGCCCCGCTAAGGCAGGAGCGGTAGAGGCATACATGCGCTGTTGATACTGGTCGTGTGTGTAGTCGGCTGTACCGCGTGCCTGGATATTCAGCCAGTCGGTAATTTTTACATTGGCTGTTAGTGAAGCGATCGCGCGTGTGCGTTTATCATTACTGTTGATGCGGTTGGTAATCCAGTAGGGATTTTGTTCCATGTCCTGATAAGAAGTATACCAATTCTGTACGTTCATGTTACGGGCAGGATCGAAGACTTCGAAATTATTCTTGTATTCGGATAAATCTTCACCTCTCGGGAAACCGTAGAGACCTACCAACGGATTCATATAATAGCCACCGGAGGTGGGACGGTTTTTGATAGTTTGTGTCATCAGGTTCACGTTGGCATCCAGCTTCAGGTAATCATTAAAGAAGTTAGCCGTTTCGCGGAAGTTGAGGTTGTGTTTTTGCATCTTATTTTTCTCAACGATACCTTTGGCTGTAGTATTGGCATAAGAGAAGTAAGTTTGCATCTTTTCGCTGCCGTTCATAAAAGATACGGAGTTGATGGCTGTTACACCATTCTGAAAGAAATTATCGGCGTTATTATAATCTTTCAGTGTTTGATTCTTTCCCCAACTGTTTTTGGCTTCAGGGTCCATGGCGTAATTGTTCTGGAATTCGGGCAAACAAATGGCGTGGTCTACAGTCAGATTAGAAGAGAAAGTGATTTTTTGAATACCGGCTTTGCCTTTCTTTGTGGTAATTAAGATCACACCGTTGGCAGCCTGTGAGCCATAGAGAGCTGCTGCAGAGGCTCCTTTCAGGATACTCATACTTTCAATATCGTCCGGGTTTAAGTTTGAGATACCGTCACCGCCATCACGGTTACCTGCGTCGGCTGTACCACCAATAGCTGTGGAAGCTTGTTCATTGCTACTGTTCAGCATCGGTACACCGTCGATAACATACAGAGGCTGGTTGTTTCCACTGATCGAACGGCTACCGCGAATGGAAACTTTGGCCGAACCACCCAGTCCGGATGAACTTTTAGTGATTTGTACACCTGCTGTTTTACCGGCAAGGGCATTAATCATATTCGGATCTTTGGCACGGGTCAATTCGTCACCGCCCACTTGTTGGGTTGAGTAAGTCAAGGAAGCTTCTTTCTTCTTGATACCCATAGCGGTTACCACTACCTGTTCCAGTGCCATGGCTTCCTCTTGCAGTTTAACGTTGAAACTCTGCCGTCCGTTCACCTGGATATTTTGTGGCTGATAACCGATATAGGTGATTGCAAGAGTGGCGTTACTGGGTACATTGAGGGTGAAATTACCCTCCATATCGGTGATACAGCCATTGGTAGTACCTTTCTCGAGTACATTGGCACCTATGATGGGGTCACCATTCTGATCAGTAACAACTCCTTTTACGGTTACTCTGTCCTGTTGTGCAGTTATGGCATTATCATTGTTTCTGGTCAGAACAATGTTGTTACCTTCCATCACATATTTAATGTTGGTACCTTTGAATGCTTGGTCGAGAACTTCGGATACAGCTTTGTTATCGGCTTGCACGTTTACCCAGCGTCTGGTGTCTACGTTTTTTTTATTGTAGACGAACAGGTACTCTGTCTGAGATTCTATTTTTGATAGTAATTCGCTTACTTTCAGACTAGAACGCGGTATGCTTATTTTAGTGCTTTGAGAGTATCCATTCTCACTGTAAGCTTGGAATGCTACGAAAAAGAGAAGGAATAAAGTGATCTTCATGGCTAACAATATTTGTTTTGAAACAAAATTTTTTGGGCATAAATGCCTCGGCAAAGAAATTTTTCTCATATCTTTGTAACGTGTTAAGTTAATAAATTGATTAAGGTCGATTTTTGACTGTTTCGAATCGGAAAGTATGGGGGTACTTTCCGATTCTCTTTTTTTGAGAATAATGGACTTTCTTTTCTATTTTTTCATGCGTATCTGGTTTTTAATGGTTCGTACTAATTTAAGGTTTATATTGAGCTCTTTCCTTATTTCTATTCAATGATGATGCTGTCTTTCTCTTCGTTGATACTATAGGTGAACTTATGATCTTTCTGAATAACTTTCAGGATATGTTCTATGCCATCCTGTTCTTTAAACTTACCGGTACAACGGTAGTTGAGTATGTTCAGGTTTCTCACGCTGATGTTCACATTATAATATTTTTCCAGTTTGTTGAGCAGGCTGTTAAAGGGTGCATCATCAAAACAGTATAATCCCTCTTTCCATCTCAGATATTCGTACGAAGGCAAAGTGGTCTTTTTATATTTTCCATTGTACGATCCGAAAAATTCGTCTTTTGTCAACCGGGTAATTACCTGATCACTCCCTATCGGATAGATGTCGACAATTCCCTCAATTAAAGTCGTTTCAAATTCGTTGCTGCCTTTGTAGGCGCAGACGTTGAAATGGGTTCCTACCACTTTCACCCGATTAATCTCCGTATTGACGAAGAATGGTATTTTTTTATTCTTGGCTACTTCAAAATAGGCTTCTCCATCCAGCTCTACATTTCTTTCTTTACGACCGAAGTTGGATGCATAGGTTAAGGTCGATTTGGAGTTCAACCATACTTTGGTTCCATCCGCCAGTGTGATTTGTGCACGTTGTCCGGCAGGTACTGTTATGGTTTGTTGGCAGGCTGATTTTTCATACTGATAGTTCTTAAACAAGAATCCGAAACTGATGGCTACAATGACTACGGCGGCAATACGTGCACTCCACCTCAGCATAGGGATGATCCGGGCTTTTCTATCTTTCCGGTTCATCTGTTTTTCGTCTGTGAATAAGGCTATGTCATATAGCATGCGTTCTTTTTGAAATGCTTTCCGATTCTCGGGGGAGGCATCCACCCAATCCAGAATCAGCCTTTCTTCTTCTTCAGAAGTGGTTCCTTTAAAATACTTGTATAGCAGTTCCTGTTCCATAAAATGTTTTTAGTTTATGTATTGTCAGAGGCTTTATTTCCTCCTTCTGTATATATAACAGGATACCCTGGGACAACCCTAAAAGAAAATGAAGTTTTTTTTAAAAAAGTAGGGATATAAGATAATCTTTGAGTTCGAGACGCAACAGTTTCAATGTTTTGGTGATATGAAATTCTACACTTTTGATAGAAATGCCGAGTTGTTCGGCTATCTTCTTATTGGGAGTATTGTGATAACGGCTTAATATGAAAATGTGGCGGCTTTGTTCCGGCAGCTGTTCAAGTGTTTTATATACGATGCGTTGTATCTCAGTATCGAAAATTGTCGCAGGTTCGCATGCTTCCAAGGTGGAGATACGGAGATCGAGTTCACGTTGCTTATGTGTATTGATCGCCTCTTCAGCTTTCATACGCACTTGTTCGTGTTCAAGATAATTGAGTGATTTGTTTTTGATGATAGTAAGCAGCAATGCATGCAGGTTGGAATCTTTTTCCCATTTTTCGCGATTCTCCCACAGGCTGACCATTGCTTCCATCAGAATATCTTCGGCTGCGGCTTTATTTCGGGTGTATGAATAAGCAAACGACAGAAACTTCTTCTGGTTTTCTTGAAAGAACTGGCTGAATAAGTCCATGGTGTGAAGGCTGTTGTTGCTTGGCATGAATAGATTTTAAAGGTTAATTGGATTTTCTTATGACAAAGCAACATAAACTTTTCGTAATATCAAAATGAAAGAATGACTTTTATACTGATTGTCCATAAAAAAATAACCTGACTATTAATAATAGCCAGGTTATCACTCTGTCAGTAAAGACTAGTGTTATTTATTTCTTTTCCGGACGTGGCAATAAAACTTTTCTTGAAAGTTTGAATTTACCTGTCTTCGGGTCAATATCGATCAATTTCACTTCGATCTCGTCACCCTCTTTAATGCCGGCTTCTTCTACAGTCTCAAGACGTTTCCAGTCAATCTCAGAGATATGGAGTAAACCGTCTTTTCCCGGAAGGAATTCAACAAATGCACCGTAAGGCATGATAGAGCGAACTTTACCTTTGTATACCTCACCTACTTCGGGAACAGCAACGATACCTTTAATCAAGCGGATTGCGTCATCAATCGATTTCTTGTTAGTTCCTGAGATCTCGATGCGACCCACGTTGTCGATTTCTTCGATAGTGATTGTTGCACCTGTTTCTTCCTGCATTCCCTGAATGATTTTTCCGCCCGGGCCGATTACAGCACCGATGAATTCTTTCGGAATAGTCATTGTTTCGATACGAGGAGCGTGATCTTTCAGCTCAGTACGTGGTTCGGAAATTGTTTCTTCTATTTTACCGAGTATGTGCATACGTCCTTCTTTTGCCTGATTTAAGGCGCGTTCCAGGATTTCGTAAGACAGACCGTCTACCTTAATATCCATCTGGGTAGCTGTGATACCGTCTTTAGTACCTGTCACTTTGAAGTCCATATCGCCCAAGTGGTCTTCGTCTCCAAGGATGTCAGACAACACTGCATATTTTTCTTCACCTGCGTTTTTAATCAATCCCATAGCGATACCCGATACAGGTTTTTTAATTTTCACACCGGCATCCATCAGGGCCAAAGTTCCGGCACATACGGTAGCCATCGATGAAGAACCGTTTGATTCAAGGATATCTGAAACGACACGTACTACATAAGGATAGTCTTCCGGAATCATTCTTTTCAATGCTCTGTGAGCCAGATTTCCATGTCCGATTTCACGACGTCCTACACCACGTTGAGCCTTAGCCTCTCCTGTAGAGAAAGGAGGAAAGTTATAGTGTAATAAGAAGCGTTCTTTTCCGTGAGCGAGAACATCGTCGATGATTTTCTCATCCAGTTTAGTACCCAGAGTCACTGAAGTCAATGATTGAGTTTCACCACGAGTAAAGATAGCCGATCCGTGAGGTCCGGGCAGGTAGCCTACTTCGCACCAAATCGGGCGGATTTCAGTTGTTTTACGTCCGTCCAGACGCTTTCCTTCATCAAGAATACAACGGCGCATCGCTTCTTTCTCTACGTCATGATAATAACGATCGATCAGAGCACCTTTTTCTTCCAGTTCTTCTTCCGAGAACTGTGCTTTGAATTCGTCGCGGATTGCATCGAAAGCATCCTGGCGTTCATGTTTGTTTCTGTTGCCGGAAGCTGCGATAGCATATGATTTATCATAGCAGGCATCATGAACGGCTTTACGGAGTTCTTCGTCGTTTTCTTCGTGACAATATTCGCGTTTAACAGTCTTACCAACCATTTCAGTCAGTTCCATCTGTGCTTTGCAATGTACTTTGATGGCTTCGTGAGCTACTTTCATTGCTTCCAGTAGTTCGGCTTCCGACACTTCGCTCATTTCACCTTCTACCATCATGATGTTTTCATAAGTAGCGGCAACCATGATATCCATATCAGCTTGTTCAAGCTGATCGAAAGTCGGGTTGATAACGAATTTACCATCGATACGCGCAACACGTACTTCTGAAATTGGTCCGTTGAAAGGAATATCTGAAACAGCCAGTGCTGCGGAAGCAGCCAATCCGGCCAATGCATCAGGCATATCTACACCGTCTGCTGAGAAAAGGATGATGTTTACGTAAACTTCTGCGTGATAGTTATCGGGGAATAAAGGACGGAGAGCACGGTCTACTAAACGGCAAGTAAGGATCTCATAATCAGATGCTCTTCCTTCTCTTTTTGTAAAACCACCAGGAAAGCGGCCGAATGCTGCGAATTTTTCTTTATACTCTACCTGAAGCGGCATGAAATCTGTTCCGGGAACTGCATCTTTAGCGGCACAAACAGTAGCTAACAACATGGTGTTTCCCATGCGAAGCATCACAGAACCATCTGCCTGTTTTGCCAGCTTTCCCGTTTCGAGTGTGATGGTTCTGCCATCTCCCAACTCGATCGTCTTAACAATTGGGTTAATCATAAAAATTGTTTTATCTAATATCTTTCTTTCAAAATTCCCGCAAAGATATACATTTATTGCACTAATATCGTGAAAATGAGATAAAAAGTTAGCAGGAATTTGATTTTTTTCAATTTTGGAACGAAGAACGCGGCAAAATGCTTTGACTAATCTTGAAAAGAAGTATATTTGCAGCTTGAAAAATAACACGCATATTATGAAAAAAGTAACGTTAGTAGCTCTTGTGGCTCTTGCTTTAAGTTCTTGTAATTCTGACCCTAAATTTAATGTAAAGGGAGATGTTTCGGGAGCAGATGGAAAAATGCTTTATCTGGAAGCTTCCGGACTTGAAGGAATTGTGCCTTTGGATTCTATAAAATTGAAAGGAGACGGTTCATTCAGTTTTAAACAATTGCGTCCCGAATCTCCTGAGTTTTATCGTTTACGGGTTGAAGATAAAGTAATTAATTTCTCGGTTGACTCAACAGAAACTGTTAGCATTCAAGCACCTTATACAGATTTCTCTACTGCTTATACAGTGGAAGGGTCGGAGAACTCTGCAAAAATTAAAGAGCTGACTCTGAAACAGGTTCGTCTGCAAAAAGATGTAGATGCGTTGGTAAAGGCTGCACAGGCTCATCAATTGGGTAACGATGTTTTTGAAGACAGCTTGGCCGTACTACTGAAAAATTATAAAGATGATGTGAAAATCAATTATATCTTTGCGGCACCCAATACTGCTTCTGCTTATTTTGCACTATTTCAGAAATTAAACAATTATATGATCTTTGATCCGTTGAATAATAAGGATGATATTAAATGTTTTGGTGCAGTGGCTACCAGTCTGAACAATACTTATCCGCACGCGGTGCGTTCAAAGAATCTATATAATATAGTGATAAAAGGTATGAAGAATACCCGTACTCCACAACAGAAGACCATTGAGATACCGGAAGAAAAAATTGCAGAAACCGGTGTGATTGATATTGCTTTGAGAGATATGAAAGGTAATATCCGTAAGCTGACTGACTTGAAAGGTAAAGTGGTTCTGCTTGATTTTACTGTTTATCAAAGTGCGGTGGCAGCTCCTCATAACTTGATGCTGCGTGATTTATACAATAAGTATGCAAGTCAGGGTTTGGAGATTTATCAGGTCTCATTGGATGCCGACGAGCATTTCTGGAAAACATCAGCTGATAATCTGCCTTGGGTATGCGTGCGCGATGAGAATGGAATTTACTCAACCAATGCAGCTTTGTATGGCGTACAGAACCTGCCGGCTTTCTTCCTGATCAACCGAAACAATGAACTGAGGGCCCGTGGGGAGACGGTGAAAGATCTGGAAGGTACTATCAAGTCTATGCTTTAAGTTGTTATAAATTAGAAGATTTCGTTTAAATATGTTACATAGCATTGCTTTTTGCTTGACACATGTCATTTAAAAGGTTATCTTTGCGAAGAAATAATTGAAAAGAGGGTTCCAGCATGACTCATGTTGGAATTCTTTTTTGTTTTATATGACCGTTAAAAATAAAAGGAGGAAAACATCATGGCTTATATGTCAGAAGAAGGTTACAAGAAATTGATGGCGGAACTTAAAGAACTGGAAACAGTGGAACGCCCCAAAATTTCTGCGGCTATAGCTGAGGCGCGCGATAAAGGTGATTTATCGGAGAACGCCGAATACGATGCTGCGAAGGAAGCTCAGGGTATGCTTGAAATGAAAATCAACAAACTCAAAGCTGTTATAGCAGATGCTAAGATTATTGATGAATCGAAACTGAAAACAGATTCAGTACAGATTCTGAATAAAGTAGAATTGAAGAATACCAAGAATGGTATGAAAATGACTTATACCATCGTTTCAGAAAGCGAGGCAAATCTGAAAGAAGGAAAGATTTCCGTTAGCACACCGATTGCTCAGGGATTACTTGGCAAAAAGGTAGGTGATGTTGCTGAGATCCAAGTTCCACAGGGTAAAATCAGTCTTGAAGTAGTAAACATTTCGTTTTAACATGAGGGCAGGTCCATATTCGGGCTTGCCCTATTTTATATATTAGGATTATGGCAACAATATTCAGTAGAATCATAGCGGGTGAAATTCCATGCTATAAGGTAGCTGAAAACGAAAAGTTTTTTGCTTTCCTTGATATCAATCCGTTGGTGAAGGGACATACTTTGGTTGTTCCTAAACAGGAAGTTGATTATATCTTTGATTTGAGTGATGAAGATCTGGCTGCAATGCACGTTTTTGCCAAAAAAATAGCCCGTGCTATTGAAAAAGCTTTTCCTTGTAAAAAAGTGGGTGAAGCAGTGATCGGACTTGAGGTTCCACATGCTCATATTCATTTGATTCCTATTCAAAAAGAATCGGATATGCTTTTCTCTAATCCAAAATTGAAACTGGCAGACGACGAGTTTGTTTCTATTGCCAAAGCTATTAGTTCTGCTTACGAAACAGCCAAATAAAATTCTTCCTTCATTAAATAATAGTAAAGGGGCTGAACGGCAACGTTCAGCCCCTTTTTCTTATTAACTTCGTGGCACTTATAAAGTTAACTTCGTAATTATAGGAAGTTAACTTCTTAGCTGTAATAAGTTAACTTCCTATACTTAGGAAATTAACTTCGTACAGTACTAAATATAATCTTCTCCTAATTTCATTTGTGCGTCATTCACATACTTGCGTATGGCATGTTCTTCGTCCTTTTTGCAGATCAGTAATACATTATCTGATTCGGCAACCAAGAACCCTTCCAGACCTTCTATCACTGCAAGTTTACCTTTGGGTAATACAACGATATTGTCATTGCTGTTGTAAATCAATGAGTCGCATTTTAGAGTTACATTTCTTTGTTCGTCTTTAGGTGATAAATCATATAATGATCCCCAGGTTCCAAGGTCTGACCATCCGAAGTCTCCTAAAGAGACATATACATTATCAGCCTTTTCCATAATTCCGAAGTCTATCGAAACGTTAGGGCATGCCGGGAAGTTTTCTTCGATAAAGTCTTTTTCTTCAGGTGTACCATAAATCTCTCTTCCGGGAGCCAGTTTAGATGCTAATTCCGGTAGAAGAGTTTCTCCTGCTTTAATGATTGTATTGACATTCCACATGAAGAGGCCTGAATTCCAATAGAACTCTCCACTTTCAACAAAAACCTTAGCAAGTTCCAGTTCCGGTTTTTCAGTAAATGTCTTTACTTTGTAGAAGTTGTCTCCTTCCTGCTCTGCTATTTGGATATATCCGTATCCGGTTTCTGGACGATTGGGCTTTATACCTAAAGTGAGAAGTTTATCAGATTTTGATACAAAGTCCAGTCCTTTCTCTATAGCGGCTAAAAATTCTCCCTCTTTTAAGATCAGATGATCGGAAGGGGCAACTACGATGTTGGCATTTGGATTTAAAGCACGTATATGATATGATGCCCATGCAATGCACGGAGCCGTATTTCTTCTTGCCGGTTCCAGCAAGATTTGTTTTGGATCTAATTCCGGAAGTTGTTCTTTTACCAAGTCTGCGTATATCGCATTGGTTACGATAAGTATGTTCTCCGTAGGAATAATTTTGTTGAATCGGTCGAAAGTCTGTTGCAACAGTGAACGACCTGTTCCAAAGAAATCCAGAAACTGTTTAGGCATTGTCTTGCGGCTAAACGGCCAGAAACGACTGCCGATACCTCCGCCCATAATGACACAATAATTATCTTTGCTTGTCATGATATTGACTGTTTTAAATGTTTCTGCTAAAATACGGTTTATTCTCTGAAAATAGAAGTGTTTATGCGATCTTTTATTCTTTTTTTCTCCTTTTTTTTATAAAACTCTTGCAAGTTCAAAAAAAAGCCGTATCTTTGCACCGCATTTGAAACCAATGCCCAGATGGCGGAATCGGTAGACGCGCTGGTCTCAAACACCAGTGGATTCACTTCCATCCCGGTTCGACCCCGGGTCTGGGTACGAAGAAAAAAGCTAAGTATTGAATAGTCAATTACTTAGCTTTTTCTTTTATCTGAATTTTCCTCACATTTTCCCCACACGTGCAAAAAATACGATATTAAATGAATGTTTTTCTTTGGCTGAACATAGTAAATACACTACCTTTGAAAAGAATAAAGCCTATTAAATAAAAAGCAATGGAACAAGGCGTTTGGCAAGAGATAGAACAGTTATACCAAAAGTTTCAGAAACTTGGTATCAATGAAGCGGTGGACTATGATAAGTACTACCTGTTTCTCTTATTACCCATTCCACAGCCATTGAAGGCTCAACGCTTACGGAACTTGATACGCAGCTTCTTTTTGACGAGGGAGTAACAGCGAAAGGGAAACCGCTTGTGCATCATCTGATGAATGAGGATTTGAAGCAAGCGTATGAACTTGCCAAAACCGAATCCAGTAGCCTTGTACAGATAACTCCTGCCTTGCTACAAAGGTTGAATGCAACACTGATGCGCACTACAGGCAGTGTACGCAGTGTAATGGGCGGTTCTTTCGATTCTTCGAATGGGGATTTTCCTCTATGTGGTGTTACGGCTGGTGTCGGTGGACATGCTTATATGAACTATCTGAAAGTTCCTGCTAAGGTAGATGAACTTTGCGCTATACTGCAAGCGAAGTAGAAAACAGTGGGGACATTTCGGGAACAATATGAACTGAGTTTCAATGCCTACCTGAATTTAGTAACCATACATCCGTGGGTGGATGGTAATGGCAGAATGGCTCGGTTGCTGATGAACTACATCCAATTTTGCTATCACCTTTTCCCGACGAAGATATTTAAAGAGGATAGAGAAGAATATATCCTTTCCCTACGCCAATGTCAGGATGAAGAAACCAATCAGGTTTTCTTGGACTTTATGGCAAGGCAATTAAAGAAATCCCTCTCTTTGGAGATTGAACGTTTCAATGCTTCACAAAAGAGAGGGTTCAGTTTTATGTTTTAGAGGTCTGAGAGCCTATCTTTCCGCAATAAACGCTGAAAATTAGTAATTTGCAAATAAACACCCAGTTTTATACCCAATAATGTAAAGCCGGGTGTTTTTGTACTATTTAACCAAATTCCTAAATTCCTCTTTTAGCAATTCAAAATAATGGCAATCTGTAAATACTCCATTCTTGAAACAGGCATTACGATGTATGCCACATTTACGAAAACCTATTTTCTCTAATACTCTCATCGATGCTATGTTGCCAGCATAAACATTTGCACAAATGCGCATCACATCTGTATGATGAAAATAGCTGCTAATAGCCAGTGCTAACATTTGGGTCATAATCCCTTTACCCCAATATGGTTCAGCAAGCCAATAACCTAATTCTGCATTGTAGCGCTCTACATCTATACCACGAGCAAAACTTATATTACCAGCCGCTTCCTGATTTACTTCGATACAATAATTATTTTGTTCGTTTTGACTTGAAACGGACAGGATGAATTGTTGCGCATCGTTTTCAGAATAAGGATATGGTAGGCTATCACGGCAATTATCCCATATCTTTTTATTATTAAGATATTTAGCTAAAGTGGAAAAATCGTCTTTAGACCAACTTCTTATTTTGTATTTATCCACATCCATTTCTTTATTCAATTCATTTACCATTATAAATTCGCTGTATGAAATAAATTACTTAGGAAATGTTTCTGCTATTTGTTTAGCAACACGTTTTATAGCACCTCTAATGTCTGCTGATACGCTGAATCCTAAGGTTGTATATGCGCCACGGCATGAAGCTATCGGGCGACCAGTGAGATAATCTATGAAATTTACAGTTACGACAGATTCTTCTTCTAAAATATCTACTCCATATTTTACCATAAGCAACTTTGATTGTTGATTCGGAGAAAGTTCGCCAATACGTATATCATTGACAAGTTTAAGACGGGAACTCTCTATGGCATCAAATAGTTGTATTTCATATTCCATCAGTTGAGCCGGAATATGATAAGTGTCGTTGTTGATAATTGAGGCATATTCATACCTCGACAAGTCCGCCTTTTGTGATATTACACTTTTAGAGGTTGTACAAGATGATGCTACTATACCAATTAAAAGGAGGAATGTGACTATTACTTTATTCATTTTTTTATTGTTTAGGTTCAACGTGTAGATAATACTTCTCTTGTGTCAGGTCATCGGGGTCAGTGGAGAGTTGATGCAACATCAGTATACGGGTAGTCTTGTTTTCCCAATACAATTCAGCTTTCACACCCTCTTCGGGCAGGCATTTGAACAGGTTCTCTTTTCCACCAGCATTTTGCCCTTCACCAATGTTATTCTCCATCAGTGTTTTGATGGCTTTTTGCGCTGCTGCCGGGAAGTCTGAATCCGAGAGTTGCTTATGGTTCACCGGGATTATTTTAGAAAAGGGGTTATAATCCTTTGCCACGATGTCATACACCTGATACTCATAATCTGTGTCCAGCAGGCAATAGGTTGTAAGGTTCTGTGGGCTCTGCAACACGATTGTCCCCCATTCAATCCCCAAGAAATCACGTTCGTACAGTCTCACAGCGAGTGAGGTCTCATATTCAACCTTTCCTTTGCGATAGCCTTTCAGGTAATTTTTGATGGTACCGCTTTTGAAGAAGTGCGAACTCCATTCCGTAGCAAGATGTGTTTCCATCCCTCCCTCCGTTGTATTGCTTTCATAGACTCTGAACGTATGAGGGAAACCCTCGGCACTCCAAACAATAGAGTCGTAATATTGTGTAAACTCAGGAAAGCCCAGCGGGGTGTAATTGTCGTTTATATCCGTGATTCTGAACGTCACCAGATCGAGCGGTGCCGGGAATTGGGTGTCAAGGTGCATAAACGGAGTGAAGTATGCCTTTTTCATCTTGAACTTGGCTTCTTCGGGCAGAGGTTCCGGCTCTGGATCGGGTTGCCCTTCGTCCTTAAAGGTTCTAGACAAACAGATAATTGTACTTGCTGTTCTCTTTCCATCATTTGTCGAGATTGTAATCTCCTCGTATGCATCCGGGGCTTCCGAAACCTGACGGGGAAAATGAATCTTCAACTGATTGGCTTCTACCTTGAGCGTTGCCCATCCACAATCGTATGTGTAAGAACCGCCCGAAATAGGATTGAGCATATCGAAATTCTTGCAAGTCATCACGATATATCCCTCATTACCGTTTGCCTTGAAACATTCTTTAGGTATCCAACCTACGGTGCCACCTTCATACTCTACACTTTCCGGTGTCAGAATCTCATACGTCCAGAGCATCGGTCCACCGGGTAAAATATCATCCTTGTTGCAAGCCGTAAAAAGCAAGCAAACAAGCGTCATAAATGGCATAAGCAATTTATTCATATTCGTAATAATCCCTATGGCTCTATTGGGTTATTAAATTTATAATGAAAGAACGTGAGCCACCTATGCCACGTCTAAGTGAAGTTCATAGGAAACCTTTGATGCAGATGTAACAAGAACGGTCCACGCTATATGCGTGAGAACCACTATGCTATCTCTTACATCAGTCTGAAAATTTCCTACGTTTTCACCTACAAGATAAACATAACGTTTCTTCTTTTCTCTAATGTCTTGGAAAGAGTTGCCTTTATCCGAATACAAAATTAGCTATTTAATTGATCTTTTGTATTATATAGAACGGAATTATAACTTGAATCCTCTACTTTTTCTGGGTTCTTCCGCAGACTGTCGTAAGCCAAAGTCTGCATTGCTGCCATATCCTCGTCATTGATTTCCAGCTTGATGTTGCCGTTTCCGTTTTGGATAATTGCCAATAAGTCTGTCATAGCCTTCTTAAAACTGCCGGTTGTAAGGCTTCTCGTTCTGGCAGTATTATAAACGAAAAGCCACTACCCCGATTAGGATAGTGGCGCAAATATATAATGAAAATTAATCGTAAAACAATGATATTCAGTTAGCTAGATTTGTGAAATCCAAAAGCGAATTAAACGAGTTTTAATCGGATAGATAGGCTTTCAATTTTTCGATGGCATCATGGTCTTCGCCAACGTCTTTTATCAACTTTTTGCCGTTTCCAAGTGGCGAAATGAGATTTTTGTATGCTTTCTGAATACCTCTTTCATGAACGATTTCTTGTTTATTAAACTGGTTGTACAGGCATTTCTGAAAGTCTTGATGGGACACTTCCGCATGAAACAGTATTCCACTAATGCGATAAACAACCGTGCTATATCTGTTTCTGTGGCATGGGTTTTCAACCGTGTGCCAATTTTTTCAATTAGAATGTCATGCCTTTCTATCAGAAGTTCGGGTAGCGTGCGTGGGTCGGCTCTGCGTCATGCGGTATAGGTCGCTCACTCGACAGCCTATCAGTGTTTGGAATATAAATATATCCCTCTGTATTGCCAGTTGCGGAGTGGCTGATAGGTCGGCATTGATAATTCTGTCCTTTTCTTCAAGTGTTATGTAATGAGGTGTATCGTATGTACATTCTTCTATCGGGAATTTGTCGCAAGGTCTGTTGTTCAAGCTCCGTCCGGATATCTTGCAAAATCCGTAATCGTGTTACACTTATCCGTAATTTGTATACGGTAGATTTTGTTGTAACGGCATACTTTTGCATAGTGAATGTAGAGTACTAAATATTATTAGAATTAGATCAAGGAGAAAGAGTTATGATTATGAATGACAGAAAGATTTTAGTAGCGTACTTCTCATGTAGCGGCGTAACTAAAGCTGTGGCAGAGAAATTGGCTGCAATTACTGGAGCAGATCTGTATGAAATTAAGCCGGAGGTTCCTTATACGGAGGCTGACCTGGACTGGAATGATAAGAAAAGCCGTAGTTCGGTGGAGATGAGAGATGCTCTCTCGCGTCCTGCCATTTCCGGTACGTTGTTTCATCCGGAAAAGTACGAAGTTCTGTTTGTAGGCTTTCCGGTCTGGTGGTATATTGCCCCTACTATAATTAATACATTTTTGGAAAGTTATGATTTTGCCGGTAAAATAGTTGTTCCGTTCGCTACATCGGGAGGCAGCGGCATAGGAAATTGTGAAAAGAATCTTCATAAAGCATATCCGGATATCGTGTGGAAAGATGGAAAACTTTTAAATGGACGGATAACGCGGGATCTGGTTACGGAATGGTTTGAAAAAATTAGGTTGTAAATTAAATGGAGGTATAAAAAATGTATATAGAAAATATTAATTTACCGAAAGATATAAAAAAATTGTCAGTTGAACAACTAAGTGTGCTGGCTGAGGAAGTAAGAACTGCGTTAATCAGGAAATTAAGTGAACACGGTGGTCATATCGGCCCGAATCTTGGTATGGTGGAAACTACAATTGCACTGCATTATGTTTTTAACTCTCCCATTGATAAAATAGTTTTTGACGTATCCCATCAGAGCTATGTTCATAAAATGCTTACCGGAAGAATGGCTGCATTTCTTGATCCGGCTAAATATGATGATGTCACCGGATATACTAATCCGGATGAAAGCGAGCATGATTTCTTTACGATAGGACACACCTCAACATCTGTTTCACTGGCAATGGGACTTGCAAAAGGACGTGATCTCACAGGTGGCAAAGAAAACATCATCGCTGTAATCGGTGATGGTTCGTTGAGTGGGGGAGAGGCTTTTGAAGGACTCAACAATGCGGCAATGCTTGGGTCTAACATGATTATTATAGTCAATGACAATGATCAATCCATTGCTGAAAATCATGGAGGACTTTATAAAGGATTGAAAGAGCTTAGAGACACGAATGGGGAGAGTCCTGATAATATTTTTAAGGCTATGGGGTTGGAGTATTATTACCTTGGAGATGGGCATGACGTGTCAGCACTCATAAAATTATTTACGTCTGTCAAAGATATAGACCGTGCAGTAGTATTGCATATCCATACGATCAAAGGTAAGGGATTGAAATATGCAGAAGAAAATAAAGAATACTGGCATGCAGGAGGTCCTTTTCACATCGAAGACGGTTCTCCCAAAGGACCCGGATGGCCGGTGAATGAAACTGTCAGGGAGTCTGTTTTAGACTTGATTGAAAAGAGGTCGGATATAGTTGCAATTACTGCGGGAACACCGTCTGTAATAGGATTTACGGAAGACTATCGGAAGCGTGCCGGCAAACAGTTTGTTGATGTAGGTATTGCGGAAGAACATGCTGTTGCAATGGCAAGTGGTATTGCCAGGAATGGAGGAACACCGATTTTTGGAGTTTTCAGTCCGTTCTTGCAGAGAACGTATGACCAACTTTCGTCAGACTTGTGTTTAAATAATAATCCGGCTGTAATCATGGTGTTTATGGCTTCAGTATATGGGATGAATAGTAATACTCATTTGGGGATCTATGATATTCCGATGATTTCACATATACCCAATCTGGTATATCTTGCTCCGACGAGCAAGGAGGAGTATCTTGCCATGTTTAAGTATGCCACTACACAGAAAGCGCATCCCATTGCTATCAGAATTCCAATGATGATGCCTGAGACGGGAATTGAGGATACCACGGATTACTCTTTACTAAATAAATATCAGGTCGTACGAAAAGGTTCAGGTGTTGCGATTATTGCACTTGGAGATTTCTTTGAACTGGGTGTACAAATTGCCGATAAATATAAAATCCTGACGGGTAATGATGTAACACTGATAAATCCTAAATTCATCACAGGTATTGATGAAGAACTGCTGGAGTGCTTAAAAACGGACCATAAACTTGTGCTTACTCTTGAAGACGGCATAGTGGAAGGAGGATTCGGGCAAACAATTGCAAGTTTTTATGGTTTATCGGATATGAAGGTTAAAAATTATGGAATAAAGAAATCATTCCCCACAGATTTTCGGCCTGAAGAACTGATGAGAGAGAATGGATTATCCGTAGAGCAAATAGTAGAGGATATAAAATCCGTATGCAGAGAGCACGTTATGTGAGAACACTCACCAATCTGTGGAATAAGTAAAAAGGATGAAAATTCAGAATAAAAGAGATATTATGAAAAAGAATTTGGGTGCGACGCTGGCTTTATATCCAGCATAGGCTGTTGTCGTAGAAACAATGGAGGAGTTACGTGATGTAGTTCCTCCATTATTATCAGAAAAAGTTTCTAATTCTGTGAGAGTCTGTAATTATTCGGAGCCACTCCGGTAATTCTTTTAAATAAACGGCTAAAGTATCGTATATTGGGGTATCCCAGTTTTTCCGTAACTACACTTACCGTATTATTAGAGTCGAGCAGCATGCTTTTAGCCATTTCCAAACGTTTTGACTCGAAATATTCATCGATATTTTTTCCACTTTCAAATTTTAGCAGGTCATTGAAATAATGAGATGACAGTTGAAGTATTTTTGCACAGTATCCCAATGAAGGCGATGTATTGTATTTTAATTTTCCGGATAGAATATAATCTTTCAACAATACATCTGTTTTCTTCATAATCTTTTTGTTAGCTTCGCAACGTGTGATAAACTGACGTTCGTAGAAACGGTTGCAATGATCTAATAACAATTCTATGTACCGTGAAATCAGAATTTGGCTGTGGCAGTCTATCGCATGACGAAGTTCCTCTTCGATGTTGCATATGCATTCTACAGCCTTGGCCTTCTCCCGTTGAGATAGGTGGAGTGCCTCCTCCGGATTGTAAAAAAAGAAGGAGTAATCTTTTATATGTTCTCCCAAAGAGGTTTGAGAAATCAAGTCCGGATGAAATGCCAGCAGCCACCCTTTTGAGGGAAGTGCTTTGCTTTTGTTTATTTTGATAGATTCTCCCGGCGTGAGGAATACCAATGATGCATTGGAATAATCATAGTACTTGCGCCCATATAAAACACCATCGATCTCCCCTTCCATCATCAGGATGGTATAAAAATCAAATTTAATAATTTGCTGTTCCAGATTGCTCTTTGACAGGTCGATTACACTTACCAGCGGATGGAGTGTTTTGCAGCCCAGGCAGCAGTTGCATTGATGGACGGTCTCTATATTTAATATTCTTTCTTTCATAGGAGTCACTTATTTTCTGCGAAGATAGGATGTTCCGGCCAATATTGTTCTTCCTTGTCACTTATATCCGTAATCAAGGTTATGATATCTGTAATTTGTGTAAGAAGAGGTATGTCTTGCCATAATTTGCTATCATTGGGATAAAAGTGGAATGCTACGATAGGTAGCTTTTGGAGTCTTTTCTGTTAATGAGGGTTAAATCTGCTTTTCTGAACAACTTAATAAACAATATTAGTAACACAGAGGTAAGTGACTGACATAGAAGTACCTTATTGCTAGATGATTATAAACTACTTACCTTTGTATCATCTCTCAAACACAGAAAAGGAGATCTTTTTTAATACTATTATTGATTAATAAATAAAGGAGTTATGAAGAATTATCAAAAAATGAGCGTAGCACAAGATGCACGTGTAGAGTTGCATGACAGTCTTGCCCTGACGGGTGCCGAAGTATCTATCAATCATCTTCCGGCCGGTGCCGGAGTCCCTTTTGTTCATTCACATAAACAGAATGAAGAAATTTACGGCATCCTTTCGGGGAAGGGCTTTATCACTATTGATGGCGAAAAGATAGAATTGCAGGCTGGGGATTGGCTCCGTATTGCTCCGGATGGAAAACGTCAGATTTCTGCTGCATCTGACAGTCCTATCGGTTTTATTTGTATTCAGGTGAAAGCAGGCTCCTTGGAAGGTTATACCATGACTGATGGAGTCGTACAATAAAAAATAGTTGATAAAACCGGTAAAATGAAGGGCTGTGTCCATGATGAAGAGTCATGATGGCACAGCCTTTTTAGATATTTTACGGAGTATGGCTCCGAAACGTGAGCAACTGTAGGGATTGGATATAATGGAAGTCTATGGCAGTAGAGAAAATTCGGATATTAATATTTTTAGCTGTGGTAAGATCTTTAGGTAAAAACAAAAAATAGAAAGTAATTTTAGTAACTCTCCGGCTGGTTTCATCCGGAAATTCTGTACATTTGCTGTGTAGGGCATAGATTGCGGGTATGTGGTATGTAAGGTGATCATTAATTTCTTATTAAACAGAAAGGAAAAAAAATATGGAAAATGTTATTCAGATACAATATTATCAATCGCCATGTGGAGAACTGATATTGGGGGCATATCGGGAAAAACTTTGCTTATGTGATTGGAAGATAGAAGAACGCAGGATCATCATCGACAGAAGAATACAAAAAGAGTTGCAAGCTTCTTATAAGGAGGGCATATCTGAAGTAATCACACGAACGATCGGTCAACTGGATGAATATTTTGCCGGACGAAGAACTACATTCGATATTCCTTTGCTTCTTGTAGGTACTGATTTTCAGAAAACTGTTTGGAATGAACTGTTGAACATTCCTTATGGAAAAACAATCTCTTATGCAGGGTTGTCTCAAAAGTTGGGGAATCCTAAAGCTATCCGTGCCATAGCTTCCGCCAACGGAGCGAACCCTATCTCGATACTTGTTCCTTGTCATCGTGTGATCGGCAGTGACCGTAAATTAGTAGGGTATGGCGGTGGGCTGCCTGCTAAGAAGATCTTGCTTGACTTGGAGTCTTCCGATAGGTTATTCTAACTGTTCAGGCTTATGAACGACTGACCGCATTATTAATGAAAGGCAGTCTAAACTGATTAGAAGAGTAACTTAAGTTCTTTGGCAATTCTGCAAGCTTCAATGGAGTTCTTTACCTGAAGCTTTTCCAATATATTTTGTCGGTGTCGGCTGACGGTATTTTTGCTTATAAATAGTTCCCGGGCGATCTCATGACTTGTTTTCCCCATATCGATCAACTGTAATATTGTTTTCTCCCTATCGGATAGCAATCTGCTGCAATCTTGCTTTTCCAGTTCTATGACCTGTCCGTTTGTCGAGTTGATCACTCTACAACTCATAGTAGGGTCGACCGACAAATTGTAAAGACACAGAGCCAGCCACATACTGTCGTTTGAGTGGGTAGCTACATAGAACATCCTGTGTAGGATAGGGATATATTTCCCGGAAGGATCACGCATACGGAGTTTACTCATAAGAAAGTAATCTGCACGTTTTTTGTGTGGAATCTGTTTCAGAAAATGGTAGAAACGAAGTTCTTGTACATACTTTTCCGCCAAGTCATCCGGATGGATATATTTAAAGACTTCTTTTTCCCAGATTGATTCAAGATTTTGATTGTCTCCTTTTCGGGCTATGCCCAATGTCTCAGCTGTTCCTCCATAATAGATATAGCTGATATTGGTATGCATATCACTTAGAACGGCGATTGAATTTTCTATTCGTGCATAGTTGTATGCGATTCGTTTATATTCATTCAGTTCTTCCGGCAGCTGTTCGTTTTTGCAGAAGGGCTGAGTCAGGAACTCTTTGTTCAGTTTGTCAACAATGTCCATATCGGGAAAAGAAATGGTTATTAATAAGCATTGTGTACTTAGATACAAGCTTTTACCTTTGCAAAGGTAATCATAAAACATAGTTATTTATGGAAAGTGAAAAAGAAAAAATGGGTACAGGCAGGCTTTACGATGCTAATTATGATACAGAATTGATAGCCGAACGTCGGGCTTGCAAAGAGTTGTGTTATACCTTAAATCATTTGCCTCCCTCGCAGATAGCTGAACGGGAGGCCATTATCCGTCGGCTGTTTTGCAAGACGAAAGAACGTTTTCTGTTGGAACAGCCTTTCTATTGTGACTATGGCTATAACATTGAGATTGGTGAAAATTTCTATGCCAATATGAACTGTGTCATTCTGGATGAGGCTAAAGTAACGTTCGGTGATAATGTCTTTATCGCTCCATCCTGTGGATTCTATACCGCGGGGCATCCTTTGGATGTGGAACAGAGAAATCGAGGGTTGGAATATGCCCGTCCCATTCGTGTCGGAAATAATGTGTGGATTGGGGCACAAGTGTGCGTATTACCGGGCGTGACGATTGGTGACAACACAGTGATAGGTGCGGGAAGTGTAGTAAATAGAGATATTCCTGCCAATGTGATTGCTGCGGGTAATCCTTGTCGCGTGATTCGGGAAATTACGGAAGAAGATAAAACAAAATATTTATTATAGAATAAACATAATCAAAAAGTAGAAATGAAAAAAGTATGTTTAAGCCTGCTTATGGGACTGATGGTACAAATGACCTTTGGGCAGACACTGGAAAAAATGCAATGGTTCAACGAACCGGAACAATGGGAGATAAAAAATAATGTATTGTCCATGTCCGTTACTCCGCAAAGTGATTACTGGCGTATTTCTCACTACGGTTTTACAGTAGATGACGCACCTTTCTATTATGCCACTTATGGCGGTGAATTTGAAGCGAAAGTCAAGGTTGTCGGAGAGTATAAAGAACGTTTCGATCAGGCCGGTCTGATGCTCCGTATCGATCATGAAAATTACATTAAAGCGGGTATTGAGTTTGTCGATGGGAAATTTAATTTAAGTACCGTTGTTACTCATAAAACGAGTGACTGGAGTGTGATAACGTTAGATAAAACGGTACCTTATATCTGGATAAAGGCTGTCAGGCGGCTGGATGCAGTAGAGATTTTCTATTCATTTGATGATAAAACTTACACGCTGATGCGTAATGCCTGGTTGCAGGATCATATTCCTGTGAAAGTTGGACTGATGGCGGCTTGTCCCGATGGTAGTGGATTCAATGCTAAGTTTGAATACTTCCAGGTGAAGCATCTGCCGGACCAGCGCAGAGTGGAGTGGCTGAAGAAGAATGCAGAATAAATAAGCAGAATGGAAGATAGACGGTTCGGAAAGTCATATCTTCCATTTTTTTGTGGTTGGGCTATATCAAGCAGATTGTCTGTTATCGCATTTATTTATAAATCAAACGACTTATAAACAGATAGCCTCCGAATATTTGCAGAGCCATTCCCGGCAGACCGATACGGAAATCCTGTACGGCACTGAAAAAATCGTTGACAAGGATCCATTCGCCTAAAGTGCCGACCACCTGATAGGATAACACGACCAGGAGGAGGATAGGGATGGAAATGCGTTTGTAGCGGTGGGCTGCATAACCGGCAGCTATTGCTAGAAGTGTCGATTTTAAGAGTATGGCGGGTAAGATCACCGGTTGGGGCATGCCGAACAATAATGAGTTTAAAACAGGCGATAGAAGTGCTGTCAGTAACCCTACTTTCCATCCGTATTTATAAGCTCCGATCAGAGTAAAAAAATAGATGGGTAACCAAGTGATACCACCTTGCGGAATGAGATGGAAAAGTTGGGGGAGTGCCATATTGCCCACTACGAATAGCAGTGTTGCCAGATACGTTTTCGTATCGTTGTAATTCAATGAATAAAGCTTGATAGATGTTGTTTCCATAATTATGATTGTAATAATTAAAAGTTAATATTAATTCCTCCCATACATGTAGCTTTCGGCATGGGGTAACCTGCGTTTATTTCATAACGTTGTGCCAGCAGATTCTCCCCTTTTACAAACAGGTCGGCAATAGAGCAAATGCGATAACTGCCGCGAAGATTCCACAGGAGGAAGTTTTCTTTCTTTTCCTGAGGGTCGACTGTCGTATAGAGTCCTGTCACATATTGTATTCCGGTGGAGAAACTCCATTTCTTCTGTGTGAAATCGATGCCTGTATATAGTTTATGTTCGGGTGCGGCTATCAGGGGATGCTCCATATGAAGCCAACTGTAGTTAGCTGTCAGTCTCCACATGGGGTGAATGTGATATGCTATGTCGGCTTCTGCTCCCCAATTCTCGACTTTGCCTGTGTTTACGTTCAGTGGGCGTCCGTCTGTGCGAATGGTCTGAATCATATTGTCCCCGTTGATGTAAAAAAGGTTGACTCCGTAATAAAAAGTACCTTTGAGTAAGCGTTGTGAATAAGATAGTTCGTAATTCCACAGCCGTTCCGGCAACAAGTCGGGATTGGCCGGTCGGAACATATACAGTTCACGAATCGTTGGGTTACGGAATCCTTTACTGGCCATTGCTTTCAGGCTTGCGTTTTGTGGCAATTGTACCGACAAACCGACTTGTGGTATCCATTCCGTTCCGGTGACGGTGTGGTGATCTATACGGAGCCCTGCATCCATTGTCAGGTAACTGCCGATTGCCTGGCGGAAATCGAGATATCCGGCAATCTCATTTTCCGATTTATCCGAGATACCTTCTTTATGTTTGTCCGCAATGAAACGGTTCCAGGCTTCACCGCCGAATTGCATATAGTCTATTCCTGCAGTCAGTCGGTTGCCGGAAAATAAAGAGGCACTCTGATACCAGGAGATTCCCATCATCCGGTCCTTGGATTTGAAGCGGTAGTCTAACGGTTCTTCTCCCGTACCATATCCGTCATTAATGTGATGTTTGTCCCAATTATAGAAAAACTTGAGTGCCCCCGATGTACGTTCGTATCTGTTTTCCAGAGCAAAAGAAGTCATGCCGCGTGTAATGCGCGAGTCATTATCAAAAACCGGTGTACTGACAGTTCCCGGATTGGAAGCATTGAAATGTGTCAGGTTCAGATCGGCCGATACGTTCCAGCTGTGATCCAGTTCATAACCCAACCTCGTATATCCCCCATATTGCTCAAATTCCATATTGGGGCGATGACCGTTTGTCCGGTTATAAGATCCGGTGATAATGCTGTTGAAACGTCCTTTTTTTACTTGGTTGGTAGCTTCGGTCATCCATGTGTCATACGAACCATATCCCAGTCGGACTCCGGTTCTCACTCCGTCTTCCCGTTGCCGGCGGGTTACGATGTTGATTACTCCACCCATGGCATTCGAGCCATAAAGTACGGATGCGGGGCCGCGCACAACTTCCACTTTCTCGGCCAGCATCGATTGGTAAGCATCAGCAATGGGATGTCCCATCAATCCCATGTATTGGGGATGCCCGTCAATCAATACCAATAATCCTGTAGTGGGGCTGCCACCTATACCACGCAGGCTGATACCGCCTGCCGCACCGTTTGACACTCCATATCCCATCACCCCACGACTGGTGGTGAACAATCCGGGAACCTGTTCTGTCAATGTGGGGAGCAGGGAAGGTTCGGAGCGTTGCCCGATGGTTTCACGGTTCACCACGGAGATTGTCATTGGCAGGTGACGGATATCGGTTTCATTCCTCGTACCGGTCACTACCACGTCGTCTATTTCATAATTATGCCCTGCTTGTGTCGTATCTTTCCGGACTTGTGCCTGTAAAGATGAACTGAGAAAAGCGCATACCAATAGAATGCCGAGCAGGTTTTTCTTCATCCTGATCTTGGAAAGGAAGTTTTCGATGATCCGGAATATTTCCTGTATGGATTCTATTCCATAGCAAGCTGTTTCCAACGGACACCATCCGC
This sequence comes from Bacteroides sp. 3_2_5, assembly GCF_000159855.2. Classification (NCBI taxonomy): domain Bacteria; kingdom Pseudomonadati; phylum Bacteroidota; class Bacteroidia; order Bacteroidales; family Bacteroidaceae; genus Bacteroides; species Bacteroides sp. 3_2_5. The sequence goes on along the minus strand of NZ_JH636046.1, from coordinate 111,691 downwards.
TTTTATCCCGGTTTTCGATGAAAGGCACCAGCCGTACATAACTTACCTTTATATTGGCATTGTGCAGGAGTGCAAGTGCAGGTTGGCTGATAACATCCGCGTATACCTGCCGGATTCCTCCCAATACCATTAGACCTGCTGCTGCTTTTCCAATTACCTTGTCGGCGATGCCGGCTCCTTTCATAAAGGACGGGTCTTGCCGAAATAAGTCATATAAATCGGCAACGCCCCGTTGGGTGAAGGTTCGTATCTCTGTTCCGTTTCCGATGACACAGGAATATCCTCCGGAGTGTAGAAGATCAATTATCTTTTCCATCATAGTGTCCCCTGCTTGAGCTGTTCTACAAAACGATCGATGCGATGCAGTTCTTCCGGTATGTGGATGGATTGCGGACAATGCGGGGTACATTGGTTGCATCCGATGCAATGACTGGCTTGTCGCAATTTAGGTACACTGCGGTCGTAGCCTACAAGGAAAGCGCGTCGTGCTTCTTTGTAGTTTTCACTTGACTGGCTTTGCGGAATATTCCCTTCGTTGACACACTTGTTGTAATGTACGAGAATGGCAGGAATATCGATGCCGTATGGACAGGGCATGCAATATTTACAGTCATTACAGGGGATGGTAGGGTATTGCATCATCAGTTGCGCGGTTTCTTCCAGATACTCTTTGTCGTCATCGGTCAGCGGAACCAGTGGTGAATAAGTGCGGATGTTATCCTGTAAGTGCTCCATATAAGTCATACCGCTCAATACGGTCAGTACCAATTCCGGTGAACCGGCGAAGCGGAATGCCCACGATGCCACACTGTCTTCGGGACGTCGTTGTTTTAGCCGTCCCACGATGTGCTCCGGTACATTCGATAACCGTCCGCCCAATAGCGGTTCCATGATCACAGCGGCAATATTTCGTTTGGCCAGTTCGCCGTACAGGTATTCCGCATTTACATTGTTTCCGGTTGCGTGGCGCCAGTCCACATAGTTGAGCTGAATCTGTACAAAATCCCATTTCACCGTATCGTGCATGGCAAGTACCTGGTCGAAAACCTCAACGTCACCATGGAATGACCAGCCGAGATGACGTATGCGTCCGGCCTCTCGTTCCTTGAGAAGAAAATCCAGCATACCGTTATCGATATAACGCTCGTTGAATACCTTCATCCCGCCTCCGCCAATGGCGTGCAGCAGGTAGTAATCAAAATACTCCACTTGCATATCCTTGAATGATTGATGATACATCGCAAGTGAGTTTTCGCGTGAGAAGTTAGAGAAATTCGATAGCTTGGTGGCTATATAAAGTTTCTCGCGCGGATGCCTCTTGAGAGCGATACCGGTTGCTTTTTCCGACCAGCCCTGTACGTATACAGGTGATGTATCGAAATAATTCACTCCATGAGCAATGGCATAGTCTACCAATTCGTTGACAGCTTCCTGATTGATAAGGTCTCCTTTTCCTTCCGGTGAAGGAACGGTAGGCCAACGCATACAGCCATATCCCAGGAGGGATACTTTATCTTTGATTCCGCCTACTGAGCGGTAAGTCATCTGGTCTGTCGGAACAGGAGAGGAGGCATTCCGTCCCTGGCTGCTTTTAGTTCCGGAGCCGCAGCCATAAAGAGCTGCTGTCGTTGTAGCGGCACTGATGCCCACAATTTTCAGGAATCCTCTTCGGTCTATATGATTATTCTGTTTTTCCATATGATATGTCTTTATTTTTGAGATGTGTTATATGATACGATGCCTTTCGTGCCCCTCGACGTAGATGGCACTGAACGGACGTGCCGGACAAAGATTCTCGCATGCTCCACAGCCGATGCAACGCTCGGTGTTGATCGCCGGAATTTGGGGAGAAGTCTCTTTTTCCGGTTCGGCGACAATCATCTGAATAGCTCCTGTCGGACAATGACGGGCACAGTTGTCACATTTCACTCCATCGGTCAGCGACACGCAGTTTGCTTTGATCCAGACAGCATGTCCGATTTGAGTGGAAGATTTGTCGGCTGCTGTAATGGGGTGTATGGCTCCTGTCGGACATACCTGTGAACAGTCATTACATTCCGGACGGCAGTATCCGCGTTCATATGATATTTCAGGTTGCATCAGGTTCATCAGGTTAGTGGAAGGACGCAATACTTGGTTGGAACAAGCTGATACGCACAATTGGCAAGCTGTGCAATGTGCTGCCATGTTTCGTGCACTCAACGAACCGGGAGGTGTAATGGGAGTCTGGCGGTTCGGGATCTTTTTATCTTCTATGGCCGCCAGTCCTCCGTCTACTTTTTTCTCTTGTGCTTTTAGGGCTGATGCCGTAGCGGCCATTGCCGTTACGGTAAGGAAATTGCGACGTGCTTCATTGACTTCCTTGGATGAGGCTGCATGAGCATTTTCTTCTGCTTTTGCTGGCCGGGCCTTGGTTGTCCGCAATTGGTAACTGAGTGCTTTCTGCTTGCATTTACCGAGGCAATCCATGCAAACCACGCATCGGCTGTAATCGATCGTATGTTCTTTAGCATTGATGCAGGCCGCTTTACAATGACGTGCACAAAGTCCGCACTTATTGCATTTTTCCGTATCTATTGTGATGCGGAACAAGGAGTAACGTGAAAGAAATCCCAGTACCGTCCCTACCGGGCAGATTGTATTGCAGTAAGTGCGTCCGTTCCGCCATGCCAATAATATCAGGATGACAAAAGTAGCTGCGGCTACAATGAAAGTAGGCAGACTTTTTATCCAGATGTCTACTTCATAAAATGCATAGCTGCCGGCCCGTTCGGCTAAATGGGCGAACAGGTTGTTTCCCCACAGCCAAATGGGTTGGAACAGGTTGTTTGCGATACGCCCGTAAGCACTGTAGGGAGCAAATAGAGTTGCGATGAAACTTACTCCTGCCACCAGGGTGATGATGAATATTGCCAATGCCCCATAGCGTAGGAGGGAGAGAGCGGGAGAATAGGAGTAGGGTAACTTTTTCCGCTTTTTGCCAATCCAGGCTGCTACATCTTGAAATACTCCCAACGGACAAATCACCGAGCAATAGATTCGGCCGAATACTCCTGTCAGGATGATTAAAAGGACTACTACTCCTACGTTCAATGCCAGTACTGCAGGGAGGAACTGGATCTTTGCCAGCCAGCCGAACCAACCGTGAAGGGTTCCGGTAAAGTCAAGGAATAGCAAGGTGATCAGTGTCAGGCAGATGATGCCACATGTTAATCTGATTTTTCGTAACATTGCGTTTGTTTTTATTGAGTTTGTTATTTATCGTTTACAAGCCATGTTTTAAATTCCGATGCTTTGTTTTTGCTGACATAAATACGTTCCGGTACTTCTGTATCGAGCGTGATAAGTAGACGGTTGTCGAACCAGATGGTTATATCCGTTACGCTATTCCTCGCTACGATAAACTGCTTATTGGCCCGGATGAAGTCTTCCGGGTTCAGTGAGGAAACAATTTGTTCCAAAGTCTTGGAGTATGGATAACGATTGCCGTCTTTTAAGCATACATACGTATTTTTGCCGGTTGCGTAAAAATAAGAAATATTTTTTATATTTACCGGTAACAGTTTGTCTTTGTGTGCAATCAGTAACTTGTCTTTGTATCTGGGTGCAGGTTTCAATAGAGTCAGTTGTGACAAATATTGTAATAAGTCCTGCCGGGTCAGCTTACTGTATTTCTCCAATGCGTGTTCTACATCTTCCACTTTGACCGGCTTTAATAAATAATCTATGCTGTTCACCTTAAAAGCTTCGATGGCATATCGGTCATAAGCGGTTGTGAATATGATGGGAGTCTCCAGTTCTATTCTGTCGAAAATAGCAAAAGCCGATCCGTCCGATAAATGAATATCCATGAATATCAGATCCGGAGCCGGATTAGATTGTAACCACCCGACGGTTTGTGTGACACTTTCCGTATTTGCCATGATCCGGATATCGGGAGTTATCTCTGTGAGAATATCCGTTAAATTTTCATAGGCAGCAGTTTCGTCTTCTACAATCAATACTTTCATAACAGCCACTATATTAGAGGTAAATATACCCGGAACACTTTTTCATCAGTTTCTATCCGGATTTGTTTATTCATTAATAAGTTGAAGCGGTTTTCAAGGTTGCTTAATCCCGTTCCGTTGGTGTCGGGAGGTGACAGTTTGGGGTAAATGGGATTGGATACCACCAGTTCGTATTGTTCGTTCAGCCGGATGGAGATATCCATTTTGTGTTCACTGTCTATCCTGTTGTGTACCGTGACGTTGTCTACCAATGGCAGGAGTGAGAGTACAGGCAGTGTCAGTACATCCTTCTGTGCTTCATCCACGTCGATAGTAAAACTCAGTTTATTGGCAAAGCGTACCTCCATTACGTATCGGAAGGACTGGATGAACTCCAGTTCTTCTCTCAGTGTAACCACTCCTTTGCGGTCGCTCTGTAAGATATACCGGAAAATATCGGATAGCTGGTTGACATACGTCAGCGTGTTTTCATCGTTCTTCTTTCGGATCAGTGAAGATATTCCGTTCAGTGAGTTGAAGAAGAAGTGCGGGTTTACCTGGTTGGCCAGTGCATTACAACGGCTTTGCAAGTTTTCAAAACGGAGACGTTCTATTTCCTGTTCTTTTTCTCTTTGCCGGGTATAAAGCATGGAGATGTATCCTACCAAAGTGCATAAAAAGCAGAGCGTGAAGAACTGGGAGATTAAAGTGCTTCCCAGAAAATCCGTATGGAAACCATGCGAAGAGATGGTGTACGAAACGGATGCGAAGAACAGATAACCGGTCAGTGCAAACAGGAAGTTGTGAGTCAGGCGTTTCCTGAACAGCGCTGTCGGGATCTGCCGCAGATTGTAGTTTATCAGGAAACCGATCATCCCCCAAAAGAAGAGGAAACGGTATATGAAGTAAGAAAAGAAACCAAGGTATTCCGATGGTTCCAAAGAGTTTAGCTCCCACGGGGTGCAGGCTATATTGGGATATATGATGAAAACCGCACTGATCAGGCTGACCAGCGGAAGGTTTCGGGATATATATTTATCAAAGGAATCCATGATGCTCTTCTTTCTCACTGCAAAGAAAAGCAAAATAATGATTCCTTATTTTGTAATGTCATGTCAAAACGAAAAAAGAAGCATAAAAGCGAAACTTTTTCATTTTTTCAGCATAAATACGATATAGTCTCTACATAAAATAAGAATGCAGAATGACAAGACGAGAGAAGCGATCAGCATAAATTCTTTCATAATGTTTGTTGGTTTTATAGGTTCTTTCCTATAAAGACAACATCCGATGAGAAACTCCCTACGCCCCAAGGCTTTTTATTTAGATCTGTTTATGTTCTGCCATGTATTTCCAAAGTGGGGCTGCATGCAGTGACTGCATGATCTGTCCGTTTTCCAGTAGTTCTTTTACCTCTTCAAGGCTGAGCAGATGTACTGTAAGCGCCTCCGTGTCTTCCAGGTGTTGTGTGTCGATTTGCTCCACATCAGTAGCCAGAAAGCAGTGTGTCAGATTGGTATGAGTACTCGGATTGGCCGAAATTACCATATACTCTTTCCAGTTGCCTTTGCCGTATCCGGTCTCTTCAAGTAGCTCCCGTTGCGCCGAAACAAGTGGTGAAGCGTCTTCTTTCTCACATACGCCGGCACAGAGTTCGTATAGCTGTTTACCTATTCCCGGACGGAATTGGCGGACGAATACAAACTTTCCTTCTTTGGTGATGGCGATGGTGTTCACCCAGTCGGGATACTCAAGGATGTAATACTCCGGAATATGATTGCCGTTGGGCAAAAGCATGTCGTCACAACGTACGGTTAGCCATGGGCGCCGAAATAGATATTTACTGCTGACTACCTGCCAGACTTCGTCTTTTTTTTCCATTACTTAGTTGATAGTGGTTTCGGACAAAGGTAATGAGAATTCTTGCAAAGACCAATGATCGTTCCTACTATTTTCTTTTACTTTTCCGGCCAGGGAAGATTCTTAAATATAGGGTCACTATTTGAGTAGTATAGGGTTATGTTTATTGAAAATCGTTGTGTATCTTTGGGGGCGAATAAACAAATAGAAAAATGAAAAACGCAATTGTTTCCTTACTCCTGCTTTTGATGGTCACCCAGTATGTGACGGCACAGAAAAAAGTGATTAAGATAGCCTGTATCGGCAATAGTATAACGTATGGTGTAGGTACGCGCAATCCTGCGAAAGACAGTTATCCCGCTGTGCTGGGGCAGATGCTGGGCGACGGTTATGAAGTCCGGAACTTTGGAGTCAGTGCCCGTACCATGTTGATGAAGGGTGACCATCCTTATATGAAGGAGGAACGCTATCGGCAGGCATTGGCTTATAATCCCGATATTGTGACCATCAAGCTTGGAACCAATGATACGAAACCGCAGAACTGGCGGTACAAATCGGATTTTAAGAAGGATATGGAAACGATGATACGGACGATTCGCGCTTTACCCTCAAAACCTGAAATCTACCTGTGTTACCCTATTCCCGCCTATGCTGTACAGTGGGGGATTAATGACAGTACGATTGTACACGGCGTGATGCCTGTTATCGATCAGTTGGCTGCTAAATATCAGTTGAAAGTAATCGATCTGCATACTCCGCTGACAGGTATGAAAGAGTGTTTTGCCGATCATGTGCATCCCAATGAAAAGGCCGCTGCCTGCATTGCCCGGGTCATTTATCGGCAACTGACGGGTAAAGAAGCACCTGAACACGTCTCCCAGCCTTTCCCCGGTCATAAAAGCAAGTGGCAGGGATTCGATCAATATACTTTTACCTATCAGGATCGTCAGGCGATTGTTGTTTGCCCCGAACGGGCGGCGGCAGGTAATCCCTGGATTTGGCGTCCTGCTTTTTTCGGTGCTTTTGCTTCGGTAGATGAGGCTTTGCTGAAGCGGGGTTTTCATGTGGTTTATTATGACTTGACCCACCTTTACGGAAGTCCGCGTGCCCGGAAGTCAGGTACCGATTTTTATTGGAATATGGTACAGATGTACGGTCTCTCTCCCCGTGTGACACTCGAAGGCTTTAGTCGGGGAGGATTGTTTGCTTATAATTGGGCAGCCGATCATCCGGATAAAGTAGCTTGTATCTATGTCGATGCTCCGGTTTGCGATGTGTTCAGCTGGCCGGGACGTTCGTCCGGAAATGCCGGATTATGGAAAGGAATGTTGGACGAATGGGGATTGACAGAAGCCCGGATGAATACATTTCCCGGTAATCCGATCGACCGGTTGAAACCTCTGGTGGATGCTCGTATTCCGGTGATTTGTGTATGTGGCGATAGTGACAGGGTAGTGCCGTTTTCCGAAAACTCGGCAGTGGTTCGTCAACGTTATACAGCAATGGGGGCTCCGTTCGAACTTATTCTGAAACCCGGGGGGGACCATCATCCCCACAGTCTGGAGAATCCTACTCCGGTAGTCGATTTTATTGTTCGCCATCAGGCTGGCTATGAAGCCGGACAATGTTATACGCTGAGAGGCAATTATCAGAATTCATATCGGAAGTTTGAGAAAGAACGGGTGGGTACGGTTGCTTTCCTGGGAGGCTCCATCACCGAAATGAAGGGATGGCGGGATATGATTTGCGAAGACTTGAAACAGCGTTTTCCTTATACAAAGTTCACTTTTGTTGCAGCCGGAATTCCTTCGACCGGCAGTACTCCCGGGGCATTCCGCCTGACGGATGATGTGTTGTCCAAAGGCAAAGTCGATCTGCTTTTTGTAGAGGCTGCGGTGAATGATGACACCAATGGATTTAGTGCCATTGAGCAGGTAAGAGGCATGGAAGGCATTGTCCGGCATGCCTTGGTCTCCAATCCGTCAATGGATATCATGATGTTACATTTCATTTACGATCCTTTTATTCCGAAGTTGGATAAAGGGCAGATGCCTGATGTAATTCTGAACCATGAGCGGGTGGCCAATCATTACCTGCTTCCTTCTGTTAATCTTGCTTCTGAGATTGCTGCCCGGATGCGGAGTGGTGAATTCACATGGGAACAGTTTGGCGGCACACATCCCAACCTTTTGGGACATGCCTATTATGCAGCTACCATAAACAAGGTACTCGATGAAATGTATGCCCCTTGCGCTACTGCCAAAGATGCTGCCAAGCCTCATGCTCTTCCTGCCGTGCCACTGGATGCATATAGTTATACAAATGGCAGATTGGTCGATATCCGGCAAGCCCATATAGGTAAAGGTTGGCAGTTGGTTGCTCCATGGACTCCCCGGCTTGCTGCCGAAACGCGTCCGGGCTTTGTCGACGTACCTATGCTTGAGACCAATCGTCCCGGAGCGAAGTTAACACTTGACTTTGAAGGGACTGCTGTCGGTATCTTTTGTGTGAGTGGTCCGGCTGCCGGGATACTGGAATATAGTGTCGATGGTGGCCCATTCAAAAAGTTGGATACGTTTACAGCCTGGAGTGGCGGACTGTATATCCCTTGGGTGTATATGTTCGATACGGAGTTACCGATGGGAAAACATCGCCTGACTCTTCGGATGTCGAAAGACCATCATCCGCAGAGTAAGGGTACGTCCTGCCAGATCAGGCAGTTTGTGGTAAACGAATCATTCTAAAGATTTTTAGTGAAGTTTAAAAACATTCATTGATATATGTTGTTTCTGCTGAAAAAAATCTATCTTTGCAGAACAACAAAATTGGCATGGTCATATTCTATATATCATGCCCTCCTCCGGTAAGGTGAAAATGTGGCAATTGAAATCTAGCATCCGGATGAGCGTAGCCTGTATCTGTATTGGTACGGGCTTACTCGTCCTTGTGCTAGGGGTGCGCCACATACCTTACCTTAGGGATTGAGTAATGCCCCGTACCTTTTCATATAATTACATTCAAAAAACCGTACAGGGGAGATGATTTAACTTTAACCTTTTTCTTGTATGGCTAATTGGATTACTTTACGGCAAGCTGCTGAAAAATACGAGACCACAATAAAGGATATTCTTTCTTGGTCTGAACTTCCCGAAATAACTTTTACCTACATAAATCATACTTTGCTATTGAATGATGATAGTGTGTGTTATTTTATAGAATCGCATAGTCTTCCTGCCGAACCAGGAAAGGAGTATGGTTGCGCTGTTACCTTTGAAAATATCGAAATAATAGCAAAACAGTATGTCAATGCATTGGAAAAGATCAGTTTGTTGGAAAAGCAGATTGAGTTGTCGAATGAATGCATTTCCGAGCAATCGAAACTTTTTGAGTCAATAGAGGAGAGTCTTACGGGGATGTTGTCCTCTATGGAAGATACCGACGTTGAGTGTACAGAGCTTATAAAAGAGGAACCGAAGTTCGGCAGTTTCATGAAAAGAATCCTCCTCTCATACGAAAAATTCATTTCGATCTTCCATCTTCCACCTTTTTGAAGTAATGTGTTGGTGTACAGTAAATTAATAGGGTGAAAGATGCGGTTTTTTAGCCGTTTATCTTCCACCCTCATCTTCCATCTTCCACCCGTTAAATTTCCTCTTTTGAAGGTGTTTTTTTGATGAATACCAATAGGCTTCCTCGTCCTCTTCGTTCGATAACTCCCTGAGATACAAAATGATTCAAATCTTCCAACGCTTTATTTTTCAGTCGTCCCGTCAGCCGGGTGTAGTCCGAACGGGTGATAAAAGCATTTTCATTTAGATACCTTTCCAGTCGAAAAAGCTTTTCTTCTTCGCTGAGCTGCGACGAGCTTCGCGAACCGTATTTGCCTGCACGCTCCACGTAGCCGCTGGTGTGCCTGCGAAACCACATCGAAGCCCTGAAGTTAACGTTATCGAAGTAAATGGATTGGGCCCGAATCTCTTTTTTGTCTTTCACCGGATGTGTTGCCTTCAGGCTGGCCGAGAAATAACCGATTTTGCCCAACTCTACATGATATCCGTCTACCAGATATTTGGAAATCTTCTCGGTCAAGGCACAAAGTACCCCTTCCAGGTCGCCTACCGTAAAGGTGGAGGCTTCCGAGATCTCTTCCAGGATGGTGCGTGTCCGGATGGTTCCACCCGAAACGATGTGAGGGTAAAGCTTAGGTTCTTCTCCATTCCCTTTCTTCGAAGGGACTTCTCTGAAATCATAACGTGCTGCCATAATCTGTTTGTCCTTTAGTTGTTGATAGTTATTTACTTATTTAGTTTTTCTTCCTTCTTTTAGTCCTTTTCCCGAACTCTTCATCTGAGCCCGCATGCCTGGGCTCATAAGCCCGGGTATGCAGGCCCGTCAGCCCGGGCACGCGGGCTCATGGGTTTGGGCATGCGGGCTTAGATAATGTTCCTATAAAGATACATAATATTTATCGTCAAAGCAAGTAAATGGCTCTTTGTTTTCAACTAAATATATTTGATTTATTCTTGACTGATATCCTTGCTTTACCCAGAAAGAAAGAGTATCTTTACCATCAGATCAAAAACTGGAAAGACCATGAAAATAACCCTCATCCGAAAGGATGAAACCCTTATAGTGCAGCGTACGGTGAAACTTGAAACCGTGTTGGAAAATATGAAAACCGAAACAAAAACCTCTCCGGTGACTGCTTTGCGGCGGGCATTGAAGTTTGCCGGGGGTAGTGGGCATATTATGGCGGTAGACAAGCTACCTCGGATTTACTTTTCGGTAGAGATGGGCAGAAAGGAAGAAGTTTCGGTGATGAAAGCCTATCATGGGTTGATACTCTTGAATGTGAGGGGATTGGCAGGATTTGATGAAGCTGTCCGCTTGCGTGATAAGCTGGCGGGACTGCCTCAGACGATGATCACTTTTGTCGGATCGAGTGGGCGGAGTGTAAAGATACTTGTTCCTTTCTTGCGGCCGGACGGTTCGTTGCCCGCAACCGTAGAGGAGGCAAGGCTTTTCCATGCCCATGCCTATCAGTGGGCGGTGAACTTCTACAGGGGACAACTCTTGCCGGAGCATCGTGACATCACTCTTGAGAATCCGGTACCGGAGCAAAGCTGCCGTTATTCGTTCGATCCGGGACTCTTTTTCAATCCCGATGTTTATCCGATTCGTCTGGAACAGCCCCTGTCGATGCCCGAAGAAGTCACTTATCGGGAGACGGTGGAGGCGGAAACCGACCCATTGCAACGCATGATGCCCGGTTACGAACGGAGCGAAATTATTTCGACTTTATTTGAAACCTCGCTGTACGAAGCTCTGAATGCGGTAGATTGCGACCGCGAGGAGGGTTCTAAACTCCTGATTGTGGAACTGACTCGGAATTGTTTTCGTTCAGGCATTCCCGAAGAAGAGGTGGTGGGGTGGACATTAATCCATTTCCGGGGTAAAGTGCCCGAGATATTGGTTCGCGAAACGGTTCACAATGTGTATACGGTTGAGAAGCGCTTTGGCAGCAATCCTTGCATCTCCCCCAAGCAGACCATGGCGGTACGTACCGATGAGTTTATGGGCAGGCGTTATGAATTTCGTTATAACACCTTGGCGGGAGTGGTAGAATATCGTGAACGCAAAACGTTTTGTTTCAATTTCCGTCCGGTGACCGACCGGGTGCTAAATACCATTGCTGTTAATGCTATCAGCGAGGGGCTTGAACTCTGGGACAGGGATGTGAAACGTTGGATTAATTCAGAGCGTGTCCCGATTTATTCACCTATTACCGATTTTTTGTATAGTTTGCCCCGTTGGGATGGGAAAGACCGCATCCGGGCGTTAGCCAGCTACGTGCCTTGCGACAATTCGCATTGGCCCGATTTTTTTCATCGTTGGTTCTTGTCGATGGTGGCGCACTGGAAAGGGAATGACAAGCAGTATGCCAACTCCGTTTCACCCTTGTTGATCGGTGCGCAGGGATGTGGTAAGTCCACTTACTGCCGCAATCTCCTGCCGCCCGACTTGAGAGCCTATTATACCGACAGCATCGACTTTAGCCGGAAGCGTGATGCCGAGCTTTATCTCAATCGCTTCATGCTGATCAATATGGACGAGTTCGATCAGGTGAGTGCCAATCATCAGGGTTTTCTGAAGCATATACTCCAAAAGCCGGTGCTCAATGTGCGCAAGCCTAACGAATCGGCTGTCAGCGAGTTGAAGCGTTATGCCTCGTTCATAGCGACCAGCAATCACAGTGATCTGCTGTCCGACCCTTCGGGGAGTCGCCGTTTCATTTGCATCAATATCACCGGCAAGATCCGTAATGATGCCGTCATCAACTATCCGCAACTTTATGCGCAGGCTGTGCAAGAGCTTCGTGATGGCGAACGTTCTCATTTCTCTTCCGAAGAAGAGGCTATTCTGGTGGAGAACAATCAGGAGTTCGAGCTACAGACTCCGGTTGAACAGCTCTTCCAACAGTACTTCCGTTCGGCCCGTGAGGGAGAGAAGTGTGAAACGTTGCTCGCCGTCGATATTTTGGGGCGCATACAAAAGAAGAGTGGCTTTAAGCTGTCGGCTACGAAGATCGTGCATTTTGGCAGAATACTTCGTAAATTGGGAGTGCCTTGCAAGAAAATGAAAAATGGGAATTTCTATTGTGTGGTGGAGTTGTAAGGAGAAACGTCACTATATCTGACTTCAAGAAGATTATCGGTTAGTTGATAGCCGGAAGAATGAACATGTATAAGTATTTATTGCGATATAATCGCTTCTTTTGACAATATAACCCTTAAATTTTGATGTATAGTTGCTAAATGGATTTTTGAGGATTTTTTGTTAGAAAAATAAGTTTTATATTTGGATAATTCGCTGTTTGAATTTTAATTAGAATTTTCAATACAGCACTGAGTGTTAACAAAAATCTGTATTATGAGGTTTATTAATGTCCACACACATGTTTTTACATTCAACCATGTGCCACTCAAATTCATTCCATTTATGAATGTTATTTTATGGATTCATAAATACGCACCTGAACTTTTAAACAAAGTATTGCCTGAAAAAATAGCGGCGTTTTTAGAACGGGGAACTCGCTGTGACCAACTCGAAATTTTGAGAGAGCTTACAGATTATTATCCATCTGATGCTTGTTTTGCCATTCATACGATTGACTTTGAGTATATGGAAGCTGGCAAGTGCCGTAAAGGATATGGGTTTATGGAACAATTGGATGAAGTAGCGAGGATTGTGGCGTCTCCGGAATGGAAAGAGCGGATCTTTCCATTTATCTGTGTAGATCCGAGACGGCCTGATATTGCTGAGATAGTGAAAGATTATATCGAAAATAAAGGATTCTGTGGTGTAAAGTTGTATCCGGCATTGGGATATTATCCTCAGGATGAACGTTTGGACGAATTATGGGATTGGATTGAACAAAAAAAGATTCCAGTAATGGTACATTGCAGTAAAGATGGTGCGGTATATAATAAAAAGATGGGAACGCAATATTGCAATCGTTTCTCAGATCCTGCTAATTTTTTGTCGATATTGGAGAAACATCCTGATGTGAAAGTCTGTTTTGCGCATTTTGGAGGGGATAAAGAATGCATTAGATTCTATAAAGACGGTGACAATCAAAAAGAAAATTGGTTTGCATGTATCACCCAACTGATAAGGAAATATAAGGGGGTATATGCCGATATGTCATATAGTGGTGGAAATTCTGATTTGATGGCTTTGTTTCATGTTTATGCCCAAGATGTGTATGATGTTAATAAAAAATCGTCTTATCAGATAGGAGATAAGATGCTGTTTGGGTCGGATTATTACATGGCTCATTTGAGCAGGAATGAGCGATGGTTCAGCATCAATATACGTTCCTGTATGGGCGAAACTACTTTTTGGAAATTGATGAAGAATGCTGAGGAATATTTATGGGGATAATGATCTTGAATCTATAACTAAAACTGTTTATTATGGAAAAGAATATGCTGCCTAAGGATGAGGAGAAAGTGTTGGAAATAAATGATGTGGCCTCCTGTTTTAGAAAGTTTAAGGAAGTTCAGAAAGGAATGGAAAAGCTTGAAGCGGATCCGAAACCTTATGTTCCGGGAAAGTTCATTTTCAGAGGGGTGTCTGATGAAAAATACCACGTGTTATCTAGTGCTGGACGGCGATTAAAGGAGTTGAATAAGCAAAATGATTTTATTCGTTACCATGTCAATTTAGTGTCGAATGCCAGAAAAATGGGATATGGCAAATTGGATCTGCAAACCGAACTTTCCGATTTAGAGATTCTTGCAGAAATCCAGCATTTAGGTGGAGCCACTTGTCTGACGGACTTTACTACTAACTTCTTGATTGCGCTTTGGTTTGCTACTTCTCCAAAGGAAGATGCGGATGGTAAATTAGTTTGGTTGGATCTTGGACAGCCTACAAACTTCAGGTTGATTAATTATTGCAATGGGGAGGATGAAAAAAGCAGTATTCAAAAATTGTTGAAAGGACTCGATTTCAGTTTACAAACTAGAAATCAAAATAAGGCTGAGCCTTGTTTCTGGCTGTGGGAACCACCCTGTCTGAATAGTCGTATCATGAAGCAAAACAGTGTTTTCTTATTTGGCTTGCGAGCTTTTCCCACAGTTTCCGATCCTAAGGATGATAACCTTAAATTTGGTACGATTCTTATTCCAAATGAAAAGAAAAAAGAGATTAGGGAAGAGTTAGAACATTTTTTTGGTATAAGTGCCGAAACGGTGTTTCATGATTTTTCGGGCTATTCTCTGAATGCAAATGATGTAAAAGTCCCTGTTAGTGAAAACATTCTCTCCACCAGGAATTGTGTAGCTGCTGCAAAAGAGAATATAAAAAAGAGAGAGTATTCTCTTGCCGTCAATTATCTGGATGAAGCTATAGAGTGCCTCAGGTGCAGAAATAAAGATAACTATGAATGTAAAAGGAAGATAAACGGCAAAAAATTCTGTTGTTATACCTTGGGAGAAATTGCTTTCTGGCGGGGGCGTGCGAATGCAGATCGAGGATATATTGATGAAGCTATCTTAAACTATTATGAAGTTGTTAAGCACTTATTGGTTAATAATGAAAATCATGGATTGATTTATGATGCTTATCGGGAACTTATCTATTTGTACTACGATAAGGATGATTTTAAGAGTGCCATGAAAATGGCCGAATGCTTATGGAAGCTATATCTGGAACATAGAGATTGGGAAAACAATGGGCATGATGTGATCTTTTATTTACTTGAACTGTCTATTTTGACTTGTCAGGAAAAGCTGTTCGACCATTATGTGAAAGAAGGAGAACACCTCAAAGATAAATTTGTAGCGACGAATGGAAGTTTCTTATGGGTATATTTTGAGTCGATAGGTAAAGCCATTTTTTCTAAAGATATTTCTTCTCTGAAAGGGTCTTGTGAAGAGATTGAGAGCATAATCGTAGCTATTCTGAATGATGATGATCATGGAAAAAATAATCTTATCGGGCACTATTATTGGGATTTTGAAGATATGATCAATTGGATTAAGAGTGATAAAAATAATATTGATAAGCATTGCGAGGAATTAATAAATTCTAATATAGACAAATTATCACTGTTTACAGAGAAAGCCAATGAAGCGCAAAGTAGATTGGTGAATCATGTCTTTGCAAATAGCGTGGCATTCAGTGAGGAAATAATCACGTCGGTTACTGAATAAAAACCAAACCTGATATTTTAGGATAAGTTTGAAAATGGGATCAGGGGAGAAAAGTAGATAGGCCATTCCTCTCCTGACCCTATTATCGATCATGAAAGTTTAAACTATTCAATCCGTATACAATCCAGTCCGAATAAAGTACTTGTAGATAATGCATTCTGTCCGGTCAATTCTATCCTTAGGATAAACTTACCATCTATGGGTTTGTGCATTCCGAGGTTTATGGCACCTGTGGCCTCGACTTCCTGGCTGTAACAGTCCAGCTGTTTACCGTTTTCCTGACGATTTACGTAAAACTTTATATTACCATAATCGGCTGCTTTGGTACAGAATAGATTCAAACTGTATTCATGGTCCTCAAAACCGGAGAATTCGAATTCGATGTAGTCACCTTTTTTACCGCCATGACACACCAGATGGTCTTTTAAATTCCACTTGCCCGGATGTCCGCTGAGCCTTTGTCTGTCATAACGCAGCCTTTCAGATTTGGAGGTTGGTTGGATTTGGCAGAAGTCGATAGCATTGGCTATGCTACAGACGGGGGACTGGGTGGGGTGGGTAGCAAACCTGCTTCTATTTCTTCTATACCGGAAGAACCCGCTGCCTGAGAGTTTAAGTCTCCATACCAGAATACAGTCGAGGAATAGTCTACTGTGCCATTTCCCCAACCTAGTAATTCAAAATCGAATTTTAGTTGCTGGTTGAAAGGTATGCCGTCCAAACATCTGACTCTGAAGAAACTGTTATAACCATAAAAGTCCTTCATATCTTGTCGGGGCTGTCCGGCAAATGGAGTCTGGCTTTTAAAGTATCCGTCGAAGCTGTAATAGTCTTCGGTACCTGTCCCGAAATGGGAGGGAAACGCTTCGTGATCTACTGTTATTTTTTCATCGCCTTCTCCATACCACTCTGTCGTATGATTGAAAAGAGACAGCAGGTCTCCTCGATAGACTCCTCTGCCGGAGATAGTGGTGAAATTCCAGTCCATGCATTTTTCATGTTCCATCCAAGTGACAACGGGCAGTCCGCGCTCTTGTTTCCAGACTGTATGGAAATAGAGGGAACGGTTGTCCCACTTGTAAGGTTGTGATACAATATCGATATGTACATCGGTTTTGTAGGGTGAGAGGTTTAAAACAGAGATCTCACAATTCTGTCGATAGGGCATCAGCCATTTACTGCAAACGATTCCTTTACCATCAGAATAGAAGAAAAAACTCCGAGATGCAAATGCTCCCATACCGGAGCCTGCAAAATCGGATAATGGTGCCCATACGGTTTGCTGTCCGTCGAAGCTTATGGATATGATCAGACTGCGCATCAACCGGGCGAAATCATCTGTTCCGGGTTTTAGATCCGGATCCGTTTTCACGTTGAATTGGAGAAGGCTGATCGCTCTTTTCCCTTTGTGGAGGTTTAGTTGCTGCTTTTCTCCTTTGTTTAATGACAGATTTTGCCGGTGGATCAGTGCACCTTTTCCATAGCGGGCCTGTGGATCAAACCCCTTATCTATATTTCTATACAATGTAGCCGATGTCTTTTCGACCGATTGAGGGATACGTTCTGCAACTTTCCGGGAGAAGGTTTCGACCGGAGTGCCTGTAGGATATTTGCGGTAGTTGAATAGAAAATGTCTGTTTGTCCGTTCGGGAGTGAGTTCCTCCATGGTTACTTTGCAACCGTCGGCATAAGTGATAGGTAGATAAATCAGGCTGCCCCTGATCCATTTATCGTCCGGTTCGATTAATCCTTTCTTGAGTCCTCGTACACCGAACTTTTGGAGATCATAAGAGGGCACCACCCAGCCCGGTTCGTCTTTTCCGTCAAAGTAGAAACGCAAGATTGTATGTATGCTGCCAAAGGTCGTGAGCCATATACGGGTAATGGCGCCGGGACCTTCGTCTTCGAAAAGAACTTTTTCTTTCCGTCCGTTGTGTTCTTCAAGGCGGATAAATCCTTCGCCATCGTCATTGGCAAACCAGCCGGGCCGATCGGGAGAAACGGATCTGCGATCGTAACTGCTCTGCTGCATGCTGCGGTAGGGCAGGGCGGGATAGCGGGTCATTTCATCGTATGAAGTCATCTCTTCCAAGAGGGTTTCTACGGTGATCGATGACTTCTTCTGTCCAAATGAACCAATGCATAGAGTGGAAAAGAGCAAGGTGATGCTCAACCTTATCATTCCTGTTGTAAACTTGGGTTTCGGGAACGATAGTAAGGGTTGTTTTGATTTTGTGTTCATGCCATAATTCGATTAATGATTCGTGATGGCAATATTAGGAAAGTATATCGAATGAGACTATAATAAAACGTACTCAATCGTAGTACTGTGGTTACATACAAACCCTGCGGATAATTTTTCTTTGTGTACGAAAATCAATATCTTGATCGGATAAACTAGGTAAAACAAAAATAAGATGAAAGAAAAAGATTTAATCCGTTTTATGGATCGCATGATTGAAGAGCGAAAAGCGGAATATGCATTAGGTACGGCTCACATTTATCAAGCGAGCAGAAATGCCCTTTCTGCTTTTCTGAAAGCACACGACATTCCGTTCAAAAGAGTAAGACCTGAGTTATTGAAGCAGTTCGAACGGTTTCTCAGACGGCGGGGAAACAGCTGGAACACGGTGTCTACTTATATGCGGGTGCTCAGGGCTGTCTATAACCGGGCGGTCGACCGGCGTCTGGCACCTCACGTGCCACATCTGTTCAAAGCTGTATATACCGGTACTCAGGCTGATATCAAACGAGCTTTGAAAGCCGAAGAAATGGGGCAGTTGCTCGACACGAAGTGCACCCGGAAGCAATCGGAACTATTGCAGAAAACTCATCACCTGTTCGTGCTGATGTTTCTTTTAAGGGGGCTTCCTTTTGTTGACTTGGCTTATATACAAAAGAAGGACCTGAATGGGAATATCCTGACCTATCATCGCAGGAAAACCGGACGTCAGATCACCATTACAGTTACTAAAGATGCCATGAATATCATTCGGGAATATATGGATACTACTACGGAGTCTCCCTATTTATTCCCTATTCTGAGTGCAGAGGGAGGAGAGGATACCATCTATCGGGAGTATCAGCAGGCATTGCGCATCTTCAATTATCAACTGACAAAATTGGGAGAACTGTTGGGACTGACTACCGAATTGACTTCATATACAGCCCGCCATACCTGGGCCACTTTAGCCTATTATTTGGAAGTGCACCCGGGTATTATCCGGGAGGCGATGGGGCACTCGTCTATCAAAGTAACAGAGACTTATCTGAAACCATTCAATATAAAGAAACTGGATGAAACAAATTTAAGTATTATCGGTTATGCCAAACGATCTTTTGAGGGATAAAGTGCTGATTTCTGTGGAGTTACTTTGTAGGTAACTTTATTGTAAGTGTCCGACAAACATAAACCATTTTTCACAAAAAAGCAAATTAAAAAACATCTTTTTCAAAGACAGAGAGAAAATAATTCATTCATAGACAGATAATAGCTTCTACAGACTTCGGCTTGTTGGGAAGTTATCCAGAGAATTGCATACTTCTCCCTTCCTTGCTTCACACAGAAACAAAGAACTATTCTTTTTTATACCTTATTATAAATAAGGATTCCCTTTTACTGCTATTCCTTTTGGCAAAACGCCATTTGCATCCTTCAATAGTCTGTTTGGGGGTACCTACAAAGTAACTGTAGATAGAGGTATTACATAAGATAGAGGCAAGGCCGTCATCGGCAAGAGAAAACATTGATTTACTTACATAACATTTTTTTTATTAACACTTAAAAACAGAGGTATGAGAAAATGGACTTATCTCGTAGCTGCGCTCTTAGTGGGAGGAGCAACTACAACATTCACCGGATGTATCGATAACGATGAACCGGCGGGAATCGAACAACTTCGCGGAGCGAAAGCGGAATTCATTAAGGCAAAGGCTGCTTTTGAAACCGTATTAACCGAAATCCAAAGAGTGAAAATTGAAAGAGAACAGGTGTCTTTAGAATCTGACAAAGTGAACCTGGAATTAAAGAAAGTGGCTCTCGAAAAAGAACAGGCTTCTGCTGCTTGGGTGAAAGACTCTCTCCAGGCGCGTCAGGACACACTGGCTGCTTCACTAAAAGAACAACTGCTGGCTATCCAGAAGAAAGAAGCTGATACTAACGCAGACCTTCAAGAGTCATTGGCTGCATTAGAAGTGGCAATGGTTACTGCAAAAGACGAAGCGTTCGGTGAAGCTATCAAGGACGTAAAAGAAGCTTTAGCAGGCATTACTGAAGGAGAATTGCACACTTATGGAGCATTAGATTACCTCAAAGATTCTAATGCCCGCTTGCTAAAAGCCAAAAGTGATTTGTTGGACTTCCTTTCAGATAACAAATACCTGGAAGACAAACTGAATGCAGGTATTGACGAAGCCAAAGCAGCCCTTGCTACCCAAGAAAAGGTATTGGAAGATATGAAGACCTTTGCCGCTACTCCGACCTCGGAATGGAACACGAAACTGGCGGAGATCTCTAAGCAGATTGCCGCAGTCAATGCTGATGTGGTAGCGAAGAGTGAGGCTATTGCTAAGCAAACAGCGGAGATTCAGCCGGTACTTGCCGATATTGAAAGAGAGAAAGCCAAGTTGAATACGAAAGATAAAAGCTTCACCATACCGGTGGTAGACGCAGCATTGCAGAATGATCTGGCCGGATTTGTTCAAGAAAGCAGCGTTTTAACATCTGATGAGTTCAACAAAGTATTCAAACAGGATAATGTAACGGGCGAATATACGATGATCGCTGATTTGAATCTGTCTGGCTTGTCATTAAGTAATTATGACGAGGCGAGTCAAATGCTAGAATGTATTAAAATTGCAAACATATGGCGAGGCAGTCAGCTTTTCTCTTATGGTTATATTAACTTATTTAATGTTGCTTATGAGCGTGTATTCTCCTCCAATAGAAATAACAGCAATATTCAACCTACCGATGCCGAAATAGCTAAAGCCAAAGGTGAGCTGGCCAGAATGGCTATCGATAAAGCAGATAAATATGCCATCTTCAAGAAAGACTCTACCGAATGGATGGATGCTTACAAGGCTTATATGACAGCGCTAACTAATTATAAGAACTATCAGCAGACTACCACTTACGATGCTATCGTCGCAAAAGTAGATGCTTATAGAGTATTAGCTTCCGCCGAACAGACTAAGGATAAAGCCAACGCATTGCTCGCCGACTTGAAAGCTTACGGACAGTTGAGAGACGCTGTGGACGGAGCAACGGGAAAAATATACAACGTAGATAATAAAGAAATCAGACTTTATAATGTCACAATCGTTGACGATAGCGAAACTCCGACAGGCAATCAAGTGACACTTAGTAGCTTTAATAATTCTATGAGTAATAGTAATAGTAATAGTTGGATATTAGGTAGCCAGCAGTTGGTGACTAGTTTCTCCAACAATGCTCTTTCTGATTTCGACGGAGCTACCCAAAAACTGATTCTTGCTTCCAAGACATTGTTTGGAACAGATGATGCCTTGAGCAGTATTGTTGAGCCGAAGAAAGTAGGTGACAAATACTACCTTCCGGAAGACGTAGAAGCCGGAAACAATACATGCAGCTATTACCTGTATACAACAGCTATGGAAAATGTGGCTATCTTTACCAATATCGAGAAATGGATTGCTTTAGACAACAGCCTGACAGCCGATCTGAAGAAATTTGATGATGCCAAGAAACCGATAGCAGACAATATAGCCACACTGCAAGCCGGTATCGCCGACAAGCAAGATGCTATCTGGAAAGCTGAACTGGAAGTGAAATTACTTGACTATACTCAGAATATGAGTAACGGTAATCCTTATTCTGTCAGCAATTCTTCTGCTTGCCAAATTCAGGCATTAAACAGTTTAATGACAACAATCAAGAATGCTATAAATAATGGTGGACAGGTTACTTATGTAACTTACGATCCGGTGAACCATAGCTTCGAAACAGTCAAAGGTACTATTGAGAAATTGATTTCCGACCAGGAAAGCAAGATCGCGATAGCTAAAGATGCCGTTGCTACCGCTGAAGGAAAACTTGAAGCTTACCAGACTTTGGGTAAAGACGATAAGAACAGATTCGAGTCTGATTTACAAGCTGCTATTACGAATGCAGAACAGGAAGTTGCTTTCATACAGGCTGAGGTTGATCGCCTGAACGCTACACTGAAGAAACTTTTGGATGCTTATGCAGCTGAATAATAAAAAACTCTAAAGAAAAATAGTATGATAAAGAAACTATGCATAATCCTTCTGTCTGTATGTACTGTTGCGCCACTCTCGGCGCAGCAATACAGCAGCAGCGATGATGCGTCGTTTGCTCCTAAAAAAGGTCAGTGGCAGGTTTCCATGGTATTCGGTAGTTCGCAGATGTTCAACAACAGTACGGAAGACTATCTGCTGCCCAGATACTGGGATGGGAAGAGTGCCTTGGCACCGAACATAGGAATAGGAAACGGAAGCGGACACCAGTCGGCAGATCCGGCCTACTACCTCACTTTAGGAGATTTGAATAATAACAGTTTGGTTAATATCATAGGTGTTCAGGGAAAGTATTTTCTGACTGACCGTTGGGACATCAACCTGATGTTCAGCATGAATATTGGTGTTACGCCCAAGAAAGATTATATTGAGGGAGACAGAACCGTTCAAGATATGCAAATTCCGGCAAAACAATACCTGGAAGGAAAAATCAAGAACAATTGGTCGATCAATATTGGATCAAACTATTATTTCAATACAAAGAACGAACGTATCAATCTGTACGTAGGTGGGCTTTTAGGTTGGCAAATGGGACGAATCCAGACAACAACTCCTTATACGGGAATTATGGTCGAGGATCCGGACATGAGTACAGACGATGCTGACGCGCCCGGAGGAACTGACTTGAACCCGAGTGAAAACCCGAACTCGCAGGACAATGCGGCGGTAGTCGATGGCAGCGATGTCAACGGCACTCCGTTAGAAGTCTATATCCCTAACACCCGGACCGGGCAGATATTCGGACTGCGCGCAGCCTCTGTAGCGGGTATCGAATACAGCCTTGGTAAGGGACTGATTTTGGGATTTGAAGTTCAGCCGGTAGCTTACCGCTACGATATGATTCAGATATGCCCCAAAGGCATGTCGGCCTACAAGGTGGGGCATCACAACATCAACTTGTTTGCGTTGCCCAACCTGAAACTCGGATTTAGATTTTAAATAAGTCCAGAATATTACGAAAAGATCACCCCGTTCTGCCCTCGGGTACGTATGGGGTGATTTTTTATAACTTATAGGATGATAAAGAAGATGAAAAGGAATTTGACAGGGGTCTTACTGATGGGCCTCATCATGGGAGCCTGTAATCATACGCCTAAAGAGGGGGCCTACCACCTCAGAGGGGTGGTGACTAACGAGAAATTGGAAGGCAGGACGATTTATTTGCGGGACGCTATGGAAGGTGTGGTGAGATATGACAGCACTATAGTCAGTGAAGGACGCTTTGTGTTCAATGGAAAAGTGACTGCCCCGCAAGTGAGGGAGCTCTTTATTCAGGAGAATGACAGTGACCGCTTTCCCGTTACTCTGCCCGTGGTTTTGGAACCGGGAGAGATCAACGCAAAAATAGGAGATATCGTACTGGTGGAAGGAACCGGACTGAACGAGGAGATGATGCAAACCTTGATGGCTCTCGACGAATTCAGAGGGCGGGACTTTACCGGGAAAGAGATAAATGAAATTAAAGAGGCTTTCGGCGGATTCGTGCTGGAACAGATTGTGAAACATGCCGGCAGTCCCGTAGGAAACTATCTGTACGAAGCCTATCAGAACAAACTAAGCGAAAATCAACAAACCGAGGCACGGAAAACGCTCGGCATCGGTTAGGGAAGACATACCGGAACACATGCAGGCGGGAGTTTTACCTAGTGCTTCTGCCTGCCCGGTACTTTTAGTGTTACACCGGAAGGCTCCGTGAGGAGGTTTCCGGTTTTTTGGTAGGTCCGGCATGAATGTACGCTAAAAGAGCGATCAGTCTGATCTCCAATCGGGTGGAGTCCGGATGCCGGTGAAGCCAGTCTGATGGTTATTCCAGTGTCGGTATATCTATTGTTTCGTTCTCTTCTTGCCAGTTATCGATGGTGAATCCCCCGGAAGTTTCTTCCGAGAAGATATCACCCAAGGTTAATGTCAGAGTCAACTTGTTATTAGCTTTTAACGGAGCATTGAGTGGTTGTTGGTAGACTTTGGTATTTC
Source organism: Bacteroides sp. 3_2_5 (assembly GCF_000159855.2). Taxonomy (NCBI): domain Bacteria; kingdom Pseudomonadati; phylum Bacteroidota; class Bacteroidia; order Bacteroidales; family Bacteroidaceae; genus Bacteroides; species Bacteroides sp. 3_2_5. Next base: position 87,852 of record NZ_JH636046.1, on the reverse strand, counting down.
CGTTTTTAAGCTTGATGATCAGCTTGAACATTGGTTTGGCGGATGATGGAAAAAGCATGACCGTGGCATTGCTCATCTGTGTGCCGTCTGCCGACAGTACAAGCGGGAAAGATACTGTTTTGGTTTGGTTGACCGGAGCGGCTGTATACATGTTCAGCTTCTCGGCAATGCCTCCTACATGTACTTCCATGCCGGCAATACTGGAACTTAGGATACCGTTGTTTTTGTTTTTGACGATTACTTTCAGCCCGGCTACAACACGTTGCATGGCTGCACTCAGTTCTTCCGTGCCGATATGTGCCGGTTTCACTGTATACACTAAGTCGAATACCGGATAATAGGTCGTATCCGCCGAAACTTTCCGGAGCCCGAAATACTGTTGTGAAAGGTCTCCTCCGATAGTGATTTGGGGGTCGACGACGACCGGGGTGCTGTAAATCGGCTCTTCATATTTCGGAGTACCCCAGTATATCATGTTGTAAGTGCCCACCGGGAGAGATATTTCCCTGTTCTTATCTCCATAGATCTCTCCGTTCTGGAGGTAATACATTCCCGGAAAGGGGGTCAGTTTGCCTTCGATATAATTGCCGTAATAAATGGCACCTCCTGCCTGGCAAGGGTAGGCTTCCAATACACCCGTCATCGGACTCTGTGTATCGGATAGGGTAACGCTCAAATCGGGGGTGACCAAATTTCCATTATCTTCCTTACAGGTTGTGCATGAATCATCATCCGAGCAACTGTAAAATATAAAGGTACTCAAAAGGGACAGTAACATTAACTTCTTCATAAATCTCCAGGTTTAGGTTTTTAATTACTTGCATATAACACTTTACTTCTCAAATGGTTTTATATATCTTTGTGCGTTGAACGCGATATATTTCAATTTATTATGAACGGATTTTTTCTTTTGAAACGTCCTTTTATCTGGTTGGCCCGCTTTCGCCACCGTTGTGGATATGGGGTTCATTCACCATTTGCTTTCGACTTGATAACCAACGTCATTTATGAGCGTACCCCTTACTATGCCTACAGTTCGTTGGAAGCCGAACAGAAAAAAATGTCGGCAAACTCCGGTAGGAAATGGAAGCATGAATCGAAGAAGGTGAACCGGTTGCTGTTTCGGCTGGTCAACTATATTCAGCCCGATACGATTGTGGATGCCGGAACATTATCGGCATCGTCTTTGTATTTGCAGGCCGGACATGCTAAAGCCGATTATGTGGGTGCTTCCGATTTGTCGGAGCTCTTTCTGGAGAAAGATACGCCTGTCGATTTTTTGTATTTGCACCATTATCGGAATGAGGAGTTTGTGGAGCAGGTGTTTGACCTTTGTGCATCGAGAACCACCGGACGAGGACTCTTTGTTATTGAGGGCATCCGCTATACGAAGAAGATGAAAGCACTCTGGAAAAAGATACAGCAGGACGACCGGACAGGCATTACATTCGATTTGTATGATTTGGGAATTGTCTTTTTCGACCGTACCAAGATAAAACAGCACTATCTCGTCAACTTCTGAATCCTTTGATGTGTTAACCTTTACAGAAATAATAAACATACTATCATTATGAAAAAGAGTCTTGTATATACAAAAACGGGTGATAAGGGAACGACCGGCCTGATAGGCGGGACGCGTGTTCCGAAAACCCATATCCGTCTGGAAGCGTATGGAACGGTCGATGAACTGAATTCGAATCTGGGCTTGCTGGCAACTTATTTGATGGACGAGCATGATTTGAATTTTGTGCAGTCCGTGCAGGATAAATTGTTTGCCATCGGGTCGCATCTGGCCACTGATCAGGAGAAGGTGCAATTGAATGATGTCAGTATTATTACTCCCGCTGAGGTGGAAGCCATTGAGCGCGAAATCGATGCCGCCGACGAAATTCTTCCACCTTTACATTCTTTTATTATTCCGGGAGGGAGTCGTGGCTCTGCGGTTTGCCACGTTTGCCGTACCGTTTGCCGGAGGGCCGAACGCCGGATTCTTGCATTATCCGAAAGCTGTACAATCTCAGCCGATTTACTGGCCTATATCAACCGTTTATCGGATTATTTATTTGTCTTGTCCCGTAAAATGAATTTTAATGAAGGAAAAGACGAAATATTTTGGAATAATAGTTGCAAGTGAAATATTTTATTATACTTTTGCCGAAAAATAGAGAGTAGGATTAATATTCACATTTTAAATACGAAAGCTTATGTATTGGACATTGGAATTAGCATCTAAACTGGAAGATGCTCCTTGGCCGGCAACTAAGGATGAACTGATTGATTATGCCATGCGGTCGGGTGCTCCTCTTGAAGTGATTGAAAACCTTCAGGAAATGGAAGATGAAGGCGAAATCTATGAAAGCATAGAAGATATTTGGCCGGATTACCCCAGTAAAGAGGACTTCTTCTTTAACGAGGAGGAGTATTGATACGAACGAATTGATTGAAAATAATAAAATAGTCCCGATAAACCATCCGGTTTATCGGGACTATTTTATTTCAGGTCAGAACATCGGCAGTTGGTAGATGAAGCCTAAAGACAATCGGTTAGTACTGTAATTCTCCTGTCCCAGTACTTTGGCACGATGTGTGAAGTCGTATGAACGCCCTACGTAGGTCAGGAAGAAGTGCAAATTAGTCTTCATTGGATAAAACTCTACCCCCGCCAGGTAGCCCCAGGAAGTACGGTAGTTACCTTTTTCAATGCCGTCGGCTGCTTTGGTGACGGAGGCCGTTTCGTACATGCCTTTCACGAAAGCATTCCACTTGGGGAGGAAACGGTAATTGAGCTTGGTCACTACCGACAAGTAGCCGGCGTTGAAAGCATTGTGTCCGCCGGCATTGCCTACAATCCCGGTGATGGTACCGTTACGGTCGATGCCTTCCTGCGAATACATGAAATCGACGAACATATTGAACTTATCCAGATTCAGTTCGTTGCCCACTGCATAATAATAGAGGTTCTTGCCTTTGGCTTCACTCATGACGGAAGCCGACCAGCGGGTCTTGAACACCTCATTAAAGTTACCATTCCAGTTCAGGGTATAGACCAAAGGCATCTTGCCCGACTTGAGGTCCGGAAGTTTGCCTTCCGAGTCTTCGGTGATTCCATACGTCTTGTCGAACGAACTGTTGCGACTGTTCAGGATCTGCAAGTTGAGCTGCTGGGTAGGTGTAATGTTATAACCGATGTTCAATCCGGTCATAAAATTGCTCATATTCTCGATCATGTCGCTGTATTGGTAGATGTCAATCGGATTCAGGTCGAACTCGAAACCGCCGTAAGCGGTGCATTGTTTACCGGCAAAGAAAGAGAACTGGTCGTTCAGCTTTACACCGATACCGGCATAGTCAATCGAAGTCGGTATGTTGTCGATCATTCCTCCTCCCTCGTTCGAACGGTTCAGACGCTGGCGATAACGATAGGAGAGCCAGCTGTTGAGGTTGCCCTTGGCTTCGATACGAAGTTGGCGCATCTTGAATACTCCTTCGTCGAAACCGTCGCGGAAGTTGGCGTCGAAACTACCTTGCATATTGAGATACAGATTGAACTTATCCGTCTTCTTCTGCACGTTGGTCAGCTCTTCATACAACGATTTATTTTCAAGAAACATCTCTTTCTTTTCCGTCTTTTGGGCATAGACTCCTTGTATGCTGCCCGCAAGGAGCAACATGGCCATTAATTTTTTCATAAGTGTTCAGGTTTTATCGGTCCGATGTCCGGTTAATACTCATTAAAATATTGCTGAATCTGTTTCCAGTCATTGGTTTTGGTCAGTCCGAGAATCAGCAATACACGTGACTTCTGCGGATTCAGTTCCTGAGAAGCAATAAACTGATATTGAGTATCGTCTACTTCGGCATCCATTGTGGTAGGACCGGTAGGTACGCGGGAGGAGCGAACCACGAGGATTCCTTTCTTGCGTGCTTCCAGCAGTACCGGTAAAATGTTTTTGTGGAAGTTGCCGTTTCCTACTCCCGCATGGATGATACCTTTGTAGTCATGATGCAACAGTGGGGTCACCATATCGGGATCGATGTTCGAGTAGCTGTAGACAATGCCTACTTTGGGAAGAGAGTTCAGGTTGGTTACGTCGAAAACAGATTGGGTCGTATGTTTCTTGAGCGGAGCCTGGTTATAGAATACTTTTCCGTTAAAGATATAGCCCAATGCACCGGAGTTGGGTGCCTGGAAAGTTTGTACGTCGATCGTATTCATCTTTATTGCGCTTTCAGCTCCGAGAATCAGTCCGTTCATGGCTATCAGCACACCTTTGCCGATAGATTCTTTGGCTCCGGCAGTGACTACGGCATTGTAGAGGTTCAGCGGGCCATCGGCACTCAGCGCGGTAGAAGGGCGCATGGCTCCTACAAGTACCACGGGTTTGTTACTTTTTACGGTCAGGTTCAGGAAATAGGCAGTCTCTTCCATCGTATCTGTTCCGTGAGTGATAACGATACCGTCGATGTCCGGGCGTTTCAGGAGTTGGTTGATCTTCTTGGCGAGTATCAGCCACACTTCATCGCTCATGTCCTGCGATGCGATACGTACAATTTGCTCACCGGTCACGTTGGCAATATCCTTGAGTTCGGGTACTGCATCGAGCAGCGTACTGATTGCTACCTGGCCGGCCGTATAGTTGGTGGAAGTGGCAGAACCGCCTGTACCGGCAATTGTGCCACCCGTAGCAAGGATGTGAATATTAGGCTTTTGCGCGAAAGCCATCATCGTGGAAAGTAGTAGTGTGACCACTACAAAGCTTAGTCTTTTTAATTCTTTCATGACTCAACTGTTATTTAGGTTAAAAAAATAGATAGTTCCGTTCTTTTAGAATATCTGGATAAAGAGCAATCCGAGCGCGATGGCTACAACGGTCGATACCAGTCCGGGCATCATAAACGAATGATTCAATACGTATTTACCGATTTTTGTTGTACCGGTCCGGTCGAAATTGATGGCGGCCACTACTGTCGGATAGTTCGGAATGAAGAAATATCCGTTTACAGCCGGGAACATGGCGATCAGCATATACGGTGAAATGCCGAGAGCAATGCCCAACGGCATCAGTGCACGTACCGTAGCAGCCTGGCTGTAGAGCAGGATGGACATTATGAACAGGGCAATGCCGAACAACCACGGCATCTGGCGGACAAGTCCTTCGATCGATTCGGTCAGTTGCCCCATGTTGCCTTGCAGAAACGTATCGCCCATCCAGGCTATACCAAAAATAGCGATTACCGCCTGCATCCCTGCCGGAAAAACAGAACCTTGCGTCGCTTTGATACCATCTGTCTTCGTGATCAGCAGGATAAGTGCAGCTGCCGAAAGCATGACGATTTCGATAATGGCAGACATGCCCAGGGTGACTGTTTCGCCATCGATCAGAAATGTGGGGCGCATGCCGTCGAAAGAGCCGAAAAATACAATAAAGGCGGTAGCTAAGATGAAAATCAACACCGATATCATTGCATTGCGCCTATTGTGTACATCTTTAATCTCTATTTTCTTTGAGTTGAAGTATCCTTCAGCCAATCGTTTCTGGTATTCCGGATCGTCTACCAGCTCTTTACCTACTTTCATAGAAAAAAGTGCACCTACCAGTACGCCGATAATGGTTGCGGGAATCGTTATTTTGAGAATATCGAACAGGGTAATGTCGAAACCGGCCAACAGTCCGAGTAAGGCGACCGTGGCTGCCGAGATGGGACTTGCCGTGATGGCTTGTTGCGAAGCGATGACGGCTATGCCGAGGGGACGTTCCGGACGAATCTTTGTTTCGGTGGCTACCTCTGCAATCACAGGCAATACGGAGTAAGCGACATGCCCTGTTCCCGCAACAAAAGTAAACAGGTAGGTCACAATGGGACTTAATATGGTGACATGTGACGGGTTCTTACGCAATAACTTTTCTGCCAGCTTCACCATATAATCCAGCCCGCCGGCTGCTTGCATGCAGGAGGCGGCCGAGATGACTGCGGCAATCATCAACATCACGTCGATTGGAGGAGCTGTGGGTTGCAATCCGAAGGCAAAAGTAAGTATTCCTAAACCTACGCCGCCCATTACTCCGAGTCCGATACCTCCCAGACGGGCACCGATAATGATAGCTGTCAGTACAAAAGCCAATTGTAGAATCATATCTTTCTTTTTTATTTTGGCAAAGATAATTGAATAAATTGTCTCTGAATCGGTAAATGATATGCTAATCAACAAAAAAGAAGTTAATAGGTTTTTGTCTATTAGTATATTTTTTCATTATGAAGGAGATTTTATTAAAATCCCTGTTGGGAGGGGAGGTTTACAATATGATACATCTATTTGTCTTCATGTATAAAAACTGTTCCTTGTTTAAAGTATGTTAACTAAATTGCGAATATGTATGCTTTCAAAACAATATTGCTTAAGTTTGGTTATTGTAAACACAGTTAAGAATGTAATTGTTAATAAAGATATATTATGAAAGAAGAATTATCGAAAGCAACTCGTACAGAGAGTGATTTAATAGGTGAACGTGAAGTACCCGAAACCGCCTTATATGGCGTACAAACCCTTCGGGGAATAGAGAACTTCCGCATTAGCAAATATCATCTTTGTGAGTATCCCTTATTTATCAATGCACTGGCCATTACCAAGATGGGAGCCGCTATGGCTAACTTTGAACTTGGACTGCTGACCGAAGAGCAGGCAAATGCCATTCTTCGTGCATGTAAAGAAATTCTGGAAGGGAAACATCATGACCAGTTCCCGGTAGACATGATCCAGGGTGGAGCCGGAACTACCACCAACATGAATGCCAACGAGGTGATAGCCAACCGCGCACTCGAGTTGATGGGACATAAACGTGGGGAATATCAATATTGTTCGCCCAATGATCATGTTAACCGTTCGCAGTCTACCAATGACGCTTATCCGACCGCTATTCATATCGGTATGTATTATACGCACCTCAAACTGGTGAAACATTTTAAGGAGGTGATCGATGCTTTCAGAAGAAAGGGCGAAGAGTTTGCACACGTGATCAAGATGGGGCGCACCCAGCTGGAAGATGCGGTGCCGATGACGCTCGGACAGACGTTCAATGGTTTTGCCAGTATCCTTCAGGATGAAGTCAAGAACCTGGACTTTGCTGCTCAGGACTTCCTGACCGTCAATATGGGAGCTACTGCCATCGGAACCGGAATCACCGCCGAGCCGGAATATGCAAGCAAATGCATAGCGGCTCTCCGGAAGATTACCGGACTAGATATCCGTTTGGCCGATGATCTGATAGGAGCTACTTCCGACACTTCTTGTCTGGTAGGTTACTCTTCTGCTATGCGCCGTATAGCTGTAAAAATGAATAAGATATGCAATGACTTGCGCCTTTTGGCATCCGGCCCGCGTTGCGGGTTGGGCGAAATCAATCTGCCGGCCATGCAGCCCGGTTCGTCCATTATGCCGGGTAAGGTCAATCCGGTTATTCCCGAAGTGATGAATCAGATTGACTATAAAGTAATAGGTAACGACCTTTGTGTAGCTATGAGTGGTGAAGCGGCCCAGATGGAACTGAATGCGATGGAACCGGTCATGGCCCAGTGCTGTTTCGAATCTGCCGATTTGCTGATGAATGGTTTTGATACGCTGCGTACCTTGTGTATAGACGGCATCACGGCCAATGAGGAAAAATGCCGGAAAGATGTTCACAACAGTATCGGTGTGGTGACTGCACTGAATCCTGTTATCGGATATAAAAACTCTACCAAGATTGCCAAAGAAGCACAGGAGACCGGTAAGGGAGTCTATGAACTGGTGCTGGAACATGACATTCTTTCAAAAGAAGACCTCGATACGATCCTTAAACCGGAAAATATGATTCATCCGGTGAAACTCGATATTAAGCCCAATCATTGATATCAGGAATATGAAGTATAATTTTCAGTAAGTAGGAGGAAGGAGATGACCGTTCGGGTATCTCCTTCTTTTTTATTTTTAGGGTATAGTAGTACATCGGTTTCAGTAATAATATGTATCTTTCCCGTCGGTTAATAATTTGTACTATGAAAAGACTCCCGTTTTATTTTTGGGTATCCCTTGCATTGGCTTCGTGTCAGGGTGGCAAGGAAGCAGTGAATCAGGCTCTGCCTGTGATTGATATGAATGAAGATTATCCCGAAAAGGAGATCGTGTTGCAGGATATTGCTGACATAAGCTATATTCCTTTGGAGACTAACGACGAATTTCTGTTCGACGGTTCGGTAGAAGTGGTCACCGATCAATATGTGATAACCAAAGGACATCGGGGAAACGACGTTTGCTTCTTCAGCCGGCAGGGGAAAGTACTCAACCGCATCCACAGGGTCGGTAACGGCCCGGGTGAATACAAGGATATCGGTTCGATAGATGTAAACCCGGCGAACGGCGAACTTTACCTGAAGGAGATGAACCGTCAGCAGATTCACGTCTATTCTCTGGACGGAAAGTTCAAGCACTCTTTTACTTTCCCTGAAGGGAAACGGATGAGTCGCATGTGCCTGTTCTCTCCCGACTATTTGATAGCGGAACAGGAGTCAAAGGTGCCGGACGATCAGGATGCCAACTTCTATCCTTATCTTTTGGTCTCCACCCGGGACGGGCATCTGGATTCACTGGACTATGTGCAGAAAAGAAATATTCTCGTCAAGCTTATTGTCAATGCGGAAAACCATTCATACGCTTATCTTCTGGAACCCTCTTTGATTCGTAATGGCTCCCGCTTTTATATCGGCAATCCCGACTCGGATACCTTGTTTGCAATGAATCCGGACCGCACCTTAGAGCCATTGCTCGTCCGTACTCCTTCACATTCGGAGGAGGGAAACAAGTATGGTTTGTTTTTACGGGGAGCGGCGGGGGCTTATTTCTTTCTGACTAAGCAACCTATGGAAGTGCCGATGAACAGTATCGAGTCATTGGATCTGAAAAGTGAAGAGTGGCTGTACGACTGTCGCACGCAGGAAGTCTGCCGTTACTTGTTGAAGAATAAAGACGATGCTTCGAAACGTGTGGAAGGTATCATGTTCTTTTGCTATCCCGAAGATTGCGGCTTGGCTGTTCTGAAGTCCGAAGACCTGATGGATGCTTACGAAGCCGGTCAGCTGAGCGGTGAATTGAAAGAGATAGCAGCCGGCCTGAAAGCCGATGACAACCCGGTATTGATGTTGATTCACTTCAAAAAGTAAGGAAGCCTTCCTCGCCGAGGACGCAAGAAGAAAGTCGCGTCGTATGCTCTCGTCCGGCATAGAAAGCTTCCGCTTGCATTTGACATAAAAAAAGAGATGTGCCGTAGATTCTTATTTCTCGGTGCATCTCTTCTTTTTTGGTGACTCCACTTGTGGGGGAGATGGACAAACAACAAAATTATTGCGGAAAGAGTGGGATTCAAACCCACGGAACGGACAAGCCGTTCACCGGATTTCGAGTCCGGCCCATTCGATCACTCTGGCATCTTTCCTTGAAGTACCACAAAGGTACATGGATTTTCGGTCCGTTGTTCCGGAAAAGGTGTTTTTTTCTTCTTGCCTGCATCTGAATGTTTCCATCCTGAGACGATAAGGGTATCTTTTAAGGAGAGAAGCTACCGGATGGGCAACCCGGACGATACCAGTTGTGCAACTGGTGTATGACGAGTTGTACAACTGGTACTGCTCGAGTTGTACAACTGGTATATGCTGCCTTAGGAAGATGCTCACACGGGCTTTCCGATAGATGGCATGTGCCTTTATATGAACGTTATCAAAAAACAAAATAGGGTAGCGTAATGTTATAGAATAGAAAGCTTTGCTGAAAATATGCAAACAGATTTAATGTTTTTTTAATTTAAAACTATATCTTTGTCCCGAATTTTAAACACAACTTAGTTATGAAAAAGATTATTAGTGCTTTAATGATAGCTGTATGTATCGGTATGGCTATGCCTGCTCAGGCACAACTTATCAAGTTTGGTGTGAAAGGTGGTGTAAACCTGGCAAAAGCTGATTTTAATAAGTCTGATTTAAAAACAGACAACTTCACCGGATTCTTTATCGGTCCGATGGCTGAGGTTACTATTCCATTGGTAGGTCTGGGTGTTGACGGTGCCCTTTTATTTGCTCAGAGAGGTGTAAAAGTCGGTGATGAGTCTATCAGACAGAATGGGCTTGATATTCCAATCAACTTAAAGTATACTATCGGTTTGGGTAGCGCATTGGGTATCTATGTAGCAGCCGGTCCGGATTTCTATTTCAACTTCTCCGGTGATAAAAACTATGGAGAGCTTGGACGGTTGAATAAAAAAAATGCTCAGGTAGGAATCAATGTAGGTGCTGGTGTGAAGCTGTTGAGACACTTACAAGTAGGTGCCAATTATAACATTCCGTTGAATAAAACGGCAGAATGGAAAGAGGCTGATTTCTCTTATAAGACTAAAATGTGGCAGATTTCCGCAGCCTACATTTTCTAAGAAGACAGAATCATTTTATGATAAACGAATCCCCGGCGCTTGCGTCGGGGATTTTTTGTATCTTTGTCCTCACAATGAAAAAGTATGTAGATGTCATATTACCTTTGCCTCTGCCCCGTTGCTTTACCTATTCCCTTCCGGACGAAGGGGCTGAAGAGGTGCAAATAGGTTGCCGGGTAGTTGTACCTTTCGGGCGGAAGAAGTACTATACAGCCATTGTTCGCAATGTGCATCACTATGCACCGACCGAATATGAAGTCAAAGAGATCTCTACCGTACTTGACACCTCTCCGATACTGCTGCCCGGTCAGTTCCGGTTCTGGGAATGGCTGGCCGATTATTATCTTTGTACGCAGGGTGATGTTTACAAAGCCGCATTGCCTTCCGGCCTGAAGTTGGAGAGCGAGACGATTGTGGAGTATAATCCCGACTTCGAGGCGGATGCTCCTCTTTCTGAACGCGAGCAACTGGTGCTCGACCTGCTTGCCAAAGAACCCGAGCAATGTGTCACCAAACTTGAGAAAGAGAGCGGATTGAAAAACATTCTCACCGTTATCAAGTCGCTGCTCGACAAGGAAGCTCTGTTTGTAAAAGAAGAGCTCCGCCGCACCTATAAACCCAAAACGGAAGCCCGGGTCCGGCTGGCGGCAGACGCTTCCGGTGAAGAGAATCTCCGGCGTATCTTTGACGAGCTGGAGCGCGCTCCGAAACAGTTGGCGTTGTTGATGAAGTATGTGGAGCTTTCCGGCGTGTTGGGGGACGGTGCATCCAAAGAAGTGTCCAAGAAAGAACTTCTGCAACGTGCCTCTGCTTCTCCCGCTATTTTCAACGGATTGGTAGAAAAACAGATATTCGAGGTCTATTATCAGGAAATCGGGCGGTTGAACCGTTTGGTCGGAAAGACGGTAGAACTGAACGTGCTGAACGAGCACCAGCAACGGGCTTATCATGAAATCATGCAGAGCTTTCAGGAGAAGAATGTCTGTCTGCTCCACGGAGTGACTTCCAGTGGAAAGACCGAAGTATACATCCACCTGATAGAAGAGACGTTGAGGCAAGGCAGGCAGGTGCTTTATCTGTTGCCCGAAATAGCGTTGACTACCCAGATCACCGAACGGCTGAAACGGGTGTTCGGCTCCCGGTTGGGAATCTATCACTCCAAGTTCCCCGACGCCGAGAGAGTAGAGATCTGGCAAAAGCAGTTGACGGAGGAGGGTTACGATATTATTCTGGGGGTACGCTCTTCGGTGTTCCTCCCGTTTCGGAATCTCGGACTGGTCATTGTGGACGAGGAACACGAAAATACGTATAAGCAACAAGATCCCGCACCGCGCTATCATGCCCGGAATGCTGCCATCGTGCTGGCTTCGATGTATGGGGCAAAGACGTTGCTGGGTACTGCCACTCCTTCGGTGGAGACTTGGCAGAATGCCACTACCGGCAAATTCGGGTGGGTGGAACTGAAAGAACGCTATAAGGAAATTCAATTGCCGGAGATTATTCCGGTAGATATAAAGGAGTTGCACCGCAAGAAGCGGATGACGGGGCAGTTCTCTCCGTTGCTGCTGCAATATGTCCGCGAGGCACTCGATAATAAACAGCAGGTGATTCTGTTTCAGAATCGCCGGGGATTTGCTCCGATGATAGAGTGCCGCACGTGCGGATGGGTACCAAAGTGCAAGAACTGTGATGTCAGCCTGACCTATCATAAAGGTATCAATCAGCTGACTTGCCACTATTGCGGGTATACTTACCAGTTGCCCCGTTCGTGTCCGGCTTGCGAAGGGGTCGAGTTGATGCACAGAGGATTTGGTACGGAAAAGATAGAAGATGATGTGAAGCTGATTTTTCCGGAAGCTTCCGTAGCACGTATGGATCTCGATACTACACGTACGCGGTCGGCATACGAAAAAATTATTGCAGACTTTGAACAGGGAAAGACCGATATACTGATCGGTACCCAGATGGTATCCAAAGGACTCGACTTTGACCACGTCAGCGTGGTGGGGATACTCAATGCGGACACGATGCTGAATTATCCCGATTTCCGTTCGTACGAACGTGCCTTCCAGTTGATGGCGCAGGTTGCCGGACGTGCCGGACGAAAAAATAAACGGGGCAGGGTAGTGTTGCAAACCAAAAGTATAGACCATCCCATCATCCGTCAGGTGATGACGAACGATTATGAAGATATGGTGGCGGGACAACTGGCTGAGCGGCAGATGTTTCATTATCCTCCATATTACCGGATGGTGTATGTCTATCTGAAAAACCGGAACGAGACGTTGCTTGATGTGATGGCACACACCATGGCCGAGAAACTGCGCGCATTGTTCGGAAACCGGATACTGGGACCGGATAAACCGCCCGTTGCCCGTATTCAAACTTTGTTCATACGAAAAATAGTTGTTAAAATAGAACAAAATGCGCCGATGAGTCGTGCCCGTGAATTACTTTTGCGGGTACAACGTGAAATGATAGAAGACGAACGGTTTAAATCGCTGATTGTTTACTATGATGTAGATCCTATGTAATGAAAACCAATCTTAATATATTACCCTTAAAAAATGAAACCATGAAGCGAATCACGACACTTTTGCTTTCTTGCCTGGTTAGTACAGGCCCGCTTCTTGCCCAGCAAGGAGTGACACAATGTGGAACACCGACCGGACAGGCCCCGTTCCCCATCCAGTCTTATAAAGAATTGCCCGATCCGGTTGCTCCTTCCGAAAAAGAATGGGCGGCAGTCAAAGCCCCTCAGGTACAATGGGGAAATACCGATACCCGGTATGCGAAACATGCCGTACCTGTGATTCAGCCGCAGAAAAGCATTACGCTGGAGGGATGGCGCGGTGAGAAACTCCATGCGCAGGCTGTTGTCTGGACCGGTACCGACCTGAAAGGATTGAACTATTCTCTCTCCGAATTTAAAAACTCTAAGGGAGATGTACTTCCGGCCGATGCATTCAGCGGAGGTTTTGTCCGCTATGTGATGACCGACGAATTGAATAAAGACGGACGTGGCGGCTGTGGTTATCGTCCCGATCACTCCATTTACGACTCTCTGTTGGTTGCCGATCCGATTGACCACTTGCTGACTTCGATGCCTATGGAAGCTAAAAGCACTCAGGCCATCTGGATCAATTGCCAGGTTCCCCAGACTGTGTCACCGGGAGTCTATCGTGGTACGGTCGAGGTGAAAGACGGAGATAACCGTCTGTCTACCTTGAAGATGGATATCAAAGTCTCTTCACGCGTGTTGCCTGCCCCGTCTCAGTGGGCTTTCCACCTCGATTTGTGGCAGAGTCCGTTTGCCGTGGCACGTTATTATCAGGTTCCGCTCTGGAGTCAGGCACACATAGATGCCATGCGTCCTGTGATGAAGATGCTGGCGGATGCCGGACAGAAGATTATTACGGCTTCCATCATGCATAAACCTTGGAACGGACAGACTTATGACTACTTTGAATCGATGGTCACCTGGACAAAGAAAGTGGACGGCACTTGGGCTTTCGATTATGATGTGTTCGACAAGTGGGTAGAGATGATGATGAGCGTGGGCATCGACAAGCAGATCAATTGCTACTCGATGGTTCCGTGGAAGTTGTCTTTCCAATATTTCGATCAGGCTACAAACAGTATGCAGTATGTGAAAACCGCTCCGGGCGAAAAAGCTTACGAAGAGATGTGGGTGGCTATGTTGAAGTCATTCTCTAAACATTTACGTGAGAAAGGTTGGTTCGATATTTGTACCATTGCCATGGACGAACGCCCGATGGAGGTTATGCAGAAAACATTGCAGGTGATCCGCAAAGCCGATCCTGAGTTTAAAGTATCGCTGGCGGGTAACTTCCACAAAGAACTGGAAGCGGATATCTACGACTATTGTATTCCTATCGGAGCTTCTTATCCGGCGGAGGTATTGGCACGTCGTGCACAAAACAATCTTCCTACTACCTATTATACGTGCTGTACGGAAGCTTTCCCGAATACCTTTACCTTCTCCGATCCTGCCGAGGCTGCCTGGATGAGTTATTATTCTGCCAAAGATCATCTTGACGGCTATCTGCGTTGGGCTTATAATAGTTGGCCGAAAGAGCCGCTGCTCGATTCACGTTTTGAGGCCTGGGCCGGTGGAGACACTTATCTGGTTTATCCGGGAGCACGCTCTTCCATTCGTTTCGAGAAATTGATCGAGGGTGTTCAGGCTCACGAAAAGATAACGATCCTTCGCAAGGAATTTACGGATAAGAAAAACAAGACCGGATTTAAGAAGCTGGAAAAAATGCTCTCCACATTTAACTTGAGAGACTTCCCTGAAGTTCCGGCTGCCGAAACAGTGAATAAGGCGAACAAAATACTGAATTCGTTGTAGAATTATTGACTGTACTTATATGATACCGCATGCAGAAACGCGTAGCTGGGAGATCCATGCGGCACGTTGTTGCATGCGGATTTTTATATCTTTATATTTCAAAAGTAAGAAAGCATGAAAAAGAAAATACTTTTTGTTTGTTTAGGAAACGAATAGAATATATTTAATAATTTATTTATCTCTATTAATCAATTAATTATATAATTTTATATCTTTGCAATGTAAACCAATTTAGGATTTTATATTAGTATAATGTAAACCATAAAGTAAACCAATTGCAGGGTATGAAACGTACTTTACCGACCATTACACCGATATTATATACAAGTAAGACACTTGCTAACGGTGAGCATCCTATTATGTTGCGAGTTTGTTATAATGGTAAACGCTCGTATAAAAGTCTTGGTATATATTGTAAATCAACAGAATGGAATAAGGACAAAAAAAGGGTTAAAGGAAGTCGTGCGAGTAAATATAACATGGTTATTACTCGTGAATTAACAAAGGCAAGTGATTATGTTTTGTCATTAGAGGGAAAAGATGATTATACAGCCGCAACCATTGTTAAACATCTTTCTAAGTCTTTTCCGACACAAGTTACTTTGTTTATGCTGTTTGAAGAACGAATAGCTTTTTTTAAGGAAGAAAAACAAAGCCATAATAATGCCGTAGGTTATCGTACCTTGCTAAACCGCATAAAAAGATATACTAATAATATTGATTTAGAGTTGTTTGAAATAACATCAAATTGGTTAAGTGAGTTTGAAGAACATCTTCACTGCCATTATTGTGATAATTCAATAAGGAAATTTTTTGACGTATTTAAGGCGGTTTTTAACTACGCGAAAAGGCAGGAATATATAAAGGAAACACCATTTGTAAATTTTATTTTCAGTAAGAAATTAGATACCCATACGCGAAAAAGAGCGTTATCGCTTGATGAGATTACCAAACTGATGAGGTATTATTATCAGCGTTATGGTATGTTAGGTATAGAGGATAACAATGTGTTTGGTGAACATGACCTTAAACAATATTGGGTTAATCAGAAGTTTAAATTGAAAGGTCAAAACAAGTTAACGCCCATAAATGCCGAACAATTTTCATTAGCGTTATACCTTACAAGTTATCTCTTTCAAGGTTTGGCATTGGTGGATATTGCCAATTTGAAATTAAAGGATTTGCATTTGCTTGAAGTCGTAGATGATGAAAAATATCAGCGTGATGCGGCTTTAAGAGGTGTTGATTATGCCGAAGCACATAAGCGAACAGTTTTACATTATGATATATCAACTTGTAGGGCAAAAACACATAAAAATACCCATATAGTTGCTGAATGTCAGAATTTAATGCCGTATCTCAATCCTTTTGGTAGTTATTTTGACGATTACGACCAATTAGATGAAGAAGATATGGAAAGGTATCTTTTTCCGATTTTTGACCATAATAATGATGATGCGGAAACTAAATTTTGTCGCATGACTTATATGAATTATCTTGTTAATGTCAATCTTAAACGTATAGCTAAACGGTTAGGAATGCCACCTATGACTTTTTATTCGGCAAGGCATAGTTATGCAAGTCAGTTGTATCATGCCAATGTACCGATAGGACTAATCGCTCAAAATATGGGTAGAAATACGTCCGAGATTGAAACATATCTTAAAGAGTTTAATGTCAATAGCATTGTTTCGGCTAATAATAAGTCGTTAATTGTCGGTCAAGATTTGTTCAAAGAGATGGCGAAAAAGCAAGAAAAAGAACGTCAAGATAATATCCGAGAAGTTTTAATGGCTAATGGAAATGTGGAGGAATTAGAAAGGTATGAGGCTTATCTAAAGTGGCGAGAGGAGCATTAGTTTATAAATAGAGGACTGAAATAACACTGTTAGGTAGGTGTGTCTTATTTAAAATTGTGCGGTTACAGAATTTATCAAAATCCCCCTTTTGGCATATTTGTAGCTTGGTTTATTAGAATAGGAGGGGTTAAAAATGAAATAAGAATACGCAAGTACGGTACTACGTATCCTCGCTCTTAAAATTGGCGTATATTTTAACTTATCTACCTCATAACCGTTTGGCGCATATATATCAGATTTTTTCCAGAAAAATAGTACAGCCAAATATTGAACTTTCCTACTTATCTGACTACTTATTTATATAATAATAGATTAATATGAAAGAGGAAACTAAAAGGAAAATTAGTATGCGTTTGCGAGGGCGAAAGAAGTCGGCAACCCACTGCAAACATATTTCCCAAAGTCTTCAAGCATTGAAGAAGACTAAGGAGCACAAAGAACATCTTAGTGCTTCCCTAAAAGAATATCATAAAAATAACAGAATAAAATCAGAAAGACATGAGAAAGAAAAAGAGTATAATAAGCATTGATAAATTGACTCTCTGTTATCGGGCAACGGATGAAGTTATAAAGAAACTGAATGAATATAATGAATTAATAGATAGCGATGACAGTTTTAGGCTTGTGCGTGTGTCAAGTGATGAGGCTTTATTTGCTAATAGTTTCCATGTGATGATAAAGTTTCCTTTCGGCGAAGCCGGACACGGCTTCGTTGAAAGGAAATTCGCTACATTAAAAACGAAACTGCGTAGCATGGGAGACGATAAGGTTAACTATGTGTGGCTGTATATAGAGAATTGGGCATTCTATGAGGTCTTTAGCATATATGACAGTAATAAATGTAATTGGTTGAGCAGCGTTGATTACATTGCAGACGAATTAGGGTTAAGCCTCAACAACATTACAGATTTACATATCGCTTTAGATACTAATATTGATTTTGCGAAAAAAATTAGTAAGGCACAATTTGATGATGATTATATAGTGGTGTTGAATGGTACTATACGTTCCAATAAGGATGAAATCTTAGACGATATTTTACACGTAAAAACAGGAAATCAGCGTAGATTAAAGACATTGAGTGTCTATGTTAGTCCTAAAAAGAAAGACGGATTAAGTTTGAAGATATATGATAAAAAGCGAGAATTGGAAAAATCAAACAAAAATTATATTCCACAATGGAATGGGCTTAAAAATAAAAACTATCGGGTAGAATTGACAATAAAGAATGAACATCTCAAAGAGTTTTACCAATGGAAAGGCGAGACATTTCCCGATGAATTACTAATGGCTACATTGGCATCACAATCCCAAAGTCAAGATTTGCTTTTTGATATGCTATATTATTTCACCAATAGATTGCTACGTTTTTCTTATAAAGGAAAGAGCATTTCAATTTTCCAACTTTGATTAAGATGTATAAGACCGCTCTCGTAGGGGTATTAACAAAGCACCCTGCGAAAGCAGCCTTTCTTGATTTAATTAATTATAGATTAAAGTTTTATGTGGTACAAAATGCGTAGCATTATATTATTATGTATTCAAATAATAATTGTATTCAAATAAATCTATAATGATATAAAAGAATACATCTAAATTGTATTCAAAATATTCTTTGATTAATTTGCATACAATAAAGAAAAGAACTATCTTTGTGGTATAATTAAAAAGTCAAGATATGAGAGCAATAATCTATGCACGTGTTAGTTCTACTACTGATAGACAAACAACCGATAGGCAGGTAGCAGACCTTAAATCTTATGCCGAATATGCCAAAATGGAAATTGTAAAAGTATTTGAGGAAAAAGTTAGCGGAGCGAAGAGGAATACGGAACGTCCAGTTCTCGTTGAGGCTTTAGAGTTTTGTCGGACGGAGCGTATCGATATGCTGTTAGTGTCGGAGTTGAGCAGATTGGGACGTAATGCCTTTGAAGTATTGGAAACCGTTAAGGGGCTTGTAGATGATAAAATCAATCTGTATATGCAGAAAGAAAAGTTTACATTATTGGATGATGAAAAACAACCGTCCATGTTCGCAGCTATAATGCTCGCCACCCTCTCAACTTGTGCGCAATTAGAGCGTGAGAATATCAAATTCCGTTTGAATAGTGGGAGGCAACAGTATATTGCCAAGGGTGGGAGGCTTGGCAGAAAGGAGGGCAGTACTAAATCTGTGGACAAAAAAAGGGAGGAATACAAGGACGTATTAAAAGCATTACGACAAGGGTTGTCCGTGCGTCAAGTGGCAAAACTTACTGATACATCAGCCTCAACGGTGCAACGTTTGAAAAAAGAATTTAAGTTGTAGGTTAATATGAAGCAAGAGGGTTTGTAGCCCTCTTGTTTTGTTTTAACTGTGTTAATTCCCAAAATCATACATAAGGGTTGCAGTGCCATTAAATTTGTAAATGTCGCCTTTATATACCATTTCAAGTTGTTCAAATTGGATGGTTATTTCCCTTTTTTCTTTGTTGGTAGCCATTACGGTTGCTTTGCCGCTTTGGTATGAATAACTTTCCCAATAAGAGGCTTCGGGAGGGGATAAAGTGAGTTGCATCTTTGATACATCATCTCCTTTTTTTAGGTCAGCAGCATTTTGAAAGGAAAACATGTAATATTCAAGGTCATTAGTACCGTTTTTTACATTGTCAACTGTGAGTGTAAACTCTCCGCTACCATTACTCCAAGAACCCTCCAATCCTGCAATAGTGGATACAGTTCTCATTACACCATTAATTTCAATGGTGTTACCATTCGTTTCATTGTTTTCATCATCATCACCACATGACATAAGAGTAAATGATAACGTGGCTAATAGTGTTATAGAAAAAAAATATATATACTTCTTCATGTTTTTTGCTGTTAAGATAGATTTATGTCGTTTTTACTTGGTTTTAATAACACGAAAATTGTTCTTGTTATCAATAATTGCACCATTTGCGCCAAGTTTGCGAGCCTTACGTGCGGCTTTCCATAAGAGGTATTTTTCAAGTCTTGGACGTTCGGGTCTTACTAATGGCAGAATCCAAGGAGTGTATGACCCCAATGCAACTACTTCAAAATCTTTTCCTACTTCATTTTCATTCATGTACACTTTTACATTTTCATAGGTGTCTTTTTTCTTCTTATCAGTCTTGAACAAAGTTTTACCAAGAAATGTAGTGTGATTGATTTTTGTCTCATAATTCGCTTTCAATTTGTCAGTACTCATATAATTCACTGTACTGCAAGATGAAAGAGCAATACACCCAATAAGTGCAAAGCCAATTACATGTTTCTTCATATAAAATAAGATTTTGTGTGTTCGACAGACCCAACCGAACGGTTAATATAAATAAGAGGCGTGGGAACTGTTAGTTCATCTGCCGCCAAGGTATCGCCAAACACCCACACCACAAAAGAACAACAGCCCACGCCCCCGTATAACGAGTGCGTGAGCATTTAGTTGTCCATATCCTTTGTGGTGCTTAAAATTTGGCGATTTTTGGCAGCAAGGATATGACTAAACGCTTCTTCGTTTTAATCTTAATATGTCGGCACAAAGGTACGGAGATTTTTTCTAATATGAAGAAAAAAATCTATTTTTGCTATACAAATGGTTTTCCACTACATGAATACAATATTAGCAAAAGTAAACTACAGTGTAAACCAATGATTTTATATCATTTATAATATATTGAAAAATAGATAGAAAATGAAAATACTTTTCGTTTGCCTCGGCAACATTTGCCGCTCTTCTACGGCAGAAGGCGTGATGCTTCATCTGATTAAAGAAGCCGGCCTGGAAAAAGAGTTTGTGATTGATTCAGCCGGTATATTGGCTTATCACCAGGGGGAACTGCCCGATAGCCGTATGCGTGCCCATGCCGCCCGCAGAGGATATGAACTAGTACATCGTTCGCGTCCTGTCTGTACGGAAGATTTTTACAACTTCGATCTTATAATCGGTATGGATGATCGGAACATGGACGATCTGAAGGAGAAAGCACCCTCTCCGGCAGAGTGGAAAAAGATCCACCGGATGACGGAATACTGTACCCGCATCCCTGCCGATCACGTGCCAGACCCTTATTATGGAGGTGCGGAGGGCTTTGAATACGTGCTCGACATACTTGAGGATGCTTGTGCCGGACTCCTTACTTCTTTAACTCAGGATAGCTGATGCGTGTGTGATAAATCGTTTTCAGTTTTTCTTTGAATACAGCTTTTATCGTCGCGATGTCTTTGAATGTGATAGGGCATTCTTTGAAATACCCCTCTTGTACTTGCGAATCGATAATCTTATCTACCAGATTACTGATGCTCTCTTCGGTATACTCCGGCAAGCTGCGTGAGGCGGCTTCTACGGAGTCTGCCATCATCAGTATGGCTGTCTCTTTCGAGAACGGATTGGGACCCGGATACGTGAAAACTTCTTCGTTCGGTTCTTCGCCCGGATGTTCGTTTTTCCAGGATATGTAGAAGAACTTGGTCTTTCCGCGCCCGTGGTGAGTACTGATAAAGTCCTTGATCACTTTAGGCAGATTATGCTTGTCGGCCAGTTTTAATCCGTCCGTCACATGGCTGATAACCACCTGGGCACTCTGTTCATAACTTAAATTCTTATGGGGGTTCACTCCGGACTGGTTTTCGGTAAAGAAAGCCGGATTTTCCATTTTGCCGATGTCATGATACAATGCTCCGGTACGTACCAACTGGCTTTTGGCTCCGATACGTATCGCAGCTTCAGCAGCCAGATTGGCCACTTGCATGGAGTGTTGGAAGGTACCCGGAACAGTTTCGGACATTCTTCTCAACAGATCATTGTTGATGTTCGATAATTCTACAAGCGTAACATTCGACGTGAAGCCAAAAGTCTTCTCAAGCAGGAATAGCAGAGGATAAGCGAAAAGCAATAGTACACCGTTAATAATGAAGTAGATATACATACTTACGTTCAGCTTCGAAAGATCGTTTTCACTGATCAGCTCAAAAGCGAAATAGATAGCTGCATACGTCAGTATGACCAGAAGGGCCGTGCGGAACAACTGCGAACGTTGTGACAGTTCTCTCAAGCTGAAGATAGCTACCAGGCCGGCGGCTATTTGTGTCAGGATAAATTCGTGGGGATACCTTAGGGTGATGGAGCAGATCAGTATGGTGATGACATGTGTCAGGAATGCCGTACGCGAATCGAGGAAGACCCGGATAATAATCGGGAGCATGGCATAGGGCAGGATGTACACATTGAATATATTGTTTGTCACCATAAGCGCCGTGATGACACAATAGAACACGATCAGGGCGAAGAGTAACGATAAGCTGCCTTTGCGTTCATAATAATCTTTGCGGAACAGTTCCAGGTAAAGCATAAAGCAGAGTATCAATATGCCGACAAACAAGATTTGTCCGCCCAAGATCAGTCGCTTCTGTCCGATGGATTCGCTTCGCTTGATAGATTCCTTGCGCAAAGATTCCAGGATGTTATAGGTTTGTTTGTTGACTATCTCTCCACGGTCAATGATTTTCTGGCCGCTTTGTACTACTCCGTTTGCCCAGGAGTAGTTGTCGAGCAATTCTTTCCGGGCTGTCTCCGTACGCACAGAATCGTAAATGAGATTGGGGGTAATGTATTCGTTGAGTGCACATTGCCGCAGGATGTCTCTGTTATAATGGGCGGTATCACCCGATATAAGATTCTCGTAGGCTCTCTTTACGGTATAGATGCCGTCGGTCGTCCGTTGGTTGGCCAACTTATCTTCAATCACCATGACAGAAGAGATGCTGTCGTGGAGGAGGGTTCGCATCTCTTCTGTCGATACGACTCCCGATTGATAGATGGCTTTCAGGCCTCTCTCGATGTATCGGATGTAGTCCGTCGAAGGCAATATGCCTTTCAGATGGGCATGATAATTCTCTTTCAGTTTGGCAAGGGCACTCTTCTCCACTTCTTTGTCCAGTTCAAAGTAAGGCTGGAAAGAAGCCAGAAGACTGTCTTGTTCCCGTTTTACTACCGCTTCGTCTTTGTAGATCGGAAAATCGAAAGTTGCCATTAACTGGCCATACTTCCATGGTTTGTTAATGTCAAACTGATAGTTAAACTTCCCGTCACGGGGCAGGAAGTAAACAATGAACGCCACAGTACCGACGAAAATCAGCGCTTTATATAACAAATCTTTGTATGAGAAACTATTTTTCTTCTTCCAGTGTTCCATAACCCTTGAATTTTTTGCGAAAAGTACAAAAAAAAACAATAGTGTGGAAAAAAAGGTTTAATTTTGCCACGATTTACCTATACTAACGCAAATTATGGCAGAAAGAAAAGTAAGAGTTCGTTTTGCTCCGAGCCCAACAGGAGCATTGCATATAGGTGGTGTGCGTACCGCTTTGTATAATTATCTGTTTGCCCGCCAGCATGGGGGAGATTTGATTTTCCGTATCGAGGATACGGATTCCAACCGTTTCGTTCCGGGTGCGGAAGAATATATTCTGGAGTCTTTCAAATGGTTAGGAATACAGTTTGATGAAGGTGTAAGTTTCGGAGGAGAATACGGACCGTACCGCCAGTCGGAACGTCGTGAAATATACAAGAAGTATGTACAAGTGTTACTTGATAACGGAAAGGCCTACATCGCTTTCGATACTCCGGAAGAACTGGATGCCAAGCGTGCTGAAATAGCTAATTTCCAGTATGATGCGTCTACCCGTGTGGGAATGCGCAATTCGTTGACGCTCCCGAAAGAAGAAGTGGAAGCGCTGATCGCTGACGGAAAACAATATGTGGTACGTTTCAAAATAGAACCGAACGAGGATATCCATGTGAACGACTTGATTCGTGGCGAAGTGGTTATCAATTCGTCTATCCTTGATGATAAAGTTTTATATAAATCGGCCGACGAACTGCCTACTTATCACCTGGCCAATATCGTAGATGACCATTTAATGGAGGTGTCACACGTGATTCGTGGTGAAGAGTGGCTGCCTTCCGCTCCGCTGCACGTGCTGCTGTATCGTGCATTCGGCTGGGAAGATACTATGCCGGCTTTTGCCCACTTGCCTTTGCTGCTGAAACCGGAAGGCAATGGAAAACTGAGTAAACGTGACGGTGATCGTTTGGGATTCCCTGTATTCCCTCTTGAGTGGCATGACCCGAAGAGCGGTGAGATTTCTTCCGGTTATCGTGAATCAGGTTATCTGCCCGAGGCTGTTATCAATTTCCTTGCTCTGCTGGGATGGAATCCGGGTAACGACCAGGAAGTGATGTCTATGGACGAGCTGATCCGTCTGTTCGACCTGCATCGTTGCAGCAAGTCGGGTGCAAAATTTGATTATAAAAAAGGTATCTGGTTCAATCATACTTACATTCAGCAGAAATCTGACAAAGAGATAGCCGAGCTGTTTGTACCGGTGCTGAAAGAGCATGGAGTAGAAGCTCCTTTCGAAAAGGTGGTGACGGTGGTTGGTATGATGAAAGACCGTGTCAGCTTTGTTAAAGAACTATGGGAGGTATGCAGTTTCTTCTTTGTGGCTCCGACGGAATATGACGAAAAGACGGTTAAGAAACGCTGGAAAGAGGATTCGGCTAAATGTATGACCGAACTGGCGGAGGTATTGGCCGGAATTGAAGATTTCAGCATTGAAGGTCAAGAAAAAATAGTAATGGATTGGATTGCCGAGAAGGGTTATCATACAGGTAATATTATGAATGCTTTCCGCCTGACGCTGGTAGGTGAGGGCAAAGGTCCTCATATGTTCGATATTTCCTGGGTGTTGGGAAAAGAAGAAACATTGGCTCGCATGAAACGTGCCGTAGAGGTTTTGAAATAAGGATCCGGAGGTATGTTTTACGATCTGGCAATAGGAATTTACGACCTTCTGGTGCATTTGGCTGCACCATTCAGTCGCAAACCCCGGAAGATGATGAAGGGGCACTGGGTGGTGTACGATCTTCTTCGCCAACAGGTAGAGAAAGACGAGCGTTACATTTGGTTTCACGCCGCTTCTCTGGGGGAGTTTGAGCAGGGACGTCCTTTAATTGAGAGTATACGGGAGCGATATCCCGATTATAAAATACTGCAAACGTTCTTTTCTCCTTCGGGATATGAAGTCCGGAAGAACTATAGAGGAGCAGATATTGTTTGCTATTTGCCGTTTGATAAACCTCGTAATGTGAAGAAGTTTCTGGATATCGTGAATCCTTGTATGGCTTTCTTCATTAAATATGAATTCTGGAAGAACTATCTGGACGAATTGCACAAACGTCGTATTCCCGTTTACAGTGTTTCGTCTATTTTCCGCAAAGATCAGATTTTTTTCAAATGGTACGGAGGGACTTATCGAAATGTACTGAAAGATTTTGATCATCTGTTTGTGCAGAATGAGGCTTCAAAGCGTTTTCTTGCCAAGATCGGTATCACAAGGGTAACGGTAGTGGGAGATACCCGCTTCGACCGCGTCCTGCAGATTCGGGAGCAGGCAAAAGAGTTGCCGTTGGTGGAGCAGTTTAAAAACGGTGCATTTACTTTTGTGGCAGGAAGTTCATGGGGGCCGGACGAAGATCTTTTCATCGAATATTTTAATAGTCACCCTGAGATGAAGTTGATTATAGCTCCTCACGTAATCGATGAAAATCATCTGGTAGAGATTATAGGTAAATTGAAACGTCCTTCTGTACGCTATACCCGTGCAGATGAAAAGAATGTCCGGAAGGCGGACTGCTTGATAATCGATTGTTTCGGTTTGCTCTCTTCGATCTATCGTTATGGGGAAATTGCTTATATCGGTGGTGGTTTTGGAGTCGGGATTCACAATACGCTTGAAGCGGCTGTATATGGCATTCCGGTAATTTTCGGACCCAAATACCAGAAATTTATGGAAGCTATGCAACTAATCGAAGCCGGGGGAGCCTATTCCATTAAGGATTACAATGAACTGAAAATATTGCTCGACAGACTTTTAACCGATGAAGCATTCCTGAAGAAGACCGGCACGAATGCCGGTAATTATGTCATTGGTAATTCCGGAGCAACGGAGAAAGTACTGCATATGATAAACTTTTAAGTTTCCTGTTCGAAAGGAGATAAATAAAATAGAGGGTGTTTCATAACTCACTACAGATTACACAGATTTACACAAAACGATTTTTAATCTGCTGATAACCGATAATATTTATCTGTGTAAATCCGTGCAGCCTATGGTGAATACGAGTTTTGAACACCCTCTATTTTGTATATTATGTAGAGGTGGAATTATTTATACCAGTCAGAATACATCAGGTAGTTGTGAGCTATTTTCTGGTTCAGTTCTTTAGCTTGTTCCGGATCTACCTTCTTTATGAACTTGGCCGGTACACCTCCCCAAATACTTCCCGGTTCGATGATGGTATTGCTCAGTACAAGTGAGCCTGCGGCAACGATTGCGCCTTCGCCAATGACTGCATGATCGAGCAAGGTCGATCCCATGCCGATCAAAGCATAGTCCTTTACTGTTGCACCATGGATTGTCACATTGTGCCCTACCGATACATAGTTACCTATTTCGATGGTTGATTTTTCGTAAAGAGTGTGTAAGACACTTCCGTCCTGTATGTTCACTCCATCACCCATGCGGATCGAGTTTACATCTCCTCTCAACACGGTGCTGAACCAAATGCTACAATTCTGTCCCATTTTTACATCGCCGATGATGGTGGCGTTATCGGCCAGAAAACAGTTTTCTCCAAATTCGGGAGTAAAACCTCTTACTGATTTTATTAAAGCCATAGATTGTTGTTTTATACTTATTTCAAATTCAGCCGCTGACTTGCATAAATAACTATTTTGCAGCCAGTAAGGACTGAGCTATTTTTCCGATTTGTCAGATTGCTGCTGTAGCTTCTTTCAGCCATGCCTTTTCTTCTTCGTTCAGCTTGGGAGACAGCTTTTCGTATACCTGCTGGTGGTAATTATTCAACCAGTCGACCTCATCGGCAGTTAATAACTCTTTGATGATTCCCTTCTTGCAGATAGGGCAGAGCGTAATTGTTTCGAACTTCAGGTATTCACCGAACAGGCCTTCACCGGCGCTGCATACCAGTGTCAGGTTTTCCGTACGGATTCCATGACTACCGCCTTTGTACACTCCCGGTTCATTTGAGGTGACCATTCCGGGTTGCAATACAATGGGGTTTTCGTTCATGCGAATGCTTTGCGGTCCTTCGTGTACACTTAAGAAATGACCTACACCATGACCTGTACCATGTAGGAAGTTCATTTTATGACTCCATAACGGCATGCGTGCGAGGACATCCAGCTGTGCCCCTCTGGTACCTGAAGGGAATACGGCCATCGCCAGTGCGATATGTCCTTTCAGAACCAATGTATAATCTGTTTTTTCTTCTGTAGTCAGTTCGCCTAACGCAATGGTACGTGTAATGTCCGTAGTACCATCCAGGTATTGAGCTCCTGAGTCGAGGAGAAGAAAACCTTTCGGGTGCAATGTTGCGTTGCTTTCCTCGGTTGCCGAATAGTGTACAATAGCTCCATGTTCTTTGTAGCCTGCGATGGTATCGAAGCTTTCGCCTGCATATAAATCTTGTGTCGCACGAAATGCGTGCAATTTACGGTCAATGCTTAATTCTGTTTCTGTTCCGGAGGGAACAGCCGACTCCAGCCATCTCAGAAACTTGACTAATGCTACGCCATCACGTTGCATGGCTGCATGAATGCCTTTGATTTCTTGTTCGTTACGTATGGCTTTCAATAGAGCTACCGGCGCTTCTCCCCGTATAATCCGGCATTGGGGATTTACCGAAGAGAAAACAGAATAGTTGGTTTTTGCAGGATTCATTAAGATACTTGAACTATTGAGATCAGATAAGTAAATCTCTGTATCTGAATAGTTTTGTATCTCTATCTGTTGCTCTTCTAAATAATTCCGTACCTCTTCTGTCACTTTCTCCGGTGCAATGAATAATACTGCTTTTTTTTCTGTTATAAGCAGATAGCTCACTACTACCGGATTGCAATGTACATCATTGCCACGCAGATTCAAAGTCCAGGCTATTTCGTCTAAAGCTGACAGCATCACGCTTTCTGCGCTTTTCTTTTTCAACTCTGTACGAATGGCTGCAATCTTTTCAGAGCAACTTTTGCCGGCGTATTTGATATCGTATACAAAAGCGGGAGACTCCAGCATGGGCGGTCGGTTTTCCCAAAGCTCGTCCATGGGGTCGGGACAGAACACAATCTGAATGTTCTTTGCTGAAAGTTCCGCTTGCATACTTTCTACTTGTTCAACAGAGAACATTTTTCCATCGATACCTACGGATTCGCCCGGCTGTAGCTCGTCGGAAAGGAATTTTGTGATACTTGGAGTTTCCGGTAACATCTCTTTGTATAGATCGATACCGCTTCCCTGCAATTGCTCTGCTGCCTGTAGAAAATATCTTGAGTCAGTCCAAAGTCCGGCTTTTTTTTCAGTAATCACTACCGTACCTGCCGAGCCGGTAAATCCTGATATCCACTCTCTTGATTTCCAGTGCGGTGCTACGTATTCGCTGAGGTGAGGGTCTGTGCTGGGAATGATGAATGCTTGAATGTTGGGTTTAAACCACATGCGTAATGCATGTATCCGTTCACTGATTGACTGTTTCATACATTATATATATTATATCGTTATACTCTCCAAAGATAACTACTTTCTGTACCTTTTGCATTGATTTTGAGAAATAATTGCCGAAAGTTTTGTGAATAAAGAAAGTATGTGTAATTTTGCGGCGCAATTTGACTGCGGAAATTTTAAACCATAACATATTTAATAATAACAAAATGATTGTAGTACCTGTAAAAGAAGGCGAAAACATTGAAAAAGCGCTGAAGAAGTTTAAGAGAAAATTTGAAAAAACTGGCATCGTTAAAGAGTTGAGAAGCAGACAACAGTTTGATAAACCGTCTGTAACTAAAAGACTTAAGAAAGAACGTGCAGTTTACGTGCAAAAACTTCAGCAAGTAGAAGATTAATAATTCGTAATTTCCTTTGAATTATTGAATTCTTTTCATACATTCGTTGCAGAATTATAGATGTAGCGATATTATGTTAACAGATTCTTTTCTTGATTATCTCCGGTACGAGCGGAATTATTCTGAGAAAACCGTACTGGCTTACGGCGAGGATATTTCGCAGTTGCGGGAGTTTGCTCAGGAAAGGATGGAGAAGTTTGATCCGGCGGAGGTGAAGCCAGAACTGGTTCGTGAGTGGATTGTTTCACTGATGGATCAGGGGTATACTTCAACTTCGGTAAACCGTAAGCTAAGTTCTCTCCGGTCATTTTATAAATATCTTCTCAGACAGGGAGAGGTGAGCGTCGATCCATTGCGTAAAATAACAGGACCGAAAAATAAAAAGCCACTTCCCTCTTTCTTGAAAGAGAGTGAAATGAATAAATTGCTGGATGATACAGATTTTGGTGAAGGGCTTAAAGGTTGTCGGGATCGTCTGATTATTGAGATGTTTTATGCTACGGGCATGCGTCTCTCTGAGTTGATCGGTCTGGATGATAAGGATGTGGATTTCTCTGCTTCTCTTCTGAAAGTAACGGGGAAGAGGAATAAGCAGCGTTTGATACCTTTTGGCGATGAGTTGAAAGAGACGATGCTTGAGTATGTTGATATAAGAAACGAAATGATTTCCGGAAGGTCGGATGCCTTTTTTGTAAGAGAGAATGGTGAGCGGCTTTATAAGAATCTAGTCTATAATTTAGTGAAACGGAACCTTTCGAAGGTGGTAACGCTTAAAAAGCGTAGTCCTCACGTGTTGAGACATACTTTTGCCACAACGATGCTGAATAATGATGCGGAGTTGGGTGCGGTGAAAGAGCTTTTGGGTCACAGTAGTCTGGCGACTACGGAGATTTATACGCATACCACTTTTGAAGAACTTAAAAAAGTGTATAAACAAGCTCATCCACGAGCCTAAAAAAGGAGGTAAGTATGGAAATTAGAATTCAATCGATTCACTTTGATGCAACAGAACAATTGCAGGCTTTCATTCAGAAGAAAGTGTCTAAGTTGGAAAAATATTACGAAGATATAAAGAAAGTGGAGGTGTCATTAAAGGTAGTTAAACCAGAAACTGCGGAGAATAAAGAAGCCGGCATTACGGTGCTGGTTCCGAATAATGATTTTCATGCAAGTAAAATATGCGATACTTTTGAGGAAGCAGTCGACTTGTGTGTGGAAGCATTGGAAAAACAGTTGGTTAAATACAAGGAAAAGCAACGAAATAAATAAAAATATCGCAAATATTTTGCGGGAAAGAAATAAATAACTAAATTTGCAGCCGTTTCGCTCGCGTTAGGACGTGACGGTTGCATTTTTTAAGTAAAAACGCCTCTTTAGCTCAGTTGGCCAGAGCACGTGATTTGTAATCTCGGGGTCGTTGGTTCGAATCCGACAAGAGGCTCAAGAAAAAGAAGAACCTAAATAAGTGGAATCGGGAGTTTTATTATCTATTTCAATGTTTGGGTTTCGTATAAAGGGCAAATACCAGAGTGGCCAAATGGGGCAGACTGTAAATCTGCTGGCTTACGCCTTCGGTGGTTCGAATCCATCTTTGCCCACAAAGAAGACAGAGTGAAAACTTTGGCAAATGCGGAAGTAGCTCAGTTGATAGAGCATTAGCCTTCCAAGCTGAGGGTCGCGGGTTTGAGCCCCGTCTTCCGCTCTCTTTTTTCGCTGTTATAGCTCAGTGGTAGAGCACTTCCTTGGTAAGGAAGAGGTCCCGGGTTCAAATCCCGGTAACAGCTCTGTAAGATGTAAATGCTGATTATTAATCAAATAAATAACAAGTAAAGCTATGGCTAAAGAGAAATTTGAACGTACCAAACCGCACGTAAACATTGGTACAATCGGTCACGTTGACCACGGTAAAACCACTTTGACTGCTGCTATCACTACTGTGTTGGCAAAGAAAGGTCTTTCTGAACTTCGTTCTTTCGATTCTATCGATAATGCTCCTGAAGAAAAAGAAAGAGGTATTACTATCAATACTTCACACGTTGAGTATGAAACTGCTAACCGTCACTACGCACACGTTGACTGTCCGGGTCACGCTGACTACGTAAAGAACATGGTTACTGGTGCTGCTCAGATGGACGGTGCTATCATTGTAGTTGCTGCTACTGATGGTCCGATGCCTCAGACTCGTGAGCACATCCTTTTGGCTCGTCAGGTAAACGTTCCGAAGCTGGTTGTATTCATGAACAAGTGCGATATGGTTGAAGATGCTGAGATGTTGGAACTTGTTGAAATGGAAATGAGAGAATTGCTTTCATTCTATGATTTCGACGGTGACAATACTCCGATCATTCAGGGTTCTGCTCTTGGTGCATTGAACGGCGTAGAAAAATGGGAAGACAAAGTAATGGAACTGATGGAAGCTGTTGATACTTGGATTCCACTGCCTCCGCGCGATGTTGATAAACCTTTCTTGATGCCGGTAGAAGACGTGTTCTCTATCACAGGTCGTGGTACTGTAGCTACAGGTCGTATCGAAACTGGTGTTATCCATGTAGGTGATGAAATCGAAATCCTCGGTTTGGGTGAAGATAAGAAATCAGTTGTAACAGGTGTTGAAATGTTCCGCAAACTTCTGGATCAGGGTGAAGCTGGTGACAACGTAGGTCTGTTGCTTCGTGGTGTTGACAAGAACGAAATCAAACGTGGTATGGTTCTTTGTAAACCGGGTCAGATTAAACCTCACTCTAAATTCAAAGCAGAGGTTTATATCCTGAAGAAAGAAGAAGGTGGTCGTCACACTCCATTCCATAACAAATATCGTCCTCAGTTCTATCTGCGTACTATGGACTGTACAGGTGAAATCACTCTTCCGGAAGGAACTGAAATGGTAATGCCGGGTGATAACGTAACTATCACTGTAGAGTTGATCTATCCGGTTGCACTGAACATCGGTCTTCGTTTCGCTATCCGCGAAGGTGGACGTACAGTAGGTGCTGGTCAGATTACTGAAATTATCGACTAAAACCAAATATTAATCAGTTCCCGGTAGTAATATCGGGAACTGATTATGTACAAACGGGAGTAGCTCAGTTGGTAGAGCACCGGTCTCCAAAACCGGGTGTCGGGAGTTCGAGCCTCTCCTCCCGTGCTAATATTTATGAAATGAAAAAAGTAGTAGCTTATATTAAAGAATCTTACGACGAACTTGTTCATAAAGTGTCGTGGCCTACGTATTCAGAACTAACTAACAGTGCGGTAGTTGTTTTATATGCTTCCCTGCTTATCGCATTGGTAGTGTTCGCGATGGACTTCTGTTTCCAGAATTTTATGGAAAAAATAATTTATCCACATTAAAAAGAGAGGAATTACGATGTCTGAGATTGAAAAGAAATGGTACGTTTTGCGTGCTATTAGCGGAAAAGAAGCTAAGGTGAAAGAGTATCTTGAAGCTGATATTAAAAACAGCGACCTTGGCGAATATGTGTCTCAGGTATTGATTCCTACCGAAAAGGTATATCAGGTTCGCAATGGTAAGAAAATTGTGAAAGAAAGAAGTTATCTTCCTGGTTACGTTTTGGTGGAGGCTGCTTTGGTTGGTGAGGTTTCTCACCATCTGAGAAATACTCCTAATGTGATAGGTTTCTTGGGAGGTTCCGATAAACCGGTTCCCCTCAGACAGTCGGAAGTGAATCGTATACTTGGTACAGTGGATGAACTGCAAGAAACGGGTGAAGACTTAAATGTTCCGTATATTGTAGGCGAAACTGTAAAGGTTACTTTTGGTCCTTTTAGCGGATTCAGTGGCATCATTGAAGAAGTTAATAGTGAAAAAAAGAAACTGAAGGTCATGGTAAAGATATTCGGGCGCAAGACGCCGCTTGAATTAGGCTTTATGCAAGTGGAAAAGGAATAACGCAGAATTGTTACGCTGTAGTTGTCCTTCGTTTAATGTTATATATAAATTAATAAAAAAATGGCTAAAGAAGTTGCTGGACTAATCAAATTACAGATTAAAGGAGGCGCGGCAAACCCATCACCTCCCGTTGGACCTGCATTAGGTTCTAAGGGAATCAACATCATGGAGTTTTGCAAGCAATTCAACGCCAGAACCCAAGACAAAGCAGGTAAGATTTTACCTGTTATCATTACTTACTACGCAGATAAGTCTTTCGATTTTGTAATCAAGACTCCTCCCGTTGCCATTCAGTTGCTTGAAGTGGCTAAGGTAAAGAGTGGTTCTGCTGAGCCTAACCGTAAGAAAGTTGCCGAGATTACTTGGGAACAGGTTCGTGCGATTGCTCAGGACAAAATGGTTGACTTGAACTGTTTTACTGTGGAAGCTGCCATGAGAATGGTTGCAGGTACAGCTAGAAGTATGGGTATCGCTGTAAAAGGGGAGTTCCCGGTTAATAATTAATAAACTTCAATTGTAATGGGTAAACTGACAAAAAATCAAAAGTTAGCTGCAGGAAAAATTGAAGCAGGGAAAGCATACTCACTGAAAGAAGCTGCATCTTTGGTAAAGGAAATCACTTTTACTAAGTTTGATGCTTCATTAGATATTGATGTACGTTTAGGTGTTGATCCACGTAAAGCAAACCAAATGGTGAGAGGTGTCGTTTCACTTCCTCACGGTACTGGAAAGCAAGTACGTGTATTGGTACTTTGTACACCGGATGCTGAAGCTGCTGCAAAAGAAGCTGGTGCTGACTATGTTGGTCTTGACGAATATATTGAAAAGATCAAAGGTGGATGGACTGATATTGATGTGATTATCACTATGCCATCTATCATGGGTAAAATTGGTGCACTCGGTCGTGTACTCGGTCCTCGTGGATTGATGCCGAACCCGAAGAGTGGTACCGTAACTATGGATGTTGCTAAAGCTGTAAGAGAAGTAAAACAAGGCAAGATTGACTTCAAAGTTGATAAGAGCGGTATTGTTCATACTTCAATTGGTAAGGTTTCATTCACTGCAGAGCAGATTCGCGACAACGCGAAAGAATTCATCTCTACATTGAATAAGTTGAAACCGACTGCAGCCAAGGGTACATAT
Organism: Bacteroides sp. 3_2_5; assembly: GCF_000159855.2. NCBI lineage: Bacteria > Pseudomonadati > Bacteroidota > Bacteroidia > Bacteroidales > Bacteroidaceae > Bacteroides > Bacteroides sp. 3_2_5. The sequence goes on along the minus strand of NZ_JH636046.1, from coordinate 54,133 downwards.
ATTAAGAGTATTTATCTTTCTAGTACAATGAGTGCGGGTATCAAAATTGACCCGAAATCAGTAGAGGAAATCTAATAAAACAGAGTAACAATGAGAAAGGAAGATAAAAATACGATTATTGAGCAGATTGCTGCTACAGTACAGGAATATGGTCACTTCTATTTGGTAGATACAACAGCTATGAATGCTGCTGCAACAAGTGAATTGAGAAGAGCTTGTTTCAAGGCTGACATCAAATTGATGGTAGTCAAGAATACATTGCTTCATAAAGCACTTGAAAGCATTGAAGGTGATTTCTCTCCTCTTTACGATTCTTTGAAAGGTACAACAGCTGTGATGTTTTGCAATGTTGCAAACGCACCTGCTAAACTGATCAAGGATAAATCTAAAGATGGTATTCCGGGACTGAAAGCCGCATACGCAGAAGAAAGCTTCTATGTTGGTGCTGACCAGTTGGATGCTCTCGTAGCTATTAAGAGTAAAAATGAAGTTATTGCCGATATCGTTGCCCTGTTGCAATCACCGGCCAAGAATGTTATTTCTGCTCTTCAATCAGGTGGCAACACCCTTCACGGAGTTCTCAAAACTCTTGGTGAAAGATAATTATAACACATTTTATTTAGTAAATTAAACATTAAAATCATACAAAAAATGGCAGATTTGAAAGCTTTTGCAGAACAATTAGTTAACTTGACAGTAAAAGAAGTTAATGAACTTGCAACTATCCTTAAAGAAGAATATGGTATTGAACCTGCTGCTGCAGCTGTAGCTGTTGCTGCTGGTCCTGCAGCTGGTGCTGCTGCCGCAGAAGAAAAATCTTCTTTCGACGTAGTATTGAAGAGCGCTGGTGCAGCTAAACTTCAGGTTGTTAAGGCCGTTAAAGAAGCTTGTGGTCTTGGCTTGAAAGAAGCTAAGGACATGGTAGACGGTGCTCCTAGTGTAGTAAAAGAAGGTTTGGCTAAAGACGAAGCAGAATCATTGAAGAAAACATTGGAAGAAGCTGGAGCTGAAGTTGAACTTAAATAACATTAGCCTGGTTATCAGGTAATTCGGTTAAGAATCCTTCACAAGAGGATTCTTAACCTTTTTGTGTATATATTTAAAATTAAGTTCTCCAAATTCATTGACAGATGTCTTCAAATACTGTAAATCAAAGAGTTAATTTTGCTTCGACTAAGAATCCGCTTGAATATCCGGATTTCCTGGAAGTACAATTGAAGTCATTCCAAGACTTTCTACAACTAGATACCCCACCTGAGAAGCGTAAAAAAGAGGGATTGTATAAAGTATTTGCCGAAAACTTCCCAATTGCCGACACAAGAAACAATTTTGTTCTTGAGTTTCTGGACTATTATATTGATCCGCCGCGCTATACCATTGATGATTGTATAGAGCGTGGGCTCACATATAGTGTTCCATTGAAAGCGAAACTCAAGCTTTACTGTACAGACCCCGACCATGAGGATTTCGATACAGTGATTCAAGATGTGTTCCTTGGTCCTATACCTTACATGACTGACAAGGCAACTTTTGTCATCAATGGTGCTGAGCGTGTAGTTGTGTCGCAGCTTCACCGTTCTCCGGGCGTATTCTTCGGTCAGAGTGTACATGCTAATGGTACAAAGTTGTACTCAGCCCGTATCATCCCGTTTAAGGGATCATGGATTGAGTTCGCTACCGATATTAACAACGTAATGTACGCTTATATTGATCGTAAGAAGAAATTGCCTGTTACTACGCTGTTAAGAGCTATCGGCTTTGAGAACGACAAGGACATTCTTGAGATTTTTAACCTGGCTGAAGATGTGAAGGTTAATAAGACTAATCTCAAGAAGGTAGTAGGTCGTAAACTGGCTGCGCGTGTCTTGAAAACCTGGATTGAAGATTTCGTTGATGAAGATACCGGTGAAGTTGTTTCTATTGAACGTAATGAAGTCATTATCGACCGTGAAACAGTAATCGAACCGGAACATATAGATGAAATAATTGACTCGGGCGTTCAAAACATCCTTATTCACAAGGAAGAACCGAACCAGTCCGACTACTCTATTATATATAATACCCTTCAGAAGGACCCGAGTAACTCGGAAAAGGAGGCTGTGCTTTATATCTACCGTCAGTTGCGTAATGCAGACCCTGCCGATGATGCCAGTGCCCGTGAAGTTATTAATAACCTGTTCTTCTCTGAAAAACGGTATGACCTTGGTGATGTAGGTCGTTATAGAATCAATAAGAAATTGAACCTGACGACAGACATGGACGTGCGTGTCCTCACTAAAGAAGATATTATCGAGATCATCAAATATCTGATTGAGCTGATTAACTCAAAAGCAGATGTAGATGATATCGACCACTTGAGCAACCGTCGCGTACGTACTGTAGGCGAACAGTTGTCCAATCAGTTCGCTGTCGGTTTGGCACGTATGTCACGTACCATCCGCGAACGAATGAACGTTCGTGACAATGAGGTGTTTACTCCGATTGACCTGATCAATGCGAAGACTATTTCTTCTGTGATCAATTCATTCTTCGGAACTAACGCATTGTCACAGTTTATGGACCAGACAAACCCGTTGGCTGAAATCACTCACAAACGTCGTATGTCTGCTCTTGGTCCTGGTGGTTTGTCTCGTGAACGTGCCGGATTTGAGGTTCGTGACGTTCACTATACACACTACGGACGCCTTTGTCCGATTGAAACACCGGAAGGTCCGAATATCGGTTTGATTTCGTCACTTTGTGTGTTTGCCAAGATCAATGATCTCGGCTTTATTGAAACTCCTTACCGTAAGGTAGATAACGGAAAGGTAGATCTGTCTGAGAACGGACTCGTTTACCTGACGGCTGAGGAAGAAGAAGCTAAGATCATAGCACAGGGTAATGCTCCGTTGAATGATGACGGTACATTTATCCGTAATAAGGTTAAGTCTCGTCAGGATGCCGATTATCCGGTTGTAGAACCTTCGGAAGTAGAGTTGATGGATGTTGCTCCTCAACAGATTGCTTCTATCGCTGCATCTTTGATTCCCTTCCTTGAACATGATGACGCTAACCGTGCGTTGATGGGATCGAACATGATGCGTCAGGCTGTTCCTTTGCTGAGAAGCGAAGCTCCAATCGTAGGTACAGGTATTGAACGCCAGCTGGTACGTGATTCACGTACTCAGATTGCTGCCGAAGGTGATGGAGTGATTGATTTTGTAGATGCTACTACTATTCGTATTCTATACGATCGTACAGAAGATGAAGAGTTTGTAAGTTTTGAGCCGGCATTAAAAGAATATAGAATACCGAAGTTCCGTAAAACGAACCAGAATATGACAATCGACCTTCGGCCAACTTGCAATAAAGGTGATCGTGTGACGAAAGGTCAGATTCTGACAGAAGGTTATTCTACTGAAAATGGAGAACTCGCTTTGGGTAAGAATCTATTGGTTGCTTACATGCCTTGGAAAGGTTATAATTACGAGGATGCTATCGTGTTGAATGAACGTGTGGTTCGTGAAGACTTGCTGACTTCAGTACACGTAGAAGAGTATTCACTCGAAGTTCGTGAAACCAAGCGAGGAATGGAAGAGTTGACTTCTGATATTCCTAACGTGAGTGAGGAAGCCACTAAGGATTTGGACGAGAATGGTATCGTACGTGTCGGTGCACGTATTCAGCCGGGTGATATATTGATTGGTAAGATTACACCGAAAGGTGAATCTGATCCTTCTCCGGAAGAAAAATTGCTTCGTGCTATCTTTGGTGATAAAGCCGGTGATGTGAAAGATGCTTCTTTGAAAGCATCTCCTTCTCTGAAGGGGGTAATTATTGATAAGAAACTGTTCTCACGTGTCATCAAGAATCGTAGTTCTAAGTTGGCTGATAAGGCGTTGCTTCCGAAAATTGACGATGAATTTGAGTCTAAGGTAGCTGACTTGAAACGTATCTTGGTAAAGAAATTGATGGTATTGACAGAAGGAAAGGTATCTCAGGGCGTGAAAGACTACTTGGGAGCTGAAGTCATAGCTAAAGGCTCTAAGTTTAGTGCTTCTGACTTCGATTCACTTGATTTCACTGCGATTCAGCTGAGCGACTGGACCAATGATGATCATGCGAATGGTATGATTCGTGACTTGATCCTGAACTTTATCAAGAAGTACAAAGAACTTGATGCTGAACTGAAGCGTAAAAAGTTCGCTATCACAATTGGTGATGAACTGCCTGCAGGTATCATTCAGATGGCGAAAGTATATATTGCTAAAAAACGTAAGATTGGTGTAGGTGATAAGATGGCCGGACGTCACGGTAATAAAGGTATTGTGTCACGTGTTGTTCGTCAAGAAGACATGCCGTTCCTTGAAGATGGAACTCCGGTAGACATTGTATTGAACCCGTTGGGTGTGCCTTCTCGTATGAATATCGGTCAGATTTTTGAGGCTGTTCTCGGACGTGCCGGAAAGAATTTGGGTGTGAAGTTCGCTACGCCGATTTTTGACGGTGCAACTTTGGATGACTTGAACGAGTGGACAGACAAAGCCGGTCTACCACGCTATTGCAAAACTTATCTTTGTGATGGTGGTACAGGCGAACGCTTTGACCAACCAGCAACCGTAGGTGTTACCTATATGTTGAAACTCGGTCACATGGTTGAAGACAAGATGCACGCACGTTCTATCGGACCATACTCATTGATTACTCAGCAACCTCTTGGTGGTAAAGCTCAGTTTGGTGGTCAGCGTTTCGGAGAGATGGAGGTTTGGGCACTCGAAGGTTTCGGTGCATCGCATATTCTCCAGGAGATTCTGACAATCAAGTCGGACGACGTTGTTGGACGTTCTAAGGCTTACGAAGCCATTGTAAAGGGCGAACCCATGCCACAGCCGGGTATTCCGGAATCTCTGAACGTGTTGTTGCACGAATTAAGAGGATTGGGCCTGAGCATCAATTTGGAATAATGAACTAATGTGCCAATATGCCAATGTATCGATCAAGGTACATTGGCTGTGGCATTTCATAATTAGCATATTTTCTTATTGGCACATTGGCATCAGCCAATCGGCACATTATTTAGTTAATTAGCATATTATATAATTATAAAAGTATGGCTTTTAGAAAAGAAAATAAGATCAAGAGCAATTTCTCGAAAATCTCTATCGGTTTGGCTTCTCCGGAAGAAATCCTTGAGAATTCGAGTGGTGAAGTATTAAAGCCTGAAACCATCAACTATCGTACATACAAACCTGAGCGTGACGGTTTGTTCTGCGAGCGTATCTTCGGCCCGATCAAAGACTACGAATGCCATTGCGGTAAATATAAACGCATCCGTTATAAAGGTATTGTCTGCGACCGTTGTGGTGTAGAAGTTACTGAAAAGAAAGTACGTCGCGAACGTATGGGACATATCCAGCTTGTCGTGCCTGTAGCTCACATCTGGTATTTCCGTTCGCTGCCTAATAAGATCGGTTATTTGTTGGGACTCCCCACCAAGAAACTCGATTCTATCATTTACTACGAACGCTATGTTGTCATTCAGCCGGGTGTGAAAGCTGAAGACGGTATCGCCGAATTTGATCTGTTGTCAGAAGAAGAATACTTGGATATTCTTGATACTCTTCCTAAAGATAATCAGTATCTGGAAGATACAGACCCCAACAAGTTTATTGCTAAAATGGGAGCCGAAGCGATCTATGATCTGCTTGCCCGTCTCGATCTTGATGCATTATCCTATGAGTTGCGTCACCGTGCCGGAAATGATGCTTCGCAACAGCGTAAGAATGAGGCTTTGAAGCGTCTTCAGGTGGTAGAATCATTCCGTGCATCACGTGGACGGAATAAACCTGAATGGATGATTGTACGTATTGTACCGGTAATTCCGCCCGAACTTCGTCCGTTGGTTCCGTTGGATGGAGGGCGTTTCGCTACATCCGATTTGAACGATCTTTATCGTCGTGTGATTATCCGTAACAATCGTTTGAAACGATTGATTGAGATTAAGGCTCCCGAGGTGATTCTCCGTAACGAGAAACGTATGCTTCAGGAATCTGTCGATTCACTGTTTGATAATTCACGTAAATCCAGTGCAGTTAAGACTGATGCCAACCGCCCGTTGAAGTCTTTGTCTGACAGCCTGAAAGGTAAGCAAGGACGTTTCCGTCAAAACTTGCTGGGTAAACGCGTTGACTATTCGGCCCGTTCGGTAATTGTTGTTGGCCCGGAGTTGAGAATGCATGAATGTGGTATTCCTAAGCTGATGGCTGCCGAACTGTACAAGCCGTTCATTATCCGTAAGTTGATCGAGCGAGGTATCGTAAAGACTGTGAAGTCTGCTAAGAAGATCGTGGACCGTAAGGAGCCGGTGATCTGGGATATTCTTGAACACGTAATGAAAGGTCATCCAGTATTGTTGAACCGTGCTCCGACACTTCACCGTTTGGGTATTCAGGCTTTCCAGCCTAAGATGATCGAAGGTAAAGCTATCCAATTGCATCCGTTGGCATGTACAGCGTTCAATGCCGACTTTGATGGTGACCAGATGGCTGTTCACTTGCCTTTGAGCAATGAGGCAGTACTTGAAGCACAAATGTTGATGCTGGCTTCTCACAATATTCTGAATCCTGCAAATGGTGCTCCTATTACCGTTCCTTCACAGGATATGGTGCTTGGTTTGTACTATATCACCAAACTCCGTAAAGGCGCCAAAGGTGAGGGACTCACATTCTATGGACCCGAAGAAGCGTTGATAGCTTACAATGAAGGTAAAGTAGATATTCACGCTCCGGTGAAGGTTATCGTAAAAGACCTTGACGAAAATGGAAATATCGTTGATGTAATGCGTGAGACTTCAGTAGGTCGTGTAATTGTGAACGAAATTGTTCCGCCTGAAGTCGGATACATCAATACTATTATTTCAAAGAAATCATTGCGTGACATTATTAGTGCTGTAATCAAAGCTTGTGGTGTTGCTCGGACTGCTGACTTCCTTGATGGAATTAAAAATTTAGGCTACAAGATGGCCTTTCAGGGTGGTCTGTCATTCAACTTGGGTGATATCATTATCCCGAAAGAGAAAGAGACACTCGTTCAGAGAGGTTATGAAGAGGTAGAGCAGGTGATCAGTAACTATAATATGGGTTTCATCACCAATAATGAACGTTACAACCAGGTAATTGATATCTGGACACATGTAAACTCAGAATTGTCTAATATCTTGATGAAGACTATTTCTTCAGATGATCAGGGTTTCAACTCTGTGTACATGATGCTTGATTCCGGTGCCCGTGGTTCTAAAGAGCAGATCCGTCAGCTCTCCGGTATGCGTGGTTTGATGGCAAAACCGCAGAAGGCAGGTGCTGAAGGTGGTCAGATCATCGAGAATCCTATCTTGTCTAACTTTAAAGAGGGACTTTCTGTGTTGGAGTACTTTATCTCTACTCACGGTGCCCGTAAAGGTTTGGCCGATACCGCTTTGAAGACTGCCGATGCGGGATACTTGACTCGTCGTCTGGTTGACGTTTCGCATGATGTGATTATTAATGAAGAAGACTGCGGTACGCTTCGCGGACTGGTTTGTACTGACCTCAAGAACAATGACGAAGTTATTGCTACTCTGTACGAACGTATCCTCGGACGTGTATCCGTACACGATATTATTCATCCTCAGACCGGTGAATTACTGGTTGCCGGTGGTGAAGAAATTACAGAAGATATCGCCAAGAAGATTCAGGAATCTCCGATTGAAAGCGTTGAGATTCGTTCGGTATTGACTTGCGAATCGAAGAAGGGTGTTTGTGCGAAGTGCTACGGTCGTAACCTGGCTACGAACCATATGGTTCAGAAAGGTGAGGCTGTCGGTGTAATCGCTGCCCAGTCTATCGGTGAACCGGGTACACAGTTGACATTGCGTACATTCCATGCTGGTGGTACGGCTGCCAACATTGCGGCCAATGCAAGTATTGTTGCTAAAAATAATGCCCGTTTGGAATTTGAAGAACTCCGTACGGTAGATATTGTGGACGAAACTGGTGAGTCTGCCAAAGTGGTAGTAGGTCGTTTGGCTGAGGTTCGTTTCATTGATGTCAATACAGGCATTGTACTTTCTACCCATAACGTTCCTTACGGTTCTACACTTTATGTAGCCGATGGTGAAGTGGTAGAAAAAGGTAAACTGATTGCGAAATGGGATCCATTCAACGCTGTTATCATAACCGAAGCTACCGGTAAGATTGAGTTTGAGGGTGTCATTGAAAATGTTACTTATAAGATTGAATCGGATGAAGCGACCGGACTTCGAGAAATTATTATTATTGAGTCTAAAGATAAGACTAAAGTTCCTTCGGCCCACATCCTGACCGAAGATGGTGATCTTATCCGTACATATAATTTACCTGTAGGTGGACACGTAGTGATCGAAAACGGCCAAAAGGTGAAAGCAGGTGAGGTAATCGTTAAGATTCCGCGTGCTGTGGGTAAAGCCGGTGATATTACCGGTGGTCTTCCCCGTGTTACTGAGTTGTTTGAAGCACGTAACCCGTCGAATCCTGCCGTCGTATCCGAAATCGATGGAGAGGTTACTATGGGTAAAGTGAAACGCGGTAATCGCGAAATCATCGTTACGTCTAAGACCGGTGAAGTGAAGAAATACCTTGTTCCGCTGTCTAAGCAGATTCTGGTACAGGAGAATGACTACGTTCGTGCAGGTACTCCATTGTCCGATGGTGCTACGACTCCGGCTGATATTTTGGCTATTAAAGGTCCTACGGCTGTACAGGAATACATCGTGAATGAAGTTCAGGACGTATATCGTTTACAGGGTGTGAAGATCAATGATAAGCATTTTGAGATCATTGTTCGCCAGATGATGCGTAAAGTGACTATTGACGAACCGGGCGATACACGCTTCCTTGAACAGCAGGTAGTGGACAAACTCGAGTTCATGGAAGAGAACGACCGCATTTGGGGTAAGAAAGTGGTTGTAGATGCCGGAGATTCTGAAAACCTGAAAGCCGGTCAGATTGTCACAGCCCGCAAGTTGCGTGACGAAAACAGTATGCTGAAACGCCGTGACCTTAAACCGGTTGAGGTGCGTGATGCTGTTGCTGCAACTTCTACCCAGATTCTTCAGGGTATTACTCGTGCCGCATTGCAAACTTCAAGCTTCATGTCTGCCGCTTCTTTCCAGGAGACAACTAAGGTACTCAATGAGGCTGCTATCAATGGTAAGATAGATAAGTTGGAAGGTATGAAGGAGAATGTAATTTGCGGTCATCTGATTCCGGCCGGTACAGGTCTTCGCGAGTTTGACAAGATCATTGTAGGTTCTAAAGAAGAATACGATCGTATTCTGGCTAATAAGAAGACAGTGCTTGACTATAATGAAGTAGAATAATACATTCAATTGACTATAGCTGAAAAAGAGCAATTGCCGTAAAGGTGATTGCTCTTTTTTTAGTTTATGTTACGTTACCGGATGAAGCGATTGGTCAATTTGCTTTTTGACATTAGCCAAACGATGGCGTAACATGTCAGGAATACAATACAGGCCATACAAATAATTCGTACAGTATATGGCAGCAACTCTGTATCCAGTAAATCGTAAGCAATGAATACAAATACATAATGGCTCAGATAAATGCCGAATGCGAGTGATGCCATGTGTGATAACCTGTGGTTTGAAGGTACCTTTATCTTCTGTACGATTACAAAAACCGGGAAGGTCATCATAAATACGTTGATACCTGCAAAGTACCATACAATTTCCAGATAAGCATAATTTCCCGGGAAGTAATTTTGTGTGATGACGTACCCATAAGATGTGATCAGGTATCCTGTCAGAAACATTGGGATGGTAATACTCAATAGTTTCTTCCAACTCCATTTCAGTGGATATTTTGTGAGATAATAAGCTAGCAGAAGATATCCGATAAAACCGGAGAAATAATAAAAGGTACCATAGTCATTCCAGTCACATACTCCCCATAGACCCATATTCCCGTAATTGCCCTGATAGCCTAGTGCTGGAGCGAACATTTTTACATATGGAGCAATCAGGCTGATTCCCCAAATGCCTAAGAATAATTTTAGTTCCTTCTTTGAAACTTTTTCCAACCAACCGCTGATAATAGGCATTATCAAATATAACCCAATCAACATATAAAGATACCACAACGGGACTGTGTCAAAATTGAAATTAAATATAAATGTATATAGTTTGAACCATAAAGCTTCAAGACTGTGATCTGGCATCGAGATCAGTGGATTTTGAGTATCGGGATTGATATAGTTCAGATATATGAAATACAAAACAGGCAAGACCAGTGACCAGAAAATCATTGGAGGGATCAGGCGTCCTATCCTTTTCTTATAGAACGCTGCCATGTCGGTTTGTACGGGTAATAGCAATACCCCGGTCATCATAACAAAAATGGGAACACACGGGCGCATCAGGCTTCCCAAAAACACTCCTGTTAAGAACGATTCCCGATTGGCATCAAATTGGCCGATAAATGCATCGCAACTATGCGAGAAAACAACAAAGAAACAGGCGAGTACCCTTAACAGGTCAATCCAACCTATATTCTCTTTCTTTTTTAATTCCATGATATAATTGATTTAAATGTGTTAATGTGAAAAATGTACAATCTGTGCTGCTGTCATTATTATTAAATTCATTCTATTGCCTTTACTTTGTTCAGGTTGGGTAATGTGTTCCCCCCGATAGAAGCCGGTTTACTTTGGAGCGTCTTGGTTGAATGCGTCGGAAGCCTTGTTTTTGTATTGTGTATACCGTTCACGGAATGATAATGGCAATCGTCTTCTATGTTTGCGGTGAAATTTCTGATATGTGTTCTGGTGAATGATTTCTCTCCACTCGGACGGTTCCATATTACTTTTATGGAGTCCGATAATTATTCTGATAGAAATGGTATGAAATAATATATTTTTCCAAGTTGTTGCAAACTTCTCACTTGGGCTGCTATAGTGTAATGTTTCCGTGTCGAGTGTGATGCCTCCTTCATACGAAAAAGAAGTCGGGATCCTTTTTGCATTCACCGTCCGGTGAGATTGTGTGATGATTTCCCCTTCTGTGGACGAGGAGTAATTGGAATAGATTTCTTCCAGTAGTAACAGCTGTTTTTTAGTAAGCCGACAGAGCGCTCTAAGGAGCATGGGCAACAAACAGATTCCTTCGTCCGATATTTTAAATTGCTTTTTTATACTGTAATTAATATTTTTCATAGGCCTTAAGATTTTCTTTTGGACAAAGATAATCTCTTTTACCAAGTGTTACAATGTGTCTATTCGAAAAACAGATCAGATTTTACTGTTTTCAGCGTCCGGTTTATCAATAGTCGTTAATTCCCTCTTTATTTACCGAACATTCCTGTGCCTGCAGCGTTCCTATATCAAAACAATATAAATCAAGCATTATGAATTTTATCTGGTACATTTTGATAGGTATCCTTGCCGGTTATTTTGCCGGTAAGATAATGCGTGGAGGAGGATTCGGCCTTTTGGTCAATCTCTTATTAGGGATTATAGGCGGTGTGCTGGGCGGTTGGGTGTTTGCCCTTCTGGGACTGGCAGCAACCGGAATTATCGGTAGTCTGATTACTTCGGTTGTCGGCGCGATCTTATTTCTCTGGATAGCCTCCTTCTTCAGCCGCTCCCGATGAGGGGAGTATTTCTCGCAATGAGACAGTATCGTTTATTGTGGTTATATAAAAATTAATAGTTTATGGGAAGTGGAAATGCAAAATTCCTGGTAGGACTTGGAATCGGTTCTGCCATCGGTGCGCTGGTTTATCATTTTTCGCGCACGGCGAAAGCTAAAAAACTGAAAAATGATGTGTTCAATGCTCTTCATGAAATAGAGGCTGATGCCGAACTGGCAGTAGTCGAAGCAAAAGACAAAGCCGTGAAGGCTGGTGCCAAAGTAGCCGGAAAAGTAGCTGATAAAGCGACTGAGGTGAAAGAAAAATTGACACCTAACTCTTGATAGTGAGCGGTAGATAATGAACGGTGAACGGTAAATTGGAATACACTAATTAATGTATTGAGTTTATCGTTCGCTGCTTATTGTTGATTACCGCTTTTAATATAGCCTGAGATAATTTAAAATCCATTCCTGTTTTTTCTTCAAATATCTGCTTTTTCCAGATATTGATTAAAAAATGCTTTGGATTCAAATAAAAAATTGTTTTCGTATGCCTTGCATTCTATGGAAAAGAGTGCAAGGCATTTGTCTTTACTATAAAACATAATCTGTATCTTTGTAGCAGAAGAATTAGAATCAATCAATAATAAAAGATATGGAAAATCAAAATCCCGATAATCAATTACAAATAGAATTAAAAGAGGAAGTGGCTCAAGGAACCTATGCGAATCTGGCTATCATTACACATTCAAGTTCGGAGTTTGTACTCGACTTTGTGCGTGTATTGCCCGGGTTGCCAAAAGCAGGGGTACAGTCGCGTGTGATTCTTGCTCCCGAACATGCCAAACGTTTGCAAAGGGCGCTTGAAGAAAATATAGCTAAATATGAACGTGCATTCGGTCCTATCCGATTGCAGGAAGACGGAGTGGATACTCCTCCTATATTAGATATAAAAGGAGAAGCCTGAAAATAAAAAGGGTGTAGCCATCCGGTGCGATGGGTGTAGCCATTCGAGAGGGAGGGTGTAGCCTTAATGTACGGATGGCTACACCTAAAAATCTTTCTGATGAAATGATTTTCCGGAAATAAGCTCTTAAAAATTAAAAAAAAGATGTAGTGCATTGATTATTCAAATATTATTCGTATTTTTGCAGCCCAAAATGTATAGTTACGAAATTAATATAACAATAATATAAATTAAAAAACAATTTAAAATGCCTACAATTCAGCAATTAGTAAGAAAAGGACGCGAAGTGCTGGTCGAGAAAAGTAAATCTCCGGCCTTGGATTCTTGTCCTCAAAGACGTGGCGTTTGCGTGAGAGTATATACTACTACTCCGAAAAAGCCGAACTCTGCAATGCGTAAAGTAGCTCGTGTGCGTTTGACTAACCAGAAAGAGGTGAACTCTTACATTCCGGGAGAAGGACACAACTTGCAGGAGCACTCAATCGTACTGGTTCGCGGTGGTCGTGTGAAAGACCTTCCGGGTGTACGTTACCACATCGTTCGCGGTACTCTTGATACAGCAGGTGTAGCCGGACGTACTCAGAGACGTTCTAAATACGGAGCTAAGCGTCCGAAACCGGGACAAGCAGCACCGGCTAAGAAGAAATAATCCGGAGTGATTCCGAATTCGATTTATTTTAATTAAAAGTAATAACTTTCGTTTTAGTTTGTTGGAATAAGCTATAAAGGTTGAGTAAATTCCCCGGAGGGGGAGTTGAAGACGTCAAGAAATAGACAACCAAGAACAAAAACATTATTTTTCGAACAAATGAGAAAAGCAAAACCAAAAAAACGCGTTATCCTTCCGGATCCCGTGTTCAATGACCAGAAGGTTTCTAAATTTGTAAACCATCTGATGTATGATGGAAAGAAGAACACTTCTTATGAAATCTTTTACGCTGCACTGGAAACAGTAAAAGCAAAACTTCCTAACGAAGAAAAAACTGCTCTTGAAATCTGGAAGAAAGCGTTAGATAACGTAACTCCTCAAGTTGAAGTAAAATCACGCCGTGTGGGTGGTGCAACTTTCCAGGTTCCTACCGAAATTCGCCCGGATCGTAAAGAATCAATCTCAATGAAGAACCTGATTCTGTTCGCTCGCAAGAGAGGCGGTAAATCTATGGCTGATAAATTGGCTGCTGAAATCATGGATGCATTCAATGAACAAGGCGGTGCTTTCAAACGTAAAGAAGATATGCACAGAATGGCTGAAGCTAACCGTGCATTTGCTCATTTCAGATTCTAATTACTATAAGAAATACCTATTTGATTAAAAACTTAAAGTAAAGGAAAAAGAAAATGGCAAAGAATGATTTACATTTGACTCGTAATATCGGTATCATGGCTCACATCGATGCCGGAAAGACAACAACTTCTGAACGTATCCTGTTCTACACCGGATTGACTCACAAAATCGGAGAGGTACACGATGGTGCTGCAACAATGGACTGGATGGAGCAAGAGCAGGAACGTGGTATTACTATCACTTCTGCCGCTACAACTACTCGTTGGAAGTATGCTGGTGATACTTATAAAATCAACCTGATTGACACTCCGGGACACGTGGACTTTACTGCTGAGGTAGAACGTTCACTTCGTATCCTTGATGGTGCTGTTGCTGCTTACTGTGCTGTAGGTGGTGTAGAACCTCAGTCGGAAACTGTATGGCGTCAGGCTGACAAATATAACGTACCGCGTATCGCTTACGTTAACAAAATGGACCGTTCGGGTGCTGACTTCTTTGAAGTTGTTCGCCAGATGAAGGCTGTTTTGGGTGCAAATCCGTGTCCGGTTGTTATTCCTATCGGTGCAGAAGAAAACTTCAAAGGATTGGTTGATCTGATCAAAATGAAAGCTATCTACTGGCACGATGAAACAATGGGTGCTGACTATACCATAGAAGAAATTCCTGCTAATCTCGTTGACGAAGCCAACGAATGGAGAGATAAAATGCTTGAAAAAGTAGCTGAATTTGATGATGCGTTGATGGAAAAATACTTTGATGATCCTTCTACTATTACAGAAGAAGAAGTATTGAGAGCTCTTCGCAATGCAACTGTTCAGATGGCTGTAGTTCCGATGTTGTGCGGTTCTTCATTCAAGAATAAGGGCGTACAGACTTTGCTTGACTATGTTTGTGCTTTCTTGCCTTCTCCGTTGGATGCTGAAAACGTAGTTGGTACAAACCCTGATACCGGTGCCGAAGAAGATCGTAAACCGAGCGAAGACGATAAAACTTCAGCTTTGGCATTTAAGATCGCTACTGACCCGTATGTAGGACGTTTGACTTTCTTCCGTGTATACTCTGGTAAGATTGAAGCCGGTTCTTATATCTACAACTCTCGTTCAGGTAAGAAAGAACGTGTTTCTCGTCTGTTCCAGATGCACTCAAACAAACAGAATCCGGTAGAAGTGATTGGTGCCGGTGATATTGGTGCCGGTGTAGGTTTCAAGGATATTCACACTGGTGATACACTGTGTGACGAAACAGCTCCGATCGTTCTTGAGTCAATGGACTTCCCGGAACCGGTAATCGGTATTGCTGTGGAACCGAAAACTCAGAAGGATATGGACAAACTGTCTAACGGTTTGGCTAAACTGGCTGAAGAAGACCCGACATTCACAGTGAAAACTGACGAACAGACAGGTCAGACAGTTATTTCTGGTATGGGTGAGCTTCACTTGGATATCATTATCGACCGTCTGAAACGTGAATTCAAAGTAGAATGTAACCAGGGTAAACCTCAGGTTAACTACAAAGAGGCTATCACTAAGACAGTTAACTTGCGTGAGGTTTATAAGAAACAATCTGGTGGTCGTGGTAAGTTCGCTGATATTATTGTGAACATCGGCCCGGTTGATGAAGACTTTACTCAAGGTGGTCTGCAGTTCGTTGATGAAGTGAAGGGTGGTAACATTCCTAAGGAATTCATTCCTTCAGTTCAGAAAGGTTTCCAGACTGCAATGAAGAATGGTGTGCTGGCTGGCTATCCGCTGGATTCATTGAAAGTGACTTTGGTCGATGGTTCATTCCACCCGGTTGACTCTGACCAGTTGTCTTTCGAAATCTGTGCTATCCAGGCATATAAGAATGCTTGTGCTAAGGCAGGTCCTGTATTGATGGAGCCTATCATGAAGCTGGAAGTCGTTACTCCGGAAGAAAACATGGGTGACGTTATCGGTGACTTGAACAAACGCCGTGGCCAGGTTGAAGGTATGGAGTCAAGCCGTTCAGGAGCCCGTATCGTAAAAGCAATGGTTCCGTTGGCAGAAATGTTCGGTTACGTAACCGCGTTGCGTACTATCACTTCTGGTCGTGCCACTTCATCAATGGTATACTCTCATCACGCTCAGGTTTCTAGCTCTATCGCTAAAGCGGTATTGGAAGAAGTAAAAGGACGTGCTGATTTACTCTAAAATATCTTAAGCAGCAGGCTAGCGAATGACTCTTAGCCTGCCGCTTTATCTTATTTATAAATTTATTAATTAAAAGAACTAATGAGTCAGAAAATTAGAATTAAACTGAAATCTTACGACCACAACTTGGTTGACAAATCAGCTGAGAAGATCGTTAGAACAGTGAAGGCTACCGGTGCTATTGTTAGCGGACCGATTCCCCTTCCGACGCACAAGCGTATCTTTACAGTAAACCGCTCTACTTTCGTTAACAAGAAATCAAGAGAGCAGTTTGAACTTTCTTCATTCAAGAGACTGATCGATATCTATAGCTCAACAGCTAAGACTGTAGATGCTCTGATGAAGTTAGAGTTGCCGAGTGGTGTAGAAGTAGAAATTAAAGTGTAGTATTTAAAAATTAGTGAAATGCCAGGATTATTAGGAAAAAAAATCGGAATGACATCCGTTTTCAGTGCCGATGGTAAGAATGTACCATGCACTGTTATCGAAGCAGGTCCTTGTGTTGTTACTCAGGTAAAGACCGTAGAGAAAGATGGCTATGCAGCCGTTCAGTTGGGTTTCCAGGACAAAAAGGAAAAACATACAACTAAACCGTTGATGGGTCACTTCAAAAAGGCTGGAGTAACACCGAAGAGACACTTGGCCGAGTTCAAGGAATTTGAAAACGAGTTAAATCTGGGTGATACTGTTACAGTAGAACTGTTCGACGGCGCAGACTATGTAGACGTTGTTGGTACTTCTAAAGGTAAAGGCTTCCAGGGTGTAGTTAAAAGACATGGCTTTGGTGGTGTAGGTCAATCTACTCACGGTCAGCACAACCGTGCCCGTAAACCGGGTTCTATCGGTGCTTGTTCGTATCCTGCAAAAGTGTTCAAAGGAATGCGCATGGGCGGACAAATGGGTGGCGACAGAGTTACTGTTCAAAACTTACAGGTATTAAAAGTAATCGCGGAACACAATCTTCTTTTGATCAAGGGTTCTGTACCGGGTTGCAAAGGTTCAATCGTATTAATTGAAAAATAATGGAAGTTAACGTATATAACATTAAAGGTGAAGACACTGGAAGAAAGGTTACGTTAAACGAATCTATCTTCGGAATTGAGCCCAATGACCACGCTATCTATCTGGACGTAAAGCAATTTATGGCTAACCAGCGTCAGGGTACTCACAAGTCAAAAGAGAGAAGCGAAATCAGCGGATCTACTCGTAAAATCGGTCGTCAGAAAGGTGGCGGCGGTGCTCGTCGTGGTGACATGAATTCACCGGTACTCGTAGGTGGTGGACGTGTATTTGGTCCTAAACCAAGAGACTACTACTTCAAGCTGAATAAAAAAGTTAAGACATTGGCTCGTAAGTCAGCTTTGTCGTATAAAGCTCAGGACAACGCAATCGTAGTGGTAGAAGACTTCAACTTTGAGGCTCCGAAGACTAAGGTTTTCGTTGAAATGACAAAAAATCTTAAAGTTTCTGACAAAAAACTGCTTGTAGTTTTACCAGAAGCAAATAAAAATGTATATTTGTCAGCTCGTAACATCGAAGGTGCTAACGTTCAGACTATCTCAGGATTAAATACTTACAGAGTATTGAATGCTGGGGTTGTTGTGCTTACTGAAAGCTCTTTGAAGGCTATTGACAATATCTTAATCTAAAAAGGAGGCTTAAATAATGGGAATTATTATTAAACCGTTGGTGACAGAGAAAATGACTGCAATAACTGATAAGCTGAATCGTTTCGGCTTTATTGTACGTCCTGAAGCTAATAAACTGGAAATTAAGAGTGAAGTTGAAGCCCTTTATAATGTTACGGTAGTTGATGTGAATACTGTGAAGTATGCTGGCAAAAATAAGAGCCGTTATACAAAAGCAGGTATCATCAATGGTCGTACGAACGCTTTTAAGAAAGCCATCGTGACATTGAAAGAAGGAGATACTATTGATTTTTATAGCAATATTTAATAAAAATGGCAGTACGTAAATTTAAGCCCACAACACCGGGGCAAAGACATAAGATTATTGGTACTTTCGAGGAAATTACTGCATCAGTACCAGAAAAGTCGCTTGTATATGGTAAAAAATCATCTGGCGGTCGTAACAACGAAGGTAAGATGACAATGCGCTACTTAGGTGGCGGTCATAGAAAAGTGATCAGAATTGTCGATTTCAAGAGAAATAAAGACGGTGTTCCGGCAGTTGTAAAAACGATCGAATACGATCCGAACCGTTCGGCTCGTATCGCATTGTTATTTTATGCTGATGGTGAAAAAAGATATATTATTGCTCCCAATGGATTGCAAGTTGGTGCGACTTTGATGTCGGGAGAGAACGCTGCGCCTGAGATTGGTAATGCGCTTCCGCTTCAGAATATCCCGGTCGGTACAGTAATTCACAACATTGAATTGCGTCCGGGTCAGGGTGCTGCTCTGGTTAGATCAGCAGGTAACTTCGCTCAGCTGACTTCAAGAGAAGGTAAGTATTGTGTAATCAAATTGCCTTCAGGTGAAGTAAGACAAATACTTAGCACTTGTAAAGCTACTATCGGTAGTGTTGGTAACTCAGATCATGGATTGGAAAGCTCAGGTAAGGCAGGTCGCTCTCGTTGGCAGGGCCGTCGTCCTCGCAACCGTGGTGTTGTTATGAACCCGGTTGATCACCCGATGGGTGGTGGTGAAGGACGTGCTTCCGGAGGTCACCCAAGATCTCGTAAGGGATTGTACGCTAAGGGACTTAAGACTAGAGCTCCGAAGAAACAATCGTCTAAGTACATTATTGAGAGAAGAAAAAAGTAATCTGATTAATTGAGTAAACTATGAGTCGTTCATTAAAAAAAGGTCCATATATTAACGTAAAACTCGAAAAGAAAGTGCTTGCTATGAATGAATCAGGCAAGAAAGTTGTCGTTAAGACTTGGTCCAGAGCTTCAATGATTTCGCCTGATTTTGTAGGCCATACAGTTGCAGTTCACAACGGAAATAAATTTATTCCTGTATATGTTACCGAAAATATGGTAGGTCACAAGTTGGGTGAATTCGCTCCAACTCGTACATTCAGAGGACACGCTGGTAACAAGAAAAAATAACAGGATTTATCTGAAATAATAAAGTAATAAATATAATGGGAGCAAGAAAAAAAATATCGGCTGAAAAGAGAAAAGAAGCCCTTAAAACCATGTATTTTGCTAAATTGCAAAATGTTCCTACTTCTCCTCGTAAGATGCGTCTCGTGGCTGACATGATTCGTGGGATGGAAGTGAACAGAGCACTTGGCGTTTTGAAGTTTTCTTCAAAAGAAGCAGCTGCAAGAGTGGAAAAATTGTTGCGCTCTGCAATTGCTAACTGGGAGCAGAAAAACGAACGTAAAGCTGAAAGTGGCGAATTATTCGTAACGAAGATTTTTGTTGATGGTGGTGCTACACTCAAAAGAATGAGACCGGCTCCGCAGGGAAGAGGATACAGAATTCGCAAACGTTCAAATCACGTAACATTGTTCGTTGGTTCTAAAAGTAATAACGAAGATCAAAATTAAGGTAGATGGGACAAAAAGTTAATCCAATAAGCAACCGTTTAGGAATTATCAGAGGATGGGATTCTAACTGGTATGGTGGAAATGATTACGGTGACTCTTTGCTGGAAGATAGCAAGATCCGTAAATATCTTAATGCAAGACTTGCGAAAGCAAGTGTATCAAGAATCGTAATTGAACGTACGCTGAAGCTCGTTACTATTACTGTTTGCACTGCTCGTCCGGGTATTATTATCGGTAAAGGTGGCCAGGAAGTTGATAAGTTGAAGGAAGAGTTGAAAAAGGTTACCGACAAAGATATTCAAATCAATATCTTTGAAGTGAAAAGACCGGAACTGGATGCTGTGATTGTTGCTAACAACATCGCTCGTCAGGTAGAAGGTAAAATTGCCTATCGCCGTGCCATTAAAATGGCTATCGCAAATACAATGCGTATGGGTGCGGAAGGTATCAAAATTCAGATTTCAGGACGTTTGAATGGAGCTGAAATGGCCCGTTCTGAAATGTATAAGGAAGGAAGAACTCCGTTGCACACTTTCAGAGCAGACATCGACTATTGCCATGCAGAAGCATTGACAAAAGTGGGTCTTCTCGGTATTAAAGTTTGGATCTGTAGAGGTGAAGTTTTTGGTAAGAGAGAATTAGCTCCCAACTTTACACAAAGCAAAGAGAGTGGTCGTGGAAACAATGGTGGAAACAACGGCGGCGGAAAGAACTTCAAAAGAAAGAAAAATAATCGCTAAACGAATTTGAATTTTAGGAAACTATGTTACAACCGAAAAAGACAAAATTCAGAAGACAACAAAAGGGCCGCGCTAAAGGTAATGCACAGAGAGGCAACCAGCTCGCTTTTGGATCTTTTGGTATTAAGGCTTTAGAAACTAAATGGATCACAGGCCGACAGATTGAAGCTGCTCGTATTGCAGTGACAAGATATATGCAACGTCAGGGACAGATTTGGATTCGTATTTTCCCGGATAAACCGATTACTAGAAAACCTGCTGATGTACGTATGGGTAAAGGTAAGGGTAGCCCCGAAGGATTCGTGGCTCCGGTTACACCAGGTAGAATTATTATTGAAGCTGAAGGAGTATCTTACGAGATCGCGAAAGAAGCTTTGCGTTTGGCAGCTCAGAAACTTCCGATTACTACGAAGTTTGTCGTGAGACGTGATTATGATATTCAAAATCAAAATGCGTAAGGTTTATGAAAATTGCAGAAATTAAAGAAATGTCTACTAATGATTTGGTAGAAAGAGTAGAAGCAGAAGTGGTTAATTACAACCAAATGGTTATCAATCATTCTATTTCTCCTTTGGAAAATCCTGCGCAGATCAAACAATTACGCAGGACGATTGCGCGTATGAGAACAGAGTTACGCCAAAGAGAACTTAACAATAAATGATCAGCTTGATGGAAGCAAGAAATTTAAGAAAAGAAAGAACAGGGGTTGTGCTGAGCAATAAGATGGAAAAAACCATTACCGTTGCTGCTAAGTTCAAGGAAAAACACCCTATATATGGTAAGTTCGTTAGCAAAACGAAGAAGTACCATGCTCACGATGAAAAGAATGAATGCAATGTAGGTGATACTGTACGCATCATGGAAACTCGTCCTTTGAGCAAGACTAAAAGATGGAGATTAGTAGAAATAATTGAAAGAGCTAAGTAATTATGATACAAGTAGAATCCAGACTTACAGTATGTGACAACAGTGGAGCTAAAGAAGCCCTGTGTATCCGCGTTTTGGGTGGTACAGGTCGTCGTTACGCTTCAGTGGGGGATGTTATTGTCGTTTCTGTAAAGAGCGTCATCCCTTCAAGTGATGTTAAAAAGGGTGCAGTGTCAAAAGCTTTGATCGTACGTACTAAGAAAGAGATCCGTCGTCCCGATGGTTCTTATATACGTTTTGATGATAATGCTTGCGTGTTGTTGAATAATGCAGGTGAAATTAGAGGTAGTCGTATTTTCGGTCCTGTAGCAAGAGAACTTCGTGCTACAAACATGAAAGTTGTGTCACTTGCGCCTGAGGTACTTTAATTTTGTAAAAGATTTAAGTAATGAGTAAATTACATATTAAAAAAGGCGATACAGTTTACGTAAATGCTGGTGAAGACAAAGGTAAAACTGGTCGTGTATTGAAGGTTCTTGTTAAAGAAGGACGTGCAATAGTTGAAGGTATCAATATGGTATCTAAAAGCACAAAACCAAATGCAAAGAACCCGCAGGGTGGTATAGTTAAGCAGGAAGCTCCTATCCACATTTCAAACTTGAATCCGGTTGATCCAAAAACTGGTAAAGCAACGCGTGTTGGTAGAAAAGTAAGTTCTGAGGGAACTTTAGTGCGTTATTCTAAAAAATCAGGAGAGGAGATTAAGTAATGAGTAATACTGCAAGCCTTAAGAAAGAATATGCAGAGCGCATTGTTCCTGCATTGAAGTCACAATTCCAGTATTCTTCTACAATGCAGATACCCGTACTTAAGAAGATTGTTATCAATCAGGGTTTAGGTATGGCTGTTGCTGATAAGAAGATTATTGAAGTGGCAATCAACGAAATGACAGCTATCACTGGTCAGAAGGCCGTAGCTACTATTTCGCGTAAAGATATCGCTAACTTTAAGTTGCGTAAGAAAATGCCGATCGGAGTTATGGTAACTCTGCGTCGTGAAAGAATGTACGAATTCCTGGAAAAATTGGTTCGTGTGGCTTTGCCGCGTATCCGTGACTTCAAAGGTATTGAAACTAAGTTCGATGGTAAGGGTAACTATACCCTTGGTATTCAGGAACAAATCATTTTCCCTGAAATTAATATCGATAGTATTACCAGAATTCTCGGAATGAATATTACCTTTGTAACCTCTGCGCAAACAGATGAAGAAGGTTATGCCTTATTGAAAGAATTCGGTTTACCGTTTAAAAACGCTAAAAAAGACTGATAAATTATGGCAAAGGAATCAATGAAAGCACGCGAAATAAAGCGTGCTAAATTAGTAGCCAAATATGCCGAAAAGAGAGCTGCCTTGAAGCAGATTGTGAGAACCGGAGGTCCTGCTGAAGCTTTTGAAGCTGCACAGAAATTACAGGAGCTTCCTAAGAATTCTAATCCGATTCGTATGCACAATCGCTGTAAATTGACTGGTCGTCCTAAAGGATACATCCGTCAGTTCGGTGTTTCAAGAATCCAGTTCCGTGAGATGGCATCTAATGGGCTGATCCCAGGTGTTAAGAAAGCAAGCTGGTAAATATATTGTTTAAATATTGTCAGGGTAGTCCTGATTAATTTAATTATTTTTTATATGACTGATCCAATAGCAGATTATTTGACGAGGTTAAGGAACGCAATTAATGCAAAGCACAGAGTTGTAGAAGTTCCTGCTTCAAATTTGAAAAAAGAAATCACTAAGATTCTTTTTGAAAAAGGCTACATCCTTAATTATAAGTTTGTAGAAGATGGTCCTCAAGGAACTATTAAAGTTGCCTTGAAGTATGATTCTGTTAACAAAGTTAACGCAATCAAAAAACTTGAAAGAATATCTTCTCCGGGTATGCGTCAGTATACTGGTTACAAAGATATGCCGCGTGTTATTAATGGTTTGGGTATTGCTATAATATCTACTTCCAAAGGTGTAATGACAAACAAAGAAGCTGCTGAACTGAAAATCGGTGGTGAAGTATTGTGTTATGTATATTAATAGGAGGAAAAAGCAATGTCAAGAATAGGAAAATTACCCATTAGTATTCCCGCTGGAGTAACAGTTACTCTGAAAGATGATGTGGTTACCGTAAAAGGACCCAAAGGTGAACTTAGCCAGTATGTGAACCCGGCTATCAATGTTGCTATTGAAGATGGACACATCACTTTAACTGAAAACGAAAATGCAATGCTGGATAATCCCAAGCAGAAACATGCATTTCACGGTTTGTATCGTTCGTTAGTACACAACATGGTTGTTGGTGTTTCTGAAGGATATAAGAAAGAATTGGAGCTTGTTGGTGTTGGTTACCGTGCTTCTAATCAAGGAAATATCATTGAATTAGCATTAGGATATACACACAATATCTTTATACAGTTGCCTCCTGAAGTCAAAGTAGAGACAAAATCAGAAAGAAATAAGAATCCTCTTATTCTTTTAGAGTCTTGTGACAAACAATTGCTTGGTCAAGTTTGCTCTAAGATACGTTCTTTCCGTAAGCCCGAACCGTATAAAGGTAAAGGTATTAAGTTTGTTGGCGAGGAAATTCGCAGAAAGTCTGGTAAATCAGCCGGTGCTAAGTAATTTACGTAAATTTGTATTATTATGACAACAAAAATAGAAAGACGAATTAAGATCAAATATAGAGTACGCAATAAAGTGTCAGGTACTGCTGCACGTCCGCGTATGAGTGTATTTAGAAGTAACAAGCAAATCTATGTCCAGATTATCGACGATTTGTCTGGTAAGACATTGGCTGCTGCCTCTTCACTGGGTATGACTGAGAAGTTGCCTAAGAAAGAAGTTGCTGCTAAAGTGGGTGAGATTATTGCGAAAAAAGCTCAGGAAGCAGGTATTACGACTGTTGTTTTCGACCGTAATGGTTACTTGTATCATGGGAGAGTAAAAGAAGTAGCTGATGCTGCTCGTAACGGTGGACTTAAATTTTAATCATTATGGCAGGAGTTAATAATAGAGTTAAGATTACTAACGATATAGAACTGAAAGACAGATTAGTTGCTATTAATCGTGTTACTAAAGTAACCAAAGGTGGTAGAACTTTTAGTTTCTCTGCAATTGTAGTTGTAGGTAACGAAGAAGGTATTATCGGTTGGGGACTTGGTAAAGCTGGTGAAGTAACAGCAGCTATCGCTAAAGGTGTTGAATCGGCTAAGAAAAATCTGACAAGAGTGCCTGTACTGAAAGGTACTGTTCCTCACGAACAGTCAGCTAAGTTTGGTGGTGCTGAAGTATTCATCAAACCTGCTTCTCACGGTACTGGTGTTGTAGCCGGTGGTGCTATGCGTGCCGTATTGGAAAGTGTTGGTGTAACTGACGTTTTGGCTAAATCAAAAGGATCTTCAAATCCGCATAACCTTGTAAAAGCCACTATCATGGCTTTAGGCGAGATGCGTGATGCAAGAATGATTGCTCAGAACAGAGGAATTAGTGTTGAAAAAGTATTTAGAGGATAAGGAGGGAGATATGTCAACTATAAAGATCAAACAAGTTAAAAGTAGAATTGGTGCTCCGGCTGATCAGAAAAGAACTCTTGATGCACTGGGACTTCGCAAATTGAACCGTGTGGTTGAACACGAAAGCACTCCTTCAATTCTTGGAATGGTAGATAAGGTTAAACACTTGGTTGCCATTGTTAAGTAATTATTTGTTGAATATAAAACGAATTACAATATGAACTTAAGTAATTTAAAACCTGCAGAAGGCTCTACTAAAACAAGAAAAAGAATCGGACGTGGTCCGGGTTCTGGCTTAGGAGGTACTTCTACAAGAGGTCATAAAGGTGCTAAATCAAGATCTGGATACTCTAAGAAAATCGGTTTTGAAGGTGGTCAGATGCCTCTTCAACGTCGAGTACCTAAATTTGGTTTTAAGAACATCAATAGAATTGAATATAAAGCTATTAACTTAGAAACAATCCAGAAATTAGCTGAAGCTAAGAAGTTGGAAAAAGTAGGTGTTAATGACTTTATTGAAGCTGGATTCATTTCTTCAAGCCAGTTGGTTAAAGTATTAGGTAACGGAACTTTGACTGCTAAGCTGAGTGTAGAAGCTCACGCATTCTCTAAGAGTGCAGTTGCTGCTATCGAGGCTGCTGGTGGAAATGTAGTAAAACTCTGATTCAATGAGAAAAGCTATTGAAACATTAAAGAATATATGGAAAATTGAGGATCTGAGACAACGGATCCTCATTACCATATTGTTTGTGGCGATTTACCGTTTCGGTTCGTACGTCGTGCTTCCTGGAATCAACCCGGGTATGCTGACACAATTGCATCAACAAACAAGCGAGGGCCTTTTAGCCTTGTTAAACATGTTCTCAGGAGGAGCATTTTCTAATGCATCTATTTTCGCATTAGGAATTATGCCTTATATCTCTGCATCAATCGTTATCCAGTTGCTGGGAATCGCTGTGCCGTATTTTCAGAAACTTCAGCGAGAGGGAGAAAGTGGCAGAAGAAAGATGAATCAATATACTCGTTATTTGACGATTGCTATTTTGTTGGTTCAGGCCCCTTCTTATTTGCTCAATCTTAAAATGCAGGCTGGACCTTCCTTAAATGCTTCATTAGATTGGACTCTGTTCATGGTTACTTCTACCATTATTTTGGCAGCTGGAAGTATGTTTATCCTGTGGCTTGGTGAAAGAATCACAGATAAAGGTATTGGTAATGGTATTTCATTTATTATCTTGATTGGTATTATCGCTCGTCTTCCGCAGTCATTATTCCAGGAGTTGATTTCCCGTATGACCGACAAGACTGGTGGTTTGATCATGTTCTTATTTGAAATAGTATTCCTGCTGATCGTAATTGCCGGAGCTATTCTTTTGGTACAAGGTACAAGAAAAATTCCTGTACAGTATGCAAAGAGAATCGTTGGTAATAAACAGTATGGCGGTGCAAGACAGTACATTCCTTTGAAAGTGAATGCTGCCGGTGTAATGCCTATCATTTTTGCCCAGGCAATTATGTTTATTCCGATCACTTTCATTGGTTTTTCTAACACTAACAATGTGAGTGGTTTCGTTCATGCATTTACTGACCATACGAGTTTCTGGTATAATTTTGTTTTTGCAGTAATGATTATCTTATTTACGTACTTCTATACTGCGATTACCATTAACCCGACTCAAATGGCCGAGGATATGAAGAGAAATAATGGTTTCATTCCGGGAATTAAGCCAGGTAAGAAAACTGCTGAGTATATCGATGATATCATGTCACGTATTACTTTGCCGGGTTCTTTCTTTTTGGCTTTCATTGCTATCATGCCCGCATTTGCCGGTATCTTTGGTGTGAAGGCTGAGTTTGCTCAATTCTTCGGTGGTACGTCTCTGTTAATTCTTGTAGGTGTTGTTTTGGATACACTGCAACAAATCGAAAGTCATTTGTTGATGAGACATTATGATGGTTTGTTGAAGTCTGGTCGTATCAAAGGACGCACCGGTAGTAGTGTAGCTGCATATTAATTCTTTGAGTAGAAATGATATTTCTTAAAACTGAAGATGAAATAGAGCTGCTCCGTCAGAGTAACTTACTTGTTGGTAGAACGTTGGCTGAAGTTGCCAAACTTGTGAAACCGGGAGTTACCACTAAAGAGCTGGATAAGGTAGCGGAAGAGTTTATCAGAGATCATGGTGCTGTTCCTACCTTTAAAGGTTTTCCCAATCAATATGGAGATCCGTTTCCTGCCTCTTTATGCACATCGGTTAATGAACAGGTAGTGCATGGCATTCCGGGAGATATCGTGTTGAAAGACGGTGATATTGTATCGGTCGACTGTGGTACCTACATGAATGGTTTCTGTGGTGATTCAGCTTATACCTTTTGCGTTGGTGAAGTGGACGAAGAAGTTCGTCAGTTGTTGAAGGTAACTAAAGAGGCGTTGTATATTGGCATTCAAAATGCTGTGCAGGGAAAAAGAATCGGTGATATCGGATATGCTATTCAGCAATATTGTGAGTCCCATTCTTATGGTGTTGTGCGTGAATTTGTCGGTCATGGTATTGGTAAAGACATGCACGAAGACCCTCAGGTACCGAATTATGGTAAAAGAGGATACGGAACACTTTTAAAGAAAGGTCTTTGCATTGCGATTGAACCGATGATTACGCAAGGTGACCGACAAGTTATTATGGAACGTGACGGATGGACAGTGAGAACCAGAGATCGGAAATGTGCCGCACACTTTGAACATACCATTGCGGTAGGTGCAGGCGAGGCTGATATTCTGTCATCATTTAAATTCATAGAAGAAGTTTTAGGAGATAAAGCGATATAATATATGGCAAAGCAATCTGCAATAGAACAAGATGGAGTTATAGTTGAAGCATTGTCTAATGCAATGTTTCGTGTTGAATTAGAAAACGGACATGAGATTACTGCTCATATTTCTGGTAAGATGAGAATGCATTACATTAAAATCCTACCGGGTGATAAAGTCAGAGTCGAAATGTCTCCTTACGACTTATCGAAAGGAAGAATTGTATTTAGATATAAATAAAATAAGATATGAAAGTAAGAGCATCATTAAAGAAACGTACGCCAGAATGTAAGATCGTTAGACGTAATGGCCGTTTGTATGTTATTAACAAGAAAAATCCTAAGTATAAACAACGTCAAGGATAATTTATTATTTTTGCAAAAAAAATAATTTAGTATATGGCTATAAGAATAGTTGGTGTAGATTTACCTCAAAATAAGAGAGGTGAGATTGCGTTGACCTATGTATATGGAATAGGTCGTAGTAGTTCAGCAAAAATTTTAGATAAAGCTGGTGTAGACAAAGATCTGAAGGTGAAAGACTGGACAGATGATCAGGCTGCAAAGATTCGTGAGATCATCGGTGCAGAGTATAAGGTTGAAGGTGATCTTCGTTCTGAAGTACAATTGAACATTAAGCGATTAATGGATATTGGTTGCTACCGTGGTGTACGTCACCGTATTGGTCTGCCTGTAAGAGGTCAGAGCACTAAGAACAATGCGCGTACTCGTAAGGGTAGAAAGAAAACCGTTGCAAATAAGAAAAAAGCTACTAAATAATAATTGTTGATATGGCAAAAAAAACAGTCGCAGCTAAGAAGAGAAATGTTAAGGTAGATGCTAATGGACAATTGCATGTTCATTCATCTTTCAACAATATTATTGTTTCTCTTGCAAATAGTGAAGGGCAGATTATCTCTTGGTCGTCTGCAGGAAAGATGGGATTTAGAGGTTCTAAAAAGAATACTCCTTATGCAGCTCAGATGGCTGCCCAGGATTGTGCTAAAATTGCATTCGATCTTGGCCTGAGAAAGGTAAAAGCATATGTTAAAGGTCCGGGTAACGGTCGTGAATCTGCTATCAGAACGATTCATGGTGCCGGTATTGAAGTTACAGAAATCATTGACGTAACTCCGCTTCCGCATAACGGTTGTCGTCCTCCGAAAAGACGTAGAGTTTAAGATTTACCTTTAATAAAAATGATACTTGATTTTGTTTTTGGATTGCATTAATTTCTTCTCTGTAATCGCGGCTGCAACAAATTGAGTTCATGAATAAACAATTAAATATTTAAAAAGAAATGGCTAGATATACTGGACCAAAATCAAGAATAGCCCGTAAATTCGGTGAAGGTATCTTTGGAGCTGATAAAGTTTTGTCGAAGAAAAACTATCCTCCCGGACAGCACGGAAATTCAAGAAAAAGAAAAACTTCTGAATATGGTATTCAGCTTCGTGAGAAACAGAAAGCTAAATATACTTATGGAGTATTAGAAAAACAATTCCGCAACTTGTTCGAAAAGGCAGCTACAGCTAAAGGTATTACCGGTGAGGTACTTCTCCAGATGCTTGAAGGTCGTCTTGACAACATCGTGTTCCGTTTGGGGATTGCTCCTACGCGTGCAGCAGCTCGTCAGTTGGTAGGCCACAAACACATTACAGTTGATGGACAGGTAGTAAACATTCCTTCATACGTAGTTAAACCGGGTCAGTTGATTGGCGTTCGTGAAAGATCTAAATCTTTGGAAGTAATTGCTAATTCTCTCGCTGGTTTCAATCACAGCAAATATGCTTGGTTGGAATGGGATGAAGCTTCAAAGGTGGGCAAATTGCTGCACATTCCTGAAAGAGCAGACATTCCTGAAAACATTAAAGAGCATTTGATTGTTGAATTGTATTCTAAATAATAATTAATTTCATGGCGATATTAGCATTTCAAAAACCTGATAAAGTATTAATGTTGGAAGCGGATGCCAAATTCGGTAAATTCGAATTTCGTCCCTTGGAACCCGGTTTTGGTATTACCGTTGGTAATGCTTTGCGCCGTATCCTCCTTTCTTCATTAGAAGGTTTTGCTATCACCACTATCCGTATAGAAGGTGTTGAGCACGAATTTTCTAGTGTTCCTGGAGTAAAAGAGGATGTTACCAACATTATCTTGAATCTGAAACAAGTGAGATTCAAGCAAGTAGTTGAAGAATTCGAGAGCGAAAAGGTGAGCATCACTATCGAGAATTCTAGTGAATTTAAAGCAGGTGACATAGGTAAGTATTTGACTGGATTTGAAGTGTTAAATCCGGAATTAGTTATTTGTCATTTAGATTCTAAAGCAACTATGCAGATTGACATTACAATTAACAAAGGTCGTGGATATGTCCCCGCTGACGAAAACCGCGAATATTGTACCGATGTTAATGTAATTCCAATCGATTCAATCTATACGCCGATACGTAATGTTAAGTATGCTGTAGAAAACTTCCGTGTAGAGCAGAAGACTGACTACGAGAAACTGGTACTTGAAATTACTACCGACGGTTCCATTCACCCGAAAGAGGCGCTGAAAGAAGCTGCTAAAATTCTGATTTATCACTTTATGTTATTCTCTGACGAAAAAATTACTCTTGAAAGTAATGACGTTGACGGTAATGAAGAGTTTGATGAAGAAGTATTGCATATGCGTCAGCTGTTGAAAACTAAACTTGTCGATATGGATCTGTCAGTACGTGCCCTCAATTGCTTGAAGGCTGCTGATGTTGAAACATTGGGCGATTTGGTACAGTTCAACAAAACTGACCTGCTGAAATTCAGAAACTTCGGAAAGAAATCGCTTACCGAGCTTGATGATTTGCTGGAAAGTCTGAATCTGTCGTTTGGAACCGATATTTCTAAATATAAATTAGATAAAGAATAAAAAATGAGACATAATAAGAAATTCAATCATTTAGGTCGTACTGCTTCTCACAGAAGTGCTATGTTATCTAACATGGCTTGTTCTTTGATCAAGCACAAAAGAATCACTACGACTGTAGCAAAGGCGAAAGCTCTGAAGAAATTCGTTGAGCCTTTGATCACAAAGTCTAAAGAAGACACTACAAACTCTCGTCGTGTTGTATTTAGCAACTTGCAGGATAAACTCGCTGTAACAGAATTGTTCAAGGAAATCTCTGTGAAGATTGCTGACCGTCCGGGTGGTTATACTCGTATCATCAAGACTGGAAACCGTCTGGGTGACAATGCTGAAATGTGCTTCATCGAACTCGTTGACTACAACGAAAACATGGCTAAAGAGAAAGTTGCTAAGAAAGCAACTCGTACTCGTCGTTCAAAGAAAACTACTGAAGCTGCTCCTGCTGCCGAAGTACCTGCAACTGAAGAACCGAAAGCTGAATCAGCAGAATAATTCAACTATTATTCTTATAGATATAAAAAAGGCTGCTCTGAAAAGAGTGGCCTTTTTTGTTGATTTTACTAAAGATACATTAAAAACATTTGAAGGTGAACAGTCGGACTGAATAATCTGTTATATTTGCAGGCAGATATGGCAAAGTTCATTAAAATTATATTGTTCATGTTGTTTGCTGTGGCACTTCATAGTGTAGCTAACGACTATTTCGCTGAAAAACAGGCGGAACAAGATATCTATATGGCTATGTCAACAATGAAAGGGGATACGCACGAAACAGTCAGCAGTCCCCAGACACCCTATTTCCCTGATGCCGAATTGGCCGGGACCGGAATTCAGACGCATCAGATCGCAATGTCGCGCATACAGCGTATACAAGCGGCCGAATCTATTTTTTCTTTAAAAGCCCTTGCTCAAAGGCTGGCAGACCGTGATGCTGTTTTATCTCAGCATTGGGGGAAGCTTTATGAAACCACTACTTCTTATTGTTGTCATCCTGTAAGCGAATACTATGTTTTCGCTCTAAGGCGTATTATTGTATAGGAGTTTAACTTATTAGTTCTATTATTATTTTATGTTGCCGTGCCTGTTAGTTATAGGTGTGGTAGTATTTATCAGCTATTATTTACTAATAATTTAAACTTCAATATTATGACAACCCAAGCTATCGATGCAACAATTTTTGCATCTTCACACCCAGATATTGCAAAACGCACCAGTGTTTCCGGACTTATCTTCTCTTGCATTATGTTATTGGCAGGAGTGATTGCATTTGTTTCTACTTTTGAGATGGAAGACCGTTCATCGACTATCAGTATGGGACTTATGGTACTAGGCACCGCCTTGTTCTTGATTGGCGTTTTCCGGTTGTTCTGGAAATCCAAGGAGATTGTTTACTTGCCGACGGGCAGTGTTGCTAAAGAGCAAAGTATCTTTTTTGATTTGAAACATCTGGATGAATTGACAGACATGGTGAAGTCGGGTGATTTCTCTATGCAATCGACTGCCAAAGGTGGTACAAGTGGAAATCTGCGTTTAGATGTAATGCTGTCCGAAGACAGAAAGTTTGCCGCCGTACAATTGTTCCAATTTGTACCCTATACTTATAACCCGGTTACATCCGTACGTTATTTCACGAATGGTGAAGCAGCTTCTATTGCCGCTTTCCTGACTAAGACAAAAGGACACTGATTCTAATTCAAGCTTCAATACGAAATGGGGATTAGTCGTCGATGACGGCTATTCCCATTTTTTTCATCAGGAAGCAGGCATTCATGTTCTGCGCAATTCCATCTCTGAGCTTGTAGGAGAAAGTCAGTTCGTTGTTAGTGATGTCCGCTTCGAAACAATAGTTGTGGATATCTTTGGGGAATAGATTGATAAGAGAGCCTAGCAGGAGATCGTGAGTGGCAATAATGCCGTTCGCCTGTAAAGCCATGAATTGTTTGATCAGTGCGAAGGAGCCCTTTTGTTTATCCATCGAATTCGTTCCTTTCAGAATTTCGTCGAGTATGATGAACAGTTCCTCGCCGGAGTTCAGTTTATCAATAATAAGTTTCAGTCGTTTCAGTTCTGCAAAGAAATACGATTCATTGTCTGCCAATGAGTCGGTCGTGCGCAGGCTGGTGACGAGTTGTGCCGGATATAGCTTCATCTTCTCTGCCCAGACAGGGGCTCCGATACATGCCAGCAGATAGCTTACTCCTATGGTACGTAGATAGGTGCTTTTCCCTGCCATATTCGCACCTGTTATGATGATGAAGAAAGGACGCTTTGCGATCCGGATATCATTGCGTACACATTTATTTCGATTCATCAATGGATGACCCAATGCTTCGGCCTCCACGCAAAATGGTTTGGATGCAATTTCGGGGAACACATATCCGGGATGATTATACGCAAAACAGGCCAGCGAACAGTAAGCATCCATTTCGCCAATGGCTTCAAGCCAATCCGGCAGGTGGGCTGCATAGTTTTCCTTCCAGGCTTCTATCTTCATGACTTGCCGCAATTCCCAGAAAAATAGTCCGTTCAGGACAAATTGCATTAACATATTGTTTCGTTGGTCCAGTGCATTCATGAGTTCGGTGAGGCGTTTTACGGCTTGTGAAGCCGTTTGTTTTTCACCTCCCACCAATTCCTTGATTTCCTTTAATGCGCTGCATCGCATTTTTTTCTCCTCAATAATGTGAATGAGTCGTGCATAGGTTGTCAGTATCAGCATCTTTTTACCGTAAACAGACTGCATTCGGCTAATACCTTTTGAGAATGAAGAACTGAACAATCCTATACTTGCGAAGACGATTCCCCATGTGGTGAATGAGATGATTCCGGCTATGGCCAGCCCGATGCAGACAGCATTGGCGGTGGGGATAAGGATAGCCAAAGTTCGGAAATACCATTTCTTCCGATAATATTCCGGACTCGAAGCCCAGTTCCTGATTTCTTCTTCGTCAGCAGTTTTACCTTTATGCAGCAATCCGAGTACACGGAAATGCTGGCGCATTTCTAACTCCGGAGCCAGTTCCCGTACTGCTTCCTGTCGTTTCTCTATCTCCGCTTTGCTCTTCAGGTGCATATTCATCCATTCTGCCAGTCTTTTTTTACCGGGTTGCGTGGCAGTCCGGTTTATGTACTGAAAGAGTGAATGTTCTCCAAATACGTCCAGGTCATAAGTATAAAGATGTGATGGATTGATAAACTCCTCCCCATTATCGAAAGCTGACGTATCGTATGTAAGGGCTTGTAATTCCTGTCGGTTGATTTCTATCTTCTTTTCAAGGTAATCTTTCTGATGAAACAACCGGTTGTGCAGTTTCACCAATAATATGAAGGGGATGAAGGTGATAGCCGCGATACCGCCGATCACCAGCCTGCCCTCGTCCCAGAAATAAATGATACCTGCAATTCCTGCCGCGAAAAGTATCAGTCGGAGTGTACCGATACGGTAAATGTGTTGTTTTACCTTTGCCAGCTTCGATTCCGATTCGAGAATAATCCGTTGATAAGTGTCTATGATGAGATTTAGTTGTTCCATATTTCCTTGATTGTTTGACCCGCAAAAATAATATATTTAGCGTGAGTACGGCGCTCTCTTGGCATGAGCTTGTTTTTGTCAAGAGCAGATTTACTTATTATTAACGTTGGAGCCGGTTTCCGCTTTCCTTTCAGGTACATTTCCCGTCTCTTCCGGAGATTCTTCATATTCTTCTTGGTATATCTCCGGATATCCCGGTCTTTTCTTGCCGAAGCTGCCGGGTAGAGAGTTTGCAGAGCCGGGATCCGAGTGAAATAGAGCCGCTGTTTCGTTTCGGCAGAGCCTTGCTTTAGGGCAAACGGAGCCTGAACTCATCTTTAGCTCCGTCTGTTATGGGGAGGTTGGGTGAAGTGATTCCATAAAAAAAGGGAGCAATAGCCTCCCTCTTTCATTCCTAATATAAATTGAACGTACTTTATGATTCTGATAGTAAAGATACGACATTGGAGAGCAAAAGTCAAGTGTTTTCTCCTTTTTCTTAAACTTTTCTTCTGAAAACTTGCTCCGATTCGTTAAAAGGTGTACCTTTCCGCCATGAAAGTCTTTAATAGGATGCGTTTATGAAGAAATTGTGTTTCCTGCTGTTGATGAGTTGGGTAGTGATGGATGTTACTGCGCAGAATGTCGTATATTCCAATCTGAAAGGGCTGCTCGCTTGTGAAGGAGATACGGTTGCCTCGCTGAAAGTGGAGAAACGTACAAAGAATCATATTCTGATGACCGGTGGTGCCGACTATAAGATCAGTGCCAGTCCGGACGATTCCATGTGCAAATACCTGAAGTCCCGCTGTTATGCCGTGCAGGCGGACACTTCCCTTTATGTGAACTGCAAGAGATTACGCTATAAGAAGTTTCGTTTCGGAGGTTGGTATGCTCCCGCCCTGCGCATTGGAGACCATATTTATTTTAGTGCCATTCCTTTAGGTTCCGTAGCTGCCGGCAGCGATGCCACGATGGATGTGATGCTGGGTGGTCAATTCGGCGATGCGATTGCTGCTTCCGCTTTAATATCCAAACGGGTATATTATGAAATAGATCCTGAAACCAATAAGGTAGGATTTGTCGGAAAAGAGCGGATGGGAGAACTGCTTGGGGGGCATCCTGATTGGAAAGCCGCCTATCTGAATGAAAATAGCGAGTCTGCCAAAGTTACCGACAAATATCTGCGACTGCTGAAGGCGGAAGAGAAGTAGCGTTTCGATCAGCAGCAGGGACTGCTGCCTTGCCACTATACAACCCAACAGGCGACTACTCATTTGCCTCTCTTTATTATTCTAACCTTTTGATAATAAATCTGCTGAAATCTTGGTAGATTCCCACCTTTTTTCTATATTGCGAAGAGTTATCAAATTGTAGAGCTGACAGTTTGTAATCCTTAATTCCTTTTATTATGAAAATGACTCTCAGCAATCAGTTACCTGAATATCCGGTATTCGCCGAAGGTATTCGCCGGGCGCCCGACCGTGGATATACCCTTTCGCCGGCACAGACCGTCACGGCCTTAAAAAATGCATTGCGTTATATCCCTGTGGAACTGCACAGAAAACTGGCTCCTGAATTTCTGGAGGAGTTGCGGACCCGGGGACGAATCTATGGGTACCGTTTTCGTCCGGCAGGCGACCTCAAAGCCAAACCCGTCGACGAATATCAGGGGAACTGTATTGAAGGCAAGGCCTTTCAGGTGATGATCGACAATAATCTTTGTTTTGATATCGCTCTCTATCCTTATGAACTCGTCACTTATGGCGAGACCGGGCAGGTATGTCAGAACTGGATGCAATACCGGTTGATAAAACAATACCTCGAACTCCTGACGCGTGAACAGACGCTTGTTATCGAATCGGGACATCCGTTAGGGCTTTTCCATTCCCGTCCCGATGCCCCTCGGGTCATTATCACCAATTCAATGATGGTAGGCATGTTCGACAATCAGCATGACTGGCATGAGGCAGCCCAGATGGGAGTCGCCAACTATGGCCAGATGACAGCCGGCGGATGGATGTACATTGGGCCGCAGGGTATTGTGCATGGCACATTCAATACTCTGCTGAATGCCGGCCGGCTCAAGCTAGGCATCCCTCAAGATAAGAACTTGAGTGGACATTTGTTCGTTTCCTCCGGTTTGGGTGGTATGAGCGGTGCCCAACCCAAGGCAGCCGAAATAGCCGGTGCTGCTTCGATTATAGCCGAAGTGGACCGCTCGCGTATTGAAACCCGTTACAAGCAAGGGTGGGTGGAGCATGTCACGACTGATCTCCATACCGCTTTCCGGATGGCACTGAGCGCTGCTGAACGGCATGAATCCTGTTCGGTGGCCTATCATGGCAATGTAGTAGACCTGCTTGAATATGCCGTTCAGGAAGATATTCCTATTGAACTTTTATCCGATCAGACCTCCTGTCACGCTGTTTACGAAGGTGGGTATTGTCCTGCCGGAGTTACTTTCGAAGAACGTACCCGGTTGTTGCATGAATCTCCCGAAGCGTTTCGTCGGTTGGTAGACGAATCCCTCCATCGTCATTTTGCAGTGATCAAGAAACTTGTTTCCCGCGGAACTTATTTTTTCGATTACGGCAACTCGTTTATGAAAGCTGTCTATGATGCCGGAGTCAAAGAGATTTCACGAAACGGAACCGATGAAAAAGACGGCTTTATCTGGCCGAGTTATGTGGAAGATATTATGGGACCGGAGCTCTTTGACTATGGTTACGGTCCATTCCGTTGGGTATGTCTCAGTGGTAACCCCGAAGATCTTGCCAGAACGGACCGTGCTGCGATGGAATGTATCGATGTGAAACGTCGCGGACAGGATCTGGACAATTATAACTGGATACGGGATGCCGGCAAGAACCGGTTGGTGGTGGGTACACAGGCCCGTATATTGTATCAGGATGCTGTCGGTCGTTTGAAGATAGCTCTCCGGTTTAACCAAATGGTGCGTGACGGAGAAGTCGGGCCTATTATGCTGGGACGCGATCATCACGATGTGAGTGGTACGGATTCACCCTTCCGTGAAACCTCTAATATCAAAGATGGCAGCAATGTAATGGCCGATATGGCCGTACAGTGTTTTGCCGGGAATTGTGCCCGGGGCATGAGCCTGGTAGCTTTGCACAACGGAGGCGGAGTTGGCGTTGGCAAAGCTATCAACGGAGGTTTCGGTATGGTGTGTGACGGGAGCCTGAGAGTAGACGAAATCCTTCGTTCTTCTATGCTTTGGGATGTGATGGGGGGAGTGGCCCGCCGTTCGTGGGCCCGCAATGAACATGCGATGGAAACCAGCGAAGCGTTCAATCTGTCACATGGTGATGCCTACCACATCACGCTGCCTTATCTGGCAGATGAAGAGTTGATAAAGAGAATAGTTGCGGAATAATGAGAATAAAAATAAATCTTAATCTGTAAGAATCCGTGTAATCTGTGGTGCCCTTAAAACGATGTAGTATGAACTGGAATAAAATAGTAGAATGCGTCCCCAACTTCAGTGAAGGGCGGGATCTGGAAAAGATAGATCGTATTGTCGCTCCGTTCCGTGCCCGGTCTGGGGTGAAATTGCTCGATTATAGCAATGATGAAGATCACAACCGACTGGTAGTAACCCTTATCGGCGAGCCGGAAGCTCTGCGTGATGCTGTTATCGAGGCTATTGGAGTGGCTGTGGAATTGATAGATCTTAATCACCACCGGGGGCAGCATCCCCGCATGGGGGCCGTTGATGTAGTGCCCTTTATTCCCATTAAAAACGTGACGATGGACGAAGCCGTCTCTCTTTCCCGGGAGATAGGAGAGAAGGTAGCCGGGCTTTATCACCTTCCTGTCTTCCTTTATGAGAAATCGGCGACAGCCCCTCATCGTGAAAATCTGGCAGCTGTTCGCAAAGGAGAGTTCGAAGGGATGGCCGAGAAAATGAAACTGCCCGAATGGCATCCCGATTACGGTCCTGCCGGATGCCATCCTACAGCCGGGGTAGTCGCTATCGGTGCCCGTATGCCGCTGGTGGCCTATAATATCAATCTGAGTACTGATAATCTTGAAATTGCAACCAAGATAGCCAAAAATATCCGTCATATCAATGGTGGTTTGCGTTATGTCAAAGCGATGGGGGTAGAACTGAAGGAACGGAACATTACCCAGGTGTCTATCAACATGACCGATTATACCCGTACGGCACTTTATCGTGCTTTCGAGTTGGTGCGCATCGAAGCCCGTCGCTATGGAGTGATCATTCTCGGTAGCGAAATCGTAGGGCTCGTCCCGATGGAAGCACTGATCGATACTGCTTCCTACTACCTCGGTCTGGAGAATTTCTCCATGCGGCAAGTGCTTGAATCACGTATAATGGAATAGAGAATCATGAGTGAGAACTTAATTATATTCAATGCCAAAGTAGTGACTCCGCTCGGCTTTTCGGCTCGGAAAGGGAAAGAGATGGCGGAACTGCGAATTTTGGAGAAAGCGACAGTCGAAGTTGTAGATGGGATCATTACCTATGTCGGTCCCAACCGGGGTGAAGTGCGTGATGGATATTATCATCACTTCTGGCATTACAATGCTCGTGGGAAGTGTCTCTTGCCGGGTTTTGTCGATTCACATACCCATTTCGTATTTGGGGGAGAGCGGGCCGAAGAATTTTCGTGGCGCCTCAAAGGGGAGAGTTATATGTCTATCATGCAGCGTGGCGGCGGTATAGCCAGTACAGTACAGGCTACCCGTGAACTCTCTTTCATTCATTTGCGCTCTAAGGCAGAAGGACTCCTCAAGAAGATGACAGCCATGGGAATTACGACCGTCGAAGGCAAGAGCGGATACGGTCTGAACCGCGAAACGGAATTGTTGCAACTCAAGGTGATGCGCAGCCTGAATAAAGATGAGGGTGTACGGGTGGATATTGTGCCTACTTTCCTGGGTGCACATGCGTTGCCTGACGAATATAAAGAGCGTCCTGATGATTATATTGACTTCCTGATCCGTGAGTTACTTCCGGTGATTCAGCGGGATTCACTGGCTGAATTTTGTGATGTGTTCTGCGAAGAAGGCGTTTTCTCCATCGAACAGTCACGTCGTTTGCTTACAGCTGCCGGAGATTATGGTTTCTTACCAAAACTTCATGCCGACGAGATTGTCCCTTTGGGAGGTGCCGAACTGGCTGCCGAATTGGGAGCTGTATCTGCCGACCATCTGCTTCATGCTTCCGATGCCGGTATCGAAGCCATGGCGCGTAAGGGAGTGGTTGCCACACTCCTCCCGCTCACAGCGTTTGCCTTGAAGGAGCCTTATGCACGGGGACGCGACATGATTGATGCCGGATGTGCCGTAGCCCTGGCTACCGACCTGAATCCGGGCAGTTGTTTCTCCGGTTCCATTCCACTGACGTTTGCCTTAGCCTGCATTCACATGCAGCTCACTGTAGAAGAAGCAATTACGGCCCTTACCCTGAATGGGGCGGCTGCACTCAACCGTGCCGACTCTATCGGCAGTATCGAAGTGGGTAAAAAAGGCGACTTCGTAGTGCTCGACTCCGATAATTACCATATTCTTCCCTATTATGTCGGGATGAATTGTGTAAATACGACTATCAAAGGCGGAATGCTTTATCCGTCTGTCTGAATTGAGATATAAACCCGATAATACTTGAAGAATTATGTTAGCAGAATTGACCGTAAAAGAATTTTTAGATAAAGTAGCCGGTAGTGATCCTGTACCCGGAGGCGGCAGTGTGGCTGCTCTTAACGGTGCGGTGGCCTCGGCGCTGACTGCAATGGTGGCCGGACTTACCATCGGGAAGAAAGGATACGAAGAACATGAAGAGTTGATGAAGCATATTTCCCGTCTGAGCATCCGGCAGCAGGAGCTTTTTGTTGAATACATTGACCGTGATTCCGAGGCATACGACCATGTTTTCGGTTGTTTCAAGTTACCCAAATCTACAGATGAAGAAAAGGCCGCTCGTAGTGCTGCTATCCAGGAGGCCACTCGTTTTGCGGCCCTCGTTCCGATGCAGGTGGCGCGCAATGCCTGTGAGCTGATGGAGATCATAGCTGATGTAGCGCGTTTAGGCAATCAGAATGCCATTACGGACGCATGTGTAGCCATGATGGCTGCCCGTTCGGCAGTATTGGGCGCTTTGCTGAACGTCCGCATCAATCTGGGTTCGCTCAAGGATAAAACCTTTGTTGACGAGCTGAAGCGGGAAGCCGACCATTTGGAACAATTGGCATGCATGCGTGAGAAAGAATTACTTGAAGTTGTCAACCAAGAACTGAACCAATGAACAATGTTTATTATGTAGGCTCCGGTGAACTGACTTTCAGTATCATCGAACGCATCATTAACGAAAACCTGAAACTTGAACTGGCTCCCGAAGCCGAACAGCGCATCCGGAAATGCCGTGATTATCTCGACCGGAAAATTGCGGCTTCCACCGAGCCGCTGTATGGCATCACTACCGGTTTCGGTTCGTTGTGCAGTAAAAACATATCGTCCGATGAACTCAACACCTTGCAAGAGAATCTTGTGAAAAGCCATGCGTGCAGTGTGGGTGAGGAGTTACGCCCGGTCATTATCAAGCTGATGCTGTTGCTTAAAGCCCATGCTCTTTCCCTGGGTCACAGCGGGGTACAGGTCATCACCGTACAGCGCATTCTCGACTTTTTCAATAACGACGTAATGCCTATTGTCTACGATCGCGGATCCTTGGGGGCTTCGGGT
The DNA here is from genome assembly GCF_000159855.2 of Bacteroides sp. 3_2_5. Lineage (NCBI taxonomy): Bacteria > Pseudomonadati > Bacteroidota > Bacteroidia > Bacteroidales > Bacteroidaceae > Bacteroides > Bacteroides sp. 3_2_5. The sequence goes on along the minus strand of NZ_JH636046.1, from coordinate 13,428 downwards.
GATCTGGCGCCGTTGGCCAACCTCTTTTTGCCTTTGATTGGAGTTGGCGATGTTTATTATAAAGGTAAAAAGCGGGAAGCCATCAGTGTGCTCGACGAGTTTGGTTGGGAGCCTGTGAGATTGATGAGTAAGGAGGGACTTGCTTTGCTGAATGGTACCCAGTTCATGAGTGCCAACGGAGTTTTTGCATTGCTCAAAGCCCGGAGGCTTTCAAAGAAGGCAGATATGATTGCTGCCCTTTCACTTGAAGCGTTCGATGGGCGCATCGATCCTTTTATGGAGTGTATTCAGCAGATCCGTCCCCATCCCGGTCAGATTGAGACGGGAGAGATATTCCGTCGCCTGCTGCATGGAAGTGAGCTGATAGCCCGTACCAAAGAACATGTACAGGACCCTTACTCTTTTCGTTGTATTCCTCAGGTGCATGGGGCAACGAAAGATGCCATCCGGTACGTCTCTTCTGTTTTGTTGACTGAGATAAATTCAGTGACGGACAATCCGACCATTTTCCCGGATGAAGATCAGATCATATCCGGCGGCAACTTTCACGGACAACCGCTGGCCCTCTCTTTCGATTTTCTTGCCATCGCAATGGCCGAACTGGGCAACATTTCCGAGCGGCGTGTAGCCCAGTTAATTATGGGGTTGCGTGGTCTTCCAGAATTTTTGGTCGCCAATCCGGGACTTAATTCCGGTTTTATGATTCCTCAGTACGCTGCTGCCTCTATGGTCAGCCAGAATAAGATGTACTGCTATGCGGCCTCGAGTGATTCAATAGTCTCTTCCAACGGTCAGGAAGATCATGTTAGCATGGGAGCCAATGCCGCTACCAAACTTTTCCGGATCATGGATAATCTGGAGCACATCCTTGCCATCGAGTTGATGAATGCTGCGCAGGGAATTGAGTTTCGTCGTCCGGCAAAAACTTCTCCCATCCTTGAGCGCTATCTGGCTGCATATCGTAAAGAGGTTCCGTTTGTAAAGGATGATATCGTGATGTACAAAGAAATTCATAAAACGGTAGCTTTTCTCAATCGGACCAGATCCGAGTATTAGTAGAGTCTTCTTTGTCATTCCTCTCACTTCTTCATTCATCGAAGTATATCCGCTGTTTATCGATTTTTCTCTTCCGATGGGCGGGAATACCTTTATAAGGGTATTTCCTCGCCCTATCTTTGTATCCTCATTCTCTGTTAACACTTGTTTTGATATTTGTTTCGGAAGTTATAATATTTATCAAATATGTGTGCTTAAATCAGGAAACTGAATTAACTCGTCGAGTTTTCTGCTTATCTTTGTTCAGTTTTTCGTTTTTATTGGACGAAAACGCTGATAATCGATAGTCTAACAACAAAAGAACGGGTTAATGATTGAGAATGCGAAAGAGAACTCACAAAGAGTAGAATTGAAAGACAGAATTATTGAGACAGCTTCGGAGGCTTTTACTACACATGGTATCAAGAGTATAACGATGGACGACATAGCCGCGTCCTTGGGTATATCAAAACGTACACTTTACGAAGTGTTTCAGGATAAAGAGAGCTTGCTGACCCAGTGTATTTTAAAACGTCAGGAAGAGATGAATGCTTTTCTGGCAGAGACCTTGGCCAACTCAAAGAATGTTCTTGAAGTCATTCTTGTGTGTTATCAGCGGAGCATTGAGACATTCCATCGGACTAACAAGCGTTTTTTTGAAGATATAAAGAAGTATCCGAAAGTACACAGTCTGCTGAAGAACTATCGGGAGCGGGACTCGGACAGTACGATCGAATTTTTTAAGATGGGCATTAAGCAGGGCATATTCAGGGATGATGTCAATTTTGCCATTGTCAACCTGCTGGTTCACGAACAGCTCGACTTATTGATGAATACGGATATTTGCAACAAATACTCCTTCCTTGAGGTTTACGAAGCGATTATGTTTACCTACATCCGGGGAATCTCGACAGAGAAAGGGGCAAAGGTATTGGAAGATTTTATAACGGAATATAGAAAACAAAGGATACACTAAGACAGGGAATAAAGAGATTCCCAAAGAAGATAAACAACTAAAATTATTGTATGAACAAAATGAAATGTTTCTTAAGCAAAAAGATGCTTTTGGCGGTGGTTGTACTGCTCTCGGTGGGTTATGTACAGGCACAGGAGGCAAAGGACATCGTGCTACTGACGCTTGACAAAGCACTGGAAATTGCATTGAGCGAAAACCCCACAATGAAAGTGGCCGGCCAAGAGATTCAGCTGAAAAAAGAGGCTAAGAAGGAGGCATACGGCGGACTATTTCCGGAGGTTTCATTGACGGGTTCTTACTCGCGGACACTAAAAAAACAGACAATGGTGATGGACTTTGGCGGAGAATCGCAGACCATCCAGGTAGGTTCGGACAACTCGTATAACGGAGGACTCAATGTGAGTCTCCCTGTATTTGCTCCGACGCTTTACAAGAGTATCAATCTGACCAAGACAGATGTGGAACTGGCTGTTGAAAAAGCACGCTCGTCGAAACTCGACTTGGTGAATCAGGTGACCAAGGCATATTATCAGTTGTTGTTGGCCCAGGACAGCTACAAAGTGCTCCTGCAGAGTTATGCGCAGGCAGAAGCCAACTATGAAGTGGTGAAAGCCAAATATGAGCAGGGAACGGTTAGCGAGTATGATAAGATACGCGCCGACGTACAGGTGCGTAGCCTGAAACCCTCGGTAGTATCTGCCGGTAACGGAGTGAATCTTGCCCGCTTGCAGTTGCAGGTACTGATGGGTATGGATACGGAGGTGGAAATTGCTGCCGATGGTAATCTGAAGGACTATGAAATGGTGATGTTCCGTCGTCAGATGGAAAGCAACCAGTTGAATCTGAATAACAACAGCGATTTGAAGCAGTTAGACTTAAATGCCGACTTGTTGAAGAAAACACTGGCTGTGCAGCGAACCAATTTCATGCCGACATTGGCTGCATCGTTCAACTATTCGTATACATCGCTGAATAATGACTTCAAGATGTCGCATTACAAGTGGTTCCCATATTCTACTGTCGGTCTGAGTCTGAGTATCCCTTTGTTTAAGGCAAGTAACTTTACGAAGGTAAAGCAAACTAAGATCCAGATGCAGCAACTGGCCGAGAACCGCACCAACGTATATCGCCAACTCACCATGCAAGCCACCAGTTATCTGGATAATATGGCTGCAAGTACCGAGCAGGTAGTCAGCAACAAAGAAGGAATCGTACAGGCGGAAAAAGGACGTTTGATAGCCCAAAAACGTTATGAAGTAGGTAAAGGGACTATCCTTGAATTGAACGATTCGGAAGTGGCGCTGACACAGGCCCAGTTGACTTACAACCAGTCTATCTACGACTATTTGGTTGCTAAGGCTGATCTCGATCAGGTATTGGGAAGAGAAGAAGTAACAGAGTAACTAAACACACAACAATTAAAATTTGAATATGAAAAGATGTTTCCAATTAGTAGCCCTGCTCGCCGTTGTGCTATTGGGCTCGTGCACTGGAGGAAAAGACAAAAGTGCTGCTGAAAAAACAGAGGAAAAGCCGAAAGTGAAATTGGCCGATGTGACAGCACGCCCGGTAGAACAGATACAGGAATACACGGCAACCGTAGAAGCTGAAGTGAAGAATAACATTGCTCCGTCATCACCGGTGCGTATTGATAAAATCTTTGTGGAAGTGGGCGATCATGTGTCCAAAGGCCAGAAACTAGTGCAGATGGATGCTGCCAACTTGAAACAGACTAAGCTGCAACTGGACAATCAGGAAGTGGAATTCAATCGTATCGATGAACTGTATAAGGTAGGTGGTGCTTCAAAATCGGAATGGGATGCTGCAAAGATGGCCTATGACGTGAAGAAAACTGCTTATCAGAACTTGTTGGAAAATACTTCTCTGCTGAGTCCTATCAGTGGGGTGGTAACTGCCCGCAATTACGATAGCGGCGATATGTATAGCGGTGGTAATCCGGTGCTGACCGTTGAAAAGATTACTCCGGTCAAACTTTTGATCAATGTATCCGAGGTTTACTTCACCAAGGTGAAGAAAGGTGCTCCCGTGAATGTGAAGCTCGATGTCTACGGTGATGAGGCTTTCGAAGGCAAGATCAGCTTGATTTATCCGACGATCGATCCGTCTACCCGTACATTCCAGGTGGAGATTCAATTGCCTAACCAGAATCAGAAAGTACGTCCGGGAATGTTTGCCCGTGCCAGCCTGAATTTTGGTACGGAAGAGAACGTCGTTGTTCCCGATTTGGCTATTGTGAAGCAAGCTGGTGCCGGCGACCGTTATGTGTATGTATACAAGGATGGAAAAGTGACATACAACAAAGTGGAACTGGGACGTCGCATGGGTACCGAGTATGAATTGAAATCCGGTGTACCCAATAATTCTCAGGTAGTCATTGCCGGTCAGACCCGATTGATCAACGGCACTGAGGTAGAGGTAGAAAAATAATGAATCAATGTAACCGTATGTTGTGTACAGCTTTATAAGTTGAAAGCTATACAATCCGATGACATACGGCGCATTATCCACATTTTAATAATTAGCAAAAATGAGTTTATACGAAGGAGCGGTAAAAAAACCGATTATGACCTCCCTCTGCTTCCTTGCAGTGGTGATTTTTGGTCTCTTCTCTTTGTCAAAATTACCTATCGACTTGTATCCGGACATCGATACAAATACGATTATGGTAATGACCGCCTATCCCGGAGCCAGTGCTTCGGATATAGAGAACAACGTGACTCGTCCGTTGGAGAATACGCTGAATGCTGTCAGTAACCTGAAGCATATCACCTCCCGTTCGTCTGAAAATATGTCTCTGATTACATTGGAGTTTGAATACGGTAATGATATCGACGTACTGACTAATGATGTGCGTGACAAGCTGGATATGGTCAGCTCGCAGCTTCCGGATGATGTGGAGAATCCCATCATCTTTAAGTTTAGCACCGACATGATTCCGATTGTGTTGCTGTCGGTACAGGCCAATGAAAGTCAGTCGGCACTTTATAAAATCCTGGACGATCGCGTTGTGAACCCGTTAGCACGAATTCCCGGTGTGGGTACGGTATCCATCAGTGGTGCTCCCCAGCGTGAGATCCAGGTATATTGCGACCCCGGCAAACTGGAAGCCTATAATCTGACTATCGAAACAATCAGTTCGATTATCGGAGCCGAGAATAAGAATATTCCGGGCGGTAACTTCGATATCGGTAATGAGACCTATTCGTTGCGTGTCGAAGGAGAGTTTGACGATTCGCGACAATTGGAAGATGTTGTGGTGGGTAGCTACAATGGAGCGAATGTCTATCTGCGCGATGTGGCCCGCGTGGTCGATACCGTGGAGGAGCGTGCTCAGGAAACATATAATAATGGGGTAAAAGGAGCCATGATTGTGGTGCAGAAACAGTCGGGTGCCAACTCTGTGGATATTTCAAAGAAAGTGGCCGAGGCTTTACCGAAGTTGCAGAAGAATTTGCCGAGCGACGTGAAGCTCGGAGTGATTGTCGATACATCCGACAACATTCTCAACACCATCGACAGTTTGGCCGAAACCGTACTGTACGCCCTTTTGTTTGTAGTTATCGTGGTGTTCCTCTTCTTGGGACGCTGGCGTGCCACATTGATTATTTGTATTACTATTCCGCTTTCATTGATCGCCTCGTTTATTTACCTGGCAGTCACCGGAAATACAATTAATATTATCTCGCTTTCATCTCTCTCTATTGCCATCGGTATGGTGGTGGACGATGCGATTGTGGTACTCGAAAATGTGACTACCCATATCGAGCGCGGTTCCGATCCGAAACAGGCTGCCGTGCACGGAACGAATGAGGTGGCTATTTCCGTAATTGCCTCTACACTGACCATGATTGCAGTGTTCTTCCCACTGACAATGGTAAGCGGTATGTCGGGGGTGATGTTTAAGCAGTTGGGTTGGATGATGTGTGCCATCATGTTCATTTCTACAGTAGCTGCTTTGTCACTGACACCGATGCTCTGTTCGCAATTGTTACGTTTGCAGAAGAAACAGTCTAGGACTTTCAAACTTCTTTTCGGTCCTATTGAGAAAGGTTTGGATGCTTTGGATACAGGCTATGCCCGTATGTTGAATTGGGCGGTTCGCCATCGTCCGATTGTCATCTTCGGTTGTATCGTGTTCTTTGTGGTCAGCTTGTTCTGTGCCAAGAGTATCGGAACCGAGTTCTTCCCGGCACAGGATAATGCCCGTATCGCGGTTCAGTTGGAGTTGCCTATCGGAACACGCAAGGAGCTGGCACAGGAGGTCTCAGAGAAACTGACTAACCAGTGGCTCAATAAATACAAAGGTGTAATGACCGTATGTAACTATACCGTAGGTCAGGCCGACTCAGACAATACCTGGGCCTCTATGCAGGACAATGGTTCCCACATCATTTCGTTCAATATCAGTCTGGTCGATCCGGGAGATCGTGACATCAGCCTTGAACAAGTCTGCGACGAGATGCGTGAGGACCTGAAGAAATATCCGGAGTTCAGCAAAGCACAGGTGATCCTGGGTGGTAGCAACACGGGTATGTCTGCTCAGGCAAGTGCCGACTTCGAGGTATATGGTTATAGTATGGAAGAAACCGACAGTGTAGCTGCACGTTTGAAACGTGAACTGCTGAATGTGAAAGGTGTATCGGAAGTAAACATCAGCCGTAGTGATTATCAGCCGGAGTATCAGGTAGACTTCGATCGTGAGAAGCTGGCTTTGCACGGACTGAACCTGGCAACTGCAGGTAACTATCTGCGCAACCGTATCAATGGTGCCATTGCCTCCAAGTATCGTGAGGATGGAGACGAATACGATATCAAAGTGCGTTATGCACCGGAGTATCGTACCAGTATTGAAAGTATCGAGAACATTCTTATTTATAACAGTCGTGGCGAAGCCGTACGTGTGAAAGAGTTGGGTAAAGTTGTCGAGCGCTTTGCTCCTCCTACTATCGAACGTAAAGACCGCGAACGCATTGTGACCGTTTCGGCTGTTATCTCGGGCGAAGCGTTGGGTAATGTAGTGAATGCGGGTAATGCTATCATCGATAAGATGGATATTCCGTCGGACGTAACGATTCAGGTAGCCGGTTCGTACGAAGACCAGCAAGATTCGTTCCGCGACCTGGGTACGCTGGCTATTCTTATTGTGGTACTGGTGTTTATTGTGATGGCAGCGCAGTTCGAATCATTGACTTATCCATTCATCATCATGTTCTCACTGCCGTTTGCCTTCAGTGGAGTGTTGATGGCGCTTTTCTTTACAAAGAGCACGCTGAGTGTAATGAGCCTCTTGGGAGCCATCATGTTGATCGGTATCGTTGTAAAGAATGGTATTGTACTTATCGACTACATCACTCTTTGCCGCGAACGTGGACTGGCTGTGCTCAACTCTGTCGTAACAGCAGGTAAGAGCCGTCTTCGTCCGGTATTGATGACCACTGCTACTACAGTTCTCGGTATGATCCCGATGGCAATTGGCGGTGGACAGGGTTCGGAGATGTGGAGCCCGATGGCGATTGCCGTAATCGGTGGTCTGACTGTTTCCACTATTCTGACTTTGGTCCTGATTCCTACTTTGTACTGCGTCTTTGCCGGTACAGGTATCAAGCATCAGCGTAAGGTATTGAGACGGAAACGTGAGCTGGAGGCTTACTTTGAAGAGCATAAAGATGAAATGATTAAGAAATAATAAAGAAGAAATCAAGATATGAAATCAGTATTAATCACATTCGATCAGGCTTACTACGAACGTATCATTGCTTTGCTGGACCGTTTGGGTTGTCGGGGCTTCACCTATTTGGAGCGTGTGCAGGGACGTGGTTCGAAGACCGGTGATCCGCATTTCGGCAGCCACGCCTGGCCTAGTATGTGTTCGGCCATCATAACGGTGGTGGATGACAAGAAGGTGGACCCGTTGCTGGATGCGTTGCATCGGATGGACATGCAGACAGAACAGCTCGGTCTGCGGGCTTTTGTCACTAACGTGGAGCGAAGCATTTAATCCTTTGCCTACACAGATAACATCAGAGGAGAATCTGCGTGAATTTCATGCAGATTCTCCTCTCTTTTTATGGGTTTTATCTATCTTTGCAACTTCTTATTAAATTAAGAGCGTGCATGAAAAATTATTTGAAATATTCGTTATGGCTGACATTGATCGTCCTGTTCGCATTAATTGGAATGCACTGGCTGCCTGCTATAACGATCGACGGACATACGATGAGGCGTGTCGATTTGCTGAGTGATGTCCGTATGCCTGAACCTGATAAAGATGAAGTAGTGGCAGACAGTCTGCCGCCGGTCCCGGTTGTGAAACCTGCATTTGTAGATACGTGCCGCAGCGGAATGACTTGTATCGAAGATTATAGTGACTCGACGATGCGAGGGATGACTCCTTTTTATCGTGCGCTGGACGAAATTCAGTCCAAAGGTCGCTTGGTCCGTATAGCTGTGTTCGGTGATTCCTTTATTGAGGCGGATATTTTCACAGCCGATCTGCGCGAGATGTTGCAGAAGCGTTTCGGCGGATGTGGTGTAGGCTTTGTCACCATAACTTCGATGACCAGCGGCTATCGTCCGACGGTACGTCATTCTTTTGGCGGATGGTCTAGTCATGCAGTGACCGACAGTGTTTACTTTGATAAAAAGAAACAAGGTATTTCCGGGCACTATTTTGTTCCCCGTGAAAGAGCTTACGTTGAACTTCGCGGACAAAATAAATATGCTTCTTTACTCGATACCTGCCAGATAGCATCCATCTTTTTCTATAATAAGGGCGAGGTCAATCTTTCTGTATGTGTCAACCGTGGGGAAGCTGAAGCGCGGGACTTTTCTACTACTGGTCGTTTGCAGCAGATGAAAGTGAATGGTCGTATCGGTTCGGTACGCTGGGATATCAATCGGGCAGATTCCACTTTGTTCTATGGGGTGGCAATGGACGGCACACAAGGAGTTGTTGTCGACAACTTCTCTTTGCGTGGTAGTTCAGGACTTTCCCTTCGCAGCATACCATCCAAAATGCTGCAAGAGTTTAATGCCCAGCGGCCTTATGATTTGATTATTCTGGAATATGGACTGAACGTTGCAACCGAACGCGGAAGAAACTACGACCCTTATAAGAAAGGACTTCTCACAGCCATTAACCACCTGAAAGAATGCTTTCCGCAGGCCGGTTTTCTTTTGTTGAGTGTGGGCGATCGTGACTATAAGACTGATACCGGTGAACTGCGAACAATGCCCGGAGTGAAGAATCTGATCCGCTACCAGCAGAATATAGCGGCAGAGAGTGGTATTGCTTTTTGGAACATGTTCGAGGCTATGGGAGGAGAGGGTAGTATGGCCGAGCTGGTGCATGCCAAGCCCTCTTTGGCTAATTATGATTATACACACATCAACTTCCGGGGTGGACGTCACTTGGCAGGACTACTATACGAAACATTGATTTATGGAAAAGAACAGTATGAAAGGAGAAAGGCCTATGAGGCTGAATAGATGGCTGGGGGTGTTGATCCTTTTGCTTTCCGGTGTTTGGTCGGTTCGGGCACAGGACCTTTTGCCAGCCTGTCCGCAGGTGGATAAAGGCACGAAGGCTTGTAAGCCGATGCGTGAACCGGGATCATTGGGGGATACTGTTTCGGTAAAAATTGTTTTTCCCGTAGCTTTCAAAGGTGTAGGGAGGAATGAGGTCGTGGATAGTCTTGGGATACTGGCTCCGGTGCTCGAACATTTGCGGCTGGTGCAAAACGGGAGTTCGGAAGATACTGTGCGCATTGTTCATATTGGTGACAGTCACATTCGCGGGCATATTTTTCCTCGTACTACCGGTGCCCGTCTGACCGAAACATTCGGAGCGATCTCCTATACGGATATGGGGGTGAACGGAGCCACTTGCCTGACTTTTACGCATCCCGACCGTATTGCAGCCATTGCAGCCCTGAAACCCGAACTATTAATACTTTCGTTTGGAACGAACGAAAGCCATAACCGAAAATACAATTCGAATGTACATTACCGGCAGATGGAGGAATTGCTTGAACTGTTGCATGACAGTCTGCCTGATGTTCCTATCCTGATGACTACGCCTCCGGGATCTTATGAAAGTTTCCGTCAACGTCGTCGGCGTCGCACATACGCTATTAATCCCCGAACGGTAACGGCAGTGAACACGATTCATGATTTTGCCCGCCGCCATAAACTGGTGGTGTGGGATATGTATAATGTTGTGGGCGGAAGCCTGCGCGCCTGCAAGAACTGGTCAGACGCCCAATTAATGCGTCCGGATCACGTACATTATCTGCCTGAAGGCTATACGCTTCAGGGAGAATTATTATATGAAGCCATTATTAAAGCCTATAATGAATATGTTTCCCATTGATATTGATTTCAGCCGCCTGTTGGAGGCTTTCAAATATAATCCGGATGCGCCGATGATATTCAGCAGCGGAATTTTTCTTTGGCTGTTCGCTGCGTTTATGGTAATCTATACACTGTTGCAACATTGCAATACGGCACGGATTCTGTTTGTTGCTCTTTTCTCCTATTATTTTTATTACAAGAGTAGTGGAACCTATTTTTTCCTGTTGGCCATCGTTACTGTTACCGATTTTGTGATAGCCTGGCTGATGGATCGAACCGATGTCCGCTGGAAACGTAAGTTTTGTGTGGTACTCAGTGTATCGGTCAATTTGGGATTACTCTGCTACTTTAAATATACCAATTTTCTGGGTGGGGTCATTGCCTCGCTGATGGGAGGGGAGTTTACGGCACTTGACATCTTTTTGCCTGTCGGCATCTCCTTTTTCACATTCCAGTCGTTAAGCTACACCATTGATGTCTATAGGAAAGAGATCAAACCTTTGACCAGTCTGCTGGATTATGCCTTTTATGTCTCTTTCTTTCCACAGTTGGTGGCCGGGCCCATTGTCCGGGCACGTGATTTTATTCCGCAAATTCGTAAACCGCTCTATGTGTCGCAGGAAATGTTCGGCAGGGGTATCTTTCTTATTGTGGCAGGTTTGTTCAAGAAAGCGGTTATCTCCGATTACATAAGTATTAACTTTGTTGAGCGTATTTTTGATAACCCGACACTCTATTCGGGAGTCGAGAACCTGATGGGGCTTTATGGTTATGCTTTGCAGATTTATTGTGATTTTTCAGGATATAGTGATATGGCAATCGGCATTGCTCTTTTACTTGGTTTCCATTTCAATTTGAACTTTAATTCTCCGTATAAATCAGCGTCGATCACTGAGTTCTGGAGACGTTGGCATATTTCTTTGTCGAGTTGGTTACGCGACTATCTTTATATTTCTTTGGGAGGTAACCGTCACGGGAAGTTCCGTCAATACCTCAATCTGATTATTACCATGTTCCTTGGTGGACTATGGCATGGGGCTTCATGGAATTTTGTGCTTTGGGGTACTTTTCACGGAGTGGCACTTGCTCTTCATAAAGCATGGATGTCCATTATTGGGCGTAAAAAGGGGGAGACCAGTCACGGTATTCGCCGGGTATTGGGTGTTATCATTACTTTCCACTTTGTCTGCTTTTGTTGGATTTTCTTCCGTAATGCTGACTTTCACAATTCGATGGACATGCTGAATCAGATTTTTACTGCTTTCCGTCCACAGCTTTTCCCACAACTGATAGAAGGGTATTGGCGGGTATTTGCACTGATGGCAGTTGGTTTCCTGCTCCATTTTGCTCCGGATAGTTGGGAAAATGCCGTTTGCCGTGGAGTGATCAAGCTTCCTTTCTTAGGTAAAGCTATTGTAATGGTGGCTATGATTTATCTGGTCATCCAGATGAAGAGCAGTGAGATTCAGCCGTTCATCTATTTCCAGTTCTAGTAGTTATCGCCTTTACTTCTTGAAAGTATTTTAGCTTATTTTGATCTTGTCAATATGCAGGAAAGTCCTAGTGATGTTGTTATTTATTTTGAATAGAAGAATGTTATTCCTGAGCAATATTCTGGACGGGAAACCTGCAACAAGAGATTCCGTATGGCACAGTATTTATTTTGCGTCTTTTTTATAAAAGAGTTATATTGATAATTATCCGGTTAGTTGTAAGTTATTGAGGATTTTGTATAACGTTGACGGTGTTCTTCCGAAGCAGTAATACTGCAATCATTAGTGGTTATCTTCACTGGGATCAGTTTACCCATGCACAGGATTAGCTGCTTTTTGAAAAGAATATCGCTTTATTGATAAAGTTGCCCTTTCGCGTGGTGAACTCTATACCATACTCACCAACAAGGTTGCCCATGGTGGGAAAGATAGTATTATCGGAGTCTGTAATTTGAACTGTGTTAGCAAAGCTAATAATTCATATCTTCTTGTTGCTGACACAGTTCAAATTACAAACTCACTTGCTTTATGCTATTTGCTTTTTCTTTTTTCCCTTTTGTGCTTTTGTCTGATGCTTTTTGAGTTATTTCTTTTATAGATTTTCTTCAATGGCTTCTTTTTTTGTAATCGATTCGTAACTAATTAACCGATCTTTAGTTCTTTGTCCTCCTGTCCTTGTGACTGTCTTGCTGTTCTCCTGTCTTTCGTAATTGTACTCCTCTTGCTTTCACTCCCAACCTTGCTTTTAAAAATCCCCTGCCCCCATGCTTGTCCTAATCGCAACTATCCCTTTCCATCCGCAACTTATCCCTTTTCCCAGAAAATCCCCCCTTTTTTCTCTATTTTCTTCATTCTCAATCCTTTTCCCCCTTTTGTTTTTCCTCTTCCTATTACTTGATTTAACCCTCTGTTAAATCAAGCCTTTTGTTTTTAAATAACAAGTCTTTTCGAATCCAAAGCTTTGTTCTTTCCGCCCCTGAAATAAATCTCTCCCCAACCGCATTAACAATGTTAACGCGGGCTTCCGTTCAATTTTTGTTTGACTCCTGTCTGATTCCCGTTCAATTCCCGCCAAGGTCCCACCGAGTTTTTTGCTTAAACCCCGTTTAATTTCCGTCAAGTTCCCGCTAAATTCCCTATTTTCTCCTCAATTTCCTCCCGCAAACACTTCTCCTTCTCCCTTTCTCGGCAAATCCCCTTTTCCCTCTCCCCTATAAATTTCCCCTATATAATATAATAATGTGTCCCTTTCCTTCCCCGACCTTTCCCTTTTCCATAATCAATTATCAGAACCTTCCTCTTCCTCAGCCCTTTACGTTTTTATTCAAAATATTTTCAAAAAAATCCCCTTTTATATTTGTCTCTTATCTCCTAATGCCTTACTTTTGCATCCGCTTTCCAAGAGACGGACAGCATTTAATTTTGACATGTTGCAACGGCGTAGGACGTGCCTTACAGAATAACAAAAATAATTTCCTTTTTATTTGGATCATTATTATAAAAGTTGTTATCTTTGCAGTCCGATTCGCAGAGCGAGGGCCTTTGGTTGTC
>NZ_JH636045.1:0-716030 GCF_000159855.2 Bacteroides sp. 3_2_5 | reverse complement strand
CATCAGGGTTCCACCTCTTCCCATTCCGAACAGAGAAGTTAAGCCTGATCACGCCGATGGTACTGCGTAACAGTGGGAGAGTAGGTAGTCGCCGTTTTTTTCAGATGGTTCATCCCCTTCGGTCGAAAGACCGGAGGGGATGACTTGTTTTATACGGGGGGCGGAGGAAAGGGAGCGCCAGGCTGCCCTCCGGATAACACTTTCTTAATGGAGATGGCTATGGGAAATCCGATAGCCTTTTCTTGTCCTATATAACGGTTATTGGAAGAGGTGGGTATCTCCGCATCCTTTGGAGGCACGGAGCCTTGCAAAAGAGGCGATTTAAGCGAATTATAGGAAGTTTCACTGTTTTGAATAATTTGTTTTATAGGAGGCGAAGTCAAAAGAACCTTTTGCAATATACTTTTTTTTAACTTGATTAATCTTTTATATAAAAGAAAGAATCTTTTAGTTAAAACAAAAACCGATTGAGAGTGTTTTAATGATAGAGTTCAATTTTTGATAATTAAAAGATGTAAATTGTGGTGACTCTATGCAATTAGTTACTATTTTTGCCCCGAAAATCGAAAAGAGAGTTTATCAATAAAAATAGGACGATGAGAACTTCTGTAAAATTCATATTAATGTTTGTTCTGCTGATGCTATCCTTTAGCATAAGTGGAAATGCATTGAATATTACGGAATGCTCTCATAAGTCGGTTAATTCCTGCCAGGTTTCCGCATCTTCTCTGGATACTAACTATTCTTATCGCTATGGCAGTGATATCACCGGTTTTGATAAATCACAAACTCTATCTGTCTCTGATGTTGAATTGGGTTTTAAACCTGTTTCTGAAACATACTCTTCTAATAACCTCCGTCTGCGCAGAATTCTTGAAGATTCTGACCTTTTCAAAGACACCATGCGTAAGTGGTGCCTGGTAAGAGAGAATTTGTTGGTATTAGACCAAAGTAAGTCTTATTATTCGGATAAAGATCCGCATTATGCGTCTATAAGCTGCCACTACTACATTTTTGCTTTGAGACGTATTCTTATTTAATTCCTAACTTACTATACTGCTGTGTTTGACAATACAGCCTCATTTTTAGCATGAGGCAGTAGGGTTTGGCCTGTGGTGTGTCTAATCGTATTTACTTTAAATTCTTAATAACAAATTCTTTAACAAAAAAAACTTTATTATGGAAACTACTCAAAAAAAGTCAACTAAGATTGTAGGTATCAAGAATGCCGGATTGGTTATTATCTGCTGTTTTATTATAGCAGTGTGTATCTATCATTTTATTTTGGGAAATCCCACTAACTTTATGAACAATGACCCTAACAACCATCCGCTTCCGGGAAACTTTATGGGAACCATTTACAAAGGTGGTGTGATTGTGCCTGTTATCCAAACGTTATTGCTGACTGTATTGGCATTGAGCATTGAACGCTATTTTGCTCTTCGTTCAGCTTTCGGTAGAGGTTCTTTGGTTAAATTTGTATCTAACATTAAAGAGGCTTTGTCGGTAGGAGACCTTCGGAAAGCTCAGGAAATCTGTGACAAACAGCGTGGCTCTGTAGCAAACGTTGTAACTTCTACACTACGGAAGTATGAGGAAATGGAGAATGAATCTTCTCTCTCAAAAGATCAGAAACTACTTGCCATCCAAAAGGAACTGGAAGAAGCTACGGCGCTTGAACTTCCAATGATGGAACAGAATCTTCCGATCATTGGTACTATTACTACTTTGGGTACTTTGATGGGATTGCTTGGTACGGTTATCGGTATGATCCGTTCGTTTGCCGCTTTGGCTGCAGGTGGTTCTGCTGATTCAATGGCCTTGTCGCAAGGTATTTCTGAGGCTTTGATTAACACAGCTTTCGGTATTCTTACCGGTGCGTTGGCAGTTATCTCTTATAACTACTATACAAACAAAATCGATAAGTTGACTTACAGTCTCGATGAGGTCGGTTTCTCTATTGTGCAGACTTTTGCAGCTACTCATAAATAATTTAGAATCTACTAAATTCTGACAATAATGGGCAGAGCGAAAATTAAAAAGAAAAGTACGTTCATCGACATGACAGCGATGAGTGACGTTACGGTACTGTTGCTTACTTTCTTTATGCTGACCTCTACGTTTGTGAAGAAAGAGCCGGTACAAGTGACAACACCCGCTTCGGTTTCGGAAATTAAAATTCCCGAGAAAAATATTCTTCAGATATTGGTCGATCCGAACGGAAAGATATTTATGAGTATGGACAAGCAGTCCGACCTGAAAGCGGTATTGGAGAGCATGGGACAGGAATATGGTGTCACATTTACTCCGGAACAGGAAAAGAAATTCATGTTGGCCTCTACTTTCGGAGTGCCGATGAAAAACATGAAAACCTATCTCGACCTGCCGACCGACAAACAGGACGCAGTACTGAAGAACGAAGGTATTCCTTGTGATAGTCTTGATAACCAATTCAAATCATGGGTGCGTAATGCACGCGCGGTGAATGCTGATTTACGTATTGCAATCAAGGCCGATGCGGATACTCCTTATTCTGTGATTAAAAATGTTATGAATTCACTTCAGGACCTCAGAGAGAATCGGTACAACCTGATTACTTCTCTGAAAACGACTTCTGAAAACTAAAAACGAACAACTATGAGTGCTGAAGTACAAGAAAGCGGTAAAAAGAAGGGGAATAGCAAACAGAAGAAGATGACGGTTCGCGTAGACTTTACGCCTATGGTGGATATGAATATGTTGTTGATCACTTTCTTTATGCTTTGTACCTCGCTGAGTAAACCTCAGACGATGGAGATAAGCATGCCGAGCAATGATAAAAACATCACCGAAGAACAGCAAAGCAAGGTGAAAGCTTCACAGGCAATCACTCTGTTACTGGGTCCCGATGACAAACTATATTATTATGAAGGAGAACCTAATTACAAGGATTATACTTCGCTGAAAGAGACGACGTATAAACCGGATGGATTACGGGGGATACTCCTGAAGAAAAATGCGACTGCTGTCAGACAAGTCAATGATCTGAAACAGAAAAAGCTGGAACTTAAGATATCAGAGGATGAATTTACGAAGCAACTTTCTGAAATAAAGAGTGGAAAGAATACTCCTACAGTCATCATTAAGGCAATGGATAATGCATCGTATAAAAATCTGATTGACGCTCTCGATGAAATGCAAATATGTAATATTGGTAAATATGTGATAACGAACATTGCTGAAGCCGACGAGTTTCTGGTGAAGAACTTTGAAAGCAAGGGTGAACTTTCACAGAATATTGCCGACTAAAATGTAACACCAAAAAATAGAAAAGTAAAATGGCAAAAATAGATTTAACTTCTTTTGAATGGTGTGAGCTGATTTTTAAAGGCAAAAATAAAGCTTACGGTGCCTATAAAATGCGTGCCGATTCACCCAAGCGTCACAACGTGGCAATGGTCATTGTGTTGATAATAGCTTTAGTAGGTTTTAGTCTTCCGACCTTAATCAAAATGGCTACTCCGAAGCAAAAAGAGGTAATGACGGAAGTTACCACTCTGTCGCAATTGGAGGAACCGGAAGTGAAGCAGGAAGAGATGAAAAGAGTAGAGCCGGTGGCACCACCACCGCCTGCTTTGAAGAGCTCTATTAAATTTACCGCTCCGGTGATCAAGAAAGACGAAGAGGTACATGAGGATGACGAGATTAAGAGTCAGGAAGAACTTACACAAACCAAAGTCGCTATATCCATTGCTGACGTGAAGGGTAACGATGAAGCAAACGGTAAGGATATTGCCGATTTGAAGCAGGTGGTTACTCAGGCAGAGCCGGCCGAAGAACAAGTTTTCGATATGGTAGAACAGATGCCCACATTCCCCGGTGGAACTACAGAATTGATGAAGTACATCGGTGAACATCTGAAATATCCTCCCATTGCGGCTGAAAACGGTACACAGGGAAAAGTGATCTGTCGTTTTGTGATTGGTAAGGATGGCCAAGTGAGGGATGTAACCATCGCGCGTTCGTTGGATCCATATTGCGACAAGGAAGCCATTCGTGTTATCAAATCAATGCCTAAGTGGATTCCCGGAAAACAGAACGGTAAAGCCGTAGCTGTAAATTTCACAGTACCTATTGTCTTTAAACTACAGTAATTATGACTAAAAAACAATTTTGGCTGATCGGTGCGTGGTCCTTGATTGCACTATCTGCTTGTAGCTCGAAACCCAAAGACGGACTGACAGACACTTATACATCGGGTGTAATAGCTATTACTGCTGACGAAAGTTTCCAACCCATTGTTCAGGAGGAAATTGATGTGTTCGAGGGATTGTTTCCTTTGGCCGGAATTGTTCCCCGTTATACTACTGAGGTAGACGCTATCAACCAGCTCCTGAAGGACAGTGTACGTTTGGCTATCACCACGCGTACACTGACTCCGGAGGAGATGAACTCTTTTCATAGCCGGAAATTTTTTCCCCGGGAGATAAAACTGGCTACTGACGGTTTGGCTCTGATTGTCAATAGACAAAACGCCGATTCGTTGATTTCAGTGCGTGATATCCGCCGTATACTGACGGGTCAGGTACAAAAGTGGAAAGAGCTCTATCCTGCGTCGGGGTTGGGTGATATCCAACTCGTCTTTGATAACAAAAATTCAAGCACGGTACGCTTTGCGGTTGACTCCATTTGTAAGGGAGCTCCTCTGTCTGATAAAGACGTAAAGGCTCTGAAAACAAATCAGCAGGTGATTGACTATGTTGCACATACACCTGATGCAATCGGAGTGATTGGAGTCAATTGGCTTGGAAACCGAAGTGATACCACTAACTTGTCTTTCCGTGATGAGATCAGAGTGATGTCTGTCAGTGCAGACGATGTGGCTACGGTAGAGAACAGTTATAAGCCTTATCAAGCTTATCTGTACTATGGTAACTATCCGTTGGCACGGCCTATTTATGTATTATTGAACGATCCCCGTAATGCACTGCCCTGGGGATTCGCTTCTTTTCTCACATCTGACAGAGGGCAGCGGATTATATTAAAGTCCGGACTCGTTCCGGCTACTCAGCCGGTTCGTATTGTGGACGTGAAAGACGAATAATAACTAAAATTGAATTACAATGAAACGATTTCAACTGTTTTTAGTAGGAGCATTTGTAGCAGCCGGTCCGCTTTTTGCGCAATCGGCAGATGCTGATTGGCACAGTGAGGTTGCCAAAGTGAAAGAACTTATTCAGACTAATCCGGCGCAAGCTTCCGAGGAAGCCGCACAATTGCTGAAAGGTAAAAATAAAAAAAATACGGATCTTCTGATTGCCATTGGACAAGCCTATTTGGAAGCCGGTAAAATTAATGAGGCCGAAGCCTATGCTGCTCTTGGACAGAAAGCTAACAGCAAATCTGCTGCGGTTTCGGTGCTGCAAGGTGACATTGCCGTAGCTAAGAAAGATGCCGGAAAAGCTTGTCAGTTATATGAGCAGGCTATCTATTTTGATCCTAATTATAAAGAAGCCTATCTGAAGTTCGCTGACGTATATAAGGGGGCTAGTCCGCAACTTGCTATCGAGAAGCTGGAACAACTGAAAAACCTTGATCCTTCGTGCGTGGCTGCCGATAAAAAATTGGCAGAGGTTTATTATCTGAATAATAAATTTGATAAAGCGGCCGAAGCTTATGCGCATTTTATCAATACACCGGAGGCTACGGAAGATGATTTGACGAAATACTCTTTTGCGCTTTTTTTGAACCATGATTTTGAGAAATCACTTCAGATAGCTTTGATGGGTTTACAGAAGAATCCGCGTGATGCTGCATTCAATCGTTTGGCTATGTATAACTATACCGACCTGAAACGCTATGATGAAGCTATGAAAGCGGCGGATGCGTTCTTTAAGGAGTCCGATAAGGCAGATTTTTCTTATCTTGATTATATGTATTTCGGCCATCTGCTCAATGCCGTGAAGAAGTATGATCAGGCAGTTGAAGCTTATATGAAAGCGATCACGCTTGATCCCGCTAAAACAGATTTGTGGCGTGAAGTTTCTTCTTCTTATGAATTGAATAATGAATTTACAAAGGCAATAGAGGCCTATAAAAAATATAGCGAATCGTTGAGTGCCGACAAGCGTACCCCTGACGTACAGTTCCAAATAGGAAAGCTTTATTACGAAAAGGGTACGCAATCGGATACGTTAACCGTTTCGCTGGATGAGCGGAAGGCGGCTCTTGTTTCTGCCGATTCCATTTTTACTGAGATTGCTAAAGTGGCTCCGGATAGTTATCTGGGTAACTTCTGGAGAGCACGTACTAATTCCGCGTTAGACCCGGAGACCACTCAAGGGTTGGCTAAACCTTATTATGAAGAGGTGGCTGCCTTCTTGATTGATAAAAATGACCCGAGGTACAACTCAGCTTTGATTGAGTGTTATAGTTACTTGGGATATTATTATCTGGTAGCTAACAAACTTCCTGAATCTAAGGAGTATTGGAATAAAATTCTGGCTATAGACCCCGCTAATGCTACTGCTAAACGTGCATTGGATGGCATCAAATAGTAATAATTTTAGTTGTTTGTCGTGTAGGAGGAGTGGAGAGTGATTCTTAGCTCCTCCTTTTTTAGTTTCTTTCTTATCCTATATCCGCTTTGGTTTCATCTTCTACTTTTAGAGCGTTGCTATAAGTATTGGTTTTGATTTTATGATTTTCCTTTCGTATCGATAGAATATCGAATGTATAGCGCTGATAATAAGTGAAATAAGAAAATTATCTAAAAATACATTGCCAATTCGGTTGTAATATTCATATATTTATCTACATTTGTGGTGTACTATTGCACTAATACACATAAACTCATAAATAAATGAAGATGATTACAGTAGAAAATCTTTCCTTTCTTTATCGTAAATCGAAGCGTGCCGTTTTGCATGACTTCTCCCTGTCACTTGAAAAGGGGCGGGTTTACGGATTACTTGGCAAAAATGGTGCAGGCAAATCTACACTACTCTATCTGATGAGTGGGCTGCTCACTCCTAAAAGTGGAAAAGTGGTCTATCATGATGTTGACGTACGCCGCCGGCTTCCCATCACTTTGCAGGATATGTTTTTGGTTCCTGAAGAATTTGATCTTCCTCCGGTTTCGCTAATTAGCTATATAGAGTTAAACAGTCCGTTTTATCCCCGTTTCAGCAAAGAGGATATGGTGAAATATCTGCACTATTTTGAAATGGATATCAATATTGATCTGGGGGCACTCTCTATGGGGCAGAAGAAAAAAGTATTCATGAGCTTTGCGCTAGCCACTAATACATCTTTGTTGTTGATGGACGAACCGACCAATGGACTTGATATTCCTGGTAAAAGTCAGTTCCGGAAGTTTATTGCTTCGGGTATGACGGATGATAAAACGATCTTGATTTCTACCCATCAGGTGCGTGACATTGATAAGGTGCTCGATCATGTGTTGATTATGGACAATAGTCGGGTATTGCTGAATGAATCTACTATGAGTATTTGCGATAAACTGTTTTTTACTGAAAGCGAAAACCGGGAGTTGTTACAGTCGTCTTTGTTTTCCACTCCCTCTATTCAAGGTAATTTTTTGCTTTTGCCTAATGAATCGGGCGAAGATTCAGAGATTAACCTGGAATTATTATTTAATGCTACCTTGGCAGTTCCCGAAAGGATTTCTGCATTGTTCCACTCTAAACAAACAGAATTATGATACGAGATACTTTTTTCAGTCAAACGCGTTTTGTGAATCTTTGCCGTAAAGAGATGGTGGAGAATTGGAAGTCCAATCTGCTTCGTGTTGCGTTGATGTATGGTGCTATGGCGGTGATAATGTTATGGAGCGGATATTTAAGTTACCGGGCAGTAGGTCAAGATACAGATAGTACCTGGGAGTTCAATCTGGTGATTTTTATGTGGGGGCTTTGTGTATTCGGTTGCTTGAGTGCTTCGTTCACAATGGAGAGGATGAAATCGAAAACCGGGCGGCTCTCTGTTCTGATGACTCCTGCTACATCGTTTGAAAAATACTTTTCCCGTTGGTTGGTATTTACGGTTGTTTTCTTAATTGTTTTTCTGATTACTTATAAACTGGCGGATTATACAAAAGTATTGGTATACTCTTTGGTTTATCCGGAAAATAACGCAATTGCGATTACTCCGTTATCTCATCTGTTTGGTGAAAATACGGATTATTATACAGTATTCAAGCATACCCATACATTTGTATTAATGATTGCAAGCTATTTCTTCTGTCAGTCTTGCTTTGTACTGGGCAGTTCTGTTTGGCCTAAGAATTCGTTTATCAAAACATTTTCTGCCGGAATGATTATATTCATTGCTTATGTATTGATTGTGGTCGGATTTGCCAAGTTGATATGGCCGGATCAAATAAGTTACAATCCGGATATGAGCGAGGAGACTGCTTTTGCTTGTCTTTCGGCAATAGCTGTTCTTTTCACTCTGACTAACTGGACACTTGCGTATTTCCGTTTCAAGGAATCTGAGATTATTAATCGAATGTAACAAACTCTTACGTTTATGAATTTTAAAGAAAGTAAAGCCATTTATCTGCAAATAGCAGATCGAATCTGTGACGAGATTCTTCTCGGACAGTATCAGGAGGAAGAACGAATTCCTTCTGTAAGGGAGTATGCAGCTATGGTGGAGGTAAATGCCAACACGGCCATGCGTTCGTTCGATTATCTTCAGTCACAAGATATCATTTACAATAAACGGGGTATTGGTTATTTTGTTTCTTCCGGCGCAAAGGAGCTGATTTTTTCACTTCGTCGGGAGACTTTTCTGAAGGATGAACTTGAGCATGTATTCCGTCAACTCTATACACTTGGAGTTTCGGATGACGAGTTGTTGACTATGTACCGTAACTTTATGATGAAACAAAAATAAAAACGAAATTTTATGAAACGTACTACATATATATTTATTGGCATACTTGTTTCGGTACTCGTGATACTGATGGCAGGTGTCGTTTATATTTCTTTCCAGAAATCAGAAACTAATTCGTATACACTCACTTTGTCGGAGAAGATACTTAGAACAGAGTTTTCCGGTATCCGTGCTGTCAAAGTGTATGCAAACGACACGCGTCGTGTGTGGTTGGACGAAGCTTGTGTGAATGTTGTTTCTTCTACAGATGGAAAAACCAGACTTTTAAGTCCGGAATCCGAATATCTGAAAATCAGTCAGAATGCAGATACATTGGTCATTTGCCTGGATTTGACAACTTATGATCTTCCTAAGCAAAAAAAGGAGTATCTTATTCCGGCCCTGCAAGCTAAAGGATTACAACTGACCATAGAAGCCGACTCTAATCTGGCTTTTGTGGCTAATGCTATTCGTGGATTACGTACGAGAATCGATAGGTTGCATGCCGACTCTTTGACTACATATATAAGAGGAGGGGAATTACGTTTGGACTCTTGTGAGATACGTGCTTTTTGTGTCGATGGAGATGGAGTGACATTTAATGCTCATCAATCAATTATTCCCCATCTCTATTTAGATTTGGATGGCGTCAGGAATTGGGGCGTTCATGAATCTGTAATTGGTACTGAACATCTGACCGGAAGTGGAGTTTATCATAATAACTTGCAGAGGGGTGAGTGTAAAAAGATGATCTGGACTCCGAAGAAAGAGGACGCCGAATTGAGATTAACTATACGGGAGAAGGGAAGTTTGATACTTCAAGAAGAATAAAAGAAGAAATTATTAATACATAATTGAAGGAAGGATGTAGTAGAGAGTATTTTAGTTTTCTTGCTGCATCCTTTTTCAGTTATTTGAAGTTGAAAGCTATGAAGAATTTTCGAGTGGCAATACGGAGGTCTTATTTATCGGTCATCCTTTTGCTTTTGGCATTGGTATGCTATCTTTTGTATCCTTTGGAAATACCGGCTCTTTCTTCAGAATCGGCTATAGAAATTGATCGGTATGTTCATTCCGTGCCATGTACTGTACAGATGCCGGATACCGCTACTGATTTCTTGTGCTTCTTGGATGAAGAGTTAAAAAACAAGCAAATCTTATTGTTAGGTGAGCAGTTGCATCAGGATGGAGCCACCTTGCAAATGAAAACCAGGATGGTTCGTTATTTACACGAGAAATTAGGATATAATGTTATACTATATGAAACTGGCTTATATGACATGTATCTTATGAATCAGGATGGTCGTCAGCGGATGAATCCATCTAAAGCTGTATGGACATTTTGGTGGGGGAGTAATGAGACAAAATCATTATGGGAATATTATCGCTCCCATCCTTCTATTGCCTTGGATGGCTTCGACTGCCAGTTAACCAATTATGGACAAGGAAGGAAACACATGGAATCCGTTGAGAAGTATTTAAATGGTTACTCTTCTTCTCTTTCGGATTTCCCGTATGTGCAACGCTTCTTCTTGCAGATGAGTGAGTTTAATGGAAACTGGAATTATTTCGGATACCGGCTTGATAGGATGTTAAAAGACTCCATTGTTCAGGATTTTAATAAATTGGAAAATAGAATTCATGAGGAGTCAAGATATTCTATGGAAGATGGTTTGCATCAGCGTTATATTGCAGGACTGAAACTACGGTATGAGAGCATATGGAAGTATCGGAATGTCGGTGATTTAACACGAATGAACCTACGCGATTCTATTATGGCCGATAATTTGACTTGGTTGGTAGACTCGGTTTATAAAGACCAAAAAGTGATTGTATGGTGCGCTAATGTGCATGTATTCAACCGGGGGAGGATGCAGGTTGACTCGACCAGATTCACCTCTATGGGACAAAGGTTAAAAATACATTTTGGAGACCGGATGTATACAATAGCATTTACTTCGTATGCACGAAGAAACACTGACGGCGGCATACGGGATCCGCTTAGTACGTTGTCACTCGAGTATTTGCTACATCAGAGAAAAGTCGGGTTTGCTTATTTAAATTTCAATGAACTACCCGTGGATAGCAGATGGAGACAAGCGTTTATCTCGGGTTTGGATCAAGGTGCAAGTCTTTCGGAAGTTTGGAGCGAACAAATGGATATGCTATTCTATATCGACCTGAATTATGATGTATATTACGATAAAACTTTTATAAATAAAATGTATAAATGGGCAAAATAGAGATAAGAAATCTCTGTTTCCGATACGGCAAACAGATGGTACTCAATAATCTGAATCTGGATATTCCGGAAAATGCACTCTATGGATATTTAGGTAATAATGGTTCCGGAAAGACAACTACGATTCAAGTATTACTTGGCTTAGCTCGTCCTGTTAAAGGTGAGGTATTATATGATGGACAGCCATTTCGAGATCAGAGAGAAAAACAATTAAGGAAGATAGGCTTATGCCCGGGAGAACCATTCTATTATGATAATCTTACGGGGTATGAACACCTTGCGTATTTAGACCATATTTATCATTGTGGAAGGACCGCTATCAATAAAGTATTGGCAATCACGGGAATTGAGAATGCCAGAAACAAGAAGCTTCGACACTATTCCACGGGTATGATACATCGATTGGGAATGGCTATGGCTTTATTGCATGATCCGGATATACTGTTTCTGGACGAACCGCTCAATGGACTTGATCCGGAGGGGATACATTCTATAAGAGAGTTACTTTTACAGCTGCATCAAGAGGGTAAGACCGTTTTTTTATCCAGTCATTTACTTGATGAAGTAGAAAAAACTTGTACCCATGTTGGTATCCTTCAGCATGGCTGTTTATTGTATCAAGGAGATTTATCGGAATTACTGAACAATATAGAGAAAAGAATCCATATCAGGTTGGACAAGGTGGATTTGTTACATTCGGTATGTAAAGAGGTCCAAATTGACAGCCGGATCAAGTCGGAGTCAATATTGGAAGTTATCCTTTCCGATGATACTACCTATGACAGGCTTATTGAGCTACTGGGGCAGGGCGGTTATCATATATCTGCTATTCAACCTTTGGAGAATACTTTGGAATCGGTTTATTTAAAATTAACTTCACAAACAAAATGAGGATATTAAGAGACTTACAAAATGTCATAGCATCAGAATATTATAAAACACGTCACGATGTAGCTGCAAAGTTATTTCTATTCTTCCCGGTGTTGTTGACAGTAGCTTTCATTGTGTATGATTTATGGAATCTGAGTCAGGAAGGCTATGACGGTACGAACTTGTGGATATACAATATCGGACGTACGTTATTCATGTTTTACGGTATGTTGTATCCATTAATGGCAGCCTTGTTTTGTGCGGCCTATATAGGAAAAGAGTTTAAAAATGACAATTACCTTCTCTTGTTTTTATTTCCTGTTCCCAGAGGCACTGTTTATGTAGCTAAACTTATTTACCTTCTATCAATGACATTCTTGTCAGTTCTTATCGCCTATGTTGCTTTTATGTTATCAGGCTTTATTTTGGGCGTTTGTTTACCGTCAATGGGCTTTCAAAATTTTGATGTGAGAATTTTAGTGATTTCTGTCTTCTTTCGTGTTTTTATTGGGCTATTGCCTATCCTTGTTATTCAATATGTGTTTAGTTTCTTGTTTAAGAATTATGCTTTAGCACTGGGATTTAGTTTTTTTATGACTGTGTTTTCGATGATTGCGAGTAATTGGCGTTACATTAATTTTATTCCGTATTCCTCCATTTTACATGCATACTCTTCATTTATGCAGCAAACGGTTTATTATTGGAAATCATTTGAAACCATTAATATCAGTTATTTTATAGTCTTTTCTATCGTGGGTTATATTTTATATAGGTATAAAAAATGGCGGTAGGATGATTCCTGGTAGTGAAGGGGTGAAGTTCTTTCCAGCTTACCGAAATGAATGAAGTGATTTTGTTCGGCAAGTGGTAAGAATGCTTATATTTGCAATATTCGTTCTTGTTAACCTAAAATTTACTTTACCATGATAGGATATAGAAACTTACTGATATCGTTATTTTGTAGTATGGCTGTTTCTGCTGCCGGACAGCCGCGCTTAGTAAAAAGCCTTGTGCCTGATATGCCATCGCAAGCTCCCGATTACTTTTGCACGTGGAATTTACAAGGCTATGTGGCCAGCTATAAAAGTACTGAACTGACCAGGGCTGCTATGACTGAAGATTATTTATTTGGGGACGGGCTTTATCAGAATTGGGTGGATTGTTATCCTGCAATCCGAAAAGATCTTTACTTTGTAATGGACGATTCGTGGGATATTCCTAAAGATGTGAATGATTCACCCAATCTTTATTTAGGTTGCGTAGAACTGAGTTCTGATCGTTTTCCGTCTTTTCGTGGAGATGCAGTGGAGCGTTTGAAACAATTATCGGAACAGATCAAGAGTAAAGGCTGGAAAGGTGTCGGTGGATGGATTTGTGCCCAGAAGGCAGAGACGCATGCAGCTATTCCTGAAGAGGAGTATTGGAAACAACGAATTAAAACGGCAAATGCTGCCGGATTTGATTATTGGAAAGTTGATTGGGGAAAGGAAGACAGGAATGGGGAATGGAGAAGAAAGTTGACAGCTATCGGCAAGCGATATGCTCCCCATTTATATATAGAACATGCTTTGCGAAATGAATTTATTGAGTTTAGCGATGTTTTCCGGACCTATGATGTCGAAAATATTACGGCGCAGCCGATAACTATCCGGCGTATTTGTGATTTATTGCCTTATAAGACAGTCGAGGGAGCGAAAGGAATTATTAATTGTGAAGATGAACCTTATATTGCGGTAGGTTTGGGCTGTGCTATCGGTGTGATGCGACATCCGTTCGCAGGGACCTTGCCGGATGGGACACAAGATTTTGTGTTTCCTCCGGTCGGACGTGATATTAAGCGGCGTCTGGATGAAGTCGTGCGTGGTGTCAGATGGCATCGGATAGCTGAGCCGTTTGCAGTGGGTTACGGGACTTTCGCCATCGACAGTGTGAAGTTAACCGATCATTGGATTCTACAGGAAAATGAGACTTGGAATAAGGGGCGTACGGTGGGTGCAGATGTAACGGCCGATGCACCGGCGCGGGTTGCTCGGAATATGAAGTTACCGGAGGTATCCGGAGCTCCTTTGTCGGTTTGTCCGTTTGTGTTGGCTTCCCGATACCCCAATGGCGCTGTAGCCGTTTCTACTATAGGCCGTAATGTAGGACGTGAGTATGTAACCGAAAAGGTTGCTGTTTCGATATCCGTCGACCGTTGGGACATACCTATCGGACTATTTGGTTATTTCAAAGAAGTGACAATGGTGTTTCCTTCTCCATTGAAAACAGGAAAGCATACGGTTTTTGCGCAGGATCTGGCCGGTGAGAATCCGGTGGACATTACTTCCAATGTTGTAATCAAGGATAATCGATTGATAATTCCGGGAGAAGTAATTAGCCGGGTAGGACTTATGAATGCTTCAGAAGGAGATTGTTCTGATCCGGGGATGGTGATAAGGGTTATGTAGTTGAAGGATACGAATCTGGTCTCTCACTAAGATTTCAAACAGATACATCATTACTCTTAACATCTTGCCTTTAAGTCTATTATAACAAATCTCGGTTTCTTTACCTCAGCACAGATACGCGGGTTCATGGGCTCGGATATGGGGGATCAGATAGAGAACATACCATTTTTTATTAAATAGTAATGAAAAACAGAATGCTCTAAACAGGATATCTGGTTAAGAAACGCCCATCTTACCATTATTAATTAGTATCTTAGCTATTGATATACTCCCAAATCAGCGGGTGGAAGATGCGGGTGGAAGATGGAAGATTGAAATTCATTTTCTGTAAGAGAGCAAGCCGATATTCCGAATTCATCATTCTTATTATAGAATCCCTCAGGAATTATGGAAGATCCCGGAATCCTGATTCCGGCTCTGCTCCTTATCCCGATATAAAATAAAAAAGGCTGATAATCGATTAATTATCAGCCTTTCTTCTTCTATTTAGTTGCGGAGGCCTGACTCGAACAGACGACCTTTGGGTTATGAGCCCAACGAGCTACCAACTGCTCCACTCCGCGATGTTTCTGTTTTGTGAGTGCAAAGGTACGGCTTTTATTTGAACTACCAAATATTTCGGCATTTATTTTTTTATAAAAGAGCTTCTTTTATACTATATACTTGAGGATCAGTGCTGAACTAGATTGATTTTTTTTATCTGTTTTCACATACAATTGTTAATAATTTATTTGTTTTCTTGTGTGGACGAAAGAAAAGAATTACTTTTGCACAAATAATTCAGCAATGTGCAATTAACCTATGACCGTATCAAAGACAAAAGCCAAGTTAGTAGACGTTGCCCGTCAGCTTTTCGCAAAGATGGGAGTGGAGAATACTACAATGAATGATATCGCTCTTGCTTCTAAAAAGGGTAGACGTACGCTCTATACTTATTTTAAAAGTAAGGATGAAATCTATTTGGCTGTTGTAGAGTCTGAACTGGATATTCTGTCGGATATGATGAAGCGTGTGGCAGATAAAGATATCTCTCCTGATAAAAAGATTATAGAGATGATTTACACCCGGCTGGATGCGGTAAAGGAAGTAGTATATCGCAATGGAACCCTTCGTGCTAATTTTTTTAGAGATATTTGGCGTGTGGAAAAAGTTCGGAAGCGCTTTGATGCAAAAGAAATGCAACTGTTTAAAAGCGTGCTGAAGGAAGGACAGGACAAAGGAGTGTTTCATGTAGATGATGTGGAAATGACTGCTGCATTGGTACACTATTGCGTAAAAGGTATCGAAGTGCCTTATATCCGGGGACATATAGGAGCTAATCTGGATATGGAAACCCGAAAAAGATATGTTGCCAACATCGTGTTTGGCGCACTACATAGAACAGAAATTAATCAATAATTTAAATTTAGTATGGGATTATTAGATGGAAAAACAGCCATTGTGACCGGTGCGGCTCGTGGTATTGGTAAAGCTATTGCTTTGAAATTTGCTTCTGAAGGAGCAAATATTGCATTTACAGATCTTGTTATCGATGAGAATGCACAGAATACAGCAAAAGAAATCGAAGCAATGGGTGTGAAAGCCAAAGGATATGCGTCGAATGCTGCCAATTTTGAAGATACTGCAAAAGTAGTGGAAGAGATTCATAAAGATTTCGGCCGTATCGATATTCTGGTAAACAATGCAGGTATCACTCGTGACGGATTGATGATGCGTATGAGCGAACAGCAGTGGGATATGGTTATTAATGTGAACCTGAAATCTGCTTTTAACTTTGTGCATGCGTGTACTCCGATCATGATGCGCCAGAAAGCCGGAAGCATTATTAATATGGCTTCTGTAGTGGGTGTTCACGGTAATGCCGGACAAGCTAACTATTCAGCTTCAAAAGCAGGTATGATTGGTTTGGCTAAATCTATCGCTCAGGAGCTTGGCTCTCGTGGTATCCGTGCCAATGCCATTGCTCCGGGATTCATCATTACTGACATGACAGCCGGCCTTTCGGAAGAAGTGAAAACAGAATGGGCTAAGAAGATTCCATTGCGTCGTGGCGGTACTCCTGAAGATGTGGCTAACATCGCTACTTTCCTTGCTTCTGATATGTCTTCTTATGTATCAGGTCAGGTGATTCAGGTAGATGGTGGTATGAATATGTAATATTCGGTATGACCGTCATATACGAAGACAATCATATTATAGTAGTTAACAAGACCGCTTCCGAAATCGTTCAGGGAGACAAAACGGGTGATACTCCTCTTTCAGAAACTGTCAAGCAATATCTGAAAGATAAATATCAGAAACCCGGAAATGTCTTTATCGGTGTAACCCATCGGCTGGACCGCCCCGTGAGCGGTCTTGTTATTTTTGCGAAGACCAGTAAGGCTCTTTCCCGCTTGAATGAGATGTTTAAGAACAGTGAAGTGAAAAAGACCTATTGGGCCATCGTGAAGAATTGTCCGAAGCAACCCGAAGGAGAATTGGTTCACTATCTGGTGCGTAACGAGAAGCAGAATAAAAGCTACGCTTATGATAAGGAGGTTCCCAACAGTAAAAAGGCGATTCTGAACTATAAACTTATCGGACATTCGGATCATTACTTTCTACTCGAAGTTGATCTGAAGACCGGACGTCATCATCAGATTCGTTGCCAGTTGGCAAAGATGGGATGTCCCATCAAAGGTGATTTGAAATATGGTTCTGCACGTTCCAATCCGGATGGAAGTATTTGTTTGCATGCCCGGCATGTGCGTTTTGTTCATCCGGTGTCTAAAGAATTGATTGAACTCGATGCTCCTGTACCGGATAGTAACTTATGGCATGGATTTCAATGAAAAAGAGTGATGTTTTCATTTAGATGGATCCTCAAATAATTTCAACCGGAGCACAACTTTGGTTATCTACTTCCCTATATAAACGCAAAAAAGCCATTCCCTGAATAGACGAAGTAGGAATGGCTTTTTTGTTGTAGTGTGCTTACTATTATTCGGCAAACTGTGCAAATGCTCCTGATGCTGCGACCGTTATAGCGGTTGTGTCGGCTACTTCTTTCTTAGGCTCAGTTTTTGCAGTGTCTTTGACCTCTTTCTTTGGGTCTCTTTTCACCGGATCCTGTGCCATTGTAAAGAACGATCCACAAGCAAACATAAACATAGCTACTACTAAAACTAACTTTTTCATAATTATTTTCTTGTTAAAGTTCTGATTGTCTGTTTTTAATTTCATGTTAAGGTCTAGGTTAAAACCATCACAAACAAACATAAACATTGCTACTACTATAAAACTAACTCTTTAGTTTTATCTTTCATTTGGTTAAACACTTGTATTGAGTATTTCCCAAATCTTGTGCCAAAAAGAATACGTGTGAACTAATCTGTTGATTTGTAGGTGAGTAAAAAATGAATGGAAATGGGATGCAGTGTGGAATGTTGTGGAAAATGTGGAAAAGGGTGTGGAAATATTCCACACCTTGGTGTTCTTTAGAGGTCGATTCCGTATAGTTTCAGTTTATTGTATAATGTTTTGCGGTCAATATCGAGTAATTGTGCAGCACGGCTTTTGTTGTTTCCTGTTTGTCGGAGTGCTTCCAGTATATGTTCCTTTTCGGCATCTTCATCCCGTAATGTCATTTTGGGAGTTGATAGTTGTGTTTCCAGAATTTCACTACCCAGTTCTGCAAGGCCTATGAAACTGCCTTGAGCAAGCAATGTGGCGCGTTTGATGATATTCTTCATCTGCCTTAGGTTGCCGGGCCAGTGATATTCGAGTAATGCCTTTGAAGCATTGGCATCGAAGCCGATCAGTTGCTTGTCAAGCTCTTTATTAGCCTGGTCGAGGAAGAAGTTGGCAAAAAGAAGGATGTCTCCGCCACGTTCTTTCAGAGTAGGCATGCGCAAAGTAAATTCATTGATTCGGTGGTAGAGGTCTTCGCGGAATGTACCTTTTTCGATGGCTTGTTCCAGGTTCTCGTTGGTTGCAGACACCAGACGGATATCGACAGTAATTTCTGAGTTTGAACCAACAGGGCGTATTTTACGTTCCTGTAGTGCACGAAGAAGTTGAATTTGTATTTCGTAACTCAGGTTACCGATTTCATCAAGAAAGATGGTACCCCCGTTCGCTGCTACAAAAGCACCGGTTTTATCAGAGAGAGCACCGGTGAAGGAGCCTTTGATGTGACCGAAGAACTCAGAAGCGGCCAACTCTTTGGGGATGGAGCCACAGTCGATGGCAATAAACGGTTTGTCGCTACGTTTGCTTAATTGGTGAATACGATGGGCTATATACTCTTTTCCCGTTCCACTGGCACCGTTGATCAGGACTGACATGTTGGTGGGAGCTACCAGGCTGACATAGTTATAGAGTTGTTTGGCAGCATCACTTTCTCCTTCCAGATAGGAATGAGATTCTTGTTTGGTTTTAGGGCTTTTCTCCGTGAGGGGAGTTTTGGGAAGAGGAGCTTCTTTCTTTTGAAGTGCTTCGCTCATTTTCTTAAGCAGCTCTTCGGGATTAACGGGTTTGGCAATATAGTCTTGTGCACCCAGTTTCATTGCTTGTACGGCTGATTGGATATCTGCATATCCTGTCATGATAATCAATGGGATATGGAGCTCTTTCTCACCCATCCATTTCAACAGGTGAATACCATCGTGGTCGGGAAGTCGCAAGTCGGAAAGAATCAGGTCTACCGGTTGTGCATCGATGTGCTTTTGCGCACGTGCAATGTTACTCACTGATGATACATTAAACCCTTTTTTGCCTAACCAGGTTTTTAGCATCATCCCGAACGTAATATCATCTTCAACTATCAGTATGGATCTCATGATGTTAGCTTTTGCCTCTTTTTGTGAGCTACAAAGGTAAGAGGTTTTGAGGTAAAGTCGTATATTTGCAGACTTAAATTAAATAAAAGCGTTATGAAACAGAATTTTTGGATATTATTAATTATACTGGCTTGCAGCGCAGTAGCTTGTAAGTCGGGACAAAAGAAAGATGGAAACATGGAAAAAGAAACTGTATTGAAGATTGAGACCTCTATGGGGGATATCAAAGTAAAGTTGTATAATGAGACTCCGAAACATAGAGATAATTTCATTAAACTGGCTAAAGACGGAACATATAATGGAACGTTGTTTCATCGTGTCATAAAAGACTTTATGGTGCAAGCGGGTGATCCGGAATCGAAAAATGCTCCGAAAGGTAAGATGTTGGGTTCCGGTGATGTAGGTTATACGGTTCCGGCTGAATTTGTATATCCGAAGTATTTTCATAAGAAAGGCGCTTTGTCTGCTGCCCGACAGGGAGATGAAGTGAATCCCAAGAAAGAGTCATCCGGTTGTCAATTCTATATTGTTACCGGAAAAGTGTTCAATGATTCGACACTTCTGAATATGGAACAACAGAAGAATCAGAATAAGGTAACTGAGGCTTTTAATGCTTTGGCGCAAAAACACATGAAAGAAATCTATAAAATGCGTAAGGCCAATGATCAGGACGGACTTTATGCTTTACAAGATACTCTGTTTATACAGGCTGAAGCGGAAGCTGCCAAACAACCCGATTTCCACTTTACTCCTGAGCAAATAAAAGCTTATACAACCGTCGGAGGTACTCCGCATCTGGATGGTGAATATACTGTTTTTGGCGAAGTTGTCGAGGGCATGGACATTGTTGACAAAATCCAGCAGGTAAAAACAGACCGCAGCGATCGCCCGGAAGAGGATGTGAAGATTATTAATGTTTCTGTTATTGAATAAATATGCTGCAAATCAACAGGCATATTCTGGATAATGGTTTGAGATTGGTTCATGCGCAGGACACCAGTACGCAGATGGTTGCGCTCAATATTCTCTATAATGTGGGAGCCAGAGATGAAAACCCGGAGCATACCGGGTTTGCCCATCTTTTTGAGCACCTGATGTTTGGCGGTTCTGTGAATATACCCGATTATGATGCTCCGTTACAATTGGCAGGAGGGGAAAATAATGCCTGGACCAATAATGACATTACCAATTATTACCTCACTGTACCCAGACAGAATGTGGAAACCGGATTTTGGCTTGAATCTGATAGAATGTTGAGCCTCGATTTCAGTGAACGCAGTCTGGAGGTTCAGCGGGGAGTGGTAATGGAAGAGTTTAAGCAGCGTTGCCTTAATCAGCCCTATGGTGATGTTGGGCATTTGTTGCGTCCGCTGGCTTATCGGGTTCATCCTTATCAATGGCCTACCATCGGTAAGGAGTTGTCTCACATAGCCAATGCTACATTGGAAGAGGTCAAAGATTTCTTTTTTCGTTTTTATGCACCTAATAATGCTGTTCTGGCTGTTACCGGCAATATTTCGTTTGAAGAGGCTTTACATCTCACAGAAAAGTGGTTCGGTCCTATCCCCCGCCGGGAAGTTCCTTTGAGGCAATTGCCTCCGGAGCCGGTACAAACGGAAGAACGCCGTTTGGTAGTGGAGAGAAATGTACCGCTTGATTCGCTTTTTATGGCGTACCATATGTGTGACCGCGCGGATAGCGATTATTATGCTTTTGATATCTTGTCGGATATCTTAAGTAACGGACGTTCCAGCCGTTTGAACCAGCATCTTGTGCAAGAAAAGCAATTGTTCTCGAGTATCGATGCTTATATATCGGGAACACTTGATGCCGGCTTGTTCCATATCAGTGGGAAACCGGCAGCCGGTGTGTCGTTGGAAGAAGCTGAGGCTGCGGTGCGTGAAGAGTTGAATGAACTGCAATCTGCTTTGATCCAAGAACAGGAACTCGAGAAGGTAAAGAATAAGTTTGAATCTACCCAGATATTCGGAAATATCAATTATCTGAATGTTGCCACCAATCTTGCCTGGTTCGAATTGAACGGGCGGGCTGAAGATATGGAAAAGGAGGTTGAACGCTATCGTGCCGTGACTGCCGACCGTTTGAACGCGGTGGCACAAACTGCATTCCGAGAAGAAAATGGAGTAGTACTTTATTATAAGAGTAGTAGAGGAGAGAAGGATGAGACTTATATATAAGAATCATTATAAAGCATTGTTTCTTCTCGGCCTTCCCATTGTTATCGGGCAAGTGGGGGTTATTGTGCTTGGCTTTGCCGATACCTTAATGATTGGTCATCACAGCACCAACGAACTGGGAGCAGCCTCCTTTGTCAATAACATGTTTACGCTTGCCATTATTTTCAGTACCGGATTTTCATATGGATTGACTCCTATTGTAGGGGGCTTTTATGGGACTCGTAGATTTGCGTCTGCCGGGCAGGCATTACGTTGCAGTTTGCTTGCCAATCTTTTGGTCGGTATTTTATTAACCGTAATTATGGGCATTCTCTATCTGAATGTTGAAAGATTGGGGCAACCGGAAGAGTTATTACCCTTGATCAAGCCCTATTATCTGATACTACTTGCCTCGCTGGTCTTTGTGTTGCTATTTAACGGATTCAAACAGTTTACCGATGGAATAACCGATACTAAGACAGCTATGTGGATACTTTTGGGTGGAAATGTACTGAATATCGTGGGGAACTATATCTTGATTAACGGTAAACTTGGATTTCCCGAACTTGGATTATTGGGTGCCGGAATCAGCACGTTGTTCTCACGTATTGTCATGGTGCTGGTATTTGCATTCGTGTTTTTTAGCAGCCGCCGTTTCTTACGTTATAAACTGGGATTTATTCGCTTGGGATGGTCGCGTACATTGTTCCGTCAGCTGAATGCCTTAGGATGGCCTGTAGCTTTTCAAATGGGGATGGAAACCGCTTCATTTAGCTTGAGCACAGTGATGGTAGGATGGTTGGGGACTATCGCCCTTGCCTCACATCAGGTAATGCTTACTATCTCACAGTTCACGTTTATGATGTTTTATGGGATGGGGGCGGCAGTAGCTGTGCGTGTCAGCAATTTCAAGGGTCAAAACGATATTGTTAATGTACGTCGTACTGCGTATGCCGGGGCACATATCATATTGGCTATGGGAGTTGTTCTGCTGTCTATTGTCTTCTTGTTCCGCTATCAGGTAGGAGGATGGTTTACCGACAATACCGAAGTCTCTGCGATGGTAGTTGTTCTGATGGTGCCTTTTCTGGCTTATCAGTTCGGCGATGGGATGCAAATCAATTTCGCTAATGCCCTGCGTGGTATTTCGGATGTAAAGCCTATGATGCTGATTGCTTTTATCGCCTATTTTATCATTTCTCTCCCGGCCGGATATTTCTTTGGATTTGTTATGGGCTGGGGATTACTCGGGGTCTGGATGGCTTTTCCTTTCGGACTGAGTAGTGCGGCCATTATGTTATGGTTACGTTTCAGATATAAAACAAGATAAGTTATGGCTATTCCTTCCCGTTTCACAAAAGTAAAGATCGCGGCGGGGTATACTTTGTTGCTGGTTGTGCTGCTGCTCTCCCTGTTGTTTGTACACAGGGAGATGGAGAAACTGTCTGATACGGACGATGTACAGAGTTTGCAGACGGATAGTTTGCTGCTTTTACTGAAAGAGAAAGATGAAAATACCATCCGGATGCTTCAGATCATTAATGAAGCGAACGAGAGTATGATTACTCCGGTTGAATTGGATTCCATCATTGCTGAACAAGATACAGTGATCACTCAACAGCGTGTGCAACATCGTATCATCACCAAGCGTGACTCTGTGATTACGAAACGAAAGAAAAAGGGTTTTTTCAGGAGGTTGGGCGAGGTGTTCGCTCCTTCGAAAGAAGATACGGCTGTGCTGGTAAATACAGCTGTGGAATTTGCGACCGACACCATTCTTGAACCTTACAATCCGATTGATTCACTACATCAGCGCATACGAACGGTGACCAAACGGAAGTCCAGGCCTGTGGTACGGCCCAACTACAATGCCCGTCTTCGCCGGATGAATAAGGAATTAACCACTCGTATTGACAGCATGATTACGACCTATGAGCAAGTAGTCACCCAACGTGCTATGGACAACGCATCCGAACAGCAAGAACTTCGGAACCGTTCAACTCGTACGATTGGCGGGATTGCCATTGCCGCCGTGTTGCTGTCCGCCTGCTTCCTGATTATGATTTGGCGGGATATCACCCGGAGCAATCGTTACCGGAAGGAATTGGAGGAGGCCAATAAGCGTGCGGAGGCGTTGTTGGAGGCTCGTGAAAAGTTAATGCTTGCCATCACTCATGATTTTAAAGCTCCTTTGGGGTCTATCATCGGATATACGGATTTATTGACCGGGTTGACTACGGATGAAAGACAGCGTTTCTATCTGGACAATATGAAAAGTTCCTCGCAACATCTGCTTAAACTGGTAAGTGACTTGCTCGACTTCCACCGGTTGGATCTGAATAAGGCAGAAGTCAACCGGGTTACTTTTAATCCGGCACAACTGTTTGAAGAGATACGTATTAGCTTCAAACCACTGACCGATGCCAAACATCTGACTTTAAGTTGCAGTATAGACGCCGAACTGGACGGACGCTTTATCAGTGATCCGCTCCGTATCCGGCAAATTGTAAATAATCTGCTTTCCAATGCTGTGAAATTCACAGCTAAGGGTAGCATTGCATTGAATATTACCTATCATTCGTCCAGTGTCCGCATCGAGGTGGTGGACACAGGTAAAGGTATGGCACCTGGTGACCGTGAAAAGATATTTCAGGAATTTACCCGGTTGCCGGGAGCGCAAGGTGAGGAAGGCTTTGGACTGGGGCTTTCCATTGTACACAAACTTGTGACCTTGCTCGAAGGATCGATTAGTGTTCAAAGTACCTTGGGTGAAGGGAGTCGTTTTATTGTCATTCTGCCGCTCTATCCTGTGGGGCCTGTGACAGGAGAGAAGCGGGAAGGAAATGTGTCTTCGGTTTCAACGACAGATCAAGCCGGTGAGGACGGGGTAATGGCATCTCCAAAATTAAACCGTGTTTTATTGATTGATGACGACCGGATTCAATTGGCTCTGACTGCCGCTATGCTTGAACAACAAGGCATTCAGGCTGTTTGCTGCCAACAGCCGGATGAGTTGATTGAGCAACTTCGTACGGCTACATTCGACGTGTTGCTGACTGACGTTCAAATGCCTGCCATCAATGGTTTCGATTTACTGAAACTATTGCGTGCATCCAATATACCTCAGGCGCGTACTATTCCGGTAATTGCTGTTACCGCCCGGAGTGAGATGAATGAACAGGACTTTCAGGAACACGGCTTTGCAGGATGTTTGCATAAGCCTTTTACGGTAAAGGAACTCTTGACGATTATCAGTGGTGAAGAAATGACCGGTTCGTCAGCTGAATTGACACCGGACTCCCTTAACTTTCGGGCGCTGACTGCTTTTTCCGAAGATGATCCGGAAGCTGCCTCTACCATCATTCAAACCTTTATTGAAGAAACGGAGAAGAACCGGAACCGGATGGAAAGCGCTATCCGAGCCACTGATGTGGATGGGATAGCCGGCATGGCTCACAAATTATTGCCTCTGTTTACGTTGCTTGGGGCTTCCGAGGCACTTCCTCTGCTATTATGGCTGGAGCAGCGTCGTGGCGAAGCCGTATCGGACGAAATGATACAAAAGGCGAATGAAGCTCTTCGACAGGTAGATATCGTAATGACTGAGGCAAGACGATATGTAGCGGGAGATTGACAATCGGTGATTGCCGTAAGTGTCTATTCGTATACAAAATCGTCGTCACTTTAATCTTTTTCCGGAAAATTTTGTTTCCTTTGTATCACTTTTTACATTGAGAGACAAGCTTCATGAAACGAAAATGGATCAAATGGGTAAGCTGGATTTTGCTTACCCCCCTCATACTCTTTGTGATACTGATGGTATTACTCTATATCCCTCCCGTACAGAATTTTCTGAGAAAGGAGGCTGCTGCTTATGCTTCCGAAGCAACCGGCATGCAGATCAATGTACGTCGCATCGATTTACGGTTTCCTTTAAATCTGTTGGTACGGGGAGTTGAAGTCATCCAGGCTCCCGATACATTGCTTTCACTTGAAAGCCTCAATGTACATGTGCAGGCACTTCCGCTTTTCCGTGGCAAGGTTGAGGTAGATGACATCAGCCTTCAGCAGGTAGCGGTTAATTCTGCCAACCTGATAGACGGTATGCGGCTGAAAGGTGTTCTGGGTAGTTTTAGGCTGGAGAGCCATGGGGTGGATCTACCCAATGAAATAGCCATTATAAACCGGGCCGAACTCTCTGATACTCATGTACAGTTGCTTTTGAATGATACCACTGCTACGCCTAAAGATACTGCTCAAAGTGAGGTCCGCTGGAAAGTAGACCTGCGTCATTTGAAATTGAAGAATGTCTCTTTCAGCATGCAGTTACCGGCAGACAGTATGCGCTTGGCGGCTCATGTGGAAGAAGCACAAGTGAATGATGCGGAAGCCGATTTGAAGAATTTGCATTACGGGCTTCGTAGTTTTCTGGTATCGGGTACCTCGGTCAATTATGATGTGGGCACCGCGGAGCCGGCGGAAGGTTTCGATCCTTCACACATCGCTTTGCGCGATATTCGTATCGGACTCGATTCGATGTATTATCGCGGACGCAATATGAATGCTGTTATCCGTGAGTTTTCGATGAACGACCGTTCCGGATTAAGTGTCACTTCGCTTACCGGACGTGTGTTTGCCAATGATACCATTATCCAAGTGCCGAGTTTGAAACTGCTGACTCCACATTCCGAAATGGATCTTACTGCACAGACTTATTGGGAGTTGGTGAATATTCCTACTACCGGACGTCTGACTGCTCGCTTTAATGCGATGATCGGGAAACAAGACGTGTTGTTGCTGGCCGGTGGATTGCCGGATAGCTTCAAAGAGGCCTATCCCTTCCGTCCGTTGGTGATACGTGCCGGTACGGAAGGAAACCTGAAAGAGATGCAGATAACCCGGTTCAGTGCCGAGTTGCCCGGAGCTTTTTCACTTTCGGGCGGTGGAGAGTTATTGAATCTGACCGATAGCCTGGAGAGGTCCGCCATTATTGACCTGAGGATGCAGACACAGAATCTTAACTTCCTGACCGCTCTGGGCGGAACGAGGCCGGATAGTTTACTTGTTATTCCCAATCAGATGTCATTGGTTGCGAAAGCCCGAATGAAAGGGCCTCAATATATGGCGCAACTCCTGTTGAAAGAAGGAGAGGGAATGCTGAATTTAGATGCTGCATACAATGGAAGCACTGAGGCTTATCGGGCTGACCTGAAGGTGGACGCTTTGCAACTTCATCATTTCCTGCCCAAAGACTCGATCTACGAACTGACTACATCGGTCGCTGCTGTGGGAAGAGGGATCGATTTCACTTCTTATCGTACGACTGCCTCTTTGAAGGCCTCACTGCAATCGTTGCATTATGGGCGTTATCAGATTTCGGGAATTGAAGTGACCGGTGATGTAAAGAACGCACTTGCCACAGCCCGTTTAGTGAGTGACAACCGCTTGTTAAAGATGAATGCCAATGCCGAATATCACCTTGCCAAACCTTATATGGACGGAAAGCTTGATATGGATGTTACACAACTTGATTTGTATGAACTGGGGATTGCCCCTAAACCCCTGAAATATCCTTTAGCTTTTAATTTTACGGCAGAAGCCCGGCGCGACCGTATTTTCACTCATCTTACGGCCGGTGATATGAAGCTTAACCTTTCGGCACGTTCCAGCCTGGATAAGCTGATTAAACAGTCAGCACATTTTGCTGATGTGCTGGTCAAGCAAATAGATAAGAAAGAACTTGATCACGGGGAATTGCGAGAGGCGTTGCCGACCGCTATATTCTCGATGTCGGCCGGTAAAGAAAATCCGTTGGCCTATTATCTGGCAACGAAAGATATCGCTTTTCACGATGTGGGTGTGAAGTTTGGCACTGCTCCCGACTGGGGGATCAACGGAAAAGCCTCTATTCATGCATTGAAGATGGATACCTTGCAACTGGACACGATCTACTTTACTGTCAAGCAGGACACGACTCGCATGAGTTTGCACGGAGGGGTCATCAACGGCCCCAAGAATCCGCAGATCGTTTTTAAATCGAGCTTTGCCGGAGAAATACGCAACGATGATGCCGAACTCACGCTACGCTATGAAAATGCGAAAGGCGAAACCGGGGTACTTTTCGGTGTGAACGTCCGTCCATTGGTCGAAGGAAACGGAAAAGGCGATGGGCTTGCTTTTACGCTGATACCGGAAAATCCCATTATTGCTTTCCGAAAGTTCCACTTCGTCGATCATCACAACTGGATATACCTCCATAAAAACATGCGCTTGTATGCCAATGTCGATATGGCGGATGACGAAGACATGGGATTCAGGATAAAATCAAACCGGAGCGATACTGTATCGTTGCAGAATATTGATGTGGAGTTGCAACGCATCCGCCTGTCTGAGATCAGTGAAGTGCTTCCTTATCTGCCTGACTTGTCCGGGCTCTTCTCGGCTGAGGCTAATTACGTGCAGACAGCTACTTCCTTGCAAGTATCGGCTGAGGCTAATATTGATGAATTGACTTATGAACGTCAACGCATCGGCGATGTTGCACTCGGTGTGACCTGGCTTCCGGGTGAAAGAGGAAAACATTATATCAGTACTTATCTGACCCATGAGGGCGAGGAGATATTGATGGCTGACGGTTCGCTTCATCCTTCGGTGACCGGTAAAGACAGTATTGAGGTGAATGCCATCATGGAACATTTTCCGTTAAAGATAGCCAATGCCTTTGTACCGGATCAGGTAGTCACCCTTTCCGGCGATATGGACGGTGGGCTTCACATCACCGGTGATACAGACCGGCCGTTGGTCAACGGGGATCTGGTCTTGGACAGTGTGTCGGTCTTTGCCCGTCAGGCAGGGGCGCGGTTTACGTTCGACAATCGTCCTGTACAAATCAAAAACAGCCGTTTGACTTTTGATAAGTTCGCTATATTCACTACCGGAAAGAATCCTTTCACGATTGATGGTACAGTCGATTTTCGGAATTTGACCGATCCCAGGGTTAATCTGTCCATGCTGGCAGAAAACTATATGCTGCTCAATGCTCCCCGTACAAAGGAGAGCCTGGTATATGGCAAAGTGTTTGTCGACTTCAATGCAACCGTGCGCGGACCGGTAAATGCGTTGGTGATGCGCGGCAATATGAATTTGCTGGGCAATACGGATGTCACTTATGTATTGATGGACTCGCCGCTTACCGTGCAGGACCGGTTGGGAGACCTGGTTACTTTTACTTCTTTCAGTGATACGACGACCGTACAGAAAGAAGAAGCCCCTGTTGTGTCACTTGGCGGACTCGACATGATTATGACTGTACAAATCGATCCCGGAGTCCGGTTGAAGGCCGATCTGAGTGCTGACCGTAGCAGCCGGGTAGAGTTGCAGGGAGGAGGCAATCTGAGTATGCAATATACACCGCAAGGTGATTTGTCCTTATCAGGCCGGTATACCCTTACGGGTGGTATGATGAAGTATGCACTTCCCGTGATACCCCTGAAAGAATTCAATATAAACAATGGCAGTTACGTGGAATGGACCGGTAATCCGATGGACCCGATGCTCAATCTCAAAGCTACCGAGCGCCTTCGCGCTTCCGTAGGCAGTGAGAACGGGCAATCGCGTATGGTCAACTTTGATGTGTCGATTGTAGTTAAGAACCGTTTGGATAACCTTTCACTGGCCTTTGAGATCGATGCGCCCGATGATGCGGAAGTGCAGAATCAGCTGGCTTCTATGAGTGCTGATGAACGGGGTAAACAGGCCATTGCAATGTTGGCTACCGGGCTCTATCTGGCTAATTCGGGAAGTTCCGGAGGTGGGGGACTGAATATGGGATCGGCATTGAACAGTATACTTTCCAGCCAGATCAATGCATTGGCTGGAAACCTGAAGAATGCCAGCTTCTCGATGGGAGTAGAAGACCACGATGCGGCTGATGCGGGAGGAAAACGTACCGACTACAGTTTCCGTTATTCGCAGCGTTTCTTCAATGACCGTTTCCAGATCGTACTGGGTGGTAAGGTGTCTACCGGCGCGCAGGCTACGAATGATGTCGAGTCGTTTATCGACAATATCTCTCTCGAATATCGTCTCGATACATCCGGTACCCGTTACATTCGCCTTTTCCACAATAAGAATTACGAAAGTGTGCTTGAAGGGGAGATAACGGAAACCGGTATCGGTCTGGTACTGCGTAAACGTATCGACAGATTGGGTGAGTTATTTATTTTCCGTAAAAAGAAGAAGACACTTCCTGAGACGCAAAAAGCTCCGTCTGACAGCGAAGCACATCAGTAATTGATTAACAACAGAGATTTAAACAGGATGATACGTAAAGAAACAGTTCATATAATATGGGTTACCATACAAGCCGGTCTTGTAATGTTGCTGTTGGGAGCATGTTCCACAACCAAGCACCTGCCCGAAGGGGAAATACTCTACACCGGATCGAAGACTATTGTTGAAAACGAGCCACAAGCGCCTTTGACAGAGGATGCGCTGACCGAACTTGATGCCGCACTCGATAAAGCTCCAAGTACAAAAATTTTAGGCTTTGTCCCCATCCCTTTCAAGATGTGGGCTTATAACAGTCTGGTTCGCTATAAGAAAGGTTTCGGACACTGGCTCTTCAACCGGTTTGCCGCCAATCCTCCCGTGTTCATTTCTACGGTCAATCCGGAAATACGTGCCAAAGTAGGCACCA
Organism: Bacteroides sp. 3_2_5; assembly: GCF_000159855.2. NCBI lineage: Bacteria > Pseudomonadati > Bacteroidota > Bacteroidia > Bacteroidales > Bacteroidaceae > Bacteroides > Bacteroides sp. 3_2_5. Next base: position 685,899 of record NZ_JH636045.1, on the reverse strand, counting down.
ACCTGTTACACGACTATGGCTACTTTAATGGGACGGTCCGATTTCAGACCGTGCCCGACAAGAAAGACAGCCTGAAGGCAAGTATACGCTATACGGTTGATATGAAAGACCCTTATTACATCGATACGGTTTATTACACTCGTTTCAATCCGCGTACGTTGAGAATCATGGAGAGAGGACGCAGAGGATCGTTGTTGACCCCCGGTGAACAGTTCAACGTGAGTGATCTGGATGGAGAGCGCAGCCGTATCAGTACTTTATTGCGTAATCGCGGGTATTTTTACTTTCGTCCGGACTATATGAAGTATCAGGCGGATACTCTGTTGAATCCCGGGCATGTCAGTCTCCGGTTGATACCTGTACCGGGACTTCCGGATGCGGCCCAGCGCCCGTATTATGTCGGTAAGACATCGGTCTTTTTGTACGGAAAGGGTGGAGAAGTGCCGAACAGTACACTCGAATACCGGGGACTCGATATTCATTATTATAAGAAGATGCAGGTGCGTCCGAATATGCTTTACCGTTGGTTGAATTATCAGGCTTATGTCCGCAATGATTCTTTGCGCAACTCTGCTCATAGCCGTTTATACAGCCAGTATCGGCAAACGCGTATCCAGGAACGCCTTTCGCAATTGAGTATTTTCCGCTATCTCGATCTGCAATATATCCCTCAGGACTCTACGGCAACTTGTGACACGCTGAACGTGCGTTTGCAGGCTACGTTTGATAAACCGTACGACGCGGAACTGGAATTCAACCTGACCACCAAGAGCAATAACCAGACCGGCCCCGGTGCATCTTTCGGCCTGACCCGTTACAATGTATTTGGGGGAGGAGAGACGTGGAATGTCAAGTTAAAGGGCTCTTACGAATGGCAGACCGGACAGAATAAAGGAAGTTCATTGATGAATAGTTGGGAGATGGGAGTATCTACTGCCTTGACTTTTCCCCGGGTCGTGTTCCCTTCTTTCGGAGGACGTGAGTATGACTTCCCGGCAACCACTACTTTCCGTTTGTATATCGATCAGCTTAACCGTGCCAAATACTATAAACTATTGGCGTTCGGAGGAAATGCCACTTATGACTTTCAGCCGACCCGTATCAGTCGTCACAGCCTGACACCTCTCCGGGTGACTTTCAATGTGCTGCAACACACAACGAAGGCCTTTGAGGAAATTGCTGATCAGAACAAAGCCTTGTACCGTAGTCTGCAGAATCAGTTTATTCCGGCAATGGAATATACCTATACTTTTGATAACGCGGCTTTGCGCGGAGTGCGTAATCCTATCTGGTGGCAGACTACGTTTACTTCCGCCGGTAACATAACTTCCGGTATTTATCGTATTTTCGGAAAGAAGTTCAGCCAAAGAGACAAGAAACTGTTCGGTGTTCCTTTCGCACAGTTTCTGAAGGTGAACAGTGACTTCCGTTATACCTGGAAGATCGATAAGAACCAGTCCATAGCCAGCCGTGTGGCTGGAGGAATTATCTGGGCGTATGGCAATACAAATACGGCACCTTACAGCGAGCAGTTCTATATCGGAGGCGCCAATAGTGTGCGTGCGTTTACTGCACGCAGTATCGGACCGGGTGGATTCCGGCCGACAAAGACTTCGAAAGGGCTCTATCTGGACCAGACGGGAGATATCCGGATGGAAGCCAACGTGGAATATCGTTTCCGCATTTACGGTGACTTGCACGGTGCTGTCTTTCTGGATGCCGGTAACGTCTGGATGTTGCGTAAAGATGAAGAGGCACCGGAAAAGCAACTGCGTTGGAAGACTTTCGGCAAACAGATTGCGTTGGGAACAGGTGCCGGTATACGTTACGACCTCGACTTCCTGATTCTGCGTCTGGATTGTGGTGTGCCTTTGCATGATCCGTACGATACCGGCAAGAAGGGATATTACAATGTGACCGGTTCTTTCTGGAAGGGGTTGGGACTACACTTTGCCGTAGGCTATCCGTTCTAAAATAGTCGATGACGATGGGCGGCGTAAGAAAATTCTTCATACTTCGTTCTTCATTCTTCATTCTATTTTGTACTTTTGCAACGATATCTGATGAGACACATCACTAACCTTTTAATATTCACAGTTATGAAACCAACATTATTTGTGCTTGCTGCCGGCATGGGCAGCCGTTACGGAGGCTTGAAACAATTGGACGGACTGGGTCCCAACGGCGAAACTATCATGGACTATTCTATTTACGACGCCATTCGTGGTGGATTTGGTAAAGTAGTATTCGTTATCCGTAAAGATTTTGAGCAGGATTTCCGTGAAAAGATTCTGAGTAAATACGAAAATCATATTCCGGTGGAACTCGTATTCCAGGCATTGGACAACCTGCCCGAAGGCTTCACTTGCCCTGCCGACCGCGTAAAACCCTGGGGAACCAACCATGCTGTCCTGATGGGTAAAGACGTCATCAAAGAACCGTTTGCCGTTATCAATGCTGACGACTTCTACGGACGCGACAGCTTTGCTGTATTGGGTGCCGAACTGTCTCAGATGGACGGTAAAAAGAACGACTATTGTATGGTAGGTTACCGTGTAGGCAATACGCTTTCAGAAAGCGGATCTGTAGCTCGTGGCGTTTGTGAGACAAATGCGGAAGGCTATCTGACTACAGTGGTAGAACGCACTGCAATCGAGCGTATCGATGGTAAAGTATCGTTCAAGGATGAGAACGGCGAAATGCAGACAATCGGCGATAACACTCCGGTTTCAATGAATATGTGGGGATTCACTCCCGACTATTTCGCTTATTCGGAAGAGTATTTCAAAGAGTTCCTGAAAGAAAACGAAGGAAACCTGAAATCAGAATACTTCATTCCGCTGATGGTAAACAAACTGGTGAACGAAGGTACTGCCCGCGTAAAGGTTCTGGATACTACAAGCAAATGGTTCGGCGTGACTTATGCTGCCGACCGTCAGGGTGTAGTAGATAAGATTCAGGCATTGGTAGATGCAGGCGAATATCCTGATAAACTGTTCTAAAGCTAATTTGCTTATTTCTATAATGTAGATTTTGAAAGGGACGTCTTTGCGAAGATGTCCCTTTTTTAATATCAGGCCGGATCACACCTCTTTGGTACGCTCCCTGCCGGTGAACTTTAAATCACCCTCCGGGAGTCGCGAGGGAGGAGATGGTCGGTTTGTCAATGTGTCAAATTGATAATCGTAACCCTCTGTTTCTCGTTTTTTCGGGCCACAATCCGGTAAAGTCTATAAAAACGGCCTACAGGCAAATATCCATTCATGGTTTTGATCTTGTTTCATCCCTAATGGAAATAAAAGGAAAGGAAGTATGATTTTTTTGTTTCCTAATCTTTTCTTTGCGGAGCTTTTCCTGCTTTTCTGACACTTTGCAGCGGTCGGGCGGGGGGAGGCAACCAGGAGAAAATCAGTCACTCTTGTCGCCCGATTTGCATTACAATAGATGTAATCTGCCAAAACATATAGAGATATTCAGAAAAGAAGTAAACATTTTCGGGAAATGCTTACTTCTTTTCACCCGAAGACTTACTTCTTTTGGGGTAAATGCTTCCTTCTTTCCGAAAAAACAAAGGTGCAACCGGCTCAAAAGCCCGGATTTTCTGTAGAAAAAGCTTTTTACTGTACTCTGTTTCTTCTGCTTTCACCCGAATATGAAAAGGGCTTGTAAGCGAATTCTGCGATTCAGTGTCTTTTTGATGTCTATGTCTGCAAATGACTGTCAATTCTTTATGAGGAAATAAAGTGTGCAGGGCTTCGGGGCAGATGAGAAAAGGGCGAATGTCCGGTATGTGTCGGATATTTATATTCTTTTCGTTGCTTATTTCAGAATATGTGTTTATATTTGAAATATTCCTTTAGGCTTAACTCTGATTATATATGAAGAAACTCCTTTGCCTGATAATACTCCTTTTCTCTTTTATTCGGTCGGAAGCCCAGTCTGATCATATCTGTCCTCACGAGAAACTTTATGTCCATACGGATCGTGCCAATTATGAGCGTGGTGATACGGTCCGTTTCCGTGCTTACCTGATGGATACCCGCCACGAGACAATGGCTTACAGCCGCTACGTTTATGCCGAACTGCTGGCTGACAGTCAGGTCATCTCCCGTGAGATGGTCAAGGATGATCACGGTGTCTTTTCCGGTTACCTCTCTTTGGGCGATACACTTCGTTCGGGCAATTATACGCTTCGTTTCTATACCCGTCATCTTTCTTCTTTGCCCGCTCCCCGTTACTTCTATCGTCAGATCATTGTCGGCGGGCGTTCCTTTCAGGATTACCGCAAGGAGAGCGTGACTCGTATGGCGGCTTCCTACCATGTCTCTTTCTTTCCGGAAGGGGGACGTCTCCCTTCGGGTTGTGTCAGCCGTGTCGCTTTCAAGGCTTTGAGTCCCGATGGTTTGGGAACAGATGTGCAGGGCTTTGTGGTCAATCAGCGTGGAGATACCGTCACCACGTTGCGTTCCGTCCATCGGGGGATGGGCTTCTTCAATCTTGAACCTGTTTCGGGTGACAGCTATACGGCGGTGTGCCGTAATCATGAGGGGATGGAGCTTCGCTTTCCATTACCTCCGGCAGATCCTTCTGCCGTCAGCCTCCGTGTCGATGTCCGTAAGGATGACTTTCTGGTGCGTTTGAATTCAGGTGTTTCTCCGTCTCCGGGTCATTCCCTTCGTGTGGAATATCGGGATAGTATTCTTTTGCATGCGGCTTTCTCCGGTTCCAGGCCTTTGCGGCTTCCCCGTTCTCCGCTGCCTCCGGGTGTACTCCGTTTTGTTTTGTTGGATGGTTCGGGCGTTCCTATAAGTGGTCGTACCGCTTTCAATCAGAGTCCTTCCGTGCGTGCCGACGTTGATTTCTCGGCTCGTTTGAAAGAAGAGAAGGGACGTTCGTTTTGGGATGTCAGCTTGGGGCTTCGTGATTCCTCGGGTGAGCCGTTGGGCGGTACCCTTTCTGTTTCGGTCACCGACGACCGCTATGCTCTTCAGGATACCACGGTAAATATCCTTTCTTCTTTTCTTCTGAGTTCTGACCTTCAGGGCTATGTTGAGGCTCCCTCTTTCTATTTTTCCGGTGATGACTCCCGTACCTCGTATCTGTTGGACTTGTTGATGCTGACTCAGGGCTGGGTGAAATACAGCCTTGTTCCGGATTACGGTTTCTTTCCGGTGGAGCGTAGTCAGTGTGTCAGTGGCAAGGTGGTTTCCGAATATTCGGAAAAGAAGTGTATCGTTGATGCGGTTGTCACTTTATTCTCTTTCGATAAAAAGATTATGCGTCAGACGACGAGTGATGCTTCGGGCTGTTTCCGTTTCGACAGTCTTTCCTTCCCCCGGGGTACGCATTTCCTTCTTCAGGCGCGTAAGAAAAAGGGAGGTACAGATGTGGCGCTGTTGGTCGATCGGGATTCCGTTCCTTCTGTACATTCTTCTCTTCCCGTTTATGCGGATTGGTTTCGTGCAGAGATGGATGAACCGGTTGTTTCCGAACAATCCGGTAATGATCCTTCTCCGACCAGTGCGAATGTGTTTCAACGACCTTCTACCGCCCCTTTTTCCATGGAGCAATATTTAGACGAAGTTGTTGTTTCCACTAAAAAGATTGAGAAAAAGAAACAGTATGCAATCGAATCTTTAATGGCTCACTCCGATTGGAATAAGACTTATCATGTGGACGAAATGACTCTTTCGCCTTATTCATCTACTAAAGATTTGTTGATTAATACTCCCGGAGTAGGGTGGGCAGTCGATTCGAACTCAGGAGATTTCTTTTATATAACACGGTTGCGTGCAGGAAGAAGTTCTACTCCTCCTCCGGCTCTGTTAATGGTAGATGGGCTGGAAACTTCTTATTCCGAACTTGTCGGTATCCCTGTATCCATAGTTGAATCCATCGAGTTGGTAAAAGATGCCGCTCAGATGGCATATATCGGATCTAAAGCATCGAATGGCGCTATTTTGATTAGTACAAAATCAGGTTTAGGTACTGTTGGTAAGAAAGCATCCAATTTTAGGATAATTCGTCCCATAGGATATCAGGTGAAGCGTGAGTCTTATTCGCCTTCTTATCCGGTTGTTTATGGTGCAATAAATAACGGTGGGAATAGTTTCAGAACAATATACTGGTCACCGGATCTTCTGCTTGATAAAGCGGCTTCTCATTTGGAGTTCGGTAATCCGAAACAGGGTCGACTGACTCTTGTTGTTCAGGGAATCACACCAGATGGAAAGTTGATAAATTTGACTCGGACTTTAGGTAATGAATAATAAGTCTTTTTATCAGTATATTTAGAGTAATCGGGTGTTGTCTTTCTGTTCTGTCTCATACTGCTACATGAATGATCATTGTGAGGTAGATCATTTCATCGTGTTTTGTAGTGTATGTCTGTTTGGCTTTCAGTTTTAGAGGGGGTGTATATTTATTCCGTTTCTTTTTTCGCAGTCTGTATAAATGAGTATCTTTGCTGCCTCAATTCCCTTATTTATAGAAAGAAGTGATTTCAGTAGAAGGATTAACAGTAGAATTTAACGCCACACCATTGTTTGAGGACGTTAGTTATGTCATTAATAAAAAAGATCGAATAGCCCTGGTGGGTAAAAACGGTGCCGGGAAATCAACTATGTTGAAGATCTTGGCCGGATTGCAAAGTCCTACACGAGGTGTTATAGCTATTCCGCGTGATGTAACGATCGGCTATTTGCCACAGGTGATGATTCTTGCCGATAACCATACCGTGATGGAAGAGGCGGAATTGGCATTTGAACATATTTTTGAATTACAGGCCGACCTGGAACGCATGAATCAGGAATTGGCTGACCGAACCGATTATGATTCGGAAGAGTATCATAAACTAATAGACCGTTTCACGCATGAGAATGACCGCTTCCTGATGATGGGAGGCACTAACTTTCATGCGGAGATAGAGCGTACGCTGATAGGATTGGGATTCAGCCGGGAAGATTTTAATCGTCCGACCAGTGAGTTTTCCGGAGGATGGCGTATGAGAATCGAACTGGCCAAACTTCTGCTCAGGAAACCGGATGTGCTGCTTCTTGACGAGCCGACCAACCATTTGGACATCGAGAGTATCCAATGGCTGGAGACTTTCCTCTCTACCCGTGCCAATGCAGTGGTGCTGGTCAGCCATGACCGGGCCTTTTTAAACAATGTAACCACTCGTACCATCGAAATTACTTGTGGGCAGATATACGATTATAAAGTGAAATATGATGAGTATATCGTTTTGCGTCAGGAGCGTCGTGAGCAGCAGTTGCGTGCTTATGAGAATCAGCAGAAACAGATTGAGGATACAGAGGCGTTTATCGAGCGCTTCCGTTACAAAGCAACGAAGGCTGTGCAGGTGCAGAGCCGCATGAAGCAACTGGAAAAGATAGAACGGATTGAGGTTGACGAAGTGGATAACTCCGCATTGAGATTAAAGTTTGTCTGTTCCAGCCGTAGCGGAAACTACCCGGTGATCTGCGAAGACGTGAAAAAGGCCTATGGGGCACACGTTGTTTTCCATGATGTCAACCTGACCATTAATCGTGGTGAAAAAGTGGCCTTTGTAGGAAAGAACGGTGAAGGTAAGTCTACCCTTGTGAAGTGTATCATGAGTGAGATTGATTATGAGGGTAAACTTACACTGGGGCACAATGTGCAGATTGGATATTTTGCCCAGAACCAGGCACAGATGTTGGATGAGAATCTAACGGTCTTCGATACTATCGACCGGGTGGCAGTGGGAGATATCCGTCTGAAAATACGTGATATTCTGGGAGCCTTTATGTTTGGTGGAGAGGCATCGGATAAGAAGGTGAAAGTGCTTTCGGGAGGTGAGCGTACACGTCTGGCAATGATAAAGTTGCTTTTGGAACCTGTCAACTTCCTGATTCTCGACGAGCCTACCAATCATTTGGATATGCGTTCGAAGGATGTGCTGAAAGAGGCTATCCGAGAGTTTGACGGAACGGTGATTATAGTTAGTCATGACCGTGATTTTTTGGATGGACTTGCGACTAAAGTATATGAGTTTGGTGGTGGCGTGGTGAAAGAGCATTTGGGAGGTATCTATGATTTTCTTCAAAAGAAGAAAATAGAGAACCTGAATGAACTTCAGAAGGCGAATCCGTCATCCGCCTCGCCCGCAAACGGTAAGAAAGAGGAAGGAGCCGAAGAAGGAATATCCGAGAATAAGTTATCATACGAGGCTCAAAAAGAACTCAATAAAAAAATAAAGAAACTGGAGCGCCTGGTAGCAGACTGTGAAGCTGCTATCGAACAGACAGAGTCGGCTATTGCTATTCTTGAAGAAAAGATGGCTACGCCCGATGGTGCTTCGGACATGTCGCTATATGAACAACACCAAAAACTGAAACAGCAACTTGACCATACGGTGGAAGAGTGGGAGCGCGTTTCGATGGAGTTGGAAGAGATGAATGAAAAATAATAGTTTATTAAGTGTATGAAAGTAATTAAGTATTTACCAATTCTTGCAATCTGTTGTATGGCAACAGGATGCAACAGTAAGAAAGAGGCCGTACTTACGTCCGGCATTGACCTTGCCAACCTTGACACAACTGCCCTGCCGGGCACCAGTTTTTATCAGTATGCTTGTGGCGGATGGATGAAAAACCATCCTCTGACAGATGAGTATTCACGTTTCGGTTCATTCGATATGCTCGCCGAAAACAACCGTCAGCAGTTGCGTGGACTGATTGAAGGGCTGGCTGCCGAAAAACATGAAGCCGGCAGCATTGCACAGAAAGTCGGTGAACTTTATAATATAGCTATGGACAGCGTAAAACTGAATAAGGAAGGCGCTGCTCCCATTAAACCCGAACTGGAGAAAATAGGTGCCATCAAAGATAAAGCTGAAATCTATCCGTTGATTGTAGAAATGCAGAAGAGAGGGATGTATCCGTACTTCATTCTGTATGTCAGTGCTGATGACATGAATAGCAATGAAAATATGGTGCATACCATGCAAGGTGGCCTGGGCATGGGCGAACGGGATTATTATTTGGAGGATGATGCGCAGACGAAAGAAATTCGTGATAAATACCAGCAGCATGTAAGTAAGATGTTCCAACTGGCCGGATATGATGAAGCTACTGCCCGGAAAGCTGTGAAAGCAGTGATGAATATCGAGACTCGCCTGGCCCGGTCGGCACGTTCGCAAGTAGAATTGCGTGATCCGCATGCCAACTATAATAAGAAGACTTTGGAAGAATTGCAAAAAGAGTATCCTTCTTTTGCATGGGATGTATTTTTCTCAACTGCCGGACTGAATAACCTGAAAGAAGTTAATATTGGTCAGCCTGATGCATTGAAGGAGGTGAATGCCATCATCGATACGGTATCACTCGAGGAGCAGATTTTGTACTTGCAGTGGAATCTGATCAATTCGGCTGCCAACTATCTGAGTGACGACTTTATAGCCCAGGATTTTGATTTCTATGGCCGTACCATGTCGGGTAAGAAAGAGATGCAACCTCGTTGGAAGCGTGCTGTCAGCACTGTTGATGGTTCATTGGGCGAGGCTGTCGGACAGATGTATGTAGAGAAGTATTTCCCTGCTGCGGCTAAGGAGCGTATGGTAGCGCTGGTCAAGAATTTGCAGGAATCTTTGGGAGAGCGCATCAAGGGGCTGAGCTGGATGGGTGAAGAGACCAAAGAAAAAGCACTTGAAAAACTGGCGACTTTCCATGTCAAGATCGGGTATCCGGATAAGTGGAAAGACTACTCTTCTCTGGAAATAAAGGATGATTCATATTGGGCCAACATTGAGCGTGCCAACCAGTGGAGTTACAACGAGATGATCGGCAAATATGGTAAACCGGTCGATAAGGACGAGTGGTATATGACTCCGCAGACAGTAAATGCATATTACAATCCAACGACGAATGAGATCTGTTTCCCGGCCGGTATACTTCAATATCCTTTCTTTGATATGAATGCGGATGATGCCTTCAATTATGGAGCGATTGGTGTAGTTATCGGACATGAAATGACCCATGGATTTGATGATCAGGGTCGTCAGTATGATAAGGATGGTAACTTGAAAGATTGGTGGACGGCAGAAGATGCCAAGAACTTTGAGGCTCGTGCGGCGGTGATGGCTAACTTCTTCGACAGTATTGAAGTAGCTCCCGGTGTTCATGCCAATGGAGAGTTTACTTTAGGCGAAAATATTGCCGATCACGGTGGACTTCAGGTATCATATCAGGCATTCAAAAAAGCGACGGCTGCGGCTCCGTTGAAAATTGAAAACGGATTTACACCCGAACAGCGCTTCTTCTTGTCTTATGCCAATGTGTGGGCCGGAAACATCCGTCCTGAAGAAATCCTGAAGCGTACGAAGACCGATCCGCATTCGTTGGGTAAATGGCGTGTAGATGGAGCACTGCCTCAAATCGGTGCATGGTATGAAGCTTTCAATATTACTGAAAAAGATCCGATGTACTTGCCGGTAGATAAGCGGGTGTCAATTTGGTAATAGATTGTTGCAAATAAAATAAAAGTAAAAATGGCGCTGACTCATTCAATTGTGAGTCAGCGCTTTTTTATTAATAATTCACACCTTATTTATTACGTACGATAAACAATATTTCGTAACTTTGCGCACCAAATACTTAATAAGCAAATCAATGTCTGAGTCTAAAAGAATAAAAACCGCTTTGGTATCGGTTTATCACAAAGAAGGTTTGGATGAAATCATTACCAAACTGCACGAAGAAGGAGTAGAGTTCCTGTCAACAGGCGGAACTCGTCAGTTTATTGAATCGCTGGGCTATCCCTGTAAGGCTGTCGAAGATTTGACTTCGTATCCTTCTATTTTGGGTGGTAGAGTGAAGACGCTGCATCCGAAAATATTCGGAGGAATTCTTTGCCGCCGTGGACTGGAACAAGACATCCAGCAGATTGAGAAATATGAAATCCCTGAAATCGACCTGGTTATTGTAGACCTCTATCCGTTTGAAGCGACTGTTGCTTCGGGTGCTGATGAGGCTGCTATTATCGAAAAAATTGATATAGGCGGAATCTCTTTGATTCGTGCCGCTGCCAAAAACTTCAATGACGTAATTATTGTTGCTTCACAAGCTCAATATAAACCTTTGCTCGATATGTTGATGGAGCACGGGGCCACTTCTTCTCTTGAAGAACGTCGTTGGATGGCTAAAGAGGCATTTGCCGTATCTTCACACTATGATTCGGCTATCTTCAACTATTTTGATGCTGAAGAGGGTTCTGCTTTCCGTTGCTCTGCCAATAGCCAGAAGACGTTGCGTTATGGCGAAAATCCACATCAGAAGGGATATTTCTATGGAAACCTGGATGAGATGTTCGATCAGATTCATGGAAAAGAGATCTCTTATAACAACCTGCTTGACATCAATGCCGCTGTCGATTTGATCGATGAGTTTGACGATGTCACATTTGCTATTCTGAAGCATAATAATGCTTGTGGGCTGGCTTCTCGTCCTACTGTACTCGAAGCATGGAAAGACGCGTTGGCCGGTGATCCGGTATCTGCCTTTGGGGGGGTGCTGATCACGAATGCGGTTATTGATAAAGAGACAGCGGAAGAGATCAATAAAATCTTCTTTGAAGTTGTGATTGCTCCTGATTACGATGTAGATGCACTCGAAATTCTGGGACAGAAAAAGAATCGTATCATTTTGGTTCGTAAAGAGGCTAAATTGCCGAGAAAGCAATTCCGTTCTTTATTGAATGGTGTATTGGTTCAGGACAGAGACTTGAATATTGAAACAACTGCAGACCTGAAAACGGTAACTGATAAAGCTCCGACACCGGAAGAGGTAGAAGATATGCTGTTTGCTAATAAAATAGTAAAAAACAGTAAGTCGAATGCCATTGTTTTGGCCAAAGGAAAACAATTGCTGGCAAGCGGTGTGGGACAGACTTCACGTGTGGATGCACTGAAACAAGCTATCGAAAAAGCTAAGTCGTTTGGTTTCGATTTGCAGGGTGCGGTGATGGCATCGGATGCTTTCTTCCCTTTCCCCGATTGTGTGGAAATTGCGGATAAGGAAGGTGTGACAGCTGTGATCCAGCCGGGCGGTTCGGTGAAAGACCAGTTGACATTTGACTATTGCAACGAACATGGTATGGCAATGGTTACAACGGGTATCCGCCACTTTAAGCACTAATTAAAAACTTGTTGTATGCCGGACAACCCGTTATGGGCACACTGGTATATTGACGCATTAGAAATTTATTCATTATGGGATTATTCTCTTTTACACAAGAAATAGCAATGGACCTCGGTACGGCCAATACTATCATTATTACCGGTGGTAAGATTGTAGTAGATGAGCCTTCGGTGGTGGCCCTTGACCGTCGGACAGACAAGATGATTGCTGTAGGTGAAAAGGCCAAGCTGATGCACGAAAAGACGCACGAGAATATTCGTACCATCCGCCCGTTGCGCGACGGAGTGATTGCCGACTTCTATGCTTGCGAGCAGATGATGCGCGGACTGATCAAACAGGTAAATACTCGTAACCGCCTTTTCTCTCCATCGCTTCGTATGGTGATCGGAGTGCCTTCGGGTAGTACGGAAGTTGAACTTCGTGCTGTCCGTGACTCTGCCGAACATGCCGGCGGACGTGATGTCTATCTGGTATTTGAACCTATGGCTGCGGCTATCGGTATCGGTATTGATGTAGAAGCACCGGAAGGAAACATGATTGTTGATATAGGTGGTGGTTCTACCGAGATTGCTGTAATTTCATTGGGAGGTATTGTTTCGAACAACTCTATTCGTATAGCGGGAGATGATCTGACTGCCGATATTCAGGAATACATGAGCCGTCAGCATAACGTGAAAGTCAGTGAGCGTATGGCCGAACGTATTAAGATAAATGTGGGTGCTGCTTTGACCGAACTGGGTGAGGATGCTCCTGAAGATTATATCGTTCACGGACCGAACCGTATCACTGCACTTCCGATGGAAGTTCCGGTATGCTACCAGGAAGTGGCACACTGTCTTGAGAAATCAATCTCGAAGATAGAAACAGCTATTCTGAGTGCGTTAGAGAATACACCTCCTGAACTGTATGCCGATATTGTGCATAATGGAATCTATTTGGCCGGTGGTGGAGCGCTGCTTCGTGGCTTGGACAAACGTCTGACTGATAAGATAAATATTCCTTTCCACATTGCAGAAGACCCGTTGCATGCAGTAGCTAAAGGTACAGGGGTTGCATTGAAGAATGTAGACCGTTTCTCATTCTTGATGAGATAAATAATTGACTACGGTTTACGAGCTATAAGTGAGAGGCAGTTGCGTAAGTTGCTGCACGAACTTGTGGCTCGTAGATCGTAGTTTGTAACTTATATGTCTTTATGCGGAATTTACTGAACTTTCTTTTGAAATATAATCACTGGTTCCTCTTCATTCTGTTGGAGGTGATCAGTTTTGTTTTGTTATTTCGCTTTAATCACTACCAACACAGTGTTTATTTCAGTTCGGCCAATGTAGTTGCCGGCAAAGTATATGAAGTATCCGGTGGAATAACTTCTTATTTCCATCTGAAGTCGGTCAATGAGGATTTATTGGATCGCATCATGGAGTTGGAGCAGCAGAACCGCAATCTGGAGAATGCATTAGTAAAACATCTCTCTGACTCAACCGAGCTGAATAGTATCCGAAACTTGTCGGATACAGACTATGAAATCTTCAAAGCCCGGGTTATCAATAACAGTCTCAATCTGGTAGATAACTACATCACTCTGAATCGGGGATCGAAGGATGGCATCCGTCCTGAAATGGGCGTGGTCGACGGTAATGGGGTGGTCGGCATCGTATATGAAACTTCTTCTCACTATTCCCGGGTGATTTCGGTGTTGAACAGCAAATCCAGCATTAGTTGTAAAATTGTGGGTAGTGAGTATTTCGGTTACCTGAAGTGGGAATATGGAGATGCCCGGTATGCTTATTTGAAAGATTTGCCTCGTCATGCCGAATTCAATTTGGGAGATACAGTTGTGACCAGTGGTTATTCCACGGTTTTTCCTGAAGGTATTATGATTGGTACGGTAGATGATATGGCCGATTCGAATGATGGTCTTTCCTATCTGTTGAAGGTAAAACTGGCAACGGATTTTGGTAAGGTGAGTGAGGTGCGTGTGATTGCAAGAACTGGTCAGAGAGAGCAAAAAGAGTTGGAACAAAAGAGTTTGGCGCAATGATTATCAACTATATACATAGAGTAGGATGGTTTGTCGGTCTGATATTACTTCAGGTGCTGATCTTGAATAATGTGCACATAGCCGGTGTGGCTACTCCTTTTCTATACGTTTATTTTATATTAAAATTTAACTCCGGTACTTCCCGAAACGAATTGATGGTATGGGGTTTCTGTATGGGGCTTGCCATCGATATCTTTTCTAATACCCCGGGTATGAATGCGGCGGCGACAGTACTACTGGCTTTTCTACGTCCGTTGTTTCTTCGCTTGTTTACGCCTCGAGATACTTTGGATAGTATCGTACCTTCGCTGAAAAGTATGGGAATTGCTTCTTTCCTTAAATATTTGGTGGTAAGTGTCTTTGTTCACCATTTTATGTTACTGACTCTTGAGTTCTTCTCATTTACCAGCATACCGTTATTGCTGTTAAGGGTGGTGTCGAGCACCATTTTGACTATAACCTGTATTATGGCTGTTGAAGGAGTGAGGAGATAGGTATGGCAAAAGATTATGTTTTAGAGAAACGGAAATATGTGATCGGCGGAGTAGCATTGGCTATTGTCCTGATTTATCTGCTGCGTCTGTTTTCTCTCCAGATAGCTACTGATGACTATAAAAAAAATGCCGACAGTAATGCTTTCCTGAATAAGATTCAGTACCCGTCACGTGGGGCAATGTACGACCGGAATGATAAACTGTTAGTGTTTAATCAGCCTGCGTATGATATAACAATGGTGCCGAAGGAAGTTGAGAACCTCGATACACTCGACTTGTGCCAGACGCTGAATATCACTCGTGCACAGTTTCTGAAGATAATGAGCGATATGAAAGATCGTCGCAGGAATCCCGGTTATTCACGCTATACCAATCAGGTATTCATGTCTCAACTTTCGGCAGAAGAATGTGGCGTATTTCAGGAGAAGCTATTTAAGTTTCACGGATTCTATATCCAGCGACGTACCATTCGTCAATATAGCTATAACTCCGCTGCCCATGTGCTTGGTGATATTGGTGAAGTATCAATGAAAGACATCGAAAATGATGATTACTACATCCGGGGAGACTATATCGGGAAACAGGGTATTGAAAAATCATATGAATCTTATTTACGGGGTGAAAAGGGCGTTGAGGTATTGTTGAGGGATGCGCATGGACGTATACAGGGACATTATATGGATGGAAAGTATGATAAGCGTCCGATACCCGGAAAGAACCTGAAGCTCGGAATCGATATCGATCTCCAGATGTTGGGAGAACGCTTGTTGAAAAATAAAATCGGGAGTATTGTTGCTATCGAACCGGAGACGGGAGAAATACTTTGCATGGTTTCTTCACCCGATTTTGATCCGAGACTGATGATTGGCCGTCAGCGCGGAAAGAACCACTTGATGCTCCAGAGAGATCCGATGAAACCTTTGTTAAACCGTTCGATTATGGGAGTATATCCTCCGGGATCGACGTTTAAAACGGCACAAGCGCTGACTTTCTTACAAGAAGGGATTATTCAGACCAATACGCCGGCTTTCCCTTGTGCTCATGGGTTCAATTACGGGAGTTTGCATGTGGGATGTCATGCCCATGGTTCGCCGTTGCCGCTAATACCGGCCATTGCGACTTCGTGTAACTCTTATTTTTGTTGGGGCTTGTTCCGGATGTTTGGCGATCGCAAGTATGGCTCCTCACAAAATGCCATTACTGTATGGAAAGACCACATGGTGTCTCAGGGTTTTGGCTATAAACTCGGGGTGGATTTACCGGGTGAGAAGCGGGGATTGATTCCTAATGCTCAGTTTTATGACAAGGCCTATCGTGGACGTTGGAATGGGTTGACGGTGATCAGTATCGCAATTGGCCAGGGAGAGATTCTGGCAACTCCTTTGCAGATAGCCAATTTGGGTGCGACAATAGCCAATCGGGGACATTTTATTACTCCACATATTGTGAAGGAAATTCAAGATGAACAGCTCGACAGCCTCTATCGGGTTCCCAGAAAAACCTCTATCGACCGGAAGCACTATGAAGATGTGGTTACAGGCATGCGTGCTGCGGTCACAGGAGGTACTTGCCGGGTAGCAGGAGCCATTTTACCGGACGTTGAAGTATGTGGCAAAACCGGTACGGCGCAGAACCGAGGACATGACCACTCCGTTTTTATGGGATTTGCTCCCATGAATAACCCAAAGATAGCCATCGCCGTATATGTTGAGAATGGTGGTTTTGGCGCAGTCTACGGAGTACCGATCGGAGCATTGATGATGGAACAATATTTAAAAGGGAAACTCTCTCCGGAGAATGAGATACGTGCAGAAGAATATAGTAATAGAGTGATTATGTATGGAAACGAGGAGCGTTAGTTTATGGAAAACATTGGATTGGGTAACGATCGTCATTTACCTGCTCCTTATAATCGGTGGATGGTTTAGTGTGTGCGGTGCCAGTTATGATTATGGTGATCGTGACTTTCTGGACTTTTCAACACGTGCCGGTAGGCAGTTTGTGTGGATTATCTGTTCCTTTGGGCTTGGTTTTATACTCCTGATGCTTGAAGAACGAATGTACGATATGTTTGCATACCTGATATATATAGGTATGATTCTTCTGTTGATCGTAACCATTTTTATTGCACCCGATACGAAAGGTTCCCGTTCGTGGTTAATATTAGGTCCGGTCAGTCTGCAGCCGGCGGAGTTTGCAAAATTTGCCACAGCTTTGGCTCTGGCAAAGTTTATGAATGCCTATTCATTTAATATCAAGAAGTGGAAGTGCTTTTTACCCTTGGTAGCTTTTATTTTACTTCCGATGTTGCTGATTATTTTGCAGAAAGAAACCGGTTCGGCATTGGTCTATCTTGCCTTCTTCTTGGTGCTATATCGCGAGGGTATGCCTGGAGTAGTTTTGTTTTCGGGAGTATGTGCCGTAGTCTATTTTGTGGTCGGTATTCGTTTCGATCAGGTATTTATAGCCGATACGCCTACGCCTATCGGAGAGTTTGCCGTGTTGTTGATGATACTTTTATTTGCCGGTTCCATGGTTTGGGTGTATAGGAAAAAGTGGGAACCTGTACGGAATATGATAGGCGGTAGTTTGCTTGTGCTGCTGATCGCTTATCTCGTTTCTGAGTATCTCTCTCCATTCAATTTGGTTTGGGTGGAGTGGGGGCTTTGTGTGGTGACCATAGGTTATCTACTTTACTTATCTTTGAGCGAACGGCAACGTGCCTATCTTTTGATCGGATTGTTTGCTTTGGGTTCTATCGGTTTTCTTTATTCAAGTGATTATGTGTTCGACAACATTCTTGAACCTCATCAGCAGATTCGTATAAAAGTGGTGTTGGGGATGGAAGAGGACTTGGCCGGAGCCGGTTACAACGTTAACCAGTCGAAGATTGCGATTGGTTCCGGAGGGTTGACGGGTAAAGGTTTTCTGAATGGTACACAAACCAAGTTGAAATATGTGCCCGAACAAGATACCGATTTCATTTTCTGTACTGTGGGTGAAGAACAGGGGTTTGTTGGTTCGGCAGCCGTTCTTTTGCTTTTCTTGGCATTGATACTCCGTCTTATAGCGACGTCAGAGCGGCAGACTTCTACTTTCGGGCGGGTTTATGGCTATTCGGTTGTGAGCATTTTCCTGTTTCATTTGTTTATTAACATCGGAATGGTACTTGGTCTGACCCCTGTAATCGGTATTCCGTTGCCTTTCTTTAGTTATGGCGGGTCATCTTTATGGGGATTTACGATTCTGCTTTTTATCTTTCTGCGTATCGATGCGGGGCGTAGCAGACGGCTATAAATGTTCTATTTTCAATCCCACATCACTGATCCCGGTTAGTTGTTCATTCTTCATTTCGTGTACTATCTTGAAAGTATAGTTGCCGGGATGTTTAACAAAGCAGTCCTTCAAAGGGAGTGCCGATTGGTAGAGACTTCCCCAGCCGGTTCCTGTCCATTTGCCTTCCCGGTCAGTCAGTATAAACTTCAGGGTATCTGTCTTCCATACAGTTGAATCTTCCAGATTATAATGGATGAGGATATTCAGGTTCTGATAAGGGTAGTTACTGCTGTTGCGTACACCAACGGACAGTCGCAGGTTGGCTAGGGAATCTTTTAGAGGCACGTTGAAAAAGAGTGTATCACTCTTCTTCCATCCATCCGGGGGAGTGGATTGGTAAGAGTGATACACAGTATTTTCGTCACATGCAGTCAGAACCCATGTGGTAAGGAGCATGCAAATGCTATTCTTGAGCAGGCTTTTCATTTTCCTGAGCTTTCTCGATATGTTTAGGTTGTTCATTGTTGCGCGGTCCGCGTGGTTCGCGAGGAGGGCGCTGTTCACGGGGTTCGTTTTTACGCGTTTCCCGGTTCTCGTTGTTACGCGGTTCACGAGACTCATTATTTTTACGTGGTTGGTTGTTGTTGCGATTATTGTTTTTCGGACGTTCACCACGTGTACGCTGTTGGTTTTGTACAGGCTGAGAACCGTTGTTCTCCTGTGCATTAATCGGAGTGGACTGTGAACTCTGTGTTTCGCCATTGGCAGCTTGTTGCGGGCGGTTGTTATTATTCTTCTTTTTCTTTTTCCGGTTTCCGTTTCCGCCTTCGTCCTTTCCATTTCCGTCTTTGGCGTTACGGCGGCGGTCACGGTCGAAACGCGTCAAGCTTTCCTGCTCCAGCAAATCAACAGGCTTTTTAGGTTCCGGTTTGCGTTCGGCTTCCAACAGACTGTCCGGTTTAATACCTCTTTTGTTCAGCCCTATCACTTCGAATGCACGTTTTCCGCTAATGGTCACTAAGTTTGCTGCAAAGTTTTTGTCGGTTGAATACGAAATCTGATTACTGAGGATATCTGCTTTGAAGAAGTAATAGGTTCCGTCTTTGGTTTCCAGTTCGATTTCTCTTGAGGGCAGACGTTTTTGTGCTTCTACATAGCAGTCCACTTCATAGTTCAGGCAACATTTTAACTTGGCACACTGTCCGGCCAACTTTTGAGGATTCAGTGAAATGTCCTGATACCTTGCTGCACTGGTTGATACGGATACAAAACTGGTCATCCAGGTGGCACAGCATAACTCACGTCCGCAAGGGCCGATACCTCCGATGCGTCCGGCTTCCTGCCGTGCACCGATTTGCTTCATTTCGATACGTACTCTAAAAGCTTCGGCCAGTACTTTAATCAATTGGCGGAAGTCTACGCGTTCGTCGGCGATATAATAAAAGATAGCTTTATTGCCGTCTCCTTGATATTCTACATCACCAATTTTCATATCCAGATTCAGACTGGCTGCTATCTGCCGTGCACGAATCATTGTGGTATGTTCTTTGGCTTTTGCTTCTTCATATTTCTCCATATCTACAGCTTTTGCTTTGCGGTAGATACGCTTGATTTCGGCATCCTGTTTAAAGTTTGCCTTTTTCATCTGGAGGGGGACTAATCGTCCTGTCAGGGTGACAGTACCAATATCGTGTCCCGGAGTAGCTTCTACAGCTACGATATCGCCTTTCTCCAATTTGATTTTGTTACTGTTACGGTAGTAGCCTTTACGGGTGTTCTTAAATTGAACTTCTACCATATCACTCTCCTCTGCATTGCCTGGTATGTCGGCCAGCCAATCATAGGTATTTAGTTTTTTATCTTGTCGGGAACAGCTTTTACAACAAAGACCTCCGCTCCCATTATGCAGTTTAAATTCCATATACTTTATTTTAAAGTTATTGCTTTAACAGTACGATCATCTTCAGCGAGAAGTCGAAAAATACCATTTTAGCATTTACGTTCTGTTCAATATGTTTTTGAGCTTCACTCAGTTCATCCATGATGCCCATTACATTTCGTTCGTTGACAAAAGGGGCAAACCGTGTAGCGAAGTTCTGTTCTTCTAATGTCATATAAGTCAACTCTTTCCGGTGTAGGTTGTAGATAAAATTCTCCCGGATCATTCGTTGGCAGTATTCCAGAAAATTTTTCTGGCGTTCGCGTCCCATGCCTGCCACTTGTTCACTCCATAATTTCATTTCCCGGATTTTCCGTTGGTAAGAGAGTCGCATCAAACTGACAAACAGTTCGAAAAACAACTGGTTCTCTTCATTCAGGTGAATCGTCTCGAGGGCTTTGATAAAGTTTCCGTTGGCTAGGTGGGCGATCGAAATACTGGTTGCCTGCTGGACCCCGTATTTGCTTTGTAAAGCCTCGGCCATACACTCTTCCTCAATTTTACGTAGATTGAAGCGTTGTGTGCGGCTCAATATCGTTTGGAGAATTAAATCGGGAGCCTCCGAAACCAAAAGGAAGATTGTCTTTTCGGGTGGTTCTTCCAGCAGTTTCAATAACTTGTTGGCACAAGCCTGTTGCATCTTTTCCGGCAGCCAGAGGAGTGTAATCTTAAATCCGCCCTCGCTGGATTTAAGGCTGAGCTTTTTCATGATCTCATCACTCTCTTTGGTGTAGATTACGGCCTGTGCATTTTCTGCATTTATTTCGTTCAGCCAATGATTGATGGTAAAATAGGGATTGTTTAACACCAATTTTCTCCATTCTACAATGTAGTCATCGCTTCTCCCGTTTTTTACTACCGGAAAGACGAAATGAACATCCGGGTGAACCAGCTTATTGAATTTCACACATGACGGACAGACTCCGCAAGCATCAGTGTCACTACGATTGGTGCAACTCAGATAGCGTGCATAGGCCAGTGCCAGCGGAAACTTGCCTACCCCTTCGGGCCCACAAAAAAGCTGGGCATGGGGGATGCGTCCTTCGCTGACTTCTTGTATCAGTCGATACTTGGCCTCTTCTTGTCCGATGACGTCTCTGAAAAACATGGCTTAGTAAATTGCTTTGGCTACTTCTTTGATACTGTCCACTGCTCCGATGGAGTAGAAATGGATACTGGGCACACCGGCTGCCATCAACTCTTTGCATTGGCTGATGCACCATTCGATGCCTACCTGACGGGCTTCCTCATCGGTTTGGCACTTCAGTGCTTCCTTGGTCAACTCTTCCGGAAGGTCTACCTTGAACGTTTTAGGCACCATATTCAGTTGTGATATCTTTTTAAAGGGCTTAATACCCGGGATGATAGGGATGTCGATACCTGCCTGATGTACCTTTTCTACGAATTCAAAGTACTTTTTGTTATCGTAAAACAGTTGGGTAACGGCATATTCTGCACCGGCTTCCACTTTCTTCTTCAACCAATAGATATCCATATCGATATTAGGAGCTTCTTCATGCTTTTCCGGATAGCAAGCCACACCGTATGAGAAAGGAGTATTAGTCACTTTCATCTCCGATCCGTCTACAAAAATACCTTTGTTGAAGTTATTGATTTGTTGCTGTAGATCCAAAGCATGATGATGTCCGTCTCCCTCAGGAGTAAACACGGTTTCATGTTTGGCTTTATCGCCACGAAGCACTAATAGATCTGTAATACCCAGGAACTGAAGGTCGAGCAGTACATATTCTGTCTCTTCCTGTGTAAACCCGCTACACAAAATGTGGGGTACTACTGTGATGTTGTATTTATTCTGGATGGCAGCAGCTACAGCTACGGTTCCCGGACGTCTTCTCAGGCGGTTGCGCTGAAAAAGTCCGTTGCCTAAATCCCGATATACATACTCACTGCGATGAGTGGTGATGTTGATATACTTTGGGTCGAACTCACGTAAGGTATCTATGGTTTGGTACAACTTCTCGATGCCCGTACCCTTTAAAGGAGGGAGTATTTCGAAAGAGAAAGCTGTTTTTTCGTTGCTATGTATTAAATCAATTACTCTCATTATTTTTTTATTCGTCTTTGCTATCCTTGCAGAAGCATGCATATTGGGACAAAAATACGAAAAAAAGATGAAACGAAATCGTTGTAGAACCTGAAAAGATTGCCTTTGGTCCCAGTTATGATTCTTTTTCTGTTGTTAACCTGAACTTTTAATGAATAGGAGGCAAAACTTTTATAGAAAGATATTTATTGTAACTTGTTTGGAGATATTTAGCTGGTTTGTATAATGCTTACATACAAGCGGTGGCTATTTCAGCTTGAGTTGTAATGGACGGAATGGAGAAATAAGTTTCTACTTCAAGATGATTCAAACATCATTATCTGTATCGGGCTAAACATTATTTCAGTGGAGGGAACTTTTCTATGTTGTTAATGCTATAATGGGGATGATTGATGCAAAACGATTAGGCATAGGGACAAGGAGTGGGTGAGTGTGGTTTATAGAGTAGGCTAAGGTTGATTCATATAGTCTGGCACTGTCCAGAATTTTGTGTAAATAGAAAACTTCAGGATTCAGGTTTTATACTTGAATCCTGTATAGTCTCTTCTCAAATCTATACATCTCCTTATTCTCTTTCTTTCTTTCTTTGAGCAGCTCTCTATTTCCCTAAAAATACCCCTATAACCTCTTTACACAGCCATCCTTTTATCTTTAAAACCAAGACTCCTTACCTTTTAAGCCAACAACACCCCTTGGCTTTAAACCAACATGCCTTTGGTTTGAAAGGTAGGCTTCTCCTGTTTTTACCCTAAATTTTGCTTATGAAAATACTTTATAATGAAACCTTCCTGATCGCAAATGTTCTTCCGGATTGCACCGGCACTTGCTTTAATTGCACCTATACCTGCTCTGATTGCATCCATACCTGCTCTGATCACAACTATACTTACTTCATTTTACACTACCCAATGTCCTGTGGGTTTTAATAGTAAGCTCCTCCCGCTTCCATTCCCAACCTTGCTTTTAAAATCCCCTGCCCCCATACTTGCCCTAATCGCAACTATCCCTTTCGGTCCGGCACTTATCCCTTTTCCCAGTAAACACTCCCTTGTCTCTCTATTGTATTCATCTTCAATTCTTTTCTTCCTTTCTTTTCTTCTCTTCCTATTACTTGATTTAACACCCTGTTAAATCAAGTCTTTTGTCTCCAAATAACAAGGCTTTTAGAAGCAGAAGCCTTGTTATTTCCGTCCTGGAAATAAATGTTTCCCCAACTGCATTAACAATGTTAACGCAGGATTCCGTTCAATTCCCGTTTGATTCTTGTTTGATCCTTGTCTGATTTCTGTTTGACTTCTGCTCAATTTCCATTCACTCCCCGTCTGATTTTCGTTTAATTTCCGTTCACTCTCCATTTGATTCCGGTCCAATCCTCGCCTGATTCCTACCGACTTTTCAGTTTAACCCTGTTTGACTACCATCTGACTCTTATCTGACTTCCGTTTGATTCCCGTTCAATCCTTGTCACAATCCCGTCGTATTTTCTGTTTACCTCCCGTTAAATTCGCTATTTTCTCCTCAATTTCCTCCCGCAAACACTTCTCCTTCTCCCTTTCGCATCCAATCTTCTTTTCCCTCTCCCCTATAAATTTCCCCTATATAATATAATAATGTGTCCCTTTCCTTCCCCGACCTTTCCCTTTTCCATAATCAATTATCAGAACCTTCCTCTCCCTCAGCCCTTTACGTTTTTATTCAAAATATTTTCAAAAAAATCCCCTTTTATATTTGTCTCTTATCTCCTAATGCCTTACTTTTGCATCCGCTTTCCAAGAGACGGACAGCATTTAATTTTGACATGTTGCAACGGCGTAGGACGTGCCTTACAGAATAACAAAAATAATTTCCTTTTTATTTGGATCATTATTATAAAAGTTGTTATCTTTGCAGTCCGATTCGCAGAGCGAGGGCCTTTGGTTGTCTTTTCTTTCCCTTTCGCACAGAGAGGCTTGGAAATAAAAGACGGGCATTGAGAAAAAAAACTTCCCAAAACATTTGGCAGTTTAAAATAAACCCCTTACCTTTGCACCCGCTTTTGAAACGAAGCAGAATTTAAAAAGAAGAGTTCTTTGAAACATTGATAAACAATACAAGTAGTACAAGTCAAATTTAGAACCGTCAATACTTATTATATAGGTATGTAAAAAATGACCGTCAATAAATTTTCGACATCCTGAACAGAGCTAATATTTTCCCTTATTGGGATATATAACAATACTTTTACAATGAAGAGTTTGATCCTGGCTCAGGATGAACGCTAGCTACAGGCTTAACACATGCAAGTCGAGGGGCATCAGGAAGAAAGCTTGCTTTCTTTGCTGGCGACCGGCGCACGGGTGAGTAACACGTATCCAACCTGCCCTTTACTCGGGGATAGCCTTTCGAAAGAAAGATTAATACCCGATAGCATAATGATTCCGCATGGTTTCATTATTAAAGGATTCCGGTAAAGGATGGGGATGCGTTCCATTAGGTTGTTGGTGAGGTAACGGCTCACCAAGCCTTCGATGGATAGGGGTTCTGAGAGGAAGGTCCCCCACATTGGAACTGAGACACGGTCCAAACTCCTACGGGAGGCAGCAGTGAGGAATATTGGTCAATGGGCGCTAGCCTGAACCAGCCAAGTAGCGTGAAGGATGAAGGCTCTATGGGTCGTAAACTTCTTTTATATAAGAATAAAGTGCAGTATGTATACTGTTTTGTATGTATTATATGAATAAGGATCGGCTAACTCCGTGCCAGCAGCCGCGGTAATACGGAGGATCCGAGCGTTATCCGGATTTATTGGGTTTAAAGGGAGCGTAGGTGGACTGGTAAGTCAGTTGTGAAAGTTTGCGGCTCAACCGTAAAATTGCAGTTGATACTGTCAGTCTTGAGTACAGTAGAGGTGGGCGGAATTCGTGGTGTAGCGGTGAAATGCTTAGATATCACGAAGAACTCCGATTGCGAAGGCAGCTCACTGGACTGCAACTGACACTGATGCTCGAAAGTGTGGGTATCAAACAGGATTAGATACCCTGGTAGTCCACACAGTAAACGATGAATACTCGCTGTTTGCGATATACAGTAAGCGGCCAAGCGAAAGCATTAAGTATTCCACCTGGGGAGTACGCCGGCAACGGTGAAACTCAAAGGAATTGACGGGGGCCCGCACAAGCGGAGGAACATGTGGTTTAATTCGATGATACGCGAGGAACCTTACCCGGGCTTAAATTGCAGTGGAATGATGTGGAAACATGTCAGTGAGCAATCACCACTGTGAAGGTGCTGCATGGTTGTCGTCAGCTCGTGCCGTGAGGTGTCGGCTTAAGTGCCATAACGAGCGCAACCCTTATCTTTAGTTACTAACAGGTTATGCTGAGGACTCTAGAGAGACTGCCGTCGTAAGATGTGAGGAAGGTGGGGATGACGTCAAATCAGCACGGCCCTTACGTCCGGGGCTACACACGTGTTACAATGGGGGGTACAGAAGGCAGCTAGCGGGTGACCGTATGCTAATCCCAAAATCCTCTCTCAGTTCGGATCGAAGTCTGCAACCCGACTTCGTGAAGCTGGATTCGCTAGTAATCGCGCATCAGCCACGGCGCGGTGAATACGTTCCCGGGCCTTGTACACACCGCCCGTCAAGCCATGGGAGCCGGGGGTACCTGAAGTACGTAACCGCAAGGATCGTCCTAGGGTAAAACTGGTGACTGGGGCTAAGTCGTAACAAGGTAGCCGTACCGGAAGGTGCGGCTGGAACACCTCCTTTCTGGAGTGATGTTGAAAACGACGTTCATTTCTAGGTTCTAAATTGTACTACTGGTACTTGTTTATTTATAGAATATAGATCGACCGTCTATAGCAATATAGATAGAGATAAACAAGAGAAATGAAAGAAGCCGAGTCTAATAAACAGACAAGGGTTTGAACTCAGTCCTATAGCTCAGTTGGTTAGAGCGCTACACTGATAATGTAGAGGTCGGCAGTTCAACTCTGCCTGGGACTACCAACAGATAGATATTTTATCTTGTATGATTGGGGGATTAGCTCAGCTGGCTAGAGCATCTGCCTTGCACGCAGAGGGTCAACGGTTCGAATCCGTTATTCTCCACTCCGATACCGCAACCTAACATGCTTGCGTGTAATCAAACGATCTTTGACATGATGTACAGAAAAAAGTAAATTTAGTAAGAGCTAAAAGTATATATCGAACCATTGGGTTCATCTCCTTTCAAAGGAAATGATCCCTGGCGATAAAAGAAAGTAAATAAGGGCGCATGGCGGATGCCTTGGCTCTCGGAGGCGATGAAGGACGTGATAAGCTGCGATAAGCTTCGGGTAGGTGCAAATGACCTTTGATCCGAAGATTTCCGAATGGGACAACCCGGCATTCTGAAGGAATGTCATCCAACTTGGTTGGAGGCTAACGCAGGGAACTGAAACATCTTAGTACCTGCAGGAAAAGAAAATAAATAATGATTCCCCTAGTAGTGGCGAGCGAACGGGGATTAGCCCAAACCACCCATGTTACGGCATGTGTGGGGTTGTAGGACCACGCTCTCGCAAGACAGTTATTGAGAAGAAACGACTGGAAAGTCGTGCCATAGACGGTGATAGCCCGGTATTCTAAGGTAACCGAAGCGTAGTGGTATCCTGAGTAGCGCGGAGCACGAGGAATTCTGCGTGAATCAGCCGGGACCATCCGGTAAGGCTAAATACTCCCGAGAGACCGATAGCGAACCAGTACTGTGAAGGAAAGGTGAAAAGCACTTCGAATAGAAGAGTGAAATAGTCCCTGAAACCATGCGCCTACAAGCGGTCGGAGCAGCTTTAGCTGTGACGGCGTGCCTTTTGCATAATGAACCTACGAGTTACTTTTTCCGGCAAGGTTAAGCATCTTGAGATGTGGATCCGAAGCGAAAGCGAGTCTGAACAGGGCGGATAGTCGGAAGGAGTAGACGCGAAACCAAGTGATCTACCCTTGGGCAGGTTGAAGGTTAGGTAACACTAACTGGAGGACCGAACCGATAAGCGTTGAAAAGCTTCCGGATGACCTGAGGGTGGGGGTGAAAGGCTAATCAAACTTGGAGATAGCTCGTACTCCCCGAAATGCATTTAGGTGCAGCCTTGAGAGTTACTAATGTGAGGTAGAGCGACTGATAAGATGCGAGGGCTTCACCGCCTATCAAGTCTTGATAAACTCCGAATGCGCATTAGTTCTATCTCAGGAGTGAGGGCATGGGTGCTAAGGTCCATGTCCTAAAGGAGAAGAATCCAGACCATCAGCTAAGGTCCCCAAATAAACACTAAGTTGAACTAACGAAGTCAGATTGCTAAGACAGCTAGGATGTTGGCTTGGAAGCAGCCATTCATTTAAAGAGTGCGTAACAGCTCACTAGTCGAGGAGTTTGGCGTGGATAATAATCGGGCATTAAGTGTTTTACCGAAGCTATGGGATCCTAATGGATCGGTAGGGGAGCATTCCACTCTGCGTTGAAGGCGAAGCGTGAGCTTTACTGGAGCGTGTGGAAAAGCAAATGTAGGTATAAGTAACGATAAAGGGGGTGAGAAACCCCCTCGCCGCAAGACTAAGGTTTCCTGATCAACGCTAATCGGATCAGGGTTAGTCGGGTCCTAAGGCTCAGCCGAACGGTGAGGCCGATGGCAGAACAGGTTAATATTCCTGTACTACCTGTAGGAGTGATGTGGAGACGGAGGAGTGACAACGCCGCGGACTGACGGAATAGTCCGTTAAAGGGTGTAGATGTTGATTATCCCAGGCAAATCCGGGATAAGAGTCGAACCTGACAGTATACCAATTTCCTCGGAAAACGGTAATAGTGCGTGTAAACATACTCCCAAGAAAATCCGCTAAACTTAATCTTACAGGTACCCGTACCGTAAACGGACACACGTAGTCGGGTTGAATATACTCAGGCGCTTGAGTGAATCACGGTTAAGGAACTAGGCAAATTGACCCTGTAACTTCGGGATAAAGGGTCCCTACCCGGTGACGGGAGGGCGCAGAGAATAGGTCCAGGCAACTGTTTAACAAAAACACAGGGCTGTGCAAAATTGAAAGATCACGTATACAGCCTGACACCTGCCCGGTGCTGGAAGGTTAAGAGGAGATGTCATCGCAAGAGAAGCATTGAATTGAAGCCCCAGTAAACGGCGGCCGTAACTATAACGGTCCTAAGGTAGCGAAATTCCTTGTCGGGTAAGTTCCGACCTGCACGAATGGTGTAATGATCTGGACACTGTCTCAACCGTGAGCTCAGTGAAATTGTAGTATCGGTGAAGATGCCGATTACCCGCGATGGGACGAAAAGACCCCGTGAACCTTTACTATAGCTTAACATTGAATTTGGGTAATTGATGTGTAGGATAGGCCGGAGACTTTGAAGCAGGCACGCCAGTGTTTGTGGAGTCGCTGTTGAAATACGGCCCTTTGGTTATTTGAGTTCTAACTCGCTGATGCGAGGACACTGTTTGGTGGGTAGTTTGACTGGGGTGGTCGCCTCCAAAAGCGTAACGGAGGCTTCTAAAGGTGCCCTCACGCCGATTGGTAACCGGCGGTAGAGTGTAATGGCATAAGGGCGCTTGACTGGGAGACTTACAAGTCGATCAGGTAGGAAACTAGAGCATAGTGATCCGGTGTTTCCGTATGGAAGGGACATCGCTCAAAGGATAAAAGGTACTCCGGGGATAACAGGCTGATCCCTCCCAAGAGCTCATATCGACGGAGGGGTTTGGCACCTCGATGTCGGCTCGTCACATCCTGGGGCTGGAGAAGGTCCCAAGGGTTGGGCTGTTCGCCCATTAAAGTGGCACGCGAGCTGGGTTCAGAACGTCGTGAGACAGTTCGGTCTCTATCTATCGTGGGCGTATGAAATTTGCGTGGCTCTGACACTAGTACGAGAGGACCGTGTTGGACTGACCTCTGGTTTACCGGTTGTGCCGCCAGGTGCATTGCCGGGTATCTAAGTCGGGATTGGATAAGTGCTGAAAGCATCTAAGTACGAAGCCAGCCACAAGATTAGATTTCTTTCAGGGTCGTTGTAGACTACAACGTTGATAGGACGCAGGTGTACAGGTGGTAACATCACAGCCGAGCGTTACTAATTGCCCGATGACTTTCTTTTATCCGCCTTCAATGGTTTATATATCCGTTTAGCTTCACTATTTATATAATAGACCGCTGAATTTACTTTTGTACATTATGTCTGCCTTATTCAGGTGACTATAGCATCAGGGTTCCACCTCTTCCCATTCCGAACAGAGAAGTTAAGCCTGATCACGCCGATGGTACTGCGTAACAGTGGGAGAGTAGGTAGTCGCCGTTTTTTTCAGATGGTTCATCCCCTTCGGTCGAAAGACCGGAGGGGATGACTTGTTTTTGGTAGATTACTTATTTTTATTTATATTTGCAATCGAGTATTTATAAACGTTTAAAGCAAATATTTTAAGTATGAAGACAAAATTCTTTTTAGCTGCTGCAATGGTGGCATTTTCTTTTGCAATGGTTTCATGTGGTGGCAACAAAACAGCTAATTCAGATGCTGCCGCAGACTCGACTTCAGTAGCTGTAGAAGCAGCGGAATCTGCTGCTACTTGCTGTAAAAGTGATTCTGTTGCTTGTGATTCTACAAAAGCTTGTTGCAAAGATAAAGCTGCGTGCGATCAGAAAACAGAGTGCCCTCAGAAAGAAGATTGTGCAAAAAAAGCTTGCGATAAGAAATAATCAGCAAGTAGCGACCGTATAATTGAATGGGAATAAGGTATCTGACAGTACTTTATTCCCATTTTTTGTAGGTGAATCTATAGACTTTGGTTGTGATATATTTGTTATTATAATGGTGTTATTCTTATGAAATGATATTTTTATCAATAAAAAAGTAACGTATTATTTGGAGGCTAAGAAATAATCTCTACCTTTGCATCGTCAAACATTAAAAGAGACAATTAATATGAATCAATCATTTATACATATTCTACTGTGTGGTATTATTATTCTGCTGGCAAAGGTCGGGGGAAGTGAGTGTCGCGCGTAAATGTGTATAATGAAAATATACGAAAGCCTTTCTCACTTCCTTGTGTGAAAGGCTTTTTTGATGGTGTATAATCAGATTAAAATAAAAGAATATGAGCGACAGATTATTTATTTTCGATACCACCCTTCGTGATGGTGAACAAGTACCGGGATGCCAATTGAATACAGTGGAAAAAATTCAGGTGGCAAAGGCTTTGGAAGTTTTGGGGGTAGATGTGATTGAAGCAGGTTTTCCTATTTCCAGTCCGGGTGACTTTAATTCTGTGATTGAAATTTCAAAGGCTGTGACGTGGCCTACAATTTGTGCGCTGACACGTGCGGTGCAAAAAGATATAGATGTAGCTGTGGATGCTTTGAAATTTGCTAAGCATAAGCGTATTCATACGGGAATCGGAACTTCAGATTCGCATATCAAATATAAGTTTAACTCAACTCGAGAGGAAATCATAGAACGTGCTGTAGCAGCGGTGAAATATGCCCGTCGATTTGTAGATGATGTGGAATTCTACGCGGAGGATGCCGGACGTACGGATAATGAATATCTGGCCCGTGTGATCGAGGCAGTTATTAAAGCAGGAGCTACTGTAGTGAATATTCCGGATACGACGGGATATTGTCTGCCTTCAGAGTATGGAGCGAAAATTAAATATTTGGTAGATCATGTAGCAGGTATCGAGAATGCGATTATTTCTACCCACTGTCATAATGACTTGGGAATGGCTACTGCCAACACGATGGCCGGTATATTGAACGGTGCCCGTCAGGTAGAAGTTACCATCAACGGTATCGGTGAACGTGCCGGAAATACAGCCCTTGAAGAGATAGCAATGATTATTAAGAGCCATCACGAGATTGATATTGAGACGAATATCAATACTCAGAAGATTTATCCTACCAGCCGCATGGTATCGAGTCTGATGAATATGCCGGTACAGGCTAATAAGGCCATTGTGGGACGCAATGCATTTGCACATTCTTCGGGTATCCATCAGGATGGAGTACTTAAGAATGTGCAGACTTATGAAATAATTGATCCGCATGATGTAGGTATTGATGATAATTCTATTGTGTTGACTGCCCGTAGCGGACGTGCTGCCTTGAAAAATCGCCTTTCCATTCTGGGTGTGACACTGGATCAGGAAAAACTGGATAAAGTATATGAAGAATTCCTGAAACTTGCCGACCGCAAGAAAGATATTCATGATGATGATATTCTGGTATTGGCGGGTGCAGACAGAAGTGGTAACCATCGCATCAAATTGGAATATCTTCAGGTGACCAGCGGAGTAGGAGTCCGTTCTGTTGCCAGCCTCGGATTGAATATTGCCGGAGAGAAATTTGAAGCGGCTGCCAGTGGTAATGGTCCGGTAGATGCCGCCATCAAGGCTCTGAAGCGTATTATTGACCGTCATATGACTCTGAAGGAATTTACAATTCAGGCCATTAGTAAAGGAAGTGACGATGTGGGCAAGGTACACATGCAGGTTGAATATGATAATCAGATGTACTATGGATTTGGTGCGAATACGGATATTATCGCTGCATCGGTAGAAGCTTATATCGACTGTATTAACAAGTTTACTAAATGATGTGACTCCAAACGTAATTTGTAAATCATAAAATAATAAATAAAAAGATGAATACATTATTTGATAAAATATGGGATGCACACGTAGTGACTACAGTGGAAGATGGCCCTACACAGCTCTATATCGACAGATTATATTGTCATGAAGTAACCAGTCCTCAAGCTTTTGCCGGATTGCGTGCACGCGGGATTAAGGTGTTTCGTCCGGAGAAAGTATATTGTATGCCAGACCATAATACGCCGACTCACGATCAGGATAAACCCATTGAAGATCCTGTTTCAAAGACTCAGGTGGATACACTGACTAAGAATGCAGCTGATTTTGGTTTGACTCATTATGGAATGATGGACAAGCGGAATGGTATTATCCATGTGGTTGGTCCGGAGCGAGGACTTACTTTACCTGGGATGACCATTGTTTGCGGCGATTCACATACTTCCACTCACGGCGCGATGGGAGCGGTTGCTTTTGGTATCGGTACAAGTGAGGTCGAAATGGTACTTGCTTCTCAGTGTATTTTGCAGTCACGTCCCAAGACCATGCGCATCACGGTGGATGGTAAGTTGGGCAAGGGAGTAACAGCCAAAGACATCGCTCTCTATATGATGTCGAAAATGACAACGAGTGGTGCGACCGGATATTTTGTAGAATATGCGGGTGAAGCGATCCGTAGCCTTACAATGGAAGGTCGGTTGACGCTCTGCAACCTTTCTATTGAGATGGGGGCCCGTGGAGGTATGATTGCACCGGATGAAGTGACTTTCGAATATATCAAAGGCCGTGAGAATGCACCTCAGGGAGAAGAATGGGATCAGGCAGTGCAGTATTGGAAAACTCTGAAGAGTGAAGATGATGCGGTTTTTGATAAAGAAGTTCATTTTGATGCTGCGGATATTGAGCCGATGATTACTTATGGAACTAATCCGGGTATGGGTATGGGCATTACGCAGCATATTCCTACAACGGATGGAATGAATGAAACAACCAAAGCTTCATTCCTGAAATCTTTGGATTATATGGGATTTCAGCCGGGGGAAGCATTGTTGGGGAAGAAGATTGATTATGTGTTTCTGGGTGCTTGTACGAATGGGCGTATCGAAGATTTCCGTGCATTTGCTTCTATTGTGAAAGGACATCAGAAAGCTGAACATGTGATAGCATGGCTAGTGCCGGGCTCTTGGATGGTTGATGCCCAGATACGCGAAGAAGGATTGGATAAGATTCTGGAGGATGCCGGTTTTGCTATTCGTCAACCGGGATGTTCGGCTTGCTTGGCTATGAATGATGATAAGATTCCTGCCGGAAAGTATTCGGTTTCTACCAGTAATCGTAACTTTGAAGGACGTCAGGGACCCGGAGCGCGTACACTATTAGCTAGTCCGCTTGTGGCAGCTGCCGCTGCGATAACGGGAGTGATAGCTGACCCGAGGGAACTGATGTAATGGTCAATGTAGCGATCGTAGATTTACCGGCCAAGGAGTTTGTGAATAAAGATCGTTTGCATAATAAGTCGAAGTTATTTAAATCGCAAATGTTTAAATTGTAAATAAAAAGATGAAAGCAAAATTCAATATACTCACAAGTACTTGTGTACCTCTCCCATTGGAGAATGTAGATACGGACCAGATTATACCTGCACGTTTTTTGAAAGCTACAACGAAGGAAGGCTTTGGAGAAAACTTATTTCGGGACTGGTGTTATGATAAACAGGGGAATAAAATTGACTCGTTCGTATTGAATGATCCCACATATGGGGGACAAATTCTCGTAGCCGGAAAAAATTTTGGCTCAGGATCCAGTCGTGAACATGCTGCCTGGGCTATCGCTGATTACGGTTTTCGTGTTGTAGTAAGTAGCTTCTTTGCGGATATTCATAAAAACAACGAATTGAATAATTTCGTTCTTCCGGTTGTGGTAACTGAAGAATTTTTAGCCGAACTGTTCGATTCTATCTTTAAAAATCCTAAGATGGAAGTGGAAGTGAACTTACCGGAACAGACTATCACGAATAAAGCCACCGGAAAAAGTGAGCATTTTGAAATCAATGCCTACAAGAAGCATTGTCTGATGAACGGACTTGACGATATAGACTTCTTGTTGACTAATAAAGATAAAATAGAACAATGGGAAAAGGCGTCAAAATAGAAATCATGGACACAACCCTCCGCGATGGTGAACAGACCAGCGGAGTATCGTTTGTGCCCCATGAAAAACTAATGATTGCCCGACTTCTGCTGGAGGAGTTGAAAGTAGATCGTGTGGAGGTGGCTTCGGCACGTGTGTCCGACGGAGAATTTGATGCGGTAAAGATGATATGTGACTGGGCCGCCCGCAGAAATCTGCTACAAAAAGTAGAGGTACTGGGATTTGTCGACGGACATACTTCACTAGATTGGATTCATGCTACGGGATGTCGTGTTATTAATTTGCTGTGTAAAGGTTCGCTGAAACATTGTACTTGTCAGTTAAAGAAAACACCGGAAAAGCATATCGAAGACATTCTTGCCGTGGTAGATTATGCTAACGAACTCGATATTGAAGTCAACGTGTATTTGGAAGACTGGAGTAACGGTATGAAGGATTCTCCCGAATATGTATTCCGGATTGTGGACGCATTGAAAGAGACTACCATTAAACGATTCATGCTACCCGATACATTAGGAATACTGAATCCGCTTCAAGTGATTGAGTTTATGCGGAAGATGAAGAAACGTTATCCTGATACCCATTTTGACTTCCATGCACACAATGATTACGATCTGGCTGTAAGTAATGTACTTGCTGCCGTGCTAAGTGGTGTCAAAGGACTGCATACGACGATCAATGGTTTGGGCGAACGAGCCGGTAATGCACCTTTAGCAAGCGTACAAGCTATTTTGAAGGATCATTTCAACGCTATTACCAATATAGACGAGAGTCGGCTGAATGATGTAAGTCGCGTGGTCGAATCGTATTCGGGTATTGTGATACCTGCCAACAAGCCGATTGTCGGTGAGAATGTTTTTACGCAAGTGGCCGGAGTACATGCCGACGGAGATAATAAAAGTAATCTCTATTGCAATGATTTGCTTCCCGAGCGGTTCGGACGTGTGCGCGAATACGCTTTGGGGAAAACTTCCGGTAAGGCCAATATCCGTAAGAATCTTGAAAGCCTGGGACTCGAGTTGGACGAAGAGTCCATGAAAAAAGTTACGGAGCGGATCATTGAACTGGGTGATAAGAAAGAGTTGGTTACTCAGGAGGATTTACCTTATATCATCTCTGACGTGCTGAAGCATGATGGCATGAGTAATAAAGTGAAGTTGAAAAGCTACTTTGTCACTTTAGCACACGGATTGAAACCGATGGCAACGCTGAGTATCGAAATCGACGGTCAGGTTTACGAAGAAAGTTCTTCCGGCGATGGACAGTATGATGCTTTTGTACGTGCTCTGCGTAAGATTTATAAAGTGACTTTGGGACGTAAGTTCCCTATGCTGATCAACTATGCTGTAAGTATCCCTCCCGGAGGGCGAACAGATGCTTTTGTGCAAACCGTTATCACCTGGAGTTTTGGTGAAAAGGTGTTCCGTACCCGTGGGTTGGATGCTGACCAGACAGAGGCTGCTATTAAAGCTACCATAAAAATGCTGAATATAATAGAAGAATATTAATTATTGAATAATATGGATTTTAAAATTGCTGTATTAGCCGGTGACGGTATCGGGCCGGAAATCTCTGTACAAGGTGTGGAGGTAATGAGTGCCGTCTGTGAGAAGTTTGGACATAAAGTAAACTATGAATATGCCATTTGCGGTGCGGATGCCATTGATAAAGTAGGCGATCCTTTTCCGGAAGAAACTTACCGGGTTTGTAAGAATGCCGATGCAGTTCTTTTTTCGGCCGTAGGTGATCCTAAGTTTGATAATGACCCGACTGCCAAGGTGCGTCCGGAGCAGGGGCTACTGGCTATGCGTAAAAAACTCGGCTTATTTGCCAATATCCGTCCTGTCCAAACATTTAAGTGTTTGGTGCACAAGTCTCCTCTTCGTGCAGAGTTAGTAGAAGGAGCCGATTTTCTGTGTATTCGTGAATTGACCGGAGGTATGTATTTTGGTGAAAAATATCAGGATAATGACAAAGCATACGACACGAATATGTATACACGTCCTGAGATAGAACGTATCTTGAAAGTCGGTTTCGAATATGCTATGAAGCGTCGTAAGCACTTGACTGTTGTAGATAAAGCTAATGTGCTTGCTTCCAGTCGTCTATGGAGGCAGATTGCACAAGAAATGGCGCCGCAGTATCCGGAGGTGACCACTGATTATATGTTTGTGGATAATGCTGCAATGAAGATGATTCAGGAGCCTAAATTTTTTGATGTGATGGTGACGGAGAATACCTTTGGTGATATTCTTACCGATGAAGGGTCTGTCATCAGTGGCTCTATGGGGTTGCTTCCGTCTGCTTCTACAGGTGAGAGTACTCCGGTGTTCGAGCCGATTCACGGTTCGTGGCCGCAAGCAAAAGGCTTGAATATCGCTAATCCGCTAGCGCAAATTCTTTCGGTGGCCATGCTGTTCGAATACTTCGATTGTAAAGCTGAAGGTGCGTTGATCCGCAAAGCAGTTGATGCTTCTTTGGATGCTAATGTACGTACACCCGAGATTCAAGTGGAAGGTGGTGAAAAATTTGGTACGAAAGAAGTAGGGGCATGGATTGTTGATTACATCCGGAAAGCATGATTTAGTTTTCAGATTTATAAAACAGATAACAATGCCGGAGAAAATCTTATCTTTCTCCGGCATTCTTCTTATATTCTAATTCTGTATGAATGTTATAATCCGGTTCCTTTTTTTCTTTTTGTGCTATAAAAACATAAATTAGATTTGGATTGTTGTTTCAATAATCCTATTTTATTTCATATTTTTTGTACTTTTGCGGGATATTTACAATGAGGCAATGAATAAAACGATCAATTATCAACTGACTATCGTTGTTCCTGTATACAACGAAGAAGACAATATCTACTCTTTGGAACAGAAATTGGGAGAGTTTTTACCCAAATCTATTTGTACGGCCTGTGTGTTGTTTGTGAATGACGGTTCGCGTGACAACAGTAAGCAGCGTATTATGGAGGTATGCGCACGTAACAAGGATTTCTTTTATATGGATTTAGCAAAAAATTCCGGATTAAGTGCTGCTATGAAAGCAGGTATCGACTATACAGAGTCGGTATATGTAGGGTATATGGATGCCGACCTTCAGACTACTCCCGAAGATTTCAATCTGTTGCTGAAAGATATTGCTGATTATCAGCTGGTGATGGGAATCCGCGCCAATCGTAAAGATTCTTTTTTCAAGAATCTGCAATCGAAGATTGCCAATGGTTTCAGAAGAATGATGACCAATGACGGTGTGCAGGATACCGGTTGTCCTCTGAAGGTTTTGCATACAGCCTATGCCAAACGTATTCCGTTCTTTACGGGTATGCATCGTTTTCTTCCGGCATTGATCTTGTTGCAAGATGCTAAAATCAAGCAAATTCCAGTTCGCCATTTTCCTCGTGTAGCAGGTACATCCAAATATCATTTGTGGAACCGGTTGGTTTCTCCTTTTCTTGATTGCTTTGCCTATCGTTGGATGAAAAAGAGATATATTAACTATCGTATCGGTGACAATAACTTAATAGCGTAAATTTGTGAAGGGGAGCGGCTTTATCTATGTAATTGGTTTTTTAGCGCAGGCTTTTTTCTCAGCTCGCATCATATTTCAATGGATATTATCGGAAAGGGCAAAAAAGGTAGTGTCTCCTTCCATATTCTGGATATTGAGTATTGCCGGATCTTATTTGTTGTGTATTTATGGATGGTTGCGTGATGATTTTTCTATTATCTTCGGACAGTTTATTTCCTATTATATCTATTTGTGGAATCTGAACGAGAAAGGTATTTGGAATAAGCTTCACGGAGCACTGAAAACCTTGTTAGTGATTACACCGGTAATTGCGGCAGCTTTTATGTTGCATGATGCGCAACATTTTATCGATAGTTTTTTCCGCAATGAAGAGGTACCTCTTTGGCTATTGATTTTCGGTTCAATGGGGCAAATTATTTTCACTCTCCGCTTTGTATATCAATGGGCTTATTCATTCCATCATAAAGAGTCTTTACTGCCTGCCGGCTTCTGGATTATCAGCCTGGTCGGTTCATCGGTTATTGTGGCATACGGTGTATTCCGTCTTGATCCTGTGTTGATTTTGGGTCAATCCGTCGGATTCGTTGCCTATTTTCGCAATCTGATGATTGGACGTAAAAGCTCCAAGCAATCAGTTGCCTATGAAAAGTAAATTTCTTCCGTTTTTATTATTGCTGGCTGTACTGCCGGTGTTGATTTTCCGTGACTACACTCCCTCCAACGAGTTACGTTACTTGAGTATTGTTGACGAAGCACTGCGTAATGGTGATATTTTTACGTTCACTAATCATGGTATTCAGTATGCTGACAAGCCTCCTTTGTATTTCTGGATTCTGATGTTGGGCAAGTGGTTGTTAGGCAATCATGCCATGTGGTTTGCTTCACTCTTCTCTTTTATTCCGGCTTTAGTGATCATGTTGGTAATGGACCGGTGGGTGGAACGTGAAGTCTCTGTAGCTAACCGTTTATCGGCTCAATTAATGTTGATGAGTTGTGGACTCTTTTTAGGGTTGGCTGTTGTATTGCGCATGGATATGTTGATGTGTATGTTTATTGTGCTTGCTCTTCGTACTTTTTATCAGATGCTGAAAGGGCAAGGCAGTAAGAACTGGAATCAGTTTCTGTTTCCTTTTTATATTTTTATGGCAGTTTTCTCCAAAGGGCCTGTGGGGATACTGGTACCATTGGTGTCTACTTTCATTTTTTTGCTGATTACCGGACGTGTGAAGACCTTTGGACGTTATTGGGGATGGAAAACGTTCGCTGTATTATTGCTCGGATGTTTCATTTGGTTCGGTGGTGTTTGTTGGGAAGAGGGAGGATTAACTTATCTGCATGATTTGTTATTCCGTCAAACAGTGGGGCGTGCTGTCAATGCGTTCGATCATAGTGCTCCGTTTTATTATTATTTTATTTCTGTTTGGTATTCGTTAGCTCCGTGGGCTCTGTTTCTGGTCGGTATAATTATTGCCGGGGCTTGTCGCCGACTGATTCGTTCTGATATGGAGCGTTTCTTTATGGTCATAATTCTCACTACGTTACTGATGTTATCTTGTTTCAGTGGTAAACTGGCTGTCTATTTGGCACCGACTTTTCCATTCTTTGTTTATTTGGCTGTACTTTTGTTATCTCATTTCCGTTGGAATCAATGGTTGGCGTTGACGTTGCTTCTTCCTGCCGTCGTATTCGTGGCAGGGCTGCCGGCTCTTATTGTGCTGGGACGAATGCCGGGTACTGAATTCCTGGGACAGAAGCTTTTTTATGTAGCCGGTGGAATATTGACTGTCAGTGGTGGTACGGCTCTATATTTTCTTTATCGGAAGAAATCGTTGAACAAGACTATTAATGTGCTTGCCCTCGGATTGTTTTGTGCTGTCTTTGTGGGAGGTTGGGATGTACCGGCTATTAATGGTGAGTTGGGTTATTCCGAGTTATGCCGGAAAGCAGTGGAACTTTCTAAGGAGAAAAACGTATCCGGTTATTGTGTCCTGAATGTACGTCGTTCTGAAAATATGGATGTGTATCTGCATGAAAGAGTGAAAGAAGTGACAGAAGAAGAAGTCTTGGATAATAAATATCAGAATACCATTTTGATGATTTCGAACAAAAAAATACGTTCGAACAAGAAACTGGAAGAGTTTGTTAATGGTAAAGAACATTACGTTATAGGTCGTTTTTCTGTAATGGTACTCTAAACTAAATTGAATCATGAAAGCATTAGTAACAGGAGCCGCAGGTTTTATTGGCTCTTATACGGTAAAAGCATTGGTAGCACAAGGTTGTGAAGTTGTGGGGTTGGATAACATCAACTCTTATTATGATGTACAGTTGAAATATGATCGTTTAGCTGATACCGGTATAACTAAAGAATCGATCGAGAAAGACATATTGTTGCCGAGTGCTAAATATCCTTCCTATCGCTTTATCAAGATGGATTTGACAGATCGTGAAGGATTGACCAACTTGTTTAAAGACGAACATTTTGATATTGTGGTGAATTTGGCTGCTCAGGCCGGTGTTCGCTATTCGATTGAAAATCCTTATGCATATATTGAATCGAATATTGTAGGTTTCTTAAATCTGTTGGAATGTTGTCGGCATTATCCGGTAAATCATTTGGTTTATGCAAGTTCAAGCAGCATTTATGGACTGAATGATAAAGTGCCTTATGCTGAAACAGATAAGGCAGACTCTCCGGTGAGTTTGTATGCAGCAACAAAAAAGTCGAATGAACTGATGGCGCATGCTTATAGCAAACTTTATAGTATACCTACTACCGGTGTGCGTTTCTTTACAGTATATGGTCCTTGGGGGCGTCCGGATATGGCTCCTTGTCTGTTTATGAAGGCAATATTAAATGGCGACCCCATTAAAGTATTCAATAACGGGCAAATGCGTCGTGATTTTACATATATCGATGATATCATTGCAGGTCTGATGAAGATCATTGCTCATCCTTCTGCCGATCCCATTCCTTTCTATATTTATAATATTGGTAATTCTGCACCGGTAGAGCTGATGGATTTCATTTCTGTTATTGAAAAAACAGCAGGTAAGACAGCCATTAAACAGATGATGGGTATGCAACCGGGAGATGTGGTATGTACTTATGCCGATACGGGCCGATTGGAAAAGGACTTTGGCTATAAACCCTCTACTTCTATAGAAGAAGGGATTCAAAAATTCTATGACTGGTATGTAGGCTATTTCAATAAATAATCCTATACCAGCTCTTTAAAAAAGATAAACTGTTTTTGCTATCCGGAAATTATTGATGGCAAAAACAGTTTTTTTATTATAAGCAATTCTTCCGGAAGGCATTCCAAGAGTAATTTTAAATGTAGCTTATTCATTTATAATATTTCAAATAAATAATGATATACTAATATCAGATAATGATGTTGGGTAGTGGGGCACTTATTTTCTTGATTAAATAAGGCATTGGACGTCAATTAGTATAAAATAGGTAGTACAGAATGGAGGCCTCTTGTGTGTTGTTAATTGATTAAGTTCTTTCAGAACTTGGAAAAACACAACTTTCATACAATTTGGTAAGATAAAAGCGGAAAAAGTATTGATTTCCTTCGGTACCGTACGCAATATTTATACTTGTTTGTACCCTAATTCTACCTAATAGAGATATAACATATTGATTAAACGAAACTTATACCAGTTAAACAGGAAAATAGAAGGCTGTTTAGATTTACTTCAAATGACTAATTAGCTTGAAGACATTGAGATTTATTAAAAAAAAGATTCGTATTTTGCATTTTATTAAATCTTATTCTTATCTTTGCCGCATAACATCTGCCAAAGACTTAATAGATGTGAATTATTTGTTAGCCTTAAAAGCTCCGAAATGTACTTTCTATGCTGCGGATATAGTTCTGAAAGGACTACTCCCCAATGGATTGCTTTCGGAATGGAGTATCAGCATAGTTCAGTAAAGTTCTAATATTGACAGAATACTAATAATCAAAATCAGAAAGCTTATGAAGACTTAGAAAAACGACTAAAAACAAATTCCGGGTTTTATAAATCTTCCGGATAGAACATTCCTTATTTTTATGTTTAACCGAAAAATTTAATGTATGACAAAAAGAACTAACCTGTTTCCGAGTTTAATCAAGACTCGTGAAATGAATTGTCTCAAAATAGCAGGTGCTAGTCTACTGCTATTATGTATTTCTCCTCAGTTTGCCGTGGCCGATGGGCTCAAACAGGATGCGGTTACCATTATGCAACAACAAAATCTAAAAGTCAGCGGCGTAGTTACTGATGAAGCTGGCGAACCTCTTATCGGTGTATCCGTATTGGTAAAAGGAACTACTTTAGGAAACATCACAGATCTGAACGGCCGGTTCTCTTTGGATGTTCCGGAAGGGAGCATTTTGGAAATTTCCTATATTGGCTATAAAACACAGAGTATCAAAGCCCAGAGAGAACCAATGAACATTGTTCTTAAAGAAGATGCCCAGAAGTTGGATGAAGTTGTTGTAGTGGGTTTCGGTACTCAAAAGAAAGTCAATCTGACCGGATCTGTGTCTGCTGTGACGGGTGACGATATTTCAAAACGTCCGGTTGCCAATGCTGCTATCCTGCTGCAAGGGCAGATTCCGGGACTTCGTGTCAATCAGGGACTTGGACAGCCAGGTGGGGAAGGAACCTCTTTTCGTATCCGTGGCCAGGGGACTTTCTCTTCGGCCGGGTCGGATCCTTTGATCCTGATCAATGGTGTACCGGGTAGCATGACAAATCTTGATCCCAGCGTGATCGAGAGTGTTTCTGTGTTAAAGGATGCAGCTTCGGCTGCTATTTATGGAGCGAGAGCTGCCAACGGGGTTATCCTGGTAACTACCAAGCAAGGTGCGGTAGGAGATAAGGTGCACATTAGTTATCATGGAAATGTAGGTTTGCACACACCCACCAAGTTATATGATCGTGTCACCAATTCTGTGGAATATATGGAGCTAGCGAATCTGGCCTGGAAGAACTCCGGAACCGGTAAACAATACACTCAAGACCAGATTAATCTTTATCGGAATAATGTCGGGGACCCCCAATATCCTAACTTTGACTGGCAGGACTATATGTTCCGTACAGCTGTAGTGCAGACACATAATCTCTCGATGGCCGGTAGCACGGAGAAGACTACCTACAATGTAGCTTTGAATTTTGTCGATCAGCCGGGTACTATGCGTGGATTTAAATATAGAAAATACAATGCAACAATCGACCTTACTGCGCGTATTACTAATTTTATAAAGGTGGGAACTTATGCCAACTTGATGTATGGTGAGACAGAGCAGCCTCGCCAGGGACAGAATGATGCTTTCCTCTCTACGCTTTCGCAGGCACCGACCTATATGCCTTGGTTACCGGATGACGGAACAGGTATTCGCCGCTGGACAAGTTCCGCTTATTCCTTCGAAAGTCATAACAAAAACATGCCTGCCATTATCGGAGATAACGCCATGAAGCGTGATAATAATTTTGATATAAATGCTCAGCTGTGGTTAGAGATCAATCTGGCTAAAGGCTTGACGTGGTATACTAAAGGAGCTGCCCGCCTTCAGTCTAACAAAAGTAAAGACTGGCGAGGAAGCACGACTTATACTTACGATTACCATACCGGCGAGAGATCGTCCGAACTCGATAAAGGCGGATTGGGATTAAGTGTAGGCGATGGCCGCCGTTTCTATACCAACCTTTATAGTTATCTGAAATATGATTTGTCGTTAGTGGATAATGCACATAATTTCTCTTTGATGGTAGGTTACAATCAAGAGTCGGAGAAATATGAAACGCTCAATGCCTATCGTAAAGACTTTGCATTTGACTTGCCGGTACTCAATGCCGGAGGGACAGCCGATTGGAGTAACAGTGGAGGTGAAGAAGAGTGGGCTATTCAGTCCTTGTTCGGACGTTTTAACTACGATTTTAAAGAGCGTTATCTGTTTGAAGCCAATATGAGATACGACGGAACTTCACGCATCTCCGATGAAAATCGTTGGGGAGTATTTCCATCATTCTCAGTCGCTTGGCGTGCCACAGAAGAAGAGTTTATTAAAAATTTGAATCTTAATTGGCTGAACAATTTCAAGTTGAGAGGTTCATGGGGACAGTTGGGTAACCAGAATATCGGACTTTATCCCTATCAAGCTATGATTTCGGGTGTGGATGACTATCCGTTTACCAAAACTTCGGATGGTGTTATTATCGGATATCAGCAGACAGCTTATGCCAACCGTAACATTAAGTGGGAGACCACTACTATTACCGATATCGGTTTCGACCTGCAGGTGTTCGATGGCTTGAGCGTAACTTTCGATTGGTATAAAAAGACTACTGATGACATATTGCGTTCTTCACAAGTGTCGAGTTTACTCGGACTTTCTGCTCCGACGGTGAATAATGGTTCGGTGGAGAATAAAGGTATAGAGGTTGCCTTAAACTATGCCAATATGGTGAAGGGAGGTACATTCAGGGGATTCCGCTACAATGCAGGGGTTTATTTTGACCGTTCGCGCAACAAGCTGACTGAATTTGGTGCAGAAGAAATCGGAAGTTACAGCATCAAACGTGAGGGATTACCTTATGATGAGTATTATATGTTGGAGTGTATCGGTGTATTTGCAGATCAGGCTGAGATCAATGCATCACCAAAGCAATTTAATGATAACACACAGCCGGGTGATCTGAAGTACAAAGATATCAGTGGACCTGATGGAAAACCGGACGGAGTGATTGATAACTATGACCGCCGTACTTTCTCAGGACGTTTTCCGGGTTTCGAATATGGTATCAATGCCAGTGCGACATGGAAAGGTTTTGACCTGTCGCTGATCGGTCAAGGAGTAGCTGATAAAAAATATTATACTACTGACTGGGGAGTACAGCCCTTTATGCAAGGATCATCTCCCAACAAGGACTACATTAAACACATGTGGACAGAAGAGAATCCTTATGGTGCTAAACATCCTAAACTCTATTGGCAGGATATGGGTGGAGGCAAGAACACACGTCCCAATAGCTATTACTTGAAGGATGCCTCTTTCTTCCGCCTGAAGAATCTGACTTTGGGCTATACGCTGCCTCGGGTATGGACCGAAAAGGCGAATATCTCTAAAGTGCGTATCTACTTCTCCGGTGATAATCTGTTGACTCTGACTCCGTACAAAGGACTCGACCCTGAACGTAACGGGGATGGAAGAGATGCCATCTATCCACAAAACAGAATCTATTCGTTTGGTTTAAATGTTGAATTTTAATTAGGACATGCAATGAAAAAGAATATTCATATATTGTTAGCTGCCACATTACTTTTCGGTGCCACCTCGTGTGAAGACTTTCTTCAGAAAGATCCTCCGTCAAGCCCTTCGCAAAGCGTATTCTGGCAGAAAAAGAGTGACTTTGAATCGGCTTTGGCCGGAACTTATTCGGTCATGTACTCCGGCGTATTTTCTCAGATTATGCCTTGTCTGGACGGATTGACGGATAATGCGATCGTACAACATAGCGAAGGTACGTATGGTTGGGCCAAGACGATTGCCCAGGGAGATCTTACTCCCAATCAAGGTGGGTTCGTTACCGATATTTACGGCAATTGCTATAAAGGCATTGCCCGTGTACATATCTTGATGGAACAACTCGATCAGTATACCGGATCGG
Source organism: Bacteroides sp. 3_2_5 (assembly GCF_000159855.2). Classification (NCBI taxonomy): domain Bacteria; kingdom Pseudomonadati; phylum Bacteroidota; class Bacteroidia; order Bacteroidales; family Bacteroidaceae; genus Bacteroides; species Bacteroides sp. 3_2_5. The sequence goes on along the minus strand of NZ_JH636045.1, from coordinate 640,931 downwards.
ATATCAGTGCGGATGAAAAAAAGTTTATGCTTGCACAGTGTAAAGCATTGCGCGGCTATTTTTATTCATGGTTGTATCAGTGTTATAAAGAGGTGCCTGTAGTGACTCAGTCTCTCGATCTGAATACGATGTATCAACCTAAGGCTACCCGCGCAGAAGTGTTGAATCGTGTAATGACCGACTATGACGAAGCCATCAGTGAATTGCCCGATAAGTTGTATTCCGATTCACAAACTTCCGGTCGGTTCACTGTTTCGGCTGTCAAGGCTCTGAAAGCGAGAATCCTGCTATTCGATGCTTACGATAGCAATGGAAAGGCTATTTCTTCCAAGATGGAAGAAGTACTGACTCTGTTGCAGAGTATCAAAGGTTATAGTTTGGCTGCGCGTGTGCGTGACAATTTTATCTCCGAAAAGCAATTGGCATCACCGGAGATCATGTTTTCCGTTCGCTTCCTGCGTCCGAACCTGACTCATTCTATGGATTTGTATTATGGCGCCTGGGCGGTTCTGGACCCCACCCGCAATATGGTGGACGCATTTGAATGTACGGATGGAAAGCCATGGGGAGAATCTCTTTTGACGGTACGTCCTGACGAAAGTATTTTATATGGTAATGACGATGCCCTGAAGAAAGCGGAACGTGCTAAAATGTTTATGAACAGAGACCGTCGTCTGTACGAGTCTGTCAACCATTCTATGATGGCCAATTTTGTCGATGACGGGTTTAAAGACGAAGAGGTTCAGGTGAACGAATCAAATAATAAAGGGCCTACCGGTTTCAGCGCTCTCAAATATGTCCAACCTACGGATGTGACACCCGGATACAGTACTGTTTCGGATGCAGATATCGTTGTACTGCGTTACGCTCATGTATTGTTGATGATAGCCGAAGCCGAAAACGAAGCACACGGAGCTACCACAACAGCCTTGAATGCTATTAATGAAGTAAGGACACGTTCGGGACAACCGGCCATCGAAGCCGGTATCTCACAAGACGATCTTCGTGAACGTATCCGGAACGAATGGCGTATTGAAACTTGTTTTGAAGGGCTGCGTTACTTCCAGTTGAAACGATGGAAGTTGATGGATAAACGGGTGAACGGGGTAGAAGATCCTGCTTATCCGGGATACATCAAGGTGTATAAACCTGCATTTGAATTTTTCCCGATTCCACAGTCCGAAATAGATAAAGCGGGCGGTGTATTGAAACAGGACCCGGCGTATGAATGACAATCTGTACACCGAAGATATGATTTGTAACTAAACTCACCGTTGATAATAAAGATAATAAGCCGACGGAACGTATCATTCTTCATAAAGAAGAAATACGTTGCCGTCGGCTTTTTATAACCGATTAGGTTTCACTTCATAGTCCGGTAGAGTTGCCTCAGGACATCACTTGCGATATTCTGAATCAGTCGTACCAATGTGTAGTTTCTATTGGGACGAGATTACAGCCAGATAGCTCCTCCTTCGGCATCTCCGGCCTTATAGGTATAGGTTATGAATTCTTCCAGAGCTTCTTTCCAAGTCAGGTTGAAAGTTTCCATGATGGAGTGTACGGTACGGTTGCTGCCCTCGTCGAGACTGTCTTCGCCCACTTTCTCTAAGTTTGCTTCTTCATCTATATCGATAAATTCTTCCCGACTCCAGAATACAACGACCGGCAGATTCAGGTTAATATCCCATGTTCCCCGTTGTATCAATACCCCAGAAGGTTTGTAGAAAGGATCGAAAGTACCGGTCTGCGGATTTTTTTTGGATTCGTAACCGTGATACAGCCGGACTTTTAGATCGAACTCTTTGCGGTCTTTCAAGAAACGGATAATTCCTTTTAACCCTACCGGATTGTCCCGTCCCGTGATTTCGGCCTCTCCGCTGTGATAGGTCTTATCCCAGGGGGTAGTGTCTACATAAAGATAGTCTATCAGCTTCTGTGGATCGTTGTCGTCAGCTTCTATCTGTCCGTCGAAGGTTGGCTTTATATTTTCCGGTGTGAAGAAGTGCTGGTGTATGTTCTCTTGCCCGTTTTCCACAAACTGGTTATTCATCAGTTCGCCTTTGGCATTGTAGTAATAGATAAACATCAGATAAACGGGAGCAGGCGTAAAGCGTCCTTGATTTTTATATTCCCCGTTTTTCTGTACATAGAACTTCTTCTGGCTACCTTCTGCCAGTGTCCAGCCTTGTCCGGCCTTCAGTTCATAGGTAATGTCCTGTATTCTTTTTATATGTCGGGCAGGAGATTCGGGATTCTGATGCGGACCACCGTTGGTCTGTATCTCGTTCCAGTCGGCATGCAGGTGGCATTCTACCAGTCGGACCGTTACTTTGGCCGGGTCTTCATGCAACTTGTTTTTTGTTTCGTCTTCGGGAATCACCGGATCTTTGGTGCAACTATTAAACAATAAGACAAGAAAGGCCCCCGTCAGGAGCATTAAGATGGTTTTAGATGTAATTGTTTTCATTTTTCTTTCAATTGGTTTGTTGATATTATACAATGAATAAAAATCATAGTCAGAAGTTCCAGTTCAGTGTGCAACGTATGTCACGTCCCATATCATGGGCATAGTAGCGTGAGCGGTTGGTATATTCCTTATATTCCCTGTTGAGGAGGTTGTCTGCTGTCACAGTCAGTGTTAGTTTGTTTCCGTATTTTACGGGACACTCCATACTGGCTTCCGCTCCGAAAAGATGATAGGCGGGAGGGGTATATGGAATAAGGTCGGTTGCCGGATTAAAACGGTTTTGTTTCGCTACAAATTTGTGGCGGGCAGTCAGGCGAAACAGGATGTGTGACTTTGTTTGGTGCGTCCATGCCAGTTCATGACTGAGGTGGAAAGAAGGAATATAAGGGAGGTAATTCCCGGTTCCTTGTTCGTTTGCCCGGATAAAGGAGGCGATCAGATGATACTCCCAGGAGGCGGCAGGCATAAAGCGGAAGTCAAAATCCGCTCCTCTGAAAAAGGCGGGTGTCTGCCGGTACCGGAATACCGGATAAGTGCCTGAAATGACAGTGATGTTCTCTTTCAGCGGTTCATCATAAATATACCCCTTTATCCATTGCAGATAGCTGTCCAGACGGATATGGAACACTTTGTCCCGGTAGCTGACCGAGGTTATCCACTTGTGGCTTCGTTCGGCATTCATGGAGGCGTCTCCCCGGACAAACATGCCTGATCCTAATTCATTTCCGTTGCTGTACAGCTCGTGCACATGCGGGGCTCTCCATGTCAGTGCGAAGTTGGATGTAAGCTCCCAGTATTTTGAAAGTCGGTAGTGCCCGCCCAGGCCATACGTGAAATTACAGAATTTTCTGTTTCCCCCATAATAGTTTCCGGTCCAGTCATATCCGCCGGCACGTGTCTCTTGCCTATCCAGGCGAATTCCAGCTTCTACGGCGGTTCTTTCATACCGGTATTTCTGTATGCCGTACGCGCCTGCCTGCATTTCTGTGTAGTTGGGAATGACGGGGACGATTCCCGTCCCTGCTTTGCTGTGATTGTCGGTGAATATCATTTGTCCCCCGATTTCGGTCTGCCATGGCCCATAATCCAGTTTCCAACGGAAAGTATTTTGGATAGAACTCAGCAGCAATGCGACGGCCGGTATATCCGAATGATTCATCCGGCGGATGCGATTCTCCCGGCGGTCGTCTTTCTGCCAGGAAGTTTGCCAGTAAAAGACACCTGCCGCACCTGCATTGTATCTGACTTTTCCGATGGCAGTTCTGTGGACAACTTTTTGGTAGGGGTAAGAGATATGCCGTGTAAAAGGGTCTGTATATACCGGACGTCCCAAGCGGATACGTTCGGCAAGCAGGTCCTCACTTCCCATCTGTGCACCGAACATCACTCCCGTCTGTTCGCCGAAGTGGCTGTATATTCCTTCGATCCGTAATCGCCCGCTGTCATATCCCGCAGATGCAGAGAAGTGTAATCCTCTGGTTCCGGTATTGTTGAGCAAATAATGTGCCGTAGAGCGGTCTCCCGAATTTGAATAGGTCCCTTGCATACGCCAGGCGATGTTTCTGAGGAAAGGTAGTGTGCCTTCCAGGCTTCCGGTTGCCGCATAGCGATGCCCGTTACTTCCGTAGAATGTGGCGATTCTGCCTTTGGGGTGTTCCTGCCCGAAAGCGAAAGGGGGCTGTTCCATCACGATAATACCTCCCAAGGCATCCGAACCGTACCTTACTCCGTCCGCGCCTTTTATGACCAGAATATTACCGCTTTCGTTTATATCTACTTCGGGGGCATGGTCTGTCGCCCATTGTTGCCCCGTCTGGCGCGCACCGTTATTGATGATCAGGATGCGGTTGCCATGCATTCCATGAATGACGGGTTTGGATACTGTTGTTCCTGTGCTGAGAGAACTGACACCACTGATCCGTTCCAGCAATGTGGCAAGCGAACTGCCTGCCGCACGATGGATTTCGGAGGAAGAGATCCGGTTACTTACGGCTCCTGCCGTTATTCCCGGACGCCCTGCGGTGATGACGACTTCTTCCAGATGTTGTACCGGAAATGTGACAGGAACAGTATCTCTCTGTGTTCCCGCATGTTGGTGCAGCGTTTGTGCGTATAGTCCCGTGCCGGATGTGGCATACAGGCATGCAACATACAGGTACACATGTTTGAAATATGTTTCGAATATCATATTTTACATGTATAGTAAGTCTATGCCCGGGAAATATTCCTTTGGATCTTTTCCCGGGTAGTTTCAAAAAATAATGGGGTTTAGAGAGAAATGTTATACTGTCACAAAGGGAGGGGCACGGAGGGAATGAAAGATAAGGGAAGTCGTGAAACTTCTTTCTTCCTGCTGAAGATACCCCACCGGAACGCTTACCGGCAAGCAAATATATTCAAAGTTTTCGGCTTCAGTGAAGGGGGAGAGAGTAAAAAGGCAAATTGCACAACCTTCCTCCGGATTGCATCTGTGCTGTACACCGGAAGACATGCACTCAGACCGGTCATGTGTATGGAGCGTTTTTATCCAAAAGAATGGCATGAGAGTCAGCAGCAACAGATATGCTGCCAAAACTCGGTTCTTCTGTATATGTTTTACCCTTTTCATTTGTCCGGCAAATATCGGTTTTTATGCGGTAGTGTACAATACCTATATGTAGGTATATCCCTTTTAGATATTGTCCGGAGGATAAGAACCTGGTCGGTTACTCTATGCCGTATATACAAGTTACCGGAAATAGGGTAAGTACCCTAATTCCGACAATGGGAGACGAAGTGGGTTCATTATGCCATGATTGAAGCGTAAACCAGAATTCCTATTGTTGTAAGTAGTCCTACGTAGATCGTGATTTCCGTATGTTTCACTTTTCCAAAAGAAGCGCCTCTTGCTGTTTTCTTCAGTAAATAACACATGAATGCTGCTCCGCAGCATCCTATGATGGCACCTACTATGAGGTCGCCCGGATAATGCACTCCCAGGTAAATGCGCGTATAGCAATTCAGCGTGGCCCATAAAAGAATGAAAAGGCTCAGCCATCGTTTGCGGAACAGGAAGACCAGAAAGAATGCCAGTCCGAAAGAATTGGAGGCATGGCAGGATGGAAAGCCGTAACGTCCGCCCCGGTAGTTGTTTACAATGTGGACGAGGTCGGAGATGGGATTTGCCGGATTGGACGGTCGCAGGCGTTCTACGGCAGGGCGTATCAGGCTGGCACAAACTTGATCGGCAAAGAGGATGGTGAGTGCGATGGCAGTCAGGCAGCATAGTGTTATTTTCCAATTGAAGTTCTTTAGCAGAACATACAGGATACTGGCATACATCGGTACCCAAATCCATTTTCCGGTGAAAGTACTCATGAAATAATCACCAAAGGCATTGTGAAATCCGTTGAGGTATAGCAGTAGATTCTGGTCTGTGTTGACCAGTAACTGGATCATGTCGTTAGTCATATCATTTTGGGGTTAAGAGGGTGGTTATCGTTTAGCCAAGTCGTCATACAACTTTTGCAGGTATGCTTTGGCTTTGGGTAAATTCTCTCCTTTATGTGTTCCTTCATCTGAGACGATGGAGTTCGATTCGCAGTTGAATACGACCTCATTCTCCGGTGTCATCATTCCGAAAGCATTTGGAAAGGTGAAGAATCCGAAGTGAGGTGAGTTCGGATTAAGCATGTTTTTACTAAAGATAAACTCTTCGTGCGGTAATCCGAGTTGTCCCAACAGTGTGGCGGCAATGTCAATCTGCGAGCCGTAAGTACCTATCTGTCTGGGCTCTTTTACGGCACCTCCTATGAAAATCAGCGGAATCCGATAGCGGTCTACGGTCAGGTTGTCTATGTCCTGCGGATAGGCTCCCAGATGATCGGGAACCAATACGATTACCGTATTTTTCCATAAGGGAGTCTCTTTGAACTGACGTACAAAGTCGCCGGCACAACTGTCTGCATAGGCAAAAGCGTTTAGTCTGGGATTTTCCAATCGTCGGAACGGGACTTCGAACGGTTCATGACTGCTTGAAGTCTGCAATATCTTCATAAAGGGTTTTTGGGGTGTATGCTGTTTCAAGTCGTCCAGCAGACGGTTGAACACCACATGGTCATGCGCTCCCCATTTGCTGAGACGTTCGGAAAGCGGGAAATCTTTATCCGAAACGATGTTGTCTATTCCTGCCTGGATCAGGTAAGAGCGCATGTTGGTAAAATCGGCGTCACCTCCGTAATAGTATTGCAGGTCGTATCCTGCTTTCTTCAGGCTGCTGGGGATCGAAGGCAAGTGTTGCGTTTTCTTTGGATACTTCATAATACTGGTAGTCGGTTGTGCCGGATAACCACTGATGATGGCTGCCAGTCCACGGTCGGTGCGGAAGCTGTTGGCAAAGAAATGAGTGAACAATACCCCTTCACGTCCGAACTGATCCATGTTGATTGCCACATTGGACTCTCCTCCGAGGGTTTCCATCAGTTTGGACGAAAAGCTTTCAAGTATGATTAATATCACGTTCGGGCGTTCGGTCGTGAAGAGTTGTGGGATGCTGTCAGTGGGGGCAACCGGCTGGTCTTTGAGTTCGGCAAAGAGTTTGTCTGCCTCTTCGGCTGGCATGAATCGATATTGCTTGTCGAAATTGTCCTGGCGTGACAATGACTCCATCAGGCTGAAACAAGGATTGATAGCCGCATGGTTCAACCGCTGATTACTGCTGAAGTAGGCTTTGCTCAGGTTCATGGTCGACACCGTGAAACCTCCCCGTATCGGGATGAACAGGAGGGCGGTGGCAAGTAGCAATACTCCGGATACACTCAACCGGTGAAAAGGTATTTTTACCGGTTGTTTTTGATAAATCAGTACCCGGTAGAATATCAGGTAAAGTAAAGCCGCATAGACAGCCATTGCGGCCAGTCCTGCCATCACGACCCAAATGCTGACACTGGCCAAAGCATCTTTGGGCGAGGAGAAGAGGTAGAACAGCGGAGTGGCATCCAAGCGGAATCCCCAGTATTCATACAGTCCCAGGTCACCGATAAAGATGCAGGAAAGCAGAATGGCGATTATCATGAAATATCCCCGGCGTATCTGGCGGATAACCGCTGGCTGTATCCAGACCGATGCGATCAGCAATAGTCCGGGAATGGCAGTCAGATATCCGGCAAGTGAAAAATCTAACGGAAGCCCGTGTCCCATTACAGAGAAATAATCAGTCCATGACACCTTATTATATAAGGTATGGTAGTAACCCATGAAAATTGGTTTCTGGAGGACGAATATGAGGACAAAAAGAAAATAAGTCGTAACGAATTGGATAAGTCTTCTCTTCATAAACTCTATACTTAAAAAGATTGAACGGTCGCAAAGGTACGATTCTTTTCTTTATCTTTGCGCATTAACTGTGGTAAAACAGAGAGATATATGGCAAAAATCGCAAAGAAACTTACCGAACTGATAGGCCATACTCCATTGATGGAGTTGTCCGGTTATAGTCGTAAATACGGCCTTCAAGAGAATATAGTTGCTAAACTGGAGTCGTTTAACCCTGCCGGAAGCGTAAAGGACCGCGTGGCACTTTCGATGATTGAGGATGCCGAAGAGAGAGGAGTGCTGCAACCCGGTGCCACTATCATCGAGCCTACCAGTGGCAATACCGGTGTGGGACTGGCGATGGTGGCCACTATCAAAGGGTATCGCCTTATACTGACCATGCCCGAAACCATGAGCCTGGAACGCCGTAATCTGTTGAAGGCATTAGGAGCCCAGATTGTTTTGACTAACGGACAGAAGGGAATGGCCGGTTCCATTGCCAAGGCAGAGGAACTGAAAAAGTCGATTCCTGGTTCGGTCATTCTGCAACAGTTTGAGAATCCTGCGAATACCGAAGTCCATGCTCGGTCTACCGGTGAAGAAATCTGGCAGGATACGGACGGAGAAGTGGCTGTATTCGTGGCGGGAGTAGGAACCGGAGGTACTGTTTGCGGGGTGGCCCGTGCATTAAAAAAACATAATCCGAATGTATATATAGTAGCTGTAGAGCCCGCATCCTCTCCGGTACTCGAAGGCGGGAAAGCAGCTTCACACCGTATACAGGGGATCGGAGCGAATTTCGTGCCCGGCATTTATGATGCTTCGGTTGTGGACGAAGTCATGCCTGTGCCCGATGATGAAGCGATTCGTGGCGGACGAGAATTGGCCTCGACAGAAGGATTGTTGGTGGGAATTTCTTCCGGAGCAGCTGTTTATGCAGCCCGTCAACTGGCCGGACGTCCGGAATTTAAAGGAAAAATGATTGTGACTCTGTTGCCGGATACCGGCGAACGCTATCTTACCACCGAGCTATTCGCATTTGACGCTTATCCGTTGGACTGAAAAGAATATCTGCAATTGTCTGATATTTTATAATATTCGCTTTTAATATACTATTTATGAATCGAAAAACTATCATGATTCCCTTTCGAGAAAGAGAAGGGGTGAGGAGGAAGTTCCTCTTTCTTCTTTTTTCCTGCCTCTTGTCTGTTTCCCTTTCTGCCCAGACCTATCAGGAACTTTCTGAAAAGGCTGTGGAGTGTGTCGGAAAAGACAGTCTGGTACAAGCTGAAGACCTCCTGAAACAAGCTTTGAAACTGGAGCCGAAGAACGCCCATAATGCTCTGCTGTTCTCCAATCTCGGCTTGGTACAACGCAAGTTGGGACGTTATAATGATGCTGTCGAGTCGTATACTTATGCACTCAACATTGCTCCGCTTGCCGTACCTATTTTGTTGAATCGTGCTGCCATTTATCTGGAACAGGGTATGCAGGACAAGGCTTATGTGGACTATTGCCAGGTGATGGATGTAGATAAGAAGAATACGGAGGCGCTGTTGATGAGGGCGTATATTTATATGTTGCGACGGGATTATAAAGGTGCCCGTTTGGATTATCAGCGTTTGCTCGAAATCGATCCGAAGAACTATAACGGACGTCTCGGATTGGGGACTCTGGAACAGAAAGAAAACAAGTTCCGTGAAGCTCTGGATATCCTGAACCAATTACTGGTGGAGTTTCCCGAAGATGCGGTTTTGTATGTGGCTCGTGCCGATGTGGAGCGGGATATGAAACATGATGATCTTGCATTGGTCGATCTGGACGAGGCCATTCGCTTGGCGCCCGACTCGATCGATGCCTATCTGTTGCGGGGTGACATTTATCTCGATCAGAAAAAGAAATCGCTGGCAAAAGCGGACTTCGAAAAAGCTATTTCGCTGGGAGTGCCTCCTGCCGATGTTCACGAACAGATGCAACAATGCAAATAATCCGGAAAAATAAGAGTCCTAAAACTTGACTTTTGTTATTGATTGTCGTATCTTTGTCTGCGTAATCATAAACTATATTCAGATTAAAATACAGTAAAAGGGGGAAGCTGACAGCTTCTCCCTTTTTTCGTACTTATTCTTTTTATCGGCCCGGAAAGCCGGTGTACGTGGGGAAAAGTCAGGTTTGGGGCGGATGAAAGTCTGGCTTTCCAACCCAAACAGAAGGTTGCTTCGACCCGGACAGACGCCATCTTCCGATAAAGATGAAGCTTTGTTCTGCTATATTACAATATATGTTACGGGAATATCTCCTATTGTAATTGGCAGCTCCTCTATTCGGTTAATAAAACATAAAAATACTATTGACAAAATTCAGCTGGGGTTTCCGTTTTTGCTATACGAACTGACGGATCAGGGCAACAAAATCTTTTCCGTACTTTTTCTTTTTATATTCACCAATCCCGTTGATGTTACCGAAGGCTTCGACTGTCGTGGGACGTGACAGACAGAGCAGATGCAATACTTTATCCGACAATACGATGTAAGCCGGGAGTGCCTCCTGATCGGCCAACTGTTTGCGTAATGCGCGCAATGCTTCGAACAGGTCTTCTTCTTTGCTTCTGCTTTCTTCTGCCCATGCTTGTGTGGGGGTGGCTGCACTCTTTTTTCTTCTTTTGGCAGTTGCAGGCTCTTCTCTGCGGATGACAACCAGCATTGCCTTTTTACGGCCGAAAAGAACGTCACTGCCGCTCCCTGTTATTTTCAGGTGATTGTTTTCGTTGTAGGCTATCTCGAAGTAACCCATTTGCAGCATTTGCAACAGATAATCCTGCCAGTCACGTGCGGGGATGTCTCTTCCGGCTCCGAACGTTTTCAATTCTGTATATGCTTTTTCTGTGATTTCAGTCGTTGGGTTTCCCCTTAGAATGTCTATCAGGAGAGTGATGCTTACCTGCTGGTTGGTGCGGGCAATGGCACTTAAGGCTTTCTGGACGATGATGGTGCCGTCGAACCGCTCGGGTGGATTTCGGCATACATCACAGTTGCCACAATCTTCCGTAGTCGTTTCGCCGAAATAACTTAAGAGGATACGCCGCCGGCAGATGTCGGATTCGGCATATTGTTGCATCCGGTTTAATTTTTCCAGATTGATATTCTGTTGGTTACTCTCCGTTGCAAACTTTGTCAGCAGAATCAAGTCACCCAATGAGTAGAACAGGATAGTGTCGCTTGCCATGCCGTCGCGTCCGGCACGGCCGATTTCCTGATAAAAGCTTTCGATGCTTTTAGGTAGGTTATAATGTATCACCCAGCGCACATTTGATTTGTCGATACCCATTCCGAAAGCGATAGTGGCACATACCACCTCTATCCGGTCGTTGATGAAGTCGTCCTGTGTCTCGTCGCGTTGCCGGGCGGACAATCCGGCATGATACACACCGCAACGGATGCCGTGCTTTTGCAGCATCTGTGCCACTGTTTCGGTCTTACTACGGCTCATGCAGTAGACGATTCCGCTTTCCCCCCTGTGACGGGTAATGAAATCTACGATCGCTTTACTTTTCTCCTTGGGTTGATAGCCTCTTTTTACAGACAGGCTCAGGTTGGGGCGGTCGAACGATGAAATAAATATTTGCGGTTGTCTCAATTGCAACTGGCGGACGATATCCTCCCTAGTAATTTTATCTGCCGTAGCAGTCAGGGCGATCATAGGCACATTGGGGAACTGGTTGCGTAAGAATCCCATCCGGGCATATTCCGGGCGGAAGTCATGCCCCCATTGTGAAATACAGTGGGCCTCGTCCACTGCAAACAGTGAGAGAGTCATGTCTCTCAGCAGATAGTCGGCTTCAGACAGTAATTTCTCGGGCGAGATGTAGAGGAGCTTAAGTTGTCCTGAGATGCAGGCTCTGCGTAAGTTGGCATTTTCGGTTTCGTCATTGCTGCTGTTTAGTGCACCTGCCGGTATTCCGTTGGCACGTAGAGTTTCTACCTGATCCTTCATCAGTGAAATAAGGGGCGAAATAACAATGGCTGTGCCTTCCATAAGCAGAGCCGGAAGCTGATAGCAGATTGATTTGCCTCCCCCCGTAGGCATCAATACCAGTGAGTCTTTTTTACTTATCAGGTTGTGGATGATCTCTTCCTGCAAAGGACGGAAGCTATCATAACCGAAATAAGTTTTGAGGGTCTGTATCATTTGATATTTTTCGTTCATCTTTCGGGCAAAGGTACGCTTTATTTTCGGGTTATTAAAAGTTAAATATTCTTATTAACGGCCCTTTTTACCTACTTTTCGACGATTTTGATTGTTTTTATATCAAAAATATATACGAAAAAGTTGTGTATATCAAAATAATGTATGAAATTTGTGACATCTAAAGTTACAAATTAATAGTGATATTTAAAAACAAACCCTAACCAGTTAATTCAATGAGTGATTTAGAAAACAAAACCCAGGAAGAAACTCCTAAAAAACGCCCTTACAATTTAAGGGAGAAAAAAGAAAAGAAAGCTGCTTACCGGTCTTTGATCAGACCCGAATTGGCAGATGAATTGTACGACAGAATCCTGAACATCATTGTTGTACAGAAGAAGTACAGAGACCCGGACTATTCAGCTAAGGATTTGGCTAAGGAACTGAAAACCAATACCCGTTATCTTTCAGCTGTAGTTAATTCTCGCTTTGGTATGAACTATTCTTGCCTGCTGAACGAGTACAGAGTAAAAGATGCTTTGCACTTGTTGACGGATAAAAGATATGCCGACAAGAATGTAGAGGAAATCAGTGCGATGGTTGGTTTCGCTAACCGTCAGTCTTTTTACGCTGCATTTTATAAAAACGTAGGTGAAACACCCAACGGATATCGTAAAAAACACGCAGAAAAAAAGAAATAATTGCATTTCTTGAAACGGAATAAAAAGGAATTATCTCAGGCTATGTCTTTGAGATATTTCCTTTTTTGTTTTATAACCATAATGTCTAAAGTATGAAGAAACATTTAATTTCAATGGCTGCAACCGTAATCTTGTTGACTGCTTGCGGCGGCGCCAAAAAAACAAACACTGCTGAGGCAGATAATTTTAAATATACAGTGGAACAATTTGCAGACTTACAGATATTACGCTATCGCGTACCCGGATTTGAGAATTTAACTCTCAAACAAAAAGAGCTGGTATACTATCTGACTCAAGCTGCGCTCGAAGGAAGGGATATCCTGTTCGATCAGAACGGAAAATACAATCTTACCATCCGGAGGATGCTTGAGACGATCTATACGGATTATGCGGGTGACAGAAACAGCCCGGACTTTGTGAATCTGACCACCTATCTGAAGCGTGTGTGGTTCTCGAACGGTATTCATCACCATTATGGCTCGGAGAAGTTTGTTCCGGGCTTTACACCGGAGTTTCTGAAGCAGGCATTGCTTAGTGTTGACGCTTCGAAGCTCCCTTTGGCTCAAGGGCAGACGGTAGAACAACTTTTTGAAGAACTGTCTCCCGTGATCTTCGATCCGAAGGTAATGCCGAAACGTGTGAATCAGGCCGATGGTGAAGACTTGGTGCTGACTTCGGCCAGCAATTACTATGACGGGGTGACTCAGCAGGAGGCTGAGGCTTTTTATAATGCGTTGAAGAATCCTAAAGACGAAACTCCTGTCTCTTACGGGCTGAACAGCCGTTTGGTGAAAGAAGACGGAAAAATAATAGAGAAGGTCTGGAAAGTAGGGGGACTCTATACTCAGGCTATCGAGAAGATTGTGTATTGGCTGAAGAAAGCTGAAGGAGTGGCCGAAGACGATGCTCAGAAAGCGGCTATCGGCAAGTTGATTGAATATTATGAGACCGGTGATCTGAAGACGTTTGACGAATATGCCATTCTTTGGGTGAAGGATCTGAATTCCCGTGTTGACTTCACAAACGGATTTACCGAAAGTTATGGTGATCCGCTTGGCATGAAAGCCAGTTGGGAGTCGATTGTGAATTTTAAAGATCTGGAGGCCACCCGTCGGACAGAACTGATAAGCAGTAATGCCCAATGGTTCGAAGATCACTCACCTGTGGACAAACAGTTTAAAAAGGAAAAGGTGAAAGGAGTAACTGCCAAAGTAATCACTGCCGCTATCTTGGGAGGAGATTTATATCCCTCGACTGCCATTGGCATCAACTTGCCCAATTCTAACTGGATTCGCAGTCATCACGGTTCCAAGTCGGTGACTATCGGGAATATTACCGATGCTTATAATAAGGCGGCCCACGGAAACGGGTTCAACGAGGAGTTTGTGTACAGTGACACAGAAAAGCAGCTGATTGATAAATATGCCGATCTGACGGGTGAACTGCATACCGACCTGCACGAATGCCTGGGACACGGTTCCGGAAAGTTGCTTCCGGGAGTCGATCCGGATGCATTGAAAGCCTATGGCTCTACAATAGAAGAGGCACGTGCCGATCTGTTCGGTCTTTATTATGTAGCTGATCCCAAACTGCTGGAGTTGGGACTGGTGCCGAGTGAAGATGCTTATAAGGCCGAATATTATACTTATCTGATGAATGGACTCATGACCCAGTTGGTGCGTATCGAGCCGGGCAACAGTGTTGAAGAGGCGCATATGCGTAATCGTCAGCTTATTGCCCGTTGGGTATTTGAGAAAGGAAAGGCTGATAAAGTGGTGGAAATGGTACAGAAAGATGGAAAGACTTATGTCGTAGTAAACGATTATCAGAAGCTTCGTCATCTGTTCGGCGAACTGCTGGCCGAGATACAACGTATCAAGTCTACCGGAGACTTTGACGCAGCCCGCTCATTGGTGGAGACCTATGCCGTGAAAGTAGACCCGGAACTTCATTCCGAAGTATTGACTCGTTATAAAAAATTGAACCTGGCACCTTATAAGGGATTTGTGAATCCGAGATACGATGCGGTCATTGACGAGCAGGGAAATATAGTAGATGTACAAGTAACCTATGATGAAGGCTATGCCGAGCAGATGCTGCGTTATAGCAGGGACTATTCGCCGCTGCCTTCTATAAATGATTAACTTATGGACGTAAAAGAACAACTGAAAGATATAAAAACACAGCTCCGCCTCTCTATGAACGGAGTCGTGTCTCAAAGCATGCGTGAAAAGGGGCTGGACTATAAACTGAACTTTGGTGTTGAATTGCCCCGTATCAAAAGCATTGCTGCCGCTTACGAGAAGAGTCATGATCTGGCACAAGCCTTGTGGAAAGAGAATATCCGTGAATGTAAGATTCTGGCAGGCTTATTACAGCCGATAGATACTTTCTTTCCCGAGATAGCCGATATTTGGGTAGAGGATATTCGGAATATTGAGATAGCTGAACTGACATGTATGAATCTGTTTCAAAATTTGCCTTATGCTCCGGCGAAAACTTTCCAATGGATTGCGGATGAGGCGGAATATACACAAGTGTGTGGCTATCTCACCATAGCCCGGTTGCTGATGAAAAAGGGAGATATGGCCCAGCGTCCTGCCGGTGAGTTGCTCGATCAGGCGATTTGTGCCGTACAGTCAGGGAGTTATCATGTTCGCAATGCGGCAATGCTTGCCATCCGTAAGTATATGCAGCATAGTGAGGAACATGCTTTTCAAGTTTGCCGTCTGGTAGAAGGCATGGAGAACTCTGAAAAAGAGGCGGAACAGATGCTGTATGCGATGGTGAAAGCCGAGATAAACGATTGATTATAAATGACGGATAGTGAACAATAAACGGGTGGTATTGATTACGAATATACCCTTTATTGTTCACCATTCATCGTTTTTATATACTGTCTTCTGTCTATTGTTCCTTTATCGGTTCTACAATTGTCACATTGCTGATAAATACGCTGTCATATCTTTTATGTCCTTTTGCCCAGCGGTTGTTATCATAACAATCAATAAAACGGAGGTTCAGGTCCTTTCGGATAGAATCCGGAATCAGCAGTTCCGCCGGCTTTTGTGAGATAAGGACGAACGGCAGCGCTTTTATGATCTCTTCTTTATTGGTTAAATCCATGTCCCCGATCTTTTTATGTGCTTCGTATACCAGTTCGATGCGCAACACTTCGTCTTTACTGTGGTAAAACGGTAAAGGTTGTAGTTCCGGATTCTCTCGGGTAGCACTGATACTTTTGGGATCCGAGTTGCTCACAAAACTTCCTATATAAGGCATCACAAATAGTTCGGCAACAGCAAATAACGCCACGATTCCCATCAGGAAGGAAAAGGGCTGAAGTTTGAAAGCAGATCGGAATAGCCATACTGCTACTGTCAGGAACAATACGACCAACCATACGAACATTCCCGTTCCCATCCGTCCTTCCCGGTACATGAATAGATAAAGCGCTATAGGTAGGGCCAATGCGGCTACTACAATCAAGTAAGCATTGATGCGGTAGAGTACCCTATCCTTAAGTTGTGGCATTTTTTGTTTTGCCTGCCGAATCCAATATACAAATAGATGTCCCATTGTCAGGGCTGCGGGCAACAATATCGGGAGCAGATAGCGTGTTTTCTTTTCCGGAAGCAGGGACAAAAAGAAAAGGATCAGTAACATCCAGCTCAGACAGAACAGATATTCTTTAGATGATTCTACTCGCTTCTTCCAGAAGGGTACTAAAAGAGTGGTCAGTGTCAGCAGTGACCATACACCCGTCTCCAAAAAGAATTGCCAGTAATAATACCAGGAACGTACGTTGTGATTACTCCAGGAAGAAGACTCTTTGTGAAACACGTAGGAAGCCATCTCTTGATGATAGATATAAATATAGGCATACCACCAAGTGCTGAGTACGATGCCGATGAGAATCATGACAGCGAGTGCAATCCACTTTCCTTTCATTTGAGTCTCTTTGCGGTAATATAAGATGTAGGCACATACGAACGGGAGAAGCAGGGCATAGAAAGATACGGGACCCTTGCCGAGAAAAGATAATCCCATAAAAATACCTGCACCGATAAAATAAGTCCACTTGCATGGATTCTGCCTTAAAGCAAGATAAAGATAATAAATGGCTCCCATCATGAACGCATGGCAGTAGATATCCCAGGTAGCCGTACGTCCCATCAGAATAATGTTATACGAAGTACATAAGACGAGCGAAGATACCAGGGCATAGGTTCGGTTGTCGGTTAGCTTGGTGGCGAATTTATAAAAAAAGAGTACTAACATGACAGCGGCAAATCCGGCCATGGCGCGTTGTAAAGGAAGGTTGTCTGGCGAAATCATTTCGGTTATGGCAGCAATCCAGGTGGGGAGAGGAGGCTTTTCCAATCTTAATTCTCCGTTCATGGTTGGCACCAGCCAATTATGATCGTATACCATCTCACGTGCAGTGATGATATTTCTCGACTCCATGATATCTGCAAAGATAGCTCCATTGTTAATGAAGAAAGAACAGCAGAAAACGAGAAGGAGGAGAGGCAAGTGCCAGCGATAGTTTTGTGTAAAGGGGACTCTTGTCATAAAACATTTTTTTAGTGGTTGGCTGCAAATTTACAGATATATTTTTGCTTTCCGCAAAAAACAATTAACTTTGTTGGCGCTAAAACGGCGCCGATATGGAAACTCAAAATGTGAAAGATACGGTACGGCAGATATTCACAGAATATCTAAATGCGAACGGACATCGCAAGACTCCTGAACGTTATGCGATACTGGACACCATATACTCCATTGACGGGCATTTCGATATCGATATGCTGTATTCACAGATGATGAATCAGGAGAATTTCAGGGTGAGCAGAGCTACGCTTTATAACACCATCATCTTACTTATCAATGCCCGGCTGGTTATCAAACATCAGTTCGGTACTTCCTCCCAATACGAAAAATCATATAATCGCGAGACGCATCATCACCAGATATGTACACAATGCGGCAAGGTCACCGAGTTTCAGAACGAGGCTTTGCAGAACGCGATTGAAAACACCAAATTAAGTAAATTCCAACTTTCGCATTACTCCTTATATATATATGGTATATGTAGTAAATGCGACAGGGCAAATAAGAGAAAAAGAGTAAATAACAACAATAAAAAAGAAAAATGAAAGTAGATGTTCTATTAGGATTACAATGGGGCGACGAAGGTAAAGGAAAAGTTGTCGACGTCTTAACTCCGAAATACGATGTGGTTGCACGTTTCCAGGGTGGCCCGAATGCCGGTCATACACTTGAATTCGAAGGACAGAAATATGTGCTTCGTTCCATTCCTTCAGGTATCTTCCAGGGGGACAAGGTAAATATCATCGGTAACGGTGTTGTGCTCGATCCGGCTTTGTTCAAAGCTGAGGCAGAAGCGCTGGAGGCATCGGGACATAACCTCAAGGAGAGACTGCATATTTCGAAGAAAGCGCACCTCATTTTGCCTACACACCGTATTTTGGATGCGGCTTATGAAGCTGCCAAAGGCGATGCTAAGGTAGGAACTACCGGAAAAGGTATCGGTCCGACTTATACGGATAAAGTGAGCCGTAATGGCGTTCGTGTAGGTGATATCCTGCATAACTTTGAACAGAAATATGCTGCGGCAAAAGCTCGCCACGAACAGATCCTGAAAGGTTTGAACTATGAAGATGATTTGACAGAACTTGAAAAAGCCTGGTTCGAAGGAATCGAATACTTGAAACAATTCCAGTTGGTGGATAGTGAACATGAAATAAACGGTTTGCTCGATAACGGCAAATCCATTCTTTGCGAAGGTGCTCAGGGTACTATGCTGGATATTGATTTTGGCTCTTATCCGTTCGTAACTTCTTCGAACACAGTTTGTGCAGGTGCATGCACAGGTTTGGGGGTTGCTCCGAATAAGATCGGTGATGTATATGGTATCTTTAAAGCTTATTGCACACGTGTAGGTTCGGGGCCGTTCCCGACAGAGTTGTTCGATAAGACAGGGGATCAGATTTGTACACTTGGCCACGAGTTTGGTTCGGTAACCGGACGTAAACGCCGCTGCGGATGGGTGGATCTGGTTGCACTGAAGTATTCTATTATGGTTAACGGTGTCACTAAGCTGATCATGATGAAGAGCGACGTACTCGATACGTTCGAAACGATCAAAGCTTGTGTTGCTTACAAGATGAATGGTGAAGAGATCGATTACTTCCCTTACGACATAACCGATGAGGTAGAGCCGATCTATGTGGAACTTCCTGGATGGCAGACTGATATGACAAAAATGCAGAGTGAAGATGAATTCCCTGAAGAATTCAATGCTTATCTTTCATTCCTTGAAGAACAGTTGGGCGTACAGATCAAGATTGTGTCGGTAGGTCCTGACCGCGAACAAACTATCATTAGATATACAGAAGAATAAGAAAGCCTCACCTTTCTCCCTTTTTTGTGGAGAAGGAAAAGCAGACTTTATAAAAAGCATTGATTTAAAATGAGGCCTTTCTTCCTCCCTCTCTTTCCGGAGAGGCCCGAAGTGAGGCCTTTTTATTTATAATACTTATGAAGAAACATTTTATTACGTTTTTGCTATTAGTGGGAATGACAGCTTCCCTGACAGCACAGCAAAAGTATCAATCGACAGAGGCTAACCTGAAAGCCCGGAGTGAATTTCAGGACAATAAGTTTGGAATCTTCCTTCATTGGGGACTCTATGCCATGCTCGCTACCGGAGAGTGGACGATGACAAACAATAACCTGAATTATAAAGAGTATGCCAAACTGGCCGGGGGATTCTATCCTTCGAAGTTTGATGCAGACAAATGGGTAGCAGCCATCAAGGCTTCCGGAGCTAAATATATTTGCTTCACTACTCGTCATCACGAGGGATTCTCGATGTTCGATACCAAGTACTCTGATTATAACATTGTAAAAGCGACTCCTTTCAAACGTGATGTGGTGAAGGAGCTGGCCGATGCATGTGCCAAACATGGCATCAAACTTCACTTCTATTATTCACATATAGACTGGTATCGTGAAGATGCTCCTCAGGGAAGAACCGGACGTAGAACCGGACGTCCCAATCCGAAAGGAGATTGGAAGAGCTATTATCAGTTTATGAATAATCAGCTGACAGAGCTGCTGACTAATTATGGTCCGATCGGCGCTATCTGGTTTGACGGTTGGTGGGATCAGGACATCAATCCCGATTTCGATTGGGAACTTCCCGAGCAATATGCACTTATTCATCGTTTGCAGCCGGCTTGCCTGGTAGGTAACAACCACCATCAGACACCTTTTGCCGGAGAAGATATTCAAATCTTCGAGCGTGATTTGCCGGGAGAGAATACTGCAGGACTTTCGGGACAAAGCGTCAGCCATCTGCCTCTTGAAACATGTGAGACCATGAATGGTATGTGGGGATATAAGATTACAGATCAGAATTATAAATCGACTAAAACTTTGATTCACTATCTGGTGAAAGCTGCCGGTAAAGATGCAAATCTGTTGATGAACATCGGTCCGCAACCTGATGGTGAACTTCCGGAAGTGGCCGTTCAGCGCTTGAAGGAAGTGGGAGAGTGGATGTCGAAATATGGTGAAACTATTTATGGAACCAGAGGCGGTCTGGTTGCTCCGCATGATTGGGGAGTAACGACTCAAAAAGGCAATAAACTTTATGTACACATTCTTAATTTACAGGATAAGGCACTCTTCTTGCCTATTGTCGATAAGAAAGTGAAAAAGGCGGTGGTCTTTGCTGACAAAACACCGGTACGTTTCACAAAGAATAAGGAAGGAATTGTACTGGAACTTGCTAAAGTTCCAACGGATGTAGACTACGTGGTAGAACTTACAATTGACTAATTTTTAGCTAATTCTTCATAAAAGCGATGTACGGTAAACTCCCTGTACGTCGCTTTTGTTTATTTTTGGCAAGCTATTTGTATGATAACACATATATAACAATTAAATAAGAAAGAATATGGTAATAGGATTTCAATGGATTATTTTTATTGGCATTGCTCTCGTTAGCTGGCTGGTGCAGATGAATCTGCAGAACAAGTTCAAAAAATACTCCAAGATACCGACAGGAAATGGAATGACAGGACGCGACGTAGCTATTAAAATGTTACAAGATAACGGAATATACGATGTTCAGGTGACTCATACTCCCGGACAGTTGACCGATCATTATAATCCTGCCAATAAGACAGTGAATCTGAGTGAAGGAGTATATGACAGTAACAGTATCATGGCCGCTGCCGTAGCTGCTCACGAGTGTGGACATGCGGTGCAGCATGCGCGGGCTTATGCACCCTTGACACTGCGCAGCAAGCTGGTACCGGTCGTTTCGTTCGCTTCTCAGTGGATGACATGGTTGTTGCTTGCCGGTATTTTGCTGTTAGAGCCTTTCCCTCAGTTGTTGTTTGCCGGCATTATCTTGTTTGCTATGACTACGTTATTCAGTTTTATCACCCTTCCGGTGGAGATCGATGCAAGTAAGCGTGCATTGGTATGGCTGAGTGCTTCAGGTATAACGAATTCATATAATCATAGACAGGCAGAAGATGCCCTTCGTTCAGCCGCTTATACTTATGTAGTTGCTGCCCTTGGTTCGTTGGCTACACTGATTTACTACATTATGATATTTATGGGACGTAGAGAGTGATCTTTCATCTATACACAATAAAAGAGGCTCCGTAGATTTTTCTGCGGAGCCTCTTTTATTGTGTATAGGGAAGTGTTTTTTTTATGTTCTAAATGTTGATAGTCTCTTTTTATATATATCTTTGTAAATGCCGATGGTGGAGATCGGGTATATAGTAAAAAATCAAATACCAATCAATATGGTCCTTATCTTATAACCCTGAGAGGACAAAACGTTTTTGCATATCGCGTGGTAACAGAAACATCCTGTTTTGGAGTTAGAGTGATAAACTGTACATTAGGTATAACCGAAAGTTGGGTTCCGGTAGATTGAGAAGTATGAAAATTAGAACAGCCTTTTTTATATTTTGCATTTCTTTATTGTTGGGGGCCTGTAGTCATGTTGCTACAGAGTCTCGGGTGCAGCCGGTTTCTTTTGAAGTCGGTTCTTCTATGATAGCTGATACGTTTTTCTTAGATAGCTTATCTCTTTTTATGCCCGAAACAAATGAAGAAGCTTTAATAAATAACATTGATAGAGTCTATGAATCTAACGGACGATATTTTATTCTGGATAAGCGGATGAAGCAGGTGCTTTGTTATACTCTTTCCGGGAAACATTTATTTACGATACATGCTGTGGGGAATGGGAAGGGAGAGTATGTTGACCTGTTCGATATCGCTATTAATGAAGCAGAAAATAAATTGTTGCTTTTAACCTATCCTTCGCAAATTCTTTACTATGATTTGGAGGGTACATACCTGTCTTCTTATCCATTAGACGATATGTATCAATCTTTTGCCGTGGATAAAGGATTTATCTATTTGCGGAATGATACTTATGCTAATGGAGTGGTATCAGATTATTCTCTGATAGTGATTAATAAGGAAACGGGTAAACAAACTTCTTTATTAGAACCTTTATACGAAACAGCACCGTTTTGTTCTTCTGGTAATTACCAAATTACGAATACTGCCTCAGTGCTATTTACCCGTAAGTTTGACAATCATATATATCGGATAACGGGAGAATCGATTGAACCACTTTATATGGTAGATTGGAAAGATAAGGCTTTTCCGGAGAGTGATAAGCAGCGTCAGTTCCAATGTAATGATTTGAATCAGTTCTGTTATCAAGGAAAATATGTATATACTATGACTGATTTATGTGATACTCCTTCCTATTTGTTGTTTAGAACCAACCAACCTGGCATGTGTTTGCTTTCAAAAGCCACTAGTACAGTGAACAATTATCAGGTAATTATCAATACGGATTATCAGTTGCCTTTGCCCAATTATATGTCGGTAGAGGGAAAACAAAGTTGGATTTTCTTCATTTATTCATCTGAAGTACTATGCGAGCAAAAGAAATTGTCTGCTGAAGAAGATATTAATGAAAAAATGTCCAGTTTGCTAGGGCAGATAAAGGAGGGAGACAATCCGGTTATTTTTACATATCATGTGAAGTAAGTCGTTTAAAGGTTGCCCCAAACATCATAGATTCTATAAATGGCGTTTTAGAGTTGATGTTGTCTATGACGCTTGAGGATAATATCGTTTGGTCTTTTAGGCTTATTCTTGATAAGGTGATTGCCAGAAGTAAGAGTCATTATGTGAGTCGTAGGCGGTGGCACCGGGCTTTCCATTGCTACTGTATCCTTCCGGAACTAACGAGATATACATCGGCCACTTTTTGCCCGGATAGTTTGTTTCTGCGTTATATTCGCTTTGCAGAGGGCAAGTTACGTAATACAGGTTCTTGGCCATATAGTAATCCAGATAATACTCTTTGGTCTGCTTATTCTTATTATTCCAGTTTGCGTCTTCGTTTAGTACAACGGGTTGATTGTTGCGGAGGCGTTCGCGCACTTCACCAATGCCCAGAAGGTTTCCTTTTTCATCTGTTACATAAGCGTTGAATGTCGGGTCCATCCATAACCATTTGTCGAGGGTGTTGGAGTAGACCGCATTGATGACGTGGCAATCGTTGATCATCACTTTGGGCATACAGGTGATGAAACGGGATTTGAATCCCATAGCCAGATAGCACTCGTTCAGCATTTGTGCCATCATCCGGCAGTTTACGCCCCGGTTCTCCTTTTTGCAAAGTTCTACCATGGCTATTGTGTTCCGCTCTTCCGGATTACGTGAATTGCCATCATGCGGAACTATGTTGTGAACCCAGTAGAGAAGGTTTTTGATTTTAGAGATCTCGTCTCCGCTTCCGGCGATGCTATCCAGGTTGAAATGTTTCCGTAACTGTACCAGATTACTGTCGTTAGGATTCATGTAGGTGAAGCGGGGTAGAGTGTCAGTTACTGATTCATTATAACATATCGGTTTTGTTTCAGTTCTGTTGTATCCTTCGGCTTGTTGCAGAATATACAGATAGTCACTGTCCAGACGCATTTTAGCCATTATTTCCAGATACTTCTTCTCTTTACGTAAATTGTCGATGTCACTGTCACCTTTAGCATGGTTGTAATCATTCCATCCGGAGTTGAAAGCCTTCTCAAAGTTTTTTAGGGCTGCCTTTTTCTTTCCCTGAAGTGCCTGATAGCAAGCAAGGTCGTAATAAACCAATCCTGTTATATTTTTTGCATTTTCCTGAAGTTGTTGAGGCAATCCTTGATACAACTTCAGTTTCTCCCAATTTAATTTCTCGGCCTTTTTGTAATCTTTCTGTTTGCGGGCGTTTGCTACTTCCTGAGTGAGTGCGCTGTACTTTCTCTCAAATTCTTTTTTTTCGTTGTTTTGTGCCATTCCCGATAGTCCAAGGCATAACATTGTAATGATCAAAAAAACTGTTTTCATATGATTTCTGTTAGATAATGTGATTTCTTTGTCTTTCAGAAAGCAAATAGTATACCAAATTAATAAATATCTCTTATTGAGCAGAATGGCATTAAAAAGTATTGTCCGAAAATGAACAGTCTTAACGGAACCGGACACCGGATACATTTGCTTACAGATTCACAGAAAGTCTGTGGTTTCTGTTTCAATAATCAATTATTTCATATAACTTTGCAACTCAATTCAATAAAACAGTTAGAACAATGGCAGCAAAACCAGGTATACCTAAAGGAACACGTGATTTTTCGCCCGTAGAGATGGCGAAGCGTAACTACATATTCAATACCATTCGTGACGTTTATCATCTGTATGGTTTCCAGCAGATAGAAACTCCTTCTATGGAGATGCTTTCTACCCTGATGGGGAAATATGGTGAAGAAGGTGACAAACTACTTTTTAAGATTCAGAATTCCGGTGATTATTTTTCAGGCATTACTGACGAAGAGCTGTTGAGTCGCAATGCGGCTAAGCTGGCAAGTAAATTCTGTGAAAAAGGTTTGCGTTATGACCTCACAGTGCCTTTCGCCCGTTATGTAGTGATGCACCGTGACGAAATTACTTTCCCTTTCAAACGTTATCAGATTCAGCCCGTATGGCGTGCCGACCGTCCTCAGAAAGGACGTTACCGTGAGTTTTACCAATGTGATGCTGATGTCGTAGGCAGTGATTCATTGCTGAACGAAGTTGAATTGATGCAGATTGTTGATACGGTGTTTACCCGTTTCGGTATCCGCGTTTGCATTAAAATCAATAATCGTAAGATTCTGACCGGTATTGCCGAAATCATAGGAGAGGCGGATAAAATAGTAGATATTACAGTAGCAATCGATAAACTGGATAAAATCGGTTTGGACAATGTCAATAAAGAGCTGGCCGAGAAGGGTATCAGTGAAGAGGCTATTGCCAAACTGCAACCTATCATTCTTCTGAGTGGAACCAATGCTGAGAAGTTGGCTACACTGAAGACTGTACTTTCCGATAGCGAAACAGGTTTGAAGGGAGTGGAAGAGAGTGAGTTTATTTTGAATACCCTTCAAACGATGGGACTGAAAAACGAAATAGAGCTTGACTTGACATTGGCACGTGGATTGAATTACTATACAGGTGCTATTTTTGAGGTGAAGGCGCTTGATGTGCAGATTGGCAGTATCACCGGTGGAGGTCGTTACGATAACCTGACTGGTGTATTCGGTATGGCAGGGGTATCGGGCGTAGGTATTTCGTTTGGTGCCGACCGTATTTTCGATGTGCTCAACCAGTTGGAACTGTATCCGAAGGAGGCCGTTAATGGAACTCAGCTTCTGTTTATTAACTTCGGTGAGAAAGAAGCTGCTTTTTCTATGGGTATTCTGTCTAAGGCCCGCGCAGCCGGTATTCGTGCCGAGATATTTCCCGACGCTGCGAAAATGAAGAAACAGATGAGTTATGCAAATGTTAAGAACATTCCTTTCGTTGCTATCGTAGGTGAGAATGAAATGAATGAGGGAAAAGCTATGCTGAAAAATATGGAAAGCGGTGAACAGCAATTGGTTACTGCTGAAGAACTGATTGGCGCTTTAACAAAATAAGGAAAATGCCCTTACCTTTTTAAAACCGGGGACTGTTGGTGTAAAAAAGGTAAGGAGATAAAAGGAACGGGACCTTGGTTTAAAACCAAAGGCCCCGTTCTTTTTTATAAGTCTTTTCAACGCCAATACTGATTGGATTGATGATTGCTGTTTTCATCGGATTCCACCACCATAAAGATCACAGAGTTTTAACTGTTTTCAGATTATCTTCGTAATAAATCAGTGCTCTCCCTGTCTTTTTCAGTGGAATGTGTTTTATAAATGACGTTCCGGATACATATCTTCCCACCACTGAGGACTATCCTGCAACCAGCGGGCAAACCATGCCATAATACTGTTATGCCATTGCACGCGTTTCGGATAGTCGGCAATAAAGTGGTTTTCTCCATCTACAGTGATGAACTCTACTGTTTTACCCAATATTTTCAGAGCATTGAATAGCTGGATGCTTTCACCGATAGGTACGTTGGTATCTACGGTGCCGTGCAGCAGTAAGAGTGGAGTGTTGATCTTATCGGCGTTGAAGAGCGAACCTTGTTTGGTGAACAGTTCCGGATTGTTCCAGGGGTAACTGTCTGCTGCCGCTATGGCATTATAACCGTATCCCCAATAGCCTTCACCCCAATAACTGGTCACATTGCTGATACCGGCATGTGAAACTGCGGCGGCGAAAATATCCGTCTGAGTCTGGAGGTATTGTGTCATGAATCCACCGTAAGATGCACCGAGACAACCGATTTTTTTATCATTCACGAACGGGTGTTCCTTGCAGAACTGTTTGGTACCTTCAATGATGTCGTCCGCAGTACGTTTGCCCCAGGCATTGACATGGCGTGCTGAAAACTCCTGTCCGAATCCGATTGTTCCGCTCGGCTGGATAACATATACCACGTAGTCGCGTGAAGCAAACAACTGTGCGCAGTACGGATTACTGATCCCCCGTTCTGTGGGAGTCGTTCCTCCGTAATAGTACACAATTAGAGGATATTTCTTGTTCGGGTCGAATGAAGGCGGCAGACACATCATCCCTTTGATCTCTGTTCCGTCTGAAGCTGTGAAGTTCCAGGGTTTCATTTCGCCCAGTTCAATTCTCTCCAGAGTCGGTTTCATCGGGTCGGCTATCAGTCGAGAGGTTTTCTTTTTCAGGTCGTATACATAAGCGACTCCTGCATTGTAGCATCCCTGTCCGATATAAGCAGCCAATGACGGATTGTTTTCCGACATGGCAAATGCACTGGTGACATCAGTCTCCAGGTTCAGCTTTTCAAACTTACGATCTTTGGGTGAATAGCGATAGATATTCCGGCAATCTTCATCATTGGTGCTGAAGTAGATGCAACCGTCACCCTTGTTCCATTGCAGGAAGTTGACAGACGGATTGAATTCTTTGGTGATCGGATCGATTTTACGGGTAGCCAGATCCATGATAAATGCCTGAGAGTCGAAGTCATTGGCGATAGGGTGGTTGCCGCAATTCTTACCGATACCGTCAAAAGCTTCCGGGCTTGCCGTCAATAGCAATTGCTTACCGTCCGGTGAGTAGCTGGCTCCTCCGAGGAATCGGTCTTCGAAGAACAGTGTGTCGACGGCCAATGTTTCAAGATTTACCTGGAACAAAGAGCTCAAAGAGAAAGGACGTTGCGTGATATTCTCCTTTGAACTGCTGTAAAGCAGATATTTACCATCCGGTGAAATGTCCTGCATATAAGTGCTGTGATTACCGTAAGTGAGCCGTTCTGATGTTCCGCTGGCGATGTCATATCTGGCCAGGAAGCTGCGTCCGCGTGTATTGGGGATACGGTCTGCCGGGCTGACAATACGTTTCAACGGACCTTCATCTTTTACACCTTCTTCACGGGGATAGTATATCAGGAAGTCCTCGTTGGGCGACCAACTGAATCCCTGCTCGGGGATACCTCGCAAAAGAACTTCTTCTTTCAGTGTGACAGGATCGAGAGTGATAACGTCATTTCCTTCCGGAGCCACTACTGTATAATACAGTTTATTACTTTTCGGCATCCATCGCATACCATCTCTCAGATTAGTGAGCAGCACTTTTCCTGTTTTCAGTTCGGTCAGTTCACAATAAGTGCGCGAACGTTTCAGCGAATGGTTATCCCAATAACGGGTTAGCAGATATTTTCCGTCCGGTGATACGGAAACAGCTATGGCACGGTTACCGTATACTGTGTTATCGAGTGAGAAACGATGTTTCTGTTCAGGATCGGTGCTGCATGCCACTTCTTTGAATTTGTCATCTTTTACCAGTTCGCATTTCAGTGAAGGTACGGTTTTGTCGTCCGGAGTCGAAAGCAGTTTGATAGCTATTTCATAATCCATTTCGGGTTCGAGGCGTAAAGCGACCTCTTTGGTTGCTGCTTTAGAGATGCTGTCTTCCGAAGCATCCTTTACCATCTTCGATTCACCATTAATGAAAAGCTCCCATCTGACCGGAGAGGTCACTTTCAGTTTACCTTTCATAAAGCGTTCGGCACGCAGTTGGGTTTTGATCAGGTAAAGCAGATTGTCTTTATCAGCTTTCGCGAAGGTGACCAGACCGGCTGTATCGGCAGCTGTCATTTGAGTCGGTGCATTGGCAAGGTCGAGTACTACCGGTGTTTGTAGCAATGCTTTGGCTGTGTGTTTTTCTCCTTTCGGGTTGATGCTATCGTTCATGATCGGAGTACGCACCGTAATGGCGTTCCTCACCTGATAGCGGGTCAGCTTCTCCTGTGCATGTGTGGCAAGTCCTGTTGTTATCAACAGCGCCATCATCAGTAACTTTTTGTCCATTGTAGTTTTGAGTTTATAATTGGTTATTTCATTTTGTACACCAGTGTACCTCCCTTCACGATATCTTCATGTGAAATGTAGTTTTTAGTATAGGGTTCACCATTCAGTGTGATACTGTCGATATATTTATGTTCTTTCGATAAATTTTCGGCAATGACCGTAAACGTTTTACCATCCGGCAGATGGAGAACAATTTTAGGCATCTGCGGAGCACCGAACACATAATGTCCGCTCACCGGATCGACCGGATAGAATCCCATGGCATTGAACATATACCAAGCCGACATCTGTCCGCAGTCGTCATTGCCGCAGAGCCCGTCAGGTTTGTTTTTGTATTGGGTATCGAAGATTTCACGGATCAGCTCCTGAGTGCGTTCCGGCTTTCCGGCCAGTGCGTACAAGAAAGTGACGTGATGACTTGGTTCGTTACCGTGAGCATATTGACCGATCAGTCCGGTTACGTCGGCCAGTCCGCTTCCTTTCAGTTCGATAGTAAACAATGAATCCAGTTTGTTGAGGAAAACTTCTTTACCGCCAAACAGTTCGATCAATCCCGGTACATCGTGCTGGACATGCCAGGTATATTGCCAGGCATTTCCTTCTGTATAATCGCCCCCACGGCTTTCTGCATGTGCCAGATCACTGGGATTGAAAGGAGTCTTCCAACGTCCGTCGGCATAACGCGGGCGCATAAACTGTGTTTCTTTATCGAATAGGTTCTTGTAGAATTCCGAACGTTTCCCGAAGTATTCCGCATCTTCTTTTTTACCCATTAACCCGGCCATGGTAGCTGCGGCATAATCATCGTAAACCGATTCGAGGGTGCGTGAAACCGATTCGGCATCTACTTTGTCTGTCGGGTAGTAGCCGTATTTCATATAAGTTTCCCAGTCCGATTTCGGATGTGAAACGGTCAGTGTCTGTTTGATGGCATCGAATGCTTTCTCGGCATCAAAGCCGCGGAAACCTTTCTTGTAGGCTTCGGCAATAACCGAAACCGAGTGGTTACCGATCATCGTATTCGTTTCTTTACCCCATAAGGTCCAGACGGGTAAATAGCCTTGTGCCTGATTTTGTTCGATCATCGAATTGATAAAGCCGTCTACTCGTTCGGGTACGGCCAGAGTATAGAAAGGATGGGCGGCTCGGTAGGTATCCCAAATTGAAAAAGTAGAGTAATAAACGCCTGATGAGGATTTTACAATCGAATCTTTGGCATTGCGGTATCTTCCGTCCACGTCAGCAATATTATTAGGTTGTATCAGTGCATGGTAGAAACTGGTATAGAAATTCTCCAATTCATCCGGAGTACCTGTTACCTCGATGCGGCTCAGGTAACTGTTCCAGCTGTCTTTTGCTTTTTGTCTTGTCCCGTCGAAGTCCCAGTCAGCCAATTCTTTCTCCATATTCTTATGGGCACCGTCTACACCGACTGTGGAGATAGCGACTTTCATCAGCAACTGTTCGTCCGGTTTCATGTCGAAGCTCATGATCAGGCGTTTTCCTTTTTCCGTCTCTTCCATTGGCAGATAGATGGAGTCGGTCACCGGTTTATTGAATTTCATGACAAAATACAAATCTTGGTTTACCCATACACTGCTACGTACGTGTCCGGTCAGTGTTTGTGCATCTTCCCAGTTGATTTCACAGGCTTTGACATGCGATTTGTATTGTTGGGGATTCCATACCAAGCCGTGTTGTAAGTCAAGTAGCAATGAAGCCGAGTCGGCATTCTGATAAGTGTAACGATGCAGGGCTACATGATCCGTAGCGGTCAGTTCTGCTTTTACCTTATATTTATCGAGTTCTACGGTATAGTAGCCCGGAGTAGCGCTTTCTGTCTTTTTAGAAAATCCGCTTTTATAGTCGTCCCGAACTCTCTGCCCGGTGACAGGCATTACCAGTAGATCACCCAGATCCATGCAACCGGTGCCGTTGAGGTGAGTCTGTGAGAATCCCCAGATCAGCGAATCCTGATAATTGTATCCGGAGCAATATTGCCATCCGATGGCGTTGGTTTCCGGACTTGCCTGGATCAGCCCGAAAGGCAGGCAAGCACCCGGGAAGGTGTGACCGTTGTCGGCTGCTCCGATAAAGGTGTTTACGTACTGAGTGTAGTCTTGGGGTGCTGTCGGAGTTTCGGGAGTGCAGGAGGTGCAAAGACCGATCCCCAGACATGCAGTCATAAAGGTTGATTTGAACTTCATAGCAATGACCTTGATAAATTATTTTTGTGACAAAGATAAGCAAACTGAGGGCAGAATAAAATGAACTCGTTCATTTTTTATGCCAAAGTGCGGCTTATCTTCACTTTTCGGGCAAAAATAAGGAAAAAACTGACAGTATCGTACAGAATAAAGGAAGAAGGCTGTAAGCAAGGAATTTAGAAGACGGACGGATCAGAGGAGATGGGAACCCGTTATCTCTTGCAGAAGAACACTCTCGTCATACTTCCGTCAAACAATTGTAATACGTAAGCTGTTTCTTTGCAAACAGATAATGGAATACAATGATAGGTCTTTTTAATGATTGTTTCCCTCCGATCATGGATGGGGTATCACTTACTACACAGAACTATGCCTACTGGCTGCATAGGAAGGCGGGGAATGTTTGTGTGGTGACTCCTAAGTCACCTGATGCGAGAGATGCGGAAGAATATCCGGTTTACCGCTATTCATCTGTTCCCATTCCTATGAGAAAGCCTTACAGACTGGGTTTTCCGCGCATCGATTGGCCTTTTCACGAGCGTATCAGCCGGCTTTCATTCGAGCTGGTACATGCCCATTGTCCCTTTTCTTCGGGAGCACTGGCCATGCAGATTGCCAAAGAACAGCATGTTCCGATTGTAGCTACGTTTCACTCCAAGTACCGGGCGGATTTTGAGAGAGCCATTCCTTCCCGTCTGTTGGTGAACTATCTGATAAAAAAGGTGATTCGTTTTTACGAAGCTGCGGATGAAGTGTGGATTCCCCAGGCAGCTGTCGAAGAGACGTTGCGGGAGTATGGGTATAAGGGCAGGATAGAAGTGGTGGATAACGGAAATGATTTTGCAGGTACGCCTTTTCTCCAATCTGTCCGGCAGGAGGCTCGGAGGACTTTAGGTATCCGTTCCGGGGAGTTTATGTTTCTTTTTGTCGGTCAACATATTTGGGAGAAAAATCTCGGTTTTTTGCTCGATTCGCTTGTCCGTTTGTCTGATGTACCTTTTCGGATGTACTTTGTCGGTTCAGGCTATGCAAGCCATGAATTGAAACAAAAGGTTGTGGAACTGGGATTGGCTTCCAAAGTGTCTTTTGTAGGTAGTATTGTGGAACGCGAGATCTTGAAACGTTATTATGTTGCTGCCGATCTGTTTCTGTTTCCTTCTTTGTACGATAACGCTCCGTTGGTGATACGTGAAGCGGCTGCATTGGGTACTCCTTCGGTATTGATCAGGGATTCTACCGCTTCGGAAATAATCTCCGATTCGGTAAATGGTTTTCTGAGTCCCAATAGCACAGAGGCTTATTCCAATCGCATACGTGAAATATTATGCAGTACTGCTATAATAAAACAGGTGGGAGAGGAGGCATCACGAACTATTGCCCGGTCATGGGAAGACGTGGCCGGTGAAGTGTACGATCGTTATAACCGGTTGATAAAGCGAAACGGAAATAAATAAGATTATCATTGAAACTCTCTTCCTCCATTATGTCAGATTCTATTAAAACCTTTAAAACCGGCTATATCCTGCTTCCCGTCCTGATAGGGCTGTCGGTGGTGGGGTGGTTGTTCTACCGGGAGTTCAATCCGGAACTTTTCAGTGGCATTCGTTTCTCTTGGCATCTGGTAGGCGGATTGCTACTTGCCGTACTTTTTATGTTTGGACGAGACGGTGGGCTGATGTGGCGTTTCCGCTTTATTACTGACCGGGAATTAACTTGGCGTCAGGCATTCCGGGTAAATATGCTTTGTGAATTTACATCGGCAGTGACTCCTTCTGCCGTGGGAGGGAGTAGCCTGATCGTGTTATTTTTGAATAAAGAAGGCATTAATGCCGGACGCAGTACAGCTTTGACTATCTCCTGCCTGTTTCTGGATGAGCTATTTCTTGTATTGGCCTGTCCGTTTGCTTTACTTCTATTTTCATTCGATGATCTGTTTGGTAATGTGGCGATTCTATCTTCGGGAATAGAGGTACTGTTTTTTCTGGTCTATGGAGTCGTTACGATTTGGACTTTCCTGTTATATCTTGCATTGTTCCGCCGTCCGGAATGGGTAAAACGTTTGTTGCTCACTATTTTCCGCTTGCCACTGCTTCGCCGTTGGCACAAGGCCATCGAAACACTTACGGACAATCTGGTATTAAGTTCCAGAGAGATGAGTCAGAAGTCTTTTACCTTTTGGTTGAAAGCTTTTGGGATTACTTGCTTGGCTTGGACTTCACGTTATCTGGTAGTCAATGCTTTGCTGATAGCCTTTACCACTTCGGGCAGCCAACTGTTGGCTTTTGTGCGTCAGCTGATTCTATGGGTAGTGATGACTATCAGCCCTACTCCCGGTGGAAGCGGAGTAAGCGAATATATGTTTCGTGAATATTATGCCGATTTTTTTGATGTGGCAGGTATGGCTTTGGTCGTTGCTTTCGTTTGGCGGATTATTACTTATTATATGTATTTGCTGATAGGTGCTATCATTATTCCCGGTTGGGTGAAGAAGTTGAGAGATTAAACAACGTTGTCACAAGCCTGTAAAAAGAACGTAAATTCTTGCCGCTATCTTTGTCATACCCAAATTAAAAGAGTATCCTCCTATGAGTAGAGAAGAATTACAGCAAAAAAGTCGTTTCGCCATGATAGGAACATTGATGACCATTGTCAGTCTGGTGTTTTTGTTTTATGTAGGCAGTTCGTTGGTCAATACTACTAAGAAATATAAAGAGCTGGCCATTGAGATAGCTTGTATAAACAAGTAGCCTGATTATCTTGTATCCGGAGAAATGATTTGACCAATTTCCGGGAAATGTGTGATGCTTTAAAGTATCCGTAGGAGAAATATTGTCTTTATAAAACATACTTCTCCTACGAAAAATGGTTCTTCAAATTTGGTGGTAAGTTTTCTTTTACTCATGGAATCTAATTCGGTTTTCGTAAGTGTAAGCCCTCGTTTATAGTTGACAAAAAAGTAGATATCCCGGCTTTCTCCCGAAGAGTCCATCCGTGAGGTGAAGAAGCTAATCTTAGACTAAACTGTCTGAAAATCAATATCTTTAAAAAGTAAGATTTCTGTCCTCAAAAGCTTTGTTTTAACACAGTGTTAAAGCTTGTTCTTTGGATGTGAATAAAAAGTTCTTTAAATGCAAAAGACTTGTTATTTGCGCACAAGAACCTGCCAACCCGCAAAAGGCGTTAACAATGTTAATTGAAAAAAGGTATAAGGATGAAGATACCGGTTCAGACGGCGTAAACTCATTTCCGAAACTTGAGCTATCTTATTCAGCCGGTGTCTGTCTTTTCTTATTAAAGCAAGCAAAAAGGACAATTATCAACTTGAAAATAAAGAAATAAAGAATTTACCACCAAATTTGAAGAAGAACCCGAAAAATGATTTTCGATCTTCCATCTTCCACCTTTCAGGATGTATGTTGTTGATTACAAGATGCCTATCCTGGTGGAAGATGCTGTTTTGAGGCCATTTATATTCCACCTTTATCTTCCACTTTAATTTATTTCTTTTTTGCTGAAACTATTTTCTGGTTTTATCGACTAATGGATTAAAAGAGACAAAAAACATGGAAATAGAAAAAGATTTTATAGACCTACTGACTGAACACAAAGCGCTGATATATAAAGTCTGTTTTATGTATGCCTCCAATCAGGAAGATTTGAACGATCTTTATCAGGAAGTAGTAGTCAACTTATGGTGTTCTTATCCTAAATTCAGGTATGAAAGTAAATTGTCTACCTGGATATATCGCGTAGCTTTAAATACTTGTATCTCGGATTTACGGAAAAAGAAAGTACTGGATTATGTACCATTGAGCGTGGATATCGGAGTGTATGATGACTGTTTGCGCAATGATTCTTTAAAAGAGATGTATCAGTTGATATGTCAACTCGACCGATATGAACGGATGCTTGTCCTGCTATGGCTGGATGAAAATAGTTATGACGAAATAGCATCCATTACCGGAAGTAACCGAAATACAGTAGCTGTCAAGTTGCATCGGATCAAAGATAAATTAAAAAAGATGTCGAACCAATAGAATAAAGGAACATGGAACTGGATGAATTAAAACAAAAATGGACAGAACTGTCCGAGCAGGTAGAAAAAAATGAATTGCTTAACCGTCAGATAATTATTGATATGATACAGTCAAAGAAAGAAACCCACCTGCAGCAACAATTGCGTGTGGAAAAGATGGCTTTCGGTGTCTTAGGTCTCTTTCTGGGAATAGTGTGTTACACTTTTTGGAGAAATGTAGCTCCAGGTTGGATTTCATGGTATTTGCTGGGAATGGTGATATGGCTTTTGCTCATGCAGACTCTTATGTTTCGGATTATATATACCTTAAAGACAGTAACTGAACATGTAGAGCAACAATATAAAAGGTTACAATCTTATAAGGTATTGATGAATCTGACCTATATTTTTTCGTATGTGATAATCACTCCCGTTATAATCGCTTTTTTCTATATATGGCACAATCCTCTTTTTAGAACAGTATTGTGTGTGATGATACTGGCCGGCTTTTTAGGGGATTATTTTATTTATCATAAGACCGGTGACCGGTTAAAAGGGTTTAGAGATGCTGTCCGTGCGTTGCAGGATTTAAAGTCGGGAAAGCAGGAATAGTATTTAAGCCTCCTTTGCTTTAATTAGCTAATCGGATGAAACTTTTCTGCCCGATTTTTTGTATCTTTATTACCGGATAATAACAGGTGTTCCTGTAAAGAGAGGCACCTTAAAAAGAAAGGATCAGAAATGGATACAAACGAGTTAAAACAAAGACAGCATTTCATTCTAATCAGGACGTTACTGGTTGTTACGGCTCTTGCTCTGTTGGTCTATATTGCTTTTTCTATGGCCTATTCATCCAGAAGATTTCAAGAAAGTACTTCAATTATCGAATGGGTAAATGATTAGAAAAAGAAGATGTGAGGATAATTAACTGATTTGCGGAATGAAAAAGGAAATCTTGAAGAGACTGTTGGCCAAGCCCGGTGAGGAACATAGCGTTTCGGAGTTTGATGCTCGCTATACCGGTGATTTGACCAAATCGGAGGCCGAGGCATTGCTGGCTGAAAACATAGGAAAACTTTCCTCTTTGCAGGATAAGTTGTATGCGCAGGACCGTTATGCTGTCCTCGTTATTTTTCAGGCAATGGATGCTGCCGGAAAGGACGGGACGATCAAGCATGTGATGTCCGGCATCAATCCGCAAGGTTGTCAGGTATATTCTTTTAAACAGCCATCGGCTGAAGAACTCGATCATGATTATCTTTGGCACATCAACAGATGCCTGCCGGAGAGAGGACGCATCGGTATATTCAATCGCTCACATTATGAAGATGTATTGGTTGCAAAAGTGCATCCTGAAATTGTTTTATCCGCTAAGTTACCGGGTATTATGGGACCGGGAGATATTACTCCGAAATTTTGGAAAAAGCGTTATCGTCAGATTAATGATTACGAACGCTACCTGACGGAGAATGGTACAGTCATTATTAAATTCTTCTTGAATGTTTCGAAAGAAGAGCAGAAGAGGCGCTTTCTGTCAAGGCTGGAAGATGAGGCTAAGAATTGGAAATTTTCCGTATCCGACCTGAAAGAGCGCAGCTATTGGGACGACTATATGAAGGCTTATTCGGATATGTTGACCCATACTTCGACGGAAGAAGCACCTTGGTATGTGATTCCTGCAGATAATAAGTGGTTCATGCGTTATGCAGTAGGACAGATTTTATGTGACCGCATGAATGAACTTGATTTACATTATCCGGAAATGCCTGTTGAGGCGCGGCATCAGATTGAGGATTTCAAAAGAGCATTATTGAATGAATAAGCATAAAAGAGGGTATTTTATAACTTACCACTGATTACACAGATAAATATTATTGGTTATCAGTAGATTAAATATCATTCTGTGTAAATCTGTGTAATCTGTGGTGAATACGAGTTTTGATTCATCCGCTTGCTTTTTAACATAAAATTTTTAGAGAACTATGAAATTGCTGATGAAAAGTATTTGCTATTTGAGTATATAGATCAGGCTGACTCCGAGTTTGGTTAATCCAAAATAGTTGGAATGGTCTTTCCCAAGGAATAGTCCGCATTTGGGACGTTCATATTTATCGTAGTTCATAGATGCATATCCTATTCCCGCAGATACTTCAATGTTCCATCGTCTTTTCCATATCCATTGGTAACCATAAGATAAACCGATACCGTACAAGTCTCCCTGATAACGATATTTACTGAATCCACCGTTATATTGTCCATAGTGGGCATGAAGGCCCATAAAGTGCTTATAGAAAGGGATGCAAAACCAATACTTAGCTTCGGGTTGAACTAAGAATCCGCCCATTTTGCGGTTATCGGATAAAAAACTCCATCCTTTATACATGATATCTGCCCCGGCTGTCAGTCGGGGTGATATTTTGAATTCTGCTCCTAGGTTTATGGTCGTGGTTGCCCAGGAGAGGACATTTGTTTTTAATGCTATCTCTTGGGAAAGTATGGAAGTCAACGGAATCAGCAATAACAAAAGCAGGAAGAATGCTCTCTTTTTCATACCTTATTTCTTATCTAAATCTAATAAATCCAGTAAATCTAACACATCTCCATCTTTTTGTGCTATTTCCTTTAAAGATGGTTTTTGAGTGATGGCATTTCGTAGGTGAATGACGGCTTCATTGACGTTATTCAGCCTGTTTGCGGCAATCGCTTTCACATATTCGGTGTCCGGAGAGGTATCTTCTATCTTTTTCAGGACTTCCCAGGCTTTTGAGTTTTGCTTCATACTCAGCAATAAGATTGCTTGATTGATTCCCCCTTGTTTTTCGAATATTGGGTAGGCTTCCTGATATTTCCCGTCCATGGCGGCAGCAAGTGCTTTCACTATTTCAGTATCTTTATTGTCAGGCAGGAGTTCTGCAAAATGATTCGCCCTTTTGAAGTCGCGCTTTTGCAGATAGGCTACAGTTTGGTTGACAAGTATGGCTGAGGGAGCATCTTGTGTGATAAAAGGTTTCAGGAGAGTGGTATCGGCACGATTTTGTTTTATTAAGAGCGATGCCAGGTTGTTGGCTGCGATCATTAAATCGGGATGTATCGAGAGAGCCTCTCTGTAAAGTGCTTCCCGTTTTTCGTCCGTAGCATCTTTCTGACTCATGATATAACTCCAAAACTCGCTGGCTGTCAGTTTTTTGGGATCTTTTTTATAAAGAGCGTCGATTTCGTCTTTATTGAGCGTACGTAGTTCGGAATATTCATAGAAATATTCTACTCTTCGGAGTCGGGGCAGATAACGGTCCCGGATGAGCGGGTAAATCTTCATTCGTCTGGCTCCCCAGGATATTTCGTTATGGTTTCCGCGGGCACGTTTGATCAGTTCTTTGAGCTGTGATACTTCTTGAATGCTGTCCTTTTCCATGAGTTCACAAACCGTTGTCCATGACTCTACTACGGCATCGTTATCTACTTTGGCTTTTCGGATGGTTTCTTCGGAAATGTTCTCGAATACTTTTCCTTCTGCATTTTTCATTCTTTTTTTGGCCAGCTTTAGGTTATATTCATATGTTCCTTCCGGCGAAGTGTATCCTATGATCTGAAAGGTGGTCAGTGTCTTTGTTCGATCTTTGTCTATGTCGTCCAATGCCTTTTTCATTTTTCTGAGTTCTTCGGCGTTTTTTCCTTCATTTTCATAGATGTTCGCGTCTTCAGGGCGAAAACGAAGATGCATTTCTCCTTTTTCATTGAAGTTGAGCGGAGTCTGCTTGGGGATGTAGCTGTTGTCCAAGTCCATTGCACTCAGATTATAGTTAAAGAACCGCATCGGGTAGATAATGCCGTTGGTGATACGAATCGTATCCCGATATTCATCCTGGCAGAAAGTGCTTATTTTGATGCGTACTTCGGTTGTATATAGGTCGTTGATGTCGTCCACCGTACACGAGTCCGCATAAGTCAACGTCTGGTTACAAATGGAGTCAGGGTCTATGACCTGTGCAAAGCGTGAATAATATTCTTTTTCAGCCCGGTCGCCGCAGACGTTTCCTCGCCGGAGTAAAATATCATAATTCTTGCCATCGTACACAATGGGAGAGAAGTTTTTTTGAGTTCCCCGGCTATTGTTTGAGAGAATGGGTTGAATGATGACCCGGGAATCACTTTGAAAGCGTTTGGAGGGGATTTTATATCTCGTTTTAAGGTAGAGCATGTCTTTGATCAGCTCCAGGTCGGACGGAGCGAAAACAAATTTCATGCTGTTTTTTAATGTGGAAGTAACTGTTATTTCGGGCAACAGGCTTTGAGATTCTTTGAGAGTGATTTCTATCCATTTCTTCTCACCGGAATGGATGGTGACCGGCTCATAACCAACAGAGGAAAAGGTGATGGTGGAGTTTTGAGGAATTTCCAATGTAAACTTCCCTTCTTTTCCGGTGGAGGCTTTCCATTTCTGCCCTTCTACTCGGATATTGACTCCCGAAATGGGAACTGATGCCCTGTCTTTAACGATACCGCTGATGGTATGTGGAGTTTGGGCGGAAAGAGGGACAAACATCAAAGCATATAATATGACAATTATCAGGATTTGTATTCTCTTTTTCATAATTAGTTGTGTTAAATAACCGGAGTTAAGGTATGATTGTTTCATCATCGTCATGTATACCGTCCCAGTCGGGATTGATTGCTATGGAGAATCCCGAGTTGCCGAGGATACTGTGATTAAAGTCTGTACTAATACGGGTCAGTTGATTGCGTAGAATGGATATGTTGTTCAGTGTTTTTTGATAGATAGGGGAGCCGGAATGATCATCGGCATATAATTTTAAGGTAATACTGGCATTTTCCGGTCCGGACGTCGGGAAAGTACCTATGCTGAAGTCGGCAACTTCTTCGGCGTTAGTGACTTCTGCAACTGTAGTGTGGTATTCGGCTATCGTTTCACCTTTGTATAGAGTATCGATTTGACAGGTTGCTGCTACTTTGTGTATCTCTATTCCAATTCCGGTAATGTTTTCGGGTAACTGTTTCAGCTGGAATTGAGTGACGCCCTGTGTACGTCGTAGAATTACGAAATCCTGGTAACCGCATTCGCAATCGACGGTGAAATCATAACAAGACGTGAAGTAGTCTTTGGTCTGTTCAACTCCCGGATAGTTTAGGTTGAGAGCCTCAGGAGTAGTCGTATCAGGCAACTCTTCTTCTGAAACATTGGTAGCAAGTGCCAGACAATAATCTCCAAATGCTAATTTAGGAAAGGTCAGTTTGTAAGCATCTGTATTCAGGTCGGTAACGTTATCGATGATTCCGGAATGGATAAGCACGTTGTCTTTATAGAGATAATAACGTATACTGTTGATTCTGGTAGACAAGTTCTCTTCCAGTTTTCCTTCATCAGTGGCGGGTTGCTGGAATTTTTCTGCGACAATTGTCAAGGTGACATCGCCCATCCAGCAGTTTTTCAAGTCTTCTTTCCAGCAACTACTAAGAAGAAAGACTAAAGACAGAAGGTATAAAATGTATTTTGTTTTCATTATAAAAAATTGAGTTCTAAATGTCCCCATGGAATATTATCAGGATCCCAATCGATAGGTGTGCCTATAATAGGAGATTGATTCCAGTTTAAAACTGATTCTGTCTTATCAAGGATAAGGGTTGTCACTTGATTGGGTTTTGCTTGGGTTGTTGTTTCGATAGGAGATGTTTGCTTTTCTTTTTGGAAAATGGTTACAGTAATATCTTTACCGTCAGAAGGAGTTAATATGTTTTGCAATTGCTTGGCTTCGTCTTCATCTCCAAAATAACTGAAAAAAAGTTTCTTATCTCCGAGTTGACATTCAAAATTCTTTCTGATGCTTGCCGTTAAAGTTCCGAAAGACAGCTCGGTGTCTTTACTTACGATCTGTCCTAATAGATTTATTCCATTTATACTTTGTTCTTTTATACTATAAGAGATATCTGTTGCTCTTTCAAGGCTTCCCCAAAAATCGTCTCCTGTTGCACACAGTCTGATTAGAGAAGAATACCGCTTAAGAACCAATGGGGTGGGAAGCGGGTGATACTGTCCGCACTCCTCTAACCTATCTGTTTTCTTAATGGTGACGATGCCCGATGTAGCGAAAAAGATTTCATATCCGGAATAGTCTTTCTCAGTATCCGTTAGCCATGGTACATCCTCTTCCGAAAAACTTTGATATAGGTGTAATGCTTCGTTTTTCGGACCGTTAACGAGTAGCATGAATTTGTAATTTCCTGGACGAAGTGCTGTCTGCATGGTATACTTACATGCATCGGAGGATTTGATATATCCCTGAGGAATAACATTATCCTCTATTTTTTCTATGCTCCAGGCAGATTGCCCTGTCTCTTTAATAATTACCAACCGGCTGTCATATATTGCCGTTACGTAGTAGTCTGTTGATCGGGTGCTTCGGGTTTTCATTGGTATGATTTCATTGTCAGTTGAAAACCCTTGGCCGTCGATGGTAGTGGTTAGTTGAATGGTCACCTGTTCATTGGGGCTGTCGATGAATTCCATTTCCTTGCTACAAGAGGTATATGAACATAATACACTCCCACATCCTATCCAAATAGATAGTAATTTGTTTTTCATCATATTCTTATTGTTGTTTTTCAATCCCATTTCCAATCTATTCCGAAGTCACCCGAAACGGAAAGATCTATGATACGGTTGTTCCGCAAACGTATATTGGTCACCGTATAATGGTCTTTCACAATCGTCAATGGCTTGTCGGTAAGAGAAAGAATAAGTTTTTTCGTGCTATAGCTCCCGTTCGGAAGAGGAGTGGTATCGTAGTACGAAAAGTTGAGTATGGTCTTGATACCTTCTTCCGGATCCGTTGCTCCTTCGTCCGGATAATCTAATGTCATTTTGGAGAAGAGATAGGGGCCACAGATGCGTGTCGCACCTTTTACGGCTTTTTCATTCGTATCCAATGGAGCATTAGTAAGTGGCTCTATGACTCCTGTGTTGTTTGCAAAATCAGGGGTATAGTCGCTTTTGAGAACTATTTCTTTAGAAAAACAGATGTTGATCCGTTCGGGATTCCTGGTTTCGTTGGTTAATGAAACTTTGGGGATCACGCCATTGACTGCTATATCGATCCGAAACACTCTGTCTAAAGTTGAAGAACATTCTGTATCAATGTCAATCGGGTTGTGGCTTTTTTCATCGCATTTCATTACGTCAAATACCAATTCTCCCACAGCCCGCTTTAATTTGAATTCGATAGACGTTTTCCCTTGCGCTATATCCTCGGGAGTGAGTTGTTGAATGGCGTAATAGTTATCTTTTGAAAGCGGGACATAGTTGTTATCGTTTTCTTTTATCATGCTGATTTCTGACTCACTGAAAGTCATTCCTTCTTTGCTTATGATCTCAGATTCCGGCTTTTCTTTAGGGGTGGCGTGAACTAGCAGCAGATAAGACCGATCTGTAGATTCACTGGGGATGGATAAAGTGTATTCCCGGATTTGCTTTAGGGTGAGATCTCCGGTATGCCTCCAAAAAGTGTAATTGGAGCCGTCATTATCGGGGGAAGGATTGGCAGTATTGGAACGGAAAATAAAAAGATGGTATACCAGTTTTTGCAATACCGCATTGTCGTTATCGGTGGAGGGCTCTCCGTCAGGAGATGTCAGGTTGAGACTGAAAGCGGGCGTCTCGGGAGTTTCATTGAGTGGCTCGCATGCGGAGAATCCGAGCAATAGGATTCCTAAAGTCAGAAAAAGTGTATGTGGTTTCATTGACTATATATTATTAGTTCCAGAATCCGTCATTCCCGGTGATTTGATTATTGAATTTGAGTTCTTCCAAGTCCAAATCGGCATCGGGAGAGATGGAAATGTCAACATCTTCATTTAGAAGCCAAAGAGTGAACAGATACATCTTGTTGCGCTCCAAGGGGATGTTTTCTAACGTAAAGGTTTTGTTTTTCAACGTTCCTGTGTAATCGATGTCAATGGTTACACGGATTGTCTGATCAAGAGGAGCGGGGAATAGCAACGGACCTTCACAATAAGCGGCTCCCTCATATCTTTGATAATCTGTTTTCTCTATAATCGGGCTGAACAAGGATACGAACTGGTCTGCATCAAATCTTTTAAAAGAATAGTCCCCATTCTGGAGCCGTACCAAACAGTGATATGACATTGGGCTTTTAAATATCAGTCCGGTTTCACTTAAATAGCAACATTGGCTGCTGCCTTCTATTGTGAGATTTATGGCACTGATTTTTTTCAATGCATTATCGAAGCTGTTTTCGGGTGAATCTATTAATGTGTATTGTCCGTTTTCTTTTTTAGCTCTTTGAATGATGAAACACAATTGTCCCTGCAAATGGCTGATTTTTCGGGCAATCAGTGTCCTGTTCGTTTGGGATAAGTCATATTCTGTCTGACTATTTTGTGCCGATTCTTCATTTTTGTCAGTGAATAGAGCGGTTGTACAGTGATTGAGTTCCGTTTGTCCGTTTAAGGTTCGGGTAGGATATTGAAAATAATAGTTCCGATCATACGAAGTGGAAACTAAGTTTCCCGGATTATTGTCTGTCACAAATGATATTTTCCCAGAGTTTCCCGGGGAGTTTGAGAATCCTTTTGCCAACAGAAATCGATAGATCCCTGTTGGCAGTAAGATATTCTTCTGCAATTGTTCTTGTTCGAAAAGCCATGGACTCTCTTGGATACTTTCTACTTTGGTAAATTGGTCTTTCTCTTTTCTAAATATAAGAACAGAAATTTCGTCGTCATTTTCTCGTTTGGTAGAAGGTAGTTGCCGGGTTTTAAACACGACACTGACAGAAGTATCTTCTTCGATAACTTCCTGGTGATTGGTACAGGCACTCCCCAGCAAAAGTGTTCCCAAAAGTATTTGTCGGATGTAGCGTTTCATTGTCATAGGGTTTGGCAGAAAAATTCTAATGGATTTTTATTCGACGTCTACATTCGTATTGTGAATGCCATCATAGGTCTTTTCTATTTCTACGATAAAAGTAGATTTAGGATTAAATAAGTGTTCGTCGTCATTACCGTTGTTATTGTCTCCGGCATCAGTCGAAGACTTCAGCCTGACAGTAATTATAGAAACATAATTTGAGGTAACAGTGAAACCGGGAACTTTGATGGTTCGTTCTTGATTAGCCTTGTTGAGTTGAATGTTGGCATTCAGTGTTTGCGATGATGAGGGAAATGGAAGTAAATACGATCCCATGAAGTAAGCTCCACCCTTGGCTATGCCTTTTTTAATATTAGTTTCCATATTGTTGTTAATGGCATCGGCATTTTTGGGGAATGGCTGGTAATCAAGTGCCTTGACTGCATCTGCATTGGCTTCTCCGTATTGAAATGATGGAGCAGCGTAAGTGACTTGGCATTGAACTCCTGTAACATAATCCGGATTTTCTCCATTAAGATTATATTTAAGAGGTACGTTGGACGATGTGAAGATTAACGAAGTCAACGAAGTAGTACCTGTTCCACCGAAAATATTGCCGGTAGCA
The DNA here is from genome assembly GCF_000159855.2 of Bacteroides sp. 3_2_5. Taxonomy (NCBI): domain Bacteria; kingdom Pseudomonadati; phylum Bacteroidota; class Bacteroidia; order Bacteroidales; family Bacteroidaceae; genus Bacteroides; species Bacteroides sp. 3_2_5. The sequence goes on along the minus strand of NZ_JH636045.1, from coordinate 596,689 downwards.
TAAGGTACTTCTATATGGTCGTCATCCGATGCCACTTTGATAAACTTAATGTCGATACGTGATACAATGCGTTCCAGAGTTAATTTGATTTTTATTTCATTGTCATCTCCGCCGATTCCACTGGAGATATCGATTGCATCTTTTGTTTTGCCACAGAATATTTCATTCATATCTTCATGGCATTGATCGGTGGCGGAAGGAAAATGGGTAATAACAATACTCTTCAATATGTTTTCCCAAGTTTGGTTACTGATACCTGTTATGGTCGTGTTGAGAGCGGCTTGGTTCTTCTCGTCCAGGTTATAAAATGCGATGAATTTGTAGGTGCCTACTGGGAAAGCTGCATTGTATTTCCAAACTCCGCCATCAATGACACTTGTTTCATGTTTGGCTTCTTCATAACTAAAGTTACCTTCACCGTTTTTTTTGAATGCATAAAGCACGAAATCGTTTTCATTCAAGGTTGTTGGTGCCGCTCCTCTGGTTTGAGTAGATGAATGAGTGACTAATTGGGTGCTACAACTAATGTTTTTCAATTCTGTTTCAGGAATTTCTGTCGTCGTTTTCTCGCTACAACTCAGAGTCATTACGGATAATACCGTGATGAGCATGATTTTAAATGATTTCATAATGTTAAGTATTTGTTGTTTCTTTAGTGAATGATCGGGTCGTGGGCGATCTCCTCCTTCCGAGGAAGTGGGTATGAGTTTAAAATAGCTATGCTGAGCTTGCAGAGCTTCTGGAAAATAATTAGAAAATAATTTGTTGATTAGGTATGCTACGCTCTTACCTCTTACAGAGGCAATGTGAGATAATGTAATATAAAGACTGGAAAAAAGACTTTTCTCATACTTAATAGGTAAGAGAATAATTTTAATGAATATATGGCTATGCAAATGATTCTGACCTGAAACCGTATCTTTAATTAGGAATGAATATCTAGATATGAATTATTTTATAATAAAGAATTATATTTACTTTAAAAAATATGCATAGATAACAATTTAATTAAAAGAGTTGAGATAATAGTCGCATATTAAATAGTTTCATTATAAAAAAAGAAATGAAATATTTTGGTTACATTAAAAAGAATCCATACATTTGCAGCAACAAAAGGACTGATTTATCATTCTCTTACCTATTAAGTAAGCGTCTTTTTTTCTCAAAGGCCATCAGTCATTTTGTCAGTCCTTCTCTGACAAACAATCATTCTTTCTTTTTGGCACGCTTTTCGCAATAGGTTATTCGTCCGGCTAAAAGGACAAAATATTACTATAATAAGTATAACATATAAAAAATAAAAAGTAACTATGAACATTAAACCATTAGCAGACAGAGTGCTGATACTCCCTGCACCTGCAGAAGAAAAAACAATTGGTGGTATCATTATTCCTGATACAGCAAAAGAAAAACCTTTGAAGGGTGAAGTTGTGGCAGTTGGTCACGGTACGAAAGACGAAGAAATGGTATTAAAGGCAGGCGATACTGTTCTTTATGGAAAGTATGCTGGAACGGAACTTGAAGTAGAAGGTACAAAATACCTCATTATGCGTCAGAGCGATGTTCTCGCTGTTTTGGGTTAATAAACGTAGTGTCTAATCAATTAATTAAATAGTAAAATCGTTATGGCAAAAGAAATATTATTCAATATCGAAGCTCGCGATCAATTGAAAAAAGGTGTTGATGCTTTGGCTAATGCAGTAAAAGTAACACTAGGCCCGAAAGGACGTAATGTGATTATTGAAAAGAAATTCGGTGCTCCTCACATTACTAAAGATGGTGTGACTGTAGCAAAAGAAATTGAACTGACAGATGCTTACCAGAATACCGGTGCACAGTTGGTGAAAGAAGTGGCTTCAAAAACAGGTGATGATGCCGGTGACGGTACAACTACTGCAACTGTTTTGGCTCAGGCTATTATTGCTGAGGGTCTGAAGAATGTAACTGCCGGTGCAAGCCCTATGGATATTAAACGTGGTATCGATAAGGCGGTTGCCAAAGTGGTTGATTCTATTAAACACCAGGCAGAGAAAGTGGGTGACAACTATGACAAGATTGAGCAGGTTGCTACTGTTTCTGCTAACAATGATCCGGTTATCGGTAAACTGATTGCCGATGCTATGCGTAAGGTTTCTAAAGACGGTGTGATTACTATCGAAGAAGCTAAAGGTACTGACACTACAATCGGTGTGGTGGAAGGTATGCAGTTCGATCGTGGTTATCTGTCAGCTTACTTTGTGACTAACACAGAGAAAATGGAGTGTGAGATGGAGAAACCGTATATCCTGATTTACGATAAGAAAATTTCTAATCTGAAAGACTTCTTGCCTATCCTTGAACCGGCCGTTCAGTCTGGTCGTCCTCTGTTGGTTATTGCAGAAGATGTAGACAGTGAAGCGTTGACTACACTGGTAGTGAACCGTCTGCGTTCTCAGTTGAAGATCTGTGCAGTGAAAGCTCCGGGATTCGGTGACCGTAGAAAAGAGATGTTGGAAGACATTGCCGTATTGACAGGTGGTGTAGTGATCAGTGAAGAGAAAGGTCTGAAACTGGAACAGGCTACTATCGAAATGTTGGGTACTGCTGACAAAGTGACTGTTTCTAAAGACAACACTACAATTGTAAACGGTGCCGGTGCTAAAGAAAACATCAAAGAACGTTGCGATCAGATTAAAGCTCAGATTGCTGTTACTAAATCAGACTACGATCGTGAAAAATTGCAGGAACGTCTGGCTAAATTATCAGGTGGTGTAGCTGTTCTGTATGTAGGTGCTGCTTCAGAAGTAGAAATGAAAGAGAAAAAAGACCGTGTGGACGATGCTCTTCGTGCTACTCGTGCTGCTATCGAAGAAGGTATTGTAGCCGGTGGTGGTGTAGCTTACATTCGTGCTATTGAATCACTTGACGGATTGAAGGGTGAGAATGATGACGAGACTACCGGTATTGCTATCATCAAGCGTGCGATTGAAGAACCGCTTCGCCAGATTGTTGCCAATGCAGGTAAAGAAGGTGCAGTCGTTGTTCAGAAGGTGAGTGAAGGTAAAGGTGACTTTGGTTACAATGCCCGTACCGATGTTTACGAAAATATGCATGCTGCAGGTGTGGTAGATCCTGCTAAAGTGACACGTGTTGCTTTGGAAAATGCCGCTTCTATCGCAGGTATGTTCCTGACTACTGAATGTGTGATTGTAGAAAAGAAAGAAGATAAACCCGAAATGCCGATGGGCGCTCCCGGAATGGGAGGAATGGGTGGAATGATGTAATTTGTTCCCAAGATTGAAAAAAGAAGCTGCTTTCGGAAACGGAAGCAGCTTTTTTTTGTTGGCTACTGCGGATATTGCGTGGAACGCTTTGTCGAGATTATATAATTGTGTACATTCGTATATCCAAAGCAAAACAAACTTATATATGAAGACACATCTTATATTCTTATGGTTCATCACTTTTGGGGTGATGGCTTGTACTTCTCAGCCGGGGATTAATACCGGTGAGAACAAAGTAGAAGGAGATACTATACCGGTATTGGATTTTGCTTCGGCAATCCATAAACAAGTTCCTGATACGTTTATGTGGAATAGTGTGGCCAGAAAGATTACCTATATACCATTGGCCTCTTCCCATCTGATGGATGGCCATCCTGTAATAGAATATCTCGATGATGATATGTGCATTATTATGGAAGGGAAAAGCCAATGGATAAATTGTGTCGATTATAAAGGTAATTTCTTAAGTACTTTCCGGCATGTAGGCAATGGACCAGGAGAATATGTTAATTTATCTTCAGTTGTATATCATTCAAAAGATTCCACTATTCGTATTTTTGATAATGGCAGTTATAAGCATATTATTTATAATAAGCAGGGGAAATTTCTCCGGGAGATCAGTTTGGCCGATTCCGAGTTTAATTACTTATTGCACATGCAGAGCGATACTTATTTCTTTCGTGGCAGTTTCAGTAAAGGCAAATCAGAAATTATTGTGACGGATACGACGCTGCGGGTGAAGTTTCCCATTTTGCCTTTTGATTCGACGGCCGATTATATTACACGGGGAGCCATTATGTTGAATACCACTGGAGAAGAGTGTGCCCCTGACATTTGTTTGTTTAATCACATTTATAGCGATAGTGTTTTTCTCCTGACTCCTGATGGATTGAAACTTGACTTTATTCTGCGTAAGGGCAAATATGCGCCGTCTTTGGAAGATGTAAAGCAATTCATGAAATGGAATCAATATGATCCATTCATTAAAGGATTGTTTATTAAAACTTTTCCGGGATATTATTATTTGCAGTATACATACAAGGAGCAAGTCCTGGGTGAAATATGGAGTCGGAAAACGAATCAAATCGTATCGAGAAGTATCTTGACCCGTCCCAATCAATTTACAACGCTCCGTGGAATCCGGTTTCGTTTTCCTTCGGGTACTGTCATCAGATTATTACCAGATTATATAAGTGGAAATAAAATTGCTTTCTTTATTCCTGCGGATGAAGCTATGGGTGAAATTCCAGGGGTAAAGATAAGGGAGGATGATAATCCGATATTGATGGTGATGGAGTTGTAGTTCATCTTTTTTGGGGGGGAGCGATATGTTGACAAAGTACTTGCGCGTGATTCTATTTCTATGTGTTCTCTTTTGGGGGAGATCGGTTGTTGATGCCCAGACTAAGGGAATCGTTGTCGATGGTGTGAAGGGCCGGTCTTTATCCGATGTGAATATTTACTTGCAGAAAGATTCCGTTGGAATCGGATCGACAGACCGAAATGGAGAATTTATGTTTAGCCGTGATCAGATAACGATAAGTGATACCATTGTCTTTTCGCATGTCGGTTACTTTCTGTTGAAGTGTACATTATCCGAATTACAGCATCTTGGATATAAAGTGGTTCTACATGAGCATCCCCAATTGCTGCATGAGGTAGTGGTTAGTAGAGAGCGTCTACCATTCTTCCTGGAATGGACTTCACTGTCTCCTTTACCCAAGCCTTTATACTCTTTCGGAGGATTTCTGCATGCAGGAAAAATTTATGTGGTTGCCGGTGACGAAACACTGGTCCGAATGGTTACTGATAAACACAGGCAGGGTACTGAAGCTTGGGAGTATCGCTCTTCCAATATGTATGTGTATGATATCGCAACCGATGTATGGAGGAAAGGTGCAAAAGGCTTTGTACCTCGTGCCGGCCATGCTGCCCATTTTTATAACGGCAAAATTTTTGTCTTAGGAGGGAAAAGATTTTCCACTAACCGGCAGTTGGAATATACAGATGCTACAATGGAAATTTATGATCCTGATAAGGATACACTGTATGTCGATCCCGTGAATCCCCATCAGGCGGTCGACTTCACTTCTTTCATTTACGATGACTGCTTGTATGCGATGGGAGGAGCTATAAGAGAAAAAGCTTATTCTAATAAAATACACACGCTTGATTTGAAACGAGGTGTCTGGTATGAATTGGAAGGTACTCTTCCTGCTGGGCGGTACGGCAGGATGAATGGCATCCTGGTGGGAGATAAGGTGTATTTCTGGGGTGGTTATCATACAGCCCCTATGTGGACAGCAGCGAGCTACGATTTGCGGACGGGAGAATGGCGGCGATTGTGTGACTTGAAAGACGGGGTTTCCTATCCCGGGCTGGCTTCTGATGGCAGCTACATTTATATTTTTGAGAATCGCAACTTACAGGTCTACCATATTGAAACAGATACAATGCGTATATACGAACTGGCTGCTTTGGATGTGGAAAATGCAGGACTTTTCTACTGGAGGAATACGCTTTACATAGTGGGTGGGTGTAACCGTCAAGGGATATATGTAGTTCCTCATCGAGATGTAATTGCCATTGACGTAAGTCAGATTAATCCTTAACGGGTCAAGGGTATTGGGCCGCTCTGTTTTCTTTTCATTCCCCCTCTTATTAATATATTGATTACGGTAAATAGTGTTAAAATAAGAGTGCGCATCAATAATAAAACAAAATAGAAGGCTCGGAAACAATATTACTTTAACCATCGCATATTTAACTGATTATATTTGTATTTTAAACCTATAAAAGAACAGACAAAATGAAGATTGTGGCGTTTAATGGAAGCCCTCGTAAGGGTGGCAACACAGAGCTTTTAATTAAAGAAGTTTTTAAACCGATACAGGAAGCCGGTATAGAGACCGAATTAGTACAGTTGGGTGGAAAACTATTGCGCGGTTGTGCCTCATGTTATACCTGTTTCAAGACAAAGGACGGGAAATGTGCGATTAAGACCGATCCAATGAATGAGTTCATCCAAAAGGCCCAGGAAGCAGACGGTATTATTCTGGCTTCGCCTACTTATTACGGCAGTGTGAGTGCCGAAATGAAGGCATTTATGGATCGGTTGGGACTGACCACGATCGGTCAGGGACGTACACTGACACGTAAGGTGGGGGCGGCTGTAATTAGTGTCCGTAGGGGCGGTGCTGTAACAGTGTATGATGAACTGAACCGTTTTATGCTCGGAAGCGGAATGATTGTTCCCGGATCTACCTACTGGAATTTCGGTATTGGTGAAATGCCGGGAGAGGTTTTTGATGACGCAGAAGGGTTGAGAAACATGAAAGACCTGGGAGTGCAGTTGGCATGGCTTCTGAAGGCGATACATAATTAACGCGAATGAAAGGTTTGAGGATGTGTCGAAACTCGTATTCACGACAGATTACATAGATTTACACAGACGAATATGATTAGTTATCAATAGATTAAGTTCACTCTGTGATAATCTGTGTAATCTGTGGTGAATTATGCCTACCTCCTTCGGTGCGTTTCCCTGCTCAGTTTTGAAATGCAGTTGGTGGATGTCTGTCAATCACATATCCATCCGTTCGTCATTAAAATACTTCTCTGATATGTTTGAAATTCGAATTAATCGTATCGATAACTTCTTGTGACCGACCATTGATCAGCAGTTTATACATAGACTGGGCAAAGCCTACCATCTGCCCCAATTCGATTTTCGGAGGCATAGCCAAAGCATTCGGATCAGTCATGACATTTATTAATACTGGACCTTCCAGCTCGAAAGCGTTACATAATGTATTTAATACTTCTTCCGGATCTGATACGTTGAACCCTGTCATCCCCATTGCTTCGGCTACTTGTGCGAAATTCGGATTTAGCATATCGGTCTGCCAGTCCGGCAATCCGTCTACTTCCATTTCCAGTTTTACCATACCTAGCGAACGGTTATTGAATACGATGATTTTTATGGGAAGTTTATATTGTACTACTGTTTCCAGGTCACCCAGTGTCATGGACAGTCCTCCGTCACCACAAAGTGCGATCACTTGCCTGTCCGGACAAGCCAATGCCGCTCCGATGGCCTGTGGCAATGCGTTTGCCATAGAACCATGATTGAAGGATCCCAGCATGTGACGCTTTCCGGTTGCCTGCAGATAGCGGGCACCCCATACACACGTCATGCCCGTATCTACCGTATAGATGGCGTCGTCGGAGGAAATATTATTAATTTCGGACATTACATATTCCGGATGGATCTGGTCCATTTTGCCTTTGTCTTCCGTATATGCCGCCAGATCCTTCTTAACCCCTTCATAACGTTTCAGTTGTTTCCGTAAGAAAGAGTCATTCTTCTTTTGTTGCAACATAGGCAGCAGGGCACGGAGTGTAGAACGTACATCTCCGCAAAGCCCGAGATCCACTTTGGCGCGTCGTCCCAGTCTTTCGGGCTTAATGTCTACCTGAACGATTTTGATATCGTCGGGTAGAAAAGCAGAGTAAGGGAAATCGGTGCCCAACATGACAAGTACTTCCGCTTCATGCATGCTGTAATAGCCCGAGGGCATGCCCAGCAGGCCGGTCATCCCTACTTCATAGGGATTGTCATATTGTACTTCCATTTTTCCTTTAAAAGTGTATGCTACAGGAGCATTTAAGGTTTCAGACATCCGGATGATTTCTTCATGTGCCCCTTTGCAGCCTATGCCGCAAAACAAAGTGATACGTTCGTAATGATTGAGCATCCCTGCCAGCCGTATCAGGTCTTCTTCTGCCGGACAGACAGACGAGGCAAGCGGATAAATCTGTTCCGAGGACTCTACCTTGACTGCCGGTTTCTTTGCCAGGTCGCCGGGAAGTCCGACTACGGCTACTCCTTTCCGGGTGGTTGCCGTCTGGAGGGCCGATTGCAGCATACGGGGAAACTGCTCGGGAGTAGTAGCCACTTCATTGTAAAAGCTACAATCGTTGAATAGCTTGACGGTATTGGTTTCCTGGAAATATTCGGTTCCGAACTCTCCTGTCGGAATAGTGGAAGCGATGGCTATCACAGGTGCTCCCGAGCGATGCGCATCGTAAAGTCCGTTAATTAAGTGGACATGCCCCGGACCACTGCTGCCCGCACAACATCCCGGTAGTCCGGTCAGTTGCGCTTCTGCACCTGCGGCATACGCACCGGTTTCTTCGTGGCGGACATGAATCCACTTCATTGCCTCATTTTGCCTCACGGCCTCGTTTACTTCGTTCAGGCTGTCGCCTGTCACTGCATAAATTCTTCTGACGCCTGCCTCAATCAGCGTATCGACAAGCTGTTCTGCTACCTTCTTTGCCATATTTATCGTTAAGTTTAGGTGATTTGATGTTGCAATAACAGGTAGTTGTGATAAAAAGTTGTATATTTAACGTATGCTAATATCCTTGATAGATGGGTATATAAGACGAATTTTATGTTAAAAATATCGTATGTGATATGTTTTTAGTGTCTTTGTAATAACAATGCGTGCATAATTTTGTTAACTTTCACCGCGTAAATAGTAACTTTATGTGTTTTAACCTTTAAACTTTTGTATCAAATGGATAAAAATGAAATCGGCTTGAATGCCGGAAAAGTTTGGCAATTGTTGAGTAACAATGACAAATGGAGTTATGGTAACCTGAAAAAGAAATCCGGACTGAAGGACAAGGATTTGGGGGCAGCTTTGGGTTGGTTGGCCAGAGAAGATAAGATTGAGTTTGAACAGGAAGAGGAAGAACTCTATGTTTACCTCTGTGTAAATGTTTATATTGGGTAGATGATGCTGCTTATTATGACAAAGAAATCCCCGGAACAGTCCATTTGAAGTGTACCCCAAAAGTCAGATACGAATATTGGGGGACACATCAATTGCCGGCATTACATTCCGGGGATTATTTTTTATTTCTCTTTCTTTTTCGCTGCAAAGTTCTGTTCTATCAGGAAAGAGGCCACTAATCCTGCTCCTCCGAAAAGAAGGGTACACGAACCGTAGATGACCCCAACCATCTCGCGGGTATACCCTCTGTCGAGTCTGTCGAGATCGTAGGGAGAAAAACTGACATAGCTCAAGATAAATCCGACTAGTAGCCCTAAGCCTACTCCCAGCAATAAGCAACCGCCTTTCAGGGCTCCGAATGATAGTTGGGGACGATTAAAGTCGGGCAGACAGATTTTTCCGTTTAGCTCAAGATCGGTTTGAGACATTTTCTCTCCTAACTTTTCAATAAGCGTGATGCGTTCGCGTCTGCACGCAAAGAGTTCGAACAATTTGTAAATACCTAAAGTAATGATGCCTACAATTAAAGGGGCTGTAATAAAATCCATCATGATCGTATGTTTTTAAGTGAATAATTTCGTTCTTTGCACTGTTTGACGCAGCAGGCTGCGGAAAGGTTACAAAGAAAAAAATATTTTTGGGCTGTAACCTTTCAGATTTGTCAGCGTCTAACCGGATATCATGGTACAGAACGACGAAACACAATATATAGCACGGATACTGGATGGAGATACAGAATGTTTTTCTGCATTTCTCGATCGTTACAGCCGTCCGCTTTATGTGCTGATTGTACAAATAGTCGGTTGTTCCGAAGATGCGGAAGAGTTGGTCCAGGATGTATTCCTGAAAGCTTTCCGGTGTCTGGGCAGTTATAGAGGGGAGTGCCGTTTCTCTACCTGGCTTTATCGGATTGCTTATACCACGGCCGTATCTGCCACACGCAAGAAAAAGCAGGAGTTCCTTTATATAGAAGAGAACACGATCAACAACGTGCCCGATGAAAAAGCTGACGATATACTTTATCCTACTGATGATGAAGAGCGGACAGCGAGGTTGATTCAGGCTATCGATTTACTGAATGTCGAGGAAAAAGCCTTGATTACACTTTTCTATTATGAAGAAAAGTCGATAGAAGAGATAGGAGAGGTGCTGAAACTTTCGCCGGGAAATGTGAAGGTAAAGTTGCATCGTACCCGCAAAAAGATTTATGTATTGATGAACGGAAAGGAGTGATGATGGAAACAAATAAGAAGCATACGGAAAATGCGTTGAAACAGGCCCTCCGAAGGAGGCAGCCCGGCAGATTGCCGTCCAATTTTAATTATCGGATGATGGAGCAGATCCGTCTGGAAGCGGAAAAACAACAGAAGCGGAAGGAGAGGGTCATGCTGTGCGGCATGATTGCGGGTATATTGCTATTGTTGGGAGTGGGAGTATATACGCTTGTTTTCAAATTGGAATTCAATTTCAAGGAGTACTTGTCCGGTATGGATTTTTCTCATGCTGATTCTTCCCTGTTGGCTTTCTATAGCTATATTGCAACGTTGGTCCTGTTGTTGCTCGGATTGGATTACTGGCTTCGTAAGAAGAAGTTTCATTCCTGAACAGTCTTTGGGGGCACTCTGTGGTGAAATCCTTTCTTTTTCTGCGAATAATTTTCTTCCTTTGCAGAATAATTTATCTTTAACACACTATGAGAAGTTTTGCCTCTGATAATAATTCGGGTGTGCATCCTGCCATTATGGAAGCCCTGACACGGGCTAACCGGGATCATGCCTTGGGCTATGGCGACGATTTGTGGACAGAAGAAGCTGTCCGGAAAATTAAAGAAACGTTTGTAGCCGATTGTGAGCCACTGTTTGTTTTCAATGGAACAGGCAGCAATGTCATTGCCCTGCAATTGATGACTCGTCCTTACAACTCTATCCTTTGTGCCGAAACTGCGCACATTTATGTGGATGAATGTGGCTCTCCGGTGAAGATGACTGGTTGTCAGATCCGTCCTATCGCCACTCCCGACGGAAAATTGACTCCGCAACTGATCACACCCTATCTGCATGGCTTTGCCGACCAGCATCATTCCCAGCCGGGGGCCATTTATCTTTCGGAATGTACGGAACTGGGTACTATTTATACACCCGACGAATTGAAAGCCATCACTTCATTGGCCCATCAATACGGTATGCGGGTACATATGGACGGTGCGCGCATCGCCAATGCTTGTGCTTCGCTGGGGCTTTCATTGCGAGCGCTGACTGTGGATTGTGGTATCGATGTGCTTAGTTTCGGTGGAACCAAGAACGGGCTGATGATGGGAGAGTGTGTGATCGTATTCGATGATTCGTTGAAGTCGGAAGCGCGTTTCATACGCAAGCAATCGGCTCAGTTGGCATCCAAAATGCGTTATCTATCCTGTCAGTTCACTGCCTATCTGACAGACGAACTGTGGCTGAAAAACGCAACCCATGCCAATGCTATGGCAAAGCGTCTTGCCGATGCCCTGGAACAGGTTCCCGGCGTACGTTTCACTCAGAGGGTGGAAAGCAACCAGTTGTTCCTGACTATGCCCCGTGCCGAAACAGATCGCATGCTGCAAACTTATTTCTTCTATTTCTGGAATGAGGAAGCCGACGAAATACGTCTGGTTACTTCATTTGATACAACGGAAGAAGATATCGATACGTTTATCCGTATACTGAAAAAATAGTTTTATATCCAATAGGGGCAGATGCTCATCACAGGGTAACACAGAGTCTCACAGAGGGAAAAATAATAGTAATTAAAACTCTGTGGGACTCTGTGTTACTCCGTGGTGAACAATCTTTTTTATTCCTTCCTTATCTTAGATTCTTTCAGGAACAGTTCGATATTATACATCGGGAAGTTCTCGTCCAGCAATTTGCCGTCCCGATTCAACAATACGTAACGGGGAATGCCATTGAAATGGAATAGTTCCCTCAGATAGTTATAGTCGCTTTGTGGAAGGCGGAAGATGGTTTCCTCTTTCAGATGCTTCTCCACATAGTTTTCGTAAGCTTTTTCAGGTGAGTCCTGATTACTGGTGACAAAGATAAACTTGATATCGGGACTGTTGCGGTAGTCTTTTCTCAAATCAGCATGTTGTTCGATGCTGGCACGGCAAGGACCGCAAGACGTTGCCCAAAAGTCAATAATTACAAATTTTCCCAGATAAGGTGCTGTCAGTTTACGGATAATGTCCGTACCTTTTCCTGCCGGAAGTTCTTGTGGCTTGTTCCCCTGTACGGGATAAACCTGACGGTACATACGTTCGGCTTCTGCTACCAGGAATGGGTCGTGCAGATATCCCTTCAGTGTGTCCAGCAGGGCAAAAGCCTTCTTCTCGTTCTCAAGTGTTTTGGCCAGGAACGGATAGGAACGTGTCAGGATAAGTTCGCCGACTACCGGGAAGGGCATTCCTGTTGTGTCCTGCAATATCTCCTTTTTTTTCCGCCAGCTTTCTGCATATTTCTCCATCCGATCGTCCGTCCCATTCTTTATTTGCCAGCTTGCCGGGAGAAAAGGGTTCATAAATTCAATGCGGTTGATAAAGGTGGAGAAGTTGTTGCAACCGATGCTGCGGACATCATTCAACGGCATTGCTTTCAGGAAGTCATAATAGTCCGGGGTTTCCTTTATTTTCAATATCGTGTTGGTCGTATCTTTACGGGCATCCATGTCTCTCATCAGGATAAACTCCAAGAGCCAGGCGCCGTAATTTATCATCACATCGTTCTTCAGCATTTGCATCGCTTCGGGTTGTAGTGTTTTCGATTGCTCCAGCGAGTCGACCCGATGCATCCACAACTTGTACATCGGTTCCTGCTGTGTTTTGAATTCAGAGGGTGTCAGCGTTTTGCATGCATTCTGTATGATGTGATAGTCTTTTGAGAACAGCGGTTCACAAGGCATCAGTTCCTGATTTATGCTGCTTGAAGGTCCCATGTACAGAGTTTCTGTCAACATAGGTTTCAGTCTCCTCTGGCGTAGATAGTCCAGATGGTCTTCCCAATTGATATAAAGCATCAGTGTCTCGCCCGGCCTGATATAGAACGTCATCCAGTTGTTGCCCATAGAGAGGTGATGTACTCCGGGATAATTGACGACGAAGTCCGATTCAAAGCGTCCGTCCGGATGGATGGTGACTACGGCGGGAGTGCCTTCATTAGTTATGTGATTGTCCGTATAAATCAGTACGGTAGTGAATCCCAGTTTGGGACTGTAGCCATCCAGGAATCCGCGTATGTGAACCGTGTCTTTCCGGAAGAAGGCTGTTTGTGGGGCTGTGGCTGCTGTTGTTGCCGCATAATTTCTTTGTGGACGCCCGGCACGGATATACTTATTGGCTTTTCCCCCGTTTTTTCCGATACATAGGTTGCCGTCTTTTTCCTGTGTTATTTCAAGCAGGCACTGTTCGCCTGTTTCGTCTTTTAAGTTCAGTTTGAATTTTTTTCCCTGTTTCCGGCAAAGATCATATTTCCAGAAACGGTTGTCCATAATGGCCAGTGAATCATAAATTCCGATGTCCCATCCGTTTTGGGCATCGGCTTGCTGCCAGTTGCCGTGAATCTTGCGGAGGGAGGCCTGTTCTTTGGTTTCCTGAGGTTTCACCAGCAAGATGCCGTAAGTATTGGTTTCCGAGTTCAGGTTGTCGTCCATCCAGTCTATCCGGGTAGTGCCTTCGGGCAAGGGAGGATAGGTGATGACACAATCGTCCTCTATGATACCGGAGGCGGGAGTCGTCACCTGTTCGCCAAATTTACGTCCCTCTATGCGCAGGGGATACAGTTGCTTTTTGCTTTCGGGAGCGTAAATGTAAGTCAGGCTGTCCAGACTGGTCCACCATTGCGGGCGGAACACAGTCCGTATCGTCAGTCGGGTTTCTGTTGGCGAGAGTTCTATTTTCGAGATGGTGTGTATACTTCCCTGACGTGTTTCGAAAGGGGGATTTTCAATCACTGTCTGTGCTGTGATGTAGCTGCTTCCCAAAAGTAGCAGTAAGAAGAGTAGTTTGCTTTTCATATATGTATCGTTAAAGTTGAGACTGTAAAGATAAAGATTTGTCGGTAAAAACCTTACGGAACGTTACTTTATCTTTGTCCGGAAGATAGATTCTTGTACTTGGGAAGGCGGGGAATACCAGTTGTGCAACTGGTGCATGACGAGTTGTGCAACTGGTAGTGCCCGAGTTGCACAACTCGTATGCTGCCGGATGGGTAACTCGTCGTACTGATGTTCCGAAGGAGTGGAACTTGCCTTGGCAAGAAGGCATAATAAAGGTCCGGACCTTCGCAGGGGCGGACCTCAGGTTATACAAACCACGCTCTCCTTGGGGGGGGAGACGGGTCATTTACTGAAAACAATCGGATTGATTGTCTACCTTAAATACCTATTATGATAGCTTTCTTAACTAACCTTTATCTTATTGTAATGCTAAGTGGGGCTGTCTCTAATATCCGGTGTAGTGCAGCCGGCATCATGGAAGCATTGTTTAAGGTTGGGGAATGTGTTAAGCTGTATGATACAAATAAAGCGGATTTAATTTACTTAAGGAATAGCAGGGAGCTTTTATTAGTTGACATTATAGGTTATTTACAAGTTTTTGGGATTGAGCCATACGGTCTCATACCTTGGATTTTGAACATTTTCTGTTTATTAAGTGTTAAATGGAGGCAATAAAAGATAAAAGAGAATGTAATATGATTGTAACAAGGCGGGATGAAACTACTTTTGCAAATTGAGTTTTCTAAAGAGGGAACAATATATGAGACCTAAACACAAAAACTGGCTATTACTGGGATGCTTCTCCATCGTGTGGACTGCATCTTTGGCACAAGGAGAGAATCACAACGACAGCCTCTCACCGATTACGCATATTCCTGTGATAGAGGACTCTGCTTCTGTATCCGTCACTGCTGATTCTGTCGCGGTGAAACGTAGTTTCTTCAAGAAATTCCTGGACTACTTCAATGATGCCAACAAGGAGAAGAAGAACAAAAAGTTTGACTTCAGTGTGATCGGTGGCCCGCATTATTCCAGTGACACCAAACTCGGACTGGGCTTGGTAGCCGCCGGACTATACCGTACCGACCGTGCCGATACACTGCTTCCTCTCTCTACTGTTTCGCTGTATGGTGATGTGTCCACTGTCGGGTTCTATCTGCTCGGTGTACGCGGAAGTCATATATTTCCGAAAGACAAGTACCGGCTCAATTATAACCTTTATTTCTATTCTTTCCCCAGTCTGTATTGGGGCGTCGGCTACCGGAATGCGGTGAATGACGAGAATGAAAGCAGTTACAAGCGCTTTCAGGCACAGGTAAAGGTTGACTTTATGTTCCGGATGGCAAAAAATTTCTATCTGGGGCCTATGGCAAGTTTCGACTATATCGATGGGAGGAATTTTGAGAAACCCGAGCTTTGGCAAGGGATGGATGCCCGCACCTCCAATGTCAGTGCGGGACTTTCTCTGGTGTACGACTCGAGAGATTTCCTGACGAATGCCTATAAAGGATATTACCTGCGCATAGACCAGCGTTTCAGTCCGGCATTTCTGGGGAATGACTACGCTTTCAGTAGTACGGAACTGACCACCAGTTACTATCGCCGGGTGTGGAAAGGTGGAATACTTGCCGGACAATTCCATACCCTGCTGACCTACGGTAATCCGCCTTGGGGGCTGATGGCTACCTTGGGAAGTTCGTACTCCATGCGTGGCTATTATGATGGCCGGTACCGCGATAAGAATGTGGTGGATATGCAGGTGGAACTCCGCCAGCACGTATGGAAACGGAACGGAGTAGCCGTCTGGGTGGGAGCCGGAAATGTTTTCCCCGACTTTTCCTCATTCAAAGTGAAACATATACTTCCCAACTATGGCTTTGGCTATCGGTGGGAGTTTAAGAAGAGAGTAAATGTACGATTGGATTTAGGGTTTGGAAAAGGCCAGACCGGATTTATATTTAATATCAATGAAGCTTTTTAATAGTATAAAAAAATGGTTCGGTAATCAGGAGAATTTGTTCTACCTGTTCCTGTTTGTGCTGATAGTGCCCAACGTTGTATTGTGTTTCACCGAACCTTTGCCGCTTGTAGCCAAGATTGCCAATGTCCTGTTGCCATTGGGGTGTTATTATCTGATTATGACCCTTTCCAGGAATTGTGGAAAGATGCTCTGGATTTTATTCCTTTTCGTATTCTTCGGGGCCTTTCAGATCGTGTTGCTCTATCTGTTCGGGCAGTCTATCATTGCGGTGGATATGTTCCTGAACCTGGCGACTACCAATTCTTCCGAAGCCATGGAGTTACTCGACAACCTGTTGCCGGCTTTGATTACGATTGTGATCCTGTACATCCCGGCCCTGATACTGGGGATGATCTCCATTGTCCGTAAGCGTATGCTTTCTGTCCGCTTTATCCACAGGGAACGGAGACGTGCGTGGGTTGTGCTGGGTGCAGGTCTGGTATCGTTGGGAGCGGCCTTCCTGTTGGATAAGAAGTACGAGATGACTTCCGATTTATATCCGGTCAATGTGTGCTATAACGTAGTGCTTGCCGTGGAGCGGAATGCCCGGACTCTCGATTATGAAGAGACTTCGAAGGATTTCACTTTCAATGCCGCCGCCACGCATCCGGCGGAAGACCGGGAGATTTACGTACTGGTAGTGGGAGAGACTTCCCGTGCGCTCAATTGGTCGTTGTACGGTTATGATCGTGAGACAAATCCCAAATTGTCGGAGGTATCCGGCCTGACGGCTTTTACGAATGTGCTGACCCAATCGAATACAACTCATAAGAGTGTTCCGATGCTCATGGCTGCCGTTTCGGCAGAGAATTTCGATTCCATCTATCATCAGAAAGGAATTATTACCGCTTTCAAAGAAGCAGGTTTCAAGACAGCTTTCTTCTCCAATCAGCGTTACAACAACTCTTTTATCGACTTCTTTGGAAAAGAAGCCGATCACTGTGACTTCATCAAGGAAGATTCGTTGACTGCCGGTCAGAATCTTTCGGATGATTATCTGCTGGCGTTGGTGCAAGAGGAACTTGCGAAAGGAAACCGCAAACAGTTTATCGTGTTGCACACCTACGGATCACACTTCAACTATCGGGAACGTTATCCTGCCGAAGCTGCCTTTTTCCAACCCGACAGTCCTGCCGATGCCGAATTTAAGTATCGGGATAATCTGATTAATGCCTATGACAATTCCATCCGTTATACCGACGATTTTCTGTCAAGACTGATCGGCCTGCTGCAGCAACAGGATGCCGGGTCGGCTATGCTCTATACTTCGGATCATGGAGAAGATATTTTCGACGACCATCGTCACCTCTTCCTGCATGCGTCTCCCGTGCCTTCCTACTATCAGTTGCATGTACCGTTCATTGTCTGGACTTCGGACACCTATCGGGAGAAGTATCCTGAGCATATGGACGCTTTACAGAAGAATCGTCACAAATCTGTTGCTTCGAACCGGGTGGTGTTCCATTCGGTACTCGATCTGGCCGGGGTGACCACCACCTATGTAAACGATTCATTATCGGTGGCCAGTCCGTCCTATACAGAGTTCCCCCGTTTTTACCTGAACGACCACAACGAGCCGCGTTCGTACGATGACATCGGGTTACGTAAAGAAGACTTTGAGATGTTCGGAAAGATGGGGATACGTTGAAAATGCCGGGCTAACGTGCAATCCGGCAAGGAGCAGGATTCACTACAGATTACACGGATTTATACAAAACGATTTTTAATCGATTGATAACCAATAATATTTATCTGTGTAATCTGTAGTGAATACGAGTTGTGACACATTTACATTTGCCGCATGGTTTGATTTCGGGAGATACCTTGGGATAGATAAGTGTCAGCATCTCGAAACTTTGCTTCCTTTCGGTACTTTTGTTGTGTTTTGTGTTGAAAATAGGAGAATAATATCTATATTTACTGTCGATTCATCACAACATGCAATTATGACAACCCAACTACTATTGGTGACGGGAGTAACAGACTGTCTGTGGCTTTATGTATTATCCCTGCTTTTGTTTCTGACCGTTTGCTTCCTGCTCTATCAGAACTTCCTGCTTCGTAAGTCGGCTTCGGCTGATGACGACTATCGTCGTTTCCTGTTTGATATTTTAGATAATCTCCCGTTTCCTATCATGGTGAAAGATATTCAGGAACAATTCAAGTATACCTACTGGAATAAAGAATCCGAGTTACAGTCGGGCATCAGCCGCAAAGATGCCGTCGGCTTCTCCGATGTCGATATCTTTGGTGAAGAAAGGGGGAAGCAGTACCGGAAGATAGATGAGGATCTTGTCAGGGCCGGAATACCTTATAAGGCGGAAGAGAGGTATGTCACTGCTGACGGAAAAGTGCACGATACACTTGTGATGAAGTCGATCATATCTTCGGGTAAATTGGGTAAATGGCTGTTGGTGGCCCGTTGGGAAATCACCCAGTTGAAAATGTACGAAAGAGAACTGCTGGCTGCCAAAGAGCAGTTGGAAGGAGCCGTACGTAAGCAAAAACTGGCTTTGAGAAGCATTGATTTCGGATTGATTTATATCGACCGGAACTATCTGGTGCAATGGGAAGAGACCGGTAATATTAAAAATCTGGTTTCCGGACGCCATTATACTCCCGGCACTGTTTGCTACCGGACTACGGGGCAGGGAACCCAACCGTGCGGGAAATGTGCTTTTCGGGAGGCTATCGGTACCGGTAAGATCGTGAGACACATCACCCATGTGGATCATGTGGACTTTGAGATCACCGCCACCCCCGTTTATGATGATACGGGAAACGAAATTATCGGCGGGCTGCTACGCTTTGAAGATATTACTGAGAAACTGAAAGTAGAACGTATGTTGCAGGAAGCCAAAGAGAAGGCCGAAGAGTCCAATCGGCTGAAGTCGGCGTTCCTTGCCAATATGAGCCATGAAATACGTACGCCGCTCAATGCCATCATCGGTTTCTCCGATCTGATTTGCCAGACGGACGATGCTGAAGAAAAAGAGGAGTATATCCGGATTGTCACTTCGAACAATGAGCTTTTACTGCAATTGATAGATGACATTCTCGACCTGTCGAAAATAGAAGCGGGGACAATGGATTTCTCTTATGCCCCGACGGATATCAATGAACTGATGGAAGACATCTGTTTACAGATGCAGCAGAAGAATCAACGCCCGGAGGTGCAGATCATGTTTACTGAAAAAGAACCCGGTTGCGTAATCAATACCGACCGTTTGCGCTTGTCACAGGTCATCATGAATTTGATGAACAATGCAATGAAGTTCACTTCCGAAGGTTCCATTACTTTGGGCTATCGGCTGACCAGGCAAAAGGACGAACTTTATTTCTTTGTAAAGGATACAGGTATCGGCATCCCTGCCGATCAGGCGGGAAAGGTTTTCGAGCGTTTTGTCAAACTGAATACTTTTGTCAAAGGTACCGGACTGGGACTTGCCATCTGCCGGGTGATTATCGAACGGTTGGGAGGAACGATCGGAGTGGAGACTCGGGAAGGAAAGGGTTCCTGCTTCTGGTTCCGTCTTCCTGTCAGAGAGGATATGCTGCTCGAAAGCCCTGTCCGTTGAATTTGATTCACCACTCTCTTGAAGTATTTGCCGGATGGACCTGAAGGTCTGTTTTGATCTGGCCTGGTATTGTTGTCAAGGATATGTTCTTGTTTTGTGAGGAGTATAGCCGGGCTATGTGACGAATACAAACGGTGGAACAGACCGAAAGGAAACTCAAGGCGGACCGATAAAGCTCCAATGAAATTTTATTCAGGTAAAATCTAAATAGGCTCTTAATTTGTGCTAAAATTTGAATCTAAAACTCAGGTTGGCGTGTTGTTTGTATACACTTAATATAGAGGTTTAAATATATAAAAACATGGCTTATATAGATTATTACAAGATTCTCGGAGTTGACAAAAATGCTTCTCAGGATGATATTAAAAAGGCTTTCCGTAAATTGGCCCGTAAATATCATCCGGACCTGAATCCTAATGACCCAAGCGCTAAGGATAAGTTTCAGGAGATTAATGAAGCTAACGAAGTATTGAGCGATCCGGAGAAAAGGAAAAAGTACGACGAATACGGCGAACATTGGAAACATGCGGACGAATTCGAAGCGCAGAAGAAGGCGCGGCAGCATACCGGTGGAGGCGGAGGAGGATTCTCCGGCTTTGGCGGAGACGGCGGTTCTTATTGGTACTCGTCCGATGGAGAGGGGTTCTCGGGTGGTGATGCCGGAGGATTCTCGGACTTCTTTGAATCTATGTTCGGACATAGAGGAGGAGGCGGACGAGGCAATGCAGGCTTCCGAGGACAAGATTTTAATGCAGAATTGCACCTGTCTCTTCGCGATGCGGCCCGGACCCATAAACAGGTGTTGAATGTGAATGGCAAACAGGTTCGTATTACGATACCGGCCGGTGTAGCCGACGGACAGGTGATTAAGTTGAAGGGATACGGAGGCGAAGGCATCAACGGTGGCCCTGCAGGAGACCTGTATATCACTTTCAAGATAGCCGAAGACTCTGTATTCAAGCGTCTTGGAGACGACCTGTATGTGGATGTGGAGATGGATCTTTATACTGCCGTACTGGGTGGTGAGAAGGTGATCGATACACTGGAAGGTAAAGTGAAACTGAAGATAAAGCCCGAAACCCAGAATGGAACGAAAGTGCGCCTGAAAGGTAAAGGTTTTCCCGTTTATAAAAAAGAAGGACAGTTTGGCGACTTGATCATCACTTATTCAGTCAAGATACCTACCAATCTGACAGATAGGCAGAAAGAACTGTTCAGAGAGTTACAACAGAGTATGAACTAATAATGAAAGAACACTATGCAGACCGAATTAATAATTGTCAGTGAATACTGTCACAAATGTCATATTGAGCCTTCATTTATCGACCTGTTAGAGGAAGGTGGCTTGATTGAGGTACGCACCGAGGGAGGCGAGCACTATCTGCTTGCGTCGCAACTTCCGGATGTGGAACGATACAGCCGTATGTATTATGACCTGTCCATCAATATGGAAGGTATCGATGCCATTCATCATTTGCTGGAAAGGATGGAAATCATGCGAAGGGAAATCAGTTCGCTCCGGAACCAGCTTATTGTCTTTAAGAGAGAAGGCATTATGGAGGATTGGTGAAAAGATTGTTTCATGTGTTGAAATACTGAGGTCCCGATGGTTTCGGCCGGAGCCTCTATATCATATAAACAGAGCCTTTATCAAGGGCGGACAGAGTGTCTGTTCCGCCCTGATAAAGGCTCTGTTTTTTATGCTTGCCTGTGCTTATTCAGCCAGGATAGTCAGTTCGGCACCCGAAGCATAGTCTTGTCCGCGTTGTTCGCTCAAGGCGGTGAAGCGGATATAACGGGCTTTCACAGGTTTATCGAACATTACTTTCTTCTCTTTCAGGTCTCTTGCGAAAGTACCTTTCAGGATAGGTTCACCCCATTCTTTACCGTCCATACTTACGTGGATGGTGTAGTCTTTCACATTACCGTTGCTGCTGTCCTGACGGGGCAGGTAAGTGAAACCTTTGATTGTTTTCACTTCGCCGGCATCCAGGTCTACCCAATGCGGGTGTTTAGCCACCGTTACAGAGAACATGGTGTGCCAGATGGTATTCGGATCACCGTCTGTCAGGTTCTTGGCTTCGCCTCCGTCCGATTCTTCGCTACTTGCGTAGATTACTTCTGTCTGGATGCTTTCGATCTTGTCGAATGTCATGCTTGCCTTGATGAAAGGTGCATCTTTGAACCAGGCAGTTACCGTACCGCCATTGCGTAGTGCGATCGGTTCGGTATAAGTTTTGGATTTACTCTTATCTACTGTATAAAGGATAACGGCGTCTTTTTTCTGTGATGATACAGATACCACACCGGCACGGTTGCGGGTTATGGACAACGGCATCTCTCCGGCGGGAGCTACATTGGCTGTTACAGTCAGGTCTTTACCTGCGGGGCGGATAATGAAACCTGTGTTGTGATGGCTGGCGAAGACACGGTCTTGCTCCAACGGGCCGCCTTGACCGCAGCTGTTACCACCCAGGCCGGTTACGGCTGCATCCAGGTGAAGATAAGTATCACCGGCTTTCGGTAACTGATACGGATGTGAAGCCAGAATCAGGTCGAGTGCAGAGTAAGGCAGAGCCGAAGCCGACAAACGGTCGGTAGCTATAAACACGGCACCGTTGCCTGCATTGTTGGTCAGGGCACACCAGCGTACGTCTTCGTGATTACCCATATCTTGCGGTTTGGGGAAGTTGACGAACTCTCCGGCAACCGTATTCTTATGTTGCTCGATGAACTGTCCTACTTTACGGTCGGCGTAGTTGTCGATAGGACCGCGTCCGTAGTAAGTAAAGTTGGCATATTGCTGAGGCACACGTACCATGTATCCCAGACGAGGCAATACGAGACTCGGCTGATTGGAGGTGATGCTTGCTTCCAGTTCGATAGAACCGTCTTTGTAGACTGTCCATACCTGGTTGGTAGTAAACTTGAAGTCACTGCTGCCGAACTTCTTGTCTGTCAGTTCCTCAATCTTGTTCTTGCCCGAGCTTGTTCCACCCAGAATCTTGGCTGCATTAGGAGCCTGAGACTGTACTGTGAATGACAATACGACTGTACCATCTTCTTTGGTAGTCATATTGAACCCGGTAGCTGAATGCTTCAGGTTGTGCAAACCATTATCAAACCACTGTGAATAGAACCAGTTATCGTTATTGGTGAAAGCACGGAGCGCATCCAGCTTCGGACCGTTGCCGTCAGTAATCACCTTCTCGTTTCCGTATGTCAGACTGTAGATAGTACCTGTCTTGATATCGAACTGAGCTGTGTAACCATTGCCTTTGATGGTAATGATATCGCTTGCTTTAGTCATCATCACTTCCGGTTTGTCGCCCTCGGCTGCTACGGTGGCGATAGAAGGACGTGCGGTAGCCTCTTTCACAAGTATCTGTTCTTCTGCTTGTGCGAAGTTCTTGTCAGCCCAAGGCATGTTGTCTTTCAGCAGGAATTGAATCTTCACGAAATATTCCGAATCGGCTTTCAGCTTACTGAACTGATAAGGAACAGTAATCTGCGTACGGGTACGCGGAGCTACTTCGCCTATGCTCAATAGGCCCGATTGTGCTTCTTTGCCGTTTTCGTAGAGTGACCATTTCACATCATAGTCCGAAAGGTTCTTGAAGTAATACTTGTTGAACACTTCAAACCGGCCTTTTTCTACATCGATAGCCTTCACGTCGATGTGCTGGTATACCTTTTTCACTTCATAATACTGAGGTTTCGGTTCCAGATCGCCGAATACGATACCGTTCATAACGAATTGACCGTCGTTCGGAGTATCGCCGAAATCACCGCCATAAGCCAGGTAGCGTTCACCGGTTTTCTTGTCATAGTTGTACATCGATTGGTCTACCCAGTCCCAGATTGCGCCGCCGCAGAAGAAGTTGGTCGATTCGATAGCTTCCCAGTAGTCCACCAGGTTACCGCAGGCGTTACCCATAGAGTGAGCATATTCCGAAACGTGGAACGGATATTTGATGTCATAGTTGCCTTTCACAGCACCGCGCATCCAGCCGATGGAAGGATACTGGTTGGAACCCATATCGACGATATCGTTGTTACGTTCATACTGAACAGGGCGTGAGAGGTCGAATGCTTTCAGTGCATCGTAAGCTGCTACGAAGTTCTTTCCCGGTCCGGCTTCGTTGCCTAATGACCAGATGACAATCGAAGGATTGTTTACGTTGGCATGAACCATTTCCATCACACGGGCTACATGGGCGTTTTTCCATTCCACCGGATGAGACAGGGAAGCGGCTCCGTAATAATACTCGTGAGATTCGATGTTGGCTTCATCTTCCAGGTAGAGTCCGTATTTGTTGCACAGATAGTACCAGTACGGATCGTCCGGATAGTGAGAGTTACGTACGTGATTGATGTTGGCACGTTTCATCAGCATAACCTCTTTCTCCATCATTTCACGGGTGATGGCATGTCCCACAGCCGGATTTGATTCGTGGCGGTTGACACCTTTCAGTTTTACGGTTTTGCCGTTTACGTAGTAATAGCGGCCTGCCAGTCCGAATTCGTCAGCAGAAGCAGGAGTATCTTTGATTTCCACTTTGCGGAAACCTACGGTAGTCGAAACGGTTTCTATTGTTTTGCCTTTCTTGTCTTTCAGTTCTGCAACGAGTGTGTAGAGGTGGGGGAATTCAGCCGACCATTTGTTGGGGGACTGTACGTTCATGATCGCTTTTTCCGCTTCTACGGTTTCGTTCGGGTTCACCAGATTCACAGTGGCCGAAGCAACGGCATTGGCAACCGGAGTGTTTTCATCCGAGTACAGTTTATTAGCATATAGTGTATACGCCATCTGGTATCCTTTGGCTGCTTTCTTGCCAAAGTTGCGGATGTCGGCGCTGATGGCCAACGAACCGTTGGTGTATGTCTCGTCCAGGTCGGGGATTACCACGAGGTCACGTACCTGTACTTTCGGAGTAGAGTAGAGAGCTACGGTACGGAAGATACCCGGTAAGCGGAACATATCCTGTGCTTCGAGGAACGAGCCGTCTGAACTGCGGTATACTTCGGCAGCAACGGTGTTCTTTCCTTTTTGCAGATAGGGGGTGATGTTGAAACTGGCCGTATTGCGTGAGTTTTTTGAGAAACCTACGTACTGGCCGTTGATCCAGAGGTAGAAGAAAGAGTCCACACCGTCGAAGTTGATAAATACTTCACGACCGTCCCAATCTTGGGGGATGTCGAAGTCGCGACGGTAGGAACCCACTTCGTTACGGTATTTATAAGTAGTCCAGTTAGTGGGAGGAGTACGCATCACACCTCCGCGCCAGTCGTCTACTTTCACTTTGTGCATGAAAATGACAGCTTGGTTCACATAGATAGGTACTCCGTATTTCAGGCTACCATCTTTCTGGATACCATAGATATTCCAGCTTGAAGGGACGGGAATGTTGTCCCAGCCCGAAACATCGAAAGTAGTCTGATAAAAATCTTTGGGGCGAGAATCCGGATCGGGTGCCCAATTGAATTTCCAGTCACCATTCAGTGACAACCAGTATTTACTGTTCTCCGGTAACACTTTGCGTGCGCTTTCCACATCCTGGAAGGAAAAGAACCAGGCTCGTGGTTGTTCTTTGTTGAGTGCAATGTTCTCCGGTGATTCCCATTCATTGCCCACCGGGGCTTTTTCCGAGGCATACTTAAATCCCTCTAAAGGTCGTTGACCGGCAAAGCAGAGCGTAACCATGCTGCATAGTATCAGACCTAATGTGATTTTCCGCATAATTGTTTTTCTTTTAATAGATTATTTACTGAAGTTTTTCGTGTCATATTGAGCCGTAATCCGGTATCTCTTTAATTTTGTTGCAATATTCGTAAAAACCAGCCACATAGCCAAATCATTTGACATTAATTGGGTATTTTCGGAGGATAAAATGCCTTGTTGCCCTCCCGTAATGCAAAAAGAAAAGGGATCCGGTCGTCCGAATCCCTTTTTTAGTATTGGAGTAAACTCTTTACTTTCTGTAGTAAGCCAGATCGTCTTTATCGAATTTGCGGATAAAGTTGATATGTTTTTCTACTTCAGCTTCTGCATAGCGTACATATACTTGAGCCGATTCAGAGAACAGATCGCTCTTTGAAGCGTCCTGTACCATCAGGTGACCCATGATGATGTGAGCTGCCATTTCTACGAGGCGGCGTGCACAGAAGTCGAGCAGTTCCTGATCTTTTGCCTCTGTGATTTGAGTCACACAAGCCGCATATTTGCTTGCCATGCTTTTCAGACGGTTCTGTAAGCCTTCCAGTTCGGGAGCTACCGGCATATTCTCGTATTCCTGGATACGGGCCAGGTAAGCGCCGGTCGTTACATAACGGATGGCGGCCACAACCTGCAACTGAGTGGTACCCTCGTAAATGGAAGTGATACGTGAATCACGGTAGATACGTTCGCAGGCATAATCTTTCATAAAGCCCGAACCGCCGTGAATCTGAATACAGTCGTAAGCATTCTGGTTGGCAAACTCACTGCCCATGCCTTTGCCCAGCGGGGTGAAGGCGTCAGCCAGTTTAGCGAACGTTTTCTGTTCGGCACGTTCTTCCGGAGTCAGTTTGCGCTCCTTGGCAATGTCGTCCAGTGCTTTGTAAACGTCTACGAAACGGGCTGTCTCGTACAACAGTGAACGGGAAGCATCCAGTTTGGCTTTCATCAGAGAAAGTATTTCGGCCACGGCGGGGAATTCGATGATTGCCTTACCGAACTGTTTACGATCTTTGGCATAAGCCAGAGCTTCATTGTAAGCAGCCTGTGACAATCCTACCGACTGAGCGGCAATACCCAGGCGGGCACCGTTCATCAACGCCATTACATATTTGATCAGACCCAGTTTGCGGTCACCGCAAAGTTCGGCCTTGGCATTTTTATATACCAACTCGCAGGTAGGAGAGCCTTTGATACCCATTTTGTTCTCAATACGGCGTACGTTTACTCCACCATTGCGCTTGTCGTAGATGAACATGGAAAGACCGCGTCCGTCGTGTGTTCCTTCTTCCGAACGTGCCAGTACGAGGTGAATATCGGCATCACCGTTTGTGATGAAGCGTTTCACTCCGTTCAGATACCAGCATTGGTCTTTTTCACTGTAAGTGGCTTTCAACATGACAGACTGGAGATCGGAACCTGCATCCGGTTCCGTCAGGTCCATTGACATGGTTTCACCCTGGCATACGCGGGTGATATAACGTTGCTTCTGTTCTTCGTTGGCAAATTCGTAAATGGTTTCAGCACAATCCTGCAATCCCCACAGGTTCTCGAAACCGGCATCACTGCGGCTCACGATATCGGCAGCCATGATGTACGGAGTGATCGGGAAGTTCAAGCCTCCAAAGCGGCGGGGCATAGCCATGCCCATCAGCCCTGCTTTGCGGCAGGCATCCAGGTTACGGGTAGTCCCGCTGGCATAGGTCACACGATTGTCGGCGCAGACCGGGCCTTCATGATCGACACCTTCTGCATTGGGAGCGATGATGTCACCACAGATTTCTCCTACAATTTCCAGCACTTTGTCGTAGCTGTCCATTGCGTCTTCGAAGTCTACCGGAGCATAGTCGAATTTATCTTTATCAGCATAGTTGCGCTCTTTCAGCTCAACAATTCTCTTCATCAACGGATGGTTCAAGTGATGCTTGAGTTCCGGAGTATCTAAATAAAAGTTAGCCATTTCTTACTTACTGTTTTGTTTATAATACTTAATCATCTTCGGTACAACTTCTTCGATGGTTCCGTTGATTACATAGTCTGCAATCGTATTGATCGGAGCTGACGGATCGTTGTTGATAGAGATGATGATACCGCTTTCCTGCATACCGGCGATGTGCTGAATCTGTCCGGAGATACCGCAGGCAATATAGAGTTTGGGACGTACCGTAACACCGGTCTGTCCGATCTGGCGGTCGTGCTCAACGAAACCTGCGTCTACGGCTGCACGGCTGGCACCTACTTCTGCGTTTAATACCTTTGCAAGATCAAACAGCAAGTTGAAGTTTTCTTTCGAACCTACACCATAACCACCGGCGATGATGATGGGAGAACCCTTCAGGTTGTTCTTTGCTTTTTCTACATGACGTTCGATGACTTTTACTACGTAATCGGTGTCGGCTACATATTTCTTCACATCATGATGGATTACTTCACCTTTGTAGTCTGCTGCCAGAATGGCTTTTTTCATCACTCCTTCGCGAACGGTTGCCATTTGAGGACGGTGTTCGGGGTTGACAATGGTAGCAACGATGTTGCCACCGAATGCAGGACGAATCTGATAAAGCAGGTTCTTGTAGACCTTGCCTTCTTTCTTATCTTCGTGATCGCCTATTTCCAATGATGTACAGTCGGCTGTCAGACCACTGGTCAGGGCTGAGGATACGCGCGGACCGAGGTCACGACCGATAACGGTTGCACCCATCAGGCAGATTTGCGGTTGTTCTTCTTTGAACAGATTGACCAGGATTGAAGTGTGGGGGAGTGAAGTATAAGGATAGAGTCCTTCACCGTCGAATACATGGAGTTTGTCTACTCCGTACGGGAGGATCTGTTTTTCAATATCTTTAAGTCCGGTTCCGGCAACGACTGCTTCGAGCTGGCAACCCAACTGATTGGCTAACGAGCGTCCTTTTGTCAGAAGTTCGAGGCTTACGTCTGCGACGATGCCGTCTTCTATTTCGCAATATACAAATAAGTTATTCATATCTTTTCTCTCCTCTTATCCAATAGTGTGGTTCTCCAACAGTTCAACAATCAGTTCTTCCACTTCACGGTCGCTGCCGCTGATGGTTTTACTCTCTTTCGCTTGGAACACGATGTTCTGGATCGCTTTTACCTTTGTCGGCGAACCGCTGAGGCCGCATTGTTTCAGATCACCGTTTACGTCTGCTACGCTCCATTCCACCAGATTCAGGTAGTCACGGGTGTCGTACAGATCGGTGTAGTCCAGGTTACCCTGTTGCTTCTCGGTAATGGTTTTGGCGTGTTTGTACTTCTGAACCAGTTTAGCATTGCGCGGGCGGCAGGGAGCTGCACTTCCGTTGACAGTGATAACGATGGGCAAGGGTCCTTCTACTGTTTCCACACCGCCGTCGATGTGGCGTTTTACGGTGATGCTTCCGTCACCTACTTTCAGGATCTCTTCGGCATACGTAATCTGAGTCAGTCCCAGCTTTTCTGCAACCTGCGGTCCTACCTGTGCCGTATCTCCATCGATAGCCTGACGACCGCCGATGATGATGTCATATTCACCTATTTTCTTGATGGCTGTTGCCAGAGCGTACGAAGTAGCCAGCGTATCAGCACCGGCAAAAGCACGGTCTGTCAGCAAATAACCGTTATCGGCACCACGGAAAAGTCCTTCACGAATAATGTCAGCTGCACGTCCCGGTCCCATGGTCAGGATGGTAACGGTAGAGCCTGGGTGAGCATCTTTCAGTCGGAGAGCCTGTTCTAGAGCATTCAGGTCTTCGGGGTTGAAGATGGCAGGGAGTGCCGCACGGTTAATAGTTCCGTCGGCTTTCATGGCATCTTTCCCAACGTTTCGTGTGTCGGGAACTTGTTTTGCCAATACAACAATTTTCAAACTCATGTTATTAATTTTAGTATTAGTATTTCTACAAGTTAGCAGCCAGTAGTCAGTAGTAAGGTTCTTGCTATTCACTATCCGGTTAACTATCAGCCTGCAAATTTAAGCAAACGCTTGGTTCTGACAAGAAATCTATCTGAAAAATGCACAAGTTTAAGGATTCTGAGCAACTTGTCGGGGTCTTACGATCATGAATACAGGGTTATCGTCAGCTTTCAGATCTTTTAATTCGGGAATGTTTTATTGATAAAATCTTCGTTGTCGGAGTAGGTCAGTAGCTTTCTTGCCCGCCGGTACGATCTTTCTTATAAGGTATCTATTGAGAAAAGAGGGAAAGAGTAGAATATTGGAGGTATGCCTCAGATTTATGAAAACTTCCGGCATACCTCCGGAATAATGTTGTTATTGGATTCCTATTTCTGCAAATCCCATAGTTTCTCCTTCAGTTACCATTTTGGTCGGTTTCAGAGAGAGGTATCGTGCTTTCACCGGAGTGAAGTAGACGGACTGTAGAATCGGATTGTTTTTAATATTTGAGAATTCTCCTTGGGCTACTATCCGGTTTACCGCATTTGCTTCGGTACCCACAGATAGTTCATAAGAGGAAATCAATCCTTTGTTGTATTCACTCTGATCCGGTAGATAATGGAAAGAGGTGATGGTACGTTCTTCTCCCAGATCGATCACCAATGCATCTCCCTCGACAAAAGCAGTGGTGTTCTTGTCTTTATCCATGCATTTTTTAGTTTCTTCTTCGGGCACTCCGACAAGTGTAAACGGATAACTTTTCAGTTCTTTTGCTTCCACGGTGAATGTGTCGGCTGTTTCACCTGCATAATAGGCCTCTATATTATTGATACAAAGGCAGGCACGTGCATCAGTGAAACGTATGCGGAGTTTATCGGTCGAAACGGTTTCAAAGCGCAATAAACGTTTGTAGCCCACGGTGGTAGTCTCTTCATTGAGTTTGACCGGAAGCCATTTCCCGTCTTTATCATATTCCACGATGAACGATTTGACACGTTGTCCCAACGGGATATATTCCTGGATCATCATACGGTTGACCTTCTCTGTTTTCGGAAAGTCGAACTCTATATCTGCGGCAGTCACACCGTCATTGGTAGCCCAGTAAGTATCCCAGCTTTCGTCTGTTGCGGCTTTGGCAGAGAATTGTCCTCCTCGTTCATCCGAGGCTTTGGGACGGATGCCGGCAAGCAGATTGTGTGCCAACTGCTTTTGTACATTCTTGTGGAAGTTTACTGCATTGGCCGAATCGATCGGGTGGATCAGACCGTCGCGGTCAACGGGGAAGTTAAGCAGGAGGGTGGCGTTGTGTCCCACGCTCCGGTAATAAAGGTCCGTTAATTGCTCTACGGTTTTTACCCGGTCGTCTTCTTCCGGATGATAGAACCATCCCGGACGGATGGAGACGTCACATTCTGCCGGTACCCATTGGTTGCCGTCGGCATGTCCGTATTGCAGTTCGCGGTATTTCGGATAACCCGGATACACTTCACCTGCACGCAGGAATGACCAGTTGGTGGCTCCGGCAAATCCGTTTTCATTACCCACCCAACGGCAACCGGGACCTCCGTCGGAGAAGACGATAGCTTGTGGCTGAAGCTTGTCCAGTATTTCGTAAATTCGCGGATAATTGTAGTAGGTCTTACGATCAATAGTACGGCTGTCTTTGGCTCCGCCATACCATCCGTCACCTCCGTTGGCCCCGTCAAACCATACTTCGAATACTTCACCGTAGTTGGTCATCAATTCAGTCAGTTGTTTATGGAAGTAATCTACGTATTCCGGTGTGCCGTAATTGGCCTGGTGCCTGTCCCATGGAGAGAGGTAAACAGCGAACTTGATGCCATATTTCTTACAAGCGGCAGCCAGCTCGCCGACGATGTCCCCTTTTCCGTCTTTATAAGGAGTATTGCGGATGCAATACTCCGTCAATTGGGTGGGCCACAGGCAGAAACCGTCATGATGCTTGGCGGTGAGGATCACACCCTTCATGCCTGATTCGACAAACGTTTTCACCCATTGTTCACAGTCCAGTTTGGTTGGATTGAACGTTTTCGGTTCCGAATCGCCGTATCCCCATTCCCGGTCGTTGAAGGTGTTCAGACCAAAGTGAACGAAAGCATACGTTTCCATTTTCTGCCAGTCTACTTGTTTCTCTTCGGGAACGGGTAAGATGGCTTCGGGAGCTTTCACAGCTGGAGCGCAGGCGCCAAGTAGGGTCAGGGCGGCTCCGGCATACAGTAGTTTGTTTATTTTCATGATATGTTAAAAGGGTTAATGGTGCAAAGATAAAAAAATCCCCGGAAACTCGTTCCGGGGACTAACTAAAAAGCAATTATTCCCATCCCGGATTTTGCGGGAGAAGGTTATCATTTCTCTGAAGTTCCCCGGTCGGTATCGGACGCAAGTAGAGTCTGTCATTCCAGGTGCGGCTCTTGCCGGCTTCATAAGAGTAGTTATCATTGGTATAAGCAGGATATACAATCGCGTATTGGCCTTCTTTATAAGGCTCACGTTTTCCGATGTATGTCTTCACGTTGTTACAGATTGCACCGGCTTTCCAACGGGCCAGGTCGTCCCAACGGAATCCCTCTCCGGCCAGCTCGATACGGCGTTCGCGGCGAATCTCTTGTAACAGCGGAGTCAGGCTGTATCCCCATGCCGGCCAGTTGGGATCGGTGAAACCAACTTCCAGTGTCAGGTGCGGCATGCCCGCCCGGTCACGCAATACGTTGATGGTTTTGTTCAGATCCGCTTGTGTAATTGTTCCCAGCTCGGCTTTAGCCTCTGCGTTTATCAGCAAGGTTTCTGCATAGCGATAGGCAATGCCGTCATAAGTATTATTGTTTGCTTCGAAAGCTTTGTCTGTCGGTATGAAGTATTTGATGGATTTATATCCGGTCAGGCAGTATTGTGAAATGAAGTCTTCTTCTTTCTCGATGTATGTACTGTCATTGGTGGCTACAGTTACTCGTGTCGGAAAGTCCCAAGTCAGAATGGTTTGCTTCAGGCGCGGATCGCGGTCGGTCGTTTCATCCTTCATATTGGTATCCCCTTTATACTGGTCGTTTCCTGTAATGGGTTTACCATTTAGGCACAGATAGCTTTCTACAAAATCTTTTGAGAAACCTGTGTTTGCTTCTGCCAGCGTACGGCTCATGCCATGTTTTCTTTTACCATCCAGATAGGTGACCGGGAGAATGGCCTCTTTCAGATTCGTTTTGTCTTCCATCACAAATACGTCATAATAGTCTTTTTCCGGATGTCCGGTGTTATAGATTTCGTATTTACCGGTTGCCATGATTGCATCTGTTTCATCAGCAGCCATTTTCAGCAGGCGGTCAGCTTTGTCTGCCCATCCCAATTCGGTATGATACTTATAGTATGTACCTTCGTGCAGGCAAGTTCTGGCTTTCAGTTGGCGTGCTACATCTTTTCCTATACGTCCGGTAGCCGGTTTTTCGGGCAACCATTGGATGGCAAAATCAAACTCTTCAATGATTTTATCCATCACTTCATAACGTTTTAGTTTCGGACCGTAAAGAATATCTGTATCGCCTGTACCCAGATCTTTATCCAACCAGGGGATATCGCCGAATGTTCTCATCAGTCCGGCATATTGCATTGCCTTAAAGAAGCGGACTTCTGCTACATACTGGTTGATTTCCGACTCCTTACCGCTTACGGTCTGATAGTGAGTCAGGAAATAGTTGACTAGCCGGATCGGTTGCCATCCGCCTTTACTCCAATTACACCAACTAGCTGCTTCCGCAGGGGTGCTCAACTGATTCCAGAAGAACTGAGGAATACTGTTGGGCACCTGATTGTCACTTTCACCGTCTGCTATCGAGGTTACACCTCCGGGCAGATAACTGTAGAATTGATTGGCATACGTTTCTAAGTCTCCTGTGGTATTCCAGAAGGTTTTGTCATTGATCGCTTCCGGGGCTCTTTCCAGGAAACCGTCATTACAACCCGATAGGGCGAGTGTTGCCACTCCGATGTAGAATAGATATTTGATTTTCATAAGATGCTTTGTATTTAGAATGTGAGACTTAAACCAACAGATAATGATCTTTGCATCGGATATGTGTATGGGTTATCCAATTCCGGATCGAGTCCGTCGGGGGTATCTGAAATAGTGAAAAGGTTTTCACCGGTGAAATAGATACGTATCTTTTCGATAGAAGCCTTTTGAGTCAGCACTTTAGGCAATGTATAACCGATGCTGACTGACTTCAGTCGGCAGTAAGATGCATCTACCATATAGCGTGTCTGGGCTTGGTTGATGGCAGAACCACCATTGAAACGCGCACGGGGGAAATATGCTCCCGTATTTTCTTCTGTCCAGTAATCGTTGTTGTAGGCTGAAGGTACTTGCCATTCGCTTCCGTAGTGGCTTCGGAATGAAGTTCCCGGTAGATAGAGGTCACGTTTGCCCACTCCCTGGAAGAAGATACCCAGGTCGAAACCTTTCCAGTCGGCTCCCAGGTTGATGCCGTAATGATAGCGCGGAGTGCTGTTGCCGATGATTTTTTTATCACCCGGATTATCTACGGTGTTGTCACCCCAGTCGATAACGCCGTCGTTGTTACGGTCTACAAAACGGATGTCACCGGGCATCAGTTTGATACCTCCCGATACTTTGTCCTGATTGGCTGCTCCGGCTATTTCCTGTTCGGACTGGAATAAACCATAGGTTTCATACCCCCAGATCTCACCCTGTTTCTGACCTACATACCAGTTGCCCAATTCTTTCGATTCGTTATCGAACTTGGTAACTTCCGATTGATAGTCGGACAGATTGAACCCAACTGTATAGTGGAATCCGTTGGCCAGCTGATCATTCCAGCTGATCTCAAATTCCCAACCCTTTGTCAATGACTCGGCTGCATTTTCCTGAGGTTCGTTTGCACCCAGGACGCCCGGTAGAATTTTACCTGCGGCAAGAATATCGGACGTACGTCTTTGATAGTAATCGAAAGCACCTTTCAATCGGCTGTTCAGGAAGTTGAAGTCAAGTCCCAGGTCCCACTGTGTAACGGTTTCCCAAGTGATGGACGAGCTGACGAGGCCGCCGGGAACCACATACTGCGGTTGGTTGCTGCCCATGATCCAGCTGATCTGTCCCGTACTATAGTTAGAAAGATAAGCATACCAGCCATTGTTGAGTGCCTGGTTGCCTAGGCTACCATAAGATCCTCTGATTTTCAGTTCGTCGAAGAAACTGTTTGTCCAGCTCTTGAACCAACTTTCGTTAGAGAGTCTCCAGGCTGCAGAGAACGAAGGGTTGAATACGGCACGGTCGTGCTTGGGAAATTTGGAAGAGAGGTCGTAACGGCCGTTTACTTCCAGTAAATAGCGCTCGTCATATCCGTAGTTGATGCGGAAGAAACCGCTTCGTGTAGCCCAGGAGTTATCACTGCTGCCTACCCAGCGGTCTCCTGTAGCATAACTTAAAGATCCCAGATCGTTTGAGATCAGCTGTTCGCGTCCGGCATTGAATCCGGTAGTATGTTTGCTTTCCTGATTATAACCGATCATTCCTTTCAGGTAATGTTTACCCAATGTTTTTTCGTAATCACCGAAGAAGTTGAAAGCATTGTATGTATCGTTGGCTTGTGATTGTGACACAGAATTCGGATTCGTCCATGCAAAAGTTTGCAGAAATTGTCCATTGGCTCCATATTCGTCAAATGACTTCATGTGAACCTTATTGTTTTCACTGTAGTAATTGAACGTGTAGTCCATGTTGATGCTCATTCCTTTGATTGGGGTCAGTTTCATCGTGATCGTGTTCCAAAGGTCATTCTTGTTGGTGAGCCGGCTACCGCCATCTTCAAGGATAGCAGGAAAATTGGTAAAGTCACCTTGTCCTGCCCAGTTGCCGTCCGGATGTTTCACCGGCATGATAGGACGGGTATCACCTCCCATAAAGTTATCACCATGTACATTGTCCTGATTCAGTCCTCTCAGTTTGGTGCGGTTAAAACTTGTCTTCATCGAGAGGTGTAACCAGTCGTTCACGTCATAATTGATGTTGTTCATCACATTGAACTTCTTGAACTGTTCGTTACCGAAACGAATCAGTGATCCCTGGTCGGTATATCCTAAGGATGTGTAGTAAGTTGCCTTCTTTCCACCTCCGCTGATATTGACATTATACTTCTGGACGGGATAGTTCTTTTTATACAATTCTTTCATCCAGTTTGTATTGCCGGCATACGTGTATTTGGTGCCGTTTTTACTGATACTCGGGTCCGAATGGATAAATACCGGAGAATTGTTCACCGGATCTTTATAGTAGGCTTCGATATGCTGCATCCACTCAGCATCGAAATAGTCGCGTCCCACGGTGTTCTGTTGCGCAGTGTTCATCCAGGTAGCATATTGCATGGAGTTCATATATGTTGGGCGGGTAGTAGGCCCGTTGAATGAAACCGATGCATCGAACGATACTTGTGTCGGCTGGTCTTTACGGCCTCCTTTGGTGGTAATCAATACGACACCATAAGCTGCACGTGCACCATAGATGGAAGCAGACGCGGCATCTTTCAATACGGAAACACTTTTCACGTCTTGCGGGTTAATCAGGTTCGGGTCCATTTCCACACCGTCAACCAATACCAATGGTGAACTTCCACTCATGGCAGTAGTACCACGGATATTGAAACTTGAACCTTGCCCGGGCCGTCCGCTGGTGGTTACATTTAAGTTAGGAATGGCACCTTGCAAACCTTGTCCGAGGTTGACAATCGGGCGATCTTCCAACACTTTACCATCTACGGCCGACACTGCTCCGGTCAGGTTGGCTTTTTTTACGGTGGCATAACCGACTACCACTACTTCTTCCAAAGCCTTGCTGTCTTCGGCAAGTTTCACTTGAATAGGTTTTCCTGTATAAGGTATTTCTTGTGTAACGTATCCGATGTAAGATATTACAATAATATCTCCTTTTTTCACATCATTCAGCGAGAACTTACCTTCTAAGTCCGTAATGACACCATTGGTCGTGCCTTTTACCATGACACTGGCACCAATAACCGGACCCAATGCATCTTCAACTGTTCCTGTCACTTTCTCTTGAGTAACTTCAGGAACCAATACTTCTGTTGCTTGCGTTGCATACGAATAAGCTGGGAAGCTTAATGCACCGGCGAGCAAGAGCAGAGTAACTTGTCTAGTGATTTTTAACATAACAATTTTGTTTTGGGTTAATAATAAAGGTTTTGTTTGGTTCTTTTACATTCTTCCTTTCTTGTTGATTATCCTTTCTTATTTCTTTAAAAATGGATTAGTTCTGGCAGAACTTGGTGAAATGTAATTCCCTTATTATCACCGGATATATATACTTTATCACTGCTCTGTATTTATAATGAAGGACTTTATAGGCAGGGAGTAAGAGATGGAAATAGCCTGTTGTTCTACTGATTGGTTTGGCATTGTGTTTGGTATTTAGTGTTTTATGACAAAAACAGAAATTTCTGAAGTCCTCTCTGTCTACCCTTTGTACTTGGTTCAGTGTACTTCTCTTGATTGGTTTCCGGAAGGAGTAAGAAGAGAAAGGAATATTGCCTTGGAATGAAAAAAACTTTTGGGATTATTATCTATTTTTAAAATAATCGCTATATTTGCAACGTTGTTAATCTAAAAAACAAAAAATATTCTGTTCTTTTTTAATACATTATAAAATCTATTTCTTTAAAATCAATTAGTTTGGTTATAGTTCTGCCAGGAATAATCTGCTTTATGTCATTTGATTTGTACTTAATGTGTTGTAATATAATGATCTATGGATTTAAGTCTAATGTGAATCAGGGTTTGTTGCGTAAGAGAGACGTTATAGGCTTATTGAAGAATGAAGAGATAATTTCGAATAAAATATTCAATATTTTTATAAACGAAGAGCTGGATTTATTATATTAATTTTATCTATATCTTTCTTTTTGTAGGCGTTACTTCTTCCTCTGCTCTCTTATCTGTGCTGTTTTTGTCAGACGTTTGTCTGGTATTAGCTACTTGGTGGTGAGTTCGCTTCTTAAGATTGTGACTGCTTGGATGGATAAATAAATGATAGATTGGATAGCATGCTATAAACTTATCCCGAAAACGAAGTAGAACCGGTTCTCGTAAGGGTTTGCTATCAGTTTGCCAAAGATGGCCGGAGTAAATCCGGAGGAAATATTCAAGGTCTTGGTAGCCGAAAGTCCGACATTGACTACATTCAGTTTGTCTGCGTATTCTCCTTCCCACGGAGTGAATCCTGCTTCGACGGCCAAGTCTACCCCCTTTACTGTGAATGGGTAACTGAATTCACAATAACTGGACCAGGCACGCTCCTCATTTTCCCGATAGTCATTTCCGGCAAAGGTGGTGTACCAGCCTATGGATAAAGGGAAACGTTCACTGACTGTGTAGACGGCTCCTGCCTCAAAAGTATGTCCCGTAGTTCGGGGAGTATAGTGAAAGTATTTGAAAGGCGCGTCTTCGCTTTGATAGAAATAGTTGTTGAGACACAGTTGCAGATTTTTATATTCGTATTCCAGTGTAAGGTCTATTTCATTGTTTTCATTTCTGAATTCTGTCGATCCCCATGCTGATAAGGTCCATCCTTTCCACTCTACACCCAAAGTGGGTTGTACGGAAGCATTTCCATTCTTCATTCCACGCCAGATGTAGCTGCTGACAAGGTCTGCATTGATAAAAACTTCTTGTGCCTGTGTTGCAACCGAACAGATGGTCAGGACTGCAAGTATCCATATTTTCTTCATATTGCTGATAGATATCTTTTTCGGGCTGCAAAGATAGATAATTACTGATAAAATCCCCCTGTTCGTTGATTCTATTTCCTTTGCAGGCGACTTTATCGTCAAAAGAGCCCTCTTGGTCGACTTCTTTTGCAGGGGTAGGACAAAGGAGGTATTTTTGTAAACAGACATTCAAGACGAACTTTTTGGAGTATGAAACAAATTAATGAGCAGAAGTTACTGGAGCAGATGGTTTATCTCGTCATTTGGCTGACGGTTATCTCTGTGCCGTTGGTGGGTGATTATCTGTTTGCTTCCATTAGCCCGGTACATACGTTTAGTTGGCAGACCATACGGATGGCATGGTTGCTGACTCTGCCTTTCATTCTGCTTTTCGTAGTCAATAACTATTTTCTGGCTCCCCGGCTGTTACTTCGGAAACGGTATTGGGCTTATGCACTTTCATTAGCAGGAGTCGTGACTCTGCTTTTTATTTTGTATCCTTCTATCAATCCTCCTCAACATAAACAATTTCAGAATCTGATGCCGATGCAACCCCGCCGCTATCCGGAAGGAAAGGTGTTACCGGATAGGGATAGGGAGTTTCCCAATACATTGCCGGAGCATTCGTCACCGCTCCTTTTGCCGAAACAGGAGCTTGATATGCGCTGGCGGGGCCCGCATCCTCTTCCGAGGTATTTTCTCGGACGACTTTCACTGGCATTGCTTGTGGTAGGCATTAATGTGGCTATCAAACTCTTGTTCAAGTCGATGCGTGATGAAGAAGCATTGAAAGAGTTGGAACACCAGCATTTGCAATCGGAGTTGCAGTATCTGAAGTATCAGATAAATCCGCATTTTTTTATGAATACCCTTAATAACATACATGCGTTGGTCGATATGGATGCCGGCAAGGCAAAACGTACTATTGTCGAACTTTCCAAACTGATGCGTTATGTGCTTTATGAAGCCAGCAACCGGACGATTTTGCTTTCACGCGAGATACAGTTTTTGGACAATTATATTGCCTTGATGAAATTGAGGTATACTGGGAGAGTCCGGATCGAATGCTGTATGCCCGATGAGGTGCCGGAGGTGCAAATTCCTCCTTTGCTTTTTATCTCTTTTGTCGAGAATGCCTTCAAACATGGAGTAAGTTATCAGGAAGAGTCGTTTATCCGGGTTTTTATGTCTGTCGAGGATGGCAGACTTGCCTTTCGTTGTTCGAACAGCAATCACGGGCGATCTGTGGAACAACACCACGGCATCGGGTTGGAGAATATCCGCAAGCGGCTGAGGCTGCTATTCGGACAAGATTATACTTTATCTATCAACGAACGTGACGATAGTTTTAATGTTTTACTAATTATTCCGTTATTATGATCAAATGCATTGCTGTTGATGACGAGCCCTTGGCGCTCGAGCAATTGACGGGCTATATAGCCCGTGTCCCTTTCCTGCAACTGATAGCCTCGTGCCAGGATGCATTCAGTGCCATGCAGGTGTTGTCGGAAGAAGAGGTCGACCTGATGTTTGTCGATATTCACATGCCCGATCTGAACGGGCTCGATCTGGTGCGTTCGTTAGTGGTGAAGCCCCTGATTGTGTTTACAACCGCTTATCCGGAATATGCCGTCGAGGGTTTCAAGGTAGATGCAGTCGACTATCTGCTGAAGCCATTTGAATTTCAGGATCTGCTGAAAGCAGCCGATAAGGCACGTCGGCAATTTGAGTATCATTTGCAAGATAACGGGGGAGGGACGGAAACTGATTTATTGGAAAAGGACGGTTCATTGTTCGTTAAGTCCGAATATAAGATTATCCGCATCAATGTGGCAGACATTTGCTATATAGAAGGTATGAGTGAGTATGTACGCATCTATACCGATGCGGCGGATAAGCCCGTAGTGACTTTGCTGAGTATGAGAAAGCTGGAAGAACGCTTGCCGCAGGAGATGTTCATGAGGGTACATCGGTCTTATATCGTCAATCTTCGGAAAATAACCGAAGTTTCCCGGTTACGCATCATTTTCAATAAGAATATATATATACCGGTGGGAGATAACTATAAGGAAAGATTTACAGAATATATTAACAAGATTTGTGTCAGCAGTTAATGACCGGATGTTAGGTTGGTGAAGCTCTTTTTGAGCATGTGCCGGAAGTTTATCACAGATGAACAGATTGTATAGGGCAATACAGGGATTTCGGTTGCCTGTAAGTGTATATCCTTATAAATCTGTTCATCTGTGGTGAAAGAGACTTTAAGACCTGTTGTTGTCTTAGTCTTGCAATGTTTTACTTAATTCCCAGTTTCTTTGCGATATCCTTGGGAAGGGCATCTTTGTGAACCAGAATATTCATAGTCTTGTAAGCAACAAAAGCTTTAGAAGCATACCAAGTACCTTTGTACTTGTTGTTTGTACCCCAAGAGTTCTTAACCATGAAGTATTCTTTGCCGTTCTGGTCTTTAGCG
Source organism: Bacteroides sp. 3_2_5 (assembly GCF_000159855.2). Classification (NCBI taxonomy): domain Bacteria; kingdom Pseudomonadati; phylum Bacteroidota; class Bacteroidia; order Bacteroidales; family Bacteroidaceae; genus Bacteroides; species Bacteroides sp. 3_2_5. The sequence goes on along the minus strand of NZ_JH636045.1, from coordinate 556,171 downwards.
ATACCATAGATAATCATTCCATGGTCATCAGTTGTTTCCCAATTATCGAAAGCTGTCTGACGCATTTCCTGAGTGATTTTCATTTCCGGCAATGGTTTTGAAGTCAACTCTTTGCGTTTGTCGGCAGCAGTCATTCCTGTCCAGCGTGCCATGTCCGATCCTGTCAGTTCGGCACCTTTGGCTGCATCCGGAACTACAGCGATACCGTCACGGGTAAATCCTTCTTCGCTCACGTCGCTACCCCATGCAAATGTATATCCGTTCTTTACAGCGTTATCCATTACAGCCATAAATTCGTCGAGCGGCAGGTTGTATGACAATCCGTTACGCCAGTTGTCCTGGATTTCGATGGCAAACTGAGAATAGAACGGGTGATGTGTGTACGAAGTCAGAGATACATAGTCGTCCGGATTAAGTCCCAAAGACTGTGCAAAAGTCATCGGAGTATACTCTTTGCCTTTGTAAGTGAACTTTTCCGGGCATTGTCCCAGGTAAGTATCATAAATAGCGCAAAGGCCCTTCTTCCATACCGGAGTCAGTTTCTTCAGATTACCTTTGGCAATAGCATTAACATAGGCTCCTGCTGTTGCATCCAGTTCGTTGTGAACAGGCAGTGAGTCACCATACATGATTCCCGGCATAGCATCCTGCGGTACAAGTCCGTAGTTCTTCATACAGAACATGATATCATAGAAACTTCCTCCCGGAGAGAAAGAACTGTCGCCATGATAGCGAACGTAGTTAACAGCGCGGTCAACCATCGTGTGGTGTACAACGAACATTTCAGAAAGATCGTATTCACCCTTTCCTGTGCGGAGCAATTCCGATTCGAGAAAACCGAGGCTTGAGAAGCTCCAGCAAGTGCTCGAACGGTTCTGATTCTTAATGGATGTAATCGGGTTTTCTTTCACAGTAGTGAAAACGAAGCCTTCTTCTTGTGGTTTGTCTTGGGCCAATGCACTCAGACTGATCAGGCCTAAAGCGGCCAGGAGGATTGTCTTTTTCATTATTATGTCGTTTTTATTAATATTTATGCGACAAAGATAGCTGAATATCCCCAAATATGGAAATGAACGTCTATCTTTACTGCTATATTTTAGCGTTTTATTCTCGTTGTCGCAGCATTGTTTCTATATTCTTTGGGCGAAACTCCCACATATTGTTTAAAATATTTGCCAAAGAAAGACTGTGTCGGAAAATTCAGTTGGTCTGCTATCTCTTTTATGCTCAGATCAGATTCCTCCAATAATTGTTTCGCTTCGGTTATCACCATCCGTACGATCCATTGCAAGGCACTATCTCCTGTTTTCTCCTTGATGATGGCCGAGAAATAACGGGGAGTGATATGCTGCATCCTTGCATAAAAAGAGACGTCACGTTCCTTGCGATAGAAACGGAACAGAGACAGCATGAAATTCTGAAAGACAACATCTTTTTTCCCTTGTTGTAAAGGCTGCAAGGGCTGGTTGGTAAAATACATGTTTAAGATTTCATAGCAGATAGTCTGTCCCATCGATTTTATCAGTTCCAGTTTCAGATGCTGGTACTGGACATTCTCCTTCTGGCAGTCTTCCGCATTTATCCTATCCCATAGATTGTTCAGCAAATATTCAAAATGGGCACATTGTTCACCGGACAAGGAGACACATGGATTTTTCCGCATAAAGAGCTGGCTTTCCACATTTATCACTTTGTTTACAATCGGTAGAATATAGTAAAAGTCCACTTCAACCATAATCCCCTCGGCATCTTCACTCTTATGCAACAAGTGCACCAAGGTAGAAGCCATATAGATATAAACATCCCCGGGTTTGATATGATAATGGCAACCTTCCAAAGAGACTTCCACACTGCCGCGTTGACAATAGAAGATACCACATTTATTGAATGTCGAAATTATTTGTCCCTCTTTAAGTATTTGAAACGTATCACTGGTAAGCAGAATTCTCCGAAAAGGCATTTGTTGTTCTATCATTCTTCTGTTCTTAAATTATAAACCGGCTACAAAATAAATACAAATCGCAAAGTTTTTACCTGTATACAGACTGAAAAAGATACAAATAGAACAATTTATCATTCATTTCAACCTTTCTATCTCTTCCCTTCCCAATAACTTTGCATATGAAATACAAAAGTACGCAAATTATGAAACAGATTTATCTTATTCTGACAGGGATTTTTCTTATGCTGTTTATTTCCTGTGCCCGGCACACCAAGGAAAATAAAGATTGTCAAACAGTAAAAATAGACACAGTCATTGCTGCTGATAAACAGAAATTTCTACAATTTCCGGGGAGAGTAAAAGCCGCTCAGGACATTAGTCTTTCTTTTCGGGTAAGTGGCACTATCAATAAAATATACGTGAAAGACGGGGCGCAAGTACGAGCGGGGCAGCTCCTGGCCGAATTGGATCCGACTGACTATCAGGTACAACTGGACGCTACGGAAGCTGAATACCGTCAGGTAAAGGCCGAAGCGGAAAGGGTCATGGCTCTCTATAAAGAGAACGGAACCACACCCAATGCCAATGACAAGGCTGTCTATGGACTGAAACAAATCACAGCCAAATATAAACATCATCAAGATCAGTTGGCATATACCCGCCTTTATGCTCCTTTCAGCGGATATGTACAAAAACGTTTGTTCGAAGCCCATGAGACCATAGGAGCCGGCATGCCTGTCATCTCGATGGTAAGTGCAGGTGCACCCGAGGTGGAAATCAACTTGCCGGCAGCTGAATATATCCGGCGTAACCGGTTCAACCGCTATCACTGTACATTCGATATTTATCCGGGAGAAACCTACCCGTTACAACTGATCAGTGTCACTCCTAAAGCAAATGCTAATCAGTTGTATACCATGCGACTTCAGCTAATACCCGGAAAACAGGCTGTTCCTTCTCCCGGAATGAATGCCATGGTGACTATCTTTTGCGATACAGATCGCTCCGGTACGTTATCCGTCCCTACCAGTGCCATCTTGCAGAAAGACGGAAAGTCGTATGTCTTTATCTACAATGCATCAGACCATACCGTACACAATTGTGAAGTATCTGTATTGCGGTTGACCAATGACGGGTACAGCCTTATTTCTTCTGACGGACTGCAACCCGGAGACAAAATCGTATCTTCAGGAGTACATCATATAGAAAACGGGGAAACCGTAAAAACTCTGCCTGAAATCACTCACACAAATATAGGAGGACTGTTATAATGGATATAAGTAAATGGGCATTCCATAATCGTAACCTGATTTATTTCCTGATAGCCGTCCTGATGTTCGGAGGAGCTTATTCCTGCTATCAGATGAGTAAACTGGAGGATCCGGAAATAAAGGTAAAACTTGCCATGGTGGTCACCACATATCCCGGGGCTTCGGCACATCAGGTAGAGTTGGAGGTGACCGATGTACTGGAAAAGAACATCCGCACCATGGGAAATATAGATAATATAGAAAGTTATTCTTATAATGATCTGTCACTTATACAGATTGAACTTCTGAGCACTGTGCCGGATGATGATGTGGAGCAATGCTGGGATATGCTGCGTCGCAAAGTCAATGATGCCCGGGCTTCACTGCCCGAAGGAGTCAGTGCTCCCATTGTAAAAGACGACTTCGGGAATGTGTACGGTATGTTTTACGCTTTGACCGGTGATGGTTTGTCTGATCGTGAGTTGTCGGACTATGCCGAACTGATTAAGCGTGAAGTCGGCGAACTGGAAGGGGTAGACCGGATAGATCTGTATGGAAAGCGTCCGGAGTGCATCAATATCTCTTTGTTGCAGGATCGTATGGCAAATTTGGGTGTAAAGCCTGCTGAAGTTCTTGCTACCCTGAACGGTCAAAACAAGACTACCTATACCGGCTATTATGACAATGGTGACAATCGGATCCGTGTGACTGTCAATGATAAATTCAAGACGGTAGAAGATATAGGCAAAATGCTTATTCAAGGACATGATGACGACCAACTGCGTCTGAGCGATATCGCACAAATAGAGAAAGGCTATGAAGAGCCGGTCCGTAACGAAATGTACTATGACGGTGAGCGTGCACTGGGCATTCTGATTGCCGCTACCAGTGGTTCGGACATCGTGAAAGTGGGACATGCCGTAGAGGCCAGACTGGCTGAACTCAAGGCCGAACGTCTGCCTGCCGGAGTCGAATATCAAAAGGTGTTCTACCAACCGGAGCGTGTGGGCGAGTCATTGGGTACATTTGTCATCAACCTGATAGAGTCAGTCATCATCGTAGTGCTTATCCTGATGATTGCCATGGGATTTAAGAGCGGGGTTATCATAGGCATCAGCCTGGTGGTTACTGTTTTCGGTTCATTCTTGTTTCTTTATTCCGCAGGAGGAACCATGCAACGTGTATCCCTGGCTGCCTTTGTGCTGGCTATGGGGATGCTGGTCGATAATGCCATTGTCATTATCGATGGGATATTGGTAGATCTGAAAGCCGGGAAAGACCGGATGGAGGCAATGACCGCCATAGGGCGGCAGACTGCCATGCCGTTGCTGGGAGCTACACTGATCGCCATCATCGCTTTCTTGCCGATTTATATGTCGCCGGATACGGCAGGTGTCTATACGCGCGATCTTTTTATCGTACTTGCCGTTTCTTTGCTGCTCAGCTGGGTGTTGGCGTTGGTTCATGTACCGTTGATGGCTAACCGTCGTCTGCATTTTGCCGTAGAAGCCGATAGTGGTGGCAAACGGGTTTACAAGGGGAAGATTTATGCCGCATTACGTACGGCACTTCGTTTCGGATTGGCACACCGGTGGAGTTTTGTCTTTACCATGGTCGGTTTGCTGGCTCTTTCTGTTTTTGGCTATCAGTACATGCGGCAGGGTTTCTTCCCCGATATGGTTTACGATCAGCTCTACATGGAATATAAACTCCCCGAAGGGAACAACTATACCCGCGTAGAACAGGATCTGAAAGAGATAGAAGCTTACTTGAAAGGGCGTAAGGAAATCACCCATGTCACAGCTTCCATCGGTGGTACTCCCGGGCGGTACAATCTGGTGAGAAGTGTAGCTAACCCGTCACTTTCTTATGGAGAACTGATCATCGACTTCACCTCTCCCGAGGAGTTGGTAGACAATATGGATGAAATTCAGCGCTATCTGTCGGCAACTTATCCGGATGCTTACATCAAACTGAAGCGCTATAACCTGATGTTCAAGAAATACCCCATTGAAGCACAATTTCTGGGACCCGATCCTGCTGTTCTTCACCAATTGGCCGACAGTGCACGCAACATCATGAAGAATACCCCCGAAGTATGTCTTATCACTACCGATTGGGAGCCTCAAATACCTGTCCTGACCATTGAATATGACCAACCTGCCGCACGCGCACTGGGTTTGAGCCGCAGTGATGTCAGTATGTCTTTATTGACTGCTGCCGGTGGCATTCCTATCGGATCTTTTTATGAAGGCATACATAAGAACAATATCTATCTGAAATGTCTGGATAAGGAAGGACAACCGATAGAGGACTTGGGCAATACACAAGTCTTTTCTGCCTTACCATCCCTGAGCGGGTTGTTGAACGAGGAGACCATGGTCAAGTTGAAGACTGGTACTCTTTCTAAAGAAGACCTGGTAGAAAGTATGATGGGGAGCACCCCGTTGCAGCAAATCAGCAAAGGAATCGATATTCGTTGGGAGGACCCTGTAGTGCCCCGTTACAATGGACAACGCAGTCAGCGTGTACAATGCTCGCCTGCTCCGGGCATTGAAACGGAGAAGGCACGATTGACCATTGCGGATAAGATAGAGCAGATACGGTTGCCCGACGGGTATTCATTGGTGTGGCAAGGTGAAAAGATAGCCAGCGACCAATCCATGAAGTATTTGTTCAAGAACTTCCCCTTAGCGATAATCCTGATGATCGCTATTCTGATTATGTTGTTCAAGGATTACCGTAAACCCATTATTATCTTCTGTTGCCTGCCGATGATATTCGTAGGGGTAGTGGGCGTGATGCTGCTTACCGGAAAGGTTTTCAACTTTGTAGCCATTGTGGGAACACTGGGACTGATTGGTATGTTGATTAAGAACGGCATTGTGCTGATGGATGAAATCACCTTGCAGATTAATGCCGGTATAGAACCGGTCACCGCGTTGATAGACAGTTCGCAAAGCCGTCTCCGTCCCGTAATGATGGCATCGCTCACCACTATTCTGGGGATGATTCCATTGCTGTCCGACGCTATGTTCGGTTCACTGGCAGCAGCCATTATGGGAGGGTTGCTATGCAGTACACTTATCACACTGCTTTTTATACCCATATTATATGCTTTATTCTTCAAGATAAGAAACGACTGATTAAAAAATGAGAACTGATGAAAAAGATAATTATACTTTCTCTTTGCTTTATGTTGTCGGACTTCTGTGCTCCGGCATTCGCACAGGAGACACTCAGCCTGCAAGAGTGTCGCGAAATGGCATTGAAATACAATAAAGAAATGGCGGCTTCCATTAAACAGACGGAAAGCACCCACTACACAGCCAAAAGTTACAAAGGGAACTTCTTCCCCAATTTTACAGCCAGCGGCACCGGACTTTACAGTAATGCCGACGGAAGTTACGGGATAGCCGGTGGCAATCTGCCCACTTTCCTGCCCGATGCGACCGGACAACTCATACCTAATGGCGGCTTTGCCTATTTTCCGGGTATCAACCTGGATTATAAGATAGGATGGGTCTATATGGGAGGGATACAGTTGGAACAGCCGCTTTATATGGGGGGCAAAATCACTGCTGCCTACAAGATGTCGGTACTGGGAAAACAGATGGCGCAGATGAATGAAACCCTGACTGCTACCGAAGTGATTCTGAAAACCGATCAGGCTTATGCTCTTGTCGTGAAAGCCAAAGAGATGAAGGTAGTAGCCGATGCCTATCATACGGTACTTACCGAGCTGAAGAAGAATGTAGAAAGTGCATACAAACACGGTCTGAAACCACAAAACGATGTATTGAAGGTACAGGTCAGGCTGAACGAGAGCGAGCTGGCTGTTCGTAAGGCGGAGAATGCGTTTCGGCTGGCTACCATGAATTTGTGTCATCTCATTGGAAAGCCATTGACTGCCGACATCCATGTTTCCGGTAACTTTCCGGAGATAGAGCAGGGATTGGAAATTCAGGTATTGGATATCACTGCCCGTCCTGAATATACTATTCTGGATAAACAAGTTGCCATAGCCAAACAGCAGGTGAAACTGAACCGCAGTGAATTGTTGCCCAAAATCGGTATCAAAGGTTCTTACGATTATGTACATGGTTTGGAACTGAATGACAAGAATTTCCTGGACAATGCCAGTTTTTCCGTCCTGCTCAATGTCAGCATACCGCTTTTCCATTTCGGTGAAAGGAGCAACAAAGTGCGCGCAGCCAAGGCGAAACTGGAACAGACCCGCCTGCAACAGCAAAGCCTGAACGAGCTGATGTTGCTGGAACTAACCCGGGCGGCCAATAATCTTGATGAGGCGAAACTGGAAAGCGAGCTTGCCGACCGTTCTCTCCAACAGGCCGAGGAAAACAGGCGTGTCAGCAAAAGCCAATATGAAGTGGGATTGGAAACCCTTTCCGACCATCTGGAAGGACAAGCCTTATGGCAACAGGCATACGAAACGAAAGTGAATGCACATTTCCAGCTTTATCTGAATTATGTGGCTTATTTGAAAGCGGCAGGTATATTATATAATAAGATTAATTTATAAAAACTTAAACCGATGAAAAAGAATCTTTATTGGATGGCAGCAGCATTCATCACTTTAACTGCTGTAGGTTGTACAAATGCGAAGAAAGCCAATGTATCTGCGGCAGGCAGCGATACCACACAAGTGGTAGATATGCATACTGCCGAAACCTCTCTCGATTACTATGGAGTTTACAAAGGTACGGTTCCGGCTGCCGATTGTCCGGGCATAGAACTGACCCTGACATTGAAGAAGGATCGCACCTATACGTATCATTGGGCTTATATTGACCGTAAAGATGCCGATTTCGATGAAACCGGTACGTTTACGGTGAAGGATAATCTGCTTACGCTTACTGAAAAAGGAGGCGAAGTGTCTTACTTCAAAGTGCAGGAAGGCAGCCTGGTGATGCTGAACAATGAGAAACAGCCTGCTACCGGTGCTTTGGCCGATGCCTATGTATTAAAGCAGGAAGAGGTGTTCCTCGATTGATTTATTGGATCTTCGCCCGGTACGTCCGTTCCGAAAAGGTAAAATTGAAAAAGAGTGTGACTCCCCGTTCCCGTTGCATGCCGTTAGGCAGATGAAGCTGGTCGCTGTATTTCACTCCCAGGGAGAGAACGTTGCCGTTGTACAGAGTGAAGTTGCTTCCTGCACTGACATAGTAGTTGGTTGCTTTCTTCTTCTGAATGACTATATAAGAGTTGCTGACGCCCGCTCCGAGTAACAGTTTCACCGGATTCCGGTAAATATTGCCTGCCGTATAGGCTGTGCCTGCCGACAATCGGTGTTGGTTCTCGAAGCGGACGTTGCTTTGTGATGACTTCATACGACTCCAATCCGTATATTTATATTCAGCTGTCAGCGTCCAGCGCGGACTGTTGTATGCAAGTCCCGCTCCCACAAACTGGGGGAGGCATTGGCGCACATGGCGTTGGCTTTCGTCAATCGATTCGTTGCCCGATGTGCTGCTTACCGACAAGGTATTGTCTTGTGCCAGGTCTTGCGAATATCCGTATACAGCTCCTGCCACGAGGTACTTATTCCGGCTCAGTGAAAATTTGTATTGCAAGCCGAAGTCAGCATAAAAGGCATGCTTGTATGAGCTTTCTTCCACACTGATACTTCCCTGGGTTTCTGTCTGTTTGATGGTCCCGGTTACGTAGGAAAGGTTAGCGCCGACAGAAAATCCCTTGAAAAGCCGATAGGCTGTACTGATTCCCATTTTAGACAATCCGCCTTCGCCTTCGAAGAGTGACGATACGGTGGAACTGCCGGTTCCCGTGATGTCCTGATCCAGTGTGATGGCATAGCCTACACTACTGACCGGTGCCATGAACACGGCTCCATACCAGCGTGGAGTGATGCGGCAACCGATGCTCAGGTTGTTCAGGTTACCTACCAGCGAGTGATTGCTCGTCCCGGTTTGTGTATATACCTTGTAAGCTCCCATTACTCCGGCGTCTATCAGGAAACGTTGCCCCTCGATGGCGGTAAGTGAGGCCGGATTGGCTGTATTCAGGAAGTTGTAGCTTTGCAAGGCAATTCCTGCTCCACCCAGTCCAGAGTATTGTCCGCCTTCTCCGGTGGAGAGTTCGCCCAGTCCGAACATGGAAGTCGGGGAGTTGGTGGTATTTTGACTATATATTAATAAAGTGGAGTGGCAAAGAGTAAGCAATAGAATCAGGTTTCTTTTCATGGGTTATATGTTTTATAAAGTAGGGTTAGTTTCACGGGATTGCTGTCCGGATGTCCGGTATCCCCGAATACGACTCCGTTCAGGGTAGTGAAGAATAAGTTGTCCGGGAGCATCAGTTGAAGAATCTTCCGGTTGTATCCTACCGTTCCCAGATTGCTTTGCAGGAAAGAGGTGATATCGAAGGAGTAATAGGTATCTTCTCCCATCATTTCATCTGTCACCAGGCTTCCGGTTTGTACGGAACTGCCTGAAATATCAGTCACTACATCTTCCGTCACATTGTTTTCATCGGCTGTATACAGTGTCAGCGATTCGGGAAGGGGATACTGTTCGCCATAAGTTCCTTTTACCGGATATAGCCGGAGCAGGGCGCTTTCGATGGTCACCAGCCTGCCTTCGGCACGCAGGTCATTGAGGAATGGAAAATCAATATTGATATACATGCCGGTCAACCCTTGCAGATAGGACTGGTGCTCCGATTTTTCAGAAGGAAGTCCGTTGTTGAGTCCGCTTTGCAAAGAGGAGAGTGCGGTCCGGCTGCGGTCACAACTGACTTGGTTGAACCTCAGATCGCTGTTGGGTAAAAAATCGGCGGACAGTTCCGTGGCATCCGTTTCCGTCTGATGATAATAGAGAGTGATGCATAAGCTTGAGTCGTTCACCATGAAACCGTTGACACAATTTCCCCCTTCTTCGGGAATAAATGCGATACCTTTGAAATAGTCGCGGAAATACTCTTGCGACTCCATCTCACGTGAACCGGCCTGGAAATGTTCGAACCACTCGACTCCCCATTCGTCGGGGAGGCGGATTTCATGTTCCCGGATTGTTTCGCCCGGGGTGGGGGTGAAAGTAAAGGAAGCCAGGGGAGTGGAGTGATAGGACACCTTCGAAGTAGTGTACAGATAACCTTCGTCCAATGACAGATTCTCCGATAGACTGTGCAGTGAGATACGTTGCGGACTCAGGGTATCTCCCAGATAGTTACCCGATGAATAGAACCGGATGGTAATGGAGTCGAATCTGTAGTCGGCATTTTCACTGAATGAAACTGTCGGTACGTCATATTCGGCATAGAAAGCAGCCTTTATCTTTCCCCAGACGGGATCGTCAATGGTTCCTATCTGGCAGACAGTGTCACCCGATGTGGCAAGAGAGTCACTCAGGATAGTGCTGAGGCGTACGGTACAGGTATCGGTTTGTATGGTTCGCAGGGAGCTTTCCACCCATTTACCTCCCGCCGTCGACAGTTCGTCACGACAAGAGGCGAGGAGTGATATCAAAAGAGTGATAAAAAACAAGGATAAGTTTTTTCGTTTCATGAATCGGATCATTTTTGCCGCAAAAGAAGACGATTTATTGTCCCTGTAAAAAAAGGATCGACTAATCGGAACGATTTATCGACTTCATTTTCGTTGGTAGAGAGAATGTGCCTGTTAGTCGATCCTTTTTTTTGCGCTTACCGATGTCGCCTACATTTGCGGTCAGTAATTAACGATTAAAAAAACAGAATAAAAGAATGACTGGAATAGAAAAAACAGTAACGAATAGGTCGGGGGCCGGAGTTTTGGTACTCTGTACCATACTTTTTTGCTTGTGCGCCTGTACGGAAGATGCTTCCTATACGGCAGGAGTCTGGTATCGCCGTTCGGACTTCGACGGGGTGGCACGTACCGATGCTGCCGGTTTCACGATTGGCAACAAAGGATATATCTGTGGAGGTTACAACGGGAAAACAACCCGTCTGGCCGATACCTGGGAGTATGACATCGACAATGACTGGTGGACGCAACGTGCCGATATGCCCGGTACGGTTCGGAATGCCGCTACAGGTTTCCCGGTGGGGAATAAAGGGTACATCACTACCGGTTACAATCCCGATCAGAAGTATCTGGCCGATACGTGGGAGTACGATCCGGAGACAAATACCTGGCGGCAAATGGATGACTTCAAAGGGGGAGCCCGTTATTATGCCCTTGGGTTTGGCATTGATAATTATGGCTATGTAGGTACCGGTTACAATGATAACTATTTGAAGGACTTTTATCGATTCGATCCTACTGCGGCAGCCGGTTCGCAATGGACTATCGTGAATGGTTTCGGTGGACAAAAGCGTCAGGGAGCCACAGCCTTTGTGATCAATGGAAAAGCCTATGTCTGTGGAGGACAGAACAACAATTCCGATGTGTCGGACTTTTGGCGTTTCGATCCTTCTGCCGCCACGCCGTGGACACAATTGAGAGATATTGCCAATACCAGCGACGATGATTATGATTATACTTCTATTGTCCGTTCTTACGGAGTCAGTTTTGTGATCGATGGAAAAGCGTATCTGACTTTGGGCTCTACTGCCGGAGGAAGTTATTATTCGAACTATTGGATCTATGATCCTGAAACCGATCTTTGGGAAGGAGACGACCTGACAGCGTTTGAAGGCAGTACACGCATCCATGCTGTCTGCTTTTCTACCGGAACCCGGGGGATCATTGCGACAGGCGGCAGTGGATCGAGTTCATACTTTGATGACACTTGGGAGTTGAAGCCTTATGAATATGAAGAAGAATAAGAGCATACTTTGGCTGACTCTCGCTATCTGCATGCTGATATCCTTCTTCTTATACCATCGGCATAAGGCTTGTAGGTATAGTCTCCAAATAATTGAAACGGAGAATGAAGGCGGATATGGTTACCGGATTCTTTGTGGCGACCGGGTAGTGATCTGCCAGCCATACATACCTTCACTTCCCGGACGGAAAGGGTTTGCTTCGGAAGAAGATGCCCGGAGAGTCGGAAATCTGGTACTGGAAAGGATACGGTCGGGAAGTGATTTCACAATATCGGCTTCCGACTTGGAGCAGGTGACGGAAACAAATGGATTCCTTTACAGGGCTCACTGAAAATCGATATTTGAAAATGTATTTGCAAACAGGAGAATGAAAAGCGATACCTTTTGGTCTTTATAAGGCAAGTTTAAGGTTTCTTTTTGATAGGTTTCGAAGCACTGCCCCGTTGGTTTTAAATTAACGGGGCTTACCTTTTAAACCCAAATACCTTTGATTTAAAACCTATTTTTGTATTTGTATAGTGTTGCTTTTGAGTTGGTTATGGTTTTGTGCCGCCACGAATCGGTTTCATCCCGGTCTTCGCCTGCTTTGTCTGCTCTGTGGTGAAAATACTATTTCGAATAGATTTAAACTTACTCTAAAACTATTTTTTATTTTGGTTTGTTTTATCTTTGCATAGACACACTTCACAAAAAAATATGCTTGTATGCAGAGAGCCAAAAAGAATTATCTTATTTATGCGGTTATGTTGCTCCTTTTCGGGGCGCTTATTTACATGGCTATCGAGGAGGGAGATCGTTTTTCACACCATGCGGTAGCATCGTCAACTGTCGCAGAAGACACTCCTTTCACTATGTTTTGTCAGTTTGTCACCGACAACTTACATCATCCCTTGAGTATATTGCTGATACAGATCATTGCTGTCCTGCTGATGGTAAGGCTTTTCGGCTTTCTGTTCAAGCACATCGGGCAGCCCGGGGTGATTGGTGAGATTGTGGCGGGTATTGTGTTGGGGCCTTCTGTGTTAGGCTATTTTTTCCCAGATGTGTTTCAAGCCCTTTTCCCTCCCGAATCTCTTACCAATCTGGAGTTGCTGAGCCAGGTCGGACTGGTTCTTTTCATGTTCGTAATCGGGATGGAACTAGACTTTAGCGTACTCAAAAACAAGATAAACGAAACATTGGTCATCAGCCATGCGGGTATATTGGTTCCGTTCTTCCTCGGCATCGTGGCATCCTATTGGATTTATGAAGAGTATGCGGCTGCCCAGACCGCCTTTCTGCCGTTTGCTCTCTTCATCGGTATCTCAATGAGTATAACCGCTTTTCCGGTGTTGGCACGCATCATTCAGGAACGGAATATGACAAAGACTTCTTTGGGAACTTTGGCCATTGCTTCGGCTGCCAATGATGACGTTACTGCCTGGTGTCTGCTGGCTGTAGTCATCGCCATAGCCAAGGCGGGAACGTTTGCCAGTGCCCTTTACGCCATCGGGCTGACGGCTCTTTATATCATTATCATGTTTATGGTGGTACGTCCTTTCCTCAAGAAAGTGGGAGAGGTGTATGCCAATCAGGAGGTGATTAACAAAACATTTGTGGCGCTGATTCTGCTGATTCTCATCATTTCTTCCACGCTTACCGAGATTATCGGTATTCATGCCCTGTTCGGTGCTTTCATGGCAGGAGTGGTGATGCCGCCCAGCATCGGATTCCGCAAGGTGATGATGGAAAAAGTAGAAGATATTGCCCTTGTCTTTTTTCTTCCTCTTTTCTTTGCCTTTACAGGATTGCGTACCGAGATCGGATTGATCAACAGTCCGGCGCTTTGGGGTGTCTGCCTGCTGCTGATTACGGTTGCCGTAGCAGGAAAACTGGGAGGATGTGCTGTTGCCGCGCGTTTGGTAGGTGAGTCCTGGAAAGACAGTTTTACTATCGGTACGCTGATGAATACACGGGGACTGATGGAACTGGTGGCACTGAATATCGGATACGAAATGGGAGTACTTCCGCCTTCTATCTTTGTAATCCTCGTCATTATGGCATTGGTAACTACTTTTATGACGACTCCGTTGTTACACCTTGTCGAGCGGGTTTTTGCCCGTCGTGAAGAACGCTTGTCGGCCAAGCTGAAGCTGGTCTTCTGTTTTGGCAGGCCGGAGTCGGGACGCAGCCTGCTTTCCATCTTTTTCTTATTGTTCGGAAAGAAGATGAAAGCTGCCCAAGTCGTTGCTGCCCATTTTACAGTGGGTACGGATCTGAACCCCCTGAATGCAGAGCAGTATGCCCGAGATAGTTTTTCCCTCGTGGACGAAAAAGCTTCCGAATTGGGACTTAGCGTTGAGAATCGTTACCGGGTAACCGATAAATTGGTACAGGATATGATCCGGTTGGCACGAAAAGAGCGTCCCGATATGTTTCTGTTGGGAGCCGGTAGCAAGTACAGGCCGGATACTGCGGGAAGCAACGGAGTGCTGTGGCTCTCTCTGTTTCGCGATAAGATAGACGATGTAATGGAGCAGGTGAAATGTCCGGTTGCTGTTTTTGTCAATCGTGGCTATAGCGGCAGCTCCCCCGTCTCTTTCGTACTGGGGGGAGTGATTGATGCTTTTTTGTTGACTTATCTTGAAAGTATGTTGGAAGGGGGAGCACAGGTTCATCTCTTCCTTTTTGATACGGATGATGAAGCTTTCCGGCAATCGACCGATCCGATCCTGGCAAAATATTCGTCTCAGATCCGGACACAGCCTTTTAGTGGTGCTGCCAATCTGACTTCGGCAGCGAAGGATGGCTTGCTTGTGATGAGTCACTTATCTTATACGAAGCTGTCCGAAGAAGAAGAGGTGTTCCGCGATTTGCCTTCACTGTTGGTCATCCGGAGGCCTAAGAAGGGTTGAAGTTTCAAACCCGACAACTGCTGATTCGTATTGATTACCGAATTCTAACGACTAATTATTTTGAAAGATGACAATTGATAATCAAACCGGTCTGGTACTCGAAGGAGGAGGTATGCGCGGCGTATTTACCTGTGGGGTACTGGACTATCTGATGGACCATGATATTCGTTTTCCCTATACAATCGGGGTCTCTGCGGGAGCTTGCAACGGGCTTTCGTATATGTCTCGCCAGCGTGGACGGGCCAAGTACAGTAACATCGACTTGTTAGAGAAGTACCATTATATCGGATTGAAGTATTTGCTCAAGAAACGGAATATCCTGGACTTCGATCTTCTCTTTACGGAATTTCCCGAACATATTCTTCCTTACGATTATCAGGCATACTTTGATTCGCCCGAACGATATGTGATGGTGACTACCAATTGCCTGACCGGGGAAGCCGATTACTTTGAGGAAAAAAAGGATAAGAACCGTGTAATCGACATTGTCCGTGCTTCCAGCAGCCTTCCTTTCGTTTGTCCCATAGCTTATGTAGACGGCATCCCTATGCTGGATGGCGGCATTGTAGATTCAATTCCTTTGCAACGTGCCATACACGACGGATATCGGAATAATGTAGTTGTCCTCACCCGGAATCGTGGTTATCGAAAAGAGAACAAAGACATCCGTATTCCTCCTTTTGTCTATCGTAAATACCCCAAGATGCGGGAAGCGTTAAGTCGGCGTTGTGCTGCGTA
Organism: Bacteroides sp. 3_2_5; assembly: GCF_000159855.2. Lineage (NCBI taxonomy): Bacteria > Pseudomonadati > Bacteroidota > Bacteroidia > Bacteroidales > Bacteroidaceae > Bacteroides > Bacteroides sp. 3_2_5. The sequence goes on along the minus strand of NZ_JH636045.1, from coordinate 540,560 downwards.
CAATGAACAGTTAGAGATGGTAGAGCGTATGGAAGAGGAGGGGGATATCCTTGTCATCCGTCCTCAGAAGCCTGTTGTAGTGGACCGCATTGAACGTGATATTCAAAAACTGACCGATCTCTATGAGGAAGGATACGAATGTGCGAAGCGGCAGCTTGAAGTTCTCTGATGATGTGTCCGGTGTACTGAAAATAGGGATGACCGTAGCCACTGAAAAAAAGTTAAAACTCCGGTTAGCAAGATAACAAGTCGGTTGTAGGTACGTTTCTATATCACGTCACTTAAAATAATATATTATGGATGCTTTAAAGATGCTGATTGTTGTAACCGGAACCGATATGTATGCCGATGGTAATCTGCAAACAGGGTTATGGCTCAGTGAGTTGACCCATATCTATCATTGTGCCGAAGAGGCAGGGTATGAAATAACCGTCGCAAGCCCCAAGGGCGGCAATGTTCCTGTTGATCCGGAGAGTCTAAAACCGATGATGTTGGACAAACTTTCGAAGGATTATTGGGATGATCTTGAATTCAGGCGTGAATTGCAGCATGCAAAAAGTTTAGCCGAAGTTTCCGGACAGCTATTTGACTGTGTTTATTTGGCAGGTGGTCATGGTGCGATGTATGATTTTCCTGACGATACTGTATTGCAGGCGATTATTGAAAAGCATTATGAGAGTGATAAAGCAGTAGCGGCCATCTGTCATGGTGTAAGCGGGCTTTTGAATGTTAAACTGTCCGGAGGAGAGTATCTTATCAAAGATAAAAAGATCACAGGCTTTTCTTGGTTTGAAGAAAGTTTGGCCGGGAGAAAAAAGGAAGTACCTTTCGACCTTGAGGCTGCACTCGAAAAGAAAGGAGCCGACTACGAGAAGGCATTGATTCCGATGACCTCGAAAGTAGTGGTGGACTGTAACCTGATAACGGGACAAAACCCGTTCAGTTCAAAAGAAATGGCAGAAGTTGTAATGCGGCAGTTGAGTCGCGAAAAGTAATTTTGATTATTATAGGAAATGAATTTAGAAGAAGTCTTAAATTATCGTCGTTCCGTGCGGGTGTTTGATAAAACGAAGCCGTTGGACCCTGAGAAAGTGAAACATTGTCTGGAACTGGCAACATTGGCGCCTAACAGTTCAAATATGCAATTGTGGGAGTTTTATCAAGTCATACAGCCGGAATTGCTGGCAAAAATATCCAAAGCCTGCCTTGATCAGACCGCAACTTCAACGGCTTCAGAGGTTGTTGTTTTTGTTACGCGTCAGGATTTATACCGGAGCCGGGCAAAGTTCGTGCTTGATTTTGAAAGAGGAAACGTGAGACGAAACAGTCCCAAAGAACGTCAGGAAAAACGTATTAAAGACAGAGAGCTCTATTATGGAAAGCTAATGCCGTTTCTGTATGCCCGCTTTTTTAGGATACTGGGACTCCTGAGATCTGTATTGGCTAAGGCTATCGGCCTTTTCCGCCCCATTGTGCGTGAAGTTTCCGAAAGTGATATGCGTGTTGTCGTCCACAAATCTTGTGCACTGGCTGCCCAGACATTTATGATTGCCATGGCAAACGAAGGATATGATACCTGTCCTTTGGAGGGCTTTGACAGCAAACAAATGAAGAAACTATTGAAGTTGCCTCATGGGGCCGAAGTGAACATGGTGATCGCCTGTGGAATACGGGATGGAAACAAAGGAATCTGGGGTGAACGGGGCAGAGTACCGTTTGATGAAGTTTATCATAGAGTTTAATGTTGTTTGTATCCATTTAGGCCATAATACAAAATGTAAGCTTCCCCGGCGATGACCAACAGCCATGTCCAAAGCCAGTTGCCACCCATCACATCGGCAAAGATTCCTTGTAAAAGAGGGATAATACCTCCGCCGATGACTCCCATTGTCAGCACTCCGGATGCCTTAGTGGTATATTTCCCCAGTTGGTCGGTTGCCAATGTAAAAATGGCCGGCCACATGATGGAATGAAAAAAGCCTATCAATGTCAATATCCAGGGATTGGCCGTCAGCATAGCAAGCACGAGTAGTACGATGGCTCCGATGGAGGCTATCACCAGTTGCTTTTCGGAAGGGACCTGCTTGATAAAGGAGCCTAAGAAGCGTCCCAATAACAGCAATCCCCAATATAAGGCAGCCATGTGGGTAGCGTTTGAGGCGAACGATCCTCCGAGTTCGGATGCATACATATTGACATTAGCTCCGACGGCCACCTCGATGCCTACATAGAAGAAAATACCCCATACCCCTAATTTCAGGTTTCTAAAGGACCATACGCTTTTATCGAGGTTTTCTCCCGGTGCTTGGCGTACATTGTCGATAGAAGGCATTTGTGTTTTACCAACTAAAAGAGTAATAATCAGCATGATCAGAATCAATATGATCAGTGGGATAATGAACTGCTTCGTCACGATGTCGTGCAAAGGTGTTCCGTGAAATATCAGATAACTGATTACCAACGGAGCGATAGCCATACCTATCGAGTTGCTTGTTCCGCCGATCATCTGTCGCTGCAAGGCTGTTGTTTTACCAATTCGGCAAACTGTGAGATATAGATTGAGCACTACTTGCAGGATCGTTGCGGCTACACCGATCACAAAAGAGCCGATCAGAAAAATGAAAAAGCCGACAGAAATGTGATTTCCGATGATGGAGACCTGCATGGGCGTATATATATGGAAAAGCACAGCTGCTTCGTAGATCGCCAGTCCGGCGATAAGTATCAGTAAGGCAAGATAAGATGTTTTTCGGTATCCGTATTTTTCCAGCCATCGTGTTCCGAATCCTTCGGATAGGGGATAGGCAAGAAACCATGAAAAATTCAGCATTGTCACCAATGCATTGGTGATATTACCATCGTGGGGCAGCATAGCTGTTTGTAACGGTATCTGGAATTGTTGATTGATGACGGTGAAAAGTCCCACGATAAAATACAAGATCAGCATTACCATAAATACGGTAAACACGTTTACGACTTTGGTTTGATTGCGCTTTTGGTTCATAAGAGATCATTTGAATTACATGTTTGGGAAACAATCTTTCGTTTTGAAAGTTGTGTGAAAACATATTATTTACCTATATTATAATGAAATTTGAAAGAGTACTTCATAACTAGGTTAGCTAATACAAGACATAAACAATTTCATGGAAGTACGATTTGAATGACAACAAAACTTCACGATTTCGGTCAAAAAACAAAATCTTATGGTCTAAACCATTGTCAATTGAAATAAAAGCAGTAGCTTTATAGTCGGAAATATTTGCAATCATTCCGACCTTTATTAAAGCGGATTATTAATGGAAAATACAGTAATACAACAGATTAGGAAAAGAATAACTCGCAGCAAGTTTGGTGAGATATTCTTTGTGTCATCTTTCTCTCAATATGATGTTGAGTACGTCACCAAATTGCTCGCTCAATTTGAAAAAGAAGGATTAATAACACGTATAGCAAAAGGAGTCTATGTGAAGGCTCGCAAGACACGCTTTGGTACCTTATATCCCTCAGCATACGAATTGGTGACAGAAATAGCTAAGCGAGACAAAGCAAAGGTAATACCTACTGGAGCTACAGCTGCTAATCGCTTGGGATTCTCAACACAAGTGCCTATGAATACTATTTTTCTGACTACAGGTTCTGGCAGAAAGCTAAAATTGGGGAACCGAACAGTGACCTTGAAACATGGGGCACCTAAGAATTTTGCATTTCGAGGACGGCTGATGTCCGAATTGGTGCAAGCACTGCGCAGCATCGGTGAAAATAACATCACGCCTAAGGACGAAACAAGAATTGGTCAGCTGTTCACTGAAACGCCAGAGGCTGATACAATAGAATATGATTTATTATTAGCTCCGGTATGGATGCGACAAGTAATTAAGAAGGGATTAAAACGATGAGCAAATGGATTGATTTCTCGCTCAAAGAGCGAAAGGCTATGATACAAGGTGTGGTTGAGGCACGACAAATAGATGAAGTCGCTGCAGAAAAAGACTGGTGGGTAACGACTGTGTTGTATGCCCTGTTCCATACCAGCGTGTCAGAATATCTGTTGTTCAAAGGGGGGACGAGCCTCAGTAAAGGATGGGACATCATCAACCGCTTTAGTGAGGATATTGATTTGGTTTTGAGTCGGGACTATTTTCTGAACGTTAAAAAACTTTCCTGTGCAAACTGCACTAGCAATACACAAATCCATAATCTTCGCGAGAAAGGACAAGACTTTTTGTTCGGAGAGTTCAAAGACGAGTTGGAAGCGAAACTGGCAGAGCTTAGACTTAACGTGACCGTACTCTCTGACAATGATATACTTGATGAAAATGGAGAACCGAGAAAAGTGCCACACGACAAAGACCCTTCTGTGCTTTACGTGCAATACTCCTCAATCTACAATAGTCAGGCTGCATATGCTATCCCGACAGTAAAAATAGAAATCAGTATCTTGTCAATGTCTGAGCCATACGAGATGAGGAGAATCTCGTCGCTTATTGAACAAACATATGTGGGTGAAGATGTAGATTCAGATTTGGTGCAGACCATCCGTACGGTCAGTCCTACTAGGACATTTTTGGAAAAAGCATTTCTTCTCAATGAAGAGTTTCAAAAAGAAAAGCCTAGAACACGAAGGATGACTCGGCATTTCTATGATTTAGAAAAACTGATGAACACACCTTATGCGGATCTTGCCATAAACGATGCAGCTCTCTACCACGAAATAGTTGAACATCGCCGAAAATTTTACCATGTCGGCTACGTTGATTATGACAAGGATTTACCAGATTCTATCACCATTCTACCCAAAGAAGTATTGCTACCCCAGTATGAAACTGATTACAAGGAAATGCAGAATAGTTTTATCTATGGAGCCTCTCTTGAGTTTGGGGAACTGATGGAACGATTGAAGGTCTTACAAGCCCGTTTTCGCTCAATAGAGTTCGGAGATAAAGATTAGACATTTGTTTGCAGATACGCTATACGGAGCGCAAGTTAGTAAAGACATTTGGCTAGAAGGGAATGCAGGGGGAAGCCTGCAAGCCAATGTGATGCAGGGGTGTCATGGAGAAGGAGTGCTCTCAAATACATAGTGCGTATAAACAAAGTTAGACCAATATATAATTTAGGTTGAAAAGGCTATGATGGGCATTAATTGTTCATATCTATAAAAGCAGGTGTCTGAATAGGGATTTGGGTAGCCATTGAAAGTAGCATCGGTATCTATACTTACCGATTGTTATTATGTAAGCAATATCTCGAAATCTATATTAAAAAGTGGGAAAAAGTGATCTTGGGATAACTCTCTGTTTTCAAAAAAATAGTGAAACAGGAGTGGATCGGCAAGCGAAATGCAAATATTGAGCCTGTTTATACCATGAAATCCGGAAGTCGGCAACAGGAAGTTAACATCGTAAAAACAAAGAACTAACTTCTTGGCAAGAGAAAGTTAATATCCTGAAAGCAGGAAGTTAACTTCCTGCTTTCAGGATATTAACTTTCAGACAAAAAAGCAAGGTCAGGTCGTTGAAAAAACAATAAATAGAATGAAAAAAAAGGGTATTTCTTTCTGGAATCCAATCACAAACGGGCAGCATGCGAATAGCATTTTGAAATCATTCAGGTACTTCAGACTTCGATTTTGTTACGACATCCGTCAACAATCCTTTATTGTGATCAGAATATCCTCTAAATACAAGATGCGTGAATTGTGCTATCGCAAAATCCACACGTTTTTATCCTATCCGTTCCCTTTGGGCTATAAAAAAGCGCTTCTCCGCATTTTAAAAATACAAAATGACAGACTGTAAGTGAGCGTGAAAAACAAGTTGTATCAGCATTTTCTTCTACGTTAGTAGATTAGAGTAGATGGAACTGAGAAAAAGGCAGGTGGAAGATGGGAGGATGGAGCTGCCTGATATATATATGGTATACCTTATCATATGTAAATGCAGTTGTGTTTCTTTTTCTTTTTATCCGGGGGCTTTTTTACGATTATATTCGCGTAAGTGTTTTTTGGGGGGGCGTGTTGAAGGCGCATGAAGAAGAAGTTTGAATGTGGCTTGTATGATAAAATCCCGTTAAAATTCAACCTTATTGAAAAAATAGAATTTTTTTTCTCTTAACTCTTGCTTAGTATAATTATAATATCTACATTTGCTTCGAACAATTAAATATACCCAATTATTAAAGGGATCTTTAAAAAGTATGTTAACCATTGGCAGTTGGCAAATATAGCCAATTTTGATAGAATAGAGAAGAATTAAGGTATTACACTAATATTGAATTACTTATATTATTAACACTAAAAAATTGAGATTATGAAAAAGAAACTCATGATGGTAGCAGTGCTTCTGGGTGCTTTGTCACTGGGGGCTTGCGTAGACAATGACGAATCGGCATCGGTAGAAGCTGTACGTAATGCAAAAGCTGAACAACTGAAGGGTGCTGCTGCATTGGCTAATGCGCAGGCAGAGGCTGAAACGATTAGAGCAAATGCAGAAGCTAAATTGAAGGAAGCAGAAGCTGCTTATCAAGATGCGAAAACTGAAGCTGATAAAGCAAAATGGGCAGCTAAATTAACTGTAATCCAAGCTGAGGCAGCTCGTGATATAGCACAGGCTCAAAGAGATCAGAAAGATGCGGAAATGGATATTATTACTAATCAGGATCAGTGGATTAACAATACTCTTTGGAATAATTATTCCAATGCAAGTAGTCTGTTAATTAACTTGAATTCAGAGCTAATCAACGCTACTGCTGATGAAATCGCTTTAAAAGCGGGTGTAGTTTCTGCTCAGAAAGCTGCTGAAAAGATTGCTGTAGTGAAGAATCAAATTATAGCACAACAGACGGAGAGAAAAGAGCAATTGTCGAAATTATCTTCGATTGCTTCTGACCGTGCTGCATTAGAGAAAAAATTCGAGACACTTAGAGTTGAACAAACTGAACTTACAGCTGCAAAAGGAAAAACTGCAGATGCTGCAAAAGTTGCTCAGGCTAAATTTGACGAAGCACAGGCTAAAATTTGTTATGATGACTACGGAAATACTGATAAATTATCTTCTGATTTAGCTAAAGTAGGAGCGGAGTTAACATATATTGAGGTTGAATATAATAACCAAACTTACTATTTCTCAGTGACTACTTCTAATTTTGTAGAAGTTGGCGAGAACAGTAATAATGCTCAGTCTGTTCGTTTTTATGAATTGGGTCTGAAGAGCGAAACTACATCTGCAACTCTTGCTTTCCAAAATAAAATAAAATATATTAAAGAGAACATCGTAGGTGTACCTTCTGATACAGATAAGGGTATACAGGCTTCAGGTGCATATACTAATATAGAATATTGGGCTGCACAGAAAAAGCAAAAAGAGGCTGAAAAGGCAGCAGCTACTACTGATGCAGAAAAAGCTGCTATTCAAGCTGAAATTGAAGCATTGCAACCTGATATTGAAAGAGCTGATGAGGCTTTAGAGGCTGCAAAAAAAGAATTGGCTGAAGCTGAAGCTGAATTTAAAGCATTCCAGGATGCAGTAGCATTGTTTGCTAATGCAGATGCGAAAGCTGCATACGACAAAGATATCGCTGATGCGAAAACTTTGGCTGAGGCTTTGGTTGCAGCAAGTGATGCTGATGATGCAGCGCAGTTGCCGTTAAGTGCAAACCAAACAGCTTTACAGGATGTACAGACTCTTTTGAACTCAACTCAGAATATTGATCAAATGATTGCTGATTGTGATGTTCAGATTGCTAAGGCAAAAGAAGATATTGCTAAGGCGAATAGTACTAACACTATTTATGTTTGGAGCAATCAAGCTTACTTGTTAAATGGAAGATGGTATCCAGGTTATGTTGTTGACCAAAATAATATAGGAGAAGATACAGCTGAGGCTTTGCATGCTTATATGGTAGATCGTATTGAAGCTTTGAATGCTCAGATTGAAAGTCAGGGACAGATTGTGGAGAAATATAAAAAGCAACTGGATGATGCCATTGCTGCTTTGTAATATTTTTCATATTCAGTAACGGCAAAAAAACAACAAATTAAAAAAAGTATCGTATGAAAATAAAAAGACTTTTAGTGTTGGCCGTTCTACCCATGCTGTGTCTTGCAGTGAATGCACAGAACTGTAGTAAAGACAATACTCCTAAAAAAGGAGACTTTACGGTAGCAGCTACTGTTGGATACAATAGTTACACAAGTGTCACAGCCCCTTCGGGGCTGCTGACTGACTATGAAGTCAGAGCGCTCTCTACCAACTGGGCAGACAAAAAGCTGATGGTTGGTTTTGAAGGAGGCTGGTTCTTCAAAGATCAGTGGAAACTAAATTTGGGTGGCGGTGTCAGCTTCACGAATAACCCCGGTTATCCGGCTGTTCCCGGCACAATAGACGATTCGAATAAGAATAACTCGGCTGACGAGAATATGGGAGAGATTCCTAACTATCGTGCCGTAGCCGATGCTCAGTCGTTCGCCTATAATGTGTCAGCAGGTGTTGATCGTTATTTCAACATCAAGCGTGTTCCTAACCTGATGTGGTATACAGGTATTCGCGTAGGTTTTGCTTACGGTGAAAATGAAATGAAGTATGATGAAGAGACCTCTATGGGCAAATCTATTGCCGAGAGTTGGAATCTTCGCGGCGCCTTGACTATCGGTGTCGATTACTTTGTTCTTCCTGCACTCTATATCGGTGCGCAGATCGATCCGTTTGCTTATACGTACAACAAGACTACGTATAATCCGCAAGCAGGTCTTGGCGATCTGTCGGCAGACAGCCACAACTACAGTGTGCTGGCCGCTCCGACATTTAAGATCGGATTTAAGTTTTGACCTCTATCTCCATCCGGCTGATAGGCCATCGGCCGGGTGGACGATTTTATAAATAAATAAGTCCATTTATTTATACCTCCCCGGTGTCCGTGACGGCTGTCGGGGATTTTTATGTGATTGGTATCTTTGGGAAAGACTGAATGGTATTTGGAATATGAAAAAGAGTAATATATACATAGGTGAAGTGATAAAACAGGTCATAGCCGAAAAGCAGGTGACAAAGGCCGAGCTTGCCCGTAGGTTGGGGGTAAAACCACAGAGTGTGGACTATCTGCTGACACGGAAAAGTATCGATACGGATACCCTGTATAGCTTGTCGTTGGCGCTGGATTATGATTTCGCTGTTTTATATTCCATAAAGAAAGAACATGCTCTTGCTACGGACGAAGAGTCTCCGTTTAAAGTGGGAAATGCAAAGATCAGTTTAGAGATCGAGTTGCGTCCCGATGAAATGTTGAAACTGAACCTGAAACAGAAGATTGCAGACCTGTTGGAAGGAAAGGGAAAGTGATTTTACATATCTGATATCTTCTTTTCACCTGCTTTTCTATAAACAAATAGAAGGAAGAAGGGAATTACCTCGTATTTATAATTCTAAAAAGATCTTTTTACTTCTTTTGTAAGTTGTTGATAATTAGAGGATAAATAGTAGACGAAACAAAATTAGCAGCCTTTGAAACAAATCTTTTAGTTGGGAAATGGGATTCCGCGTTCCTTTGCGGCATCAAAACAATCTCAATCAACTAAAAAATTTAAGTACCATGATGAAGAACCAGAAAAGGGCTGTTTGCTTGCTGGCTTGCTTGCTGATAGCGGGCTTCACAGCTGCACAGGAAAAGAAAGAATCTGCTCAAACAGCTTCCGGATCAAAGGAAGAAGGCAATCGTAATGTTATGCTGAACGCTTCGAGCGCCAATGGTCCCCGCGAAATCTCTATCGGCTTGCCGGGTGGAGACGTAAATGTACTCGAAAACGGACTCCCCGTAGTCTATACCTCTAATCCGCATAATGTAAATACGCACTGGCGTGGAGACAGCAGTCTCGGGCACGTCGGGTTGCTCAAAATCTCCGAAACCGCCATTACTACCGGCAATATCGGTTATGCTGTAAACTCTTTCACCCAGTTGGGAACAGAAAAGTTTCGTGGAATCGTCAATTATAGTACCAATCACTTTGGCAAGCAGCAGTTCGATGCTAATATCAGCGGTGGTATGGGGAAAGGATGGTTCTACAGTGGAAGCGTTTACCAAAATTTTGATCCGGGCAGTTTCAAACTGCGTTTTACATCGAATCAGGACCGTACTCAAATCTATAAAGCAGCCCTGACCAAGAATTATAATGAAGGACGCGGACAGCTGTCGGCTATCTATCACTACAGCAACAGCCGTTGGCCAAGCAACGAAGTGACTTCCGCCCCTTTCATCTATGTAGGCGACGGTAGCGTGAAAGAAATACCGGGATTCAGCCTCGGAACAAGTTCCTATCTGCCTACAACGGGCGAAATGGCCTACCGTGACATGCGTACGGGTGAACTGAAGGAGACCAATCTTTATGATGCCACTTTGAATAAAGGAAACCAGTTGACCTTGCTCAACACGTACACCTGGGATAATGGCCTGAACTGGAAGATCAATCTGAAGTATGATCATGCCTTGGGCTCGTATGTTTACCAGACTCCAATGGCCATGGAACAGAAAGATGCCTCTGCCGGTTACTACCTGAAAGCGGTAGACGGTACATTGAAACCGTATGAAGGATATGTGCAGAGCCGCATGTCTTGCCTTAACCGGGGAAAAATCGATGAGTTTTTCGCTACCTCCGAACTCTCCCGTTCCTATCGTAATACGACCTGGAGAATCGGAGTGAACGAATGGCACTATAAGGTGGATTATGCTTCGAATACTACCATGTACGATCATACGGTAGGGGAGTATCCCGAACGTCTGGTACGTGAAGGGAATACAGATGGTGTATATTACGATTTCAATAAGAATGCTTCGGAATATTATAAAGGACATGAAAACAAACTGGCTGTTTATGCCACTCACGATTGGGATATTTCGCCCAAGTGGAACGTGTATTATGGCGCCCGTCTGGAATGGCAGCACCTGGAAGGTGAAAATGCGGCTGTATACGATGCCGAAGGGAATGCCGTAGGCCGTTTCCCGGATTATTACCTGGGAGCTGTGTCCGATAAAGGAGTCAGGATCACTCCCCGTCTTTTCGACTACGACTGGATGAACATGGCCTTTACTGCCGCCGCTACTTATAAGCTGACCCGTGAATTTGGTTTTACCGCCGATTTCACTTACAACACACAGCGTCCCGGCTTGTCGAACTTTGCACCGGCCACTATGCCCAATACCGATAAAATCTCTGTTCCCCTGGGACGTGCCGGGGTCTATTATAACACCGATTGGATCAGTCTGACCTCTCTGTTCTCTTATATCTCGAAGACGAATAACAACTCGACACTGAACCTGATTAATCCGAATGACCAGACTGAGATTCTCGCCGCCCCGTTGAGTTATGACATCCAAACCATCGGCTGGACGACGGATGCAGTGATCAAGCCGTTTAAGGGCTTCAACTTCCACTTCTTGTTCACTTATCAAAGTCCGACTTACAAGAAGTATGAAACGAGTGTGACCTTTAAAGACGGTACGGTGGGGGAGATCGATGCCACAGGGAATATTGTGACGGAGATTCCGAAAGTGCTTGTCGAACTGGATCCCAGCTATAACATCACGAATGATCTCAGAGTCTGGGCCAGCTTCCGCTACTTCAGCAAGACGTATGCCAACATTAAAAATGCTTACTATTTCAACGGACGCTGGGAAACCTTCGGAGGTATCAACTGGACGGTGAATAAGCATCTTGCGTTGAGTGCCACGGTTATCAATTTCCTGAATCAGACCGGGGCTAAAGGAAGCATTGCCGGTGCCGAACTGGTGGACAAAAAAGATGCGGCATCTTATAACGGTCATTGGATGGCGGGCAGTTATATTCGTCCGTTTACCGTGGAGCTGGCTGCCAGTATCCGCTTCTGACAGGAGTTTGGTATCAATCGTTATACAATTTGAAACAAAATTAATAGCCGGTGGCAGATATCTCCGCTATATTTGCCACCGTAAATACGGCTATTACATTACTTAATAAAAATACCATGTTATCATGAAAACAACTTTTATGAATGTAAGTAGAGGAGTGATCGGTGCTTTGGCTTTCTCTCTCGGAATTTCGTCTTGCCAAAGTTCACAAAGTAAAATGACATTTGAACAGGAAGGCGACAGCCTTACGGTGATTCATATTACAAATCCTACGCAGTATTTACTTTTGCCCGTCGAGGAGAAGACTCCCGAAGCACAGGTCTGCATTGCTTCGGACTCGGTTCCGGTAGACATGGACGTACGCCTGTCAAGGGAGAAAGTGGACTATTTTGTTCCCTTTGCTTTGCCTAAGGGAGAGAAAGAGGTAGCCGTGCGTATCCGTCACTTGCCGAAGGAGGCTTTGTGTTGGAAAGAACTCAAGCTTTCGGATACTTTTGACACGACCAATACAGACCAATATCGTCCCTTGTATCACCATACTCCGCTCTACGGATGGATGAACGATGCCAACGGACTGGTATATAAAGATGGTGAGTATCACTTGTTCTATCAGTATAATCCTTACGGCTCGATGTGGGGCAACATGCACTGGGGACATTCGGTGAGCAAGGATCTGGTGCACTGGGAACATTTGGAGCCGGCACTTGCCCGCGATACGCTGGGACATATTTTCTCCGGCAGTTCAGTAGTGGATGATGCCAATACAGCCGGATATGGGGCAGGGGCCATCGTTGCCTTCTACACTTCGGCCAGTGATAAAAACGGGCAGATACAATGTATGGCCTATAGCACTGACAACGGACGTACGTTTACCAAATATGAAAAGAATCCGGTTCTGACTCCGTTTGACGGACTGAAAGATTTCCGTGATCCGAAAGTATTCTGGTATGCTCCCGATCAGAAGTGGGTGATGGTGGTGTCGGCCGATAAAGAGATGCGTTTCTATTCGTCGGAGAACCTGAAGGAATGGACCTATATGAGCGGTTGGGGTGAAGGTTACGGGGTTCAGCCCAGCCAGTTCGAATGCCCGGATATGGTAGAACTTCCGGTAGACGGCAACCCGGACCATAAAAAGTGGGCGCTGATAGTCAACGTGAATCCGGGATGTTACTTTGGGGGAAGTGCCACCCAATACTTTATCGGTGACTTTGACGGAGAGAAGTTTGTTTGCGACAATAAGCCCGAAACGGTGAAATGGCTCGACTGGGGAAAAGATCACTATGCGACGGTCTGCTTCTCGAATACGGGTGACCGTACGATTGCGGTTCCCTGGATGAGCAACTGGCAATATGCCAATATCGTGCCTACCCGTCAGTTCCGCAGTGCCAATGCATTGCCTCGCGAACTGAGCCTTTATACACAAGATGGGGATATCTATATGGCTGCCGCCCCGGTGGAAGAGACCAAGTCATTGCGTAAAGAATCCCGGGAGATTCCGGCTTTTGAGGTGGGGGATGCTTATCATGTCGATTCGTTGTTGTCCGATAATAAAGGGGCTTACGAAATAGAGTTGGAACTGGCAACCGGCTCTGCCGAGATTATGGGACTGAAGCTGTTCAATGAAAAAGGGGAGAATGTAGATATCTACATCAGCCTTCCGGAGAAAAAGTTGGTGATGGACCGTACGAAGAGCGGCATCGTAGACTTCGGCAAAGACAGTGCCCCGCATGCCATTGAGGCACACGATCGCCGGAAACAGAACTCTATTAATTATGTAGACGATTTTGCTTTGGGTACCTGGGCTCCGGTGCAGAAAGCCGGTAACTATAAATTGGATATCTTTGTAGATAAATGCTCGGTAGAAATCTTCCTGAACGGAGGTAAGATTGCTATGACGAACCTGATATTCCCTACAACTCCTTACAATCAGATGAGTTTTTACAGTCGTGGGGGAGCCTTCAAGGTGGATCGGTGCAAGATATACAGGTTGTAGTTCCTCTATCGCCTCCCGTTGAGACATTCATTAAATTAACATATCATGGAAAATACCAAAAACAACTCTTACATGAAACTCATCCCGGTGATGCTCTGCTTCTTTGCCATGGGATTCGTAGATCTGGTGGGCATTGCCTCCAACTACGTCAAAGCAGATTTGGGACTGACGGACTCACAGGCAAACATCTTTCCGTCGCTCGTTTTCTTCTGGTTCCTGATCTTCTCTGTACCTACGGGGATGCTGATGAACCGCATCGGGCGTAAAAAGACCGTGTTGCTCAGCCTGGTGATCACTTTCGCATCATTACTGCTACCGGTCTTTGGTGATAGCTATTTGCTGATGTTGGTCTCTTTCTCGTTGCTCGGCATTGGCAATGCGTTGATGCAGACATCGCTCAATCCGTTGCTGTCGAATATCGTGAGCGGCGAGCGCTTGGCAAGTACCCTGACCTTCGGGCAGTTTGTAAAGGCCATCGCCTCCTTCCTAGCCCCTTATATCGCTATGTGGGGAGCGATCGAGGCCATCCCTACCTTCGACTTAGGCTGGAGAGTGCTGTTCCCCATCTATATGGTGGTAGCTGTAGTCGCTATTTTGTTGCTCAACGCCACGCAGATCACCGAAGAACCGGAAGAGGGCAAACCTTCTACTTTCGGTCAGTGTCTCGCTTTGCTGGGTAAACCCTTCATCCTGCTCTCGTTTTTGGGCATTATGTGTCATGTGGGGATCGATGTGGGTACCAATACTACAGCACCGAAGATTCTGATGGAACGTCTGGGCATGACTCTGGCGGATGCCGGGTTTGCGACCAGTCTTTACTTTATTTTCCGTACGGCAGGTTGTTTTCTGGGAGCTTTCATTTTGCAGAAGATGGCGGCTAAAACCTTCTTCGCTATCAGTGTGTTGTGTATGCTGGCCGCCATGTTCGGGTTGTTCGTTTTCCAGGACCAGGCGATGATTTATGTCTGTATTGCCCTGATCGGGTTTGGCAACTCTAATGTATTCCCCATCATTTTCTCGCAGGCAATGCTCTATATGCCGGACAAGAAGAACGAGGTTTCCGGCCTGATGATTATGGGACTTTTCGGCGGAACGATCTTCCCGCTGGCAATGGGAGTGGCTTCGGATGCTGTGGGACAAAGCGGAGCGGTAGCGGTGATGCTGGTCGGAGTACTCTATCTGATGTTTTATACATGGAGAATCAAGAAATAACCGGATTTATAGATAAAAATTAATTCATACCATGAACAGTATAATCGTAGGAATGGGCGAAGCGCTATGGGATGTGCTGCCCGAAGGAAAGAAAATCGGGGGGGCCCCGGCTAATTTTGCTTATCATGTGTCTCAGTTTGGTTTCGACAGCCGCGTTGTCAGTGCGGTAGGAAATGACGAACTGGGTGACGAGATTCTGGAAATATTCCGGGAGAAACAGTTGAAGCACCAGCTCGAAAGGGTGAACTACCCGACCGGAACGGTGCAGGTGACTCTCGATAACGGCGGAGTGCCGTGTTATGACATCAAAGAGGGAGTGGCATGGGATAATATTCCTTTCACAGACGACTTGAAACGGCTGGCTTTGAGTACACGTGCTGTCTGTTTCGGTTCGTTGGCACAGCGCGACGAGGTGAGCCGTGCCACTATCAACCGCTTCCTCGACACCATGCCCGACATGGAAGGACAGTTGAAAATATTCGATATCAACCTTCGTCAGAACTTCTACACCAAAGAGGTCTTGCGTGAATCTTTCCGGAAGTGCAATGTGCTGAAGATTAATGATGAGGAATTGATCATTATCAGCCGCATGTTCGGTTATCCCGGCATTGACCTGCAAGATAAATGTTGGATTCTGCTGGCCAAGTACAACCTGAAGATGCTGATCCTGACTTGCGGAACGAACGGAAGTTATGTATTCACTCCCGGTACGGTCTCTTTCCAGGAGACACCGAAAGTTCCGGTTGCCGATACTGTGGGGGCGGGTGATTCGTTTACAGCGGCTTTTTGTTCATCTGTTTTAAAAGGAAAGAGTATCCCTGAGGCACATCGGCTGGCGGTAGAGGTATCTGCTTACGTATGTACCCAAAGTGGAGCGATGCCCGTACTTCCGGAGGCTTTGAGGAATCGTTTGAATGACTAATGTGTTGGTTTATATAGGGTTATTGATTGGTTAATAGAAAGTTCCGTTTGGTTTAAAATCAGGAGAGTGTTTCATAACTCACCTTTTTTTAAACCAACGAGACTTTGGTTTTAAACCAAGCAGGTGGGAGATTCCGGAGGGAAATTGTTATATTTGCCTCCGGAACCTTTTATGTAATAACCGACCATGAACCGTATACTTTTCTTACTCGGACTGATGCTGTCGGGACTGCTTGTCTCGTGCAGTCCGGATGCTCCCCGATATACCATCGGTGTGTCACAATGCAGTGACGACACCTGGCGTCACAAGATGAATGACGAGATACAGCGGGAAGCCTTGTTCTACGGAGGAGTCAAAGTAGAGACACGTACGGCGCATGACGATAGCCGGCGTCAGATAGGAGATATACGATACTTCATCCGGCAGAAGGTTGACCTGCTGATTGTGGCAGCCAATGAAGGAATGGCTCTCACTCCGGTTGTCGAGGAGGCTTTCGATAAAGGAATACCGGTGATTATGGTAGACCGCAGAATACTTTCCGATAAATATACCGCATACATCGGAGCCGACAATTATGAGTTGGGCAAAGCCGTCGGCAATTACATAGTCCATCGCCTGAAAGGGCGCGGAAAAGTAGTCGAACTGAGCGGACTTGTCGGTTCTACTCCCGCTATCGAGCGCCATCAGGGGTTTATGAGTGCCATCAGCCAATATCCGGACATGACCTTGCTTGCCAGCGAAGATGCAGGATGGCTGCAACAACCTGCCGAGGCAAAGATGGACTCCCTTTTGCAACGTTTTCCGGAGATCGATGCCGTATATGGAATGAATGACCGTATGGCTGCAGGGGCTTTTCGGGCTGCCGGTCGTCGAGGACGGGAGAAGGAGATGATTTTTGTGGGCATCGATGCCCTGCCGGGTAAGGGGAATGGAGTGGAACTGGTGCTCGACAGCGTACTGGATGCCACCTTTATCTATCCCACCGAAGGGGATAAAGTGGTGCAACTGGCAATGGATATTCTCGAAAAGAAACCTTTTGAACGGGAAACGAAGTTGAAGACGGCTGTAGTCGATGCGGTAAACGCGCATGTGATGGAGTTGCAGACAAACCATATCGGTGAGCTGGACGGAAAGATCGAGACACTGAACGACCGTGTGGGGATATATCTCTCGAGGGTGGCTACGCAACGGATAGTGTTGTACGGAGGCCTGATCATCCTGCTGCTGATCGTCGGGTTGTTGATAGTAGTATATAAATCGCTTCGTTCCAAGAATCGCCTGAACCGGGAGCTGTCACGGCAAAAGGAGCAGTTGGAAGAGCAAAGAGATCAGCTGATCGAACTTTCCCATCAGTTGGAAAAGGCTACCCATGCCAAACTGGTTTTCTTCACCAACATTTCACATGATTTCCGTACTCCTCTCACTTTGGTTGCCGATCCTGTGGAACAGCTACTGGCAGATCCGTCGCTGGAAGGTGACCGGCGTAGAATGTTGTTGCTGGTGCAACGCAATGTGCAGATCCTATTGCGTTTGGTCAATCAAATACTTGATTTTCGCAGATACGAGACCGGAAAAATGGAGTTTACACCGGTTCCGCTCGACTTGTTGCAATGCTTTGTAGAGTGGAATGATTCGTTTCAGGCGGCTGCCCGGCGGAAACATATCCACTTCTCTTTCGACAGTATGCCCGATATGGATTATCACACACAGGCAGATGCGGAGAAGCTGGAACGCATTTACTTCAATTTGTTGGCAAATGCCTTTAAATTCACTCCGGAGAATGGAAAGGTCACTGTCCGTCTTGCGGCTCTGCAGAAGGACGGCGCGCCTTTCTTCCGTTTCACGGTGGCCAATACCGGCAGCCTGATTTCGGCTGAACACATTCGCAGCATTTTCGATCGGTTCTATAAAATCGACAGGCATCATACCGGTTCCGGCATCGGGTTGGCATTGGTGAAAGCATTCGTCGAGATACATGGCGGAAGTATTAGTGTGGAGAGTGACGAACGGTTGGGAACTGTCTTTACTGTCGATCTGCCGGTGCGGACTTGTGAAGAGGGAACCTATGTGGTGACTGCTCCGATGGAGGAGTCTGCTCCGGACCGGGTGGACAGCCTGCTCCGCGAGGATGAAGCGGAAAACCTGAATGATCCGTCCAAACCTTCTGTCCTTGTGATCGACGATAATGCCGACATCCGTGCTTATGTGCATACGTTGCTCAATTCGGAGTATTCGATTATTGAAGCTGCGGATGGTACCGAAGGAATCCGTAAAGCGATGAAGTACGTCCCCGATGTGATTATTTCGGATGTGATGATGCCGGGGATCGATGGCATAGAGTGTTGTCGGAGGCTGAAGGGAGAACTGCAAACCTGCCACATTCCCGTTATCCTGCTTACGGCCTGTTCGCTCGATGAGCAACGCATCCAGGGATATGCGGGAGGAGCCGATTCATACATCTCAAAGCCGTTCAGTTCGCAACTCTTGTTGACCCGTATCCGAAATCTGATTGAATCGCGGCAGCGTATGAAGCAGTTCTTTGGCGACCGGCAGACGCTGGCGAAAGAAGACATTTGCGATATGGATAAAGATTTTGTGGAGAGGTTCAAGTCGCTGATCGAGGTGAAGATGGGTGATTCGGAACTTAATGTGGAAGATCTGGGCAAGGAGATGGGATTGAGCCGGGTTCAGCTTTATCGGAAGATCAAGTCGCTCACGAACTACGCTCCTAATGAGCTGCTCCGCATGGCACGTCTTAAAAAGGCGGCATCTCTGTTGGCTTCTTCGGATATGACGATAGCGGAGGTCGGATATGAAGTGGGATTCACATCTCCTTCGTACTTTGCGAAGTGTTACAAGGAGCAGTTCGGTGAAAGTCCGACGGAGTTCCTGAAGAGAAGCGGATTATAAAGGAACTCACTGTATAAAAGCAATACATCCATGAAAGATTATAAAGAAAATAAATCTAATTTGTCCGAAACTTTTTGTAATGAAGTATACAGTGTCGTGCGTGAGATTCCTGCCGGTAGTGTTACTACTTATGGCGATATTGCCGCTTTGCTTGGGATGCCGCAATATTCACGCATGGTGGGGCGTGCCTTGAGGCAGCTGCCTGCCGGTTTAAACCTCCCTTGTCATCGGGTAGTCAATGCCATAGGCCGATTAGTGCCCGGATGGGACGAGCAGCGGCGGCTGCTGGATGCCGAAGGTGTTTCTTTCCGTAAAAATGGATGTGTCGACCTCAGGCTTCACAGGTGGAGGGATGACAGTGTGCTGACCGATTGATACTGACTCTTTTGTAGGGGTTTATGTACGTGTAATGCGCCTGCCGGAAATAATGCGATGAACCATTTGAACGTTCGGCTTGTTTACTTAATTGTCTGCATACGCATCTTTGGAAGATAGCTGTGTGCAGATGTGAAATTGACTTTCGGGATATAGTAAACTATCTGTTGACAGGAATCCTGTCTGTAATAATCGGGTAAAGAAATCATATTTGACCGGGGAACGGCGGAACCGTCGCTTCCCCGGCATCAACTTCCTTGCTATAAAGAAGTGCTTGTTTTCGTGTGTATAGGTCACCCGATCTATTTTTTTAATAATCTAAACCCTATTATGTATGAGTAAAATAACGATTAAAGACTTGTATCTCATTTTTGGCAATGACAAACAGCATGCTTTACGCATGTTGAAGGAAGAAAAGAGCAAAAGTGAGATATTGAAGGCTACCGGATGTACGGTGGCCGTAAAAGATGCAAACCTATCTATCCGGGAAGGAGAAATATTTGTGATTATGGGACTTTCGGGAAGTGGAAAATCAACTTTGCTGCGTTGCATCAACCGATTGATAAAACCGACCTCAGGCGAAGTGATCATTAACGGGAGAGATATTTCTAACGTCACTGATAAAGAATTGCTCCGTATCCGAAGAAAAGAGCTGGCTATGGTGTTCCAGCATTTTGGGTTGTTGCCCCATCGCTCGGTGTTGCATAATATAGCTTTCGGACTGGAACTGCAAGGAGTAAAGAAACAGGAGCGGGAGCAGCGGGCAATGGAAAGCATGCAACTGGTAGGACTGAAGGGCTACGAGAACCAGATGGTCGGCGAACTGTCGGGAGGTATGCAGCAACGTGTCGGTTTGGCCCGTGCGTTGGCCAATGATCCTGAGGTGCTGCTGATGGATGAGGCTTTTTCCGCTCTCGATCCTTTGATTCGCATACAGATGCAGGATGAATTGCTGACTTTACAATCTAAGATGAAGAAGACCATTGTGTTTATTACCCACGATTTGAATGAAGCCATTAAATTGGGCGACCGGATTGCTATCATGAAAGATGGTGAGGTGGTACAGGTAGGCACTTCGGAAGAGATCCTGACAGAACCGGCCAATGCTTATGTAGAGCGCTTTGTGCAGAGTGTGGACCGTAGCAAGATTATTACCGCTGCATCAGTGATGGTAGATAAACCCCTTGTGGCCCGATTGAAGAAAGAGGGACCGGAGGTGTTGATTCGTAAAATGCTCGAGCGTAACCTGACTGTGTTGCCTGTGGTCGATGCAAACAATGTGCTTGTGGGAGAGGTCCGGCTGAAAGATTTGCTCCGATTGCGTCAAGACCAGGTGAAGTCGATCGAGTCGGTTGTCCGGGAGGAAGTGCATTCGGTGTTGGGAGATACGATACTGGAAGATATTTTACCGTTGATGACAAAAACCAATTCGCCTATCTGGGTAGTGAACGAGACCCGTGAGTTTCAGGGAGTTGTTCCGTTGTCATCGCTTATTTACGAGGTAACCGGAAAGAACAAACAAGAAATCAATGAAATCATTCAAAATGCAATAGAATTATGATCAACATAGGACAATATATTGAGACGCTCATCAACTGGATGATGATACACTTCTCCACTTTTTTCGATGCACTCAACTTAGGCATCGGTAGTTTTATTAATGGATTCCAGCACATACTGTTCGGCATTCCTTTCTATCTGACCATTGCGGCAATGGTGCTGCTGGCATGGGCGAAGGCCGGACGCGGGGTTGCAGTTTTCACCCTTTTAGGCTTGTTGCTTATTTATGGTATGGGATTCTGGGAAGCCACTATGCAGACATTGGCACTGGTTCTGTCATCCACCTGCCTGGCCCTTATCGTAGGGGTTCCCATCGGAGTATGGACGGCAAACAGCAATCGTGCCGAGAAGGTGATACATCCCATTCTCGACCTGATGCAGACCATGCCAGCCTTCGTCTATCTGATTCCTGCTGTTTTGTTTTTCGGCCTGGGAGTGGTTCCGGGAGTATTTGCTACAATCATCTTTGCGATGCCTCCGGTGATTCGCCTTACAGGGCTTGGCATCCGTCAGGTGCCAAAGAATGTGGTAGAGGCTTCACGCTCGTTCGGAGCTACCCGATGGCAGTTGCTTTATAAAGTACAGTTGCCCCTTGCTTTGCCCACCATCCTGACCGGAGTGAACCAGACGATTATGATGTCTCTTTCCATGGTTGTCATTGCGGCTATGATTGCTGCCGGCGGTTTAGGAGAAATCGTTTTGAAAGGTATCACCCAGATGAAAATCGGGCTGGGCTTTGAAGGAGGTATAGCCGTTGTCATATTGGCAATTATTTTAGACCGGATTACTCAGGGAATGGTCCGTCGGAAGGACAAAAAATAGAAAGGAGAAAGAATAGGATATGCGAAAATATAGAATAATAGGAAGTTTGTTGTTACTGGCTGTGATGTGCGTAGCCTGTAACCCGGATAGCGGGAAAAAGAAGATAAGCATTGCCTATGCCAACTGGCTGGAAGGAATTGCCATGAGTCATCTGGCTAAAGTGGTGCTGGAAGAGAAGGGGTACGAAGTGGAGTTGCTGAATGCAGATGTAGCTCCCGTTTTTGCCTCGGTTTCCCGTGAGAAGGCAGATGTGTTTATGGATGCCTGGTTACCTGTGACAATGAAGGATTATATAGATCAATACGGTGATCAGATAGAGTTTATCGGAGAGGTATATGATAGCGCGAGGGTAGGGCTGGTGGTACCTCAATATGTCACTATCGATTCGATTGGGGAACTTGCCGCCTACAAAGGGCAGTTCTCTTCCGAGATTGTCGGGATCGATGCCGGAGCCGGTATTATGAAAACTACCGATAAGGCTATCGGGGATTATGGTCTTGATGGTTATAAATTACTCACCTCGAGCAGCTCTACTATGTTGGCTTCTTTACAGAAGGCTATGGAGAAGGAGGCGTGGATCGTCATCACCGGATGGACTCCGCATTGGATGTTCGACCGCTATCCATTGAAGTTCCTGCACGATCCGAAAGGTACTTATGGGAATGTGGAATCTATCTATGTCATCGGATGGAAAGGATTTACGGAGAAAGATCCTTTTGCGGCAAAGTTTTTCAGCAATATTAAATTCACTACAGAAGAGATTAGTTCGTTGATGAAAGCACTTAAAGATGCACGCATGGACGAAGAAGATCTTGTCCGAAAATGGCGTGACGAACATCGGGAACTGGTAGAAAGCTGGATCCCTGAATCATAAGCGGTATATGTGTGTCCGGGAATCCAACTTCTGATTTCTGTCTATCGGGTAACGGCAGTGCGTTGGTAGGCAAGTCGTTCCGTACCGTTTTTCACATAAATAATGCCACAATAGGTGAAACCGTTCTTTAGGAGAATGTTTTGGAGTACTTTATTGTCACGGTGAGTGTCTACACGCAGGTTCGGACAGTGGGACGAACACCATTCTAGGCATAAGTCCATCAATCCCTTTACCCGTCCGCCGGATGCGATGCGATGGATCACCCCGTAAGGGGCATCGTTGAGCCAGGCGCCGTCTTTGATGACTTTGTAGTTGGGATCTTCTCCCCGGATGAAAGCAAAACAGCCTTCTAACTCTTGATTTTCGTTTACAAACACATAGCTGCTCCCGTTTTCGATATCTTGCCGGATATCATCAGGGGAGGGGTATCCGTTGATCCACTGGTTGGCATTGCCATTGGTAGCCATGAAGCGGCGGGCACGTTCGTAGAATGGCATCACTTGGCCGAGTTCTTCAAGCCGGGTGGGGCGTATGGTTATATTCATGATTATTCCGTTTTTTTGGGGGGGCACCACAGATTACACAGATTAACACAGATTAATAATTTATCTTCGTCAATATATAGGATTAAGAGTTCTGTGTTAATCCGTGTAATCTGTGGTGAAACCTATTCATTTTTGTTCAAAAAGGGGGAAAGAACCTCTTTTAGTCCCTTCCCCCTTCGAAAGTTATTATCTGATCAAAGATTTATTCAGCTGCACCCCAAGCCTGGTTAGCCAGACGCTTGTAGTTGTTGTAACGCCATTTTGCGTTGTCTTCAGCTGCCTGGAACAGTTCTTCTGCTTCTGCAGGATACTGTTTCATAACTGATGCATAACGAACCTCGCCTTTCAGGAAGCCTTTGAAGTCATCCCAATTCGGTTCTTTGCTATCCAGCGTGAACGGATTCTTGCCTTCTGCTTCCAGAGCCGGGTTGTAACGCCACAAGTGCCAGTAACCGCACTTAACAGCTTTTTCTTCCTCTTCCTGGCTCTTACCCATACCGGCTTTCAGACCGTGGTTGATACACGGAGCGTAAGCGATGATGAGTGATGGTCCGGGATATGCTTCAGCTTCGCGGATAGCTTTCAGAGTCTGAGCCTGATCAGCACCCATAGCGATCTGTGCAACATATACATAACCGTAAGTAGTAGCCATCAGACCGAGGTCTTTTTTACGTACGCGCTTACCGGAAGCAGCGAACTTAGCGATAGCACCCACCGGAGTAGCCTTAGAAGACTGACCGCCTGTGTTAGAGTAAACCTCTGTATCCAGAACCAGAATGTTAACGTCTTTACCTGAAGCGATAACGTGGTCGAGACCGCCGTAACCGATATCGTAAGAAGCACCGTCACCACCGATGATCCACTGGCTGCGTTTCACCAGATATTGAGTCAGACCCTTCAGCTCTTTGCTGATCGGGCAACCTGCTGCGATACCTTGTTCGATGATCGCTTCGATCTGCGGAGCCAGTTCTTTGGTCTTATCTGCATCGTACATGTTTTCAATCCATGCTTTCAATACTTCCTTAGCTTCTGCAGGAGCATTGTCGGCTGCCAGGATTTCGTTGAACAACTTCACGATACGTGCACGCATCTTTTCGTTAGCGAGTTCCATACCTAAACCAAACTCACAGAAGTCTTCGAACAGTGAGTTAGCCCAAGCCGGACCGTGTCCTTTTGCGTTGGTAGTATATGGAGTTGAAGGTACTGAACCGGAATAGATAGAAGAACATCCGGTAGCGTTGGCAACCATCTCGCGATCACCGTACAACTGAGAAATCAGTTTCACATACGGAGTTTCACCACAACCAGAACAAGCTCCTGAGAACTCGAACAACGGAGTAGCAAACTGAGAGTTCTTCACGTTAGCCTTGATGTCTACCAGGTGTTGTTTGCTCTTTACGTTGTCTGCACAGTAAGTCCAGTTATCAGCTTGAGCCAATTGGCTTTCAAGGTGTTTCATAGTCAGAGCCTTGCCACCCTTCTTCGGGTTACCCGGACAGATGTCGGCACAGTTACCGCAACCCAGACAGTCGAGAACGTCAACCTGGATACGGAATGTCATACCGTCGAATTGTTTACCTACAGCTTTCAGCATCTCGAAGTTGGCACCCTTCTGCTCTTCAGCGTCGAGTACGAACGGACGGATAGAAGCGTGAGGACAAACGTAAGCACACTTGTTACACTGGATACAGTTTTCTGCGTTCCATTCCGGTACGAAAGCAGCTACACCGCGTTTTTCGTATTTAGAAGTTCCCTGATACCAGGTTCCGTCTTCGATACCTTTGAATGCAGATACCGGCAGTAAGTCTCCGTCCTGAGCATTGATAGGGCGAACTACTTCGTTGATGAATGCCGGGTCGTTGTTTTCAACCTTGGCATCGTCCGGCAGGTTAGCCCAAGCCGGATCAACAGTCAAAGTCTTGTATTCGCCACCGCGGTCAACGGCTGCGTAGTTCTTGTTTACAACGTCTTCACCCTTCTTACCGTAAGACTTCACGATAAACTTCTTCATCTGTTCTACAGCCTGGTCTACAGGGATTACACCTGTGATACGGAAGAATGCAGACTGAAGGATAGTATTGGTACGGTTGCCCAAACCTATTTCCTGTGCAATCTGAGTTGCGTTGATATAATATACAGAGATATTGTTCTGTGCAAAGTATTTCTTCACCTTGTTAGGCAGGTTCTTAGCTAGCTCTTCGCTTTCCCAGATAGTGTTCAGCAAGAACGAACCGTTCTTACGCAGACCACGGGTTACGTCGTACATGTGCAGGTAAGCCTGAACGTGGCAAGCCACGAAGTTCGGAGTGTTTACCAGATAGGTAGAACGGATAGGATCGTCACCGAAACGCAGGTGAGAGCAAGTGAAACCTCCTGACTTCTTAGAGTCGTAAGAGAAGTATGCCTGACAGTGTTTATCTGTGTTGTCACCGATAATTTTCACTGAGTTCTTGTTGGCACCTACTGTACCGTCAGCACCCAAGCCGTAGAATTTAGCTTCGAACATACCTTCGCCACCCAGAGCGATTTCTGCTTCCTGAGGAAGAGAAGTGAAGGTTACATCGTCTACGATACCGATTGTGAAGTGGTTCTTCGGCATCGGCATAGCCAGATTCTTGAATACGGCGATGATTTGTGCCGGAGTAGTATCTTTAGAACCCAGACCGTAACGACCGCCTACGATAACCGGAGCATTTTCTGCGCCATAGAAGCAGTCTTTAACATCCAGATACAGAGGTTCACCGTTAGCACCCGGTTCTTTTGTGCGATCGAGTACTGCGATTGTTTTAGCTGTTTTAGGTACGGCGGCCAGGAAGTGTTTAGCAGAGAACGGGCGGTACAGGTGAACTGCAACCAAACCGACTTTTTCTCCTTGGCTTGTCAGATAGTCGATAGCTTCGCGGGCAGCTTCTGTTACAGAACCCATAGCGATAATTACGCGTTCTGCATCTTCTGCTCCGTAGTAATCGAACAAACCGTATTTGCGGCCTGTGATCTTAGAAATTTCATTCATGTATTCCTCTACGATGGCGGGAACAGCTTCATAGTAGTTGTTGCATGATTCACGGTGCTGGAAGAAGTGGTCAGGGTTTTCGGCCATACCACGGGCAACCGGATTCATCGGATTCAGCGCACGTGCACGGAATTCGGCAAGCGCTTCCTGGTCAACCAACGGAGCGAGATCTTCATTTTCCAGCATTTCGATCTTCTGGATTTCGTGTGAAGTACGGAAACCATCGAAGAAGTTCATGAAAGGAACACGGGCTTTGATTGTGGCAAGGTGTGCAACACCGGCCAAGTCCATCACTTCCTGTACAGAACCTTCAGCCAACATAGCGAAACCTGTCTGGCGCGCAGACATTACGTCCTGGTGGTCACCGAAAATACACAGTGCGTGAGAAGCCAGTGTACGAGCAGATACATGGAATACGCAAGGCAGGAATTCACCGGCAATCTTATACATATTCGGGATCATCAAAAGAAGACCCTGAGAAGCAGTGTAAGTAGTAGTCAGTGCACCGGCCTGAAGAGAACCGTGAACAGCACCGGCTGCACCACCTTCAGATTGCATTTCCTGTACCAATACTGTTTCGCCGAAGATGTTCTTACGTCCTGCGGCAGCCCATTCGTCTACGTATTCAGCCATTGTAGAAGAGGGAGTGATGGGGTAAATGGCAGCTACTTCTGAGAACATATATGAAATATGTGCAGCAGCCTGATTACCATCACATGTGATGAATTTCTTCTGTTTAGTCATAACTAAAAATAATATTTAAGTAAGTAATTTATTTGTTTATTTCAAAAACGGTATGGAAAGCGGATACTTCCATGTTTTTCCGTTCAGTCCTTTGATACCTCCGATGATGGGGAACAGCAGACAAAGAAAACAGCCTATTCCAAGTATCAAGAGGAGCAAGATTCCGGCACCTCCGCCGAATATACCCAGCAGAACTGCTAACGGAGAAGTCTGATCATTTGCGTAATCCATGTCGTTTATGGATAAGATTCCGCTGAACATGAATATTACAAAAAGTACTGTCAGCGCGATGCCGTACAGGAACCAACTGATGTACCAGTTCAGAATGTATTTGCCTTGGCGATTGACGAGTATAGAATTCTCTTTACCCATGATCCAGAATACAATAGGGGCAATCCAGCCTACGTATGGTATGAACATGGCGAAATTCATCAGTGCCAGATAAGCATTTTCCGTCAGTCCCATAGGAAGTACGGCTGTAGGTTTAGCCGTAGCTTCTTCGTCCAATATCTTTTTCTTTTCTTTTTCGAACTCTTCATCGTTCAACGCTCCGCTGTCGTGGAGGCGTTTTAGTTGTTCAAGCTTCTCGTAATCCATAATGTTCAAGATTTGATGTTAATATAAAAAGCCGAACATCCAGAGTGGTATCTGATTGCCACGACCTATTTCTGCCTTGTGCAAAGCATACGTCACTCCGGGGTTATTCTTAATTTTTGCTCCTTCGCAGCATATTTTGAACGGCATCACTTCGTCAACCATGAACGAGGTGTTCTTGTCACCCTTGTGCACTTTATGGTCTTTCCACATCGTGTTTACAAAGAAAGTGTCCAGCACATCCTGTTCTTCCACCTTTACGGGGTAGATGGAGTACATCAGGTTAGGGTTGTGCAGCATAATCTTCGAGGGCTTTTTAGGAAACTCTTCCCCTTTGGGATAGACCAGGTTGATCAGCCGTGCATCGGCCAGATACTTGATGTAGTTCATCACCGTGGCGCGTGATGTCTGTATGTCGCTTGCCAGTTGGCTTACGTTCGGAGCCTTTGGCCCGTCTACAGCCAACAAATATAATAATTTTTTTATCTTCGAGAGATATTTTAGCTCAATTTGTTTGATAAGCAGGATATCTACTTCTACCATCATGTTCATGGTCTTGAGCAGATTTTCAGAGAAATTGCGTTTCTCGAGGAAGAAGGGGTAGAAGCCGTGATGGAGGTAGTCTTGAAAATAATCCAGAGGGCGGACTTTGGAAAGCACCCCTTTGGCTATCTGTTCGTGGCTGCTCAATATCTCTTCGAGTGTGTAGTGACGGAATTTCATCCCTGTTTGCAGGTTCAGAAATTCGCGGAACGAAAAACCGCGGAGGTTGTAGCTCTTCACGATGTCACGCAATTCCAGGTTTTCTTCTTTGAGCCGCATGACGGACGAACCGGTGAATACAATCTTCAGGTTGGGGAAACGGTCGTAGCACATACGTAGCTCGCGGCTCCAGTCGGGATGCTTGAATACTTGGTCGATCAGCAATACCTTTCCACCGCGTTTCTGAAATTCATTGGCGAAATCGACAATGCTGTGTCCGGAGAAGTAGAAGTTGTTCATGTTGATAAAGAGGCACGAACGGTCGGTTCCGAACTTCTCCTTGGCGTATTGAAGCAGGAAAGTGGTTTTTCCCACGCCACGTGTTCCTTTGATACCAATCAAGCGGTCACTCCAGTTTATTTCGTCCATCAGGTCGCGGCGGACCGGGGCATTGGTGTGCTCAACAAGGTAGGCATGTGTGCGGTAGAATGTTTCCATCTCTTATCTTGGGTTTTTCGGGGGGCAAATATAAGCCTTTTTTTAGAGATTGCAAAGTAGAGATAGCAAAATTGTGGTTTCGTTTAGCAAGTTTATCTTTTGCTTCACTTTGTCAAAACGGTATTCCTGATAGGTGGCAGGGGCGTTATTTCGGGGCAATGGCAAGCTGCTTCTGAAAAAACGCAGCCATTTCAATCGGGCAATTGTGATTTTGCTTGTCTACTTCAGTGTTTGCTTGCAAATATAAATATTGTTTTTTGTTTTCGGTAGTTTCTGCCGGTATTTATTTGAAAAAGGGTTTCTTTTGTCAGTTCGAAATGTTTGCTCCGGAGAGAGCAAATAGAGATGGAGAAAGGGAAAAGAGCCTTTGTTGACGGGCTGTCAATCGTCACTCCGGGAGATATGAAGGCTTTGTCCCGAAGAAGTGAAGGCTTTACCCGGGGGAAGTGAAGGCTTTGTCCGGCGGAAAGTGACGGTTTGCCCCGCATAAAGTGACCTGTTTCCCGGTTTTATATGCGTTTTTGTGTATATATTTGCAGGAAACTTACCGGCTTTAACGCTGGTTGCTTCTTGGATAGCAAAGGGCTTGTAAGTGAAAAACCGGAAATGGAAACAAAAGGACAGGAGACGGTGCATTTAAGGAATTAAATGATAGTTTCTGTCCCCGGGCATGGATATATCTTAGGGTGAAAAAACACGTAACTGTTCGCTGCCATCACTCGCACAAGTTCCTGCGTCCGGATGAACCCTGTTTAATTAATTGATGCTAATGACGAATCTGCTTTACTTGTTTAATCCCGATCAGGATCTGGCTCTTGCCAGTGGCGAAGTCAATTATATGCCGCCTGCCTCCGCCCGCAGAATGGCGGAAGAGTTGGCATTGCTTCCCGTATGGTTTGCGGACGGGCCGTGCAGTGTGCTTGCTCCGTCTGCCTATAATCAGTCTTTTCTGGAAGAGATGCTCGACTTATTTCCGCTTCCCGCATCATTGAGAACCCAGGCCGAAGATTTTTCGGAAGTCCGTTCGGTGGTTCCCTGGGGATGGAATCCGGCACTCCGGAAACGTCTGCTTTCATTGGGAGTACCCGATGCTGCGCTACCTTCGATGGAGGATATAGGACGGTTGCGCGATCTGTCCCATCGTTTGCAAGCCGTACGGTTGTTGCCCGGTCTGCAAGTGGATGAAGTGTTTTGTGGAGAGTCTTGCTACCTGACTGCTTTGTCCGACTGCCGGGCATTTGTAGAGAGTCTGGAACGCTGTCTGCTCAAAGCCCCCTTGTCCGGAAGCGGTAAAGGGCTGAACTGGTGCAAGGGAGCGTTCACTCCTCTGATAGAGCGTTGGTGTGCCCGGGTTATAGAGCAGCAGGGGGGAGTTGTTGGTGAACCTATATATAATAAGGTAGAAGATTTTGCCATGGAGTTTTATTCGGACGGAAAGGGGCGGATTATTTTTGCCGGATACTCTTTGTTCCGTACCAATGCCGGTGGGGCTTACGAAGGAAACCGGTTGTTGCCTGATGCGGAGATTGAACGAAGATTGTCGGCTTATGTGCCTGTGGCGGCTTTACACCGGCTTCGGGAGGAGTTGCAAAGACGGTTGTCCGTCTCTTTGGGGACGGAGTATGCCGGTTATCTGGGAGTAGATATGATGATTTGCCGGTTCGCTCTCCTTCCGGAGTTTCGCATCCATCCTTGTGTGGAGATCAACCTGCGGATGAATATGGGACTTGTGTCCCGGATGCTATACGATCGTTATGTACGACCCGGGGCTGGCGGAACGTTTCGTATCTCTTATCATCCGTCTGACGGGCAAGCATTGCAGGAGCATGATGCAATGACGGTTGCGCATCCGTTGCACACCCGAAACGGACGGGTGGTGAAAGGCTATCTGCCATTGGTGCCTGTCCGGAAGTCGAGCCGCTATCGGGCTTATATCTTGGTGGAAACCGGCGGATAAAGTTTTATATAGATTGCTTTTTGCAAGAAAAGAAAATGGAGAAGCGGCTTCCCGTGCCTGCTTCGGACCGTAATGATAGCCTTCCCTGAAGTTTTTCTATGATCAGTTTGCAGATAGAGAGTCCCAGGCCGGTTCCTTGTGCAAACTCGTTCTGTTTGTAGAATCGGCCGAATATCATCTTTTGTTCGGACTGCGGGATACCGATTCCGGTGTCCTCTACATAGATCTCCACTTCTTCGGTTTGCGGCATGTAGCTCCATCCCAGTTTGATGGAGCCTTCCCGGGTAAATTTGGAGGCATTGTTCAGGAAGTTGGTGATCACCTGAACCAACCGGTTTTTGTCGACGTGTACGATCAGGCCCTTTTCGCCTTCTTCCAACAGGAAGTGGAGCTGTCCGGGAATCAGAATCTTATGTGTCTGATAAGTATCCCTGATAAGGGCATCCAGCGGATAGTCATCACAGTCGAATGACATATATCCGGACTCGATGCGCGAAAGTTCCAATATATCATTAATCAGTTTCAGCAACAACTCGCTGTTGCGGTTGATGGTATCTATATACTGTTCCTTCTCTTCGGGGGTGATGTCCGTATCATCCGGAGAGGCAAGCAGGGTGGAGAATCCGACAATGGCATTTAGCGGTGTACGTATTTCGTGGCTTATGTTGGCCAGGAAGGATTCTTTAAGTTCCGCCTTTTCCGCCATTTTACGGGCCTCGATCAATTCCTGTTCCCGTTTCTTGTAGTCCTCAATGTTTAATAAAAGGCCGGTGGTTTTCTGTCCGCCCAGAGCACTCTTCATGGTGCTGCACCGAAGTTCCCACCATTGGTATCCTGTACCGTTAAAGTCGCATTTCAGCTTTATGAAGTGTTTGCCGTTGGTGGCGTTCTTTGTCAATAAGGCTTGTGTCGTATCCAGATAGTCGGCATCCACAAAGGACAGGAACCCGTCAATCGTCAATGGATGGGGAGCCATGCCCAAGTTTTTCCAAAAGGCGTATTCGAACACCATCGTATCGTCCTTTAACCGCCATGCGTATGTATCGCTTCCCTCGACTGCCAGCGCCAACGATTCTTTCTCATCTTCCAGTTCGTATAGGATGGAGCGTTTCCTTTTCGTTTCACGCCAATACAGGTAAGTGATGCCCGACAGCAGGCTGACAATGGCGGTGATGCTGCCTAATAGTGCGAACCACCAGACGATGGGGTGCCGGGTCTTGAATGGAATGTTGATAATGGTGTATTCATGGGGAATGTCTGCGATGGTCAGATGTTCTTTTTGCATGGCATTCCAGTCGATGAAGTATCCTTTGGCGCTTTCCTGAATGGGTATGTCGGCAACGTTTTCTCCATTGAGGATACGGGCCGCCGCATGAACGGACTCTTCTACCTGGATATGCATCGGGGTGATGTATCCGCCCAGAAAGTCGTGCCCGCAGTCAAAAAGTTCATTGATCGTTGTAAAGCGTTGCCGGGTGGACAAAGATGCCATAGTGACCGTTGTGT
This sequence comes from Bacteroides sp. 3_2_5, assembly GCF_000159855.2. NCBI lineage: Bacteria > Pseudomonadati > Bacteroidota > Bacteroidia > Bacteroidales > Bacteroidaceae > Bacteroides > Bacteroides sp. 3_2_5. The sequence goes on along the minus strand of NZ_JH636045.1, from coordinate 508,456 downwards.
AGTCAAACTTTGTCTGCAGATAAGGGAGGGTACTGTATTTACTGATAGACCAGATGAAGTCTCCACCTTTTGTCTGATCCTTATTCTGGTTCTTGGAGAGGTTACGGGCAGATAGCGCATTAATTATTATATGTCCTTTTTCTGCTTCTTTCCGTGTGTCGTTTTTGTCCAGATGCCAGTCCAGATTGGATATGATGTCCGTCGATTTCAATTGGTTGTCAATATCGTTTCGGACTTTCCGGTCTAAGAACGTAAAGTCAAGTATGGTGTAAATATGGTTTTTGCCGGTTAGCTTGTGCACCATTTCCAGATTCTTTCTGAAATCTATCTTGTCGTGAAACCCGGTGACGTTGTTGTATTGTCCGATCAGTTCCCAATTGGGATAATTGACTCCGGAGAATACGATTGGTATTCCCTTCAATAACGGATGATGGGTTTCCAATAACGAGTAAGTGGCCTGGTCATCGTTAACAAGAAGAACTTCAGGTTTCCATTTCGAAATAGAATCGAGAAAGTTATTGATCTTATCTATCTCTTGCTGTTCGTTGTTAATTTCACAATTCAGATAGAAGAAAGTAAGTTCTACGGGAATGTGAGCTTTGGCGAATTCCTTTTTTATCAGTTTATTGAATTCTGCATATCCTTGGTAATCCTTTTCATAAGAGTGGATCACCAATACCCGCCGCTCTTCTTTTGAATAACAGGAGGTCAATAGCAGTAAGAGCATACAGCAACGTATGAGTGAATGAATGGACCGCATACTTTTCATTCGGTGTGTTGTTCGTTTGTTCGGTTTGTTTTTCGTCTATTTCACAAAGATACTATATTAATGATATAAATAAGAAAAGATGGTTATTTTTCTTCTTGTTGAGCTGCCTTACTTTCATTTCCACAGCGGTCCACAGCCGTGACGGCAAAATACTTCCTGGCTGTCCATGGGAGGATGGGAGCATATATGTAGTGCGTATCCCGCAGATTCTGCACGAGGATATTTTCCGGATTCGTGATATCTACCGGATACGTGTCCGATGCGTAGACCACGTACATGGGAGCATTCTGCTTGTCATTGTCCGTAGCGGCTTTCCAGTTGAGACGGGTATATCCGTCGCCGGCGGAGACAGCCTTCAATGCTGAAGGGGCGGTGGGGGAGACGTTGTCAATCCACGGCATCGGCGGTTGTAGTGCCGGATATTGATAGAAATGATCCAGCAGGAGGTCGTATACCCCTTGGGTGTTGTCCATCAGATACTTTACCCGGTAGTGCGCTTCGCCTGCCAGCCGGTTGGAGCGGATGAAGTGCATTTGGCGTTCCACCTCTTCGGTGGTCCAGTTACCTTCGTCGGGGTGGAGGAAGTAGATACCGAGTCCGGGGACGATGTGGCGTCCGTTGCTTTGTTCCTGCCAGTCGAGGGCAAACGGATAAAAACCGTTGCCCCGGAAATACATCATCGGGTAGATCTGGTCCTGGATGCCTTCGCCCAGCCAGCCTTGCGGATCCTGATAGACAGTGAAGAAGGCATTCCAGCCTTTAGAGGAGTAGCGTGAGGTGTCACGGTATTTTCCTACCGGGCAGGTGCTCACCTTCACCCAAGGCTTCATGGCTTTTACACCGTTGTAGATGTAGCGTACAATGTCGGTCAGGTTGTCCCGGCGCCATTGTGCCAGCGTGCGTCCTTTGCCGTAGCGGCGGAAGTCGTAACTGTCCGGAAAGCGCGGGGCGTTTTCCGGATAGCGGAGATAGTCGAAGTGCACTCCGTCCACATCGTAACGGCTGACTACCTCACGTACCAGTTTCATTAGATATTCCTTGGTGGCGGGATGTCCGGGGTTAAGGAAATATTCATTTTTGTAAGGCACGCAGATGTCACGCTCACGCCTGGTCACCGATTGCTTGCCAAGTGAGGCCACATGTTTTTTGCCTCCCAAGGGGATGGTCACCATCCAGGCATGGCATTCCATGCCTCGTTTGTGGCACTCTTCAACGGCGAAGGCCAACGGATCGTATCCGGGATCGCCTCCGGTTTTTCCTGTCAGTATGGAGTTGAAGGGTTCGATGTCCGAACGATAAAGCACATCACCACGGGTACGAGTCTGGAAAAGTACCGTATTGAAGTTGGCCTCTTTCAAGCGGTCGAGGATATCGATCAGTTCTTCTTTCTGTCGCCGGATACCTGCAGGAGTGGTTGCTTTGGTGCGTGGCCAGTCCAGTCCGTAGACCGCAGTTATCCAGGCAGCCCGTACCTCGTGTTTCGGGGAGGTCTGCGCATGGAGCGGAAGTAAGGAGAGGAGAAAAAGAAAGAGGAGGGATGTTCCTCTTCCGGCTCTCTTTTTCACTGAGAAAGAGTCGTTATGGCTTTTATAGATGGTATTCATAAATCTAATGGTTTTGATGTTCACCACAGATTACACGGATTAACACAGATTGATAATTTATTTCATTGAGAATCCGGTTAAAGAATCCGTATCAATCCGTATCAATCCGTATGAATTCGTATGAATCTGTGTTAATCCGTGTAATCTGTGGTGAAACGTCTTCTAAACTGCCTTCCGCGGTGAGCGGAAGGCTTGCAAAGTTAGCAAAACCCTTCGTAAAGTTGTGTAGTTTCCTTAGATTATGTTACATTTGCGCTGATTAACAATTCAACACGCCATGATTACATTTACGATTTGCCTGCTGGCTCTGATTGCAGGTTACTTTATTTACGGACGGTTGGTGGAGCGTGTCTTTGGCCCCGACGACCGAAAGACCCCGGCACTGACACATGCCGACGGAGTGGATTATATTCCCCTTCCTACCTGGAAAATCTTCATGATTCAATTTTTAAACATAGCCGGTCTCGGTCCTATCTTCGGAGCTATTATGGGAGCGAAGTTCGGTACTGCTTCCTATCTGTGGATTGTATTGGGAAGTATCTTTGCTGGTGCCACGCACGATTATTTCGCCGGAATGCTCTCTCTGCGTAACGGTGGTGAGAGCTTGCCTGAAATTGTCGGCCGTTTTCTGGGGATGACTACCAAGCAGGTGATGCGGGGTTTTACCGTTGTCCTGATGATTCTGGTAGGTGCGGTCTTTGTGGCGGGACCGGCAGGACTGCTGGCGAAGTTGACTCCCGACAGTCTCGACACTACTTTCTGGATCATTGTGGTGTTCATCTATTATATTCTTGCCACTCTGCTTCCGGTCGATAAAATCATCGGAAAGATATATCCCTTGTTCGCTGCAGCTTTGTTGTTTATGGCGGTGGGTATCCTGGTGATGCTTTATGTTCATCATCCGGTCATCCCGGAGTTGTGGGACGGATTACAGAATACTAATCCGGAAGCAGCCGTGTTACCTATTTTCCCGATTATGTTTGTCAGTATCGCCTGTGGAGCCATCTCCGGATTTCATGCTACGCAAAGTCCCCTGATGGCACGTTGCATGACTTCTGAGCGTCATGGACGTCCTGTCTTTTACGGTGCCATGATTACCGAGGGCATTGTGGCGCTGATCTGGGCTGCCGCCGCGACTTATTTTTATCGTGAACACGGTATGGAAGAGAACAATGCCTCTGTCATTGTAGACGCTATAACGAAAGATTGGCTCGGTGCGGTAGGTGGGGTGCTTGCCATTCTGGGAGTGATTGCGGCGCCTATTACATCGGGCGACACCGCGTTTCGTTCGGCACGTCTGATCGTAGCCGATTTTCTGAAACTGGAACAAAAAAGCATTCGTCGCCGTTTGTATATTTGTGTGCCGATGTTCATTGTCGCCATCGGGCTGTTGCTTTACAGTTTGCGTGATAAAGACGGGTTCGACATGATCTGGCGCTATTTTGCCTGGGCCAACCAGACCTTATCGGTCTTTACTCTCTGGGCCATCACAGTCTACTTGGCGCGTGCCCGCAAGTGGTATGGTTTGACATTGGTTCCCGCTCTGTTTATGACAGATGTCTGTTCCACTTATATCTGCATCGCCCCCGAAGGATTAGGATTGTCACATTGGGTTTCGTATGTGACAGGAGGGCTTTGTACACTGATTGGAGCCGTTTGGTTTATTGTTTGGAAAAAAGGGATTGGATACTCGTATAAAAAATAAACTCGATATTCGTATAAAGATGAAGAAAGTAAAAAAGTCAACCTGGGTTACTGTCGCCTTGCTGATCTATGTATCTGCGACAGCGGCTTATCTGCTGCCTCGCAATCATGAGGTGAGCGACACAGAGAAATATCTCACCCTGGCTGCTTCGTATGTCATTGTTCTGGTTCTCTGGCTGGTGCTGAGAAAAAAAGAACAGATGCAGCAGCGCCGCCGGGAGGAAGAACATATGAATAACCTGAAAAAGTAGAAACGTTATGAAGAAATTAATGTGGATCGTATGTCTGCTTGTCGTTTCAGTGACGGCACAGGCACAGTTTGAGAAAGGAAAGTGGATTGTGAATCCCTCGGTGACGGGACTTGGACTTTCGTACAGCAAGTCTGAGAAAACCCAGTTCGGGTTGCAGGCGCAAGGCGGTGCTTTCCTGGTGGATAATGTGGCACTGATGCTCACGGCCGGAGCCAATTGGAGCAAACCGGAAGATAAGTACACACTGGGTGTGGGTGGAAGATATTATTTCGACAAATGCGGCATTTATCTCGGAGCCGGATTGAAGATGAATCGCTATAACTGGAAAGTAGGAGACACGACCGACTTTGCCTTCGGTGCGGAGGCTGGCTATGCGTTTTTCCTGACACGGACTGTTACCATCGAACCGGCTGTCTATTATGATTTGAGTTTCAAAGACAGTGATTTGTCGAAGTTCGGACTGAAAGTAGGTTTCGGATTCTACTTCTGATTTTTCTTTTAAAAGGAACTCACCACAGAGGGCACAGAGTAACACAGGGTGAATTTTAAGTCATTGATTATCCATATTGATAATCTGTGTATTCTGTGGTGAAAAGACTTTTGACAGCCCCTTTGTGGTGAGTTCCCGATAAAATTGATTAGAGAACCCTTGCTTGTTTTACAAGTGGTTCAGTTTCTCCTGCAGGAATTGTCCCGTATAACTTGCCGCACAGGCAGCCACCTCTTCCGGCGTTCCGGTTGCCACAATATTGCCGCCCTTATCTCCGCCTTCCGGTCCGAGGTCTATCACGTAATCGGCACATTTTATGACATCCATGTTGTGCTCGATGATTACGATGGAGTGTCCGCGTCGGATCAGTGCGTCGAATGCATCGAGCAACTTGCGTATATCGTGAAAGTGCAATCCCGTAGTAGGTTCGTCGAAGATAAACAGCGTCGGGTCTGCTTTCTCCTGACTCAGATAGTAAGCCAGTTTCACGCGCTGGTTCTCTCCTCCTGACAGGGTAGATGAAGATTGCCCCAGTTTGATATATCCCAAACCGACATCCTGCAAGGGGATCAGTTTCTTCACAACCTTCTTCTGTCCGTGTTTCGTAAAGAATTCAATAGCTTGGTTGACTGTCATTTCCAGTACGTCATAGATATTTTTATCCTGGAATTTCACTTCGAGTGTATCGGCCTTGAAACGTTTTCCGTGGCATGATTCACACTCCAGCACCAGGTCGGCCATGAATTGCATTTCCACTGTGATGGTTCCGTCACCTTTACACTCTTCGCAACGCCCACCCTCGTTGTTGAAGCTGAAATGTCCTGCGGTATATCCCATTTGTTTGGCGAGCGGCTGGTCAGCCCAGAGCTTGCGGATTTCGTCGTATGCTTTGATGTAGGTCACCGGATTGGAGCGGGAAGACTTGCCGATGGGATTTTGATCGACAAACTCCACATTGCGCAGATTGCGCAGGTCGCCTTCAATGGACACAAATTCTCCAGGACGCTCGCTGCATTCGTCCAGTTCGCGTTTCAGCGCGCGGTAAAAAATGTCGCGTACCAGTGTGCTCTTTCCCGAACCGCTAACACCCGTCACTACCGTCATCACATTAAGTGGGAAGCGGGCGTCCACACCTTTCAAGTTGTTTTCACGGGCACCTTTTATTTCGATATAGTTGTTCCATGGACGACGGTGTTCCGGCACGGGAATGGTCTCTTCGCCCAGCAGGTATTTCACCGTATAACTGTTGCTGCCTTTCTTTAAATCTTTCATGTCACCCTCGTATACTACCTGTCCGCCCAGTCGTCCGGCATTCGGACCGATGTCGATGATGTAGTCTGCGGCACGGATGATTTCTTCGTCGTGCTCTACCACCACGACCGTGTTGCCCAACTGCTGGAGTTGGCGGAGCACATGAACCAATCGGTCGGTATCCCGACTGTGGAGTCCGATACTCGGTTCGTCGAGGATGTAAAGGCTGCCCACCAAGCTGCTTCCCAACGAAGTGGCCAGGTTGATGCGCTGGCTTTCTCCGCCCGACAACGAATTGCTGAGGCGGTTCAGTGTGAGATAGCCCAGACCCACATCAATCAGGAACCGGATGCGGCTGTTGATTTCCGTCAGGATACGACGGGCTACGGCCTGGTCGTGTTCGTTCAGCGTGAGCGAGTCGAAGAATTTTTGCAATTCGGTGATAGGCAGGTCTACCAGTTCGGAAATGTTCTTTCCACCCACGCGGACGTATCCCGCTTCGGGTTTCAGACGGGTGCCGTGGCATTTCGGGCAAAGCGTCTTTCCGCGATAGCGTGCCAGCATCACACGGTATTGAATCTTATACTGATTCTCCTCGAGCATCTTGAAGAAGTCGTTGATGCCATGGAAGTATTGGTTTCCTTCCCACAACACCCGGCGCTGTTCGTCGGTTAGCTCGTAGTAAGGAGTAAAGATCGGGAAGTTGAATTTTTCGGCATTGTGGATCAGCTCTTCGCGCCATTCTCCCATCTTTTCGCCCCGCCAACAGACAATGGCTCCGTCGTAGACGGACAAAGAACGGTTAGGCACCACCAAGTGCTCGTCGATACCGATCACTTTACCGAATCCTTCACATACGGGACAGGCACCGATCGGGGAGTTGAACGAGAACATCTGGTCGTTCGGTTCTTCGAACGTCATACCGTCAGCTTCGAATTTGGTACTGAAAGTATGCAACCGGGTCGTTCCGTCCGGCTGATAAAAGCGAAGCATACACATGCCGTCGCCTTCGTACATGGCTGTTTCGGCAGAGTCGGTCAGGCGACTGATGGCATCCTTGGATTTTGCTGCCGTCATTCGGTCGACGAGCAGGTATACCACGTCTTCTTTGCCGGCAGCATATTCGTCGATACGCACCATCTCGCCGTTTACTTCAAGACGGTTGAAACCTTGCTTCCGGTCGATCTCCAACTGTTGTTCGAGCGTGCGTCCGTCATGCAGGTAAATCTGTGTCAGCACGGTATAGCGGGTCCCTTCCGGATAAGAGAGCATGCAGTTTACAATGTCTTCGATGGAGTGCTTCTTCACTTCCTCTCCGCTGACGGGACTGTAGGTTTTGCCCACACGTGCATAAAGCAGGCGCAGGTATTCGTAAATTTCGGTCGAGGTACCTACGGTGGAACGCGGGTTACGGCTGTTCACTTTCTGTTCGATGGCAATGGCGGGCGGAATGCCTTTGATAAAGTCACATTCGGGTTTGCTCATTCGGCCCAGAAACTGGCGGGCATAGCTACTGAGGCTTTCCACGTAGCGACGCTGTCCCTCGGCATAGAGGGTGTCGAAAGCGAGCGATGATTTTCCGGAACCGGAAAGACCGGTGATCACCACCAGTTTGTTGCGGGGAATGTTTACGTCAATATTCTTCAGATTGTTGACTCTGGCCCCTTTTATAGAGATGTATTTACTATCAGTCATAAGCGTTTTCGTTACTTGGACTGCAAAGATAGTGAGTCAGCAACGTTTAACCTAACAGTGGAAGGAACTTTTATCTTAAAAACACTTGCGAAGATTGAATTGCTTGCTTAACCGTTGCAAATGAGGAGCAAAATTGTATCTTTGCACCACATTTTTATGAAAACCAATTATGAACCTGAGAAAACTGATTCTTCTTTTAGCTCTCTTTCTTGCAACAGGAGTGGGGGCACAAATACAACAACAAAGCCCTTATCCGAAAAGAGAATTTCGCGGAGCGTGGATACAGGCTGTTAATGGGCAGTTCCGTGGTATTCCTACTGAGAAGTTAAAACAAACACTTATCGATCAGCTTAACTCTTTGCAGGGGGCAGGCATCAATGCGATCATATTCCAGGTGCGTCCGGAGGCAGATGCTTTATATGCTTCACAATTGGAACCGTGGAGCCGTTTCCTAACCGGAGTGCAGGGGCAGGCGCCTTCGCCCTACTGGGATCCGATGCAGTTCATGATCGACGAGTGCCATAAACGGGGAATGGAGTTCCATGCGTGGATCAATCCTTATCGGGTGAAGACATCACTGAAGAGTGAGCTGTCGCCCAATCACCTGTATAATATCCATCCGGAATGGTTTGTCACTTACAATAATCAACTCTTTTTTGATCCGGCATTGCCCGAAAGTCGTCGTCATATTTGCATGGTGGTGGCGGACATTGTTTCGCGTTACGATGTAGACGCTATTCATATGGATGATTATTTCTATCCTTATCCGGCAAAAGGCATGGACTTTCCGGATGACGCAAGCTTTGCCCGTTACGGCGGAGGGTTCACCAATCGTGCCGACTGGCGCCGGAGCAATGTTAATATATTGATTCAGAAGATACACGAGACTATTCGTGGCTTGAAGCCTTGGGTGAAGTTCGGTATTAGTCCGTTTGGTATCTACCGTAACGAAAAGAACGATCCGCTCGGAAGCAAGACCAACGGCCTGCAGAACTATGACGATCTGTATGCGGATGTATTGCTTTGGGCGCGCAATGGTTGGGTCGATTATAATATTCCGCAGATATACTGGCAGATAGGGCATCCTGCCGCCGATTATGAAACCCTGGTGAAATGGTGGGCAAAGAATACGGAGAACCGTCCTTTGTTCATTGGCCAGTCTGTGATGAATACGATTCAGAATGCCGATCCGAAGAATCCTTCCATGAATCAGCTGCCTCGCAAGATGGCTTTGGAAAGAGCTTATCAGACCATCGGTGGCAGTTGTCAGTGGCCGGCGAGCGCTGTGGTAGAGAATGCCGGAAAATATCGGGATGCACTTGTGCAGGAGTATCATAAGTATCCTGCTTTGGTTCCCGTTTTCGACTTTATGGATGATAAAGCACCGGGTAAAGTCCGTAAAGTGAAAAAAGTATGGACGGAAGATGGTTACATGTTATTCTGGACTGCTCCGAAAGCTAAAGATGAGATGGATCGTGCTGTGCAATACGTTGTTTATCGTTTTGATGATAAAGAAAAAGTGAACATTGACGATGCTTCGTATATTGTTGCCGTTACCCGTAACAATTTCTATAAGCTCCCTTACAAGGATGGGAAAAACAAATACCGCTATGTTGTGACAGCACTTGACCGTCTGCACAATGAATCGAAATCGGTAAGTAAGAAAGTGAAACTGTAAATGTATTACAAAAGATGAGGGGATGTGTCATCTTCACCACAGATTACACGGATTAATACAGATAAATATTATTGGTTACAGTAGATTAAATTCGTTCTGTGTAAATCCGTGTAATCTGTGGTAAATACGAATATCAACACATTCCCTTGTGTTCCGCAGTGAGATTTCCCTAGTATAAGATCAGTCCGGCTATTCCGCAGGCGATAATCATCAGAATCGGGTTAGCGTGATATTTTTTTGTTCCTATAAAGGCTACCAGGAAAATAATGATGCTGATGACAAAAGTATAAGTATCGTCTGTGGGCGAACCGAAGTTTTCCACATTCATCAAGACCAGAGCAGCCGATGCCAATAATCCTACCACTGCAGGGCGGAGTCCGCTGAACACAGCCTCTACGGCAGGATGTTTCTGATATTTCAGGAAGAACTTACTGATGGTCAACATCAGGATAAATGACGGCAACACTACCGCAAAGGTGGCGATGACAGATCCCCAGATACTGCCTGTAGCCGTAAAGCCGACATAGGTAGCGGCGTTGATACCGATGGGACCGGGAGTAGACTGGCTGATAGCTACAATATCGGTGAACTCTTGAGTACTTACCCAATCATAGCGTGTCACCACTTCTCCCTGAATCATCGAGAGCATGGCATATCCGCCTCCGAAGCCAAATAATCCGATTTTGAAGAATGTATAAAAGAGTTGCAGGTAAATCATAATGTTTCAATGTAAATGTGAATGATTAGGGATGTGACTGTTTCCATTTTCCCCAGCAGAAGCCACCTACACCTGCCGCGATAATAATCCAGATGGGAGAGAAGCCCAATAACCAAATGAGCAGGGCGGAGACAACCGGAATCCAGAGGGTATATCGATTGACTTTGGCAGACTTTGCCATGCTGAAAGTGGGTGCTGCAATCAGTGCGACTACAGCAGGACGTATCCCTTTGAAGATTCGTTCTACAATGGGGTTGTCTTTGAAGTTATGAAAAAACATGGCAATGGCCAATATGATGACGAATGACGGAAGTACCGTCCCAAGAGCGGTGACAAGGCTTCCCCGTATGCCGCGTAGCTTGTATCCTATAAAGATCGAAATGTTTACGGCAAGAATGCCCGGGGCGGATTGGGCTATGGCAAGCAGATCGATAAAGTCATCCTTGGAAATCCAGTTCCGTTTGGTTACGATTTCGTTTTCGATCAGAGGCACCATAGCATAGCCGCCTCCGATAGTGAAGGCACCAATCTTGAAAAAGATGCCGAATGCTTCAAGATAAATATTCATTTAACGTATTGTTCTTATTCTCTTTTCTTATTCTTGTTGTTCCTCTACATCCTCTTTTCCGCCCTCTTTACAATATTTGCTGGGGCTCACTTTGAAATGTTTCTTAAACACTTCCCGGAAGTATTTGACATCGTTGAATCCCGTCAGTTCGGATATTTCGGTGACAGAGTGCTGACCGGTCTTTAATAATGCCGCCGCCCGTTTCAGGCGGATTAATCTGATATAGTCAGCAGGGGCCTGATCGGTCAGTGCTTTCAGTTTATTATAGAAACTTGTGCGGCTCATGTTCAACAGATTGCAGAGTACATCTACATTGAATGCCGGATTGTCTATGTTCTCTTCAACACTCTTCTTGACCGTAGCGATGAATTTCCAATCGAGATCTGTAGCACAGTTTGGAGATACCTCCTCTTCCTCGCTGACTTCAAGATTGGCATACTTGCTTTTCAATAATGCACGGTTTGTCAGCAAGTTAGCAATAGTTGCTTTCAAGATACCAATGTTGAATGGTTTCACGATATATTCGTCTGCTCCTATTTTCAGCCCTTCCAGGATATTCTTTTCGTCATTCAGTGCTGTAAGCAGGATGATGGGGATGTGCGAGGTTTCGATATCGTTTTTAATGGCGGCGCACAACTCGTCTCCCCGCATTTCCGGCATCATGATATCCGAAATAATCAGTTCGGGCATGTACTCTTTTACGATCGTCAGTGCTTCCTTACCGTTGGAACATGTCTGAATGGTGTAATTATCCGATAATGTATGAGTCAGATAATTCCGCAGTTCATCATTGTCCTCAACGATCAACAGGCGTTGCAGGTTCTGGTCGTGTTGCTTTTTCGCCTTTTCATAAATCTCGGCCGGAGACACGTGTGGCACTTGCTCTGTGCTGAGTTCACGGGTACGGGTTGCCAGGTGTGCTTTATGAAAGTGCTTACTGTCCTTCGGAAAACTTACTTTGATAGACGATCCCTGATGTTCCACGCTGCTCAGATTGATTTTACCTTTGTGCAGATGAACCAGTTTCCATACAAGCATGAGTCCGATACCACTTCCGGTTACTTTAGAGTTGATCGCATTGCTACCCCGGAAATGTATTTTAAATAACTTCTTCTGCTCATTGGCAGGTATTCCGATACCTGTATCGTTTACCTCTACATTCCAACTGTCATTGGTCTCCGAAGCATAAATATGTACGCTACCGTTCTCCGGTGTATATTTCAAGGCATTCGAGATGATATTTTTCAGGATTGAATCCATCTTCTCTTTGTCAATCCATACATTCAGGTAACGGAAATTGCTTTCGTAGGTGAAGTTAATATGCTTCACGCTTGCGTATGGACGGAATGCGTTGAAAGTCTCCGTCAGATAGGTATTCAGTTCATATTCCGAAATATAAAGTTCTGACGAATATACGTCTGCCCGTTCAAAGTTGATCAGGTTGGTGGTCAGACGCAGTAGGGCATTTACATTTCGCAGTGCCGTATTCATGTTGCTGATGCCATCTTTTGTTAACGCTTCCCGTTCGCGTATCTCTTCGAGCGGTGCCTTGATCAATGTCAGCGGAGTACGGATGTCATGCGCCGTGTTGATGAAGAAATGGATTTTCTCGTCCGATACTTTTCTTTGTTTTCTCAAAATAATGATGCGGAGAGTAATGATGGCAATTACTGCCAGTACGATCGCATAGACCAGCATGGCCCAGAAACTGAGCCAAATGGGTTGGGCAATACTGATTTTCATGGTACGTTCTTCGAGTACGATACGTTTATCTTCGTTAGAGACCGCACGGATATGAAGGGTATACTCTCCCGGACTCAGATTGGTGAAACGGATGATGTTTTCATTTCCGGGACGGCTCCACTGGTCGTAAAATCCTTCCAGCTTCCATGAATATAGAATATTCGACGGATAATCGTAGTTGATGGAGGACACTTTCAGCGAAAAGATATTTTGGCTATAACTGAGTTCCAGTTCTTTGGTATCATCGATATCCGTACTTAACGGGGAGTTTTCGTCACCGGGGTAGACCGTTTGATAAAAAATTGTCAGATCACTGAGTACCATTTTAGAACTGTACTTCCTGGGTATCTTCATCTCCTTGTTAAACTCGATGGCACCGTCTGAGCTGCCGAATATAAAGTTACCGTTTTTACGCAATGTACCTGAGCCGGCATTGAAATGGCTGGCCATTAGTCCTTGATCTTTGGTCCAGTTATGGAACAATTTTTCTGCCGGATAATAACTGCTGAGCCCATTTTCGGTACTCATGATAATGTCATCGTCGGTATCCGAAAGAATGGTATATATGTTATTGGAAATCAACGCGCAGTTGTCTCTGTGGTAGTGGGTGAAAGTTCTCTTTTCTGGGTCGTATATCAATAATCCGGAGCCACTTGTTCCGATGTAAAGAAGCCCGTTCCGTGCTTGGTACAGAGAATAAATATACATTGATTCTACAGGAAGTTCGATACGTTGGTACTTACCGGATTCTTTCTCTAATAAGTAGAGTCCTGTGGCCGTACCTATCCACATCTGCTTACTGTCTTTTTCCAGGATGGAAGTTATCGAGTTCAGCTTGGGGTATAAGCGAAGAGTCTTTTTATGAAAATCGATGCGTTTCAGGTTGTAGTAGCCTCCCGACCAGATGTCTCCATCAGCTGTTTTTATGATCGAACGGATGTACTTATCCGGCCGGATGTTGACTCCATACAGTGAAGATGGAGTGATATACTCGACAGATAAGGTCCGTTTGTTTATTTGATAGATGCCCGAACTATATCCGGCAGCCCAGATAATTCCCGGCTCTACCTCGCATAGTGTAACGAATATGTGATTCTTGTTGCCTCCGTTCTTTTCAAAAGAACTCATGAACGAATGCCATACTCCGGTTTCGGAATTGTAATAACTGATTCCGTTATTGGTGGCATACCACAAATCTCTTTCACTGTCCTCAATAATAGAATTTACCTGGTCGTTAATAAGTGATTGTTTGTTACCGATAGAATGTTTTATCCAGTTATAGCTTGAATGGCGGTTATTGCGTACCGTGATACCGATTGGATAATTGGCGAGCCAGATACGTTGTTCATCGTCTACGTAAAAGTCAGAGATGTTGTTACCGTTCATTTCATTGTACTGGTTGTAATCGGCAACGATATAAGGGGTGGTCAGATAAGAGTTTATGTTTATCTTATACACTCCAGCACCGTCTGTAGCGACAAGCAGTTCTTTATTATTCAACGGCTTTATTCGCGTGATGCTGACGTCGGTCAGGCTCATATGGGGCTGAGTGCTTTGTTTGGTATTCATGTCATAGACATAAATACCGCGTTCAAACGTCCCGATGAATAGTTTACGTGAGGGACGGTGGAAATAAAGTTCATTGATTTGTATCGGAAGATTATCCAGTTTGTCGCAAGGAAGCAAATGTAGCCCTTGATTCTTCAACTCCGCATGATGGATACCTTGTTCCGTACCGATAAAGAAGTGAGTATCGTCTATCTGTTCGATATCAGTGATGTCTTCTCCGATTTCGTTCTTGATCTGGAGGGTCTGTAGTGTATGGGTATTATATAAATAGAGAGTCTCCTCGTTACACAGCCAGATGTTGTTATTCCGATCGATGAAGCTGTAACTGATGGGAGCGGGGCGGTCTTTGATTTTCTCTTCTGGTAGTTTGTAGACCAGCGTGAACTGATCTCGTAACGGGTCGTAACGAAACACTTTTCCTTTCTTTCCTATTTCCCACAAGGTGCTCTCGTGGTCCAGATATAGCCAATTCAAGTTAAGCAGTGAATTGAGTTCTTCACCGTCATCCATTAATTTATATCGTTTGAACTCTTTGCCATCATATCTGTCCACACCTTCGTGGGTCAGAAACCACATATAACCCTTTTTATCTTTTTGGATGTAATATACCCTCCGGTTGCTTAACCCATCCTCTACACCGATATATTTGTAAGTTTGTGCAGAGACCATAAGAGGCAATAAGAGCAGAAGAAAAAGAATTTTTTTCATACAAGCTGGAATCCTTTAATGATTTTTCTTTCGGGGGGCGAATGATTTTACAAAATTAATAAAAAGAGTGGAGAAGTGCAAACTTTAGGAAAGGATTTGTTACGGTTGACGAATGACAAAAAAGGGCGAACCTATCTGTAGGTCCGCCCTTTATCATCATTATTTATCTTATTATTTTTTCTTTTCTTCTACCCACTTACGTGCATTAACGAAGGCTTCGATCCAAGGAGTTACCTGGTCGTTGTGTACACGGTCGGCAGGATAACAGGCATTTTGCCACGGGAAGATAGCACGTTCCAGGTGAGGCATCATGGCCAGATGGCGTCCGTCTGCACTGGCCAGAGCGGCTATTGAATAATCCGATCCGTTCGGATTGCCCGGGTATTCATCATAAGAGTATTTAGCAACTACGTTGTATTGGTCTTCATCGTATGGCAGAGAGAATTTTCCTTCTCCGTGTGCTACCCAAATACCCAGTTTGCTGCCACTCAGTGAACCGAACATGACACTACGGTTAGTCGGGATGGTGACACCGACGAAAGTCGATTCGAACTTATGTGATTCGTTGTGCAACATCTTTCCTTTCTTCTCGTGTTCCGGATTTACCAATCCCAGTTCCATCATCAACTGACAACCGTTACAGATACCTAATGACAGGGTGTCTTCGCGGGCATAGAATTTATCAAGAGCCTCTTTTGCTTTCGGGTTGAACAGGAATCCTCCGGCCCATCCTTTGGCAGAACCCAACACGTCCGAGTTGGAGAAACCGCCGCAATAAACAATCATATTTACATCTTCCAGTGTCTCACGTCCGCTGATAAGGTCGGTCATGGTCACGTCTTTTACATCGAAACCTGCCAAATAGAGTGAGTAAGCCATTTCGCGCTCACCGTTGGTTCCTTTCTCGCGGATGATGGCGGCACGTATACCGCTCGGTGTGCGACGTTCGGGAGTGATGCCATACTGTGAAAGTTTTCCTTTGAATCCCGGCATGAACGCAAATTCGAGCGGTTGCATCTTGTAGTTCTCAAAACGCTTCTTAGCACATCCGTTCATTGACTGTTTACGGTCGAGCAGGTAAGAAGAAGAATACCATACATCACGCATATAGTCAATGCCGAACTGATAAGTAGCACCCTCTTTGTTTACCAAGATATGGCGTTCGTCTGTCGGTTTACCCAATTTAATGAAACCGACACCTGCATCTTCAAGGATTTTCTTCACTTCGTCCTTATGCTTGTCGCTGATCTGAATAACGATACCCGGATTTTCGGCGAACAGAATCTTCACGATATCTGTCTCTTTCATTTTATCAAGGCTGATTTCCAGACCGCCTTCTACGTTGGCAAAGCACATTTCGAGCAGAGTCGTGATCAGACCACCAGCTGAGATGTCGTGTCCGGCAAGGATCAGTCCTTTATTTACCAACTCTTGTACTGCCAGAAAAGCATCACGGAAGTATTCGGCATCCTGTACACAAGGTACTTCGCTACCGACTTTACCCAATGACTGTGCGAAAGCCGAACCGCCCAGTTTGAGGTTGTCGAAACTGAAGTCGATATGGTAAAGTGTGGTTTTTGCATCGTTGACGAGTACCGGAGAGACCACTTTCTTTATGTCCGAGACTTCACCGCCTGCTGATACGATAACTGTTCCGGGAGAAACAACTTTTTCTCCGTTCGGATATTTCTGGGTCATGGACAAAGAGTCCTTTCCGGTAGGTACATTGATCTGAAGTGCACAGCAGAAGTCACTTAAGGCTTTTACAGCTGTGTAGAGGCGTGCGTCTTCTCCTTCCTGTGAGCGGCATGGCCACATCCAGTTGGCGGAGAGTGATACACTGTCCAAACCTTCGGCCAGCGGAGCCCATACCAAATTGGTCAGTGCTTCGGATACAGAAAGAATAGAACCTGCCGCCGGATCGGCCAATGCAGCCTGAGGGGCATGTCCGATAGAAGTAGCGATACCTTTTTCGCCACGATAATCCAATGCTACTACTCCACAATCGCTCAATGGCAATTGAATCTCGCCCTGACATTGCTGACGGGCTACTTTACCGGTAACGGAACGGTCTACTTTATTGGTCAGCCAGTCTTTACAAGCTACTGCTTCCAATTGCAACACCTGAGTCAGGTATTCGTGAAGTTTAGATGTTTCATATTCCGGCATTGTATAGTGACGTTCTACGGTTTTGTCTATCATGTAGGTCTTGGGAGAAGAACCGAACATCTGGTCCACAGCCAAATCGAACGGACGCACACCGTCCGCTTGCTGGAACGCAAAACGATGGTCGCCGGTTGTTTCGCCTACTACATACATCGGAGCGCGTTCACGTTCGGCAATTTGGCGTACGTGTTCAATGGCTTCCTCTTTAATAAGGAGTCCCATGCGCTCCTGACTTTCGTTTGCTATAATTTCTTTAGCCGACAGCGTTTTGTCGCCGATAGGCAATTTGCTCATATCGATCAGGCCGCCACATTCTTCTACCAACTCAGACAGACAGTTGACGTGTCCGGCCGAACCGTGGTCATGAATCGATACCACCGGATTTTCATCCTCTTCGCAAAGAGCACGAACCACGTTGTTGGCACGTTTCTGCATTTCTGCATTGGCACGTTGTACGGCATTCAGCTCGATTCCGCTGCTGTAGCGACCTGTATCAACCGATGAAACAGAACCACCGCCCAATCCGATGCGGTAATTGTCGCCACCGATGACCACTACTTTGTTGCCGGCTTCCGGCTGTCCTTTTAAACAGTCGCGTTGTGTGCCGTAACCTACACCACCGGCAAGCATGATCACTTTGTCGTAGGCATAAGTTTCGTTGTTTTCTGTATGTTCAAAAGTTAGTACCGAACCACAGATCAGCGGTTGGCCAAACTTGTTGCCGAAGTCACTTGCTCCGTTGGATGCCTTGATCAGGATCTGTTCCGGAGTCTGATACAACCATTTGCGTACCGGCAAGATGTCTTCCCATTCGCGTCCTTCTTCGGTGCGCGGGTAAGAAGTCATGTAAACAGCAGTTCCGGCAATGGGCCATGAACCTTTACCTCCTCCCATACGGTCGCGGATTTCACCACCGGTACCGGTAGATGCGCCGTTGAAAGGTTCTACGGTAGTAGGGAAGTTGTGAGTTTCCGCTTTTAGTGAAATAACACTCTTGATGTCCTTTATCCGGAAGAAGTCGGGCTTAGAGTGATCTGCCGGAGCGAATTGTTCGACTACCGGACCTTCGGCAAAAGCCACATTATCTTTATAGGCCGAGATAATTTTATTGGGGTTCTCCTGAGTCGTCTTTTTGATCATCTGAAAGAGAGAAGACTCCTGTTCTACGCCATCGATGATAAACGTTCCGCCAAAGATTTTGTGACGGCAATGCTCCGAGTTGATTTGTGCGAATCCGAATACTTCAGAATCAGTCAGGCGACGTCCTAAATCAGATTCTACCTTTTTCAGGTAGTCCATTTCTTCTTTTGACAGGGCAAGGCCTTCTTTTTCATTGTAGGCTTCCAGATCGTCGATATAAATAATAGCTTCCGGCTGGCGGTTGGTAGTGAATACATTTTGGTTAAGACCTTTGTACATGCGTTGCAGCATGGGATCATGGTCTGCATTTTCATCTTTTACGGGGAAATATTCCTCGATGCGGCTGATGCCGTCGAGTCCCATGTTCTGGGTTATTTCTACTGCGTTGGTACTCCATGGAGTAATCATCTCACGTCGTGGCCCGACGAAGCAGCCTTGCAGGTTTTCTTCACTTTCCGGCATGGCTTCACCAAAAAGCCAGCAGAGTTTGTTGTTGTCGTTCGCGTTAAGTTCGTGGTTGCTCTCTACGGCAATCACGCTCTTAGAAGGGGTTCTGAAAAAAAGAATCATGTGTGTATATACGATTTTGTTTTCTTTGCGTGCAAAGATAAGCAAATTCGTTGGTGGTGAGAAGGAAATACTATAAAAAAACTTCAGCCTACCACGGGTCAAGGGGGGAATGACCGGGTAGGCTGAAAAACAAATCAAACAAATACCTATGTGAAAACAGGAAATAGTCTGTCTGATAGCTTATCCTATTACTTTCGATGTATCATAATATTTGAACCAGTTTTCATTGAAGTCCGGACTGCTTGGATCCGAATGGTTCGGTTCGGTGATCCAACTCCTGAACTTGCTGTAGACCTGCATGATGTCTATCTTCTCGATGGGATGCGGGATGGCGACAGGAATTTTTATACCCCACACAAAGTTGTCAGTACTGCAATATTTAATATCGGTACGCATATTGCCGCCTGCCTCGCCGGCGTATGAATTTGTCATCGTCAACACACGCGGTTAAAAGAAGCGTGATTCCCAGTAGGGTGTACATCATCCAATGCGTAGCTTTCATTCTTTTCGTGTTTAGAATTAGTCATTCATTCTGTTTGTGACAGCAAATATACGATAAAAGTTGTATATTATACCCTTTTTGTATTATATTTTATATAAAATATTGATTGTCTATATTGGAATGTGGATAAAATGAACAACTTTTTCTCCTTTGATTGGATGGAACAGAGCCTTCCTATACAACAAACAGAGGCTCAATTCACCCGGAATTGAGCCTCTGTTTGTATAGAATGAAGCTTCTGTTTATTCGCTGATGACCTTGCGGTATTCCGCTACTGCCATTTTTTCCGCCAGATAAGCGTTGATCAGGCTGGTGTGTGCCTGTGTCCACGAAAGCTGCGCCGACAGTACATCGACCATACTTGCCTTTCCTTCATTATAAGAGAAGGTGATCAGGTCCAGGTTTTCCTCAGCCAGTTCTTTGTTTTCCTCAGCTGTCTTTACCTGCTCTTCCGTCTCTTTGAGCTTGGTCAGTGCGGCTGCCAGTTCCTGGTTGATCTGGTCTACTACGTAACTTTGCTGTAGTTTTTGGATACCTGTGTAAGCCTTCTGCTGCCGGTTGGTCTTGAATCTTGCTCCCCAGCGCAATACGGGGATATTTACGCTCATTCCCACAATGGGAGTAAACTTCACGTCATATCCCATATTGGGAGAGGCTGTTGCCCATCCGCCGGTGACGTACATGCTTACTTGCGGATTGTATTGGCTCAAGGCTGCTTTTCGTTGGGCTTCGCTCTTCTGTATGTTGACTTCTGTGCTGGCGAAATCGGCCCGGCGTTGCAGCACATCATCCAATGGAAGCAAGGTGACAGGCGGGCATACGACACCGATGGCGCAAAGGCTGTCTACAGGTGCGTTAGGCTCTTCTCCCATCAGGATATTAAGCTTTTGCAAAGCCAGCGTATAGTTCTGGCGTGCATTGATGTATTGAAGTTCGGCCTCTTTGCGGCGTGTCGAAATCATCAACAGGTCTGTGCGGCTGATAGCACCGTCTTTGAAGCGATCCTGGATGATTTCATATTGTTTTTCAACGATCTCCTGATATTGGGCCGAAGCATTGAGCATGGCACGGGCCGAAGAAGCATTCCAATAGAAGGCATCGCTCTGGTAGTGGATTTGGTCACGTGTCAGTTCTTCGCTCAGCTGGTCGAGTTTTTCGTCGGCTTTGGCTATGCGGTTCTGGGCCTGCAGGGCACCTCCGGTATATAGTGGCTGCGACACGACGAATATGCCTTGGTACGTGTGATTACGATATTGTCCGGCCGGTCCGTCCCATGAATCCATCTCTTTCAGGTTCAGTGTTCCTTCGGCAGAGATGTCCACTTTGGGCAGAAATCCCGTAAAGGCTATTTTCCGTGCGTCCGTGCTTGCCATCGATTTCAGATGTTGCTGTTTCAGCACCTGGCTATAGGCTTCCACACGTTCACGGTATGTCTCACGGCTCAGATGCGGGACTTGTGCCTGCACTTGCGCACAGAGTCCCAATGCAAATAGAAGTATAAGTTTATTCTTCATCATATACTTTTAGATTTTTAATTCGTTTCTTTATCCCTTAATCCTGTGAATGGCGCAATAGGCTACCGGAAGCACGAACAGGGTCAGTGCCGAAGCTACGAGCAGTCCGCCCATGATGGTAGCCGCCATTCCGCCGAACATGGCGTCGAACAGCAACGGAAGCATACCCAGGATTGTTGTACCCGAAGCCATGGCTACCGGCACGATACGGCTGATCGTTGCTTTGATCACCGCTTTGCGCGGATCGAGTCCCGATTGATTTTCGATGTCGATCTGGTCTACCAGTACAATGGCGTTTTTGATATTCATACCGATCAGTCCCAACAAGCCGAGAATGGCGAAGAAATCGAACGATTTGCCCAACAGCAGTAATCCCAATACGATGCCGATGAATATCAGTGGAAGCATCAGCAGGATGACTGTCGGCTTGCGATACGTCTTGAACAACAGCAGCAGGGTGGTAAACATCAGGAAGAAGGTCAGCGGCAGATTCTTTGCCAAAGCTTCGTTCGATTCCACCTGACTCTCCTGTTCACCAAAGTATTTCAAGGTGTAGCCTTCCGGAATCTTGATTTCCTTCTGTACCTGAGACCATATCTGGTTGAAAGCTGCGATGGCGTTCACTCCCCGTCGCGGGTCACATTGCGCCATCATCACCAACTGCCGGTTATAGTCTTTCACGTTTGAGAAGCGATATCGGAAATCGAATTCCGACACCACCTGTTCCAGACTGGTGGTCTCGGGACCATTGCCGAATACGGGCAGTGTGCGCAGGTCGTTAATGCGGAAGGAATCTGCCACGCTATTGCCTTTCAATAAGATAGGCAGTACCTGGTCTCCCTGGCGGAATTCACCCAATGTCATACCGTTCGTCCCGATCTGGATGCTTTGTGCCATGCCCTGACGGGATACTCCCAACGGCTGTGCCCGTTCCGGACTGTAAATTGGTTTCCAGATAGGAATTTTGTTTCCCCAGGAGTTACGTATATTAATAAGGTCGGGATTCCGGTGCATGATTTCCAATGCCTGGTTGGTCAGTGCTACCAACGTATCCACATTGGGACCGATGAAGCCGATTTCGATGGCCGCGTCCACAGCCGGTGACAGCTTGAACAGGCTGGTACGGGTGATGGCATTCGGGAAGTTGGCCTTCATGTATACATCGAACTTCTCTTCATATTCCTTGGTATACTTGCTGTCGTTCAGTTCTACCAGTACGTTGGCAAAATTCGGTTTCGGACCGACTGAGGTCGATGCCAGATAGTAACGCAACGGAGTGCTTCCGAAGGTGATCGATACTTTCTTCACTTCCGGCAGTTTCAGCAAGTGAGCTTCTACTTTTTTCATTTCCCGGGCCACATCGTTTACTCCATATCCGTCCGGATAGAACACGTCGGCACGGAAGTAAGGCTTGTCCAGAGACGGGAAGAAGTTTTGCGGCATCATTCCCATTACTACCAGAGAGACGACAAAGAGTACGATCATCGACCCCAGCGTCACGATTTTCCGCCGAATCAAAACGCTCAGTATTTTTTCGAACTTGTGATAGAACGGTTTGTCATACGGATCTTTGCCGGCATTCTTTGCTTTGGATTTGAGGATGAAGTTTCCGAATACGGTGGTCTGCGTCAGTGCCAGTACCCAACTTAACCCCAGCGAAATGGCCAGTACGACAAAGAGCGGCTTCACGATCTCGGCTACCGACGAAGGTGCCAGATAGAGCGGCAGGAACGAACAGATGGCAATGAATGTGGCGCCCAGCAGTCCCCATTGCGGGCCGGTGGCTCCGTCAATCAATGCTTTCCGGCGGTCCACACCGCGGGCGATGGCTATTTGGGCGTTGTCCGTCACCACGATGGCATTGTCCACCAGCATACCCATGGCAATGATAAATCCCGCAAGTGACGTTCGGTTGAGTCCTACCCCCATGAATGACATGATAAGCAGTGTGCCTCCGATGGAGAAAACCAGCGAAGTGCCGATCAATACTCCGGCGCGCATTCCCATCACCAGCATGATGATGACAATAACGATCAGTATGGATTCTATCAGGTTGATGATAAATCCGTTATTGGCCTCTTTGGCTATGACGTTTTCGAGATAAAGACTCTCCAGATTCAGTCCTACGGGCATCAGGGGGAGGAGTTCGGCCAGTTTCTTGTCTACCATTTCTCCCGTCAGTACCACGTCTCGTTGCGGGTCGGTCGATACACCGATACCGATGGCGCGTTTACCGTTGACACGCATGATGGTGCTCGGTGGGTCCATGTATCCTTTCTCTATCACAGCGATGTCTCCCAGTTTTACCTGTCCGGCCCGGGTGGTGATGACCTGGTTCCGGATGTCGTCCACTGTGGTGTACATGCCGTTGGCCACCACGCGTAGCTGTTGCTCGCCGGCTGTAATCTCTCCGGTGTTGATAATCTGGTTTTGCGATTGCAACAGGCCGGCCAGTTGTTTGGGATCGATGCCCATACCCGCCAGCTTGTTCACGGAGATGGAGATGTTTACCACTTCGGTCTGTGTGCCGAAGAGTGCTACTTTCATTACTCCGTCGGCAGTGACTACCTGTGTCTTGATGCGTTCGGCCCAGTTTCTCATTTCTTCATAACTAAATCCGTCGTCGGCCGTCAGTCCATAATAAATACCGAACACATCGCCGAAGTCGTCCGAAACCGTCGGTACCGAAGAGCCGCTGGGTAACTGTGGCTGTATGTTAAGTACCTTGCGTCGCAGTTCATCCCATTTCTGAGGGATGGAAGAGGCGGGTAGCGAAGGGAGCAATTCGAATGTGATTTTGGAAATGCCATACATGGATTCGGACTTGATTTTGTATACTCCGCTCATACTTTGTATCTCGCGGGAGATGGGTTCGGTGATCAGCCGTTCCACTTCGGCAGGCTCGGCACCGGGATAGCGCGTCATGATGACGGCCGATTTGATGACAAAAGGAGCGTCTTCCTTCTTTCCCAGTTTGCCGAAGGAGAAGACTCCTCCGATCAGCAATACAGCCAGAAAGAAGTAGATTACTTTGGTATTGTCTAATGAATATTTGGCTAAATTCATGATTGTATATGGTTTTGAGTGCACCACAGATTACACGGATTTTCACAGATTAATGATTTATATTATTGATAATAAGATTAAAAAATTTGTGTTAATCCGTGTAATCTGTGGTGAAATTAATTATTGCGTTGAACGGGCACTCTTATTTCAGTTCCTTTACCGTTTCACCTTCTACCAGTTGTGTCACACCGGCTGTCACCACAGTCTCGCCTGCTTTCAATCCTTTTGAAATGAAAGCCTGTGCATCTCCCATAGGAGAGTAAACGGTTACTTCACGACGGTTCACTTGGTTTCCGTTCAATACCCATACGTAGGTTTTGTTACCTTCGCTTTCACCGAATATCGCGCTCAGCGGCACCACCGTCATGCTTTCTTCCAGGAACGGGCCTACATCGGCAGAGAAGCGGATGCTGCACGTAAAGCCCGGTTTTACTTCGTACAGGGCATGGTCGAAAGCCGGATCGTCGATCGTGATGGTCACCGGGATACCGGTACCGTCTGTCGATATGTCGAGATACTCCTCCAGTTTGGCGTTGAAAATGTGCCCGCGGTAGGTGTCGAATTCTACGCGGAAACGTTGATCTTTGGAGCGGAGCAGGTAAAGGTAAGCGTCGGGGATAGTGAATTTGATGCGTAGTTTTTTGGTGTTCACCAGCTGTACAATGCCTTCTCCCGAGTTCACGCGTTGGTAATTTTCTACTAACCGCTTCTCGATCGAGCCGTCAAAAGGAGCCGTCAGTCTGGTGTCCCGCATATTATTGCTTGAAAGTTCGTAGGCCGACTTTTTTTGTTGGAAGGTCGATACGCTGATTTCATATTCCTGTACCGAGATGGCTTGCCGTGCCAGCAATCGTTTGTTACGCTCCACTTGTGCGGCGGCGGTTTCGTAAGCCGATTTGTCTGCCGCGTATTGCAAAGCCAGATCACGCGGGTCGATAGCGGCAATCAGTTGTCCTTTTTTGACCCTTTGGCCTTCTACGACTGGCAGGTTAATGATCTGTCCGCTCACGCGGAAGGCCAGTTTCACATAGTCCACAGCCTCTACAATGCCCGAGAAGTCTTTTCTGATTTCCGACCGGGACTCTACCCTGGCCGTCTTTACGGGGCGTACTGTTGTCACACTGTCTTCTTTCTTTTGTCCGCAAGCCGTCAGTAGAATGAGGGCTGCGAGGATACATCCATAGTTTTTTTTCATATTTCCCATTGATTATACGCTAAGTGTTTTTTGTTCCTTTCACCACAGATTCACAGAGAGTTCCACAGAGTGGAAACAATAGAAAAGAAACTCTGTATGGTGTTGTGGCGAACTCCTTTAGTTCGTTTTAAAGTAATTAATAGTCTGTTTAGTCACATTTTGAGGGCGCAAAGATATAAAACTAAAAAACCAAAAACAGTTTTCCGGTTTGTATATTTCATATTATTAACGAAATATTGATTTACCGAAGAGAGCATAAGAAGGTGTAATTTTCCTTACCTGTTTGAAAATCAAAGAAGTATATCTTTTTGCCTTTATGTTCCTTTGAGTCCTGCCATAGAACTCCCTGCCTTAATTTTGTTTCGGTACAATCAAATCTTTACCCTTTTTCAGGTTATAAACAACTTCGGAGATGCGTATGTTCAATTCATATCCCTCTAAAAGAGAGATTTTTATCTCTTGTTTTCCGACTTTCATCTGTAAGGTGCAGTTGCGGAAATTTACTTTGAAAGTATAGCTGTCCCATGCTTCGGGAATGATGGGAGTGAAGTCGAGTTGTCCGTCCAGTATTTTCATTCCGGCGAATCCGCGTACAATGATTTGCCAACTTCCGGCCATACTGGTGACGTGCAGGCCTTGGTGCACCTCGTTGTTGTAGTCGTCCAGATCCAGGCGTGTGGAATGCAGGAAGAGACGGTAAGCTTCTTCCGTATCTCCTATCCATGCAGCCAGAATGGCATGCACGAAAGGCGAAAGAGAAGATTCGTGTACGGTGCGGGGTTCGTAAAACCGGAAGTTGCGACGGATGGTTTCCCGGTCGAAATGTTCATAATAGAGGAAAAGTCCCAACAGCACATCGCTTTGCTTGATGTAGCACGAGCGCAGAATCCGGTCCCATGACCAGTGTTGGTTGATCGGCCGTTCGTTGACGGGAATATCGTTTACCGTACCCAGTACTTTGTCCGGATAGCCGTCGTCTTGCACAAAGATACCGCGTTCTTTGTCTTCGGGCAGATACATTTTCTCGATGATCTCCTTCCATCGCGCCGTCTCTTCGGCATGCCGGAACTCGGTTGAGCGGCGTATCCGGTTGTACTCTTCCGGATATTCATGCGCCACCATCTCCAGGCATTCGATGGTGCTTTGCAGGCACTGCACGCAAGAGTAGTTGGTGTACCAGTTGTTATTTACATTGTTCTCGTATTCATTGGGTCCGGTTACCCCGAGCAGCACATACTTCTGTCGGGCTTCCGAGAAAGAGACTCGCTGGCTCCAGAAACGGCTGATGGCGATCATCACTTCCAGACCGTAGTAGGCGATATATTCTTTGTTGCCTGTTACCCTCGAAAATTGCATGATGGCATACACGATGATGTTGTTGCGGTGTATCTCTTCGAATGTGATTTCCCATTCGTTGTGGCACTCTTCTCCATGGATAGTCACCATCGGATAGAGGGCGGCTCCACCGCCGAATCCCAGTTTGCGTGCGTTTTCGATGGCTTTGGGCAGTTGGTTGTAACGGTATAGCAAAAGTTTCCGTGATATTTCTCTCGGGGTCGATAACAGGAAGTAGGGCACGCAGCACAGTTCGGTGTTCCATTGTGTATTTCCGCCATACTTCTCACCGGTAAATCCTTTGGGGCTGATGTTCAGGCGCGCGTCGTCTCCCCGGTAGCTTTGGTTCAGCTGGAAGATGTTGAAACGGATGCCCTGTTGCGCTGCCGGGTCTCCCTCGATCATCACATCACTTTCCTCCCAGATTTCTTCCCATTGCTGTTTGTGCGCGCCGACCAGTGCTTCCCAACCCTGCTCTTTGGCGGCTTGCGCTTCGTCCACCGCATACTCCACCAACTCCTGACGGTCGCATTGCAGAGAGGAGAGGATGGCAACATATTTTTCCAGAGTCACCCGGTTTTACATCGGCACCGGCGCTGAATCCTGTCAATTTCTCCTTTTCTATTTTGATGGGACTGATATGGGTGGGTTTGCTGTTTTTATAAAACTGGTAAGTCATGCCCAGGCAGATTTGTGAATCCTCATGCTTGGTTTGCACCCAGAGGTAGGCGTACTCGTTAGTGGCTTCGGCCCGCAGGATGTTCCACATTTTTTCGTCGAAATTAGAGTTCTCGTGCTTTACGTCGCCGTTCAGGAAGGGTACCAGGGAGATTTTACCTTCGTAGTTCACCGACGTCACACTGTACTTTATCAGACAAAGATTTTGGTTTGCCAGGCTGTTGATATGCTCTACGTGTACTTCCAGCGTGTGGCCTTTGGGCGAGGTCACCCGAAAGTCGCGGTAAGAGATTCCCTCGCGCATGTCGAGTCGTCGTCTGTATGCTTCTACATCCCAATGGGCCAGGTCCAGCTCCTCATCGATCAGTCTCAGGTAAATGCCGCTCCAGTCCGGTGCGTTGGGGACGCGCGAGAAGAAACGGGGATATCCGTTTTTCCACCATCCCACCCGGGTTCGGTCCAGGAAGGTGATGCCTGCCACGTACGAGCCTTGCAGGCTGTCACTGCTATAGGTTTCTTCAAAATTTCCCCGCTGTCCGAACCGGCCGTTTCCGAGGCTGAATATGCTTTCCGAAGCGCGCATGTTATCGGGGTGAAAACCCTCTTCTATGATGTTCCATTCGTCTACCTTGAGGAATTGTTTCATGGCTTTTTAAGATTGAGTCGGTTGTTTACGGCACCCAAGATACAAAAAAAGTCCGTGCTGACAGTGGATAACAGATAAAACTCTGCGTTCTTTTTATCTTTCGTGCTATTTTATGGTACGAATGGTGGGAGATGATTCCGGATCAGCGACAGGTGGGGCGATTTATTTTGTCATGAAGGTATTCTTTTATCTCTTGCCGACGGAGGTTGCGTTGGTTTAAAATCAAGTAGCCTTTGGTTTAAAAGAGAGGGTACTTTGATTTTAAACCAATACCCCCTCTCTTTTAAACTCAAAAGTCATTCGCGCTATAGCTGCTTATGGAGCACTTTTTATCTTTCCGCAGTATACTTTTACGCTTCGTGATGCGCCATCGTCTCTTTGATGAAATATACACAAACGGCGCCTGCAATCAGCAGTACGCCTGCCAGCACCAGCATGTTCACCTGATGCCCCCCGACGAGGTGGAGCAATCCTCCTCCGACAAGGGCGGCGGCGATTTGCGGTACACAGATGGTTCCGTTGAACAGTCCCAGGTAAGCCCCCATGTTTTTGCCCGAAACCGAATTGGTCAGGATAGTGAACGGCATGGCAAGCATGGCGGCCCAGGCACAGCCGATCAGCAGATAAGAGATGAACAGCAGATATTCGTTGTGGAAGAATAGGGTGGATATGAAACCGATGCCACCCAGTACGAGGCTCAAAGCATAGGCCTGTTTGCGGGCCTTGAACAATGGCAATATCACAGCCCAGATGACTGATCCGATGGCCTGCACGGCGAACAGCACGCCTACCCAGTTGCCCGCTTCCTGATAGCCGGCGCTTTGGACGTCCGTAGTGCCCCACACCGTGGCGGCAATGGCACCGTTGGTGTAGGTCCACATGTACATGAAAGCGGCCCAGCAGAAAAACTGTACCAGCCCTACCGTCCAAAACACTTTGGGAGCATGCTTCAGCAGGGAGATAAAGTCGGCTTTTTCCTTCTTTTCGTCCGCCGTGATACCATGGAACTCTTCAAACTCTTTGGGAGGCATCTCTTTCACTTTTACCGTGGTATAGATGACGCATAGAATCAGGATGGCGGCGCCGATGTAGAACGAGTAAATTACCGAATCGGGCACCGTGCCCTTGTCCGCCGTGTTGCTGATCCCGATAAATGTGAAGATGAATGGGAAAAGATAGCCCATCAGGCTACCCGCATTGCACAGGAAACTCTGAATGGAGTAGGCCAGCCCTTTCTGTTTCTCGTTCACCATGTCACCCACCAGCATCTTGAAAGGCTGCATCGCCATATTGATGGAAGTATCGAGAAACATCAACGCTACCAGTCCGAAGATCATGGCCGTGCCGACTGCCATACCGAAACTTCCCGCATTAGGCAGTAGGCACATCACCCATACCGCCAGCAGCGAACCCGCAAAAAGGTAGGGGATGCGTCGTCCGAAACGGGTCCATGTCTTGTCGCTGGCAGCTCCGATGATCGGTTGTACAATGATTCCCGCCAGCGGAGGGAGTATCCAAAAATAGCTCAGGCTGTGCGGGTCGGCGCCCAGCGTGGCGAATATACGGCTGATGTTGGCGCTTTGAAGGGCATAGGCTATCTGCACGCCGAAAAAACCGAAGCTGATATTCCACAGCTTCCAAAAACTTAAGTCAGGCTTTACTTTCATGGTGTATTTATTAAGTAGATTTATTTCGTCGTTCCCCGTACCACTAAGTTGGTACGCACGATTTTATTACCGCTTTTTCCTTCATCGTTCCCTTCCAGTTTGTCTATCAGCAGCCTGATGGTGCTTTTGCCCACCTCTTCGCCATGTTGCTCCACTGTGGTCAGCTTCGGATCTGTGCTTTGGGCGATGGCGCCGTCGGTGAATCCGCAGATGGACACTTCGTCGGGCACTTTCCGTCCGGTCAGTTTGCACGAGTAGAGGATGCCCGAAGCTGTTTCGTCATTGATGGCGAAGAAGCCGTCCGGATGATCCGGCCTTTCGAGCAGGGCGGGAGTGATGGCAATCGCTTTTTCGCGGCTGTCACATAACTTTATCATGCTTTGGTCCACCGGAATCCGATACTTTTTCATCGCGTCCATATAACCGTTCCGCCGGTTTTTCGATATTTCGAGGTGGGGAGCGGCGCTATAAAAGAAGATGCGCTTGCAGCCCGTCTGTATCATATACTCCACGGCGGCAAACGAGCCGGCGTAATCGTCTACCACCACCCGTTCGGTGTTGATACCGGTACAGATGCGATCGTAGAAAACGATAGGAATATTGTTGTCCAGCAATTCCTGGTAATGGTCATATCGGGATGTGTCTTTGGCGAGCGAAGTGATGACTCCGCAAACCCGTGCGGCGAGGAAGGAGTGAACGATTTTTACCTCCCGCTCGTACTCCTCGTTGCTTTGCGCCACCAGGATGTTGTAGCCCGCTTCCGCCGCCGTTCTCTCAATGCCGCTCAGCACACACGAAAAGAAGTGGTGAACTAACTGGGGGATGATGACCCCGATGGTGTTCGAACGGCTGGTGCGCAGGTTCAGTGCCAGTACGTTGGGCTTATAATTATGTTCGCGCGCGTACTTATGTATAGCATCCCTCGTCTCCTGGCTGATGTCCGGATTGTCCTTCAGTGCTCTCGATACGGTGGAGGGCGATACCCCCAGTTCGCGGGCAATGTCTTTGATGGTGATTTGCGGTTTACTCATGGTACATATTGGTTTTCAGCCAAAGGTAAATGAATTTATATAAAGACAAAACCAATGTATATATGGATTTGTTTAATATGTCACAAAAATAGTGTAAAGGAGACTGAAAAGTTCAGTGATAGTATGTTATAAGTCCGCTTTTATGATGCAATCGTTTGCGGAGTTGCATGCGTGGATTTGTTTGAATTTAAATAAGCGACTATTGTTTAAATAGTATTTTTGCTACGTAATCAAGAATCGGGATGAAGTCGTTCATTCTCTATCTCTTAGAAAGTATATTTAATATTTATATTGTTAACTTTAATTTTTAGATGCATGAAGCAAGTTAATCTTAGAGTCTGTCGTATGATTCTGCCCCTATTGTTTGGGCTATTCTTGTCATTGAGCGCTTATGCACAACAAGTCTCTGTCAAGGGACATGTGAAAGATTCAACGGGTGAACCCGTAATCGGCGCGAATGTGGTTGTGAAGGATAATTCTTCTATCGGTACGATTACCGATCTGAACGGAAACTTTGTTCTGAGTGTTCCTCAAAATTCAACTCTTGTAATTTCTTTCATCGGTTATAAGCCGGTTGAAATGAAAGCCGCTCCCAGCGTGACGGTAACTCTCCATGAAGATGCGGTGATGCTTCAGGAAGCGGTGGTGATTGGTTATGGTACCGTGAAGAAAAATGACGTAACCGGTTCGGTGATGGCAATCGATGCGGATAAGATGGTAAAAGGTATGGCTACCTCGGCTTCCGACCTTTTGGTGGGTAAGGCTGCCGGTGTCAGTGTGATTACCGATGGTGGAGCCCCGGGGGCCGGAGCTACGATCCGTGTGCGTGGAGGTTCATCCATGTCGGCCAGCAACGATCCGTTGATCGTTATTGACGGAGTGCCTGTCGATAACACCGAGATCAAGGGTATGGGCAACCCGCTCTCTACTGTTCATCCCAATGACATCGAGACGTTTACGATTCTGAAAGATGCCTCTGCTACTGCTATCTACGGTTCGCGTGCTTCCAATGGTGTCATTATCATTACCACTAAGAAAGGGCAGTCGGGACGTGTGAAGGTAGACTACAGTGGTACGTTCTCTATCAGTACGAAATCGAATACGGTTGATGTGATGAAGGCGGAAGATTTTCGTAATTTTGTAATCGAGAAGTTTGGCGAAAACAGCCTTCAGGCCAATGCGCTGGGTAAAACCTCTACCGACTGGCAAGATGAAATCTTCCGTACGGCTTTCAGTACCGATCATAATGTAAGTGTATCCGGAGCAGTTCCGCATATGCCTTATCGTGTGTCCGTGGCGTATACAAACGAAAACGGTATCCTGAAGACTTCGAATATGCAACGTCTGACAGGTGCCATCAACTTGAACCCCAACTTTTTCGACAAGAAGCTCAACATCCAGCTCAATGTGAAGGGGGTATACAATAAGAACCGTTTTGCCGACCGTGCAGCTATCGGTCTGGCTACCCAGTATGATCCCACACAGCCTGTCTATATGGAAGGCAATCCTTATGGAAACGGATACTTTATGTATATGAAGCAGGAGGGAGACAAGGCTTCTCCGATTGATATCGGCCTGGCCAATCCGGTTGCCATGCTTGAAGAGAAAGATGATAAATCGACTGTTTACCGCAGCATCGGCAATGCGCAGATCGATTATAAATTCCACTTCCTGCCTGAACTTCGCGCTAACCTGAACTTAGGTTATGATGTATCGAAAAGTAAAGGTGACGTGATTATAGCCGATAATTCACCTTTGACTTACTGTACGGGTAATTTCAAAAACGGCTTTGGTGAAAACAGCCATTATACTCAGCTGAAACGCAACACTTTGCTTGATTTTTACCTTAACTATGCCAATACGTTCGGAGTTAATTATATTGATGTTATGGCAGGTTACTCCTGGCAGCATTTCTATAATTCGACTACCAACTCCTATCCTTACTCGGCTGCCTATGCAGAGAAGACGGGAGAAGAATTCTATAAAAAAGGAGATGACTATGCGAGCGAAAGCTATCTGGTTTCTTTCTTCGGACGTCTCAACTATACTTTGTTGAACCGTTATCTGGTGACATTTACCCTGCGTAACGATGGTTCCTCACGTTTCAGTCCGGACAATCGTTGGGGCCTGTTCCCATCGGTAGCACTGGCATGGAAGCTGAACGAAGAGTCATTCCTGAAGAATGTGAACGCTATTTCGGATCTGAAATTACGTTTGGGATATGGTGTGACCGGACAGCAGAATCTGGGCAATGGAGACTATCCTTATATGGCCCGATACATGTATTCCAAGGCAGGTGCCAACTATTATTTTGGTGATACCGAATACTCACTGATTGCTCCGCAACCTTATGACCAGAACCTGAAGTGGGAAGAAACCACAACCTGGAACGTAGGTATCGATTACGGTTTCCTGAATGGACGCATCACGGGTACAATCGACTATTACTTCCGTAAAACGAAGGACTTGCTGAACACCGTTACGGCTCCTGCCGGAACTAACTTCAGCAATCAGTTGCTGACTAATGTAGGTACATTGGAGAACAAGGGTTTTGAGTTCAGCATCAATGCCCATGCTGTTTCAACACAGGACTGGAACTGGAATATCGGCTATAACATCTCTTATAATAAGAATAAGATCACCAAGATGACTTTCAACGACGACCCGAACTATGCCGGTGTCATCCATGGCGGCATCGATGGCGGTACAGGATACAATGCCCTGATCCATCGGGTAGGTGAGGCGTTCAATTCCTTCTATGTGTTCGAGCAGATTTATGGTCCTGACGGTAAACCTATCGAAGGTGCTTATGTAGATCAGAATGGAGATAACCAGATTAACGACGCCGACTTGATCTGCTTCAAAAAAGCTGCTCCTGATGTGTTCATGGGACTGACCTCACAACTTTCTTATAAGAACTGGGATTTTTCATTTGCTTTGCGCGGCAGCTTCGGTAACTATGTTTACAATAATGTGCAGTCCAACCGTGAGGCATACGAAGGCGCCAATATGTATGACCAGACCGGATTCCTGAAAAATCGTCTGACCTCTGCCCGCAGCACTGATTTCAAGAACGCTCAATACCGTTCCAGCTATTACGTTCAGAATGCTTCGTTCGTGCGTATGGACAACATCTCTTTGGGATATACGTTTAATAAACTCTTCAATGATAAGCAGAGTGCACGCGTATATGCTACGGTACAGAATCCGTTTGTCATTACTAAGTACAAGGGACTGGATCCGGAAATCAGTGGTGAAGGAATCGATAACAACATCTATCCTCGCCCCCGTGTATTCATGATCGGCCTTAATCTCAACTTTTAATCTGTAAAACATGAAAACAATAAAATTTAAATATCTTCTTCCCTGTGCATTGCTGGGAATGATGTTAGGAGTAGCGTCTTGTGTGAACGACCTCGATACGGTTCCACTGGACAAAGACGAATTGGTTTCCGACGTTGTTTTCGGGAACGAGCCCTTGGCTTATGAGCAGAGTCTTGCTAAGATTTATGCAGGCATGGCCATCGGCGGTAACAGCGGGGGTGATTCCGATCAGGATGTGGTAGGCATCGATGGCGGTAGCCAGGCTTCCTTCCTCCGTGTATTGTGGAATATGCAGGATTTGCCTTCGGACATTGCACACTGTGCATGGAATGACCCCGGTATCCCTGAGTTCAACCATATCTCCTGGGGTGCATCCAGTCCGTGGATCAAGGGTTCATATTACCGCCTGTTCTATCAAATCAATGTAGCCAACGCTTATCTGCGTGAGACTACCGAAGATAAACTGGATGCCCGCGGTTGTGACGCATCACTGAAAGCCTCGATCAAGACATGGCGTGCCGAAGCCCGTTTTCTGCGTGCATTGAGCTATGAATATGCGCTCGACTTGTATCGCAATGTACCGTTTGTAGACGAAAACAGCCCGATCGGAAGTATTCCGCCGAAGCAGATCATGGCTGCCGATCTGTTCAACTGGATCGAGAAAGAACTGACTGAATGCGTAGAGGATATGTTGGAGCCCACAGTGGGATACAGCCAGGACTACGGGCATGCCAACAAAGCTGCCGCGTGGGCACTCTTGTCACGCCTGTACCTTAATGCGGAGACTTACGTTGGCCAGAACAAATATACCGAATGTATCACGTATGCTAAGAAAGTGATCGAAACGGGTTATCAGTTGGAACCTGTTTATGTAGATATGTTCAAGGCAGACAACCACTTGTCCGACGAAATGATTTTCCCGGTACGCTATGAGGGCGACCAGACGATGACCTGGGGTGGTATGACCGCCTTCCTTTGCTGGGGGGCTACGGCGACTCAGGAAGAAGTCAATGCCAAAGGAGCATGGCAGGGTGTAAGGGCAAAATCGTCACTCTACAATCTGTTCCTCAAAGAGAGTGGCAGTGATGCGGATACCCGTAAGGCAATGCTTCGTACCGATTTGACAACCAGTCTTGAAATTATTGACGAAAATACATTCCAAAATAACGGTATTCCAGTTACCAAATACTTCAATGTAAATAAGGATGGAACGCTGCCTCCTTCAAAGGAAGCTTACGTAGACTTCCCGCTTTTCCGTCTGGGTGAAATCTACCTGACGTATGCCGAAGCTGTGCTCAGAGGCGGTCAGGGTGGCGACAGAGCTACTGCTCTCCGTTATGTGAACGATCTGCGTAAGAGAGCGTACAGTGATAAGACGCTGGCTCCTATCTCTGATTCCGATTTGACATTGAACTTCATCATTGACGAGCGAGGCCGTGAATTCTTCTTCGAAGGACAACGCCGTACAGACCTGGTACGTTTCGGACTGTTTACTACTGCCGGTTACGTATGGCCTTGGAAGGGTGGTACAGCCAAAGGTAAGGCTGTTGAGAACTTCTACAACGTGTTCCCGATTCCGTCAGACGATATCGGTTCTAACACCAATCTCAAGCAGAATGAAGGATACTAAAATCGAATGACTATTAAAAACAACGAATTAAGATTATGAAAAAAATATATTTCTATACACTGTTGTTAGGACTTCTGGCCTTTACGGCTTGCGAAGATGAGAAGTCGCCCGTCATGGAGTTGCAGAAAGCCTCTGCTTTTGAGCCTTTCTCTCAAAGCGACTTTACTTTCAACGATGAAAATGCTGCGGCTGAGTTTCCCGAGATCAAGTGGACGGCAGCAGACTATGGAGTGAAGGCAGTGGTGAATTATGACGTTACACTGACGAATGATGCGAATGCGAAAACTGTCTTATTGGGTGAAACCGGAACTACCAGCCTGAAGTTTACCAATGGACAGATGAACACTATGATGGCTAAGGTGGGGGCTTATCCGGGACAGACTTATAACTTTACGATTACGCTGACTTCTAAAGCGTATGACATGACTGCTGATCCGGCTTCGAACTCGATTACTTTTAAGGCGACTCTTTTTGATCCGAATGCGGTTGACTGGAAGTTCGCTTATGTGGCCGTGGGCTATCCGGACTGGGACTATACGAATGCTTACCTGTTGGGCGATCCCGATGGTGACGGGGTATACCAGGGATATGCCAACTTCGATGCGGATGGTGTTTCGTATGCTATTATAGACGGAAGTGATCTTACCAAGGTTCTGGCAAAGGATCAGACGGCTGCTAAAAAAGGATTCTACGGGATCAAAGTAGATGCCGAAGGTAAGGTGGAACAGACCGAACCCCTTGTATGGGGAGTGGTGGGAGACGCTACTTCCGGTGGTTGGGATAAGGACACGCAAATGGACTATGACGCCACCACCCGCTTATGGACGGTTACTACTTCATTGCTTGACAAAGAGTTTAAATTCAGGTCGAACAATAACTGGGATTCCGATAACTACGGAGCGGTATCCGGTAAGGAGTCCGAACTTGAAGGCGAACTGGTGGCAGGGCCTAATAATTTTAAGGTGTTGAAAGCCAGCCCATACGTGATCACTATGAATCTGACAAATGCCGGTAAATATTCTTATAGCATGGTAGAAACTACCATTGAATTGTCGAGTGCGGAAATGGCATTACCGGGGAGCTATCAGGGATGGGACGCTACTAAAGATGATTGTTACAAAGTGCAATCTGCTGCCCGCGACTTTATCTATACCGGAACATTTTATTTTGATGCCGATACCAAATTTAAATTCTGGGATGCCGGGGTATGGATCGGTATGATGGGCCCTATCAGTTGGGATGAAGCTAAGAACATAGGGACATTTGTTCTGATGCCCAGCGACGGCGATAATATCAAGATTGAAACAGCCGGATACTATCGGGTAGGTGCCGATATGAAGAAGCTGACAGCCTCGTTGACCAAGACCGGTTGGGAGATAATTGGTGATGCCACACCCGGTGGATGGGACAAAGGAACTGTGATGAATTATGATCCGGCAACTAAACTCTGGTCGGTGGACGTCACTCTGGTAGCCGGTGAGATGAAATTCAGATGGGACGGTGCTTGGACTGTCAATCTGGGTGGCAGCCTGGGGGCATTGACTCAGGATGGTGCTAATATGAAAGTGACAGCCGGAGCCTATACCATTGTATTGAATCCGGATGCTAAAACGGCGACCATGACTAAAAAATAATCCTGTATTTCTCTATCTGGAAGAGAAATGCCAGGAAGATACTTCGGATGTCAACCTGCATAAGGTTGGCATCCTTTTTTATATACAATAATACCTTTTAATCTATGAAATATTTAACTTTTCCGTTTCTGCTCCTCCTGCTTCCGCTGATTGGTTTCGGTTGCTCGTCGGAAGAGAAAGAAACCGATTCTCTGATTCTTTCTTCTGATAGTGAGATTTTTTTTGAGCAAGGCATTGATTTTGCCGCTACTTCGGGAACCCGGAATCTATCGTTCTCGTCAGGACGTCCATGGCGGATCTCGCTGACCACCGATACGGATACACGCAGAGCGGCAGACTGGTGTACGGTGTCTCCATCTTCGGGAACAGCGGGCGATGCTTCTGTGACTATCAGTATACAGGAAAATGCTGATTATGACAGCCGTAGCGTCAAGCTGACCCTGGTGGCGGGAGGAATTGAAAAAAGTTTTACCGTTTCACAAAAGCAGAAAGATGCACTGACACTGACAGCTTCCCGTTTCGAAGTGGGCAAGGAAGGAGGAACTGTGCAGGTGGAAGTAAAAGCCAATATAACATTTGAGGTCGAAATTCCGGAAGTGGATCGTAGTTGGATTTCGCAGGCCAATACCCGCGGACTGGTGGTTACCAACTTGGCTTTTACGGTGGCTCCCAATGAGGGAGTGGCCGGGCGTGAAGGAGAGATTGTCATCAGGAGCGGCAGCCTTTCGGAAAAAATCCGGATCACGCAGGAGGGAAGATGTGACGACGGACTGAGTTTCCGACCTGAGACTCCGGATGCTGACAGGCAATTGACGCTATATTTTAAAGCGACGAAAACTTCCCCGCTCTATGGTTATGCGGGTGATGTGTATGTACATACGGGAGTGGTGTCAGAAGGGACCTGGATGTATGTGCCTGCGGAGTGGAATACCAATGTGGATAAATGTAAAATGGTCCGGGTGGCAGATAATATCTGGAGTATTACGCTGGCACCTTCGATCCGTCAATGGTTTGGTTCGAACGAAACACCGGTTCGGCAATTGGGTGTCGTGATTCGCAGTGCCGACGGGAGCAAGAAAGGAACGGACGGAGACTCGTTTGTCTCTGTTACCGATCATCTGTATAAACCCTTTGAACCCGCGGCTGTCAGATATGCTTCTATGCCTGGCGGTCTGCAGGAAGGAATCAATCTGATAGACGCATCCACAGTCACGTTGGTGCTGTATGATAAAGACAAGAAAGGGGGACATAAGGATTTTGCCCATGTCGTGGGTGATTTTAATGACTGGAAGTTGAGTAATGAAAGCAACAGCCAAATGAACCGGGATGATGCTGCGGGCTGCTGGTGGATTACACTGACCGGACTTCAGCCTACCCGTGAATATGCTTTTCAGTATTATGTCGGTACAAGGGCCGGGGAGATTCTTCGTCTGGCTGATGCTTATAGCCGTAAGATACTCGATCCGGATAACGATAAATACATTCCCTCTTCTACCTACCCCGATGCGAAAGAGTATCCCAAGGGTGCTGTCGGCATTGCCTCTGTATTCAAAATACAAGGGGATTCTTATGAATGGAAGGTTAAAAACTTCCGGATACCCGATAAAAATAATCTGATGATCTATGAACTGTTGTTGCGTGATTTCACTGCCACAGGCGATCTGAACGGTGCTATGGAGAAGATAGGATATCTGAAAAGTTTAGGTTTCAATGCTGTTGAGTTGATGCCGGTGCAGGAGTTCGATGGCAATGACAGCTGGGGATACAATCCTTGTTTCTATTTTGCTTTGGACAAGGCTTACGGTACCGATCATATGTATAAGGCTTTTATCGATAAATGCCACGAAGCGGGTATGGCTGTTCTTTTTGATGTTGTCTACAACCATGCCAGTGGTTCGCATCCTTTTGCCCGTTTGTATTGGGATACCAAAAATAACCGTACGGCAGCCGATAACCCTTGGTTTAATGTGAAAGAACCTCATCCCTACGGTGTCTTTCATGATTTCAATCATGACTCGCCTTTGGTACGTGCATTTGTGAAACGGAACCTGAAGTTCCTGCTGGAGGAATATCGCATCGATGGCTTTCGTTTCGACATGACAAAGGGCTTTACACAAAACAGCAGTACGGAGGCCACTGCCGGAAATTATGACGCTTCGCGTATTGCCATCCTGAAAGATTATAACGAGACAGTTCGTGAGGTGAATCCGGAGGCAGTCGTCATCCTGGAGCATTTCTGTGACGAAAAAGAGGAGAGCAAATTGGCCGAAGAAGGCATGCAACTTTGGCGTAACCTGAACAATGCTTATTGCCAGTCGGCAATGGGGTATCCGTCAAACAGTGATTTTACACCATTGGTTACTTTCGGAACAACAATGCCCTACGGAGGGTGGGTTGGCTTTATGGAAAGCCATGACGAAGAGCGGACAGCCTTTAAGCAGATTGCTTATGGCGAGGGACCTTTAAAATCGGATATAAATGTCCGTATGAAACAGCTTGCTGCGAATGCTTCATTCTTTTTCACGGCACCCGGTCCTAAGATGGTATGGCAGTTTGGTGAAATGGGATACGATGTGTCGATTGAAGAAGGGGGACGGACAGGTAGGAAACCTCTGCACTGGGAATATCTGGACAATGAAGCTCGGAAAGGGTTGTGCAATACATATGCAAAACTGTTGAAGTTGAGGCGGGAACATTCTGAACTCTTTAATCCGGGGAGCACGTTCTCCTGGTTGGTGAAGACAGCCAACTGGACCGGAGGACGTTTCCTGACTCTTGCAGCAACCAACGGCAAGAGGTTGGTCGTAGTTGGTAATTTTACCGCTAAGCCGATAGAGGCAATCACTTCTTTTCCGGTAACGGGAGTCTGGACAAACTATCTGGATGGCACGAAACTTCATGTGACTTCGATACCGACCGGTCTGACGATACCTGCCCACGAATGTCGCGTCTATATCAATTTCTGATTCTATAAAAGGGCTACACCCTTTGCTCCGGAAGGTGTAGCCATCTGTAATAAAGGGTGTAGCTATACCGGCTGTATGGCTACACCCTTTATGGAATTTTAAGATAGCGACTATAGCAGACTGATTTTTGAAAGCATTTTGCTAGCCCAGTCCAGTTCTTCTCCGATCCATTCGGATTCCTGGGTGTTCATGTCGTTTTGCTGTTTATATTCGGCCAGCAGGTCCAGATACTCTCTCAGCTTGTCGGCGGCTTTTGCCTGTTTGTTCATGCGCATCAGCAACAGAATCTCCTGTTTGTTGATATCCAGATTGCGTGCGGTGGCAATTTCCCGGGCCTTTTCCAATAGTTTCATACAAGCTTCGTTGCTCTCCGGGGTATTCTCCTGGGCCATACGTGCTTTGACCAGAATCACGTAGTCATGATCGGAGGCCACCCGATTGTCTATGTTCTTCTGAGCCAGTTGTTCCGCCATTTTATAGCGTTTGTCTCCCTGATACATGGCAGCATTGAAAGTCACGATGTCCGAGGTCATTTTCTCAAACATATGGCTGTGTATGCTTTCGGTTTCTCCCAGTTTGGCAAGGCGCTCCTTCAACAGACCGTAGCTGCCGTAGCGTGTCAGGTTGTCGTAGCGATGGACTGAGCCATAAAACTCTTTTATTTTATTGATGGCAGAAGAGAGAGCATTGGGGTTCATCCCTTTGAAGGCAAGGTAATCGCGGGCAATCCGGTCGGCTTGCAGCTCCTGTTTGCTGTTGTAATCCATACCCAGGCGATTCACTGTACGCACGTTGATCAGAGCGGCAATGGTTCCGATGCTGGCTGCCAACTCGATGGCACCCACCCGTTCGTCATATCCATACATCCAGTTGGTATCGTCGGCCGCCATGGCTACTGTCCCCAATACATCCGCCCAGAAAGCGGCCCGTTTGGCGCGGGTTTCGGCACGTGACACATTATCCACCTGATGATCGAGGATGAAATGAACCATTTCGTTGGCGATAATAGCTTCCAGTTCTTCTTCCGAATCGATGGTACAGAGAAGTCCGGTGCTTACTAGCATGGCCCCGTTGGGTAGCATATAGGCATCTGGTTCGGGTGACTGAATGATGCGTACATTCAGTCGTTCCGGACGGTTCGTATCTATTTCGCCGGGATTGACTTTGGCAAAAATGGCCTGTACATAGTCTTGAATGTAGGCGTCTTTGTAGGCTATTTCGTTGAGTTTATCCAGATAGTCCAGGCACTCCTCGTCCAGTTCCTGTCGCATCTTGTAACGATAACCTTTCCGATTGTAGTAATCATACATGCCTTGTGACAAGTAAACGCCTTGCCAGTATTCAAGGACTGTCGCCGGTTTCAGCCGGATGATCTTACCGGCTTCTTCTGCCCCGACAGGATATTGCAGCCCGTCTATTTCCACGGCATAGGTGATGCCTGCCGTTTCATCGGGTGAAATGCGCATTTTTCGTACTCCCCGGATGACGACAGGAGTACCTTTCGTGTAGTTTTGGTACTTTTCGGTCAATTCGCCTTTCAGTGCAATGGGACCGCTGAGGTCATTTCCTTTCCGGTCTTTGGCATAGAGCATGCACGAGGTCAGA
This sequence comes from Bacteroides sp. 3_2_5, assembly GCF_000159855.2. Classification (NCBI taxonomy): domain Bacteria; kingdom Pseudomonadati; phylum Bacteroidota; class Bacteroidia; order Bacteroidales; family Bacteroidaceae; genus Bacteroides; species Bacteroides sp. 3_2_5. Next base: position 467,039 of record NZ_JH636045.1, on the reverse strand, counting down.
AAGAGCATAAATAGGATAGTCAGTCGTTTCATAGTCGTATCTTTTTTAGTGAATTTATGATTAGATGTTACGAAGATACGAAAGAAGTTTCCTACAGCGCTGTTTTTTCTCCTATTGTGCCATAGGGTTTTCCCTATAAAAGTATATATTGCTTCTGGAAAGCTGTTTTTACTTTGATGCTTCTGTAGGTGAGGGACTTGGGAGAATTATTTCCATGATCTCTTTCTCCATGCCGGAGTGGTGCATGGCATATCCTTTCCAGTATTTTTCTATTCGCCCATTGGGTGCTATCAATATAAAACAGGGGATGGATTTTATTCCGTATGCTTTGGGGAGCAGTTTCCTTTGCGGAGTGGCTTTAGGGCAAAAAAATAAGCTGCCTCAATATTGGGGCAGCTTATTTTTTATCAATCGGATGATCCGACCTATTATTTCTTACGGTTACCGTAGCGGCTCATGAACTTGTCAACACGTCCGGCTGTATCTACCAATGTAGATTTACCTGTATAGAACGGGTGAGAAGTGTTAGAGATTTCGATTTTCAGTAACGGATAAGTTTCACCTTCGAATTCGATGGTCTCTTTTGTAGCTACAGTTGATTTAGACAAAAACATATCACCGTTTGACATATCTTTGAATACTACCGGACGGTATGATTCAGGATGAAGACCTTTTTTCATTTTAATATTCGTTTTTTAAATTATTATATCGTTTTACTATTTGGTAAGAATAGTGTAATGGTCATTTTTCAGGTCGCAAAGATAATGCTTTTTTGTTTCTTAGGAAAAAAGTTTTGGAAAAAAAGTCGTATTCTCGCTTTTTTTTAAGACTTTTGCAGGGGTGACGGGTTAAGTTTCGTTGGTTTAAAAGGTAGATCCTTTTGGTTTTAAACCTAAGGGTGCTTGGTTTTAAATCTAAAAAAGGACTTTAAACAGGCAAGAAATGAATCACATTCACCACAGGATTACACGGATTGGTACAGATTGAAGATTTATTTCATTGGAAATTGAAGAATCTGTGCTAATCCGTATAATCTGTGGTGAACTCAAAAATAAATATATGAAGAAACTAATTATTGCATTCAACTTTTTATTGTTGCTGGCGGTCGGTGGCCGGGCACAGGATCATGCGGACAGGCTGTACAGCGTAGCTTTTTACAATCTTGAGAATCTGTTTGATACCATTCATGATACGGGAAAAAACGATTATGAATATCTTCCGGATGCGGCAAAGGGGTGGAACTCGGAGAAATATCGTTCGAAACTGAAGAATCTGTCCAAGGTGCTGGGTGAACTTTCGCGTGATAAAGTACCGGCAGGACCTGCTGCAATCGGTGTGGCGGAGGTGGAGAACCGGCGCGTGCTTGACGATCTGATTCGCCAACCCGAACTGGCTGCCGGAGGTTATCGATACATACATTATGAAGGACCTGACAAACGGGGCATCGACTGTGCGTTGCTGTATGACCCCAAACAATTCACTCCCCATGCGACGGCATTGGTGCTTTCCACTCCTTTCGAGGGAGATACCATCCACAAAACCCGTGGATTCCTGATTGTAGGCGGCGAGCTGGCGGGTGATAAAGTCTGCCTGATAGTCAACCACTGGCCCTCTCGGGGGGCGGCGGAACCGGTACGCGTGCACGCTGCCATGCAGGTGAAGGCATTGAAGGACTCGCTGATGCGTACGGATCCGGACTTGAAACTGATTATCATGGGCGACCTCAACGACGATCCGATGGACTTGAGCCTTGCCGTACTGGGGGCAAAGAAACACGTCGAGGATATGACTGAAGATGACCTTTACAACCCCTGGTGGGTGACGCTGGAAGATAAGGGAGTGGGCACTTTGCTCTATCGCGGCAAATGGAATCTGTTCGATCAGATCATCCTTTCGCCCACGCTGCTTCAAGCCACAAAAGGATTGAAATATGATCACAATGAAGTTTTCATGCGCGATTACCTGTTTCAGCAGGATGGTAAATATAAGGGTGCACCCCTGCGTACATATGGTGGCAGAGTGTGGTTGGATGGTTACAGCGATCATTTGCCTACCATTATATATATGAGGAAACAATAAAAAACCTTTATTTGCTACGTAGACATTACAAACAGCTCTTAAAGGATGGGAAATAATTTGAAATAGAATTGAATTACGCTCCTCAAACGGATATTTCCGCCCGAGGGTTTCTCTATTCAAAGGATTATTCTTACTTTTGCATAGAATTTTTAATTCACTAACAATAAACTTTTAAACAAAATGGTTAATTACAAAGATTTAGGTCTGGTAAACACTAGAGATATGTTTGCTAAGGCTATCAAGGGTGGATATGCAATCCCTGCATTCAACTTCAACAATATGGAACAGATGCAGGCTATCATCAAGGCTGCTGTAGAAACTAAGTCTCCGGTTATTTTGCAGGTATCAAAAGGTGCTCGTCAGTATGCTAACGCTACATTGTTGCGTTACATGGCTCAGGGTGCTGTAGAATATGCAAAAGAACTCGGCTGCAAAAATCCTGAAATCGTTTTGCACCTCGACCACGGAGATACTTTCGAAACTTGCAAAAGCTGTATCGACTCAGGCTTCTCTTCTGTAATGATCGACGGTTCTCACCTTCCTTACGACGAAAACGTTGCTCTGACTAAGAAAGTTGTTGAATACGCTCACCAGTTCGATGTAACTGTAGAAGGTGAACTTGGCGTATTGGCAGGTGTAGAAGACGAAGTTTCTTCTGACCACCACACATATACTGAACCGGACGAAGTAGTTGATTTCGTTACCAAGACAGGTTGCGATTCATTGGCTATCTCTATCGGTACTTCTCACGGTGCTTACAAATTTACTCCGGAACAGTGCCACATCGATCCGAAGACAGGCCGTATGGTTCCTCCTCCGTTGGCATTCGACGTATTGGACGGTGTAATGAAAGAACTTCCGGGATTCCCTATCGTTCTTCACGGATCATCTTCAGTTCCTGAAGAAGAGGTTGCAACTATCAACCAGTTTGGTGGTGCACTGAAAGCTGCTATCGGTATTCCTGAAGAGGAACTGCGTAAAGCCGCTAAGTCTGCTGTTTGCAAAATCAACATCGACTCAGACTCTCGCCTGGCTATGACTGCTGCTATCCGTAAGGTATTCGCAGAAAAACCGGCTGAGTTCGACCCGCGTAAATATCTGGGACCGGCTCGCGACAATATGGAAAAACTCTACAAGCACAAAATTATCAACGTGCTGGGTTCTGACAACAAGTTAGCTGAATAAATTCCAAATCTAGTATTTAAAAGTTTTACTTGATTTAATTTATATTTTAAGAAGCCACTCAAGCAATTGGGTGGCTTTTTTGTATCCCTTCTCATTATACCATATCGTCACCCGTCTTCACTACAGCCACCTTCAGCGTTTTATGGAAAGGAATGAACGCTGCGATGACAGCAATCACCAGTGCCAGTATCAGTACATAGCCGATCAGGGTTTTCAGGGCAAGCAGCAGGGATTGCTGCTGCAAAGTGGAGTACAGGCTGTTGGCTGCCAATTGTCCGGCCTCGCCGAATTCGTGCCCTTGCGCCAGGGCATTGCTCAATGCCTGATTGTATTTTTGTTCGGCCAGCGGATTGGTCAGCGTCATGTTTTCCGAAAGAATGTTCATCCCCTTTGCCTGCAGATAGTAAAGCATGTTGTTAAAGAACGAAGCGGACAGGACCGGAGCCAATACTGAGCGGAATGAAATCAGGAAGAAGGCATTGGACAACGTCAGGCGCGGGTCTAAATCTTCGACAACAAACACACCGAACGCAATGAATATGACCATCATCCCCACTCCCCGGAACAGGATGGGGAGGTAGAGCATTTCATAAGTTCCATAAGGGGTGATACCAAAGTAGAGGATAGCCAGATAGATGACGTAGCAGAACATACCTCCTGAAATGAGGAAGCGAAACCTCCATCGTTGCCATCGGAACCACCAGAAGCAAATGACGGCTCCTACCACATATCCGGGCAATAGCCACAGGCTCAGCGAATTGGCGTGTATGCTGTCTACCCGGATGATGCTGTTCATATAGTTGGTTACCAGTGAACTGGTGGCTGTCAGGAACATGGCGAGTACCATGAAGCCATATCCGATGATGGATTTATGCAGAAAGAGTGGTTTCAGGCTGACAAAGGGTTTGCCTTGTGTACGCTGCCGATGGATGAAGAGAACTATCAGGAGCGGGATGACGAATACATATACTCTGATCTTCGGGGATGCGAACCAATCGAGTGTTTTCCCGTAGGTAAATGTATAGAGCGTTAGCAGGAAAGCGGTGGCGATGATGAACATGCTTCTTCCGTCCATCTCTTTGAACGGAATGTGCATGGGACGCCTTGCATAGCGGAAGAAACAGATGACGAACAGAAGGGCGATCAGCAAGAGGATGGTGACAAAATAGTACATGTGCTGCCATTGGTAGTGATAGGCCAGTTGAGCGGTGATAGCCATCGATAGCTGACCTCCGGAGAAAACGATGGGGTAGAAGTAGGCATAAAATTCACTTCGTACGTTTTTCGGACTGAAGAGCGGGCGGATCAGGATGATGAACTCCAACATGACGAAGGCTTTGAGAAATCCCATACAGAAACTGCATACCATGATGACGTCCATACTACCGGTTTTGGCGCATACCAGGCTGAAGAATATCTGTAGCAGCAGGTCGGTAAGCAGTAAGGTTTTCGGAGTGGCTATGGTGCGTATTTTCGGTACGATGGGATAGGCAACAGCCATCCCTACCGAAGCTGAATAGTAAGCCATGGTAATATCTTCGCTCAATACTCCCAGCGTGTTCGATACTTCGACCATACTTCCTGTGTAGGCACCGTTGAGCAGGGTGATGGGAAAGATGACAATAAACATGGTCACGATGCCCAACCATTGAGGCACCCAGGGACGGGTAGGCAGATTGAGCTTCACCATAAGCCTAAGGGCGGACCGCCTCCGTTTCTACCATCATCCCTGCACGGAGGCATTCCATCTCTTCGGGTGAGGCGTCATTGAGATCGATGCGGACCGGAATGCGTTGCTGCACTTTGACGAAGTTTCCTGCCGAATTGTCGGTCGGTACCAGGGAGTATTTCGATCCGGTGGCTTCGGAAATGGCGGTTACGGTCCCGTGAAAAGTGCGTCCGCTGAAAGCATCTACTTTGATGCGGACTTTTTGCCCGATATAGATATGGGCTATTTGAGTCTCTTTATAATTGGCTGTCACCCACTTGTCATTGCCCCGTACCAGGTAGGAAAGAGTTTGTCCGCCTTGTACGAACTGTCCCGGTTCAAGTGTACGTCGTCCCGTGTATCCGTCATAGGGTGCGGTGACAACGGTATACGACAGGTTTAGTCGGGCCATCTCCAGGTCGGCCTCCTTCCGGAGGATATTGGCTTCGGCGCCTGTACTGCGTTTGCTGGTTTCGGAATACTGCGATTGGGCCGCTTCTTTTTGTCGCAACAGGGCGTTGTATCTTGCCCGGGTCGCTTCGAAGTTCGCTTTGGCCAGTTCATAATCCTGTTGGCTGACGGCCTGCTTTTTCAGGAGCCGGGTATATCGGTTCAGTTCCGCTTCTTGCTGTGAAAGGTGTGCCAGTGTTTCGGCTATGTTGGCTTCCTGCACGGCTACATTTACTCCTGAAGTCCGGATGCCGGAGTTTAACACTTCCTTTGATCCCAAGGCATCCATCAAGGCCGCTTCCGCGTCTTTCAGCCGGATCCGGTATTCCCGGTCGTCCAGTATCAGTAACGTGTCGCCGGCATGAACATACTGGTGTTCGGTAAAACGTACTTCTTTGATATAGCCCGGTATCCGGATGTTTAGCGGAGCGATGTATTGATCCACTACGGCATCATTGGTTATCTCGTAGCGGGCGTATTTCCAGAAGTAGTTTACTGTCCATGAAATACCTGCCAATGCCAGCAGGATGCATACTGTGTTGAGAAAGATGTTCCTGAACTTCAGTCTTCTCAATTGTTTTAGCTTTATCTGACGGGTGGACATGGTGGATTTCTTTTAGATCTCATTGAGCACTTCATGCAGTCTCTTCAGGTCTTCGATGCATTCCGTTATCCGGCTTGCCTCCATCTCTGCTCCGGTTTGGGCATAGATATCGTTGATCAGGGGTTTCACGGTGAGGGCAAGTTCTTCGCCTTGGGGTGTCAGGAAAATCAGGCGGTTTCGGCGGTCGGAGGGGCCTTCCTTCCGTATCACCCAGTTTTTCTTTTCCAGATTATTAATCAGATTGGTCAGGCAAGCCTTGTCCTTTGCTGTTTTCTCAGCCAGGGATTGCTGGCTGATGCCTTGTTTGTTCCACAGGCAGTTCATTACTTGCAGCATCTCGAAGGTCATATCCACGTTGTGACGTTTGAGTACCCGCTGAACGGCCTGGCGGAATGCCATCCGGGTTCGTAAGGTTTGTAGGACGAGCTCGCGTGCCGATTCGTTATTGGTCATCGTCGTATTCTTTTAGTCGGTGCAAAGGTAGGAATATTCTCCGATAATAGTCAAACGTTTAACTATTATTATTCGCATTAGGCTACACAAAGGGCACAGAGGATGTCGGGTGAAATCCTTTGTGCCCTTTGCTTATGCGGTTATAACCGGTGTGAGATTAAAGCTCTATAACCATCGATTGGCGGGGTGCCATTGTCAGTTCTTCATTGAGTGCCGTTACTTTTCCGCTAATGACGTCTTTTCCTTGAGTCTTGTCTTTCAGCACTTCGGCATAGTATTTCAGGGGAAGTTTCACCTCTTTATCCGTACCGTTCAACAGGACGAATACCGTTTTCCCTTTATATTGGCGTGCATAAGCATATACGCCGTGCTGCACCATGAACTGTTTCATGCTGCCTTTGGCGATCACATCGTTGCCCTTACGCCAGTTCAGCAGGTTGCGGTAGAAGTTATAGCTTTCATTCTGCAATCGGGTACGTCCCTCGGGAGTCAGGGCATTCTCTTTATCGTCCGCCCATCCGCCCGGGAAGTCCTTTCGTACATAGCCGTCGCTTTTACTCTTTACTCCGTTCATCATCACCTCCGTTCCATAATAGAGTTGCGGGATGCGTCGGGTGGTCAATAAAAGGGTGGAGGCCTGTTTCAGCATATCGAGGTTTTCGCCTTCACCCAAGAAACGGTCGGTGTCATGATTCTCGATGAAAGCCAGTACGGAAGCCGGATTGGGATACAGATAATCGTATACAAAATTGTTGTAGACACGGTCCAATCCTTTGAACCAAGTGTCCGTTTGTTCATTCTTGGCCGTGTTGACTTTGTCGAAGAAGCTGAAATCCATGACTGTTTTCAAGTGACTGTTGCGCGGGGCGGAGAGTTTGGAGTCTTTCTGCCACCAGGCTGTATAGGCCGGTTCGGTAACCCAGGTTTCGCCCACCGTGTTGTAGTTGGGGTATTCTTCGTTCAGTTCTTTCATCCAGTTGCTCATGGCATCGTAATCGGCATACGGGTAGGTGTCCATCCGGATGCCGTCGATATCGGCGTACTCAATCCACCACAGGCTGTTCTGCAAGAGGTATTTGTATACGTGAGGGTTCTTTTGGTTGAGGTCAGGCATGGCTTCCACGAACCAGCCGTTGTTCATCTGGTCGAAATCGTACTCCGAGGCATACGGATCTACATGTGGAGTCAGCTTGTAGGAAGTTTGCACAAAGTTGTTCTTGAAGTCCGCATGGTTGAACCAGTCCTTTGAAGGCATGTCCTTGATCCAGGGATGTTCTACTCCGCAATGATTGAAGATCATGTCCATCACGACCTTAATGCCCCGGTTGTGGGCTTTCGCTATCAGTGAGCGATATTCCTCGTTAGTGCCGAAACGTGGGTCTACCTTGTAATAATCGGTTGTTGCATATCCGTGATATGAGCCGCCTTTCATATTATTTTCGAGTACCGGGGTGAACCAGAGTGCGGTCACTCCCAAGTCGGTAAAATAGTCCAGATTTTGTTCGATACCGGCCAGGTCGCCTCCGTGACGTGCGTTCGGGTCGTTGCGGTCCACTTTATATTCGGCCATGCCTTCTATCCGGTCGTTATCCGGATTGCCATTGGCAAAACGGTCCGGCATCAGCAGGTATAATGCATCCGATGCGTCAAAACCTTTGTGATCGACTCCGGCTTTGCTGCGTGCTTTCAATTCGTACTCTTTCACCAATTTCTTCTTTCCGACCGTAAATGTGATGGGCATCTTGCCCGGCTTTACTTCTTTATCGAGATGCAGGTAGACAAGCAGGTAATTGTTGCTTTCCAGTTTCACGATGCTGCTGAGCGATACACCGGGATAATTTACTGATACGGATGCCTGGCCGATGCCTTCACCGTATACCATTAACTGGAGTTCCGGATTGTTCATACCGGTGAACCAGCAGGGCGGATCGATTTTGGATATGTTCATGGCTGCATAAGTGGTTAATGACAGTAGGAATGAACCTAAGAGTAACAATAATTTTTTCATGATATTAGCTCGTTATTATTTAATGTTGCTAATATAGGGTAAATCATCGGATTGTTTTCCGTTTTCTTTCTTACTGTGTGCCATCTATTTATGCAAACGTTTTCATTGGAGAATTCTCCGGGATGGAGCTCAACCGATAAGGAGCACTTTTCGATGCAATCAGGTGAACGTGACGTCCGGAAAAGGAGATGCCGTCATAGCTTCGGCTACGCAGCACCGTAACTTCGGCTACGCAGCACCGTAACTTTATCTACGCAGCACCGTAACTTCGGCTACGCAGCACCGTAACTTTATCTACGCAGCACCGTAACTTTGGCTACGCAGCACCGTAACTTTATCTACACAGCACCGTAACTTTAGCTATACAGCACCGTAATTTCGGCTGCGTGCCGATGTGACTTCGGTTACGTGCCACTGTGCCTTCTACCGCACATCTTCAAATTTATTTTCCATTATTCTCCCTCTGTGAAACTCTGTCTGCACTCAGTGGTGAATTGTCCGAAACGATGCATCTATCCGATCAATTCACTTTTCTCCCTTTAAGAATTTCTCTTTTCGGATGCTTTCCAATTTATTGGTGGCACTTTTGTAGTAATCTATGTAGGGTGCGGGTTCTTCTTCGTCATCATCCGGCTGCTGTAGTACTGCATTTTGTTTGGATTTTGTTCGCAGAAAAGCCTGCAAGTAATGCTCTGTGGCTTTAGTATCTTCAATTTTGTCCGATAAGAACGCCAAGTTATAAAGTAAAATATGCTTGTCAGGGGCATATTTGTATTGTTCTTTGGTAGCCTTGATTTGGTCCCGGGTTTGCTTGGTTTGCCTGTAGCAGTCTGCCAAGCCTGAGTATAAGCGCTCCATGATACTGTCGGCGGGGATAGTCAGGGCGATAGCCTGGTTCAGATATCCTATTCCCTCTTGTTTCCATAATGTCTTGGAGCACGAACGTCCCAAATAGTAGAGTAGGTTGGCGCCGGGTGACTGGCATGATTTTGCTTTGAGCAGCCAATCGCGTGCTTTATAGTATTCTTTCGTAGCGTAGTAGCTGACTCCCAGATAATAACATGTCAGCAGTGTGCTGTCTCCCCGGGCGGTCAGATCCTGATAACGTTTGATGGCGGTGGGATATTCTTTGCGCAGACAATACGCCAGTGCGTTTTGACGGTTCACTTCTACATTGGTGCTGTCCGTCCGGCGGTATGCCTCTGTCAGGGCAATTGCCCCTTCGTAATCTTTCATTGTATTGAAGATACTGCCCAGCTTAGCTACCGAGAGATAGTCGGAGGGATATTTCCTGATGATGGAAAGATAGCAAAACATACTTTCTACCGGCATGCCGGCTCCTTCCATGCTTTCCGCCATCAGTCGCAATACGGTGGCGGAACTGTCTTTCCTGGCCAATGCGATACTCTCACGCAATGCATCGCCGTATCGCTGATAGTTGTATAACAAGCGGGTGTATTGCAAGTGTGCGTAAATATGTTCGGGATTGAGTTCCATCACCTTCCGATAATACCCCAAGGCCTCGTTAAATTTGCTCAATTGCCTGCAACATTCTGCTGCCTCTACCAATGCCTGCTGATTTTCGGGCAGCTCGATAATGATATGTTGCAAAGTGGACAGGGCTTCGGCGGTACGCCCTAAACCTTTTAAAGCTTTGGCTTTCTGTATGAGTAACTGTGGTGATGCACTTTCTTCATCAATCAGTCTGATCACCGTTTTATAGTCATAGTTTGCCATTGCTTCTTGAACGGAGGCGGTGTTCTGGGCTTGCAGCACTACGCTGAACCCCAGATAGAGGAGGAGTATCCAATGTTTCATGGGGGGGACAGATTCTATTGTTTCTGACTTTCTAACGGTATTCCTTCTTTGAAGAACTTTTCTTTCTGTAAGTCTTTCAGCCAATTTTCGGCAGCGTTGTAATAATTTTCAAGTCCGAGTACAAGTTCCCCTTTCTCACTCACCGGTTCTTCTTTCCTGGCATTCGCCTTTCGGGTTTTTAAGAAAGCCTGCAGATAACGTTCGGCCGATTTGTTGTCTTTGAGTTGATATGAATAGTTCCAGGCGATGTCATAAAGAAGTTTATGGTTCGTCTTGTCATATTTGTACAGTTCTCTGAGAGCCTGGATTTGCTTTGGAGTATCCTGAGCCAGTTTACAACAATCCACCAAGCCTTTGTAAAGTCGGATCATGGTGCTGTCTTTGGGAATGGTCAGTTCGATAGCTTTCTCCAGGTGTTCGATGCCTTCTTTTTTCCAGGAAGTCTTGGCGCAGCAACGTCCCAGATAATAGAGCAGATTGGGATTTTCTTCCATCTCTTTTTGCAGTTTGCTGAAACACGCGTGCGCTTCGTAATAATATTCATCTGCGTAATAGCTGACTCCCAGGTAGTATAAGGTCTGTGTACTGCTGTCCCCCTGTTGGCACAGCTTTTCATAGCGCTTGATGGCTGTCGGATATTGTTCGGCGTGGCAGTAGGCGAGAGCGTTTTGCTGGTTGACAATCAGGTTGGTGGAGTCCCGTTCCCTATAGCGTTCGGTAGCTTGGATGGCATATTCGGGATATCCAGCCACAATGTTCAGGTTTCCGAGTTTGGCCGCAGCCAGATAATCGTCCGGATATTTATCCTGAATGACTTCATAGCAACCGATAGCCGGTAGTATCTGTTGCATCCCTTCAAGGCTTTGAGCCTGTAGGTGGAGCACTACGGCCGAACTGTCCGTTTCGGACATCATTGAACTTTCTCCAAAAGCCTCAGCATAGTTTTTGGTGTTGCAAAGCAGGTTGATGAATTGCAAACGGGCATACTTGTTTTTGGGATTCAGGCTGATGGCTTTCCGGTAGTAGTCCAGCGCATCGTTGTACTTGGCCATTGCTTTACAGCATTCCGCTGCTTCGATGTGTGCCTGTTGGTTGGTGGAGTCTTCCGCTATCACTTGGCGGATGGAACGTAGAGCTTCCGCATTGCTGCCGATTCCTTTCAGGGCTTTTGCTTTCTGCATTAACAGTGGGATGGTGGGAGGTTCCTTGTTTATCAGTTCAACGGCAGTCTCGTAGTCATAGTTTGCCATTGCTTCCTGAATTTTGTTTTGATTCTGGCCCATCAGTAGGGGACTGAGGCAAAGACAGAAAATAAGGAAGAGTGGTTTCATTGTTCTTGTTCTCATAGGACGTATTGTTTTATTGTCCGCAAGTTAGTAAAAATATCCATTCTACGAAAGGTTCGTAATATCTTTTAGATAGATTAACGCAAAAAAAAGACGCCCTTCTTTGCGAAAAGAAGGACGTCTACCTTACTAATGAAAAAATATCGTTTACATGAGGAATCCGAGCAGGATACCGGCAGCTACAGCCGAACCGATAACCCCCGCTACGTTAGGACCCATGGCGTGCATCAGCAGATAGTTGGTCGGATCATATTCCAAACCGATTACCTGTGAAATACGTGCCGAGTCGGGTACGGCGGATACACCTGCATTACCAATCAGCGGATTGATCTTATTGCCTTTCTTCAAGAATAGATTGAAGAATTTGACAAACATGACACCTGACGCTGTTGCGATGATGAAAGAGAATGCACCGAGGATAAAGATCAAGATAGAATCCCAGGTGAGGAATTGTGAAGCTTGGGTAGAAGCTCCCACAGTCAGTCCCAACAGGATAGTGATCACATCGATCAACGGACCACTGGCCGTATTTGCCAAACGACGGGTTACTCCACTTTCTTTCAGAAGATTACCGAAGAACAGCATACCCAGCAAAGGCAGACCCGAAGGAACCAGGAAGCATGTAAGCAACAGACCCACGATGGGGAAGATTACTTTTTCCGTATGCGATACTATTCTCGGTGGTTTCATGCGGATCAGACGCTCGTGTTTGGTGGTTAGCGCACGCATGATAGGTGGCTGTATCACCGGCACCAGCGCCATGTAAGAATAGGCTGACACAGCGATGGCACCCATCAGGTTGGGAGCCAGTTTGGACGAAAGGAAGATGGCCGTCGGTCCGTCGGCACCGCCAATGATACCGATAGCACCCGCCTGGTTGGGTTCGAATCCAATGAGCAGGGCAATGATATACGCGCCGAAGATACCGAATTGCGCGGCAGCTCCGATCAGCATCAATTTGGGGTTGGAGATCAGCGCCGAGAAGTCCGTCATGGCTCCGATACCCAGGAAAATGAGCGGCGGATACCAGCCGGAGGTTACTCCTTGATAAAGGATGTTCAGTACCGAACCTTCTTCGTAAATACCCACTTTTAATCCGGCTTCCATATTGAATGGAATATTACCGATCAGAATACCGAAGCCAATGGGGATCAGCAGCATCGGTTCAAATTCTTTGGCTACGGCAAGGTAGATAAAGAAGAGACCGATTAGCAACATGAAAAGATGTCCGGGTGTCGCGTTCGCAAAACCGGTGTATCCCCAGAAGTCAACAAGGTTATTCCCTAAGAATGATACGAAATCTCCCATAATTATTCAATGATTACGAGGTCTGTACCTTCAAGTACAGAATCTCCTTTATTAACTTTAATTTCTGCTACTTTTCCGTCTTTATTGGCATTGATGTTGTTTTCCATCTTCATAGCCTCAAGGATGATGATCGTCTGGCCTCTCTTCACGGTATCCCCTTCTTTCACTTTTATGTCGAGGATAACGCCCGGAAGCGGAGATTTCACACCGTCTTTTTTGGAAGCTGTCGGTTGTTTGGTTACTACCGGAGCACCTGTTTCCGTTTTCGGAGCGGCTGCCGGACGGGTCACCGGTTTCGGAGCGGCTTTGACGGGCTTGTCCAACTCTACTTTATAAGAGGTTCCGTTCACTTCAACGTTGGCTATGTTATCTTCTACATCGTTCACTGTAACGTTGTAAAGGTTGCCGTTGATTTTATATTTATATTGTTTCATTGCTTCATTTTATTAGGGTTAGTAATTATCTTTTCGGAGTCTGACGCAGTGTGTAGATCTTCGAACTCCAGGGTGAGTAGGTGCGTTTCACTTTGTTGATGGTCAAAATCATGTCTTCAACGTCGTGAGCGTCATTCAGGTATTCATGCAAAGCCATGGCGATTGCGGCGGTTTCTTCACCTGTGTGGCTACCCAGGTTCTTTTCCTTCGCTTCCGTCTTGTCGGTGATACCGGTGGCTTTCATCGCGTTTTTCTTACCCAATCTGACAGCTACGTTACCTACCGCCTTGAATGAAAGATACAAGAGTACCAAACCTATGAATACGACCGACATGGCGATGATGGCCATACCGATACCGATAGAGTCGTGTTTCTTGAAGTTCTCGATCTTCGGGTTTTTGTCGATAGTCATATTGTTGGTGCTCGGAGTGACATAGCTGTGTTCTCCTTCACCTTTTACTACCCAGTTGGCACTTCCGTCTTTTTCGCGAGCGTATGAACGGTCGGCAAGCTGACCGGCGGGTATGGTTACTTCGTCAATCAGAGTTTTACCGTTAGAGTCATACAAAGCAATGTAATTCTCTTTGTTCGGGTCGAGCGTAAAGTTCACGTGGAATGTACCCCGGTTAGGCATTCCGTCTGCCCAGAACAAAGCATGTTGGCGCGGCTTGATCAGAGTCAGCACGTCGCCTTTGGGAATAGGATATTTGGTCGGATTGTTTTTATCGTTCGTCAGAAAGCAACCTTCCAGATTTACAGAAGCGAAAGAGGTGTTGAATATCTCTATCCACGCATTGTGCAGTCCGTAGTCATCCTGATAGTTCTGGTCGTTGACGACCAAAACCTCATTGATTCTCAGACTGGTGGCACTTTGCGCCCTGAGCCCCATGCAAACCATTGCCAGCAGAGCGATAAATATCCCGATTCTTTTCTTATTCATAACAATCGATGTTTAATTTGTTACAATGGAATATTACCGTGCTTTTTAGCAGGGTTGGTTAATTTTTTGGTCTGCAGCTGTTGCAGGGCGCGGATCACGCGGAAACGAGTGTTTCTCGGTTCGATAACATCGTCGATGTAACCGTATTTGGCTGCATTGTACGGGTTGGCGAACAGTTTAGTGTACTCGGCTTCCTTGTCTGCCAGGAATTGAGCAGGGTTTTCCTGATCTTTGGCTTCTTTGGCATACAATACCGCTACTGCACCGGCACCGCCCATTACGGCGATTTCGGCTGTCGGCCATGCATAGTTCATGTCGCCGCGGAGTTGCTTGCAACTCATTACGATGTGCGAACCACCGTAAGATTTACGCAGGGTAACAGTTACCTTGGGCACAGTGGCTTCACCATAAGCGTACAGCAACTTGGCTCCGTGAAGGATTACACCATTATATTCCTGACCCGTACCCGGAAGGAATCCCGGAACGTCTACCAATGTCACCAGCGGAATGTTGAATGCGTCGCAGAAGCGAACGAAGCGTGCACCTTTGCGTGAAGCATTGCTGTCGAGTACTCCGGCGAGGTATTTAGGCTGATTGGCAACCACACCTACCGATTGTCCGTTCATACGGGCAAAACCGATAATAAGATTTTTCGCATAGTCTTTCTGTACTTCCAGGAATTCTCCGTTATCGATGATGGCGCCGATCACTTCGTACATATCGTACGGTTTGTTCGGGCTGTCGGGGATGATCTCGTTCAGCAGGTCGTCCATACGGTCGATGGGGTCGGTACAGTTCACCAATGGAGCTTCTTCCAGGTTGTTTTGCGGAATAAAGCTGAGAAGCTTGCGAATAATCGCCAGACCTTCTTCACCGGTTTCGGCAGTGAAGTGAGTTACACCGGACTTGCTGGCATGTACGCTTGCACCACCCAGATCTTCCTGAGACACGTCTTCACCCGTTACTGTTTTCACAACAGCCGGTCCGGTGAGGAACATGTAAGATGTACCTTCCGTCATCAGCGTGAAGTCCGTCAGGGCGGGAGAGTAAACCGCACCGCCGGCACACGGACCGAAAATACCTGAAATCTGTGGGATGACACCCGAAGCCATGATGTTGCGCTGGAAGATTTCAGCATAACCGGACAGGGCGTTGATGCCTTCCTGAATACGTGCGCCACCCGAGTCGTTGATACCGATAACAGGGGCACCCATCTTCATGGCCATATCCATTACTTTACAGATCTTTTGTGCCATGGTTTCCGACAGTGAACCACCGAATACTGTGAAATCTTGTGCGAAAACATATACTAATCTACCTTCTATCGTTCCATAACCGGTTACCACACCGTCGCCGAGGAAATGTTTTTTCTCTTGTCCGAAATTGGTACATCTGTGTTGAACAAACATATCCAGTTCTTCGAAACTACCTTCGTCAAGCAACTGTGCAATACGCTCGCGGGCTGTATATTTGCCTTTGGCGTGTTGTTTTTCAATAGCCTTTTCGCCACCACCTAAACGAGCCTGAGCACGAAGTTCAATAAGCTCTTTTACTTTTTCAAGCTGGTTACTCATGAGTTTTTCTTAATTTAAAGGGTTATAATATTTACAACCGGACGATTGACAACCCGGATGGGGAATTTAATGCAAAGAAAAATTCCGTTTGTCCGTGGCGCGGATCGTCCGAATCGTACATCTTTTTAGTGTTCGCAGAGTTCTGTCAGTACGCCCAGAGTTGATTTCGGGTGAAGGAAAGCAATGTTCAGGCCTTCGGCACCTTTGCGCGGAGCTTTGTCGATCAGGCGGATCTCTTTGCTTTCGGCTTCGGCCAGGGCATTGGCTACGCCGTCTTCAATGGCGAATGCTACGTGATGAACACCTGCACCTTTGTTTTCAATGAATTTCGCGATGGTACTTTCCGGACATGTGGGTTCCAGTAATTCGATTTTGGTATCACCTACTTTCAGGAAGGCTGTTCTTACTTTTTGATCTTCTACAGTTTCGATGTTGTAGCATTTCAAACCTAAAACGTTTTCATAATACGGAAGGGCTTCTTCGATACTTTTTACGGCAATGCCCAAATGTTCAATGTGTGAAATCTTCATAACTATATTTTTAAATTTTGGTATTAATCGTCTTTTCGGAATGGTATAAAACAGCACAAAGAAAATCAATTCTTGTTTAATAAAGAAATTTTTCTGCAATTAATTATGGTGAAAATAGGTTTAAAACCTAAGGTGCATGGGTTTAAAAGGCAGGTATCGTTGGTTTAAAACCTAAGGGGGGTGGTTTAAAAGACGGAGAGGGTTGGCGCTGATCCCTGAGACAGGCGGATGTTCAGACGTATATTTTGATCAGCAGGTCGTTCAGCCATTGCCAGCGGAAACGGAACCATCGCCGGGTGCTGCTTTGCTTGCCACCGAAGCGGAGCACGAAGTCACGATAGCCGTGCTTCTTAAATGGGAGTCCGGCGTCCATGAACTCCATGTGGCGGAATCCGTTTTGATGGGCATCCTGGAGGGCTTTCCATACAGCCAGTATACCCGGGTATTGCAAGGCATAGGTCTTTCGCATACCTCCCGAAAACCAGAGATAGGCATCGTTTCCCGAATAGATACAGGCAGAGCCTCCGATAATTTTGTCTTTGTAGCGGACGATGAAAATCTTTGCCTGCCGGCTGTGAATCAGCCGGGTGTCCATGTGTT
Organism: Bacteroides sp. 3_2_5; assembly: GCF_000159855.2. Taxonomy (NCBI): domain Bacteria; kingdom Pseudomonadati; phylum Bacteroidota; class Bacteroidia; order Bacteroidales; family Bacteroidaceae; genus Bacteroides; species Bacteroides sp. 3_2_5. Next base: position 450,002 of record NZ_JH636045.1, on the reverse strand, counting down.
GGAAAAAGATGATGTTGGGAAAATGTTTACGGATGCGGGACGAATAGAGATGCCTCAGCATATTCGAAAATTCGCGTATCTCTTCTACCGTACGTGCCTCGTCTACTTTTGCTCCGTTTTTCAGGCCTTTTTTGATCTGGCGGATACGGGAGGGGCTGAAACGCTGTTCGGCGTTTTCGATGCCGTGAAGCGAGTTTCGTACCCGCAGCCAGTTGACAGGGAAGTATCTGTTGGACCGGAAATATTTGTAGCCGAACATGGCGTTCTCCAGATTGCGGAATTCTATTAGAAACGAGTTCCGCAAAGCCTCCGTGGTGAGGTGCTCCAGCATTTCGCCGAATATCCTTTCCTTGTCGGCTTCCGCTATCAGATATTCGCCCGTGCCATAGATTTCGCAGCGTTTGATGAAAGCGGGAGGAAATATGCGGATGCTTTTGCGGATGGCAGCAAGCAGTCGCGCAACGGGTTTTCCGTCTTCCGAAGCCATAATCAGGAGTGGGGTGTAGCCCGGAGTTTCTTCGTAGATCTGAAATAGCTCTTTCGAATGAAACGTATTGGTTCCGGGAAAATCCGGAATCTCACTTCCTTGGTAATATGTAGTCAGTTTTAATGGCATATCGGGACAAATTTACATTTTTTATTTCTCTTTACAACATTTGCAGGGCTTATTTTGTTGAGCTGTCGTTTTGTGACTATCTTTGTGGAGATACTACAATAAAATCCGTTTTTGATTATGTTAGAAGAAATTCTTGAATTCAACAAAAAGTTCGTTGAGAACAGGGGATACGAAAAGTATATCACTAACAAGTATCCTGATAAGAAAATCGCCATCCTTTCCTGTATGGATACCCGCCTGACAGAACTGTTGCCCGCCGCTTTGGGGATTCACAACGGAGACGTAAAGATTATAAAGAATGCCGGTGCCGTCATTTCCCATCCTTTCGGCAGTGTCATCCGTAGTCTGCTGGTGGCTATCATCGAGTTGGGAGTAGAAGAAGTGATGGTCATTGCCCATTCTGATTGCGGTGCTTGCCACATGAACAGCGACGAAATGATAGCTCACATGAAAAAGCGGGGAATCAAGTCCGAAACAATCGACATGATACGCTACTGCGGGGTCGATTTTAATTCGTGGCTGGGCGGATTCGACGATCCGGTGAAGTCCGTCAGGGGCACGGTTCGTTCCATAGAGAACCATCCGCTTATTCCGAAAGATGTCCGGGTGCATGGTTTTATCATCGATTCACTGACCGGCGAGTTGACGAGAGTGGAATAAATTGCCTATCTTTGCGCTCGAATCGCCACGGAGCGCGCCGATTCATGCAAAGTCCTGCAGGGCATACCTTATATAGACGGGCATGCCGGGCGGTACCTCGGTTCGCGTGTGTTTGTGCATTCTATGGTGACTGGCGGTATATTCAAATAATGCAAAGTATAGATACATGGAAAATTTCAGTGAACTAATAAAAAATCGCCGCAGCATGCGGAAATTTACCGGAGAAGAACTTTCTCAGGAAGATGTAGTCGCTTTGCTGAAAGCGGCCCTGATGGCTCCTACTTCAAAGCGCAGTAACAGCTGGCAATTTATTGCAGTCGATGATAAAAAGTTGCTCAGTGAACTTTCACATTGCAAAGAGCAGGCTTCGGCCTTTATTGCCGACGCGGCATTGGCCATTGTCGTTACTGCCGATCCCTTGGCGAGCGATGTATGGATTGAGGACGCTTCCATTGCCTCTATTATGATTCAGCTTCAGGCCGAAGACTTGGGATTGGGAAGTTGCTGGGTGCAGGTGCGTGAGCGATATACTGCCACCGGGATGCCTTCCGATGAATTTGTGCGCGGTGTGCTCGACATTCCTTTGCAGTTGCAGGTGTTGTCCGTCATAGCGATCGGGCATAAAGGGATGGAACGTAAACCCTTTAATGAAGACCATTTGCAATGGGAAAAAATCCATATTAATAAGTTCGGAGGTAAGTAACGGTGAGTGCGGTAAAAGCAAACAATAAAGATACCTACAAAGCCACAGCAGTCACCCTTATTGTGATGGGGGTGCTCTATCTGATCGACAAACTGATACACTTTTCCACTTTGGGGATACCCTGGGTGATGAATAAGGATAATCTTTTGCTTTACACTGCGGTGATTTTCCTGTTTATTAAGCGGGATAAATCCGTCGGCTTGGTATTGCTCGGATTGTGGTTGGTGCTGAACATCGGCCTGATTGTTTCGTTGCTTGGTTCGATGTCCGGTTATCTGCTGCCTTTGGCTTTATTGATAATCGGAGGTATATTGTATTTGATTTCAACACGATGAAAAGAAGTATAGAAGATACGCCGATCGTATTTATCGGTGCCGGAAATCTTGCCACTAATCTGGCAAAAGCCTTATATCGGAAAGGTTTTCGTATCGTACAGGTGTATAGCCGTACGGAAGAGTCGGCCCGCGAGCTGGCACAGAAAGTGGAAGCCGAATATACGACAGACCTCGCAGAGGTGAACCCGTATGCGAAGCTGTATATTGTTTCACTGAAAGATTCCGCCTTTGCCGAACTTCTTCAGGGCATTGTCGAAGGTAAGCGGGAAGAGGCATTGATGGTGCATACGGCAGGTAGCATCCCGATGAATGTCTGGGAAGGACATGTCTCGCATTACGGTGTGTTCTATCCCATGCAGACTTTCAGCAAGCAGCGGGAGGTAGATTTTAAGGAGATTCCTTTCTTCATAGAGGCTTCTTCGGCAGAAGATGCCGCGTTTCTGAAAGCCATTGCCTCTACACTGTCCAACCGTGTGTACGATGCCGACTCGGAGCAGCGTAAAAGTCTCCATCTGGCTGCCGTGTTTACATGTAACTTCACCAATCACATGTATGCCCTTGCTGCCGAGTTGCTTAAGAAATACAATCTGCCGTTTGACGTGATGTTGCCGTTGATTGATGAAACCGCCCGTAAGGTGCACGAACTGGAACCTAAGACGGCCCAGACCGGGCCGGCCATCCGTTATGACGAGAATGTGATCGGCAATCACTTGCGGATGCTTGCCGATGATCCTGCCATGCAGCGGTTATACGAGTTGCTTAGCCGAAGCATTCACGAAAGACAATAATCCCGAAACATTAAATAAAAATGAGCACAATCAATTACGACCTTACCCGGATAAAGGCACTTGCTTTCGATGTAGACGGAGTGCTGAGCGCCAATGTCATCCCTTTGCATCCGTCGGGTGAACCGATGCGTACGGTAAATGTAAAAGACGGTTATGCCATCCAATTGGCCGTAAAAAAAGGGCTTCGTATCGCTATTATTACAGGTGGGCGGAGCGATGTCGTGCGGAAACGTTTTATCGGGTTGGGGGTATCCGATCTGTACTTCGGCTCTGCGGTGAAGATACACGATTATCGTGGTTTCCGTGACAAACACGGACTTACGGACGAGGAGATACTCTACATGGGCGATGACGTTCCCGATATGGAAGTGATGCGTGAGTGCGGATTGCCCTGCTGTCCCAAAGATGCGGTTCCCGAGGTGAAAGCGATTGCCCGTTACATTTCGTATGCCGATGGAGGATACGGCTGTGGACGCGATGTGGTGGAGCAGGTGCTTAAAGCACAAGGCCAATGGTTGTCCGATGATGCTTTCGGATGGTGATTTCCAGTATATACCTTATTTATTTATCAGTATGCTTGCTAACTTAGATCGTTATAAAATCGTATTGGCCTCTAATTCTCCGCGTCGGAAAGAGCTGATGACGGGCTTGGGTGTCGATTATGTAGTAAAAACTTTGCCGGATGTGGACGAATCTTATCCCGATACGTTGCAAGGTGAAGAGATTCCTCTTTTCATAGCCCGTGAGAAGGCAGCCGCCTATCAGTCGATGATCGGACCGGAAGAGCTTTTGATCACAGCCGATACCATTGTCTGGCATGAAGGCAAAGCGCTCGGCAAACCTGTCGGAAGGCAGGATGCCATAGAGATGTTGCGGAGCCTCTCCGGTAAATCGCACCAAGTGATTACCGGTGTGTGTCTCACTACCCGAGAATGGCAAAAATGTTTCGCTGCCGTGACGGATGTCCGTTTTGCGATTCTTGATGAAGATGAAATCGCTTATTATGTCGATCACTATCAGCCCATGGACAAAGCCGGTTCGTATGGTGTGCAGGAGTGGATCGGTTTTGTCGGAGTAGAATCCATATCCGGCAGCTACTTCAATGTAATGGGACTTCCCATTCAGAAATTATACAGAGAATTGAAACAACTATAGAGAGTGTGCCGAAACTCGTATATACAACGGAGTAGCACAGAGTCTCACAGAGTAGATTTATTCTCTAAAGAACTTTTATAAAAAACTCTGTGTTGCCTTGTGGTGAATTATGCCTTCCTTGTAGGTCGCATGATTCCGTATGGCGACTCCCTCCGTGGAAGGAGAAGAGTGCCATGCGAAATTATAGTTTGATCATTTGTTTTCTGTATTTTCTTTCTCCATTTCGATATTGATAATTGTGTTATCCCATTTGTTCATCTTTTGCGTACCCAAATCTACCAGAAAGCCCGGCCAAAATAGAATGTTCCACAGGCAGGCATTGTTAAATGTAGATTCCAGGACAAAGGGAGTCGTTTGGTACCCTTCCTTTTTGGCTACTAGTTGTTTGTCTTCCCTTTTCTTTTTGATTTGTACAGTGACACTATTGTCTTCTTTGATTTCCGCTATTTTCTGTTTGGTCGATGCTTCGTAGATTTTAGTTCCATTCATTCCCGTAAAGGTGATATCTTGTTTGGAACTGCTGAATAATGTACAGCATGATGAAAATGAAATACAGACGGATAGCAATAATAAAATCTTTTTCATAATCTAAGTTTTTAATGTGATATAATTGTTTTCTTTGGTCTAATTATTTTTTTCGGATCGAGGATGCTCTTCTTCTGTGTGTGCTACTGTTATGGGAGGAACTTTTATTGCCTGTGGCAGGTGTCTTGATCCTGATAAATGGCTTTCAGTAAGCGTGCTCCCAGCAGCGGACGATAATGACCGGGTTCGTAATAATGATGTATGTCGGCTGTGTATTCGTTGATTCCCGTGAAATCCCAGACAGCGGAATCACCCAGTATAGCCTTCAATATTTTTATGTCTTCCCGGCTGGTCTTTTTCTGATAGTAATCCGGACCGATGATGAACTTCAGGTTCGTGTGGTGCTTATCGCAGATTTTTTTGATGGAGCGAAGTACCTGAATCTGGCTGGCAAATATAACAGGAAGTTCTTCCATACCCGCATTCGTTCGCTTCTTGAATTCTTTTTCATGACGGCTCCAGTATATTTCGCCATCTTGCGCGATCTCTTTTTCTCTGGGATTGATAAAATTGTTCGTGTAAGGCTCCCTGACGGGATCTCCCGGATTTATAACCCCTTTCATATAAGGAGCATACTTATGTCGGATCAGATAATCTATGTAAGGAATCATTCTGTCCGGATAAAGGAACTCCTGCAGGAATCTCAACTGGAATCCCAATTGGCTGATGCCGGCTGCTTCGGCCGAAAACAGATGATTGTTGCCCGATAAAGGAGCGTTTTTGTCCAGTGATTTTTTATCCAGAACGATCAGTATATTTTTCAGGGGTGCACCTACAGAGTCGAGCAGCTGAAGCTTTTGACGGACGCCACCCAGGCTTTCTCCGTTGTCATAGAAGCGTACGGCATGGTCGTTCTTATCCAGGTATTTTTCCCATTCTCCTGTCAGGAATGCCATGGTACAGGAGTTGCCGAGTATAAAGGAGTTATAGGCTATCGAATCGCGATTCTGCAGATAATTCTGCCATCCCACATGGGCTTCGTTGAGTAGCATGGGAGAGTCGTCGAATCGTTTGTAGGGGTGTAATACCCTATAAGGATCAAACATAAAATAGACAACCACTATCGGGATCAGCGGCAGGATCAGTAAAAGCAACTTCAGGCAAAAACGTGTCTTGGGGGAGATTCTCGATGAATGATGTAGCATGCGCGTAAAGGGTTTCGGTTAAAATTGTAAATAGATGAAAGTTTCCGTGTCAAATTTGCCTAACATCAGCAGAGCGAATACCAACAGATAGTAGACACTCCACCGTAACCATGCGGGTTGGCGTTCAAGTGTTTCCATCAGGTTGTACTTAGATGCATAATATTCGTAGATCAACACCAGTAATAGGGCCGAACCTGCTACGATGCAATTATGATCGCGTATGCCGATGTTCATTTCTTTCCAGGAAGAATGTACCTCGAACGAGATGTTCCGTAAGAAATACCAGGCATCGCTCAGCGATTGTACACGAAAGAATATAAGCGAGAGTGCGAACAATAGATAAGTCCGGACAATCAGCAAGCTGTCGGCCGCATATTTTCCTATATATTGGGGCAGATTATTGCGGAAAGCAGCTGTTTTCATTTCCCAGCAGATAAGGACACCCTGAATCAGGCCGTATATGGCGAAAGTCAATCCGGCCCCATGCCACAAACCCAATGCGAGAAAGGTGATGAGGAGGCTGAAGTAGATTCCCCACTGTCCCCAGTTACGGGTACCGGCGGTTAGCGGTACATAGAGATAATCGCGTACCCAGAAGGAGAGTGACATGTGCCAACGGCGCCAGAAGTCGGCAGTCGAGCGTGCTGCAAACGGGCGGTTGAAGTTGGGCGACAACTTGATGCCGAACATATAGGCCCCTCCGATAGCAATATCCGTATAACCCGAAAAATCGGCATACAGTTCGATAGGGTAGAGTAGGCAAGTCATTAGCAGTTGTACACCCGAGAGGTCATGGATCGAATGAAACATGACATCTGTTTGTGGGGAGATCTGATTGGCTATCAGCAGTTTCTTGATCAGTCCGAGTAAAATATATTTCAGTCCGGTCACCGCGTTTGAGTAGATGAACGGGCGGGGATCTTTCAATTGTGGCAACAGGTCTCCACCCCGTTCGATAGGGCCGGAGAGAAACTTCATGAAGAAAAGCATATAGATCAGGAAATCCACCCAGTTTCTTTCGCTGCGTTGCTCTTGCCAGTACACGTCTGTCAGATAACTGATGGCTTGAAATGTGTAAAATGACATCCCAAGTGGAAAGATGATATCATCTATGACCGTGCCATGAAGAAGGAGCCATCCGCCGATCAGGGCGATGATTCCTGCGATATAGACGGGTTTGGTCTTTTTTCCGGCTTTTGCCCTGCTTTCCATCCATTGTGCCCAAAAGAAGGTGAACAGTGCTACCACTACTGCCGTCAACAGGAAAGGCAGATAGTACCATCCGATGAAAATACAACTGGTTACCAGTAGTATGAGGTTGCGGGCACGGCCTTTGACTGCATAGTAGAGGAAGAAACAGAGGGTAAACAGGGCCAGGAAACTAAAAGAGAGGAACTGCATCGTTTATTCCATTTTGGTTAATAAGGCACTGCACAAATCGCCGACATTCTTGAACTTAATGACCTCCCTGAAATTGAAACGTACTCCGAAATGTTTCTCGATTTGAGCTATAATTTGCATGTGGGTTAGCGAGTCCCAGCCATCTACATCTTTTGAGGTAGATGATTCGTCGATACATACGTTGTCCTTTTTTAAGATATCACGGAAAATGCTTTGTAGTTGTTTTAATACTTCTTCTCGATTCATATTTATTATTGTTTTTAGAGTTTCTTCTCTTTTATCAGTTCGGCAATCTTTTTACGGTCTGTTTTATTACTATTGGTCACCGGAAATTGGGAAATACAATGAATCTGCTTCGGCAGCATGTATTTGGGCAGCTTTTCTTTCAGATATTCTATCAATGCGCTTTGGGTACATTCAGTTGTCTCGACGGCCAGATGTAATTCGTTACAGATTCCGTCGCAGAGCAACGGAACGGCAGCCACGCTGCAGGGAGTCTTGAAAAACGACTGGGCAGTATATTCTATTTCACTCAGTTCTATCCTGAAACCCTGTATTTTCACCTGATAGTCTTTACGTCCGCAATAAATAATATCCCCGTCGCCATCCAGAATACACAAGTCTCCGGTCCGGTAATAGATTTGTCCGTCGGGACGGTGTATCAGAACCAATGCCGATTTTTCCGGGTCGTCCAGATAACCTTTCATTACCTGCCGGCCGGATACCCAAAGTTCTCCCGTCTCTCCTTGAGGTAGCTCGTTTCCTTCTTCGTCGGCAATGATGGCGCGGATGCCGGGAAATGGTTTTCCGATAGCCACCATTCCGTTGTAATGCTTGCATTTGTCCGAAGCCGGAATACGGTAACAGGTGCAGTAAATCGTAGCTTCGGTCGGTCCGTATAGGTTGATGAACGTTGCGTTGGGTGCCGATTTTCTGAATCGCTCCAACAGCTCGGTTTGCGATGCTTCTGCCGATACTCCCAGATATTTCAGAGAGGGCAGATTGATTTCGTCGAAGTAGGGTGAAAGGAGTTGTAGCAGTGAGGGAGTGACAGTGGCAAAGGTCAGTTGATACTTCTCCAGAAGTTCAAACACCTTGAAGTGCTTTACATCCTGATGGCCTACCGTATAAACGGCAGCACCTAAAGTAAGAGGATACAGTAAAGATACTACGGATACATCGAATGTAAGTTCGAACATTTGCAACATGCGATCATGTTCATCCAGATTCCAGTCGAGCGAACTGTATGCCCGGTAAAAGGCGTTCAAGTTAGCCCGTGTGATGGGCACTCCTTTGGGCTCGCCTGTGCTTCCCGATGTAAAAATGATATAAGCGTTCCTTTCTTCGTCCGATGAATGGGACTGCTGTTCTGACAGTGTTTTTCCCGGTAGCCGGTCCGTATCGATGATTCTGAAGTGTCCGGTGCCGAATGCTGACCGGTCAGTGTCACTTGTACAGAGCAAAGTACGCAGTCCGGCCAGAGCGGCTATTTTGAGATTACGCTCTTCCGGGTAGGCAGGATGCAGGATAACATAGGTCTTTCCGCCGGCTAGTACTGCCAGAATAGCAGCATAGGTTTCAATCCGGTTTTCCGCTACGATTCCGATTTTTTCATCTTTTATTTCTGATAGCGAATGGGTGATAGAAGCTGTTATTTCACCGAGTTGGGCATAAGTATAATGTTTATCGTCAATAATGAATGCTTCGTTTTCGGGATAACATTGCATGGCGGAAAGAATATCATTGATAATATCCTTCTGGGAAGATGTTGTCATATCCATTAGTTTTTATTCATGTTTTGGGTTTAGGGGTTCTTTATATATCTTCTTGAGATCGTTTATTAAGATGACAGTGAAATGGTCTGATCTCCCTACGCACAATCGATTAAAGAATGTTAATTATGTGGTACGCACGTGCCCGGTCTCGCTTTCCCTCTTTCGGAAGGGGAAATAGCGTTGGCTTCATAGCCGACGACTTTGAATGGGATAGACAACACGATACTTTATTGATACTTACATAAATTCTAATCGGACAGATTTGTCATCTCTATCAGATTGTATAAAAAAACAATGGGGGACGATGAACTAAATAAATATACGGTTTGTTGCTTATTAGTAATTTTATGTTTAACTCTAAAATCTTAGTATTATGAAAAGATTTCTTGTCTTATCATGCAGTGTTGCCATATCGGCACTTTTCTTCCATGCTTGTTCGTCTTCTGATGATTCAATGATCGATGCGCCTCTGACAAGGGCGGATGCAGTTTCGGAGAAGATCGTTTTCCAAGATGATTTCAACCAGGCAGATAGTATTCCTGATAGAAATAAATGGAGTTTGTGTAAGAAGGGAAGCCCGGCCTGGAGCAAATATTTATCCGAAAGCTATGATCAGGCTTATGTACACGATGGAAAATTAGTGTTGGTTGCCGAAAAAGTGAACGGAGTATATAAGACAGGAGGAGTGCAATCATTGGGTAAAGCGGAATTTCAATATGGTAAGATAGAGATATGCGCCCGTTTCACCAAGACGGCAAAGGGCGGATGGCCTGCCATCTGGATGATGCCTGCCAAACCCGTTTACAGTGGATGGCCTGCTTGCGGTGAAATAGATATTATGGAACAGTTGAATCATGATGGCATTGTATATCAGACAATTCACAGTCATTATAAAAATGATCTGGGATTCACTAAGCCTGTTCCGACAAAAACAGTGCCTTACAATAAAGGGCAATTCAATATATTTGGTATCGAGTGGACTCCCGAAGCTCTTACTTTTAAGGTGAATGGAGCTACTACTTTAGTTTATCCTAACTTGCACTTGGCTGATGAGAGTGTCAAAAAGCAGTGGCCGTTCGACACCTCTTTTTATTTGATTTTAAATTATGCCTTGGGTGGTCCCGGAACTTGGCCCGGTACTATAACGGATAGTGAATTGCCTGCAAAGATGGAGATTGACTGGGTAAAAGTGAGTCAGCCTACGGGACGTTAACATTGTTAATTCATAATTTTCATTTTTACTTTTCCGGATATAAACAACAAGTCTTTGATGTATCAAAGACTTGTTGTTTATATCCAAAGCACTAACTTTAACACTGTGTTAAAACAAACTTTCTACCGTTAGCTTTCAAGATTGCTCAGTCGGTTGATTACCAATAGCATGTCTTGATTGATCGTTTGGGGGGGCTGACAATGTTTCGATAAAGAGAACATAGGATAATTGTTCTTTTGCCAACTTCCGGATCCGGCTTTTTCCTTTTACGTTCCGGTTCATCCGATTGTGGTGTTTGACTTTCCCTGCATCCGAGGGGCTCCGTTAACGGGTTGTTGCGTAGATGTTCTCGTAAATGGGTGTCAAGGCGTCTTTCTCTAATATCCATTGATTGGTGCGGGAGTTCATTTTGTATGCATATTGGGCAATCAGTTGATTGTTATTGTCAGTTATTATGTATATATATTTTTTTGATAGATCGAATGATCCTTTTTCTTTATTCCATACAGAATACTCCACCGATGTTTCGGTCTCGTACCGGGAGATTACGGTCCTCGATTCTGTTTCCCAAGTGTTCTTGAATATGTTCCATGCATAGGTGGATTTCACTGTTTTCTGTTGATCGGTATCGTAGCTGTATTTATACATCTTTACCGGATTCAGTATGCCTGAGGCGGCATCGTTCATTGCATATATTTCACGGCAAACCAACTTTCCTCCTTCCATCGTATCGTTATGGATAAACTGTTTTCCATTGTTGGTTGCACATGCGAATCCGCATACTGAAACTAATGCAGCAGAAGCTAATACTCTTTTGAAAAATGTAATTGTTTTCATATCCTTTATTGTTTAGTTAGTTTATATCTTTCTTTGTCTATTAGACGTGATGGAATCGTATTAAGTTGCACGGATATGAAATTATTTTCAAATTATTTTTTGCAGGGGAAGCTTTAACGGGTATGCTACGTTGTCAGATGGATGATAATAAGCGGGTTATTAAAAAAGATCAGAGTGCCTCAGGAATCTGTTAATTAGTGATCAACTCCTGCCACACTCTGATCATTCTGTTTTTCTTTTTTGTTTTAAATCAGATCGAGAACCAAGGGAATGTCATCCGGGGTGACTCCTTTGCTTGTGATAATCTCCTCGTCTTTACGGAACACTTCAAGGAATAGCTCTTTGCTGCCATATAGTTCTGCGGCTTTGGTATATAGAGAGAGGGTTTTTTCCACGTCTCCCAAAGACCATGCTACATGACCGGCGTTCAGGTAATCTACCGGCATTGGGCTTTGATCAATCACTTTATCATAATACTTCATGGCCTGTTCGCGTTTAGCGATCATGAACGAACACCAACCGATGGCACGCCAGGCTTTGACGCAGTTACTCTCCAGAAAATCAAGTTTAAAGAAATAGTTCAACGCTTCTTCAAAATTCCACATTTCCGCCAGACAACTACCTATGTAAAAAATCACTTTCGTATCTTCCGGCAACACTTCTTCCACTTTCCGATAATATTTCAGGGCCTCTTTGAATTGCCTGTTGAGGCGATAGCAAGTGCCCAGATGATGGTTGGTCCATACATTGTTCGATTTCAGGATATCTGCTTTCCGGTAGGCCTTGATGGCTTCGTCATATCGTTTTAGTTTCTGTAAGGAGTAGCCCTGCTTCTGGCAGATTTCTGCTTCTTCTTCATCCATAAGCATATCAACTATCGTATCGTAGGCTTCGGCGGCTTCTTCCCAGTGCTTCTTCTTGAAGTGAAAATTAGCTATGGCTTCCATGGCTTCCGGATTGAATAGAATATCTATCAAATCCGGTTCGTTGTAGAGGCAGATGGACTCTTTGAATAAGTCACGAAATTCCAGTCTCCGGGCATAGAGTTTAAAGAAGCGGTACAGATCGTGCAGATATTGGTTGCTTACCGTATCGGGACGTTCGGAGAACTTCTTTAGCGTTTCGGCTTTCGACTGGTCTGCCAATTCTTCTATCTGCTGATCCGTAAGCTGATTCAGCATCATGTCCCGCTGCGATTGTGGCAATTGCTGCATCGTGAAGAAAAGTGAGTACTTATCGCTGTTGCAGAAGAAACCCGATTGCAGGATGATTTCCAATAGGCTTCCTCCCTCTTTTCCCCGATGACGGAACTCTTTGATCACATCCGATTGCTGCTTGTCGAAAGGATAGAACCAGTTGGAGATATCTCTGAAGAATGGATAACTCTTGAGTTGTGAGAAAGTGCTCATATATACGTCGGCTCCTTCTAGTTGCAATTCGTTCATTTCACGCAACTTGTCACCTAGCCCCGACTTCTCGATGGCATCTGCCCAGTCAGGATTGGTGTCATCTTTCTCTTCGTCGGACTCTTCGAAGCCGAATTTCATGTTGCGCATAGGCGACATGCTTTTCAGCATTTCGGGGATGATCTCCTCACGCATTTTCTTGTCGATTTTTTCCGTCTCCTGGCTGAGCAGTATCTGGATATGTATGCGTAACAAGTCTCTTTCAAATGCAGTTTCTTCCATCAGCGCTGTGATGCGCAGATTGATCTCCGGATAGAAAGAGATGCGTGGCGAATAGGCATGCAGGATAAAAGTAATTCCTACCAGGGCTCGTTGGCTGACCTGTACATTGGGATGACGGTAAGCATCTATCAGCCATAAGAGTTTCTTGAGGTCGAAACACTCCATCACACTGAGGGTAACGGCGCTTGTGAAGAGGCAAAGATCGTTCACCGGAAGCAGTTCGGACTGAAGCATGGCTTGTGCGGCTGCCACTTCTTCCGCAGTCCAGTTAGTATGGGTCCAGGTTTGCAAAAACAAAGTCTTCAAACTGTCTTCATGGCGTTTCAGCACTTCCTCCATGTTTTGGTCTGAGACGAATCCGCTTACGGCAAGATCGTCATTGAACGATTCGAGCGTATGCATCAGCATCTCCAGAGTGAGGGGGGATACCTCTTCGGAAAGGCGGGTACGGTACTGGTGATAGTAATGGTTCGATACGCTGTCCAGCAACGTAATACGCGCCTGGTCGGTAATCTCGAGTGTGTCGGTCAGCAGTTTCTGATACAGCTTTCTACGTTCCGGGTCTTCTACGCCCTGGCGCATGTATTGCAACATGTAGCTGTACGAAGTCTGTATTCGTTCCAGACGGGTACGGAGCGACCATTCGGGGCACTTCCATAGGAATGATTCCAATTGAGTTAATGCTTCCTTCAGGCGTTTTTGCCCGATCAGTCGGAGAATATATTGATATTGTTCATTGATAAGTTGTTCGTTCATAATTTACTTCCGTTTATTGTTTCCAATCCATGTAAGGCGTTTCCATAAACCTTCAAAGGGGCCGTGTTTGAAGTGGCTGAGCCACCAGGAACAAAATGCCATTTGAAGAAGTACAAAAAGGATGCCAAAAAAGAAACTATAAGTAATTCCCAGGAAACGTCCTAGTTCGAAGCCCCAGTGATAGAAAAGGAGGGACCCAATGACGGATTGTCCGATATAGTTTGTCAGGCTCATCTTTCCGTACGAGGTGAAGCGCATCAGAAATCTGCGGTCTTTGATGCGATAAAAAGTGATAAGCAGTCCGCTGACTAGCAGTACCATGAAACTAAGGTTGCTGAGAGAGCTGATGATCAATTGCAGAGGGACCCGTATGGCGTTGCGGGTGATAAACTCCGGCAACATATTATTCAGTCCATACAGAGGAAAGAAACAGATTAACGAGATGCCCAATGCTTTGAGCCAGTGCTGTTCGTTTTGTTCGCTATAAAGAAATAATCCCTTACGTCCCACAAGCATGCCGAAGAGGAAGAGGGCAGGGGTCTGCAAGATACGTCCATGTTCCAGTGCCCAGGTCAGGTTGGCGAGTTGTCCTTCCCAGAGATTCATACGGATTGTTTCGAGGAAGGTGCCGTTTTTCTGTACATCGAAGGCAATTCCGAAGTAATGGGAAGCCAGACTGGGACCGGCTACATAATCCGGATTGCAAAGGGCATAGATCACTTTGCACCAGTCTATCGGTTGTATGATGAGCAGAGTGGCGAAGATAGCTATGCTCCGATCGCTGAGACGACAGGACAGGGGAAGTATCAGACCGAGCATGGCGTACATCGTCAGTATCTCACCGGTAAAGAAAGCTGCATTGAACTGCCCGATGATAAAGAGCAGCGCCATTCGCCAGATGAACCGGAGACGAAAGTCTTTGCCGCGGCGTTGCTGATTGTTGTCTTGTATATAGAAACTAAAGCCGAACAGTAGGGCAAATATGGCGTATGCTTTGTTGCTGAAGACAAAAAAGAGTCCGTTCCAGATAGCTTTGTCGGTGAATTTCATCCATTCGCAGGGAACAGTGTCCGGAAAGGAATAGAAGTTGAAATGTTCGATACTGTGTAGGATGATGATGCCCATCACAGCCAGTCCTCTCAATACATCGGCCACGTCTACACGGGCATTGGGTTCGCTGATTTTGTGTTCCATTGGTTATTGTTATTATGATTATTTCAGAATCTTACCTGTACCTGCGCCTGAAACAGATTGCTGTCTTTGCCTTTATTCCGGTCGCAGAAAGTGTATTGTGCTTGCAGCCTGCACTTGGGATAGAACCAATATTGCAGTCCGGCTATATAATTGGTCTGTTTCCTACTGACGGCTTTGTTTGCATTGAAATAGTCATACGAAGCCACAAGGTCGAAATTGCGTAGCATCCGGTAGCATCCGGTGGCATAAAAACCATCACTCTTCACGCCTCCATCCTTTCCGGCCAGATATTCGGAACGGAGGCTGAACGGTGTTGTCGTGATGACGCCTCCTATGCTCCAGCGATTTTTGGTATAGTTTTCTCCTGCCCGGATGCCGGTTATTTCGGAGTCGGCAATGGCGTGTCCGGTCCCTTTGATAAACGAACCACCCACCGACAGCCATTTCAGGGGATTCACCATCAGGTTGCCGATGATATCTTTTTGATTGTTTTTATCCTTGATGTTAAGTCCTTGTCCATTCATTATGGCTAGTTTGTAGCATAGCAGATCATTCAGCAGGCCTCCATGAACCATGGCCCCGATGTCGCGTCCCGATGTCATGCCACAGGCGACATCACTGCCGCTCACCCCTGCCAGATAGCAGACTGACTGAGAATAGCAGTTGATCAGTTCTACGGTAGTGGGCGACAATTCATTTTCGATGGTATAAGGAACCTTAAATTCGCCGATACGCACTTTCAGCCCGGGTAGAATCCGGTAATCGGTGTAAACTTCGAGCAGCATGCCGCCGTTGTAAAAGTCGTACATAAAATCACAGGTCCAGCGGTCCGTGATCTTTCCGTGAGCCATGAAAATGATTCGTTTGATGTCGAACGTATTCATTTTTTTTGCTGCATCGTCATAGGTATATCCCAACTGCGCGTATCCGGCCAGAGTGATTCGCTCTTTCAGTGTGTTGACCACTTTATTCAGTGTAGCAGCCTCTTCTTTCTCCTGCGCTTTCAGGGGGCTGCCTGCCAGGAGTATCAGTGCGAATGTTAACAGGAATGTGTTTTTCATCTTTACTTTGTTGTATTTATTGTGGTTTGAGTGTGCCGGGAATGAAGGTGGTATCCACTAAATTTTCTCCCGGATAATAGTCGGGGATTGCCCCTTTACTCTTCAGCCAGGCAATGATTTTTTCTATGTCGTGGTAAGACGGACGGGTAGCAGGCCGATAGTCCGGCAAGTCTATCTGCATGGCCGCCTTTTCCTGCAGTCCGAATTCTTTTACTAAAATTTCCGTCCATTCGTTTTGAGGACGGGTTTGCAAGTATTTCACGCCGAGATTGTAGCCGGTGATAAACCGCCTGATCTCTTCGTCTTTTTCCGTGATGGCTTTTTCTGAGAAAACAATTCCGGTGCAACGCAGTCCCATTTGTCTTGTGTTCAGTAATGCTGTATGCCCATCGTTCAGGGCAATTGCCGTTGCCGGTCCGGGTAAGAAAGATGCGGAGATCTGTCCGTCCTCCAACATCATCAGCCTCAAGGGGATATTGTTTATTTCAGGTTTGTTCACTTCTCCGGGGTGCAGGCAGGCCCGTTTTATTACTTCGTCTGTGGCATATTCTACAAAGGTATTGCCGGAGACAGAAATATTCTTCCCTTTCAAATCGTCCGGATTCCTGACATTGCTTTTTTTACTTGCTATCAGACTGAGGCTGCCATCGGTTTCCATAACCAGACGTAAGCGGCTTCCTTTTGCCTGCAACAGAGTTGCACCCGGGTAGTCGGTGAGCATACCATCCAGTTTCCCCGATAAAAAAGCGGCATCGCGGTCAGTTGCCGAAGCATAAGTAATGAAATCGATTTTGATATCCAGCGAGTCATAAATACCCTGACGGACAGCAACCAGAGAAGGCAGTCCATCGAAAGAAGGCATCAGTCCGAAAGTCAGAGTTTGCAGTTCCGGCAAAGCGGAATGCTTCTCTTTCTTTCCTGTGCAGGCTGATAGAAAGAAAAGGAACAGGATACTGAAAAGGAGGCTCTCTCCCCATTTCCGGCTTTTAAAAAAGGCAACTCCGAGCGGGGTTGCCTTTTCTGTCTTATAGTGATTCACTTCAGTCTTATTCCTGGATAGCGGCAATACCCGGAAGAACTTTTCCTTCGATTGCTTCGAGCAGTGCTCCACCGCCTGTAGAAACATAAGATACACCGTTTGCCAGACCGAACTTGTTGACACAAGCTACAGAGTCGCCACCGCCAACGAGTGAGAAAGCGCCGTTCTTAGTAGCCTCAACGATAGCTTCGCCTACTGAACGAGAGCCGTGAGTGAAGTTTTCGAATTCGAATACACCTGTCGGACCATTCCAAAGAATTGTCTTAGAATTCTTGATTACTTCGGCAAAGATCTCTTCAGATTTCGGACCGATGTCAAGACCTTCCCATCCGTCAGGAATTTCGTTAACCGGGCAGAATTTAGTATTGGCATCGTTAGAGAAAGCGTCAGCAATCTTAGCGTCAACAGCTAATACCAGATTTACACCTTTGTCTTTGGCTTTCTGCATCAGTTCGCGAGCCAGATCCAGTTTGTCATCTTCGCAGATAGACAGACCGATCTGTCCACCCATTGCTTTGGTGAAAGTGTAAGTCATACCGCCTGTGATGATCAGGTTGTCTACCTTGTTCAGCAGGTTTTCGATGATTTCGATCTTAGAAGATACTTTTGATCCACCCATGATGGCAGTAAACGGACGCTTGATGTCGTTCAATATCTTATCAACGGCTTTCACTTCTTTTTCCATCAGGTAGCCAAACATCTTATTGTTGGTGTCGAAGTATTTAGCGATCAGTGCTGTAGAAGCATGAGCACGGTGAGCTGTACCGAATGCGTCGTTTACGTAGCAGTCTGCATACGAAGCCAATTTCTTGGTAAATTCTTTCTGGCTCTCTTTTACGGCTTTCTTGGCTGCGGCTTTTTCTTCGTCGGTTGCGTCTTCAGCCAATCCTCTTGGTTTGCCTTCTTCTTCAGCGTAGAAGCGAAGGTTTTCAAGCAACAGCACTTCGCCCGGTTGCAGAGCAGCGGCTTTTACAGCAGCTTCTTCGCCCATACAGTCGTTGGCAAACTGAACTTCAACGCCCAGTAACTCTGATACATGCTTAACAATGTGTTTCAGAGAGAATTTGTCAGCAACGCCTTTCGGACGGCCCAGGTGAGAACCGATGATGATGCTACCACCGTCTGCCAGAATCTTCTTCAGGGTAGGAAGTGCAGCACGGATACGAGTGTCGTCTGTAATGTTGAAGTTTTCGTCCAAGGGTACATTGAAGTCCACGCGAACGAATGCCTTTTTACCGGCAAAATTGAAATTGTCAATTGTCTGCATAATACTTTATTTATTTACTTTAAAAGTGTTAGTTTCTTTTATGATGACCGCAAAGTTAGTATTAATTTCTCTTTTTTGCTATGAAATCGTTATTTATTCTTCCTCTTCGGTGTGTCTTTGCTAACTTTATACTTCTCACAGTAATATTTACACATCAATTGTAAACCACAGGTTTCACATTTGGGAGTGCGGGCCTGACAGACGTAACGTCCGTGCAGGATCAGCCAGTGGTGAGCGATGGGAATCAGCTCGTCGGGGATGTTCTTCATCAGTTCTTTTTCTACACTGAACGGGGTGGTGCAGGAATTACCTACCAGTCCGATGCGGTGACTCACGCGGAAGACGTGAGTGTCTACCGCCATGGCAGCTTTGTTGAACACGACGGACTGAATGACATTGGCCGTTTTGCGCCCTACACCGGGCAACTTGATCAGTTCTTCAAGCGTATCGGGTACTTCGCTGTTGAAGTCGTTCACCAGCATGCGTGCCATGCCCACCAGATGTTTCGACTTGTTATTGGGGTAAGATACGCTGCGTATGTACTCGAATATCACCTCCGGTGTGGTAGCAGCCAGTGCTTCCGGTGTGGGGAAATCCTGATAAATTCTAGGGGTGATCATGTTCACCCGCTTGTCTGTACACTGTGCGGAGAGGATAACGGCGATCAGCAGTTCGTACGGGTTGTTGTAATGCAGTTCCGTTTCGGCTACGGGCACATTTTCCTGAAACCAGGCGATTACTTTTTCATAACGTTCTTTCTTTGTCATCTTAGTTTGTTCTTATGATAATGGGGTGCGACTTTCAGGTTGAAATAAAAGGTGGAAACCACCGTCAGGCAAGCTCCGAAGAAGTAAGCCATGTCGAACGAAGTCAGTTGGGCGATATATCCGCCCAGTATCAGGCCGATGCCGATGCCTACATCCCATGAAGTCAGGTAGGTGGAAGTGGCCGTGCCGCGTTGGCTGTTAGGGGCCAGGTTGACAAACAGGGTATTGAAGGCCGGAAACATGGTGCCGAATCCGACTCCCAGCAACAGAGCCACCATAAAGAAAAGCACATCTGTCAGTTCGGGACTCAGCGACATCAATTTGCCGCAGGCTGCCAGTGTGAAAAAGCAGGCACACACCAGATAGAGTCCCAGGGTGATGACTTGTGTGATACGTCCTTTGTCCACCTGGCGTCCGGAGAACATGCGTGAGACAGCCATGCCCACTGCCATAAAGGTGAAGAACAGCCCGGAGCTGAGTGTGATCCCGATCTCCTTGGCATACATGGCTATATAAGTACTCGTCATGCCGTAGGGAATGGAGAGTAGGAGCAATGCCACTCCCGCAGGTATACCTTTAATTAATACGAACCGGTCCAGTGAAATCGGTTCACGTTTTACCGGTTCCTTAACAGGTGTCTTTACCAGGCAGGCAGCCGCAAACCCCACTGTACCGGAGAGGAGTGAACACAGGAAGATGGTCTCGAACGAACAGGTGTCGTGCATAAAAAGTCCGATCATCGGTCCGAAGCTCATGGCCGTGTTGTTCATCAGTCCGTAGTAGCCTACCGCTTCTCCGCGGCGGGAAGAAGGAGTGATGTCGATTACGATGGTATTACCCGCTACGGTCACCATTCCGAAAGCCAGTCCATGCACCACCCGGAGCATGATGAACAGTGACAGCACCCCGGCAAGGATGTATCCGGCAAAGACGGTGATGAACAGGAAGTAAGCGATCAGGTAGAGTGGCTTGCGTGCCAGTGTGTCCAGCAGATAGCCCGAGAAGGGGCGGATACAGAGTGAAGCTACGGTGTAACAGGATAAAATGACCCCTACGGCTGCATTTCCGGTTTGGAAAATTTCAGTCAGATAGAAAGGCAATACAGGCAGAATCAGATAGAAGGCAAAGTATAAAAGGAAGTTTGCTGCCAGTATCAGAACATAGCTGGGGGTGACAAGCCTATCTTTGGACATAGTATGGTGGTTTTGATTGGACCGCAGAGTAACACAAAGTCTCACAGAGAGCCTCTTTTAATTTTAAGAAAACCCTGTGAGACTCTGTGTTCATGTCTGCGGCAGTAAAATTTAATAGGCCGCTTCGAACTCCTTCAGGAAACGTGTATCGTTTTCGGAGAACATGCGGAGGTCTTTCACCTGATATTTCAGGTTTGTGATGCGTTCGATACCCATACCCAGAGCATATCCGCTATACACTTTGCTGTCTATTCCGTTGGCATCGAGTACGTTCGGGTCTACCATTCCGCAACCCAAGATTTCCACCCAGCCGGTGTGTTTGCAGAAGGGGCAGCCTTTTCCGCCGCAGATGTTACAGCTGATATCCATTTCGGCGCTGGGCTCTGTGAACGGGAAGTACGACGGACGCAGGCGAATCTTCGTATCGGCACCGAACATCTCTTTGGCGAAGAGCAGCAACACTTGTTTCAGGTCGGTGAAAGATACATCGCGGTCTACGTACAGCGCTTCTACCTGGTGGAAGAAACAGTGTGCGCGATAGCTGATAGCTTCGTTACGGTAAACGCGTCCCGGACAGATGATACGGATAGGTGGTTGCGAAACCTCCATCACACGGCTCTGTACCGATGAGGTGTGTGTGCGCAGTAGTACGTCGGGATGGGATTCGATGAAGAATGTGTCTTGCATGTCTCGTGCCGGATGGTCTTCGGCAAAGTTGAGTGCGGAGAACACATGCCAGTCATCTTCTATTTCCGGACCTTCGGCAATGTTGAATCCCAGACGGGCAAAGATGTCAATGATTTCGTTGCGCACAATGGAAAGCGGATGGCGTGTGCCCAGCTCCACGGGATAAGCCGAACGGGTCAGGTCGAGATCGTCCTGTCCGTTGTCCTGGTTGTCGAACTGTTCTTTCAGTGCGTTGATTTTTTCTTGTGCTTTTGTTTTCAGCTCGTTGAGCTTCATGCCGACTTCTTTTTTCTGTTCGGCAGCCACATTGCGGAAATCTGCCATCAAGTCATTGATGGCTCCTTTCTTGCTGAGGTATTTGATGCGCAGAACTTCGAGTTCTTCGGCATTGGCGGCTTTCAAGGCCCCCACCTCTTCAAGAAGTTGATTAATCTTAGCTATCATATCTTGCGATTTATTGTTATTCGATTTTCGTTAAATTGCTGCAAAAGTAACAATAATATTGCAATCAAAGAGGATAGAAAGAAATAAAATGTGTCGGTTGGTTGACTCTTGCCGATCTTTAGGCTTTCTCTTTCTTTATTTGTATATGATAATGGGAGGTGGAGAGATGTTTTCTCTTCCTCATGCAGTAGGTGTTGTAATCGCTCGTCTGTCTTTTATGATAACGTACATCTTCTTGTGTAAGAGGAGTGCTTTCTTTCACTAGTGAATCTCTTTTTTATCATAACGGGTTACTGTAGTTGTTCCTATCATAAACTGCATGCCGGTCCTATCCGTCGTTATCGCATCACCGAAGTCAGCTAGGAGGCGCTGATGAAATGTTTTCAGCGTTGTAGAAAACGTTGGGGATACCTTCATTGAGCCGTACGGACCTCGTATGAATGTTAAAAGATAGGACTATGCGATTATTTTATTTACAAATGATTCGTTATTATGTAATAAATGATTAATTTAGCGGGTGCAGAAGGGTGATTGGGTGAACTGTCCGTTAATACTATTATTATGTAAATTGCGAGTTCTGCGTACTCCGCATCTGATTTCTGCAAACCTTAAATTGTATCGATATGGCCGATTGGAAGTCAGTAAAAAGTATATCTGATAAATATGGAATCAGTGTAGAGAGAGTGATAGCGTGGGTACGTGAAAGCCAAATCACCACTTCTGTTGTGGGCAGCGTGGTGCTGATTGATGACGGGAGCGTGTGCGAATTGGTAGAGAAAGAAAAACGGTTGGCGCACCTGAAAACCAATTACGAGCAACTTTGCGCGAAGTTTGAGCAGCGCATCGAGGCGGAACTGCGTGCAGACGAAGATGCCGGACTCAAGATGCGTCTTCTGGATGATTTCCTCCCCGTTCTGCACCGACTACTCTGCGTGATGATTGACAAGCTGAACACCGAAGATCGAAAACTGTTCAACAGTGCCTTCACAGCCGCCCCTCTGTATCGGATAGCTCGGGAAATGGGATTTGAGTCTGTAAAAGACTACCTCATAGCGTACAGGAAGGTGACCAGGAGGCTGCCCGAAAGCTCGGACGAACTTATCAAGCGTCTCCAAACCGACCTTGAACGAAGCCGCGACTCTTTTAAGGAAATGGAGCATACGCTGCTGAGAGCAAGGCAGAACCATGAAGACGCTAATCGGATGTGCAGTGACCTGCGCGACAAGGAGATATATTACATTGAACGGTGCGAACGGCTGAAAGAGAAAAACCGGGAGAACGAGAAGCGCGTAGAGAGACTCAAAAAACGACTTCTCAAATGGGAAAAGTGCCCAAACGTGGGGGAGGCCGGAAACACCGGAGAGGATGAAAGCCTGCAGGAACTGTCGGACGAGGTGGGGAATTTGCATATCCGTGAAATGGAACTGCGGGCTCAGCGCCGGGAACTGATTACGAGGGTCGCCCGTCTGGAGAGGGAAATGTATAAATACAATAGCACGGAAAACAGCTTCAAAAGCAGACTGGGCGAAAAGGGCGCTTGGAGGAAAATCGAGAGCGAATTTGAAAGGTGTGCCCGAACATATTTTGGTAGAGACGTGGAGGTGGTGTCGCGGAAGGAAGCGCAGGAAATACGGCAGCTCCAGATAAAAGCGCTGGTAGACGAAAACTATGCTCAAAGCGGGGCGTGGAAAGAGATGATGGCGGCGACGGAGGCGAAGTTCGGGATGCCCGGGGAGACAATGCCGGATGCCGGGAAGCTGGAAAACGAAGAGGTCGAAACCGGAACTGAGCCGGCGGCCAAAGACGAAGTGGAGATGATAATAGAAGGTATAGCGAGCTTAGACGAAATGGGGGCATCGCTGGACAGATATAAGAAAGAAACCAGCGAGATGATCGAAAAATATAAGGCGAACGAGGAAAAAACGGAGGGCTTCTGGAATAGACTCCGTTCCATGTTTCGTTAACTCTAATAACTAACACTATCTCCTTCGTTTTTTGTCCTGTTTCGTATATAGTGTTGTATACCGGTATACTCTGTGGTAAATCCTGGAAAAAACAAAATGGGGAAGTCCTCACGGATTTCCCCACTTTAATGATGAAATATTTACTATTTTTATTAATTGGGTGTGGAGAGTATCGGACTCGAACCGATCACCTTAACACTGCCAGTGTTACGCTCTAGCCAGATGAGCTAACCCCCCATGCTCTTAATGATAACGTTTGCGAACGTTTATCTGTTTTGGTGCTGCAAATATAATGTATTATTCTGAAATAATTGCTATGTTTGCGGAAATAATCAACTTAAAGATAAAAAATATGCTGATATACAATACCACTTTTCAGGTGGACGACGAAGTTCATGATAATTTTTTGATCTGGATCAAAGAGAGTTATATTCCTGAAGTAGAGAAACACGGTGCTCTCCGTGCTCCGCGCATCTGTCGTGTGTTGAGTCATCGTGACGAAGGTACTTCCTATTCGCTCCAATGGGAGGTGGACGATTCTGGCGTGCTGCATCGCTGGCATCAGGATCAGGGTGCGCGGCTCAACCAAGAGCTGGTGAAGATATTTAAGGATAAAGTAGTCGGATTTCCCACATTGATGGAGGTATTGGAGTGATTCAGCCGGTAAAAGAAAAGATTATTCTGGGCATTGATCCCGGTACTACGATCATGGGATACGGAGTGCTCCGTGTTTGCGGGACAAGACCCGAGATGATCGCTATGGGGATCATCGATTTGCGGAAGTTCGGCAATCATTACCTCAAACTTCGTCATATCCACGAACGGGTGCTTAGTATTATCGAAAGTTACTTGCCCGATGAACTGGCGATTGAAGCTCCTTTTTTCGGGAAAAACGTGCAGTCGATGCTGAAGCTCGGACGTGCTCAGGGAGTAGCGATGGCGGCTGCGTTGAGCCGTGATATTCCTATTACTGAATATGCCCCGCTGAAAATAAAGATGGCCATCACCGGCAACGGGCAGGCCTCTAAAGAACAAGTGGCGGATATGTTGCAACGCATGCTGCATTTTGCCAAAGAGGATATGCCTGTTTTTATGGATGCTACCGACGGATTGGCAGCTGCTTATTGTCATTTCCTGCAGATGGGGCGTCCGGTAATGGAGAAAGGGTATAGCGGTTGGAAAGATTTTATAGCCAAAAATCCCGAAAGAGTAAAGTAGCGACGGATTCTGAACTTAGACAATAAGTAGATAACAATATATATAATAGAGAGAAAAACATGAAAATGAACTATCTTGCCTTTATCGGAGTGACAGCGGCTACAGCTGTAGTGAGTTGTACTCCCGCCAAGAAAGAATATGCGTCTTACGAATTATATCCGGTACGTTCGGGTAGCCTCACGGAGATGGAATATTCACCGGAGTCTACCAAGTTTACCCTTTGGGCGCCTACTGCCGATGAAGTCCGTCTGATGTTGTTCGACTCGGGTGAAGGTGGGCATGCTTACGAAACGATTCCTATGGAACCGGGTGAAGAAGGCACTTGGATGGCAACGGTCAGCAAGGATCTGATGGGGAAGTTCTACACATTCAATGTCAAGGTAAACGATAAATGGATGGGTGATACACCCGGTATCAATGCCAAAGCGGTAGGGGTGAACGGAAAACGTGCGGCCATTATCAACTTGAAGTCCACCGATCCACAAGGTTGGGAGGCAGATCAGCGACCGCCGTTGAAATCACCGGCTGATGCGATCATTTATGAAATGCACCATCGTGATTTTTCAGTAGATTCTACATCAGGGATTCAGCATAAGGGAAAATTTTTGGCATTGACAGAACATGGTACGATGAACTCTGCCAAATTGCTGACCGGAATCGATCATCTGATCGAGTTGGGAGTAACACACGTCCATTTGCTTCCGTCTTATGATTATGCTTCGGTAGACGAAACCAAGCTGGATGAAAATAAATACAACTGGGGATATGATCCGCAGAATTACAATGTACCCGATGGTTCGTATGCTACCGATCCTTACGATCCGGCTGTCCGCATCCGCGAGTTTAAGCAGATGGTACAGGCATTGCACAAAGCTGGTATACGGGTAGTGCTCGATGTGGTATACAATCATACATACAACACCGATGGCAGTAACTTCGAACGTACGGTACCTGGATATTTTTATCGCCAGAAGCCGGATGGTTCGTTGGCCAATGGTTCGGCTTGTGGTAACGAGACGGCAAGCAACCGGCCTATGATGCGTAAATATATGATTGAATCCGTGCTTCACTGGATCAAGGAATACCATATCGATGGTTTCCGTTTCGACCTGATGGGCATTCACGACATCGAGACGATGAATGAAATCCGTAAGGCGGTCAGTGCTGTAGATCCTTCTATCATTATTTATGGTGAAGGTTGGGCAGCGGAAGCACCTCAGTATCCGGGTGATTCGCTGGCAATGAAGGTCAATACCTGTAAAATGCCGGGTATTGCCGCCTTTTCCGATGAAATTCGTGATGCGTTGCGTGGTCCTTTTAATGATAATCATAAGGGAGCGTTCCTTGCCGGGATCCCCGGGGAAGAAGAGAGCATTAAGTTTGGTATTGTAGGAGCTGTCAGTCACCCTCAAGTCAACAATGATTCGGTGAATTACAGTAAAGCTCCCTGGGCTTCCCAGCCTACTCAGATGATCAGTTACGTATCCTGCCACGATGATATGTGCTTGGTAGATCGCTTGAAGTCGAGTATCCCCGGCATCACACCCGAACAACTCGTACGACTTGACAAACTGGCGCAGACGGCAGTGCTGACTTCGCAAGGTATTCCGTTCATCTATGCCGGAGAAGAGGTGATGCGTGACAAGAAAGGGGTGCATAATAGTTTTGAGAGTCCCGATTCTATTAATGCCATTGATTGGAACCGAAAGACAACTCACGAAGATGTGTTCGCCTATTATAAGCGTTTGATCAGTATTCGTAAAGCCCATCCCGCTTTCCGTATGGGAGATGCCGAGATGGTACGTAAGCACCTGGAATTCCTCCCGGTAGATGGTGGTAATCTGGTGGCTTTCCGCTTGAAAGACCGCGCTAACGGAGATACTTGGGACAACATTATCGTGGCACTTAATGCCCGTTCTGTTCCTGCCAAACTGGCGATACCCGAAGGTAAATACACTGTTGTATGCAGAGATGGTGTGATTGATGAAAGAGGGTTGGGCTCGTTATACGGACCTGAGGTGACGGTTCCGGCACAGTCTGCACTGATCATTCATCAGTAGGGAGTGTTGCGGAAAAAAATCATCACGGATTACACTGATTCACACAGATAAAAAATAAATGACTGATGGTCAATGTAAAATTCTGTGGCAATTGATGTAATCCGTGGTGATTTCTGACTATAATAACTTTTGTTGATATACAAAACCAATATAAAGTTAACCTAAATTGATTATCTCTAAAATACTGTTCTGAATGTCGAGGGATGTGTGTTTATAGAGCTATTTTAAATTATCTGTATAATGAAATTCATAAGGAAATTTCCGGTGACCGATGCGGATAGTCTGGAAAGTCCCCAAAAGTTTGAGGGCTTCTTTCTTGATTATTATCCCCGGGTCAAAGGATTCATTAATGGCTTGTTACAGGATGCTGAAGAGGCGGAAGATCTTTCGCAGGATATATTTATGTCATTGTGGCAGAACAGGGGAAATCTGAAGCAGATAGACAACTTGGATGCATACCTGTTCCGTATAGCCCGGAATGCGGTTTTCCGGTACATCGAGCGCTCTTTGTTATTTAAAAATTATCAATTCAGGCAGTTATCGGATGATAACTCCGATCTGTATGAAATAGAATCGGAACTGAACGCGAAAGAATTAGAACTGATTATAGCCATCGCTGTTGAAAGAATGCCTTCTCAAAGAAGAAAGATTTATCAGATGAGCCGCGAACAGGGGCTTAGTAATGAAAATATAGCCCGTGAACTGAACATTAGCAAGCGTACAGTTGAGAATCATCTGACCCAGGCTTTGGCTGATATACGTAAGATATTGTTTTGGGTCATTATGGCTACTTTCGTATAAACTTAACAAGCTATATAAAAAAAAGTGTTCTTTGAACTGTGTGTGTTTGGCGGGTTACGTATCTTATATATATAATCCATAAAACATACTATGTCTGACGCATACAAAATCATACACAACTTTATGGCCTTCATAGCCAGTCCGGACCTTAAAAATAAAGTGTGGACATGGCTTCTTGATCCTTCCGGCAAACAACGGAAAGAAGAAGCGCTTCTTCAGATATGGGACGAATATCGTCCTGAAGCAGATGCCGGTACCCGGCATTCTTTACGTAAGTTTCAAAAAAGAGCGGGGCTTTCTTCTGCCCGGCCGGCCTATCTACATCGGTGGGCGCATATAGCAGCTATTCTTCTTATCCCGTTAATATCTATTATAACGGCCTATATATATGTGGAACATCACACGCAGGAAGGCCGTTTTGTAGAATGTATCGTTCCCAAGGGAGAGCAAAAACAGATCACGTTACCGGATGGTTCGATCATCACCCTGAATTCGGGATCCATATTTCTATATCCTACGCAATTTACCGGCGATACCCGTTCTGTATATCTTTCCGGAGAAGGGCACTTTGCGGTAGCCCCTAATAAGAAACTTCCTTTTGTGGTGGCAACTAACCATCTGGACATTTGTGTACTGGGTACTCAGTTTAATTTGCAGGCATATCCTTTTGATAGAAGGACAATTACCACATTGGAGTCCGGTTCTGTTGCTGTAAGAAAGAAAAACCAGCCTAACAATTTTATTACCTTAGAACCCAATCAGCAGCTTGATTACGAAAATCGGAGTGGTAGATTCAACAAAACAGATATAGACGCTTCTGTTTATTCGGGTTGGACAAAGGGAGAAATGAACTTTATTTCCCAGTCACTCAGGGAAATCCTGAGAACACTGGAAAGAAGCTATGCAGTATCTATTCAGCTATCGTCTGATCTGATGGAGTCGAATCGGATCAATTCGGACCTTTATACAATAAAGTTTAAGCGTCGTGATGATATTTTCCATGTTTTGGATATTGTAACAAAAACAGTAGGAGGTATCACCTATAAAGTGGAGAAGGACGAATCCATATCTATTTGTCCATTAAAGTAAAGGAAAGGAGAACAATCATATGCAAAAAAGGGAACCGGAAACAAATTACCACACCCATTTCCGATCCCCGAAATCAATCAAAAACTTTTTAACCTTTAGAGACTTTAAACAGTATTAATTGATTAACTCACAAAATTATGAAATTAAAAATCAAATTAAGGAATATTCTATCCGTAAAAATTCATAAAATAGTTCTTTTACTTCTCGCTTTATGCATTTATAACACTGCGTACGGGCAAAATCAGCGG
Source organism: Bacteroides sp. 3_2_5 (assembly GCF_000159855.2). Lineage (NCBI taxonomy): Bacteria > Pseudomonadati > Bacteroidota > Bacteroidia > Bacteroidales > Bacteroidaceae > Bacteroides > Bacteroides sp. 3_2_5. The sequence goes on along the minus strand of NZ_JH636045.1, from coordinate 421,313 downwards.
ATAAGCGTGTATGGCAACAATCAGTCTTTGCAAAAAGTATTCGAACAAATTGAGGAGCAGACTCAATTGAGTATTACATACAATCAGACCAGACTGGATGTAAATAGGAAGATTAAAGGCAACTTTGTAGACAAGGAACTGTCTTTTGTAATGGATGCTCTTTTGAAGAATACCGGGTTTACTTGCCGTTATGAGGCTGAGCATATAGTCATTACTCCTGTTGAGCAGAAGAAAGAGAAAGCTGCTGCCGGGCAAGCTACTCAGATGAAAAAGATAACGGGTAAAGTGACGGGCGTTACCGGCGAACCTCTTATAGGAGCGAATGTGCTTGCTGTAGGCGGTAAGCAGGCCACGATTACCAATCTTGAGGGAGAATTTTCATTGGAGGTCTCTGACAACAGTAAGTTGCAGGTTACCTATATCGGTTATTTGCCTCAGGAGGTCAGTACCAATGGAAAAACTCATTTCGTCATTCAGTTGAAAGAAGATTCACAATTGATGGATGAAGTAGTGGTTGTCGGCTTCGGAACACAAAAGAAGATCAATCTGACGGGAGCAGTTACAGCAGTTAATATACAGGAAACATTAGGAGATCGTCCGATAACAAATGTTACGGCAGCTTTGCAAGGGGTGGTTCCGGGATTAAAAATAGAGGGAACGACCGGTACTCCAGGTGACAATCTATCATACAATATTCGAGGAACCACTTCTATCAACGGTGGTGGTCCGCTGGTGTTGGTCAATAATGTACCGATGGATATCAATATGATCGATCCGCAGGATATCGAGTCGGTTTCGGTCTTGAAAGATGCCGCTTCTGCAGCTATCTACGGAGCACGTGCTGCGTTTGGAGTAATCTTGATTACCACCAAGCAAGGTAAAAAGGACATGGCTCCTAAATTCAATTATAATAATAATTTCTCGTTTTCGAAAGCATTGGAGCTGCCACAAAAAGCCGGTCCGTTGGAGTCCATCTTGGCATATAAAGAGATGGGATGGCCCAATGACACGTATGTAGACGGTAAGAATATTCCTCAATGGGAGACGTATATACGTGATTATATGGCTAATCCTTCCCAATATCCCAATGGATATGTATTCGATGAAGATGGGAACCTGTTTCTGATGAGAGAGAACGATATGTTTGCCGATATGATGGATAATTATGGCTTTATGCAAAATCATAGTTTTTCAGTTTCGGGAGGAAGTTCAAGAACGAATTATCGTATCGGTTTGGGATACACTAATGAAGACGGAATCCTTATTACTGATAAAGACAGGTATGAGCGTGCCAATCTCTCAAGTTTCCTGAGTGTGGAGGTCAACAAATGGCTGACCACTCAATTGGATATACGGTATGCCAATTCTACCCAGAACAAAGTGGAGCAAGGCGGTAGAAACGGAATTTGGGGAAGTGCCATGCAACTTCCTTCTTATCAGAATATATCGCCTTATGAAGAGGATGGTATTATTTATCCGGCTGAAACTTCCGCTACTTACATCCGTTATGGGGAACCACGCATTGTTAAAAAGACGGATCTCCGGGCTTTGGGACGTATCATCATTTCGCCTCTGAAAAACTTGAAGATAACAGGTGAATATACGTACAACCGGGTGACGAACTACAACCGCATGTATGTGAACCAGTATAAATACATCGGAATGAACTTTACCGGTGTCCTGAATAACACGGAAAATACACGGTATGCGCTGACACAGGGATTTACTAACTATAATGCAATCAATATATTTGCTAATTACGACTTTTCAATAGGTAATCATCATATAAGTGTTATGGGTGGATTCAACCAGGAAGAGAATCATGCGGAATCACAGTGGACGGAAAGGAAAGATGTATTGTTGAGTAACCTGCCGTCCATATCGGGAGCTACCGGGACCACAACGGCAACGGATACCTTTAACGAATATGCCCTCAGAGGACTCTTTTACCGTGTGAATTATTCGTACAAGGATCGCTACATGCTTGAAGCTAACGGACGATATGACGGAACTTCACGATTCCCTAAAAACAACCGTTTTGGGTTCTTCCCATCTTTCTCGGCAGGTTGGCGCATTTCGGAAGAACCTTTTATGACAGCGACACGCGATGTTCTATCCAACTTTAAATTTCGTGCTTCGTGGGGATCGATCGGAAATCAGATCATTTTGCTGGCAGACGGCTCACCGGACAATTATCCGTATATACCGGAGATGGCTCCAGGGCTTACCAATTGGCTGGTAGACGGTCAAAGACCTACGACTTTGTCCACTCCGCCTATGGTCAGCAGTGCGTTCACCTGGGAAAAAGTATATACGCTCGACTTCGGTGTTGACTTCGGATTTTTTGATAATCGCCTGAATGGTACTTTCGATTGGTATCGGCGTGATACAAAAGGTATGTTGGCACCGGGAATGGATTTGCCGTGGGTTGTGGGAGTGGCTGCTGCCAAGCAGAATGCTGCGAATTTGAAAACTTATGGTTGGGAACTGGAATTGAACTGGAGAGACCGTATCAAAGATTTCAATTATCGTATCGGATTCAATCTTTACGATTCGCAGAGTGAAATTACCAAGTTTAACAACGAGACCAACTTGCTGGGCACCTATCGCAAAGGGCAGAAGATTGGTGAAATATGGGGATATGTAACCGATCGTTTTTATAGAGAAGATGATTTCAATGCCGACGGAACGCTTAAAGAAGGCATTCCTATTCCTAAAGGAGTAGGGAAAGTATATCCGGGTGATATACTTTATAAAAACTTTGATGATGATGCCAGCACTATATGGAGTGGAAAAGGAACAGCGGACGATCCGGGCGACCAACGTATCATCGGTAACTCTACACCTCGCTTCCATTATGGCATCAATGCAGGTTTGAGTTGGAAAGGGTTCGATCTTTCTGTCTTTCTTCGTGGTGTGGGCAAACGTGACTTTTGGCGTACCGATCAGATTGCGTGGCCTACCGGAACGTGGGGAAGTCTGTTTAAGGAAACCCTTGACTTCTGGACACCGGAGCATACGGATGCCTATTTCCCAAGGGTATATGCAAACAACGGCGTGAATACTGCTTCGAACCGCTGGAAGCAGACCAAATATCTGGCTAATGCGGCTTACTTGAAGTTGCAAAATATCACCTTATCCTATACTTTGCCTAAAACCTGGGCTAAGCAGATTTGCTTCGATGAGGTCAAGGTATTTTTCAGTGGAGAAAACCTTCACACATGGGATCACTTGCCGGAAGGTCTGGAGTCTGATATGCTTTCGAAAGGAGCATGGGAATATCCGTTTATGAAGAAGTTCTCACTTGGATTTAATGTCACATTCTAAATAACCGAAATAGTATGAAGAAATATACATTTGCCCTGTTTATATTCTGTGCGATCGCTTTTACCGGTTGCCTGAACAATGATTTTATGGAAAGGTATCCGTTGGGCAACCCGACGGAAGAGACTGCCTTTGTGACGTATGACAACTTCAAGGCATACGCCTGGGGATTGTATGAGACACTGCCGAAATTAGGATACGGTGATACCTCGACAGATGATATCTCGTACAATCAGACTCGTGGAAGCAGTGAGAGCAACTGGATCAGAGGACTGGTCACTGTACCCGATAAGCGGAATGATACAGCATGGGACTATTATGCCTTTATTCGTCGTGTCAATCTGATGTTGGGGCGGATAGACAGCTCTCAGATGACTGAAGCCGAGAAGGCACATTGGAAAAGTGTTGGATATTTCTTTCGTTCATACCGCTACTTCTCATTGCTGTCTGCTTATGGTGGAGTACCTTGGATAGACCGTGTGCTGAGTGATAACGATACAGAGCTGATTAATGGGCCCCGTGCATCCAGAGATGAAATTGCGAAGCATATTCTTGAAGACCTGCAATATGCCGAACAGCATATTAATGTTAACGGAGATGGTAATAATACGATTAATAGAGCAGTCGTTCAAGCCTTTATATCACGATTCTGTCTTTTTGAGGGTACATGGAGGAAATATCACGGATTGAATGATGCCGAAACTTATCTGAAAGAATGTAAGCGGGTGTCTGCCGAAGTTATGAATAGTTTCCCCGAGATTTGCAGCAACTACGATGATCTTTTTTGTTCGCTTGAATTGAAGGATGTCCCCGGAGTCATACTCTATCGGGAGTTCTCGAATGCGGAAAACGTAATACATGCTACTAGTATCGGAGGAACCACAGGAGCCTCGTACTATAATCCGACCCGTGACTTGGTGGACAGTTATCTCTGTTCGGATGGTAAAACCCGTTGGAATAGTCCGTTATATAAGGGAGACAAAGATATGTATGACGAGTTTAGTTGCCGGGATCACCGACTCTGGTTGCAAGTGACTCCTCCGTACAGAATAGACCGTTCGGCTTCTACCGATGCCTGGGGTAATAAATGGCAATTTACCGAAGTTGCCAAGGACAGAAGTTTCATCGATAGCTTGAATATCCGTTTGGGGATAGGCTATGGCAGTGCTAAAGAGAGACAAAAAACTTTACCTTTCCGTCAAGGCTATGACGGGGGTATCCTGGGAGCAGTCCCGCATTTCGATTTTTATTTGGAGAATCAGCCTTGGTACAAGTCAGCTTTCGGCTATAATAACTGGAAATATTATTGTACATATCTGTCAATGGGATCACAGCGAAATGAAGAGACCGATATGCCACTGTTCAGGGTGGAAGAGGTGATGCTGAATTATGCTGAAGCAATGTGTGAATTAGGTGAATTCGATCAGTCGGTGGCCGATCGGACGGTAAATAAATTGCGTAGCCGTGCTAACGTGGCTCCTATGAAGGTGGCGGAAATTAACGACAGTTTCGATCCTAAACGTGATTTGGGTAACCCTGCTTATCCGGGTGATTATGCTGTAAATCCCTTGTTGTGGGAGATTCGCCGCGAACGCCGCATTGAATTGTTTTCCGAAGGATTCAGGTTCGACGATTTGCGGAGATGGAAGAAGTGTCATTATGCATTGAAGAAGAAACTGGGCATGTACGTCAAAGCATCGGATTTTCCGGCCGGAACAAAAGTGACTGTCGATGGTGGAGGAACGGAAGGCTATCTTGAATTTCATCCTGCACAGAACCATACTTGGCCTGATTATTATTACCTGAATCCTATTCCCCGCAACGAAAGGGTGCTGAATCCTCAGCTTGAACAGAATCCGGGTTGGGATGACGGAATAAAGTAGGAAATGTTTGATTGACAAATGGTTTTAACCGTGTGATAAAAAACTGTCCGGAGAAAATCTTATCTTTGGACAGTTTTTGCACTCAAAATACTACATTTAAATGAAATACCTGATTTTAATACTACTTTCCCTGTGTTCATATTCCATCGACTTGTCCGGACAAATCATCATGCCTACCCCCGGTAAAATAGAAAGGGCAGATGGCCGGTTACGGCTTCAAGGTAAAATACGAATGTACGCAGAGGAGTCTCCCGGCTCTTTCATACGTTTGTTTTATGAAAAACTGGTGCCCGAAAGCGCCGTGGAATGGTGCAAAGAGGAGGTAAACAGCCACATCTCCTGGAAAAAAGATGTTACTTTGCCGGCAGAAGGTTATCGCATCCGTGTGACGCCTGAGCGAATAATTGTCGGGGCAGCGGATGATGCCGGCTTTATCTATGCCATTCAAAGTCTGAGGCAATGGAACACGGGTGAGGAAAGAGGACTGATATTTCCTTGTGTCGAGATCACCGACTTCCCACGAGTGAAATGGCGCAGCTTTATGCTGGATTCCGGACGCCAGTATCAGAAAGTGTCTACGATCAAGAAATATATCGACATGGCTTCGATGCTGAAGATGAATTACTTTCATTGGCATCTGACCGAAGGACTTGGCTGGCGCATCGAAATAAAACGCTATCCGTTCCTGACCCGTATAGGAGCTTTTGTAGGGCAGGGGCCGGAACAGCAGGGCTTCTACTCCCAAGAAGAGGTGAAAGAGATCATCAGCTATGCGGCGGACCGGGGCATTACGGTTGTTCCCGAGATTGACATGCCCGGACATGCCGAAGCGGCACTTAATGCATATCCCCGGCTGGGATGTTTCAATGTTGCGGTAAAGGTTCCCCAAAGCGGATTTACGCAGAATATATTTTGTGCGGGAAAAGACAGTACACTCATCTTCCTGAAGAATGTGTTGGACGAAGTATGCCGGATGTTTCCGTCCGCTTATATTCATCTCGGAGGCGACGAAGCACCTAAAGGGAATTGGGATAAATGTCCCGATTGCCGGTCACGGATTGAAAAAGAAAAACTAAAAGACAGTCATGACCTACAATTGTGGTTTTCGGCCCAGATGGCCGATTATCTGAAACAAAAAGGGAGGAAGGCCATCTTTTGGGGAGATGTGATTTACAAAGACGGCTATCCCTTGCCGGACAATGTGGTGATACAGTGGTGGAACTGGAGAGGACACCGGGATCTGGCCTTGAAGAATGCCGTCAGACATAATTATCCGGTGATTTGCGGTACAAACTATTATACGTATCTGAACTTCCCGCTTACCCCCTGGAAGGGATATACTCAAGCTCGCACTTTCGATCTGGAAGATGTGTATTTGCGTAATCCTTCTTATAGGCCCCGGGAGGAAAATCCGCTTATTCTCGGAATGAGCTCTGCCTTGTGGACGGACGACGGGGTGACGGAAAGCATGATCGATCGTCGGGTCTTTCCGCGTATTCTCGCACTTGCCGAGCAGATGTGGCATTCCGGCAATCCGGAAAATTTTGATGAGTTTTATGGCAAAGTACTCTCTAAGCAACTGTGGTTTGAACAGCAGGGGTATTCATTCGGGCCTGCATTGAAGGAAGATGCGGGTACAAATTATAAATGGGACTAAAAAAAGAAACTAATCATGAAAAGAATAGAAATCTATATCGGACTGTCCGTTTTCGCTTTATCGGCCAAAAGCCAGGTGAAAGAATCTCGACCCAATGTAATATATATCATAATGGATGATCTGGGCTACGGGGATATCGGTTGTTATGGTTCGGAGAAAATAGAAACACCGAACATCGATCGGTTGTATAAGGATGGCATCAGTTTCACACAGCATTACACAGGTTCACCCGTTTCGGCACCCGCCCGCTGTGTGTTGATGACAGGTATGCACTCGGGACATGCGCAAATCCGGGCTAATGATGAAATGGCTTATCGGGGCGCTATCATGAATTACGACTCCATGTATGTACATCCCGGTTTGGAGGGGCAGTATCCTTTGAAAGCCCATACCATGACTCTCGGAAGAATGATGCAGCAAGCCGGATACGTCACCGGATGCTTTGGAAAATGGGGACTGGGGGCTCCGGGCACGGAAGGTACTCCCAACAAACAGGGATTCGACAGTTTCTACGGATACAACTGCCAGCGGCAGGCACACAGTTATTACCCCGCCTTTTTGTATAAGAATGAAGACCGGGTATACTTGGCCAATAAAGTGCTCGATCCTCACACGACCAAGCTGGATGCAGGAGCCGACCCCCGTGATGAAGCCGCCTATGCCAAGTTCTCGCAGAAAGAGTATGCCAATGATCTTATTTTCGATGAACTGATTTCGTTTGTCGGGCAGAACAGAAAGAAACCGTTTTTCCTGATGTGGACTACTCCGCTACCGCACGTGTCGTTGCAGGCACCGGAGAAATGGGTGAAGTATTATGTCGGGAAGTTTGGAGACGAAGCCCCCTACATCGGAAAAGCCGGATATATGCCTTGTCGCTATCCGCATGCGACTTATGCTGCTATGATCAGTTATTTTGACGAGCAAATAGGCAAGTTGATAGAGAAGCTGAAGAAGGAACGTCTGTACGACAATACGGTTATCATGTTTACTTCCGATAATGGACCGACTTTTAATGGCGGTAGCGATTCTCCGTGGTTCGACAGTGGAGGCCCTTTCAGGTCTGAGTATGGTTGGGGAAAATGTTTTGTTCACGAAGGAGGAATACGTATCCCTGCTATTGTCACCTGGCCCGGGAAAATCAAACCGTCTACCCAGAGCGATCATATCTGCGGATTTCAGGATGTGATGCCTACCTTGGCGGATATCGCAAACATTGCTTGTCCGGAGACCGATGGCATCAGTTTCTTGCCTGCTTTGCTTGGCGAAACGGAACGCCAGAAAGAACACGAATATTTGTATTGGGAATATCCCGATCCCACAATCGGCCTCAAAGCCATTCGCATGGGTAAGTGGAAAGGAATTGTCAACAACATCCGTAAGGGCAACTCTACAATGGAGCTTTATGACTTGGAGAGTGATCTCAGGGAAGAACATGATGTGGCTGCCGAACATCCCGATATCGTTCGGAAACTGACGAGGTTGATGGAAAAGTCGCATACCGAGCCGGAGAATCCCAAATTCAGGTTCTGATGGGACCATAGGTCTAAAACTGTTTGAGTATCTGATGATAAAAGTACATAATAGGTTGTTCAGATTGTTTTTTTAGCATTATTCTGTCTCTTTGTGCGGATTTTGGTATAATTTTGCCCCGCCCAATAATGAAATAGGATTATGGAACAATACACATTCAATATAGCGGGTGGCGTGGCACGCAACCCGCTTGTGCGTTTGGCACAACCTGTCACAGCACAAATCGCTACCGGCGAACATATCGCCATCGTAGGACCCAATGGGGGAGGGAAAAGCTTGTTTGTAGACACGCTTTTGGGTAAATATCCTTTGCGTGAGGGTACATTGGACTACGATTTTTCTCCTTCTTCTACCCGGACGGTATATGATAACGTGAAATATATTGCTTTCCGTGACACCTATGGGGCGGCGGATGCCAACTATTACTATCAGCAACGCTGGAATGCCCACGATCAGGAAGATGCCCCTACGGTGCGGGAGATGTTGGGAGAGATCAAGGATGAAAGACTGAAAGAGGAATTGTTCGAACTTTTCCACATCGAGCCATTGTTGGACAAGAAGATCATTCTTCTTTCCAGTGGCGAATTACGTAAATTTCAACTGACTAAAACCCTCCTGACAGCTCCCCAGGTATTGATTATGGACAATCCTTTTATCGGTTTGGATGCACCTACCCGTGAATTGCTTTTCTCGCTGCTCGAACGTCTCACCCGCTTGTCATCCGTGCAAATCATTCTTGTGCTTTCGATGCTCGATGATATCCCTTCGTTCATTACCCATGTGATTCCGGTAGAAGACCTGCACGTGCTTCCGAAAATGGAAAGGGAGGCTTATCTGGCTTCATTTTGTGTGACCGATGAGGTCGAAGTCCTGGACGCACTGCAACAGCGTATAGCCGGATTACCTTATGACGGAGCAAACTATGACTCCGGGGAGGTGGTAAAATTAAATAAGGTAAGTATTCGTTATGATGACCGCACCATCCTGAAGGAGCTCGACTGGACAGTCCGCCGGGGTGAAAAGTGGGCATTGAGTGGAGAAAACGGTGCCGGTAAATCTACACTGCTCAGTTTGGTTTGTGCGGACAACCCTCAGTCGTACGCCTGTGACATCAGTCTTTTCGGACGTAAGCGGGGTACGGGCGAAAGCATTTGGGAGATTAAAAAACACATCGGTTACGTTAGTCCCGAAATGCACCGTGCCTATCTCAAAAATCTGCCGGCCATTGAGATTGTGGCTTCTGGATTGCATGACAGCATCGGTTTGTATAAACGCCCGCAGGAAAGCCAGATGGCTGCCTGCGAGTGGTGGATGGATGTGTTCGGCATTGTGGCTCTGAAGGACAAACCTTTTCTTCAGCTGTCGAGCGGTGAGCAGCGCCTGGCATTATTGGCCCGTGCTTTTGTGAAAGATCCGGAATTGCTTATTCTGGACGAGCCGCTGCACGGACTCGATACGTACAATCGCCGGCGGGTGAAAAAGATTATCGAAGCTTTTTGCCGTCGGCAGGACAAGACGATGATTATGGTAACCCATTACGAATCGGAACTCCCTTCTACCATCACCGACCGCCTTTTCCTGAAAAGAAATCGTTGAGCGTGACCGTTTTTTATTTTGTCATTCTCCAACCTGTGTTATCGGTCGTTTGGGTGGCGGATATGGAAAAAAAACTCCTGTCCGTGTGATGACTGCCTTTTTTGCAAATAGACAACATTGGTACCTGTTGTCGTATGTCTTTACATCGTTACCGCATTTTCTTTCTGATTTCGGAAGAAGATGATCCGGAACTTATTGCCTTCGGGTGACTTCCGGATCTCGGTTTCCATATCCGTCCGGTTATCTACCGGTTTGCCGTTAATGCGCAGAATCACGTCGTTGGCTTGCAGGGCGGTTATTCCCTTTTCGACCTGCACTACCAGTATGCCTCGTATTTTGTCGAGCCCCGTGGCCGAACGTTCTCCTTCGGTCGACACCTCTTTCAATGTTAACCCCTTCCACGAATACGTCTGTACCGTCTCCGGCTTTTCTTCCGGAATTTTGAAAACCGGCAATTTCGGAGTAGCCGCCAAAGCTTTCAGGTGTGGGCATTGTACACCGAAGTGCTCCATATCGAAATTCCGGAACCCCGTCTTCAAGGCAGGCGAATTTTCTTTTACCCGGTAGTCTCCTTTTTCAGGAGCGATGAAGAGCGGATCACCGTAAAGTGAATGGAGGTCCGTTCCTCTCTTTTGTGCCTGTTCCAGTCCTTGCTTGGTGACAAAAAAGTTAGTGTCTGTTTCCTTTCCCCATTCGTTTACCTGAATGGGGCGATAGGGAGTCGTGACGATGTTATGACGGAAAATGTCATGAGAGTTTGCAAACCAGACGTGCGGATGGAATGTGTTGTTGACCATAATGTTGTTTTCCACCGTTCGCGCGAAGCCTTCGCGCAATTTCAATCCTCCGTGTAGGCAGAGGTTGTTGTAGATGTGATAGTTGGAAGAACCGTCGTCCAGATCGATGTCCCATCCATGGTCGCACCTCCAGCGGTTGTTGCGGATGACAGTCGTTTCGGTAGCGTCCCGGAATACCATTTGAGGATGTTCTTTCGCGAATTCATCCATCACATTCCGGTCGGGATGCCAATAGCGGTCGCGTCCCCAGGAGTTGAAGGACCCGTGGTCGCCTGTCTCAAGTACGGTGTCGAACACATCGTTTCCTTCTATCAGATGTCCTCCCCAGGTACCTTCACTGACGTTGATGCCGGCACGGGGCAGGTCGTAAATACTGTTGTTACGGATGGTGATTCGTGCGGACATAGATAGTTGGATACCGGCTCCCTGCTTTTCTGTCTCTCCGATCGAGTGAATCAGATTGTCGTCCACCAGGCAGTCTGAGGGATAGTCGGGGGTGAGGGGACCTGTCCCTTTATCCATCTGCTCCCAGGTTTGCGACTTTCCGTACTCGAACAGAGGGGAACGGACGGCATCCGGAGAGCCTACAAAGCAAACAGCACTGGCTCCTATACGGGTGATATGATTTTGGCTGACACGGTGGTTGCGGTTATAATTGGAGAAGAAGATAGCATTGCCTCCTATATCGTGCAGGTAGCAGCCGTTTACAGAGCATTTTTCGGCATTTTCAATTATCAGGGCTCCTCCCCGATAGATTTTCCAGTCACTGCGCAATAGGGGTTCATTGGTTTTCATAAAGGTGCGCAGGGTTTGTGTCAGTTCCAAATGGTCTACGGATACGTGACGGACCGGACTTCCGGTTTTTCCTTTCAGGATAAAGAGGTTTTCTGCCTGCGGCACTTCGAACAAGGCGGTTTGCAGGTCGAGTTCTCGCGGCGGATAGAAATAGAGTGTATGGGTTTCTTTATCAAAATACCATTCCCCTTCGGCATCCAACTCTTCAAAGATGTTTTCTACCATGCGGTAGGTGTGGTGCATACCCATCTGGCGGTTGTTCTGAAATCCGCCTTTCAGTATCAGTTCGCCCTTGGCGTCTTTGCCTTCGATGCTGTATTGGTAGCCTCCCCATTCTCTGCTGTGCATGGCGTGCAGATAACCTCCCGCGGGGTTACTCCAGTTTTTCACACGTTCGGGTGAGCAGGCGTCAGCTGCATATCCGTTGAAGATGCGTATATCCGGATCAAAATTCGGATACCGTGCCGATATCTGTTTTTTCCCGTTCACAAAGAGCTGGTCGGGGATCAGTTCTTCTTCCACTTTGGCCTGCATGATACCGTTTTTATACTCTTTCCAACGCAGGTTCCGGAGTATACGCGAACCGCTGATGACCGCCTTTTGTCCGGGATACGAAGAAAAACGGATCGGATGTTCGGGTGTGCCCGAAGTCTCGTTTGTGATAAGAATCGGAGCGGACAGGTAGTTGGTGCCTTCGCAGTAGATGGTGATGGAACGCCGGCCGGCCTGCCGTGAGGCCTTTTTCCAGGCATATTCTAAAGTAGCCATCGGCTTTTCCGCTGTTCCGGGATGATGGTCGCTGCCCGAAGGTGATACATAGAGTGTTATCTCTGTTTGGGCGGATAGCAGACCGGATACGAATAGTAGTAATGGAAAAAAGAGCTTTCTCATGTGTTGTTCATTTAGGAATTAAATAAAAAGGTTACTTACAGTGTACAAAGGTAACTTTTATCAGCATACTTCAGCATAGATATTTAGAAAAAGTTTCGTGAACTTTGTACTCAGTACAAATGTTCTATAGTAAACACCTAAAGAAAGGAGAGTTGAATGAAAAAGATTGTATTGCTCCGTCATGGAGAAAGTGCATGGAACAAAGAGAACCGTTTTACCGGTTGGACAGATGTCGATCTGACAGAAAAAGGAATTGCCGAAGCCTGTAAAGCAGGCGAACTACTGAAAGAGAATGGATTTAACTTCGATAAAGCTTATACGTCATACCTTAAACGAGCGGTGAAAACGCTGAATTGCGTACTCGACCGGATGGATCAGGACTGGATTCCGGTAGAGAAAAGCTGGCGCCTGAATGAAAAACATTACGGCGATCTGCAAGGACTGAACAAAAGCGAAACAGCCGCTAAATACGGGGATGAACAGGTGCTTATCTGGCGCAGGAGTTATGATATAGCTCCCAATGCCCTGTCGGAAGACGATCCGAGAAATCCCCGTTTTGAGAATCGTTATCAGGAAGTACCCGATGCGGAACTTCCCCGGACAGAATCTCTGAAAGATACCATCGAACGTATCATGCCTTATTGGAAGTGTATCATCTTCCCGAATCTGAAAACGGCTGATGAAATTCTGGTTGTTGCCCACGGAAATAGTTTGCGCGGCATCATCAAGCACTTGAAGCACATCTCCGATGAAGAGATCGTAAAACTGAATCTGCCGACTGCCGTCCCTTACGTATTTGAGTTCAGTGACGAACTGAATCTGGAAAAAGACTATTTCCTGGGTGATCCCGAAGAAATCCGTAAGTTGATGGAAGCGGTTGCCAACCAGGGAAAGAAAAAATAAGAGGAGAGAGACCTCGTAAATGTTTAGAAATGAATACAACTCACCACAGATTATACGGAATCTCACAGAACTTTAATTTCTTGTTTATAAGATATTAGGAGAAAATAATCTCTGTGGAACTCTGTGTAATCTGTGGTGAACTCAAAACCATTACAATTATGAATAAAATAATAGAACTGTTGGGAAATCAGGCTGAATATTACCTGAACCACACTTGCAAAACCATTGATAAATCACTGATTCACGTACCGTCACCGGATACAATCGATAAGATATGGATTGACTCTGACCGTAACATACAGACTTTGCGCAGTTTGCAGACATTGCTGGGGCATGGTCGTCTGGCAAACACCGGATATGTATCCATTCTTCCGGTCGATCAGGACATCGAACATACGGCCGGAGCTTCGTTCGCTCCGAATCCGATTTATTTCGATCCGGAAAACATTGTGAAGCTTGCCATTGAAGGCGGTTGTAATGCAGTTGCATCCACTTTCGGCAATCTGGGTGCTGTTGCCCGAAAATATGCGCATAAGATACCGTTTGTAGTAAAACTGAACCATAATGAGTTGTTGTCTTATCCCAATACTTACGATCAGGTTCTGTTTGGCACCGTCAAGGAGGCTTGGGAAATGGGGGCAGTGGCTGTAGGTGCTACTATCTATTTCGGTTCCGAACAGAGTCGCCGCCAATTGGTGGAAATCGCTGAGGCTTTCGATTATGCGCATGAACTGGGTATGGCCACCATCCTGTGGTGCTATCTGCGTAACAATGAGTTCAAGAAAGATGGTATAGACTATCATGCGGCTGCTGATCTTACCGGACAAGCCAACCGTCTGGGAGTTACCATCAAGGCCGATATCGTAAAACAGAAATTGCCGACTAACAATGGTGGTTTCAAAGCGATTCATTTCGGAAAGACGGATGAAAGAATGTATACCGAGCTGACTACGGACCATCCGATCGATCTTTGCCGCTATCAGGTGGCCAATGGATATATGGGACGTGTCGGGCTGATCAACTCCGGTGGAGAGTCACATGGAGCGTCCGACCTGAAGGATGCTGTCGTTACGGCAGTAGTAAACAAACGTGCCGGCGGTATGGGATTGATCAGCGGACGTAAAGCTTTCCAGAAACCCATGAACGAAGGAGTGGAGTTACTTCACGCCATTCAGGATGTCTATCTGGATGCGTCTGTTACCATTGCCTGATAGAGAGGGTGTAGCTATCCGACAGACAGGGTGTAACCATGCAGTCCGGATGGCTACACCCTAATTGGCGGATGGCTACACCTTACTGCTTTTCCTTATTTTCTCTTTATACTGAGTCGGTGTTTCTCCGGTATATTGCTTAAATGATGTACTGAAATAGCGGGATGTTGTAAATCCTATCTTTTCTGCTATCTCTGTGAAAGTGAGATCGGTGGTTGATATCAGTTGGATAGCCTTTTCCATACGGAATTTATTGATGTAATCGTTGGCTCCCATATTGGTCATTGCTTTTAGTTTGTTATAGAGTGAGGCGCGGCTCAATCCCATCTCCGTGCAGAGGAATGTGACGTCCAGTTCGGGACTGTCCAGATGGTCGGTGATCAACTGGTTCAGCTTCCGTAGGAAAGTTTCATCGGGTTGGCTGAGTTCCTCCTTGACAATATTCGGACTGCTTGCTATTTCGGCAGGTGCTTTGCTTTTTTCGCCGTTACGGAGACGGTTACGTATCAGTTCTACGATTTGCAGTTCCCGTTCCCCCTTCTCCGTGAACGATGGGAGGAGTTCATTGCTGACATTGACGAGGAATCGAATCTTTTCTTCATATTCCTGCAATTCCCGTTCTTTTAATTCCCATTTCAACCGGTTCTTCCTACGGCGCAAAATGGCGAAGATGATAGCGGTGATGCCTCCCGACACAAATAGTAACAAGCAGATGATGAACCATCCGCTTCGGTACCAGGGAGGGAGTATGGTCAGTGACAGGATCGGGTGGAAGGGAGTCCAGTCGCCATTTTGAGTACTGCATGCAGCCTGTATGCGGTAGTTGCCTGCCGGTAGTGAGCGGATGACCAGTTCCGGATCGTATGATTCGATCGGTTCCTCATTGAGTCCGTCTATCCGGTAGCGGTATCTTTTTTTTCGGAAGATGTCTTCTTCGTGAGACATCACGCGCAGGGTGATTGCCCGGCTGTCTTGTGGTAGGGTGAGTTTGTCGGGATTTCCTGCCGTCCGGTTCGTGGCCGGTTCACCGTTTACACGTACATCGGTCAGTACTACTTCCGGATAGTTGGAGGAAGTTGCCGGGAAGCGGTTATCGATACAGAGCAACCCATTGACACCCCCCATATAGACTTCACCCTTCCCTGAGACGAGCCGGGGCTTGGCAAGATATTCATTCGGAATGACCCCGTCCGATTCACCGAAAAGAATGAACTTCCGGGATTGCAGCATCCAGGCAAATAACATGTGGTCTGCACCAATCCATACTTTTCCCCGATGATCACATATCACCGAACTGGCTTCGCCGAACAGTGAAGTGATCAATGGGTGATATTGCCGGGTCCGGATGCTGTATTGTCCCAACCCTGTATTGCTGCCTATCCAGAAATCACCTTTCTCGTCCATCGAAACGGAGTAGAGCAGTGTGTCGCCCGTGCAGCTGAAAAGTTTTTTCAGCCTATTGCCGGTTCGATCCAGTTCGTAGAGGGTACGACTGTCGTGCAGGTAAGTGAAACGTTCGTTATGCGCAATGGCATTCATACTGCCTGCGATCTCCATACCTTCTTCTTCATTTACTACGCGTATTTTCTGCGAACCGATGTCATACCGGTAAGTATGTCCTGCCAACAAAAGTACGCTGCCCGGTTCGTCCCGGTAGATATTGACCGCCATACCGCTATAGTAAATATATTGTTTGAGGTCGGGATGGTCGATAGGTAGCGGTTTCCGCTTACCGTTCTCCTTGTTATAAACAAACAATCCCTTGGAAAAGACCGATAAAAGGATGGATTCTCGGGTAAATCCGGTGATCGAGACTACTTTGTCACCCCAGGTAGAACGGTCGTGACGGAACTCTTCGGTGACAGGGTCGAGGCTGTTGACACCCCCACCATCTGTACCTATCCAGATTCGTCCGTTCGGTTCGTCTTGATACAGACTCAGCACGGTGGGGTCACTCAGACCTTGGGTGCTTCCGGGAAAGACATCGGTATAGGTCTTCATGGACACTTCTCGGATATTGATCAATCCTTTGCGGATACTGCCTGCCCACATGTTATTGTAATTATCATTGTAGAGTGACAAGATGGAGTTAACCGGAAGCGAATAGTTATCTCCCGGAATATGTTCGAGTACTGTGATTCGATGGCTGTCCGGATGTATGATGTTGATGCCTCCTCCGTCTGTACCGACCCAGATGTGTGAGTCCCGTTCAGCCATGCTCAGCACCACGTTGTTGCTGAGCCCGGAATTGTCGGTGGTGTATGAGGCCAGCAGTCGGCCTTCGGGGTTGAAGCAGCGGAGTCCTTCATTATAAGGAGCCAGCCAGATGCGGTTGTGAGAATCGATCAGGAGTGCCATGATCTCCTTTCCGCAGTCGAAAGGGGGGAGACGGCGTTCGTCCGAACGGAGATTGATCAGTCGGAGCCCTTGCCAACGGCTGCAACAGAGCAGAGTCTCTTCATCCCACCGACTGATGGCGGAGATAGCGAAATAAGGATCGGAACTAAAATCCAGCAGGAGTTTTATCGATCGGCTGTCATAGTCGTAGCGATAGATGCGGTTGCGTCCGCCGAAGATTACCCCTTGTTCTGTCAGGCAGGCAGAGTAGGCGAGGATCGGATGCCCCCGATCGTCTAGCGGAATAGCGAAATCGTCACTTGACCTGCGATATTGCGCTATTCCACCGTCTGTCAGTATCCATATATTATGTTGAATATCTTCGGTAATTTGATGGATGTAGTTGTGCGGCAACGAATGCACGTCCTCTTGCCGGTGGACATATTTTCTCAGCTTTTGTCCGTCAAATCGTCCCAATCCTGCATTGGTTCCTATCCATACAAATCCTTTTGGCTCGGTATAGACACAACGTACGGTAGAGGGAAGTCCCTCCTTCAGGGAAATTTGTTTATAGTAGTAATGGCTGGCTTTCAGCGGGAGGCAACAGACAGTAAAAAGTACGGTCAGCCAGGTCAGAAAGCCGGTATATGGATTGTTTTTCATGGATGTATTTCTATCACGTTACCGGCAAAAGTAACAGTTTGCATAGACGTGACCAAAAAAATGGAAATAAAATCCTATCTTTGCACTGTCTTGTTTTCCTGCCTGTCTTCTCTTCCTGATTCTATTGGAAGAAGAGGCGGGGGCGAGGCTTCCCTTGTAACTCTAATTAATTAAACCATGAACAAGAAACTACTATCCCGTTTAGCTCCCGGTTTGTTTGCCGTTGTGCTATTCACAGCCTGCCGCCCGGCAGCCACCGTAAAGGGTAATTTGGACGTAATCCCTCAACCGCAGGAGATTGTCCTTGCCCGGGACACTACTCCTTTTATTATTGACCGCAGCACTACGATTGTCTACCCGGCAACCAATGAAAAGATGCATCGTACTGCTGATTTTCTGGCTACTTTTATTAAAGAAATGACCGGAACCGAGGTTCGTGTATCGGACAAAGAGAAAAGCAGCAATGCTATTATTCTTGCTGTAGACTCCACAATGGGGCATCCGGAAGGTTATAAACTTCAAATCACTCCTGAAAAGGTTCTTTTGACGGGAGGCAGTGAAGCCGGTGTCTTTTATGGTATCCAGACTATTCATAAAGCTCTTCCGATCCTGAAAGACGGTAAGGTGGCAGCTGCCCTTCCTGCCGGTACGGTTACCGACTTTCCCCGTTTCCGTTACCGGGGATTCATGATCGATGTAGGCCGTCACTTCTTCCCGGTCAGCTACCTTAAGCAGATGATTGACCTGATGGCACTGCATAACATCAACTACTTTCATTGGCACCTGACCGAAGATCAGGGATGGCGAATCGAAATCAAGAAATATCCCAAACTGACAGAGATCGGTTCTAAACGAGACTCTACCATTATCGATTGGGAAACCAAGAAATTCGACGGGAAGCCCCATAGTGGATTTTATACACAGGACGAAGCTCGTGAGATTGTTCGCTATGCTGCCGACCGTTTCATTACAGTAGTTCCCGAAATTGACCTTCCGGGACATACTACTGCTGCACTGGCTTCTTATCCGGAACTGGGATGTACAGGTGGTCCGTACAAAGTACTTTGCTCATTCGGTGTCTTCCCCGATGTACTCTGTGCAGGTAATGACCAGACACTTCAGTTCACCAAAGATGTATTGGATGAAATTATGGATATCTTCCCTTCCGAATATATTCATATCGGCGGTGACGAATGTCCGAAAAGCCGTTGGGAGAAGTGCCCCAAATGTCAGGCTAAAATTAAGGAGTTGGGTATCAAAGCCCTGCCTAAACATTCGAAAGAGAATCAGTTGCAAACCTACTTCATGTCCGAGCTGGAGAAAGAAATCAATGCTCACGGACGCCGTATGCTGGGATGGGATGAGGTATTGGAAGGAGGTCTGACTCCGAACTCCACTATCATGTCATGGAGAGGAATCCAGGGAGGAATCGAAGCTGCCCGCCAGCATCATGATGTCATTATGACTCCTATTCAGCGGCTCTATTTCAGTAATCCGCGTATCAATAAAATGACGGGATTCGAATGGATGAACCGTGTATACAACTTTGAACCGGTACCTGCAGAACTGACCGATGCGGAAAAGAAGTTTGTGATTGGTACTCAAGGATGTATCTGGACCGAATGGACAGCCGATTCAACGAAGATGGAGTGGCAGATTCTGCCCCGAATGGCTGCTTTGTCCGAAATACAATGGACATTGCCGGAGCATAAGAACTTTGAGCGTTTCATGGAGCGCCTACCCGAGATGCTGAAGATTTATTCTTCTCTGGATTATGGTTATCGGGAAGATGTATTCGCGGCGGATACCTTGAAGACTCATAAATAAAAGTTCACCAAAAGCTTTTTCACCACAGAGTAACACGGAGTAATACAAAGTAACACAGAGTAACACAACGTTTTTTGTAGATAAACTACAACTTTAAATAGTTTCTGTGTTACTCTGTGTCCTCTGTGGTAAGTTCTTATTTTTCTCCCGGAAGTAACGGGAAGTTCGGGTTAGGTATATGCGATGACTGCATGATAGCCTTCAACTCCGTCACCTTTTCCGGATATTGGTTCAGCACATTATGTCGTTCCGACGGATCAGAATTGAGATTATAGAGTTCATAATACGGATTCTTGCCACGAACATTCATGTGGACCAGTTTCCACGGTCCTTTGCGTACGGCTTGGCGTCCGTTCATCTCCTGAAATTCAAAGTACAGATATTCATGTTCTTTCTGCCCTTTGCGGTTTTCGAGCAACGGTAGCAGACTGACACCATCCATTTGCTGATTCTTTGCTTTCGGATTCAGAATTTCACGGAACGTAGGCATTACATCCCAAAACGAACACATGAAGTCGGTTTGAGTACTGGGCTGTACACGTCCCGGCCATGAAATAATCATCGGTACACGGATTCCTCCTTCGTACAAGTCGCGTTTGTATCCGCGCCAGATTCCATTGCTGTTGAAGAAGTCCGGATCGGCTCCACCTTCCATGTGCGGACCGTTGTCACTTGCAAAGATGATGATCGTATTGTCATAAACCCCCATCTCTTTCAATTTCTGTACAATCTGACCTACATATACATCCAGACGATAGACCATAGCTGCAAATGTGGCGTGTGGATAGAATTGTGAGCAGTAACCGCCCTTGCGGAATGCGGGATTACCCGGTTCGGTTCCATGGAAAGGTTTTTCGGGATATTTGCCGCGGAACTTCTTTATAATGCTGTCTTCGGGTACAATCAGTTCGGCGTGGGGGATGATGGTGGGATACCACATGCAGAACGATTCTCCGCTTTTTCCCATCCGATCGAGGAAATCAAGTGCCTTTGAGTGAATCAGATCCTGAGAATAAGTACCTTTACCGTACTGTACGTCCAGTGTGTTATCTTTCAGTTCTACTCGTTTGTCATTGTCCCACAGATGATCGGGATAATAACTGTGTGCCAGCAACTGGCAGTTGTAGCCATAGAACTCGTCGATGCCCTGTTTTTTAGGATCACCCGTGGAACCGATAAAACCGAGTCCCCATTTGCCGAAAGCGCCGGTCTTGTATCCTGCGTTCTGGAAATCGTGGAAGATGGTTTGTGCATCTGCCGGTAGAGGGAATTGTCCTTCCGGATCGAGTTCTACATTTCCACGAATGGCCGTATGTCCACTGTGGGTACCGGTCAGCAGGCAAGAGCGTGAAGGGGCGCTGACGGTGGTACCCGAATAACACTGGGTGAAGCGCATTCCTTCCTGAGCCAACTTGTCTATGTTGGGAGTTTCGAACTTCTCTTGTCCGTAACAACTGAGGTCACCGAATCCGAGGTCGTCGGCCAGGATGAAAACGACGTTGGGTCTCTTTTGATCCTGGACTTTCTTTTTTTGTGCAAGCGCCTGTTGTGTTCCTGCTATGCCGACAAGCAACGCGCTACTGAACAATAATTTTTGATTCATAAAAGTGTTTGTTGATTAGGTTGGTATTTAGTTCATTTGAGTTAGATTTTGAATTCACCACAGAGTAGCACTGAGTTTCACGGAGGTTTATTTCTCGTTATAGACGTTTAAGAGAGAAAAGATTCTCTGTGAGACTCCGTGTTACTCTGTGGTGAAACAGATTCGTTTTTATCGGGTGATGTCCCGGTTTTCGGGAGGTTTTTCATGTCTGCAAATATACAAATTTCAGCTAAGACTTGTTAGTTAGAGGCTTCCGATTTTGTCTATCGGATGTTCAAAAACGTCTATTTATGTCTTTTCTATCCTATTATTAGACGTTTTCAGAAGAATCATAGTTGTTTTTGAACTCGACGGACTGTTAAAACTCTTTATATTTGCACCACTAATTAATCCCTAATAGAAAAACTACTTATGATGAACAATCTACCATCCGGAATTCTCTACTCGCTGACCGGTGCGGCAGCTGTAGCTTCTTTGACTTCATGTGCCACGGGCAAACAGAAAGAAGAGCAAAAACCTCTGAACATTGTTTATATTATGACGGACGATCATACGGCGCAAATGATGAGCTGCTACGATACCCGTTATATAGAAACTCCCAACCTCGATCGCATTGCCCGCGATGGCGTGCGCTTTACGAATTCTTTTGTAGCCAACTCACTGAGCGGCCCCAGCCGTGCCTGCATGATCACCGGCAAACATAGCTGTGCCAATAAATTCTACGACAATACGACTTGCGTGTTTGACAGTGCCCAGCAAACTTTCCCGAAACTGCTTCAGAAAGCCGGTTACCAAACCGCTCTTGTAGGTAAGTGGCACTTGGAGAGCCTGCCCTCAGGCTTCAATTATTGGGAGATTGTGCCCGGACAAGGCGACTATTATAATCCCGACTTCATTACACAAGATAACGATACCGTTCAGAAACACGGTTATATCACCAACCTGATCACTGATGACGCTATCGACTGGATGGAGAATAAGCGTGACGAGAGCAAACCGTTTTGCCTGTTGATTCATCATAAAGCTATTCACCGTAACTGGATGGCAGATACCTGTAACCTGGCTTTGTACGAGGACAAAACCTTCCCGCTACCCGATAACTTCTTTGATGATTACGAAGGCCGTCCGGCTGCTGCGGCACAGGAGATGAGTATCGTGAAGGACATGGACATGATTTATGACCTGAAGATGCTGCGTCCGGATAAGGACTCACGTCTGAAATCACTTTATCAGAAGTTTCTGGGACGTATGGACGAAGGACAGCGTGCGGCATGGGACAAGTTCTATGGTCCGGTGATCGATGACTTCTACAAGCAAAACCTGAGTGGGAAGGAATTGGCTGACTGGAAGTTCCAGCGCTACATGCGCGACTACATGAAGACTGTGAAGTCACTGGATGACAATGTGGGACGTGTGCTCGACTATCTTGAAAAGAAGGGATTACTGGACAACACGTTGGTGGTCTATACCTCCGACCAGGGCTTCTATATGGGCGAACACGGTTGGTTCGACAAGCGTTTCATGTATGAAGAGTCCATGCGTACACCGCTGATCATGCGTATGCCGAAAGGATTCGACCGTCGTGGTGACATCACCGAGATGGTTCAGAACATTGACTATGCACCTACTTTCCTCGAACTGGCCGGTGCTCCCGTTCCTGCTGATATACAGGGTGTGTCATTGCTGCCATTGCTGAAAGGCGAACAGCCCAAAGACTGGCGGAATGCATTATACTATCACTTCTATGAATATCCGGCCGAGCACATGGTGAAACGTCATTATGGAATACGTACCGAACGCTATAAACTGATCCATTTCTATAACGACATCAATTGGTGGGAACTGTATGACATGCAAGCCGACCCGACGGAAATGCACAATCTGTACGGACAGAAAGAGTATGAACCTGTGGTGAAAGAACTCAAAGAGCAGATGCTGAAGTTGCAGGAACAATACAATGATCCGGTGCGCTTCTCTCCGGAGCGGGATAAAGAATAGAGTTCCTTTTCCCACTCCAAACAGAAATCCATTGACTAAACTGTATGAAACACATTATATATATACTCCTGTTGGCGTTCTGCCCCCTTGCGACGCTGCAGGCCGATAACTTAACACCAATCGTTTCTGTAGTTCCCTGCCCGGTACAAATGGTACCGGGTACCGGGAACTTCCTTTTCTCCGGGAGCACCGTGTTGAGGGTGGAAAATGCGGAACAGGCCCGCGTGGCGCGGAATTTCGTCAACCTCTTCACTCGGGCCGCCGGATTCACCCCCGTGCTGAAAACGGGAAAGGGGAAAGGTGATGTATGCTTTGTCACCGACCCCTTGCTGAAAAGCGAGGCTTACAGGCTGAGCGTCAGTCCCGAACAGATCAGTATAGAGGCGTCTGACGCCAAAGGATTCTTCTATGCCTTACAGACGATCCGTCAGTTGCTTCCTCCCGATATTGAAAATTCCCGTACGGTAAATGCCATGTGGACGGTTCCTTGTCTGACTATTCAGGATGAACCCCGTTTCGGTTACCGGGGATTAATGTTGGATGTTTCCCGCTTTTTCATTCCTAAAGAGAGTGTGTTGCGAATCATTGACTGCATGGCTATGCTGAAAATCAATAAGTTTCACTTCCACTTGGTGGACGATAACGGCTGGCGACTCGAGATCAAGAAATATCCCCGTCTGACTGAGATAGGCGCGTGGCGGGTAGACCATACGGACGTACCGTTCCATTCACGGCGGAATCCGTTACCCGGTGAACCCACCCCTGTAGGTGGCTTTTACACTCAAGAGGATATGAAGGAAATGATTGCCTATGCCGCCGATCGTCAGGTAGAGATTATTCCCGAGATAGAGATGCCGGCACATACCAATTCGTCGCTGGCAGCTTATCCTCAACTGGCTTGTCCGGTGGTAGATCAATTTATCGGTGTGTTGCCGGGTTTGGGCGGTGATCATGCCAGCATCATCTATTGTGCCGGAAACGACAGCGTATTCACTTTCCTGCAAAACGTCATCGATGAGGTGGCAGCATTGTTTCCGTCACGTTATATTCACTTGGGGGGCGATGAAGCCCAGAAAACCTACTGGAAAAAGTGTCCCCTCTGCCAGGAACGTATGAAGAAAGAGCACCTCGCCCATGAAGAGGACCTTCAAGGTTACTTCATGAAGCGGATAGGCGAATATGTACGCAGCAAAGGCAAAGAGGTGATGGGATGGGACGAGCTGACCAACAGCTTCATTCCCGAAGGTGCTGTCATCTTTGGCTGGCAAGGGATGGGCAATGCGGCTTTGAAAGCTGCCGACCGGGGGCACCGGTTTGTGATGACCCCCGCCCGAGTGATGTATCTGATCCGTTATCAGGGACCGCAATGGTTTGAACCGCTTACTTATTTCGGTAACAATACGCTGAAAGATGTTTATCAGTACGAACCGGTCCAGAAGAACTGGAAACCTGAGTACGCTTCGTTGCTGATGGGGGTACAGGCTTCATTGTGGACTGAGTTCTGTAATCGTCCCGAGGATGTGGACTATCTTGTTTTCCCTCGTTTGGCGGCGCTTGCCGAAGTGGGATGGAGTCGTCCGGAACAGAAAAACTGGGACTTGTTTCTGAAAGCGATGGATCGGTATAATGAACACCTCGATGTGAAAGGTATCGGATATGCCCGCTCGATGTACAATATTCAGCATACCTCGACTCCTGTCGACGGTGCATTACAGATAAAATTGGAATGTATCCGCCCCGATGTGGAAATTCGTTATACAACCGATGGTTCCGAACCGGAAGCAACTTCCACCCTTTACACCCGGCCGTTGGAATTCCATACTGCGCAGACACTGAAGTGCGCCACTTTCGCCGCCGGCCGCCAGATGGGAAAGACTCTCGTATTACCGTTGTTACACAACAAGGCTACTGCCAAACCGATATTCACTCAAGGAGCTTCCGGAGCATCTGTTTTGACCAACGGAGTGCGGGGCAGCCTGAAGCAAACTGACTTCGAATGGTGCTCGTGGAGTAAGAGTGATTGCATTTCTTTTACATTAGATTTGCAGAAAGAAGAAAATATTCATACTTTTACGCTGGGTTCCATTACGGTGTACGGGATGGCAGTTCATAAGCCGGAGTCCATTAGTGTTGCCTTGTCTTCGGACAACGTAAACTTTACGGAAGTGGGAGAGAAGCATTTCACTCCCGAAGAGATTTTCCGTGAAGGAACTTATGTAGAAGACTTGAAATTCGATTTGGGAACGGCAAAAGCCAGATATGTACGCGTCACCGCCCGTGGAGTCGGAAAATGCCCTCCCGATCACGTCCGTCCGGGACAGGAAGCACGAATCTTTTTTGACGAAATAATAGTGGAATAAGAGTCCGCTTTTACTTTATAAAACCTAAGGGACGTTGGAACTTATTAAGATTTTGAATATTAAATACCTGATAAACAATGAACAAACCAATCAAACTAACCTTCCTGCTGATGTTGGCCTGTCTGATGTTGTTGCCTGTAAATGCGCAGAATACTCCCGAATGGCAGAGCCAGTATGCAGTAGGTCTGAACAAACTGGCACCTCACACCTATGTGTGGCCCTATGCCAGTGCTACTGACGTGAAAAAAGGGGATTATGAACAGTCACCCTATTATCTCAACCTCAACGGTAAATGGAAATTCCATTGGGTGAAAAATCCTGATCTCCGTCCGAAAGACTTTTATAAACCCTCGTTCTATACCGGAGGCTGGGCAGATATCAACGTTCCGGGAAACTGGGAGCGCCAGGGATACGGAACTGCCATCTACGTAAATGAGACTTATGAATTTGATGACAAAATGTTCAACTTTAAGAAGAATCCCCCTCTTGTGCCTTATAAGGAGAACGAAGTAGGATCTTATCGCCGTACTTTCACTGTGCCTGCCGGATGGAAGGGCCGCCGGGTAGTACTCTGCTGCGAAGGTGTGATTTCTTTTTATTATGTGTGGGTGAACGGACATTTTCTCGGTTACAACCAAGGTTCCAAGACAGCTGCCGAATGGGATATCACCGATCAGTTGGAAGAAGGTGAGAATACGATTGCCCTCGAAGTATATCGCTGGAGTTCAGGTTCCTATCTGGAGTGTCAGGATATGTGGCGTCTGAGTGGTATTGAGCGTGATGTGTATCTGTATAGTACTCCCAAACAGTATATAGCCGATTATAAGGTAAACGCAACTCTTGAAAAGGAACGTTATAAAGATGGTATTTTCGGACTCGACGTTACGGTCGGAGGGCCTGCAGACGGTGTGGCATCCGTATCTTATACACTGAACGATCCGCTCGGACGTCCTGTACTGTCGGGTGAGATGCCTGTCAAGTCGCGCGGACTGAGTAACTTCATCACATTCGGAGAACAGCGCCTGAAGGATGTGAAACGTTGGAGTGCCGAGCATCCCAATCTCTACACCCTCGTGTTGGAGTTGAAAAATGCAGGAGGACAGGTGACCGAAGTCACCGGTTGTGAAGTCGGTTTCCGTACTTCGGAGATCAAAGACGGACGTTTCTGCATCAACGGTGTGCCTGTATTGGTCAAAGGAACCAATCGTCATGAACATTCGCAGTTGGGGCGTACCGTCAGCAAAGAGCTCATGGAGCAAGATATACGTCTGATGAAACTGTATAATATCAATACTGTGCGCAACTCACATTATCCCACCGATCCGTATTGGTATCGGCTGTGCGATCGTTACGGACTTTATATGATCGATGAAGCGAATATCGAGTCACACGGTATGGGATATGGACCCGCTTCGCTTGCCAAAGACAGCACTTGGCTGACAGCACACATGGATCGTACACATCGCATGTATGAACGTTCGAAAAATCATCCTGCCATCGTTATCTGGTCATTGGGCAACGAAGCCGGAAACGGAATCAATTTCGAGCGTACCTACGATTGGCTGAAATCGGTAGAGAAAAGCCGTCCCGTCCAGTACGAACGTGCCGAGCAGAATTACAATACCGATATCTATTGTCGAATGTATCGCAGTGTCGACGAAATCAAGGCCTATCTGGCCCAGAAAGATATCTACCGTCCGTTCATTCTTTGTGAATATGTGCATGCCATGGGTAACAGTGTAGGCGGCCTGAAAGAGTACTGGGATGTATTCGAGAATAATCCGATGGCACAGGGTGGCTGTGTGTGGGACTGGGTAGACCAGTCGTTCCGTGAGATCGACTCAAACGGTCGCTGGTACTGGTCGTATGGTGGAGACTACGGACCGAAGGGAATTCCGAGCTTCGGTAATTTCTGCTGCAACGGTCTGGTGAGTGCCGATCGTGTGCCCCATCCGCATTTACTCGAAGTGAAAAAAATCTATCAGAACATCAAATGCACCTTGATCAATAAGAACAATCTGACCGTAAGGGTGAAAAACTGGTTCGACTTCTCTAACCTCAACGAATATATCCTCCACTGGCAGGTGGTGGGTGACAATGGCAAATTGCTGGCCGAAGGTAACAAAGAGGTGAACTGTGCGCCACACGCTACAGCCGATGTGACTTTGGGAAAAGTTGCCTTGCCTGCCAATGTCCGTGAGGGTTATCTTAATCTGAGCTGGACCCGCAAAGAAGCTTCACCGATGGTTGGCACCGATTGGGAGGTGGCTTACGACCAATTTGTGTTGCCCGGAACCAAAGGTAGTACAGCCTATCTGCCTGCTAAGGCTGGGCAGACAGCTTTCACGGTGGATAAAGAAACCGGTGCTCTCAACTCATTGACACTGGATGGACAAGAATTGCTGGCAACTCCTGTTACGCTGAGTCTGTTCCGTCCTGCTACGGATAATGACAACCGCGATCGTAACGGTGCATACCTTTGGCGTAAAGCCGGACTCAATCAGTTGACCCAGAAAGTGGTGTCGCTGAAAGACGGCAAGAAAGCCGCTACTGCGAAAGTGGAGATTCTGAATGCGAAAGGGATGAAAGTGGGTGATGCCGATTTCGCCTATTCACTAAACTCTGCCGGAGCCTTGAAGGTGAAAGTGACTTTCCGGCCCGATACTGCCGTGGTGAAATCGATGGCACGCCTGGGGCTTACTTTCGAGATGAATGATACGTATGGCAATGTAGCTTATCTGGGTCGGGGCGACAACGAGACTTATTCCGACCGTATGCAGTCGGGCAAGATCGCTCTGTATCAGACTACGGCCGAACGTATGTTTCATTACTACGTCACTCCGCAGTCTACCGGGAACCGTACGGATGTCCGCTGGATGAAGCTGACGGACGAAACCGGACAGGGCATCTTTGTCGATTCCAACCGTCCTTTCCAGTTCAGTGTCATCCCCTTTGCCGATGATGTATTGGAAAAAGCCCGCCACATCAACGACCTCGAACGTAACGGTCATGTCACCGTACATCTGGATGCCGAACAGGCCGGTGTGGGAACGGCAACCTGCGGGCCGGGCGTACAGCCGCAATATCGGGTTCCTGTGACGGAACAAAGCTTTGAGTTCACGCTGCGTACAGTGAAGTAAATAGAATACTAACCAATCCATTTCACCCCAAAAACATAACAATACATTTATGAAGAAATTAATCTTATCGACGGCCCTTCTTGCCGCTATCTGCACAGCCGGACAAGCCCAGGAGACGAACGACTATTATGTGAAGCACGTAGAGTTTCCACAAGGAGCCACTCTGGAACAAAAGGTAGACATGGCGGCACGTCTTGTACCTACTCCGCAGCAATTGGAATGGCAGCAGATGGAGTTGACTGCTTTCCTGCATTTTGGTATCAATACTTTCACAGGACGTGAATGGGGAGACGGCAAAGAAAATCCCGCACTCTTCAATCCCACCGATTTCGATGCGGAGCAGTGGGTACGTTCGCTCAAGGAAGCTGGTTTTAAGATGGCCATCCTGACAGCCAAGCATCATGATGGATTCTGCCTGTGGCCGACCAAGACAACCGGGCACTCCGTGGCGGCCTCTCCCTGGAAAGACGGGAAAGGGGATGTGGTACGCGAGCTGCGCGATGCTTGTGATAAATACGGCATCAAGTTTGGTGTTTATCTTTCTCCTTGGGATCGGAACGCCTCTTGCTATGGAGACTCTCCAAAATACAATGAATTCTTTATCGAACAACTGACCGAACTGTTGACCAACTATGGTGAGGTGCACGAAGTCTGGTTCGACGGTGCCAATGGTGAAGGTCCTAATGGAAAGAAGCAGGAATATGACTGGACTGCCATCCTTTCTACCATCCGTCGTCTCCAACCCCGTGCTGTGACTGCCATTATGGGCGATGATGTACGTTGGGTAGGCAACGAACGTGGATTAGGACGTGAAACGGAATGGAGTGCCACCGTGCTGACTCCCGGTACGTATGCCCGCTGTGAAGAGCAGAACAAGGCGTTGGGTGTGAAGGCGACTTCCAAGGACTTGGGCGGACGCGACATGTTGGTCAATGCCAAGGAACTCTTCTGGTATCCTTCCGAAGTGGATGTATCGATCCGTCCGGGATGGTTCTATCATCAGCAGGAAGACAATCAGGTGAAGAGCCTCAAGCACCTGACCGATATTTATTTCAAATCTGTAGGCTACAACTCAGTGTTGTTGCTCAATATTCCTCCTGACCAGCGCGGACGCATCAGTGATGCCGATGTCAATCGTCTGAAAGAGTTTGCCGATTATCGTAAAGAGATTTTTGCCGATAACCGTGTCAAAGGCGGCTTGAAAGCGTGGACTGCCCGGCCGGGTGATACGCGTGTCTACCAGTTGAAGCCGAAATCGGAAATCAATGTGGTGATGCTGCGCGAAGACATTTCGAAAGGACAACGCATGGAGGCTTTCACAGTCGAAGCGTTGACTGCCGATGGATGGAAAGAGATAGCGAAAGGAACTACCGTCGGTTATAAACGCCTGATACGTATTCCGGCTGTCGAAGCCCGTCAATTGAGGGTGAAGGTCGATGCTTGTCGTCTGGCGGCTAATATCAGCGAAGTGGCTGCTTACTATGCCCGTCCGCTCGAAGAGTCGGCTGCAAAAGAAGACTGGAATGATCTGCCCCGTACTGCATGGAAACAGGTAACTGCCGCTCCGTTGGTGATTGATCTCGGTAAAGCTGTGGATATGACCGGATTTGTATATGCCCCGGCTAATGCGGAAGCGAAGCCGACGATGGCCTTCCGTTATAAATTCTATATCAGCACTAATGGCAGAGACTGGAAAGAGGTGCCGACTATCGGAGAATTCAGTAACATCATGCACAATCCTGTACCGCAGACTGTCTCGTTCGGTAACAAAGTCAGTGCACGCTACATTAAACTTGATGCTACCACTCCGGATGCTACGCCGGCCCGGGTAGATTTGAAAGAAATAGGGATCCGCTTGCAGAAGTAAGTCGTTCTGTTGAACAACTGTTCCGGGTTATCTGTTTGAATGTAAGATATTAAACACTAGTAGGTATGAAATTCTTTATTGATACAGCTAACCTGGATCAAATCCGGGAAGCACATGATTTGGGAGTTCTGGACGGAGTGACCACCAACCCTTCTCTGATGGCGAAAGAAGGCATTAAAGGTGTCGAAAATCAGCGAAGACATTACGTGGAGATATGCAATATTGTACAAGGTGATGTCAGTGCCGAGGTGATTGCAACTGATTACGAAGGAATGGTCAGGGAAGGTAAGGAACTGGCAGCCCTCAATCCGCATATTGTGGTGAAGGTACCGTGCATTGCCGATGGCATAAAAGCCATCAAGCACTTTTCGGGGAAAGGCATCCGTACCAATTGCACATTGGTTTTCTCCACTGGTCAGGCTTTACTGGCTGCTAAAGCGGGAGCTACGTATGTTTCTCCTTTCGTGGGACGTTTGGATGACATCTGTGAGGATGGAGTTGGATTGGTTGCCGATATCGTTCGGATGTACCGCTTCTACAATTATCCTACTCAGGTGCTGGCCGCCTCTATCCGTAGTTCCAAGCACATCATGGAATGTGTGGAGGCCGGTGCCGATGTAGCAACTTGTCCGTTGAGTGCTATTAAAGGACTGATGAACCACCCGTTGACAGATGCCGGATTGAAGAAATTCCTGGAAGATTATAAGAAGGTAAATGAATGATAATTCTTGCTGACAGATAAAAAAAGGCTGTATTGGAACGTATCGTTTTCAGTGCAGCCTTTTTTATTTGGACTAAACCTAAAGCCTGTTTAGGTGTTATTTGGATAGAATGAACATTTTAAAATAAAGACGATAGTTATGATAGATTTAGGAAGCTGGATGAACAAAATCCTTATCGGTTGGGGGGTAGACCCTAAAATTGCAAATACTTTTGATGAAACGATTATTGCCATCCTGATGATTTTTATAGCGGTCGGACTGGATTATCTTTGTCAGGCCATTTTTGTAGGCGGGATGAAGCGTCTGGCACGGAAGACCTCTTATAAATGGGATACATTGATGGTCAAACATAAAGTTATTCATCACCTGATCCATATCCTTCCCGGTATCCTGATGTATATGCTTCTTCCTATGGCGTTCGTACATGGAAAAACGCTGCTGCTGGTTTCGCAGAAGATCTGTGTTATTTACATGATTTTTGCTTTGTTGCTGGCTCTCAACAGTAGTCTGTTGATGTTGTTGGATATACTCAGTGCTAAGGAGAAGTTGAAAGATCGGCCGATGAAGGGCTTTATCCAGGTATTGCAGGTACTTGTTTTCTTTATCGGAGGCATTGTGATTGTGGCTATCATTGTCGATAAGTCTCCTGCTACATTGTTTGCGGGATTAGGTGCATCCGCTGCCATCCTGATGTTGGTTTTTAAAGACAGTATTCTGGGCTTCGTGGCAGGTATACAGTTATCGGCTAATGATATGATACGTCCCGGTGACTGGGTGACTATCCCTTCGACTAATGCCAATGGGATTGTAGAAGAAATAACCCTAAACACGGTGAAGATACAGAATTTCGATAATACCATTTCTACTGTCCCTCCCTATTCACTGGTCAACGGTTCGTTTCAGAACTGGCGGGGAATGACGGAATCCGGAGGGCGTCGGGTGATGAAGAGTATCTTTCTTGACCTGACTACATTGAAATTCTGTACTCCCGAAATGCTTGATACTTTTCGGAAGGAGATACCTTTGCTGGCCGATTATCAGCCGGAGGAAGGAGTGATTCCCACTAACTCGCAGGTGTTCAGGGTGTATGTAGAACGTTATCTTTGCAGCCTGCCCGTGGTCAATCAGGATCTTGACTTGATTATCAGTCAAAAAGAAGCTACGGAATATGGAGTACCTATTCAAATTTACTTCTTTTCCCGCAATAAAATCTGGAAAGAATACGAACGTATCCAGTCCGATATCTTTGATCACTTTTTTGCGATGATACCGAAGTTTGAACTAAAGGTATATCAATATTCGGATTGATTGGTTTCAAAATCGACATACACCGGTAAGTGATCGCTGTATCCTTCCTGGTATTTCATTCCGACATAGGTTCGGAAGGGTTGCATGCCTCCGTACTTTTCATCTTTTGTCAGAAGGAAGGGCAAGCGTGCTACGTTTGCCTTTTTTTCTTCGGTAAAGAGTGTGCCCGAAATATCAAGTAGCGTTCCTGATACGATGAGATGGTCCAGTAGTCCCCATTCACCCTGATACTTATAGGAACCGAAGTTACGGTCTTTTGCCTTTCGTGCCAGCAGGTGGTAAAGTCGGTCATGATGGGTACTCACTTCGGGAGACAGTGCCTGTAGCACTTGTACTACTGATTTATCTGTAGGATAATCGTTAAAGTCCCCCATAATGATCAGTTTGGCGGAGGGACGTACATTGATAAGACTATCTGCCGCATCCTTTAACTTTTGTGCAGCGTAAAGCCGGTAAGGTTCCGACTGTCGTACTCCGCCTGAGCGGGAAGGGAGGTGTGCCACCATTATGTCCAGCGTATCGCCTGTGAGCAGTAATCCGCTGACGTGCAGAATATCTCTTGTCGGGCGATGACCTTTGAAATTTCCGACGGAGAGGGCAGAGTAGGATAGAAGTTTGAACCGGTCACGTTGATACAGTAATGCCACATTGATGCCGCGCAGATCGGAGCAGTGGGTCATCACGTACCGATAACCGGCTTCTTTCAGTGGGGAATAAAGGGTCAGGTCACGCATAACTGTATCGTTTTCCACTTCACAGAGACCTATCAATGCGGGAAAATTCCATTCTCCGATGGCTGTGAGTGTTCGGGCTACATTATCTAATTTCTTTTTATATCGTCGGTGGTTCCAGTGACGCATTGAATGGGGCAGAAATTCCATATCGTTTTTCAGTGAATCATGTCGGGTATCGAAAAAGTTTTCGGTATTCCAAAAGACGACACGGAAAGGAGGTCGATTCTGTGCAGAAAGAAAAAGGGAAGAGAGGGAAATAAGTAATATGAAGAAGAGACGGAGCATAGATTGGATTCCTTTTAAATGCTGTTCGGTTGAAGTTCACCACAGAGTAACACGAAGTAATACAGGGTAATACAGAGTAATACGGAGTGACACAGAGCCTTTTTGTTAATAATCAACAATTACCCGTCTCCTCTGTGTAACTCTGTGTCCTCTGTGGTGAAATAGCTTTAGTTCTTAGCCGGAATATGTGCCAACACATCCAGCAGATGTTTCCAGAATTTATCTACCGAAGGAATATGCATCCGTTCGTCCGGAGAGTGAACTCCTGTCAAGGTGGGGCCGAATGAAATCATATCCAGGGCAGGATATTTGTCGAGGAACAAGCCACATTCCAGTCCTGCATGGATTGCCTTTACTTTGGCATCAACACCGAACAGGCGTTTATATGACTCTTCCGCCACTTTTAGGATTTCCGAATCCGGATTGGGTTTCCATCCCGGATAACCTTCACCCCAGTTGACCTGAGCACCGGCGAGTCTGAATACGGCACGGACCGTTGTTGCTATATCGTCGCGAGAAGAAAGGATAGAACTGCGCTGGCTGGTTTCGATACGGATGGTGTTTTCCGGCTTCATTTTTACAGATGCCAGGTTTGTTGAAGTTTCTACCAGTCCCGGAATATCTTGACTCATGGCATATACTCCGTGCGGGCAACCGTATAGCGAAGTAATCAGCCGATAGGAAGTACTCGAGTCGATGGACCAGTCGCGGTGCGGCTCTGTTTCAAGAAGAATGTTCAGATCCGGTTCCACCCGATGAAGTTCGTTTTCGATTTCGGCGGTGAATACGTTCAAGGCTGTACGTATGTCATGTTTGTAATGTTCGGGCACGGAGAATACAGCTGAAGCTTCACGCGGAATGGCGTTACGCAGATTACCTCCGTTGAATTCATAGAGGTGGAAGTCCTCCTGGTAAGTAGTCATCATCTGATAGAGAAACCGGTTCAGTATCTTGTTGGCATTACCGCGTCCCAGATGTATATCCCCTCCGGAGTGTCCGCCTTTCAGACCTTTAACGGTTATGCGGAAGCAGAGGTGGCTGATGGGTGTCATTTCATTTTCATATTGAAATTCGGCCACTGTATCAATACCGCCCGCACAACCGATGTAAAGTTCACCTTCGTCTTCCGAGTCGAGATTAAGCAGAATTTCTCCGCTCATAAAGCCTTCTTTCAAGGCGAAAGCGCCGGTCAGTCCTGTCTCTTCATCTACAGTGAACAGACATTCGATAGGACCGTGTTCAATACTGTCGTCAGCCAGAATGGCTAGTTCGGTCGCTACTCCGATGCCGTTGTCGGCTCCCAAGGTTGTTCCTTTGGCTTTCATCCACTCTCCGTCAATCTCCGTTTCGATGGGATCGGTTAGGAAGTCATGGTCCGTATCATTATTCTTTTCGCACACCATGTCTACGTGCGATTGTAGAATCACTGTCTTCAGATTTTCTTTACCCGGTGTTGCCGGTTTTTTGATAAGCACGTTGCCGGCTTCGTCTACTTTGGTTTCTAAATTATGTTTTTCTCCGAACGCCTTTAAATAGGCGATCATCTTCTCTTCCTTCTTTGAAGGACGGGGCACCTGGCAGATTTCATTGAAGAAGTGAAATACACCGGCCGGTTTCAGTTCTGATTTTTCCATTCTCTTTTCTTTTTATGGAATTAAAAATTCAATTTTAACCCCTTATTGCTAAATATGGTTAATTTACTTGCGAATTTTGAACTCGTTTCTCTTTTTTTATGGTAAAAAAGGAGGCTTAGTCAGTACAAAAGTCTATATTTGCACCCACAAAATTAATAGAAATGCTCTATACAATACTGATAACTCTGTTAATAGTTGCTATTTGCCTTGGTTTATTAGGCATAAAAGTCTTTTTTACAAAGGGTGGAAAATTTCCCAACGGGCACGTCAGCGGCAATAAAGCGTTAAGGGAGAGAGGCATAAGTTGTGCACAGTCCCAAGACCGGGAAGCACAGAAGAAACGACGTTTTTCTATTGATGAAATTGAAAAAGCCTTAAACGATAGTATGAACTAATTAATTAAAAAACTATATTTTACAAGTATGAAGAGAATGAATTACCTCATTAACGGATTTGCTGCTCTTGCATTCCTCTTTCTTTTTTCACAATGCGCTGGTAAAGCTGATAATGCTGCTGCTCCTGCCGCTTCCGGAAATGCAAATGCCACTTCTGGTTTGAAAATCGCTTATGTAGAAGTAGATACTTTGTTGTCTCAATATAATTTCTGCAAAGACCTGAATGCTGACATGATCAGCAAGGAGGAGAACAGCCGCATGGTGCTGAATCAGAAAGCAAATGAACTGCGTAAATCTCAACAGGAATTCCAGAAGAAATATGAAAGTAATGCTTTTATTTCTCCGGAAAGAGCACAGCAGGAATATGCACGCTTAGGTAAATTGGAACAGGATTTGCAGGCTCTGCAGAACAAACTGGCTACAGAGATGGCATCGGAGAATGCTAAAAACAGTCAGATTCTGCGTGACTCTATTAACGCTTTTCTGAAAGAATATAATAAAACAAAAGGTTATAACCTGATTATCAGCAATACCAGCTTTGATAATCTGCTGTATGCCGATAGCACACTGAACATTACTAAAGAGATCGTAGACGGACTTAACGCAAGATATACTCCTGTGGCTAAGAAATAAAATCGGTTTACTATACTATAGAATAGAAGAGGCAATTCCAATTACCGGGTTGCCTCTTTTTTTAGTTAAGATAATCTCCCTGTTTATCGTATCTGTCCGATATTTTATATTACTTTGCAGGGAAAGCGAATAAAATACAATATATGGGAAGTCATTGGGGTGAAAAAATACGAAGATACCTGCAAAGCCCTTATCCGGTTGCATATCAAAGATGGAAGGTTGTGTTGATTTCTTCCCTGGTTGTATTTCTGATATTACTGGTTTTACAGCCATTTGGGATATCCGGCATTAGGCAGCATAAGTTCTGGATACTTGTGGGCTTTATGGGCGTGACAGCAGTATCTCTGAGTATTCCGATGTATGTCTTTGGCAAACTGTTTCCGAAGTTCTATAAAGAAGAAACATGGACTGTGTGGAAACAGATTGTCAATCTGTTACAGATACTTTTTTTTATAGCTATCGGGAACTGGATTTATTCTACTCTCGTTTTTGGTTGGGGATTACGTTGGGATGTCTTTTGTGCCTTTGCATTATTCACTTTGGTCATCGGACTTTTTCCTACTGTACTTTTCATTTTGTTGAATCAAAATAGACTGTTGGCCATTCATCTGAAAGAGGCTACCGAGATGAATCTCCATTTGCAACGTTCGGTATTGCCGGCCGAATCTGTGGAAACAACACAAGACAGCCCTTTTCTTTTGTTTCAAGGAGGCATCCGGGAATCCTTGGAATTGGACTCTAAAGACTTGTTGTATGTAGAATCCAATGGAAACTACATCCGGGTAAATTATCAGAAAGCAGGTAAAAACGTTCAGTGTCTGTTGCGTGCAACCATGAAGCAGGCAGAAGAAGTAACAGCCGTTTGTCCGTTGGTGCTGAAGTGTCACCGGGCCTTCCTGGTCAACGTCCGTAAGGTGGTGAAAGTGAATGGAAACTCCCAGGGATATCGTTTGCTTCTGGAGGGTTGCCCGGAAGAGATACCTGTATCCCGAGGCTATTCGAAACAGGTTAAAGAACTGATAGAAGGTATCTCTGGCGACTAACTATTGATCACAAAAGGATGCAGTTCGTCACACGTGAGGTGCTGCTTATCACATATCCGGGCTGTCCGTCCCGGATATTTTTTTGCTTTGTGCCAATCCTTTATGTTTGCCGATGAAAACGTTAGCAAACAGATCACCATGAAAGGATTTTATGTACCAGCCGCATTGAGCCTGATGTTACTCTCGCTCCCGATCGCTGCACAAAGTGTAGCTACGGATACCATTCTCCTGGCCACTTTCAATGATAGTATATCGTTGGACGAGGTAGTAATCAAAGCACATAAGACGCCGAGGGCCAACAGTCGTTGGAGTGATCTGCAACCTGTCGATCTGGTAACAGTAGGAGGTTCCAACGGAGATTTATACCGGGCTTTGCAAACACTTCCGGGGGTTCAACTCCAAGGTGAAAGCGGTCGTTTACTGGTACGTGGAGGGAACAGCAACGAGACACAAACCTATATAGACGGCATGCATGTGTTGAATCCCTATACTACTACCGGGACTGATACTCCTGCACGCGGGCGTTATTCTACATTTATGTTCAGTGGTGTCAATCTGGCTTCCGGAGGACAGTCGCAGGAGTATGGAGAGGCTTTGTCTGCTGTTCTTCCTTTGGAGACCAAAGACTATAGTACGGTTAATAAGTTCGGGATGAATGTTTCGACTGTCGGAATGGGTGGAGGCGGTACACGGGCTTTCAATCGATCCTCATTGTCATTGAATCTCGATTATCAGAATCTGGTTCCTTATGATCGGGTTTATCCTTCGCGCATAGATTTTAAACGGCCGTATCGCATGCTATCCGGTGCGACCCAATTTCGCTACACACCGAATGAAAAGACCCTTTTTAAATTTTATGTGGGATATGATCGTACGGATTTTTCGAATTACACAGATATCGATCATCATCTTTTCGGCCTGGGTGAAAACAATATATACCTCAATACAACATTCCGCAAACGTACAGCTTTTGATTGGAATTGGTTTATCGGAACTGCCTACTCTTTTTATGATCGGAAAGTGAAAGGAGCAGTGAAGGACCGGGATGTATGGAACGAACGCCAACAAGAGTTCCATCTGAAAGCAAAGTTCTTCAAACTGTTTACTTCGCGGTTGCGTCTGGATATGGGTGTGGAGACTTTTGTGCGTTCTTATCGGAACCACTATCAGTTGGAAACATTGCGTGATATGCATCAAATGTATCCCACTATCTATGCCGGATTTCTTTCGTCTGCTTTTTATCTGTCGGAGAATCTTAAAACTGAAATATCTCTCCGCCCCGAATATACTTCGTTAAACCGGACAATGAACTGGTCTCCCCGGGCTGCTGTCAGTTATACGTGGAATCATCTGCTGGTGTCGGTCGTAGCAGGGCAATATACCCAACTTCCGGAAAACGACTATCTGATAAGGAATATCTCTTTGCCTTCTAATGTTTGCAGACAAGTTCTTTTTAGTCTCCAATATGAACAGGGAGGCCGGTTTTACAAAGCAGAGTTCTATTATAAAAATTATAAGAAACTGGAATTATCGGTTCCGGACGGTATCACTCCTGATGGATATGGATACAGTAAAGGTATTGACCTGTATTTTTGTGACAATGCCCTGTGGAAGAATTTTGAGTACCGTTTGTCTTACTCTTATAACCTCTCGAAACGTAAATATCGGGAGTATACAGAACTTACGGTGCCACAGTATGCCACCCGTCATAACGCATCGCTGGTGTTGAAATACAGTGTTCCCCGATTGCGAACCATCTTTAGCGTGACCGATGGGGTGGCAAGCGGGCGTCCCTACCACAATCCGGAACTGTCCGGACTGATGAATGATGAAGTAAAACCCTATCATTCTCTCGATTTGGGTATTACGGTTCTGGCGGGCAAAAAAGTGATTGTACATGCTTCTGCCACCAATCTGCTGGGACGTAAGAATGAATATGGGCGTATCGACGGAGAGGCTGTCCGTACTTCAAGCGACCACTTTTTCTATCTGGGAGTGTATATCACATTGGGTAAGAAGGTAGCTTATGATGTTTCTAATTTTTAAATATTATACCATTATGAAAACAATGATTATTTCAATTATCGTAGTATTAGCAAGTGTGGCCGTATCCGGTCAAAGTCTGACATTAACAGTTAAAGACGTGGAACATGTGGAGGGAACTCTTTATGTGGCTATCTATTCGTCCAAAGAGAACTTTATGAAGAAACCTCTTTTCGGTTTTCGGGTGGCTGTGAAAGACCGTACAATGACAATACCTTGTAAAGGAATTCCTGCCGGGACCTATGCCATCTCCCTCTTTCAGGATGAAAACGGAAATGGAAAGTTAGACACCGGTTCATTCGGGCGCCCTTTAGAGAAATTTGGATTCAGCAATGATGCCGAGGGTATCATGGGAGCTCCTTCGTATGAAAAGTGTTGTTTCGAATTTAAACGAGATACTACGGTGGTCATTCATTTAAAATGATAATGCGGCATCCTGCCGACTGTTGTCTTGTTGACCAAAGCTCTGTCTTACCTATCGGAAAACAAATTCTATTTGGAAAGTTCTTTTTCTTCTTCCTGCGGAATACGGAATGCCGTGTATAATTCCAGTATGGCTGCGATAGTAAGGCAGGCAATCCATTCATTGCCACGTGTGGTGAACATAAAAGCTCCTGTCAATATCAGTGCTAATGCACCGAAGATCTGCTGGATACGCAGTCGGCGGAGCGTCTTGCTTTTAGCCCGAAGCGGAGTATTCACCTGAGCCAATGCGACAAAACCTGCCCCGATGGTATATATATAAGGTGCATAGACCCATCCGGTGATAAAGACAGCGGCCCCTATGAGGGCCATTACTGCGCCTACGGCGAAAAGTGCGGGTATCAGTTGTTTCATTCTTCCTCGTCAAATACGTAAATGTCTTCGTTGGGCTTTTTCATCAGGTATTTTTCGCGCGCTATCTGTTCGATAGCTTCGGGATTGGTACTCAGTTCGTTGAGGCGCTCCGTATTCTCTTCGTATTCTGCGCGATATTTATCAATCTCTCCCTGCAAGCGGCTGATTTCGCGTGCGTAGCCGATGCGGCGGATCATACTGTTTTCGTCCAGAAATCCGATGATGACACCGAATGCCACGACGGTAATCCAGTATTTATGTCTGCCTATGAACTCCCAGATAGTGATTAATTTGCCCATGATTTTCTCATTAATTCCAGTTGCAAAGATAAAACTAATAACTTAAAACGTATCATTTCCGCTCTAAAACTTATTTCGCTTCCTTTTTTATCCTTGCACTTTTTTGCGTACATTTGCACAAACTCAAAAAATAGAGATTATCCGGAATATGGAAAACTATATCGTATCCGCCCGTAAATACCGCCCTTCCACTTTTGAGTCGGTTGTGGGACAACGGGCACTGACCACTACACTGAAAAATGCTATCGCCACTCAGAAACTGGCGCATGCTTACCTGTTCTGCGGACCGCGCGGAGTGGGTAAAACGACTTGTGCACGTATCTTTGCCAAGACCATTAACTGTATGAACCTTACGGCAGATGGCGAAGCCTGTAATGAATGTGAGTCGTGTGTCGCTTTCAACGAGCAACGGTCGTACAATATTCACGAGCTGGATGCGGCGTCCAATAACTCGGTAGACGATATCCGTCAGTTGGTGGAGCAAGTACGCATTCCGCCCCAGATTGGCAAATATAAAGTATATATCATTGACGAGGTACACATGTTGTCAGCTTCGGCATTCAATGCTTTTCTGAAAACACTTGAAGAGCCTCCCCGCCACGCCATATTTATTCTTGCAACAACAGAGAAACATAAGATTCTTCCTACCATCTTGTCGCGTTGTCAGATTTACGACTTTAACCGTATCAGCGTAGACGATACTGTGAACCATTTGACTTACGTAGCGTCTAAAGAAGGAATCACGGCGGAGCCTGAAGCCTTGAATGTGATTGCGCTCAAAGCGGATGGGGGTATGCGTGACGCTCTCTCTATCTTTGATCAGGTGGTTAGTTTCACCGGAGGAAATATCACCTACAAGAGTGTGATTGAGAATCTCAATGTATTGGATTACGAGTATTACTTCCGTTTGACAGACTGTTTTCTTGAGAATAAAGTGAGCGATGCCTTGTTGCTTTTTAACGATGTGCTCAACAAGGGATTCGACGGAAGTCACTTTATTACCGGACTTTCATCTCATTTCCGCGACTTGCTGGTTAGTAAAGATGCCGCCACGCTCCAGTTGCTTGAGGTAGGTGCCGGTATTCGTCAACGCTATCAGGAACAAGCGCAGAAGTGTGCGTTACCTTTCTTGTACCGGGCCATGAAGCTTTGCAATGATTGTGACATGAATTATCGTGCCAGCAAAAACAAGCGTTTGCTGGTGGAACTGACTTTGATACAAGTTGCGCAGCTTACCGTCGAGGGGGATGATGGTAGTGGTGGGCGTGGCCCTAAACAAGCTATAAAACCCGTTTTCACGCAACCCGCCGCTGCTCAGCAGCCTCAGGTAGCACCTATTGCTTCAC
Source organism: Bacteroides sp. 3_2_5 (assembly GCF_000159855.2). Lineage (NCBI taxonomy): Bacteria > Pseudomonadati > Bacteroidota > Bacteroidia > Bacteroidales > Bacteroidaceae > Bacteroides > Bacteroides sp. 3_2_5. The sequence goes on along the minus strand of NZ_JH636045.1, from coordinate 379,652 downwards.
CATCTCAGAGTATGAATGCTGCTACACCTGTTGCTCCGCAGGCTGTGTCTCAACAGGCTGGCAGTTCTCCGGCTGTCAATGTACGTCCGGGTGGAGCAGTTTCTCCATCGGGTGCTATGCCCGATGCGGTACGGATGGCTCAATTTAAAGAGGAAAAGAAGATTCCTGTCATGAAAAAGTCCAGTCTTGGACTTTCCATCAAGCATCCGCAAAAGGAGGAAGAACAGCGGGGAGCGGGTGTTGTCCATACTGCTCAGATGTCGACGCAGCAGATCGAAGAAGATTTTATTTTTAACGAACGGGATCTGAATTATTATTGGCAGGAGTATGCCGGACGTATGCCGATCGAACAAAAGGCGATAGCCATGCGTATGCAGAATATGCGTTTGTCATTGCTCAACGACACGACTTTTGAGGTGGTGGTAGATAATGAAATCGTTGCGAAAGATTTCACGGCTCTGATTCCCGGTATACAAGCTTACTTGCGTGGTTCGCTGAAGAATCGTAAGGTGACAATGACTGTCCGCGTCAGTGAAGCAACCGAAAATGTACGTGCTGTCAGTCGTGTGGAAAAGTTTCAGATGATGGCTCAAAAGAATAATGCATTGTTACAGTTGAAGGAAGAATTTGGGTTGGAACTCTACTAAAAAAGATACTGCGTTACCTATTTTCAAAAAAAGAGGATCGGCCATGCAACGTTTTGTGTTGTTGTAACGTCTAATAGCTATAATCAAAAAACATAATCGATATGAAAGCAATTTGTAATAAAGGGATTTGTGTATTTCTTTTTTTGTCATTACTGATGTCGGCAACTATGGTAAATGCACAGAGAGTGATCACAGCAAGTGGTAAGTATATAACAAAGAATATCAAAGTGACCCGGTTTGATCAGATTTATTTGAAAGGAAGTCCCACGATTGAATATACGCAGTCCCCGGGAGCATCCAAAGTACAAATTGCAGGATCGGATAATTTGGTCGATTTGGTGGAGTGCCGTGTAGAAGGAAGTACGTTGATAGTGAATATGAAGTCACGTACCAATATTTCTTATGGTAAAGAGGGACGACTGAAAATCTTGGTTTCCAGTCCGATGCTGAAGAGCGCTTCTTTGCAAGGTTCTGGCGATATCCATTTAGGAAGTCTGAAAGTGGAAGGGCTGGATGTATCATTGACAGGTTCAGGTGATATTGTTGCGGAAAGTATAACTTGCAACGGTGATTTTTCTGCCCTGTTGCAAGGTTCGGGTGACATTGACGTGAAGGGGCAGCTTCGTGCTAAAAGTGTGAATCTGAATTTGCAAGGCTCCGGTGATTTGAAAGTAGCAGGTGTTACCGGAAGCGAAATCAGTGCGATGCTTCAGGGATCGGGTGACTTGAAAGTTGGAAGTACTAATATCACATCGACTGTAACGGCAAAGTTGAGTGGCTCGGGTGATATGGATGTATTGGATATTCGTGCCAATAGCGTATCCGGACAGTTGGATGGCTCAGGAGACATGACTTTGTCGGGTTCTGCTTGTAATGCCACGTTGGTTTTGAACAGGTCGGGAGAACTCAGTGCGCGAAAACTGGATGCTGAAAATGTAACGGCTCATGTCAATGGATCAGGGGAAATCTCCTGTACAGCCACGAAGACACTTGAAACCAATATCCAAGGTAGTGGAGAAATTTCTTATAAAGGAAATCCGAGTATACGGTCGACAGGTAAGAATCATCTGAACAGACTCTAAAAAGTATTACATTCTGCCGACAGGCAAGACGGATAAAGCGTCTCCTAACAATAAACATCCATTGTTAGGGGGCGCTTCGTCTATTATCCCCTGTAGTAATCTTGTTTTCTATACGAAGTGATGGAGCCGGCCGGATATGATTTCTGTTATGTAAAAAAGGTGATAACCGTCTTACACTTTGCCGATCGACTGCCGGAAGAGGTGATTGCTACGTTGTCTGGCAGAGTATCTGTATCTACGTTGATGATTGTTAAGTAAACACCTAAATGTAGGTATCCTATTTGTGAATAGATACACTATTATACCTAATTTTTGGTATTGCCTCTGCTGCGGATATCTTATACTTTTGCGAGCTAATAGAAAGTAAGATGATTCGTAAAATTGCATATACATTTTTTTCTTTTCTAATTTGCTGCAATGTATCTCTTGCGTGGGGACAGACATTTGCATTCCGAGGTACTGTATTGGATGAACAGACTCATAAGGGATTGGATTATGCCACCATTCAGTTGTTTGTGGAAAAGCAATTTGCTTATGGAGGAATAACAGATGCAAACGGACATTTTGAACTTCTTCATATCCATCCTGGGACCTATCGGATTATCATATCTTATTTAGGATATGATTCTACCGAGAAAGAAATTAAGGTTGTGGGAAATACTTCTGATATATTTTATTTAAAGCCCTCGAACATGGCGCTGAACGAAGTGGTAGTGACTGCTTCCGAATCAAAGCGTGCGACCAGTGCTTCCATAGTTGACCGTACCGCCATGAAACATCTTCAACCCAGCAGTTTCAGTGATTTGATGGAATTGGTGCCCGGAGGAAAATCGGCTGATCCTCAGATGGGACAGGCTAATCTGATCCGTATACGTGAAACGGGTAAGACGGAAGATATCTCTTCATTGGGAGTCGGATTCTATATTGATGGTATTTTTCAGAATACGGATGCGAATCTGCAATATATGCCGAGTAGCACTTCTGCCGTAAATGCGACGAGTACGATGTCAAAAGGGGTGGACATGCGTACTATCCCGACTGATAATATTGAAAAGGTGGAGATCATTCGTGGTATTCCTTCGGTAGCTTACGGTAACGTGGCAAACGGTGCGGTGATTATTCAGCGTAAAACCAGTGAAAGTCCGTTATCCGCACGTTTCAAAGCCGATAAGACCAGTAAGCTGTTTTCTGTAGGCAAAGGATTCCGGTTGGATGGGAACGGACGTTATGTTTTGAATACCGATTTGAGTTATCTGGATTCAAAGATAGATCCCCGCAATAGTGTGAAAAACTATACCCGCCTCACAGCTTCCGCCCGTCTGGATGGAAAGTGGTTATGGAATGAACGCAATATTCACTGGAATCTCAGTACCGATTATACCGGTTCGTTTGATGATGCAAAGAGGGATAAAGATGCGACAGTAAAGGAAGACTCCTATAAATCAGACTTTAGCAGCTTCAAAATGGCGGGAAAATGGAATCTGAAATTTTCGAATCATTCGTGGATTCGTGAGATTCATGCGGCAACCTCTGTTAGTTGGCAGTGGGAGAAGATGCGTGAAACAAAATCCGTCTCTCTGAATCGTCCGGCTGCCATTGCCACTCAGACAGAGACCGGAGAATCTGACGGTATCTATCTGCCTTATAATTATGTGGCACAGATGGAGATTGACGGTAAACCTTTATATGTCACGGTTTCCGCACGTACACATTTGGCTTTTCCACTGGGTGGACTGCAAAATAGGATGAATTTGGGAGTGGAATGGAACTACCAGAAGAATTTGGGGAAAGGCCAGGTATTTGATGTGACGCGACCTATCAGTGAAGGTTTAAGTACGCGTCCGCGCCGTTTTAAAGATATACCGGGACTGCAACCTTTTGCTTTCTATGCCGAAGAGGTGTTGAATCTTCCCGTAAAAAGGCATAAATTGGCTTTTACAGCCGGTATCCGTTTGCAGTCTTTATTGGGGCTGGACCGCAAATATGAGATGCAGGGTAAGATCTATCCAGACCTTCGTCTGGATCTGCAATGGAGTTTGCCTACATCCAACGGATGGAATATTGCCTTTTCGGGAGGTCTGGGCTGGATCAGCCGTATGCCGACTACCGCACAGCTGTATCCGGACTTCAAGTATGTGGATTTGATTCAATTGAATTATTATCATAACCATCCGGATTATCGCCGCATCAATATGATGACGTATAAATGGGATAATACTAATTATCAGTTGGAACCGGCACGTAACATGAAATGGGAAGTGCGGGCGGATATTGGTTACAAGGGAAACCGTTTGTCGGCGACTTATTTCCGCGAACGGATGAATAATGCTTTTGATGACCTCACATACTATAAATCATTGGCATATAAGTTATATGATCCGGCAAGTATCGATGGTTCGGCTTTGACAGCCCCTCCCGAACTTTCTCAGTTGACTTATGCCAATGAATACAACCTGGATGTGTATTCCACGCAAGGAAATGGAATGAAGGTGCATAAAGAAGGAGTGGAGTTTCAGTTCGCTTCCAGACGAATTGAATCGCTTAAGACTCGTGTCACAGTGTATGGAGCTTGGATAAAGACAGTTTATAGTTCGGATTCTCCCAAATACAAGGCCTCTTCTATATTGCTAGACAACAAACAGTTGAAATATGTGGGATTGTACCAGGGGGAGAACGGGACAGAAAGTCAGGCATTCAATACGAATTTTATGTTTGATACTTATATACAGCGTTTGGGACTTACTTTCTCCACATCGGCACAATGTACTTGGTATACCAACAGACGGAACTTATGGAATAATGGCGTTCCGGTCAGCTATATCGACCAATCCGGTGAAACACATCTATTTCGTGAAGAAGATAAAAACAATATTCAGTTACAGCATCTGGTAGAGAAATATTCGGCTACCTATTTTGAGCGTACCACCGTACCTTTTTATATGGATATCAATCTGAAGGCGAGTAAGCGGATCGGTAAATATCTGAACCTGGCTTTTTATGTAAACCGGCTTTTAGGTATTTATCCTGATTATACCCTACGGGGTGTGTTGCAGCGGAGAACCTCCGAGTCGCCTTATTTCGGTATGGAGATGAACCTGACTTTTTAGTAAATGAACAATAAAACAAAATAGAAATGAAAATGAAAAAGAATCAATTGACAATGGCAATCCTTTTTGCGACCATGCTGGGATTTACCGCATGTAGTGATGATGACAAAGTAAATATATCCACTGTAAGCATTACCACTACTGTAGATACCACTATCGAGGGCCTGCAGCTGACCGGTGGAACCTATACTTTTGAAAATATAAATACATCGGTTAAGACAGACGTTGCCTATCCGCTCCAAAGCATTGAATTGGCAGATGGATTGTATAATGTGACTTTTATAGGTAAAGGTACTTATTCACAAAATGGAACTTCCGTGGAGGTCGATGTACAGGGAGTACAGCAGAATGTGACTGTTTCCGGAGGATCATGCAAGTTGGAACTGACGGTTCATGTACTCAATACAGGCGAGCCCGGTTTTGTGATTGCCGAGATATTTATTCCCGGAACCTATAATGAAGCTGGAAAGCAATATAATGGCGATCAGTATGTACGTATCTATAACAACTCGGATAAAGTTTTGTATGCCGATGGATTGATCTTTATGGAATCACAATTCCAAACTACCCAAAAATACCAGTCGGTAGATCCGGATATTATGAATGAAGCCATTGCAGTAGGTTCTGTTGTAGCGGTGCCGGGCAGTGGAACGGATCATCCGGTACAACCGGGAGAATCTTTTATTCTGTGTGACAATGCGATCAATCATAAAGAGGCTAATCCGAATTCAATAGATTTAAGTAAGGCCAATTTTGAGTGGTACATAGAGTCAAAACAAGATGTGGATAATCCGGCTGTTCCCAATCTGGATATTTATTATTGTTATTCCAAGACTATCTGGGTGTTGAATAAACAAGGAAATCGTGCTTATGCTATCGGCAGATTGCCCCAAGGCATGACAAAAGAAAAGTATATTTCAGACTATGCATACAATTATACGTATATCATGCAAAACGGGACAGCCAGCAAACCCCAAAGCAAATATAAGTTCCCCAATGAATGGATAATTGATGCCGTAAACGTAGGGGCTTCCAATGAATGGCAGTGGAATGTTACTTCTACCGGATTGGATATGGGACATACTTATGTCGGTGTGAACAATACTATTGCAGAAAACATCGGAAAATGCGTAATGCGTAAAGTAGCCTATAAGGATGGTGAGCGTGAAGTATTGCAGGATACAAATAATTCTACTGTTGATTTTACACCTGCAGCCACTCCGAGCCTATTTAACAAATAATTGAATCCATCTTATTGATATATAAATCTTTATTATTCATGATGCGAATCCGAATTATCATTACGTTGCTGATTGCTTTATTTGTGGAGAGTCGGCAGGAAGCCTTCGGGCAGACTGCCGACACACTCTCCCTGTCCGATAAGGTAATCCGTACCGCTTCATTTGCGACCGGATTTCGTGGTGAGGTATGGAGGAATCCGGCACTTTATTATTACTATACTCCGTATACATGGACAAGGTTGGACGTAAATGGAGCTTATCATGATAAAGGAAAAGCATCTTTGAAACAGGAAGGTGATAAGGATACCCATATCGGGGTGGATGTTCACTCTTTCGTCATTCTTTCGGGACGTGATCGTGTATTCGGTTCAGCAGGATACAGGAGTGAGAAACAGGAGAATGTGCTATGGAACGAAAATATAGACTGGAGACTGATTGCTCCTTACGTGACCGGTGATTCTATTGGAGGTTTTTTGAAAGGAGAAACTTACTATTTCAATGGAGGTTACGCCAGTGAGTCGGGTTCTTGGACGTGGGGAATCACTGGTGGTTATAGGGCTTCCCATAATTATCGGGATAAAGATCCGCGTCCGCGTAATACAGCTTCCGATCTTTCTTTTGCTTTGGGAGCAGGATATCGTTTGGGAGCGTATCGTTTGGGAGTTTCTACAGATTTCCGGCTTTATCAGCAGAAAAGTGAGATTTCGTTCCTTGCGGATAAAGGCTCTACTTCAGTATACCATATGTTGGGATTGGGTATGGATTATGTGCGTTTTGCCGGAAATCAGACTGGAACGAAGCATCAAGGTACCGGGTGGGGAGGAAGTATAGGTATCCTGCCGGTTGATACGGAGAAAGGCATATCTGCCACTGTTTCGGTCGATCGCATGTCGATGGACAAGAAATTAAGCAATGCCAATAATCTTACTTTATTGAATTTGGCAACAACGGATTTGAAAGGGAATGTGACTTGGATGCGAAAACTTCAGCAGTCGGAGCACCTTGCAGTAAAGCTGGATGCAGGCTATACAGTCCGTAAAGGGACGGAGAATCTGTACGGTGAGGCAGGCGGAAGTTCTTATGGTGCATTAATCAGTACATCTCCGGGAATGAAAGTCACGAATTGTCAGATTGCTGCCAGCGGTTTATGGGAGAGGCTTTTGACCGATAAGTCAGTATGGGGAGGAGCAATCATTCCAAGTATAATTTTTCATCGGTCGGAAACAGATTACAGCGCTATATCCCGGTTTGTTCATCTGTCGGCTCTGGAGAGCTCTTTACGTGCCCGTTTGCAGTATCAGAAGAGGCTGTTACGATTGACTGCGGAGGCCAATGGCGGGTATTATGCCAATTTATCGGCCGAACATTCTTTACCGGGGCTGAATCTTGCGAAGTCGGCCTCTCAAGCTTTGTTGGCGAATATCGACTATTTGTCCGATAGCTATGGGATGGTAGGTATTCGTTTACAAGGGGATTATCCTATTATGAAACAATATAATCTGTCTTTGTCGGTTCAATGGCAGGCCGCATATTATAAAAAAAGTGGAACGACCCGGTATGTCGCTTGTTCACTGGGCATCTTTTTCTAACAAATAAAAACAATTAAGCATATGAAAATTAAATTTATGGTCGCTGCAACCTTAATAGCAGCTTTGGTAACTACTACTTCTTGTGGAAACAGTAACAAACAGAGTCAGTCCGAAAAAACGGAGCTGGCAGCTCCGGCGGCATTAAGTGTCGATAACCTGTTGGCACATGCCGATTCATTGGCTAACCGGGAGGTGACTATAGAAGGTATCTGCACGCATACCTGTAAGCATGGAGCTACAAAAATCTTCCTGATGGGCAGTGATGATACCAAAACGATTCGTGTGGAAGCCGGACCGCTGGGTTCATTTGACACTAAATGTATCAATGCCATTGTTACAGTGACCGGGACATTGAAAGAACAGCGGGTAGATGAAGCCTATTTGCAAAACTGGGAGTCTAAATTGAAAGCGCAGACCGAAAAATCTCATGGCGAAACAGCTGCCGGATGTGATTCGGAAAAGAAAGCGCGTGGCGAAACAGCTAATACTCCTGAAGCCCGTATTGCAGACTTTCGTGCAAAAATAGCGGAAAGAAAAGCTGCCACCGGAAAAGATTACCTATCATTCTATTATATGGAAGCAAGTTCTTATGAAATCGCGGAATAAAGGTACTGTATTTCGCAAATGGAGCCGGATCATCCACCGTGATTTATCTTTCTTCTTTGCGGGAATGATTTTGATTTATGCTATTTCGGGTATCGTGATGAACCATAGGGATAGCATAAATCCTCATTATACAGTGACACGAACGGAATATAAGATAACAGAGGACCTGTCGGATAAAAGTAAAGTCAATGAGAAAGTGATTTTGGCTTTGCTGGAACCTTTGAACGAAGCCGGAAATTTCACTAAATATTATTATCCAAAGCCGGATCGGATTAAAGTTTTTCTGAAAGGTGGTTCGAGCCTGGTGGTTAATACCCGGACAAAGGATGCTGTTTACGAAGGAGTGAAGCGTCGTCCGCTGATTTCTTCCATGGTACAGCTTCATTTCAATCCGGGTAAATGGTGGACTTGGTTTGCCGATGCCTTTGCTGTCAGTCTGATTGTTATCACCGTCAGCGGTATGGTGATGATAAAAGGTCCTAAGGGGTTATGGGGTAGAGGAGGGATCGAGTTGGTGGGCGGTATCCTGATTCCTATTCTTTTCCTGATGTGTTTCTAGTAACAAACAAAAAATGATTTATAAAGCATGAGTGCAATTATAGAATGTAAGAACCTGACCCATTATTACGGTCAGCGCAAGATTTATGAGAACTTGAGCTTTGAAGTGCCTCAAGGACGTATCTTGGGACTGTTGGGTAAGAATGGTACAGGGAAAACGACGACCATTAATATATTGAGCGGTTATCTTCAGCCGCATTCGGGCGAATGTCGCATCTTTGGTGAGAACATTCAGACCATGGATCCTGCTTTACGCAGGAACATCGGTTTGCTGTTGGAGGGGCATGTCCAATATCAGTTTATGAATATCACACAGATAGAAAAGTTTTATGCTTCTTTTTATCCGGGACAATGGAAGAAAGAAGCTTATTATGACTTGATGAACAAATTGAAGGTAGCTCCGGGACAACGTATTTCGAGAATGTCGAACGGACAGCGTTCGCAAGTGGCATTAGGGCTGATTCTGGCACAAAATCCGGAGTTGTTAATTCTGGATGACTTCTCTTTAGGACTTGATCCGGGTTATCGTCGTCTTTTTGTAGATTATTTACGTGATTATGCCCGTTCCGAGAACAAGACGGTTTTTCTGACTTCCCATATTATTCAGGATATGGAGCGGCTGATTGATGATTGTATTATTATGGATTATGGTTCTATCCTTATCCAGCAACCTATTGAAACGTTGATGAAAGGGTTGAGAAAATATACTTGCACTGTCCCCGAAGGTTATCAGCCTCAATTGCCGGTGACTTGCTATCATCCGGCTGTTATTCGTCAGACTTTGGAAACATATTCTTTTTTGCCCCCTTCGGATGTCGAGGGGCTATTGAAGGAAAATCAAGTTCCCTTTACTGGTTTGCAGCACGAAAATGTAGGTCTGGAAGATGCCTTTATCGGTCTCACCGGAAAGTATTAATAATGTAAATAAATAGAGAAGAAATATGATACAAGCCATATTTTATAAAGAGTGGATAAAAACGCGCTGGTATTTGTTGCTGGCAACCCTTTTTATGATAGGAATCACAGGATATTCCATGCTTCGTATTGGTCGTACCATTGCCATACAGGGAATCGATCATTTATGGGTGGTAATGGTCCAGAAGGATGCTATATTTATCGATCTGTTACAATTTGTTCCTTTACTGACCGGTATATTGCTGGCAGCCGTACAGTTTTTCCCTGAGATGCAACGCAAGTGTTTGAAACTTACCTTACATTTACCTTATTCACAGAAGAAGATGGTCATGGCTATGTTAGCCTTTGGAGTACTTGCGCTGTTTACATGTTTTGCTACGAGTTTTATTATCATGGGAGTTTATTTGCCGCAACACTTTACAAGTGAGCTGGTACAGCGTATCTTACTCTCGGCTGCTCCGTGGTTTTTGGCCGGATTTGCCGGGTATCTGCTTGTTTCATGGATTTGCCTGGAACCTACATGGAAGCGGAGGGTCTTGAATCTGATTATTGCCGCATTGATTTTTCGTGTCTATTTCCTGGCTCCGGGAGCAGAGGCTTATAACAGTTTCTTGCCCTGCCTGACACTTTATACGCTGCTTATCGCTTCTCTTTCATGGATTTCTGTGGTACGGTTCAAAGCCGGTAAGCAAGACTAACCGAATGTTTATTACCAAAAAAATTAAACGAACATGATTCGATTCAGCAAAATGTTTTTTTATGTTACTGTGGCTGTGCTGCTTGTATGGCAGTTGCCTTGGTGCTATGCTTTTCTCACATTGAAGCCTGCCAAGACTCCTTTTACTATGTATAGTTCCGTGCTTGGTGATTTTGTCATTACGCAACTGGATGAGAATAAGCAGCTTCACCGTTATGATACGAAAGGCAATACATATACACAACAACAGGTCGACAGTCTGTTACCTTCTCTTTACGTACGTCAGCTTACGGCAGACGAACGTTTTCCCGATACTATTTGCGGTAGGGCAGTTAGTCCGAAAGACATCCAGTTGACTAACTTTACTTTCAAGAGTGTGCCGTCAGCTATCAATGCTCCCCAAACAGGACTTTATTTCCTGATGGAGTCCATGTCCAAGCGGGTGGATTTGAAAATGCCCGAAGATGCTTTTCGCTTTACCGATAAAGGTATCGAATTTATTCGTATGGAGACGAATCGTATAGATGAGGCGAAGAGTGAATTGTTTACGGAGATGCTGGTTCAGAAAGGGTTTGCTTTTCCCGCAAGCTATGCTTCGGGCAATCCGACTACCCGTAAAGACTATGATGAGGGGTATCTGGTTTTGGATGCCAACCATAAACTGTTTCATCTGAAGTGTACCAAGGGACGTCCGTATGTGAAACTGATTCAGCTGCCTGAAGGCGTTTTGCCGGAATATGTATTTATTACTGAGTTCCGCAGTCGCCGGACTTTGGGGTATATGGTAGACAGCCAGCATCATTTTTATGTGATCAACAGTGATGGAAGTTTGGTTAAATCAGCTCTTCCCGGTTTCGATCCCACCAAAGACGAGTTGACTATCTTTGGAAATATGTTCGATTGGACTGTAAAGTTATCAACGGATAAAGATGACTATTATTATGCTTTGGATGCTACTGACTATTCACTAATTAAAGAATACGCTTATAAAGATATGCGCCGCTCTGTTCCGGGATTATCCTTTACATCCCCTGATGACAAGTTTGTTATGCCTCGTTTTTAATTGTGGTCTGACAAGGTGCATTTTGTTTTAATGGTTTACAGTTTTCTGTAGAGGCGGGATTTTGATCCTGCTTCTGCAGATTTTTTATAATCCTGTGTCTTTGGCGGACAGGTCTTTCACTTACGTTGATCCTTAATTGCCTTATATAAACAAAGAGAGGAAATTCAATAATGAATTTCCTCTCTTTGTTGGGTGGCAGATGGGACTCGAACCCACGACATTCAGAACCACAATCTGACGCTCTAACCAACTGAACTACAGCCACCATGTTAGCATCTCTCTCAAATGCGATGCAAAGGTAGCGATTCTTTTTGAATCTGCAAACATTCTGCGAACTTTTTTCTTCAAAAAATGTATTCATTAATTCCGCGGTTATGCTTGCGGAAGAGTTCCCGGGTGTCATTAATAAAGATTTTCAGGTGGTTACGTTCTTCTGCCGATAAAGAGTCTGTCGGAATGCTTGCCGGGTATAAAACGTAATTTTTCTTTTTGGAGAGTGTGGGGCGTGCAGTCCATATCAGACTATACCCGCAATTGCTGACAGATGTGCCTATACTGTTTTTCGTTAATTCGAGTTTAAAGAGCAGTCCCCCGTCTGTTTTGCGGGCAGACATGTTCGAAATAAAATTACCTAAAGAGTAAAGCACCACATTTTGCTGTCCGCTGAGCGTATCGGTTCGCAACTCCATGGGCTGTACCACGTGTGGATGGGAGCCGATCACATGGGTGACTCCCCGGCTAAGCAACCAGTCGGCAAGAGATGTTTGTTCCTTGTTGGGCAGCGATTGGTATTCGATGCCCCAGTGCATACATGCAATCAATGCATCCGGGTTCAATGCTTTGGCAGTTTCGATGTCCCGGGCCATGATATCCTTATCGATATAATTGACGATGTTGGGGGCAGATACCTTGATGCCGTTAGTGCCATATGTATAATTGAGCAGGACAATGCGGAAGCCATTCTGTTCCAGCAAGAGCGGATACCGCGAGGCACGGGCCGTGCTGTCGGTGTAGGTGCCGGCATACGGAATTTGTAGGGAATCCAACATCAGGATGGTTCTTTCCAACCCTTTTTTGCCTCGGTCGAGGCAATGATTGTTGGCTGTTATCAATACGTTGAAGCCGGCATCTTTGATTGCGGTCAGATATTCGTCGGGGGCACTGAAGGCCGGATACCCCCGATAGGGCTTTCCACCGAGGGTTACCTCCAGATTTCCGATGGCGATGTCTGCTTTGCCGATTTCTTCTTTTATCAGTTTAAAGTAGTCTGTATAGTCGTACCCGGTTGCTGTCCGGGCTGCGTCTATCTGTGCCTGATGCTGCATCAGGTCGCCTGCAAAGAGGAGGGTGATCTTCTGTGCGGGTATTGTGTCGGCCGATGAGGTAGGGACAGGTTGCTCTTGCGCGTTGCTACTGCAAGATACAGAACAAAAAAAGAGAAAAAGAAGAATCAGATGTTTCATAAATTACCGATATTAAAGTTCTTTCTGGAGAATACGTTCCACCTCTTCGGCTGTAGGGTTCACGGCAAGAATGATTCCTTGGGCGTTCACGAGGAAAGTTCCGCCGGCAGCGTTCGGTATCCGGTATTTTGACCAGATCTGTTGAACGTCATTCAGCTCGATAAGGTTCAGCCAGGGATAACCGTCTTTCCGTATGGCTTCTCTCATACGGATATCGCTGTTCTGCTCGCGTGCGACGCCGATGACGGTGAATCCACGGTCTTTATATTTTTCGTAGATGGGAATCAATTGCTTGGAGGTCGTACGGCACGGACCGCACCAGGAAGCCCATAGGTCGATCAGAGCCACTTTTCCCCGTATCTGTTCGGACAACTGAACCATGTTACCATTCAGGTCGGGAGCGGAGAAGTCGATGAAACGGTTTCCCGTCTTGGGTTGGTTATTGTCGATAAACATTTGCATTTCCCGGGTATAGGGATGTTCGGGATAGCGGGAGGCATACACTTTTTGAAATACTTCCAGATAGGGGATGACATCTTCATCTTTCCGTGCGTTCTCCACCTTCATTTTCAGGATAAATAGTCCCACCAGCGAAGGGTGTTGCGAGGCTTGTTCCGTTTCCCAAATTACTTTTTTCCGAAAGAGTTGTTCCCTTTCCTTTATAAGTGCTTTTGCTTCTTCTGTGAATGCTTCGCCACTTTCTTCCAGGCGGTCTCTTTCTCTGAAAAGCTTGTTTCTTTCTTCGGGATTGTCTTTCACCTGATCGAATTTTTTCCAGAGTGCTTGCATGGCTTCACTTTCAAAACGTCCGTATTTTTCGAGCGTATCTCTTCGTGCGTTGAGTTCATCGAAACTGAACTTATCCTCCCCTTCCGCTTCAAATAGCCGGAGGGCCGTCGTCAGTGGGTTGAGGGTCTCTATGCGATAGGGTGGGCGTGCGTCTATGGCAGATATGGTGAAAGATACCGTTCCATTTTCTGCAAAGAAAGTGACCGGATACCAGCAACCGTTTAACAGGTCGTCCCAGCAAATAAGCTCGTAAGCCTTTTCGTGGTCGGTATAGAAGTCGTACTCAAAGACACCGTTGCGCACCGGTATCGAAATCCACGGGGTACCGCGTGTATTCTTGTTGCTTTCTATAAGTATCAGGCGACTGGTTTGTGGTCGGTTTGCCATTTTGCCGGCCAGGTGGCAGTGTACTTTCTTTTTGGGGACAGATGCGTCAAGGCAAATTCCCTCGATCCGGAAGTCTTCTTCATTGTTGCTTTCTACAAAGTCTATCGTCCGGTCCTGCGGATCGATAGGGGCAAATTGCAGAGTAAACGTCACATTGCCCGAAGCCGGCATGTATACCTGCTTGTCCAGTTCGAAACCTTGCGATCGGATGACAGGGTAATTCTTCCCGCTTTGCTCCCCGTGTAGAGAGAGCTCTGAAGCCAGCCGTATCCAATAGTTAGGGCGCGAGTAAGCATCCATATACAGAATGGTAGCTGTGTCATTACGGACGATCCGGCTGATTTCAAGTGCGTCGGTATTTCTTTTTTGATATGAGGGATAGTCGATAGAAAAATTTTGTGCGGCAGCCCATGGGGTACATGCGAAGAGAAAGACGCACAAGCCTGTGGTTTTAAATATCGTATTCATGATACTAAGGTATTGAAAAGCAAATTCTCCGTTTCCCCTTCTATGAAGAGGGAAACGGAGGAGTGGGTTATTGATAGATCGCCTTCTTACCTGCCAGCAATGTATTTTTCATCAGTGACACGATGGTCATCGGGCCGACTCCTCCCGGAACGGGAGTGATGAACGAACATTTCGGGGATACTTCGTCAAACTTCACATCTCCTGTGAGCTTGAACCCGGACTTCTTGCTGGCATCGGGCACCCGGGTGGTACCTACGTCAATGACCACGGCACCTTCTTTCACCATTTCCGCCTTTACGAAATTGGGTTGTCCCAATGCAGCGATAATGATATCGGCTTCCCGACACTCTTTCACCAGATCTTTTGAGCGGCTGTGACATACGGTCACCGTAGCGTCTCCCGGATAAGCCTTCTGCATCATCAGTGCAGCCATCGGTTTGCCAACAATATTGCTGCGTCCCAATACGACGCACTTTTTCCCGGATGTCTCTATCCGGTAGCGTTTCAGCAGTTCGAGGATTCCATTCGGAGTGGCCGATACATAGCAAGGCAGTCCGATAGACATGCGTCCTACATTGATCGGGTGAAATCCGTCCACATCTTTGCGGTAATCGATGGTCTCAATCACTTTTTGTTCGGAGATGTGTTTGGGCAACGGAAGTTGTACGATAAATCCGTCTACATCGTCATCTTCATTCAGTTCGCGTACTTTGGCAAGCAGCTCGTCCTCTGTCACATCACTTTCGTAACGGATCAGTGACGACTTGAATCCGCACACTTCGCAAGCTTTTACTTTGGCGGCTACATATGTCTCGCTGCCTCCGTCGTGTCCTACGAGGATGGCTGCCAGGTGAGGGCGTTTGCCTCCATGAGCCACTATTTCTGCCACTTCGGCTGCAATCTCCTGCTTTACTTGTTCGGAGATGGCTTTTCCATCAATCAGTGTCATTTCTTATTCGTTTATTGAGTTATTTATTGTTTAGTACTTCGGCTACTTTATTTTTCATTCCTTCTCCTCTGAGGTCACGTGCGATGATGGTTCCGTCAGGTCCGAAGAGGAGGATGAAAGGGATACCTTTTACACCGTACAGATCCATGGGCGTCATACCGGTGTCGATAATTTGCGGCCAGTCGATATTGAGTTCCTTGATCGCTTTTTTGGTATTTTCCGGTTTGTCCCAGACTGCTACTCCCAGAACAGTCAGTCCTTTGTCTTTGTATGTGTTGTAGAGTTCGGCTATATGAGGCGATTCGGAACGGCAGGGGCCACACCAGCTTGCCCAGAAATCTACCAAAGTGTATTGACCTTTGCCCACAAAATCGGATAAAGAGCTTGCGGCGCCGTCTATGGTCTTACCGCTGAAGTCGGTAAACTTTTGTCCTACTGCCGTCGCTTTCATGCCTTGAAACTGCTTTTCGATGCGGTGATATACGCTCAGTGACTTCAACCAGGGGCCGGAAGCCGCAAATATGGTGTCCATCTCTTCGGGCAAAGCGCACATGGCAAGCTCTCTGATGGCAAACTCTCCGAGTGCATTGTCCGGGTTCTTCATAAACATGTCTTTGTATAGTCGGGTATAAGTCGGATGCCAGTAAGTATCGGCGTATTCTTTTTTAAGCCGGAGTTGTTCCGATTTGTCTTCTGTTTGCTGTTCGATGGCCGCATGTCTTTTTCTCAACTCTGTGACCAGCTCGGATGTCTTATCAGATATGTGGGTATACTCCTCATTCATTGGCGTTCCCTTCGGGTCATTGTGAGTCAGTACATTGACCTGGATGTTGCCCCCTTCGAGGATGAAGTTGGCATACTCTCTCCCCGCATCGATGCGGCAAAAACAGGGGATGTCCGCTTTTCCGGTGAATTTAAATTGCCCGTTGGTCACTTGCGTGCTATCCACTTTCATTCCGTCGTCATAACGGCTGATATAGAGTGTCTGTCCGTTCAGGGTAGAATCGTTTATCAAACCTTCTACCGTATAGGAGTGCCCATTGTGTTGTGCGTTGGCTATCCCGGCTATGGAAGCAAGCGCCAGAGTGAAGAGAATGTGTTTCATTGATTCAATGCTTTTATGGTATCAGGCAAAAGTAATATCATTTACCATCCCCTGTTTTTTGTCAAGAGTAGCTTTATAGATTATTAACAGGGTGGGGAGGAGTTCCGAAGGCAAAGAGGAACTTCTGGGAATAGAGCCGGGATCCGATGCGGGTAGAGCCGGGGGGTTACTGAAATGCAGTAAGCATCTGACTGCAATGCAGCCGGTATTCGGGAGTGGAGCAACCGTCTCCGGGACTTCAAGCGGCGGGTTATGGTTTCTTACTCCGGTAGGTACATAAAAAAAGGAGGAAACAGCGGCTTCCTCCTTCTATTGCATTCTAATTGAATTTATTGAATGATTACATAGACAAAGATACATCATCCCGAAGCCAAAGTCAAGCTTTCGGGAAGAAAAGTGCAGTCTTATTTCATCTTCGGCATCATCTTGCCCATCTTGCTGCTGGTCACCATCTTCATCATTTTGCGAGTCTGGTCAAACTGTTTCAGCAGACGGTTCACCTCCTGGATAGTCGTACCGCTACCTTTGGCGATACGTGTACGGCGCGAACCGTTCAGGATGCCTGGATTGCTGCGTTCCTCCGGAGTCATGGAGTAGATGATGGCTTCGATGCTTTTGAAAGCGTTGTCGTCGATATCGATATCTTTGATGGCCTTGCCCACACCCGGAATCATTGAAGCGAGCTCTTTCAGATTACCCATTTTCTTAATCTGGGAGATCTGGCTGAGGAAGTCGTTGAAGTCGAACTGGTTCTTGGCAATCTTCTTTTGGAGGCGTTTAGCTTCTTCTTCGTCATATTGTTCCTGTGCGCGTTCCACCAACGAAACGATGTCACCCATACCCAGGATACGGTCGGCCATACGGGCAGGGTGGAACTGGTCGATGGCATCGAGTTTCTCGCCCGTACCTACAAACTTGATAGGTTTGTTCACTACCGAACGGATAGAGAGGGCCGCACCACCGCGGGTATCACCGTCGAGCTTGGTCAGCACCACGCCGTCAAAGTCGAGGCGTTCGTTGAACTCTTTGGCTGTGTTGACCGCATCTTGTCCGGTCATAGAGTCTACCACGAACAGAATTTCGTTGGGCTGGATGGCTTCTTTGATGGCAGCGATCTCATTCATCATCTGTTCGTCGACTGCCAGACGTCCGGCCGTATCGACAATTACCAGATCGTATCCCTTGGCACGTGCTTCTTTGATGGCATTCTGGGCGATGGAAACCGGATCTTTGCTGTCGATCTCCGAGTACATCGGTACGTCAATCTGTTCGGCCAGTACGCGAAGCTGCTCGATAGCTGCCGGACGGTAAACGTCACATGCAACGAGCAACGGGCGTTTGTTCTTCTTGGTTTTCAGCATGCGGGCCAGCTTACCCGAGAAAGTGGTCTTACCCGAACCTTGCAAACCGGACATCAGGATGACTGCCGGCTGACCTTTGGTGTCGATTTCGACAGTTTCTCCACCCATCAGCTGGGTCAGTTCGTCATGAACAATCTTCACCATCAACTGGCTCGGTTTTACGGCTGTGAGCACGTTCTGTCCCAGTGCCTTTTCCTTCACCGTATCAGTGAATCCTTTGGCTACTTTATAGTTAACGTCGGCATCGAGCAGTGCCTTGCGCACGTCTTTCAGGGTTTCTGCTACGTTGATCTCGGTGATTTTGCCTTCACCTTTCAGAATCTTAAACGACCTTTCGAGTCTTTCGCTTAAATTGTCGAACATATCTTTGAATTATGAATTACTAATGATGTGTAAAGCCCGCCGCAAATTGTACGGATCGACACGGATTTTATATCTGACATAGAGAATATCTGTGCTAATCTGTGCAATCTGCGGTGAAATCAGCCGCAAATGTACAAAAATCTCTCGTACTTTATATCTTTTTGTTCTGCCATTTTGCTTTTTTGAAATAAATATAGCTTGTGGCGAGCAACAGTGTATAGTACAGAATCTCAATCGTAAAGCACCATTCGATGGGAGCTTTCACCCACATTCCGATGAAAATGATGTACGATCCGTAGATTGCAATCGTGATGGCTTCGAGCATCAGGGCTGCTTGAGTATTGCCTGTACCCGATATTCCGTTGAAGACGATGTTAGCAACAGAGGCAATCAGCATGGCCACGCAGATGACATATACCGATGATACCGATTCATTGATCAATGCCGTTTCGTTGGTGTATACCGAGAGCAATGCTTGTGGGAACAGGGCGGTTATGATGACCAGCCCCAGCATGATCAGGAAAGAGAAGCGCCCGATTTTGTTTATCAACGGCATCACGTAGTTGATGCCTCCCGCGCCGATGGCGTTGCTCACCAGGCTGTTGGTTGTGGTGGCCAGTGCATTTACCGGAATCAGCATAACGATGTAGATGCTTCTCACGATGTTGGCAATAGCGAGTTCGCGCTGTCCCAACCTCTCCACT
Source organism: Bacteroides sp. 3_2_5 (assembly GCF_000159855.2). Classification (NCBI taxonomy): domain Bacteria; kingdom Pseudomonadati; phylum Bacteroidota; class Bacteroidia; order Bacteroidales; family Bacteroidaceae; genus Bacteroides; species Bacteroides sp. 3_2_5. The sequence goes on along the minus strand of NZ_JH636045.1, from coordinate 360,558 downwards.
GCCACAAAGAAAACAAACCAGGTGGCCATCGACAGGAAATACTGAAGCATGGTGAAGCACGATATACTGAGAATGCGCATCAACAAAACCGGGTCGAACGACCGCAAGCGGTTGAGGCCATACTTTTTCAGGTTGACGGTGATGTACGTATAAATCAGGAAAAAGAGCAGAGAAGCCGCTTCGGCGATTACGGAAGCAATGGCTGCTCCTTTGATGCCCATTTCCGGAAGCCCGAAGTGTCCGAATATCAGGGCATAGTCCAGTACCACATTGGTCAGCGCCATAACCACTGCATTGATGGTGAGCACCTTGGTGCGGGTGATTCCGATGTAGAGTGCCCGGAACATCACGTTGACAAATGAGAAGAAGAACCCGAAGATGCGCCAGTCGAGAAACTCCATCGTGGCATCATAAATGCTTTCGGAAGAGACCAGCAGGCGCATGATGTTTCCGCCGAACGCTTTGGTGAATCCGAAGAGCAGGAGAGCCATGACCAACAGGAACAAGACTCCCTGAATCATGACCGGACCTACATCGCCGTAACGTGCTTCACCGTTGCGGCGGGCAATGACGATCTGGGAACCGGTGCTGAATCCGAAGGCAATGGTGAAAATACAAATATAGAAAAGCCCACCCATGGCAGAAGCACCGAGGGCTATCTCACTGACACGTCCCAGAAAGGCAGTGTCGGTGACGTTGATGACATTTTGCGCAAGCAAGCTCAGGAGAATCGGGTAACTGACACTCCAGATCTGTTTGTTGGTATACATAAAGAAGGGTTTAAGTTTGCAGGTTGCAAAGATACAACTTTCTGTAGAAGTAGACGAGCGGATAGGGGAAGAAGTCAATTTCTTCCTGAGGGAAACGTGAAGAGGATGGTCGGCTTTCCGTCCGGATTTGTCTGTACTTTGTAGTTTCCTCCGAAATACTCAAATAGCAGGCGGTTGATTTCGTGACGGATGCATACCTCTTGCGAAGTAAATCTTTCGTCAGCCAGCGGAGAGTTGGTGATGCGGAAGTTGATGAAGTTCTTCTCCGTGTCGAGTGTCACCTTAAAGTCGATTTCCCGTTTTTCTTTGTACTTCTGCGGATATGTCAGTGCACTCAGCAACGCCTGTGTGAAACGGACGGTGTCTACCCGGATGTTCAGGTCTGTGTCAATTTCGTTTTCCAACCGGATGACGGTACACCCTTCACTATGCATGCGCGCCATATAGGTAGCTTCATTGCAGAGTTCCGCCAGTCCGTACTCCTGAATGTTGAACTTCATCATACCGGCTTCGAGCCGTGATAAATCAAGTACATCATTAACCAGGCGCATCAATTCTTCGGAGTTCTTCTGAATGATGGAAGAGTATTCTTTACGGAGCTCATCGGGCATGTTGGGTTCGGAGGCTATCAATTGTGAGAAACCCACTACACCGTTCAGCGGGATGCGGATGTGATAGCTTATGTTCGACAAAAAGCGATTTTTCATTTCGTTGGCTTCTTCCGCCATGCGGGTTGTTTCCCGTGTTTCTTTTTCCGATCGTTCCAAAGCCTTGCGTACGTGTGAAATGCGGAGCATGAAAGCAACCAGAATTATCAGGATAATGACCACCACTATTAAGGTGCCGAGTTGGATGTAGCTTTTCAGCCGTTCCTCTTCCAATGCCACTTTGTCGATGTTGTATTTGGCTTTTATCTGTTGCATCTGTTTGTCGAGAACGGTCGTTTCGATAGAGTCTTTAAGATGGAGCGTTTCGATGTACAGGGGAATGGCTTCCGCACTTCGTCCGGCTTCTGCCAGGAGGTCGGCTTTTGTCAATTTTTGGTGGATGTAATTGCTGTTGAAGTCCTCTTGCAGCAGTATGATGGTGGAGTCTATCTTGGCAAGTGCCCGGTCATACGCTTTGCAAGCTCGGAAGTATGCTGCATAGGCATCGTAATAGAGCACCCTGTAGAGAAAGAAGGTGTTGCCATTGAGAAATTTGCCCGCGTTAACCAGATTTTTATGTGCTTGTTCCGGCTGGCCTGCATATAGATAATAATAGGTGTAATATACTTCGCAGAACAGGTAAACATCATAAAATGCCTCTTTGAGCATCGGGTTCGTGGAGGTATGGTGATGCAGTGTTTCTTTTAGCTTCGCAAGGTATTCGGAGAGTAATTGGTTGTTTTTCTGATCCTTGGTTATGGAAATCAGTTGACAGAGAATCGAGATTCGTACTACCGCATTATCTGTTTGTAAAGAGAGTTGATAGGCAGCTTCCAATGCTTTCATTCCTTCGTCCCATCTCTCTGTACTGATATAGACGTTGCCCAAGCATTGTTTTGCTCCGATCAGTCCGCGGGCGCAGTTCACTTTTGGGGCTCTTTCGTACATCAGGTTCGCTTCGTTGATGGCAAGTTCATACTGCTCTTCGTAGGTGCATAGGTCTATCTGAAAGCGGAGCGCATCGAAATAGAGATCCCAGGTTTGCGATTTGCGGGCATAAGGCTCCATTGTGTCAAGCCATTTTTTTACGCTGTCCCGGTTGTTTTGGTTATAGTAGTACACTGTGTGCAGATAGGCGGCTATGGCGTTGTATCTGTCATTCTTCTGCAAGGTGGCTTCCTCGCGCAACAGACCCGAGAAGGTGATACACCTGGGAGTCAGCTGCTCTATTTGTGCCAGTCTCTTGAACATTTCCAGACGAGTCGAGTCATGCGGAAGTGACTGTGCCACCCGATACAGGCTGTCCGTTTCCGTTTGTGTATTTGCATGACACCATCCTAAGGCCCGGCAACATACTATGATGATAAGTATCAGTCGCTTCATCTTTCTGCCTCCTTTTCCTTTGCGGGCCGGACGGGGTGTGTAAACCGGAATCGCGCACCTTCGGTGTAGTCCGGGTCAATCCATATTCTCCCTCCGATTTGCTCGATGATAAGTTGACAGATCGAGAGTCCCAGACCTGTTCCCTGTGCACCTTCGTTCAGTTTCTCAAAACGATTGAATATCTGGTCCTGTTTTTCACGGAGGATACCACATCCGGTATCTGTCACAGTGAACAGAGCTATGGTTTCTGATTCTTTTTCTAATGTCAGGGTGATGCTTCCTTCGGTAGTGAACTTGGTGGCATTGATCAGCAGGTTGATCAATACCTGTTGCAGGCGTGCCTCGTCTGTACGCAAAGTCAGTTTATCCAGTGAAGTGACAAAACTGACTCCGGCTTGTGTCTGCTTCACCTTCTCTACGGTGTTGATTACGTTACGGCATATATTGACGGCGTCACATTCTTTAAAATTGAAAGTCAGCTTGCCGGGATCGAGATTTGACAGGTCTATTACATCATTGATCAGCTTTAGCAGCAGTTCGGAGTTTTGCTGGATGATGTCATTGCATTGATACCGTGTGTCATTGTCGATGGATTCGTCGGTCAGGATGGATGAGAATCCGGAAAGTGCATTCAGTGGTGTCCGTATTTCGTGACTCATGTTCGACAGGAACAGACTTTTGGTACGTATTGAGTTCTCGGCATACTTACGGGCTATTTCCAATTCTTCTTTGGAGCGGAGAAGTCGGTTGGACTCCTGCCGGATGCGGACAATCAACAGCAAAACAAGCATCAATATAAAGATGGAAGCTATGATGATCCACAAGATGATTTGGTTTCGTTGAATTTGGTTCCGGATTTCCATCCGGTCTATCTGATACATTCCCCGTAGGTCATTGATTTGCCGGGCATAGCTCAGAGCGTTCAAAGAGTCTTTTTGCCGGTTGGCCTTTTGATAGATACGATAGGCTTCTTCCGTTCGTCCCATTTGAGTCAGCAGTTGGGCACACTCAAGCTGCAAACCGATGTGTTTGTTGGGGGCAGGTGCTTTAGGGACCTTTGTCAGGCGTTCGTATTGTTGCAGGGCCAGTTCATACTTCCCGACAGCCTGATAGTACTGGGCCAATATATAGTTGTAGATACTACGCAGGTAGAGATAATTCAGTTGTTCGTGGATTTTCCTGGCTTTGTCCAGTTCGGCTTTTCCCTTTTCGGGATCACCGGACTCGATGTTATAGTAGGCATTGCACGCACATATGAAAAAGTGGAATGTAGGATTAGGGTTATCGGCATACAGGTTTTCAAACTTTTGCAGATAGATGCGTACCTCGTCCATGTGCGAGGTCTGAATCAGGGTCAGGATGAATTTCGGAAGAATCTCTTGTTCGAGGATTTCGCTACCCGGTATTTTGTCAAGCAACTCCAGAGCTTCTTTATAAGATTCGATGGCGGGTTCCTGCATGTTGGCATTCAAGTAGGCATCCCCAATGGCACGGCTGGAAAGAGCTATACCGATGGGGGAATTCAATTCTTTGGCTTCCTTATACATCCGGCGGGCATGGTCGATGGCCATATTCATGTCTCCTCGTGAGGCATAAGCTGTCACAATCAGTTGTTTCAACTGAAATAGAGTTTTATATTCTTTCTGCTTTTTCAGGAGAGGAGCCAATTCGTTGCCCCATTGGATAATACTGTCGTTGGGAGCTTCTTTACTATAGTTGAGGCTGTTGTCGATCAGGTCCAGCAGCGCTGACACGTGCCTTGTTGCTTTGTTATCGGCAGCATATGTAGTGACAGAGTATAAGGTTACTGCTATTACTATAAGCGCTATATTGAAAGACTTTCCCACAGTAAATGTTGTTTTCCCGATGTTTGTTTTATGCTTGTTTATGATGCATGTAGTGCAAAGCTAAATAAAAAGAGTGAGATTCAAACAGAATCTCACTCTTTTTACTATATTTTGTTCACAAAAGGAACTCTTTAGCTGTTCATGCTCATCAGGAACTCGTCATTGTCTTTGGTTTTTTCCAATCGGTCTTTTACGAAATCCATTGCTTCGATAGGATTCATATCCGACAGATACTTGCGTAGAATCCACATGCGGTCCAGTGTTTGCTTGTCGAGCAGCAAGTCGTCGCGGCGGGTGCTCGATGCCACAATGTTGACAGCAGGGAAGATACGTTTGTTACTTAGGTTGCGGTCGAGCTGCAACTCCATGTTACCTGTACCCTTGAACTCTTCAAAGATTACTTCGTCCATCTTCGAACCGGTGTCGATCAGGGCAGTAGCGATAATGGTGAGCGAACCTCCGTTCTCTATGTTACGGGCTGCTCCGAAGAAACGTTTCGGTTTGTGTAGTGCATTGGCATCCACACCACCCGAGAGTACCTTTCCTGATGCCGGAGATACAGTATTGTATGCGCGCGCCAGACGGGTGATAGAGTCGAGGAAGATCACTACATCGTGTCCGCACTCTACCAATCTTTTAGCTTTTTCGAGTACGATGCCGGCAATTTTCACATGGCGTTCGGCAGGTTCGTCGAATGTAGAAGCAATCACTTCCGCATTGACACTGCGGGCCATGTCGGTTACTTCTTCCGGACGTTCGTCAATCAACAACATGATCATATATACTTCCGGATGGTTGGCAGCGATGGCATTGGCGATTTCTTTCATCAGGATGGTTTTACCGGTCTTGGGCTGAGCCACGATCAAGGCACGCTGTCCTTTACCGATTGGTGAAAAGAGGTCGACTACACGTGCCGACATCGAGTCGGAGTAGCCTCCTTTGCAAAGCTTGAACTTTTCGTCTGGGAACAGCGGAGTGAGATGGTCGAACGGTACACGGTCACGTACGAAAGCGGCATCACGTCCGTTGATTTTAGAAACCTTTACCAGCGGGAAGTATTTTTCGCCTTCTTTGGGCGGACGGATTACACCTTCTACTACGTCACCGGTCTTCAGACCGAATAGTTTGATCTGGGATTGCGAAACGTAGATATCGTCCGGTGAAGAGAGGTAGTTATAATCTGACGAACGGAGGAATCCGTAACCATCCTGCATGATTTCCAATACACCGGTTCCGGTGAGGATATCATCAAATTCATAAGGTTTCTCACGTTCAATCACGCGGCGTTCCTGAACGGGTGCGGCTTCGGCGGCATTTTGTTGCGACATGGGACGCTGTTGTACAGGCTGACGCTGGTTATTGTTGCGTTGGTTATTATTATTGTTGTTGTAATTGTTGTTGTTATTGTTGTCTCGTGGGCGAATCACACGCGGGCGTTGGGGTTGTGCCACAGGTTCGGGGGCTGTTGCTGCTTCGGCTTTGGTCGATTCAAATTTGCCGAACAGTTCGGTTGGCAATTCTACTTTTTCCGAAGGCAGGTCTTCGATGGGGATAAAATCATCGTCTGCATCTATATCCGAGAGGATCGAGCTTTCTTCGTCTACAACGGCCGGTTTGGGTTTGAGAATCGGTTTGCTGATGGGACGTTTTTCTGTTTCCGGTTGGGCAGCGGGCTTTTCTTCTTGTGCCGATGGTACTGTTTCCGGTTTTTCGGTAGTTTCTTCTGCGGGTTTAGCTTCTGTTTCTACCTGATTTTTACGGGGGCGTCCCGGTTTCTTTTTCGGAGTGGCATAAGGTGTCACTTTGACAGATTCGGCCGGAGTGGCGTTTGTTTCGGCGTTTGCCTCTTTAGCTGTTTCTGGGGTCGGTTCTGTTGTTTTAGGTTGTGGCTGTGTTTTGGCTGCAGGTGTTTTGGCATCTGTTTTGGTTAGTTCTCCATTCTTGGTAGAAGAGAAAACCTTGTCGGCGTTTTCCTTCTTTACTGTCACCCGAGAGCGTTTTTTCTTATCTTCTTTGCGTTCCTCTTTCAGTTTGTCGGCAGCTACCTTTTTAGTAGCTCCGGCTATGGCTTGTTCGTCGAGGATTTTGTAGACAAGTTCTTCTTTCTTAAGTGAGTCTGTTTTTTTGATACCCAATTCCTGGGCAATAGCTTGTAGTTCCGACAAATTCTTGTCGTTCAATTGAATGATGTTATACATACAGTATAGTGAGTTATTTAAATATTTTAATTTTATTCGTTGAAATACGTACGGCTGAAGCTGCGACGCAGGGGTCGGAAACTTAACAAACGCAATAATCTTTAAATGATGAATTAGGGATGTTTGGCTGAATCGGAAATCCGAATTTGTCTCCCGTTGGAGGGGTTCGGAATGTTTCAACGCCGCAAAGATAATAAATAATTTTGGTTTTTGTCTTCGTTTACTCTTTTTTTCTTCATAAAAGTGTACCTTTGTTGCATAAAAAGTAACTATTATGACAGCAAACGAAGTCCATTTGATTTATTTCTCGCCTACCCACACCTCTAAACAAGTTGGGGAGGCAATTGTTCGTGGAACCGGAATAACAAATGTGATAAACACGAATTTAACACAACAGGCAACTCAGGATTTAGTGATTGCCGAATCTGCATTAGCTATTATTGTCGTGCCGGTATATGGAGGTCGTGTAGCCCCTTTGGCCATGGATCGTCTGGCAAGTGTGCGCGGAAGTAATACTCCGGCGGTTATCGTGGTGGTATACGGTAATCGTGCTTACGAAAAATCGTTGATGGAACTTGATTATTGGGCTATTCAACAGGGGTTTAAAGTAATTGCCGGTGCTACTTTCATAGGAGAACACTCTTATAGTACAGAAAAATATCCCGTAGCTGCCGGACGTCCTGACGAACGTGACCTTGCTGTGGCAGCCGATTTTGGAAAGCAGATTTCAGATAAAATAGCATCTGCTACCGAACCGGAAAAATTATATGCGGTCGATGTCCGTAAAATCCGGCGTCCGCGTCAGCCTTTTTTCCCATTGTTTCGCTTTTTGCGGAAAGTGATTGCCTTGCGTAAAAGTGGGGTTCCCCTTCCCCGTACTCCTTGGGTGGAAGATGAATCTTTGTGTACTCACTGCGGTGCGTGTGCGAAAATGTGTCCTGTAAGCGCCATAGCCAAAGGTGACGAGTTGAATACGGATGCCGAACGCTGCATTAAATGTTGTGCCTGTGTAAAGGGATGCCCACAGAAAGCCAGAGTATATGATACCCCGTTTGCCGTACTACTGTCGCAATGTTTTGTTAAGCAGAAAGATCCCTGTACGTTGGTTTAATGAAAAAAGGTTAGTGGCATAGCATTGTGCAAGATTTTACTTGTTATTGGAGTTTGTTTCAATTAACATTGTTAACGTCATTTCCTTATAATTTGATTCTTGTGTGCAAATAACAAGTCTTTTGTATTTTAATAACTTGTTATTTGTATCCCAAGAATTATTTTTTATGAAGAGATTTTTCTACTTACATAAATTTAATTAGCCAGTTGTGAAAAGTATAACTAAAAATGATTTTAGTGTACGGTAAATTGGTCAGGATTGGGGGATCTGTCAGTGTCATTTGCTAAATGGAGATTCTGTTTCCTGAACTATTGTACTCAATTATTGTTTTAAATAAACGTTTAAGATACAGTTACCTTAATATAATTATGCTGACATTTACCGATAACTTTGAGAATGATAAAGAGTTGATACTTCGTGATCATCTGGCACTTGAAAGAACCAAGCTGGCTAATGAAAGAACTTTGTTTGCATATATCCGTATGGCACTTTACCTTTTGACTGTGGGGATAGGGATATTTCAAATTGAAAGCATTTCACGTTTGGATGGGCTGGCGTGGGGATGTATTATAGCCGGAATCTTTTTGTTTTTCTTGGGCTTTGTCCGTTTCGAACAAATGAGAAAGCATTTGAAACAGTATACGAAAACATGTCGTGATACTGAGAATGAATCGTCACGGAAGAAGTGATTTTTATTCTAGATTATTCGATAGGCTTGTCTTCGTGTATTTCAATGGTTTTGGTGGCTACTGCATATTCGTCGGGGAAAATTTTACTTCCCATTTCGTTTGCCCATGCTTTGGTAAATTCTGCACCGGTATATATGATGATGGAAGAATAATAAATCCAGGTGACGAAAACCACCATGAACGCAGCAGCCCCATAGACGGTCCCCACATTGGCTATTCCTATATAAAAGGAAATTCCCCATTGACCTATCAGTAGCAGTATGGTGGTTACAACAGCTCCGATGCAAACGTCTTTGCTCTTGATTTTGGCATCGGGTAATATTTTAAATATGAGTGTAAAGATGATGGTAGTGACACTCATGTTTATGATGATTCCTACCACTTTTACCAACGAATCGGCTACTTCCGGATACTTAAAGATGAATTTTTGACTGAGTTCTCCGATTATATTGGTAATGGTGAATGTAATCAGGAGAATGAAGGCAAATACAAGTATTATTGAGAAAGAAAGTATCCGGTTTTTAATAAATTTAAGCCAGCTCTTTTTAGGGACGGCTTTTATTCCCCAAATTGAATTTAATGAACTTTGTATTTCTGCAAAAATAGTGGTGGCACCAAAAATAGAGATACCTAAGCTGACAAAGGCGGCCGACCTGGAGGGGTCTGTATTTTCTGCATTTTCTATAATAGAACGAAGGGCCTCGGTAACTTCGGGACCCACAATCGGTTGTAGTTGGACATAAAGTTGATTGGCCAAATCCATATGGAAAAAGACATCGACAGTGACTAGAAGGGAAAGAAAAGGAATAATTGAAAACAAAGTCGCATAGGCTAATGAAGCGCTCAACCTCATAACGCTGTCGTCTATGAATCCCCAAACTGTATCTTTTATTATTTTGAAGAGCAGGGATAAACTAAGTCTTTTCTTTCTTTCGGAATGGATTTCCATTTTAATTCTTTTTTATCCAAACAGCAATATTACGGGTATTAACAGAAAATTCTCCACTTCCTTTTTCGTCTAATGTGATTTCTTGCTGAATATTTCCGGTTATTTCATGCCATATTTCGCCTTTATGTTCTTCGCCCAAATCCATCTTTTTACTGCCGGCTTCATCATTAGACATTAAAAAGACTAAACCGGAACCGACATGTTCTTCATCTCCCGTACGAATAAAGCCGATGGCGGAAGGATGATCGAAATACTCAATCTGATCGCCATAAGCATATTTTCTTCTGGTATCCAGAAGAATATTAATGATTTGGGTATGAGGTGAGTTCTCTCCTTTGACACCATAATAATCTCCGTAGAACAAACAAGGATAACCGTCTTTCATTAATAATATCAGACCATAGGCCAATGGTTTGAACCAGTCTTCTATTTGTGATTCCAAGGAACTGCCCGATTGCGAATCGTGATTGTCGACAAAAGTGACTGCCAGATCACAGTGGTGCTCGACTAATGTGTTTTTTAGGATATTCTGCAGATCATAATTCTTGCCTTCTTGTGATGCTTGGAATAAATTATAATGTAATGGAACATCAAATAGGTTGACTTTGTGACCCACGGATTTTATGTATGCATCGAGTGTGTTCAAATCACCATTCCAATATTCGCCAACAGCGTAGAATTTGTCTCCTCTTTCGCTTCTTACCGCATCCAGGAATTGTGCAATGAACTTGTCTTTCATGTGTTTGATGGCATCCAGACGCATTCCGTCGAGGTTCAGCTCTTTGGAAACCCATTTTCCCCAACGATTCAATTCGGTGACTACTTCAGGATGATCCAGGTCTATATCATTGCATAATAAGAAATCGTAGTTGCCATTTTCATTGTCAACCCCTTCGCTCCACGCTTTGCCTTCACCCTGTATCTGGAAGATGCCACTCCGCTTTTTGGCATCGTCAAAACCGGTTCCTGAAAAATGATACCAATGCCATTTGAAGTCTGAATATTTATCCTTACGTCCATGGAAGCTGTATCCGGTCCAGCCCTGTATTTCGAACGGTTTTCCTAATGCTTGGGTTCTATCATTGGGATCGACTTCTACAACTATGAACTTTTCAGTGAAATCACCTCCTGCCTTATGATTCAGTACTACGTCCAGATAAACGGAAATATGATTTTTATGTAATTCATCGATCATTTCTTTCAGTTCTTCTTTCGTACCATATTTCGTTCTTACGGTTCCTTTTTGATCGAACTCGCCGAGATCATACAAATCGTAGGTTGCATAACCTTCGTCTTGTTGTTCGTCGGCTTTGTAAGCGGGGGGAATCCATACTGCTGTCACACCAATCTCATGTAAATGTGACGCATCTTCTTTTAATTGTTTCCATAAATTTCCGTCATTTGGCAGATTCCATTCAAAATACTGCATCATTACACCATTTTCCATTATCCAATGCATTTAGTTATCGGAAAATAACAAAGAAGTGTATGATAAGGTTTTTTGTGTTTACCCAAAAGCACTGAAAGAAAGGATATCGGCGTTTGTGATTAGACTAACATGCGTTATTTGTCTTGCCATCATATCCCCATTTAACGTAAACAGCTCCCCAGGCAAATCCGGCTCCGAAAGCGGTGAAAATCAAATTATCACCTTTTTTGAGTTTATTTTCGAAATCCCAAATGCATAATGGAAGCGTACCTGCACTGGTATTGCCGTAGTGTTCGATATTGATCATAACCTTTTCTAATGGTACATCCAGACGCTGGGCAACAGCACTGATGATACGTTGATTGGCCTGGTGGGGAACGACCCAGTCTATTTCATCTTTTGTCAGTTGGTTTCTTTCGATGATCGACTCACATGCATCTGACATATTGGCTACAGCATATTTAAATACTGTACGTCCTTCTTGGTGAAGGTAATGCATGTGGTTGTCAACTGTAAAATAAGAAGGGGAACAAACTGAACCACCGGCTTTCATGTGTAAAAAAGGAAGTCCTTTGCCGTCTGTTCTTAAAACGGAATCGATAACTCCTAAATGATCTGTTGTGGGTTCCAACAAGAAAGCTGCTGCACCATCAGCGAAAATAGGACAGGTGGCACGATCGGTGTAGTCTATCACAGATGACATTTTATCGGCACCAACAATAATGACTTTTTTGTATTTTCCCGAACGGATAAAGTTAGCCCCGGTTTCTAATGCATATAAGAAACCGCTGCAGACCGCTTGCATGTCGAAGGCAAATGCATTTTTCAACCCCACTCTTTCGCATAAAATGGAAGCCGTTGAAGGAAGCCGATAATCGGGAGTGGTGGTAGCTACAATTACCAGGTCAATATCATCCGGATTACTTTGAGTACGTTGCATCAGTTGTTTGACAGCTTTTCGTGCCATGTATGAGGTGCCGAGTCCTTCTTCATTCAGGATGCGTCTTTCTTTGATTCCGATACGTCCCATGATCCATTCATCGGTGGTATCTACAATTCTGGATATCTCATCATTAGTCAGGATATAATCGGGCACATATCCTCCAACTCCTGTAATTACTGCATTGATTTGTTTCATTAACTTTGTCTAAATAAGTAAGTTCTTAAGCGGGGGAAGTATAAAATGACTCCGAAAACTTACAACTTCTCGGATTGCATCTAAAATACCGGGCGCAAATATACAGAAAAGAAAGATTTATTCAATATCTTGTAATCTAAATGCGTTGAATTTCTTAGTGAGATTAGGATAAGTTATAATACAGAAATAGAATTAGGGAAATGATTAAATGAAGGAAGATAGGTTGCTTTGCAAGAAAAGAAAGAAATAATCAGGTCTGATTTTCTTAGTAAGAGTGAGGTCTTAATCTGATTTGTGTATCTGTTGGTTCAAGCGTTTTTGCTACTTCTTTACTTCTTTGGGTAACCATACTTTAGTCTGTTTCTGTATTTCTCGTTAATGCTTAGTAAATGGCCTATGTTATTCCGAAAGTATTTAATTTTCACGTTTTTGTTTATAAAAAGAAACTCCTGTAATTGTCAAAATTACAGGAGTTTATATCATTTGATCAAGAAACGGTGGTTACTTTGCCAATGCCTGAGCTACATCTACCGCACAAGCCACAGTACAGCCTACCATTGGGTTGTTACCAATTCCCAGGAATCCCATCATTTCTACGTGAGCAGGAACGGATGAAGAACCGGCGAACTGAGCGTCTGAGTGCATACGACCCATAGTGTCAGTCATACCGTATGAAGCAGGACCGGCAGCCATGTTATCCGGGTGAAGAGTACGACCTGTACCACCACCTGAAGCTACTGAGAAGTATGGCTTACCTGCCAGTACACGTTCTTTCTTGTAAGTACCTGCAACCGGGTGTTGGAAACGCGTCGGGTTAGTAGAGTTACCTGTGATAGATACATCTACACCTTCTTTCCACATGATAGCTACGCCTTCACGTACATCATCTGCACCATAGCATTTTACTTTTGCACGAGGACCGTCAGAGTAAGCAATTTCACGTACTACTTTCAGTTCACCTGTGAAATAGTCAAACTGTGTTTGAACATAAGTAAAGCCGTTGATACGAGAGATGATCTGAGCAGCATCTTTTCCAAGACCGTTCAAGATACAACGCAGAGGTTCTTTACGTACTTTGTCTGCTTTTGCAGCGATTTTGATAGCACCTTCGGCAGCAGCGAAAGATTCGTGACCTGCCAAGAAAGCGAAACATTTGGTTTCTTCATGTAACAACATAGCAGCCAGATTTCCATGACCGATACCAACCTTACGGTCGTCAGCTACAGAACCCGGGATACAGAATGCCTGCAGACCTATACCGATAGCTTCGGCAGCATCAGCAGCGTTTTTGCAACCTTTCTTGATAGCGATAGCAGCACCTACTACGTAAGCCCACTTAGCATTTTCAAAACAGATCGGTTGAGTTTCTTCACACGTTTTATAAGGATCAACTCCAGCAGCTTCGCAGATAGCGTTAGCTTCTTCGATGTCTTTGATACCGTTAGCGTTCAAGGCTTCGATGATACCTTTGATACGGCGGTCCTGACTTTCAAATTTTACTTCTCTAATCATAATTTCTTTTCCTCCTTATATTATTCGTGACGTGGATCAATGTGTTTAACAGCTCCCTGTTCTGCAGTGAAGCGTCCGTAAGTACCGGTAACTTTCTTCAATGCTTCATTCGCATCAGTACCCTTCTTGATTTCATCCATGAATTTGCCCATGTGAACGAATTCGTATCCGCAGATTTCATCGTTTTTGTCAAGAGCAATTGTCTTGATGTAACCTTCTGCCATTTCAAGGTAACGAGGACCTTTAGCCAAAGTACCGTACAATGTACCTACCTGGCTACGCAGACCTTTACCTAAATCTTCAAGACCTGCACCGATGATCAGACCACCTTCTGAGAAAGCTGACTGAGTACGTCCGTAAACGATCTGTAAGAAGAGTTCGCGCATAGCAGTGTTGATGGCGTCACAAACTAAGTCTGTGTTCAATGCTTCGAGGATAGTTTTTCCTGGGAGGATTTCAGCAGCCATAGCAGCTGAGTGAGTCATACCTGAACAGCCGATAGTTTCAACCAGAGCTTCCTGGATGATACCTTCTTTTACGTTCAGAGTCAGCTTACATGCACCCTGCTGAGGAGCACACCAACCCACACCGTGTGTCAGACCTGAAATATCAACAATTTCTTTTGATTTTACCCATTTTCCTTCTTCGGGTATGGGAGCCGGTCCGTGGTTAGGACCCTTCTTTACAACACACATGTGTTCCACTTCGTGTGAATAAGTCATAATTAGCTCTTTTTTAAGTGATATAATTAAAAATACGTAGTCACGATTCTCAAATCGCTCACAAAGGTAGTCGTTTTATTTGTTTTTGCAAATCGGGTTTTATTACTTTTTTATGAAAAGAGAAAAATAGAATTTGTGGTTTTGTTAGATTGTAATGTGGAGATGACATTTTAGATAATCTTTGTTTTGTTGAACTATTACTCTGATTCTTTGTTTCTTCTGAGAAAAATTGATCGGTTATGAATTTGAATGAGGTAGATATACATTATTTAATTGCAGCCATTAGTGTGATAACTTCGGCATTGGTGTTTTACACAATAGGAGTGTGGGGAGAGCGATTGCAGAAGAGGTTGAAATTTTGGCATCTGGTATTTTTTTTGTTGGGACTGCTGGCCGATTCTGTGGGAACGGCTTTAATGGAGAATATTGCGCGACTCACACACTTGCATGATGAAATACATACTGTGACCGGCATTATCGCTATCCTGTTGATGTTTATTCACGCTATGTGGGCTATCTGGACGTATGTGAAAGGGAGTGAAAGAGCCAAGGAACATTTCAACCGTTTCAGTATTGTGGTGTGGTGCATTTGGTTGATACCTTACTGCATAGGCGTATATCTTGGTATGTCATTGCATCATTGATTATCAATTATAAGGATTGAGAATTGAATCCCGTCTGTTTCTTTGTATTGTGTAGATTGCTTTGAATAAGATGCTATACTTGTCAAATCTTTAATTATCTACCTTTAGAAGGTATTAGTGAAATTCTCGGAGAACAAATTGATGAACCTGTTATTCTTTTGTAAATTAGAAGGTTACTATGACTTGCTGTTTGTCGGTAAAAGGCTTGTTTTAACACACTGTTAAAACAAATGTTTTGATGATAGAGAAGAAGGCTTTTAAATGTAAAACACTTGTCCTTTGCATTCAAGCACAGAATGCAAAGAAGATGGCATTAACAACGTTAATTGATAACGCTTGTTGCAATACCGAACTACAATGAACTGACATGCGATCCGGCAGAGGAGGTGATCAAATTATTCGTTATAGGATTATTATTGAAGAAAATTAAACGGGTTTCTAAAAAACTTATCAAAAAGCCTTTCTGAACCATATATTTCCGTATTTTTGTTTCCTGATATTTATAAATATAGAATTCACCTTATTATATATAGTGGAAATGATAGAAGTTACGGATGCCTCTTTGCAAAAAGCTGCGGGTGAGGGAATGGATGAATTTATCCAGGTGTTTACAGACAAGTATAAAGAAGTGATTGGCGGGGAACTTACTGCCGAAACAATGCCACTGTTGACAGGGGAGCAGCACTCTTTGCTGGCCTATCAGATTTTTCGGGATGAAGTCATGTTCGGCGGCTTTTGTCAATTGATTCAGAATGGGTATGGAGGTTATATCTTTGATAATCCTTTTGCAAAGGTAATGCGCCTGTGGGGAGCCGAGGATTTCTCGAAGTTGGTTTATAAAGCTAAGAAGATATACGATGCTCATCGCCACGATCTGGAGAAAGAGCGTACAGAGGATGAATTTATGGCTATGTACGAGCAATACGAGGCCTTTGATGATCTTGAAGAAGAATATCTGGATATTGAGGAGGAGGTTACAGCACTGGTAGCAAGCTATGTAGACGATCATTTAGAGTTGTTTGCAAAAATAGTTAAGTAATAGATGCAGTATTTTTTAAGTCTCTGCATTTACTTATTGTGAATTAGAATTTATATCTTTGCAAACTCTAAAAAATAGATTTATGAAACAATTGAAATTAATGGTGTTGACCTTAACCCTGTTGATGGGTACTATGTTTACTTCATGTATGGATTCCGGAGAAAGCGGTCCTCAGCAGTGGGCCGGTGTGGTGAAAGTGAATGATAGAATGGGTTATGTTACATTCACAGATGCTGCCGGTACAGAGCTGATCCCTACTAACACGATTCCTGTAACTTTGAATGCAAGAATGGCTTACATTGATTGCCAGGTTGATGAAGGTCAGGACCTCTCAACAAATCCTAAGTCAATTAAAATTACACTTTTAGCAGATCCTACAGGAATTGATGCTACAGCAATAACCACTCCGAAAGTAGAATCAAGTGATGTGACTACTAATGCACCTGTTGGTTCGTTGAGTTTTGCATCAGGATATTCAACTGTGGCCCCATTTCAGTTTAGTGAAAATACGATTGTATTACCAGTACTTTATCGTGTGAAAAATGTGACTACTACAGAAGATATTAAAAATGAGCTTGCTAAACATACTTTTACTCTTGTCTGCTATACAGATGATATTAAATCTGGTGATACCATTTTGAAACTTTATTTACGCTATAAAGTTGAGGATGAACCTGCTGCTATTGCTGAGCGTGCAACACGTACTCCCAGCTTTAAGGCTTATGAAATCAGCCAAATCTTAAGAGAATATACTCTGAAGAGTGGACAAACTAAACCTGCTAAAATAACTATAGTAGCACAGCAAAATGAGTACAACAATAAGTTGGAAGATACTTCTACTATAGAGAAGGTATATGAAATAGAATATAAAACTGCGGAATAATTTGAATTACAAAGCATTATTTCAAATAGCAATGTCATTGATTTCCTCTCCGGCCAAGGCCTGGGAGGAAATTCGTTTAGAGGATAGACGGGCAGTTCTTACTGTTTTTGTCTATCCTATGATTGGTTTATGTGGTTTATCCGTATTCATTGGTGCTTTGTGGACTAATGGTTGGGGAGGACCACAAAGTTTCCAGTTGGCCATGACGCAGTGTTGTGCGGTGGCGGTAGCTTTGTTCGGAGGTTATTTTCTGGCGGCTTATGCTATCAATCAGATGGGGATAAAAATGTTTGGTATGACCAATGATATCCCTTTGGCACAGCAGTTTGCAGGTTATGCGTTAGTTGTCACTTTTTTGTTACATATAGTAACCGGATTGCTTCCTGATTTCAGTATTATCGGTTGGCTGCTCCAATTTTATATCGTTTATGTGGTATGGGAAGGAGCAAGGGTTGTGATGCTGGTAGAAGAAAAGAATCGGTTGCGTTACACCATTTTCTCGTCGATTTTGTTAATACTATGTCCGGCGGTAATACAAGTTGTGTTCAACAAGCTAACAGCTATATTAAATTAAGAAAATAAAATGAAACTGGCTCCTATAAATATAAAGAATAAACGTGCTACTTTCGACTATGAGTTGATCGATACTTATACAGCAGGTATTGTGTTGACCGGGACGGAGATTAAGTCCATCCGTCTGGGTAAGGCAAGCTTGGTAGATACGTTTTGTTATTTTGCGAAAGGCGAGTTGTGGGTGAAGAATATGCACATTGCCGAATATTTTTATGGCTCGTATAATAATCATGCGGCCCGACGTGACCGTAAGTTGCTATTGAGCAAAAAGGAGCTGAATAAATTGGAAAGAGGGACGAAAGACGCCGGATTCACCATTGTCCCTGTGCGTTTGTTTATTAATGAAAGAGGTTTGGCCAAAGTGGTTGTAGCTTTGGCTAAAGGTAAAAAGCAATATGATAAACGGGAGGCTTTGAAAGAAAAAGACGACCGTCGTGATATGGACAGGATGTTTAAACGATGATAGGTTTGTACCTTTAGCAATGAAAAAAACTATTCAACAGCTGGTACTCGAACGTATCCTTATATTGGATGGCGCTATGGGTACAATGATTCAGCAATATAATCTTAGAGAAGAAGATTTTCGTAATGAACGCTTTGCGCATATTCCCGGTCAACTGAAGGGGAATAATGATTTACTTTGTCTCACACGCCCTGATGTGATTCGGGATATACACCGTAAGTATCTAGAAGCCGGTGCAGATATCATTGAGACGAATACTTTTAGTTCTACCACTATTTCTATGGCCGATTATCATGTACAAGAGTATGTGCGTGAAATGAATCAAGCGGCTGTAAAGCTGGCACGTGAAGTGGCTGATGAATATACGGTACTAAATCCCGATAAACCCCGTTTCGTAGCCGGTTCGGTAGGTCCTACCAATAAAACATGTTCTATGTCGCCGGATGTGAATAATCCGGCTTATCGTGCTGTGACTTATGATGAAATGGCTGATGCTTATCAGCAACAGATGGAAGCTATGCTTGAAAGTGGGGTAGATGCTTTATTGATAGAAACTATCTTTGATACGCTGAATGCCAAAGCTGCTATTTTGGCAGCAGAACGTGCAATGAAGGCTACAGGAGTAAAAGTGCCTGTTATGTTATCTGTGACGGTTTCCGACACCGGAGGACGTACTCTTTCCGGACAGACGCTGGAAGCTTTCCTGGCTTCAGTGCAACACGCTGATATCTTCTCAGTCGGGTTAAACTGTTCGTTTGGTGCCAGGCAACTGAAACCTTTCTTAGAGCAATTGGCCGCTCGGGCTCCTTATTATATTAGTGCTTATCCGAATGCTGGTCTACCTAATAGTTTAGGAAAATATGACCAGACTCCGGCAGATATGGCCCATGAAGTAAAAGAGTATGTTCATGAAGGATTGATCAATATCATAGGCGGGTGCTGTGGTACTACCGATGCCTATATTGCAGAATATCCTGCATTGATTGCCGGAGCAAAACCGCATATTCCGGTTTGTAAACCGGATTGTATGTGGCTTTCGGGATTAGAACTGTTGGAAGTGAAACCTGAAATAAATTTCGTTAACGTGGGGGAACGTTGCAATGTAGCCGGTTCGCGCAAATTTCTTCGTTTGATTAATGAAAAGAAATATGACGAGGCATTATCCATTGCCCGTAAACAGGTAGAAGACGGAGCACTGATTATCGATGTAAATATGGACGACGGCCTTCTGGATGCAAAGGAGGAGATGACAACTTTCCTTAATCTGGTGGCTTCGGAACCGGAAATTGCTCGTGTTCCTGTAATGATTGATTCTTCGAAATGGGAAGTTATCGAAGCCGGATTGAAATGTCTTCAAGGAAAATCAATTGTGAATTCCATCTCGTTGAAAGAGGGAGAGGAGAAATTCCTTGAACATGCTCGTACGGTTCGCCAATATGGTGCGGCTGTGGTAGTGATGGCTTTTGATGAGAAAGGGCAAGCTGATACAGCCACCCGTAAAATAGAAGTTTGCGAACGGGCCTATCATTTGCTTGTAGATAAGATAGGATTCAATCCGCATGATATCATTTTCGACCCGAATGTATTGGCTGTGGCAACAGGGATCGAGGAACATAATAACTATGCGGTAGATTTTATAGAGGCGACGGCTTGGATTAAAAAGAATCTTCCGGGCGCCCATATCAGTGGGGGAGTAAGTAATCTTTCGTTCTCATTCCGTGGAAACAACTATATTCGTGAAGCGATGCATGCCGTATTTCTTTACCATGCCATTCAGAAAGGGATGGATATGGGGATTGTGAATCCGGGTACTTCTGTATTGTATACAGATATTCCGGCGGATGTACTCGAGAGGATTGAAGATGTAGTATTAAACCGGAGAAGTGATGCCGCAGAACGATTGATAGAATTGGCTGACCGGTTAAAGGAGGCTTCTGCGGGTAATACTTCGGCCGGGCAACCGGTAAAACATGATGCCTGGAGGGACGGTACGGTAGAAGAACGCTTGCAATATGCTTTGGTAAAAGGAATCGGGGATTTTCTGGAAGAAGATCTTGCTGAGGCTTTGCCTAAATATGATAAAGCGGTGGATGTGATTGAAGGACCGTTGATGAATGGAATGAATCATGTGGGCGAATTGTTTGGCGCAGGTAAGATGTTTCTTCCACAAGTGGTGAAAACAGCCCGTACGATGAAGAAAGCCGTTGCAATCTTACAACCTATTATAGAATCGGAAAAGGTGGAAGGTACTGCTTCGGCAGGAAAAGTTTTGCTGGCCACTGTGAAAGGGGATGTGCATGACATTGGCAAAAATATAGTCTCGGTTGTGATGGCATGTAATGGTTACGATATTATTGATTTGGGAGTGATGGTACCGGCTGAATCGATTGTCCAAAAAGCCATTGAGGAGAAAGTGGATATGATCGGACTTAGTGGGTTGATTACTCCTTCACTGGAAGAGATGGTACATGTGGCTATGGAATTAGAAAAAGCCGGATTGGATATTCCATTGTTGATAGGAGGAGCGACTACCTCTAAACTACATACAGCATTGAAGATTGCTCCGGTTTATCACGCTCCGGTTGTTCACTTGAAGGATGCTTCGCAGAATGCGGGCGTTGCTGCTCGGCTGATGAGTCCGAAATCGAAAGAAGAGTTGGCAAAAGAATTATCCGGTGAATATGAAGCCCTTCGTGATAAGAGTGGCATGATGAAGCGTGAAACCGTTTCATTGAAAGAAGCTCAGGAAAACAGATTGAAACTTTTTTGATATAAAAAGAAATTATGGTAATAAAGAAAGCGATTTATGTATGGGTGATCGGGATACTGGGAATGATTTCATTCGCAGCTTGTTCAACTGCTTCTCAAGGAGAAGCCCCTTCGACATCCAATGCTGCGTTGGATAATATTTTTGCACGTAAAAGTGTGCGGGCTTATTTAGACAAGGAAGTAGAAAAAGAAAAAATAGATTGGATGCTACGTGCCGGAATGGCTGCACCATCCGGAAAAGATATTCGTCCGTGGGAGTTTGTATTGGTCACCGACCGGGTTGCTCTTGATTCGATGGCCGCTGCTTTACCTTATGCAAAGATGCTGACTCAAGCTCGCTATGCCATTGTTGTATGTGGAGATGTAGCTCAATCTTCCTATTGGTATCTGGATTGTTCGGCTGCTGCACAGAATATATTATTGGCTGCCGAAGCACAGGGGCTGGGTGCGGTATGGACAGCTGCTTATCCTTATGAAGACCGTATCAGGGTTGTTCGTAAATATACGGAGCTTCCGGGGAATATAGTGCCCCTGTGTGTGATTCCGTTTGGTTATCCGGCAACTACCCAAGAGCCTAAACAGAAATTTGATGAGAAAAAAATTCATTACGATAAGTTTTAAACCGTTTATTGGCTTTTCTGAAAGCTGCTTCTGATAAAACGAGGCAGCTTTTTTATTTTTATTCCTTTCCTTCTGATAATTTCTGCATTTTGTTTCTCTATTTCAATAAATTCCTTACATTTGCACCAATATTAATCGAAATCTGATACACGAATGTTTGGAATTAGCGACTCACTTATCATTTTGTCATACTTGCTTTCGGTAGTATGTGTGCTCTTTGCTGCTTGGTTTGGCTTCAAATACTGGAATAAAGACAACGAAAAAGATAAAACACGATGAATACATTTACACTTGGACTGATTGTGATAGCCTATCTGCTGTCACTGGCCTATCTTGGTTTTTTAGGTTATAAGAAAACATCCTCCGCCAGTGATTACCTGGTAGGAGGTCGACAGATGAATCCGTTTGTCATGGCACTCTCTTATGGTGCCACTTTTATATCAGCTTCTGCTATTGTCGGCTTTGGTGGGGTAGCAGCAGCTTTTGGTATGGGTATTCAGTGGCTTTGCTTTTTGAATATGTTTATAGGTGTAGTGATTGCCTTTATTTTTTTCGGACTCCGGACGCGGCGAATGGGTGCTAAATTGAATGTAAGTACATTTCCTCAATTGTTAGGCAGGCATTATCGTTCACGGGGAATACAAGTCTTTGTTGCCGCAGTGATTTTCCTCGGAATGCCTTTGTATGCCGCAGTGGTTATGAAAGGTGGTGCTGTCTTTATCGAACAGATTTTCCAGATTGATTTTAATATTTCACTTTTAATATTTACATTGGTAATAGCTGCCTATGTGATCGCAGGAGGTATGAAAGGAGTAATGTATACAGATGCTTTACAGGCAGTTATTATGTTTGGCTGTATGCTGTTTCTGCTTTTTTCGTTGTATCGGGTACTGGATATGGGCTTTACTGAAGCCAATCAGGCTCTGACGGACATAGCTCCCTTAGTTCCTGAAAAATTTAAGGCGTTGGGACATCAAGGGTGGACGGCTATGCCTGTTACCGGTTCACCTCAATGGTATACATTAGTCACTTCTCTTATCTTGGGAGTTGGAATCGGTTGTCTTGCGCAGCCTCAGTTGGTTGTGCGTTTTATGACGGTTGAAAGTAGCAAACAACTAAACCGTGGGGTTTTTATCGGGTGTTTTTTTCTGATTATTACCGTAGGTGCTATTTATCATGCAGGTGCATTGAGCAATCTTTTCTTTCTTAAGACCGAAGGTGTTGTAGCTACGGAAGCAGTCAAAGATATGGATAAAATCATCCCATACTTTATAAATAAGGCAATGCCGGATTGGTTTGCCGCTCTTTTTATGCTCTGTATCCTTTCTGCCAGCATGTCTACACTGAGTTCACAGTTTCATACGATGGGAGCTTCGGTTGGTTCCGATATTTATGGTACTTACAAGCCTCGTTCACGTGGTAAATTGACTAATGTGATCCGTTTGGGAGTTTTATTTTCAATTTTAGTGAGTTATATTATCTGCTATATGTTGCCCAACGATATTATAGCCCGTGGAACTTCTATTTTTATGGGTATTTGCGCTGCAGCTTTCCTGCCGGCCTATTTTTGTGCTTTATATTGGAGACGTGCTACCCGTCAGGGAGTGATGGCAAGCCTTTGGATAGGGACTATAGGTAGTTTGTTTGCGCTGGCCTTTCTGCACCAGAAAGAGGCTGCGGCAATGGGGGTATGCAGGTGGCTTTTCGGTAAGGATGTGTTGATCGAAGCCTATCCTTTTCCGATGATAGATCCGATATTGTTTGCATTGCCATTATCGGTAGCAGCCGTTATTATTGTGAGTTTGTTAACAGAGAAAGGGAAAAAATAAAATATACTATATGCTGTCAAGGGCTTGCAATTCTTATAATTGCGAGCTTTTGCCCTATTTCAACTTTTTATTTTCTTCTTATATGATTCATATCTTGAGTTAATGTCTCTGACGAAATTGTAGGTCTCTATTCCACGGAAATATCCGTTTTTGCATACCGGATCAGTGAAATATTCTTCATTGCTTTTTAGTAGGATGTAATTTTCCACATTGTCTGTCCATACGGTTTTATTCTTACCGTATTTATCTGCCAGTGCAATTGCGTCAAAAATATGTCCCAGCCCGGCATTATATGAAGCGAGTATAAACTTAATCCGTTCCTGTTTATCCGGCACCATGCTTAGGCTGCGATCTGTCGCTGCAATGTATTTCACCGCAGCTTTGATACTTTCTTCCGGGTTTTGCTCTTTGCCCGGTGGAACCCCCATTGCACGGGCGGTGGCAGGCATTAATTGCATCAGTCCCTTTGCTCCGGCCCATGATACGGCAGTTGTATCGAAGTTCGATTCGGTATAGGCCAAGGATGCCAACAGACGCCAGTCCCAACCTATCTCTTGCGCATATTTCTTGAATAAGTTGTCATAATGAGAGATTTTACCCTCTTTTAAGGATAAAATGGGAGAATGAGGCATTGCTTTACTGATCTCAAAATATCGTTTCATACTTGCGGTATATGCCGGCGAAGTCATATTCTGTTTATGCCATTCGTCTGCTGCTGCTGCCAGTTGCGGACAATCTTTACGTACGGCCCAGGAAGCGCGTTGGTCAAAACTGATAGACAGACTGGTGTTCAGGTTAGGATAATAAGTTGCATTCAACTTAGCGACATCATTATCAGCCACTGTATAAGGAATTTTACCTTGTGCAACTTGGGTTATCAAATCCTCGGCAGTAATGCTGTCATTGGTTACTTGATGAATCAGAATGCCTCCTCCCAGCTCTTTATTCAAGTTAACCAATCGTTCGTAATATTTGCCCGGTTTCACATATATATTTTTTCCGACCAACTCAGTTACATCTTTTAGCGGTTTTGTTTTCCCATTGGTTCGTTGGACAATTACCTGGTGGGTGATTACTTCTTCGCCACAATAGATCAGGCTGTCTTTTAATTCTTTAGTAATCGGAATATTGTATGCGATAATATCTCCTTCGCCATTTAGTAACTTTCGGATGAGTTCCGGTACGTTTTTGGCTACTTCTATTCGCAATTTCACTCCTAAACTTTTGGCAAATTGTTCACTGAGTTCGTATTGGAAACCCATGTCTTGCCCACGATAGATGAAATAAGAAGTAGAACTATAAAGAGTCAGAACAACGAGCTCTCCGCTATCTTTGATTTGTTCCAGATCGTGTGCAGAGGACTCCTCTGTAGCTACTGCTTGTTTGTTGCGGCAAGACAATACACAGAAAAGAAGAAAAAGCAGGGAGTAAATTATCAGATGCCGTTTCATGGCCTACCGATGTGTTTTTTTATATACATGGTCAATATATCGATGGCTACTTGATTGCTCCCTCCTTCGGGAACAATCAAATCTGCGTAGCGTTTACATGGTTCGATGAACTGTAAATGCATAGGTTTCAGCACGCGCGTATATCGCTCCATTACAGCCTCTGCAGTGCGGCCCCTTTCCACTACGTCACGTTGGATCACACGGATCAACCGTTCGTCCGGGTCGGCATCTACAAATATTTTCAGATCCATCATATTGCGTAGCTTTTTGTCACATAAAGCTAGGATACCTTCGATTATGACCACTTCACGTGGTTCAATATGGATCGTTTCGGGTTGGCGGGTACAAGTCAAATAAGAATAGGTGGGTTGTTCGATACACTTGCCTTCTTTAAGCAGGGCAACATGTTTAGACAAAAGGCTCCATTCAAAAGCATCGGGATGGTCAAAATTGATATTCTGGCGTTCTTCAACCGGTACGTGGCTACTGTCTTTATAGTATGAATCCTGAGGTAGCAATACTACTTCACCAGCTGGTAGACTCTCAATGATTTTCCGTACGACGGTGGTCTTTCCCGAGCCTGTTCCGCCTGCTATTCCTATTATTAACATCCTTTTATAGTGTATATTTGAAACAAATAGAGTAATTTTGCAACTGTAAAAAACAGCTTTGGCTGACAAATATAAAAACAAATAATTAAAATAACAACGTAATGGTAAAACACATTGTATTATTTAAGTTAAGAGACGACGTTCCTGTAGAAGAGAAACTCGTTGTGATGAATAGTTTTAAGGAGGCTATTGAAGCATTACCTGCTAAAATCTCTGTGATCCGCAAAATTGAAGTCGGATTGAATATGAATCCGGGAGAAACCTGGAATATTGCGTTGTATAGTGAATTTGATAATCTGGATGATGTGAAGTTCTATGCTACCCATCCCGAGCATGTGGCTGCCGGTAAGATTTTGGCAGAGACAAAAGAAAGTCGGGCTTGTGTAGATTATGAATTTTAGTTATAAATAAATAATAGCTTTTTAAGATTAGCCAAAACCTCAAACCGGGAAAATCCGATAGCTGTTATATTTCTAGAAACATCATAAACAATTTTAAAGAATGAAGAAATTATCCTCTTTTCTGCTTTTGTTGCTGGTCGTATTTACGGCGCAGGCACAGATACAAGAGCCTGTGAAGTTTAAAACGGAGCTGAAAACCCTGTCGGGAGCCGAAGCGGAAATCGTTTTTACAGGTACGATCGATGCCGGTTGGCATGTATATTCTACCGATTTAGGTGATGGTGGTCCTATCTCCGCTACTTTTAATGTAGAGAAGATGTCAGGTGCCGAAGTTGTTGGTAAATTAACCCCTCGGGGAAAAGAAGTTTCGGACTTTGACAAACTGTTCGAAATGAAAGTACGCTATTTTGAAAAAACGGCTCAATTTATACAGAAGATAAAGTTTACCGGCAGTGACTATTCAATAGAAGGGTATCTGGAATATGGTGCATGCAACGATGAAAATTGTCTGCCTCCTACACAAGTTCCCTTTAAATTTTCGGGTAAAGCCGCTGCTACTGCCGAAGTCTCGGCAAAAGAAACCCCTGCAACTCCGGTAAAAGAGCCAGTCGCCACTGTTACAGACAGTATTGTAGAACCGACAGCTACAACTGTTACCACTGCGATAGGCAGTGTTGACTTATGGAAGCCTGTAATTAATGATTTGAAGAAATTTGGTGAGGCAAACTCTCAGGAAGATATGTCATGGATCTATATTTTTATTACAGGATTTTTAGGAGGTTTGCTGGCCTTGTTCACTCCTTGTGTATGGCCTATCATTCCGATGACTGTAAGTTTCTTCCTGAAGCGAAGCAAGGACAAAAAGAAAGGCATCCGGGATGCATGGACTTATGGGGCATCCATCGTGGTAATCTATGTAGCGCTTGGCCTTGCCATTACCTTGATATTTGGTGCCAGTGCTTTGAATGCCCTTTCCACTAATGCTGTTTTCAATATCTTGTTCTGTCTGATGTTGATCGTATTTGCTGCTTCTTTCTTCGGAGCTTTCGAATTGACACTTCCCGCAAAATGGAGTACGGCAGTGGATAGCAAGGCGGAAGCTACAAGCGGATTACTGAGTATTTTTTTGATGGCGTTTACATTATCGCTTGTATCTTTTTCTTGTACAGGTCCTATTATCGGATTTTTGTTGGTACAGGTTTCTACTACAGGTAGTGTAGTCGCTCCCGCGATTGGTATGTTGGGCTTTGCCATTGCATTGGCTCTGCCATTTACTTTATTCGCTTTATTTCCGTCTTGGCTGAAGTCAATGCCTAAGTCTGGTGGTTGGATGAATGTGATTAAAGTGACATTAGGTTTCCTGGAATTAGCTTTTGCTTTAAAATTCCTGTCTGTTGCCGATTTGGCTTATGGATGGAGAATTCTGGATCGTGAGACTTTCCTTGCTTTGTGGATTGTTATTTTTGCTCTGCTTGGTTTCTATCTGTTGGGTAAGATTAAATTTCCTCATGATGACGATGATACGAAAGTAAGTGTATCTCGTTTCTTCATGGCACTGGTTTCATTAGCTTTTGCTGTTTATATGGTTCCGGGCTTATGGGGAGCACCCTTGAAAGCGGTTAGTGCTTTTGCACCGCCTATGAAAACCCAGGATTTTAATCTTTATACCAATGAGGTACATGCCAAGTTCGATGATTATGATTTAGGTATGGAATATGCCCGTCAGCATAACAAGCCGGTAATGCTCGACTTTACAGGATATGGTTGTGTGAACTGTCGTAAAATGGAGCTTGCCGTATGGACCGATCCGAAGGTTAGCAGCATTATTAATAATGACTACGTACTGATTACTCTTTATGTTGACAATAAGACTCCGCTTACTGAACCGGTGAAGATCATGGAAAATGGTACAGAACGCACTTTGCGTACGGTAGGTGATAAATGGAGTTATCTGCAGCGTGTGAAGTTTGGTGCCAATGCCCAGCCTTTCTATGTTCTGATAGACAATGAGGGTAATCCGCTGAACAAGTCGTATGCTTATGATGAGGATATATCCAAGTATATCAATTTCTTGCAAACAGGACTTGAAAATTATCGGAAAGAGAAATAGATAATACAGTGTTCTCAATAAATAAAGGGCTGTCTTCGCTATTGGAGGCAGCCTTTTATTCTTTTGCGAAATGAATACTCATTTTTATCGCATTGGTACTTCCATTAGCAATAAGGTCGCTTCTTGGGTTATTTCCACTTTAAAGCTCTTTGTATCCCAAAGACCGATGCCGTCACGTCGTGACAATCGGTTGCCTGCAACTTCCACATCTCCTTCGATGATAAAAAGATAAACTCCGTTACCTTCCTGATGCAACTTGTATTCGAAACTCTTTCCTGCGTCAAATGTTCCCATAGAAAACCATGCATCTTGCTTAATGGAAGCGGGTACTTTACCGTCCGGTGAAATAATTAGAGCAAGTTCGTTTCTTTTCAATAAAGGACGAATATCGTAGTTGTTATATTCCGGCTCTGTATTTTCAATTCTCGGGAATACCCATATTTGCAAAAATTCCAATTGCTCTTTGTCACTTCCATTATATTCACTGTGGAAGATACCTTTCCCCGTACTCATAACCTGGATATCGCCGGGTGTGATTGTCCGGGTGTTTTTTACGCTGTCGCCATGTCTCAGATACCCCTTCAGGGGGATAGAAATGACTTCCATATTCTGGTGAGGGTGTGTATCGAATCCCATTTCAGGGTCAACGCTATCATCATTCAGTACCCTCAATACGCCGAAATGCATTCTTGACGGGTTATAATAGTTTGCAAAACTAAATGTATGGTGGGTTTTCAGCCAACCATGATTGAAATAACCCCTTGAAGAGGCTTTGTCTACTACTGTTTTCATACTTTTCCTTTCTTAATAGAACATCTGTATAACAAACGGATTATAGATAAAGTTCTGGTGGTGAGATGGGTGCATTTTGCGAAAAGATTTATATCTTTGAGCATTCTAAAACGAAAAAGGTATGAAAAAGATTATTAACCCGTGGAAGGGGATGGAAGGATATAATTGCTTTGGTTGTGCCCCTAACAATGAAGCCGGTGTGAAAATGGAATTTTATGAGGATAACGATGAAGTGATTAGCATCTGGCGTCCCCGTCCCGAATACCAGGGATGGATTGATACGCTACATGGAGGTATCCAGGCCGTACTTTTGGATGAAATCTGTGCATGGGTTATTCTCCGGAAGTTACAGACTACGGGGGTGACATCAAAAATGGAGACACGTTATCGTAAATCAATCAGTACTAATGATTCACATGTAGTGCTCAAAGCACATATTAAAGAAGTGAAGCGTAACATTGTGATAATTGAGGCACGTCTTTATAATAAAGATGAGGAATTGTGTACAGAAGCTCTCTGCACTTACTTTACTTTTCCGAAGGAGAAAGCCAGAGAAGAGATGCATTTTTTGTCATGCGAAGTAGAAGATGAAGAGATTCTTCCTTTAATTTGAAAGAAAAATAGAAGAATTTCTGATAATTGTTTGGTGATTCAGAACTAATACTTTATTTTTGTCGCATAAACAATAAAGATATGAACATTACTATTACACATCGCCATCATCATTACTCAATCGAATAACTCGGTGGGCAAGATGGTATTGTGTATATATATATGATAGAATACGAGGCTTACCGATAAGGTGAGCCTTTTTTATTTTCTATATATCGAATTATAAATTGTAAATTAAGATATTGTAATTATGTTAAGAATCGCAGTACAAGCCAAAGGGCGTCTTTTTGAAGAAACGATGGCCCTTCTTGAAGAATCAGACATCAAACTGAGCACAACCAAACGTACTTTACTCGTACAATCGTCCAACTTTCCGGTTGAGGTACTTTTTCTCCGTGACGATGATATTCCCCAATCTGTAGCTACAGGAGTTGCCGACCTGGGTATAGTAGGAGAAAACGAATTTGTAGAGAGGCAGGAAGATGCCGAAATCATTAAGCGTCTCGGGTTTAGCAAATGCCGTTTGTCTTTGGCTATGCCCAAAGACATTGAATATCCCGGTTTGAGTTGGTTTAACGGAAAGAAGATAGCTACTTCCTATCCCGGAATTTTAGATGCTTTTATGAAAAGTAACGGGGTGAAGGCTGAAGTGCATGTCATTACCGGTTCTGTAGAAGTTGCTCCCGGCATCGGATTGGCGGATGCTATTTTCGATATTGTCAGTTCCGGTTCTACTCTGGTCAGCAATCGTCTGAAAGAAGTGGAGGTCGTAATGAGATCAGAAGCTTTGCTGATAGGCAACAAGAATATGAGTAAGGAGAAAAAAGAGATATTGGACGAATTGCTTTTCCGCATGGATGCTGTGAAAACTGCTGAAGATAAAAAGTACGTACTGATGAATGCTCCTAAAGATAAACTGGAAGATATTATTGCTGTGCTACCGGGTATGAAGAGTCCTACTGTGATGCCGTTGGCACAAGATGGTTGGTGCTCTGTACATACAGTGCTCGATGAGAAACGGTTTTGGGAGATCATAGGTAAGCTGAAAGCGCTGGGAGCGGAAGGTATTTTGGTGTTGCCTATTGAGAAGATGATTATATAGGAAAATCTGTTGGTTGAACTCTTAAATTAAAAATTATGAAACTGATTAAATATCCGGATCGGTCGCAATGGAATGAGATCTTGAAGCGTCCTATACTTGAGACAGAAAATCTTTTCGATACTGTACGCAATATTATTAACCGTGTGAGAGCCGGAGGGGACCGGGTGGTCATGGAATATGAGGCTGTGTTTGATAAAGCTGAACTCACCTCATTGGCTGTTACTTCTGCGGAAATAGAAGAAGCAGAAAAGGAGGTACCCATCGAACTGAAGGCAGCTATTTATCTGGCTAAACGTAATATTGAGACATTTCATTCTGCACAGCGTTTTGAGGGGAAAAAGGTGGACACGATGGAAGGTGTTACTTGCTGGCAAAAAGCTGTTGCTATTGAAAAGGTCGGATTGTATATCCCCGGAGGGACAGCCCCTCTATTCTCCACTGTGCTTATGTTGGCTATACCTGCTAAGATTGCCGGATGTAAAGAGATTGTACTTTGTACACCGCCTGATAAGAATGGAAAGGTACATCCTGCTATCCTGTTTGCCGCTCGTCTGGCTGGAGTCAGCAAAATCTTTAAGGTTGGTGGAGTACAGGCCATTGCCGCTATGGCTTACGGGACAGAGAGTATTCCTAAAGTTTATAAGATCTTTGGTCCCGGCAATCAGTATGTCACCGCTGCCAAGCAACTTGTCAGCCTGCGGGATGTCGCCATTGATATGCCTGCGGGGCCGTCGGAGGTAGAGGTTCTGGCTGACGAATCTGCCAACCCGGTGTTTGTGGCTGCCGATCTTCTTTCTCAGGCGGAACATGGAGTGGATAGTCAGGCGATGCTGGTTACGACTTCTGAGAAGCTACAAACGGAAGTCGTTTACGAGGTCGAACGCCAATTAGGCTATCTAACCCGTCGCGATATTGCCGAAAAATCTTTGGCCAACAGTAAGTTGATATTGGTGAAGGATATGGAGGAAGCTTTGGAACTTACCAATGCTTACGCTCCTGAGCACCTGATTATTGAGACGAAGGACTATATGGAAGTAGCCGGACAGATAGTAAATGCCGGTTCGGTATTTTTGGGTGCCTTCTCTCCCGAAAGCGCAGGTGATTATGCTTCGGGAACTAACCATACTTTACCTACCAACGGCTATGCCAAAGCCTATAGTGGAGTGAGCTTGGACAGTTTCATCCGTAAGATCACTTTTCAAGAGATACTTCCCAGTGGAATGTCGGCTATTGGCCCGGCTATCGAGGTGATGGCTGCCAATGAACACCTGGATGCACATAAAAATGCGGTAACTGTTAGATTGGAGGAGATAAGAAAATGAAAACATTGCAAGAATTAACCCGTCCGAATATCTGGAGACTAAAACCCTATTCTTCGGCCCGTGATGAATATAGTGGGGCGGCAGCATCTGTTTTTCTGGATGCTAACGAAAACCCGTATAACCTGCCGCACAATCGCTATCCGGATCCGATGCAACGGGATCTGAAGTTGGAATTGTCCAAAATAAAAAAAGTAGCTCCTGCCCATATCTTTCTGGGAAATGGCAGTGATGAGGCTATTGATTTGGTGTTTCGTGCTTTCTGTGAGCCGGGCAGAGACAATGTGGTGGCTATCGATCCTACGTACGGCATGTATCAGGTTTGCGCCGATGTCAATGATGTGGAATACCGCAAAGTGCTGCTTCACGATGATTTTCAGTTTTCTGCCGATGAATTGTTGGCAGTTGCGGATGAACGGACTAAGATGATTTTCCTTTGTTCACCCAATAATCCGACGGGAAATGATCTGCTTCGGTCTGAGATAATAAAGGTGATCAATGATTTCGAAGGATTGGTCATTCTGGACGAGGCTTATAATGATTTTTCCGATGAACCCTCATTTTTGTCAGAGTTGGATAAGTATCCGAATCTGATTATCTTACAGACTTTCTCAAAAGCGTTTGGTTGTGCAGCTATTCGTTTGGGGATGGCTTTTGCCTCCGAGGGGATTATCGGTGTTTTGAATAAAATCAAGTATCCGTATAATGTGAATCAGCTGACTCAGCAACAAGCTATAGAAATGCTCCACAAATACTACGAAATAGAACGCTGGGTAAAAACATTGAAGGAGGAGAGGGGGTATCTGGAAGAAGCTTTCGTTGAGTTGCCTTGCGTATTACAGGTATTTCCATCGAATGCCAACTTCTTTCTGGCACGTGTGACCGATGCTGTGAAAATTTATAATTATCTGGTGGGAGAGGGTATTATTGTACGTAATCGAAATTCCATATCATTGTGTGGCAACTGCCTTCGTGTGACTGTAGGTACACGGGCTGAGAATGCCAAACTGATTGGAGCACTGAAAAAATATCAATAGGAAAAATGAAAAAGAAAGTACTTTTTATTGACCGTGATGGCACGCTTGTCATTGAGCCGCCTGTCGACTATCAGCTCGATTCACTGGAGAAGCTTGAATTCTATCCTAAAGTTTTCCGCAATTTGGGCTTTATTCGCAGTAAACTTGATTTTGAGTTTGTCATGGTGACCAATCAGGATGGTTTGGGCACCTCTTCTTTCCCGGAAGAAACTTTTTGGCCGGCGCACAATCTGATGTTGAAAACTCTGGCCGGAGAAGGTATTACGTTCGATGATATCCTGATAGATCGTAGTATGCCCGAAGATTGTGCTTCTACGAGGAAGCCGCGTACAGGAATGTTGACTAAGTATATTTCCAATCCGGAATATGATCTGGAGGGCAGCTTTGTCATTGGAGATCGTCCGACAGATGTAGAATTGGCCAAAAATATAGGTTGCCGTGCCATTTACCTTCAGGAATCCATTGATTTGCTGAAAGAAAAGGGACTGGAAACTTATTGTGCTCTTGCCACTACTGATTGGGATCGGGTGGCTGAGTTCCTTTTTGCAGGAGAGCGGAGAGCAGAAATACGCAGGACAACGAAAGAAACCGATATCCTAGTAGCTCTCAATCTGGATGGTAAGGGTACTTGTGACATTTCTACCGGGTTAGGTTTCTTTGACCATATGCTTGAGCAGATTGGTAAACATTCCGGTATGGATTTAACGATCCGGGTGAAGGGGGACCTCGAGGTAGACGAACATCATACCATCGAAGATACGGCTATCGCATTGGGTGAGTGTATCTATCAGGCGCTGGGTAGTAAAAGAGGAATTGAACGTTACGGTTATGCTTTGCCCATGGATGATTGCCTTTGCAGGGTATGCCTGGATTTCGGAGGACGTCCGTGGTTAGTATGGGATGCCGAGTTTAAGCGTGAAAAGATAGGAGAAATGCCTACCGAGATGTTTTTACACTTTTTTAAGTCTCTGAGTGATGCAGCCAAGATGAACCTCAATATTAAGGCTGAGGGGCAGAATGAGCATCACAAGATAGAGGGAATATTCAAAGCGCTGGCCCGTGCGTTGAAGATGGCGTTGAAGAGGGATATCTATCATTTCGAATTGCCGTCCAGTAAAGGAGTTTTGTAACGATTCACTTTTTACCAAATAAATTTATCCCTCCAACTATAATTCGATAAGTGTTTATTATAGGTTGGAGGGATAATCTGTAAATCACCTAAAAAGTTTTTATAGCCGTTTCTTTTTGAATACTCATAAAAGTGATTTCTATTTCTCTTTTACAAAAGAGCCGGGATATGTACATACATTCAGTTTTGCCATATTTCCTTTTTCCCGAAGCCAAGTATCGAATTCACGTTTACCTTCTTTCAATACGATGATACGACTGCCTGGTGTTTTATCTCCGTAAGTATTTTTTCCGCCCGAAGCTCGTCCATATCCTAAAGCGATGTTATAGAGAGTAGCGATGTAATCGTTTACGTGGTCGTGTCCGGCAAAAACACCCATAACATCACCGCATTCCAGCATATTGGCAAACATACCGCTGTTTATATTGGGACTGCATTCTTTTTCGTTACGGTCTCCGTAACGTTTGGTTTCGAACGATTCCCATGCTTGGGTGTACTCCGGTAACGGAATATGGAGGAAGGTCAATGCAGGTAATGGTTGTCCCTCATTCCGTTCTGTGTACTTCCGGCTTTCGCGGGAGTACCAGTCTATTTGAGATCGTCCGATCCAGTCATATCCTTTTACTGTTTTTATCTTCGAATAAGCATTTGTGTCCAGGCAATAAAGCAATGCGGCTGTTTTATTTCCGTCTTTCGAACTGTAAATAGGGAGAATATGGTTACCTTCTCCTTTTATTCCTTCTGCCACTTGTTTCATCATACAATACGGTTGTTCCCGGATGATACGAATGATTTCATCACGCTTTACGGCATATTCGTCATCATGATTTCCCAATACGGCTGTCCAAGGGATCCGGCGGGCCGACAGTTCGGCAGATATGGCTTCCCAAGCTTGCCGGACTTCATCCATAGTAGTATTGTCTCCTGTAAATATCACGAGGTCAGGCTTTTCAGAATCAAGTACTTCTTTGATCATATCTCCCACTATTCGGTCTTTCTCCTGATCATGTCCCAAGTGCATATCGGTAAATTGTGCTATCTTAAATTCACCATTGGAATTAAAGCTGATTTTATCGGGAGCTTGTTGCGCTTGGATAAAGAAGCCGGATAGCAATAATACGCTGCTTAAAATAATCTTTTTCATTATAAATATGGGTTAAGAGTATATATTTTATTCTATGATTTTTTTTGCCACCAGGTAGCTTGGTTTATTTTGTCATTTCCTGCACCGAATTGGCGTGTAATAGCCGTTTCTACGTTAGTACCGTTGTTATCATATTCTCCTTGCGGATACATCCAGCGTTTGGGGATTTCTGTTCCGGCTGGGCGACGGAAGTCCGGGTAGCCGGTACGTAGTTGTTCGTAAAAGGAATCCCAGTTGCCTTGGTAGAATGTAACCAGGTATTTCTGCATGATAATGCGTTCTATCTGCTCTTCAGTACCCGATGCTTGGGTGAAGTCAACCAATGGTTCTTTCAGATATTGGGCCACTGCGTTCTCGTTCAGATAGCCGGCATAATCTTTTGCATGGGTTTCGTAGAAAGAGAATGAGGCGCGGATACCTTTCTCGTAATACGTTTGTGCATTGCCACTGATCCATCCCCGTACAACAGCTTCAGCAAGAATTTGTTGTAGTTCGGCATATCCCATCAGCATGGTGGGCTCTACAATCGGATCTGTACGGAAACGGTCGTTGATGGGCGATATGGTACCCTCACTAACTTTGATAATAGCATCGCTATAAGGGGCGGCAGGGTCTCCTCCTTCGTAAGAGCTGAAGTCGTCGATAGGTTTTCCTTCAGTCTTTCCTTTGTTGGTCTGTGCGCTGAAGATGAACAGGCGTGGGTCCCGACGTGCGCGCATACGTTGGATAAATGTATCATCCATATAATAGCCGGACCATTGGGCATTGAATTGAGGATATCGGTTGCCCTGCTGATCCAGGTAAACCAACTGTCCATTGTCTGCCAGGCTATTCATCAACGGGCTGTTTGTCGCAATGTTTTTAAACTCAGAAGCGATATTTATATTCCCTACTGTTGTATGATTGGAGAGGGTCATCAGCACTTTCAGACGAAAAGAGTTGATCAGTTTCCTCCACTGGGTGCTATTTCCGTTATAGATGATGTCTCCGTCAATGACAGATGCGTCATTTGCCAGTATTTCGTCTGCTTCTCTCAATTCTTGGAGGATTCCTGCAAAAACATCCTCTTGTGCATCATATTCGGGAGTGTATATTTCTTCTTTTTCTCCTTTCAAGGCCTGACTGTAGGGGATGTCTCCGAAACGGAGGGTCAGTTCATAGAAGTAGTAGGCGCGGAAGAACTTAGTGAGTGCCGTATACACCGGAGCATTTATACGTTCTGCCTCTTCACCCATCTTTTGTACATTGCGGAGATTGTCATAGTAGCCAAAACTTCCGCGGGTCCATTTGTAATATTGATCTGCACTCTCTCCGTCGGCTTGAATTACTTTTTTGGTAGCATACATTCCGTCAGTCCCTCTTTTAAAAGCATTCATGCAGATTTGGGTAAGCAGGAGTTTGGGGTGGGTCTGGGTGGCATTGTCCGGATCAATGTTCATCTCTTCCAGATTTCCACAGGAAACGCACATCCACACAGATACGATGAGTAATATTATCTTTTTCATTTTATAATTTCTTATTAGTTTCTTATTCGTTTAGAATTTTATGTTGACGCCCATGCCGATATAGCGTGCGGTTGGATCGTTGGCACCTCCGTCGTTGCTGTCTCCGGTGTAGTCCGGATCGACAAAGGGGACTTTTTTCCAGACAGCTAGGTTGTTGCCAAACACTGTAGCTGTAAGTCCTTTCACGGGGCTTTGTTTCGAAAGTAGTTTGGTGAAGTTGTAAGTCAGTGCCACTCGGCGGAGCTTAATGTAGCTACGGTCGAATACATTGGCAAATTTGGCATTTTCTTTCGAAGATACATAAGCTTGATAAGGATAGTTCTGGCACCATTGTTGCCAATCGACCGCTGTCGTGTTACGTTTGTAGGTGCGTGTGTCAGAGATTACATTACCGTCGATGTCACGTTTCAGCTCTCCTCCGGTTACGACTACCCCATTGGGTACATATATCGGGTGTCCGACGGCATATTGTGCATCCCTGTACTCCACTGATTCCGGATGCTTTCCTCCCCACCATAACTTTTCGCTCAATACAGAATAGATTACTCCTTTATAAGCGCCGTCCAGATCGACAGACAGTGTGAAGTCTTTGTAGCGGAAAGTATTTTGCATACCCATTCGGAAGTTCGGATCCAGATGTCCCAGATATTGTTTATATGCGTCTTTGGTAGGCATACCGTTTTCATCCAGAATCAATTCTCCATCAGCACTTTTCTGCCATTGTGAACCGTAAAATGCATCGGCACGGTCGCCCACTTTCAGGTCACCGAACTTTTTCTGTCCGCCATATATTTCCGTCAGTTTTTTTACACTCTTACTCCAGTTCAAGGAGAAATCCCATTGAAAATCTTTATTTTTGATAGCCTGTACATTGGCCATGATTTCCCATCCGTTGGTGGTATATTGGTTACCGTTCACTTTACGGCTGGTGAAACCCGATGCATTCGAAATATTCAGGTCGATAATCTGGTTTTCATCGATCGTATGATAATAAGTCAGGTCGAAAGATAACCGGTTACGGAAGAATGCAGTTGACAATCCGGCTTCCCAGGATGTCGTTTTCTGAGGTTTAATGTAGTAGTTGACCAGAGAAGAAGGGTAGGAAATAGATGGATTCGAACCGTAATTGGAATCTTTTGTATAAGTGGACATGATCTGGTAGGGAGACAGGTCGGTAGAGACAACCGCCCATGAACCATACATTTTGAGATAGTCCATAAATGTTGGCAATTTGATGTATTCGGATACCATAGTACTCAGTGCGACAGAAGGATAGAAGTAAGAGTTACTGCCTTTTGCCAGAGTAGATGACCAGTCATTACGTCCTGTCAACGTCAGATAGGCATATTTGTAAAGATCAAGGTTGATTGATCCATAAATACTACGGATTGATTTTTCATTTCGGTTGGCATCGGTAATGGAAGGACCTTGTGTGTTTTTGATACTGTATACGAATGGAACAATCAAACCGTCGGTAGACTGATATTCCTGACGGTAATTACGGTAGAATACCGAAGTTCCGGCATTCAGGGTGAAGAGGATATCCGGAGTCAGATCTTGAGTGTAGGTAGCCAGTACATCAGCGTCTACATTAGTTTGACGGTCATTCCATACTTTGTAGTCACCTTCCCGGGAGTCACCGTAGTTCATGTAAGTTTTGGGTACTTTCATTTCCTGAAGAATTGTTTTCTGGCGTAAGGCGGCACGTCCCTGTATGTTCAGATTGGGGAGGATTTGATAATTCAGGCGGAGTTGCCCGTTCACCACATCCCGACTTTCGGATTGCTGGAGCTCTTCGGCTGCAAAGTAAGGATTATTATACCATGCATAATTGTAACTTGCCTGCCGATACCCTTCCTGCCCGGGAACGTATTTGTGTTTTTGGAGTTCTTTACCGTTCACATCGTCTCCCATCCATACAACGATGGTGTACATGTGGTTTTTAGGTCCGTATCCGTAGCGCGGATAACTCGGGGCAACTATTTTGTTGTAGGCCAGATTGGCATCCAGCTGCAAGTTTTTAGCCAGATCAAAGGTAGAGTTGAAGTTGATACCTCCACTGTGCATTTCAGTAGAAGGCACCTGTCCTTTTTGGTAAGCATATTGTCCGGTGACGAAGTAGCGTGCTTTTTCTCCTTTATAAGCTATTGAGATATTATTGTTGGTTACTAGTCCGGTTTGCAGAAAGTCTTTCAGGTTGTCATGGGATACCCAGTCGATAGGTATACGTTCATAGCGCGATTTGTCATCATACTGAGTACCTTTTACATCTCCCCACCAGGGAATCTCTTTTCCAGTCACTTTATCCCTGATCGGGCTGTTCCACTGAGCTACTTTGGTTCCTACATTTAATTTGGGTCCCCAAGTCATGTCACCATCCGAAATGCCGCCATCTGCACCATCCCAGAATTCATATTTACCATTTGAACCGCTACCGTATTGATGTTGTGTCTCGGGAAGCACTGCAAAGCCGGCTGTGATCATGTTGTTGGTAGAGAAGTTGATTTCCAAGCCTTCTTTTTTGGCCGTTTTACTGGTGATCAGAATTGCTCCGTTTTTCCCGCGTGAACCGTATAAAGCTGAGGCTGCCGTACCTTTTAGCACATTGACACTTTCAATATTCTCACTTGAGATGTCGAAAAAGTCGGTTTCTACCGGAACTCCGTCCAGTACAACCAATGGTGCGTTGCCGCGCAGTTTGAAACTCGGTGCCTGGAAAATACCGGTAGGGTTGGCTACCAACAGACCGGCTACTTGTCCGGAAAGGGCCGAGCCCACATTCAGACTGGGAGTGGCATTCAATACCTCACTGTTGATTTGTTGGGTTGTGTAACCGATCTTCTTCTTTTGCTGCTTGATACCGATTGCAGTGACCACTACCTCGTCGATGGCCTGAATGTCATCGGACAGTTCGACATTGATTACAGTGTTGTTACCTACCTCTTTCTCTACTGTGCTGTAACCTACGAAAGAGAATAGTAGTGTTGCGTTTTTAGGAACTTCGATGCTGTAACGACCATCTATATCGGTGACAGTTCCGTTTGATGA
Source organism: Bacteroides sp. 3_2_5 (assembly GCF_000159855.2). Classification (NCBI taxonomy): domain Bacteria; kingdom Pseudomonadati; phylum Bacteroidota; class Bacteroidia; order Bacteroidales; family Bacteroidaceae; genus Bacteroides; species Bacteroides sp. 3_2_5. The sequence continues at coordinate 321,081 of NZ_JH636045.1, read as the reverse complement.
GTTTTTCACCATGATAGTGGCACCGATTACTGCCCCCATTTTGTCTGTGACTGTACCTGTTACTTTGATTGATTGTGCGAATGCAAGTGAAGTGCACAATAACATACTACAGAGTAGCAGGAGAAATTTACTGTTCATAAGTACTAATCATTGAGTGTTTAGTCATGGCGAGTGCGGGGGCAAAAGTTTTCTTTTGCCCAAGACTTGCCATTAATATTTATTTACCTATTGAAAAAAAGAATTTTAGATTTCTGTCAGTTTTACATTTTGAAATACGGAGAGAAGGTCGGTTGCATTTTTGCGATTTGTCTGTAAAGCGTCTTCAAATGATTCGCTTTCGGAATCATAGGCAGAAATCGCTACTTTCAGTACATTTGTGAATTCTGCAGCTACTTGCTCTCTGGTCATTTTGTTGCTTTTGAGCTCTTTGTTCAGCTGTTTCTCGATGGAGCGTACTGCGTTGTAGATAGTGGGTTTGCGAATTACGGTACGGCGGGTAGGGTCTCCGGGAACCACTTCTTCCCTGACTACATAGATCTTCATGAATTGGTTATAGAGATAGCCGGCTTCTTGCCCGAATTTGTAGTTACCCGCATTAGCCAGTGCATCGGCAGAAGGTTGTTTGATGGCGGAGTAGAACTCCCATGTCTTTTTGACGACAGAATTGAGTTCTGTTTTGTTCTTATTGTCGGATTTATCATCGTCCGGCAATGAATTGACTGCATTTAAGGCAACACTGGATGCCAATAAAGCAAATGCTAAAATAAGATGTCTTTTCATAACTTTACCTCTTTTTAATATGATGCTGCAAAGATCGCAGTGTCATGTTAAAAAGAGGTATCGTCTTTGTTACAATTCGGCTATTTCTTTCAGCCATGCAGCCGAACTGGCATCACTTGGCATGCGCCAGTCTCCTCTGGGGCTGATGGATATACTTCCTACTTTCGGTCCGTCCGGCAGGCAAGAGCGTTTAAACTGCTGGTTAAAGAAGCGGCGGAAGAAAGTTTGCAACCATTTTTTGATTGTTTCATCATCATAAACTCCACTGAATGCAGTTTGTGCCAGGAAGTAGATTTTTGACGGGCGGAAGCCGAACCGTAAGAAATAATACAGGAAGAAGTCGTGTAGTTCGTAAGGACCGACGAGGTCTTCCGTTTTTTGTTTGATTTCTCCGTTTTCATCTGCCGGTATCAGTTCCGGACTGATAGGAGTGTCCACAATATCCAGCAGAGTTGCTTTGGATGCTTCATCCATACCGTTTTCGGCTACCCACTGTACTAAGTGTTTCACCAGTGTCTTGGGAATACCTGCGTTGACACCATACATCGACATATGATCTCCGTTGTACGTTGCCCATCCCAATGCGAGTTCCGACAGGTCTCCGGTTCCGATCACCATACCCCATGTTTGGTTGGCTATATCCATTAAGATTTGGGTACGTTCGCGTGCCTGTGAATTCTCGTATGTTACATCGTGTATATTGAGATCGTGTCCGATATCTTTAAAGTGTTGGATACATGCTTCCCTGATACTGATTTCCCGTATTGAAACTCCCAAGGAATTCATCAGGTCGATGGCATTGTGATAAGTGCGGTCGGTTGTTCCGAATCCCGGCATGGTTATACCCAGAATATCTTTGCGAGATAATCCCAATTTATCGAATGTCTTGACGCATACCAATAAGGCGAGTGTTGAGTCAAGTCCTCCGGAAATACCTATTACGGCTGTTTTTGCTCCGGTATGTAGCAGACGTTGTGCCAGTCCGGCTATTTGAATCGAGAAGATCTCCTCACAGCGACTGTTGAGTTCGCTTCCTTGCGGAACAAAAGGATGTGGATTGAATGTACGGGTTAGGTTCAGATCTTTACTGTTGACAAACTCTGTAGAAATTCTGATAGCCTCTTTACCCGGACAATTAGCCTTGTTGGCAGCAAAAGTTGTGTTGACCCGACGCTCTGCACGGATACATTCCACATCAATTTCATTGATAATCAACTGTTCCTCCAAGCAGAAACGTTCACTTCGTGCCAGTAGATATCCGTTTTCGTAAATAAGTCCGTTTCCGGCAAAAACAACATCTGTTGTCGATTCACCGAAGCCACTCGACGAAAAAACATAACCGGAGATGCAGCGTGCAGATTGCTGGCTGATCAGAGAGCAAAGATAATTGTGTTTACCAATACCTTCGTCATCGGCGGAAAGGTTAAAGATGATTTCAGCCCCTTGCAGTGCGAGTGAGGAACTGGGCGGAACGGTAGCCCAAAGGTCCTCACAGATTTCTATGCCGAAAGTTGTTTCCGCAGTTTCGAACAACAGATTGTTGCCCATCGGGACAATCTGTCCGCAAAGCCGCACACTGTTTTCCGAGACTTGTAGGGCGGATGTAAACCAACGTTGCTCGTAGAACTCTTTATAATTAGGCAGGTAAGTTTTGGGCACTACTCCCAGTATTTTGCCTTTCTGGATAACTACTGCAGCATTAATTACTGTGGAGTTGACTACTACCGGCATGCCCAGTATGGAAATGATGTCCAGTTGGCGGGTACTGTTTAGAATCTGTATCAAAGCCATTTCTGCCTGTTCAAGCAAAAGTTGCTGGGCGAACAAGTCTCCACAAGTATATCCGGTAATGCACATTTCGGGAAAAGTGAGAATCTGTACTCCTTTACCTTCGGCTATGGTAATAAGACCCTCCAATCTTTCAGAATTAAATTTGCAATCTGCTACTTTTACGCGGGGAACGGCCGCCGCAACTTTTACGAATCCGTAGTTCATTTTCTATTAGAGTTTATCATTTCTTGTTGCAAAAGTAGACATTTTAATCGAATCTTTGTATTTTTGTCAAAATTGAATTGATACATTATATTATTAAATCGCACAAAAACATGAAGAAGATGCTTATGGCTGCCGGAATGGCCGCCGTGATGACTGCTTGCGGCACAGCCGGACAGAAAGCAGCCACCGATGCCGGAAACCCTTTTCTGGCAGAGTATTCAACTCCTTTCGGTGTTCCACCGTTCGACTTGATTAAAATAGAGCATTACAAAGAAGCTTTCCTGAAAGGAATGGAAGAACAGAAAAAAGAAATAGATGCTATTGTCAATCAGCGTTCGGTTCCCGATTTCGATAATACCATCGCTGCATTCGATCAGAGTGGAGAGTTGTTAAATAAGGTGAGTACTGTGTTTAGTGGGCTGAACAGTTGTAATACGAACGATGAAATGCAGGCTTTTAATAAAGAGATTACTCCGTTGCTTTCGGCACATCGGGACGATATTAGTCTGAATCCGGCTCTCTTTGCCCGTGTGAAAGAAGTTTATGAACGTCGGGAGAAACTGGGATTGGATAAGGAGCAGAATAAGTTACTGGAAGAAACTTACAAGAAGTTTGTTCGTGGAGGTGCTAATCTTGATTCTGTGGATCAGGCGAAGTTACGTCAACTCAATAGTGAGATTTCGATGTTGCAATTGACTTTTGGACAGAACCTGCTGAAAGAAACCAACGCTTTTGAGTTGGTGATTGATAAGAAGGAAGATCTCGCCGGATTACCCGAAAGTCTTGTGGCATCCGCAGCCGAAGCGGCTAAAGGGGCAGGTATGGAAGAGAAGTGGCTTTTCACTTTGCACAATCCGAGTGTAATGCCCTTCTTGCAATATGCAGATAATCGCGAGTTACGTGAAAAAATCTTTAAAGGATACATCAATCGCGGCAACAATGGCAATGAGGCTGATAATAATGAAATCGTGAAAAAATTGGTTGCTTTGCGTCTGGAGAAAGCCAAATTGATGGGATATGCCGATTATGCTTCTTTCATTTTGGAAGACCGCATGGCAAAGAACGAGGAAAATGTATATCGTTTGCTGAATCAGATCTGGACTCCTGCAGTGGCGAAAGCCAAGGAGGAATTGTTTGATATTCAGGCTGAAATAAAGAAGGAAGGCGCTAACTTTACCCCCGAAGGATGGGATTGGCGCTATTATTTTGAGAAAGCGAAGAAAGCCAAGTTCAGTTTAGACGAGAATGAAGTGCGTCCTTATCTTGAATTGAATAATGTGCGTGAAGGTGCTTTCTATGTAGCTAACAGACTTTATGGCATTACTTTCACCGAAATTAAAGACATTCCGAAACCGCATGAAGAGGCACAGGCTTTTGAGTGTAAAGATAAAGACGGAACCCATCTTGGTGTGCTGTATATGGACTTTTTCCCTCGTAATAGTAAGCGGGGAGGCGCATGGTGCGGAACTTATCGTTCTCAAACCTATCGTGACGGTAAACGTTTGGCGCCGGTAGTTACGATTGTGTGTAACTTTACCAAGCCTTCTTCGGGACAGCCTGCCCTGCTTAGTGCCGATGAGGCCGGTACTTTATTCCATGAATTTGGCCATGCACTCCACAATTTGTTTAAAGATGTACACTTTCATGCCGTATCCGGTGTACCGCGTGATTTTGTGGAATTACCTTCTCAGGTTATGGAGCATTGGGTATTCGAACCGGAGGTGCTGAAAATATATGCCAAACATTATCGGACCGGTGAAGTGATTCCTGCTGCATTGATTGAGAAACTCGATAAGAGTGGAAAGTATGGCCAGGGGTTTGCCACAACCGAATATCTTGCCGCTTCTCTGCTTGATATGGATTACCATGTACTGAAAGAGATTCCCCGGAATATGGATGTCACTGAATTTGAGGCTGCTGTGCTGAAAGAGCGTGGCTTGCTAAGTCAGATACCTCCTCGTTATCGTACTACATACTTCAATCACATCATGAACAGCGGCTATACGGCTGGTTATTACAGTTATATTTGGGCCGAAGTGTTAGATAGCGATGCTTTTGAAGCATATAAGGAAACCGGTGATCTGTTTAATCAGGAAGTGGCTTCCCGTTTCCGTCGTTATATTCTCACTCCCGGAGGCATCGACGATGCGATGGATATGTATAAGAACTTTCGGGGTAAAGAACCGGGCATAGAACCTTTGTTGAGGAACAGGGGACTATAGATCGGCCTGTATAGGGCTTTTGCACTATGTTGTTGGGTGAGAGCTAGCTCTTTTTTTATTTTTTGCTAAAAATAAACGCAGAACATATAAAAAATATAAATAGTAGTTAGTATATTTGTGGCAGTTTATAGGAATAAACACAAAATACCAACAATTATTAACTATTAAAAGATTTGAAAGATGAAAGAGTACATTGATGTTTTAAAGAAGTGGAAAGATTTCGACGGTAGAGCCAGAAGACGTGAATACTGGATGTTTGTTTTGTTCATGGCTATTTTTGCTATTGTCGCAAGTATTATTGATGCTATTTTGGGTACGATTTGCGTATTTGTAGGTATTTATTATTTGGCTATGCTTCTGCCTATGATTGCTGTTAGTATACGTCGTATGCACGATATCGGTAAAAGCGGATGGTGGTTGTTTATCACTTTCGTACCGGTGATCGGCAGCCTTTGGTATCTCTTCCTGACTATTCAGGACGGACAGCCGGGTAGCAACCAATACGGTGAAAACCCTAAAGGAATTTAATACGTACATATTATTGTCATAAGAAACGGCATACGAAAGCAATTTTGTATGCCGTTTTTCTGTTTAATCAAAAAAATATTCGTATTTTGTTTGCGAAAATAAAAGAACTCTTTATCTTTGCATCGGATTTAAAATTGTAATAAATACAATTTTGGAAAGGAGGAAGAAAATGGAATCATACAACCGATTACTAGAGCACAACATCAAACCGTCCATGCAGCGAATTGCTATCATGAACTATTTGATGGAACATAAGACACACCCATCGGCTGATGAAATATATACGGAGTTATCTCCCTCTATGCCAACACTTTCAAAGACTACAGTCTATAATACCTTGAGGCTGTTTTCTGAGCAGGGAGCGGCACAAATGCTTACTATTGACGAGCGGAACACCAATTTTGATGCGGACACTTCACAACATGCCCATTTTCTGTGCAAACGTTGCGGGCGTATTTATGATTTGAAATGCCAGGTTGAGATGAAACAAGTGGAAGGCCTTCAAATGGATGGACATGAAGTAAGCGAAGTGCACTACTATTATAAAGGTGTTTGTAAGAAATGTTTAAATGATATACGTATTGACTAATTAATTTAAAATTAAGACGAAATGAAAAAGTTTAGATGTACTGTCTGCGGTTATGTTTGTGAAGGTGACGCAGCTCCTGAGAAATGCCCTTTGTGTAAAGCTCCTGCAAGCAAATTCGTAGAAGTTGTTGAAGAAGAAGGTGGTGCACTCACTTTTGTTGACGAACACGTAATCGGTGTAGCTAAAGGTTGTGACGAGGAAATGATTAAAGACCTGAACAATCACTTCATGGGCGAATGTACTGAAGTTGGTATGTATTTGGCTATGAGCCGTCAGGCCGATCGCGAAGGCTATCCTGAAGTAGCTGAAGCTTTCAAACGTTATGCTTGGGAAGAAGCAGAACATGCTTCTAAGTTTGCTGAACTGTTGGGTGATTGCGTATGGGATACTAAAACAAACCTTGAAAAGAGAATGAATGCTGAAGCCGGTGCTTGCGAAGACAAAAAACGTATCGCTACACGTGCTAAAGCTTTGAATCTGGATGCTATCCACGATACCGTACACGAAATGTGTAAAGACGAAGCTCGTCACGGTAAAGGTTTCGAAGGACTTTATAACCGCTATTTCGGTAAGAAATAATCTACGTAAATGATTTATAGAGAAAGGCTTGTGTCCGGTTTGGGATACAGGCCTTTTTTGTTAAATTTTCTTTTGAAATAAAGATGTTGACTGATGATTCTTTTATATTTGTACTTTACTTAAAAAGATACATAATTATGAAAAAGTTACAGTTTTTAGTGTGTTTCCTGCTTTTGTCGGTAGCAAGCTATGCTGCCGAGCGGACGATTCAGTTACCTAAGCCCGATATGAATCGTGCCGGACTGCTAATGAAAGCGTTATCCGAACGTCATTCTACTCGTGAATATGCTTCGAAGGCTTTGAGTAATACCGATTTATCCGATTTACTCTGGGCTGCCAATGGCATTAACCGGTCATCTGAAGGCAAACGTACAGCTCCGTCAGCCATGAATCGTCAGGATATCGACATATATGTGGTGCTTCCGCAAGGAACTTACCTGTATGATGCTAAAGGGCATAAGCTCAATCTGATTTCTGAGGGAGATCACCGTTCTGCGGTTGCTGGCGGTCAGGCCTTTGTCAACAATGCGCCGGTATCGTTGGTGCTGGTCAGTGATCTGTCTAAGCTGGGTGATGCGAAGAGTAATCATGTTCAATTGATGGGAGCTATGGATGCAGGGATTGTTTCGCAAAACATCTCGTTGTTCTGTTCGGCTGCACGTCTGGCCACAGTCCCGCGTGCATCGATGGATCTGGCACGGCTCAAAACTGCTTTGAAATTAAAGGATACTCAAATGCCGATGATGAATCATCCGGTTGGATATTTTAAATGATGTGTCTTGGCAGATGTTCTGCCAATCTCGTTAACAGTGTTAATTTATCAGGAGATACTTGATTTTCTTAGTGCCAAAAGATTTGATCTTTGCTACCAAATAACTAATGTTTTGCAGTTAAAAGACTAACTTTAACACTATGTTAATTCTAAGCTTTTAATAGCAAAATATAAAAGAAACAAACTGGTGAATATTAGATGGTTGGGTAAACACATCAGATAGGCAGGGCTTTTATGTCCCGATCTTAGATGTAGGGAATAATTGTTTTATTGATAACTTGATATTCGTTCGGAGTGAAGATAGTGAAGACGGCAGCATATAAAAAGGGCATGGTTCCGTTGAGAAAACCATGCCTTTTTTATTATTGAATTTTTTCAGTCCTATTTCTGTTTCAACAGGAACTCGTCGATTGCTTTTTTATAAGTGGCTTTATCTGCTGCTCCACGAAACAGTTGGGGTTCGCCCTCCATTGGGATAAATACAAAGAGGGGAATACTTGTTGCATTGAATAGTGCAGCCAGTTCCTTTTCTTTATCCACGTTCACCTTATATATTACGATTTTTCCGTCATATTCTTTAGCAAGCGATTTCATAATCGGGGCTGTCATGCGGCAGGGACCGCACCAATCTGCATACAGGTCGATAATGGCAGGTTTATCACCTTTATATTTCCACTCTTTTGAATTCTGGTAATCAAAGACATCGTTGATAAACATCTCTTTATTCATCACGATAACCTCACCGCTCTTTGCCTCTTTTTTGTTTTGATCTGCTTTGACTCCATCGTTTACAGCAAACATAATGGTGCTGATCATGGCCAAAGCTACTAATGATAATACTTTCTTCATTCTTTGTTTTTATGTGTATTGTTCAATAACTCCTTTCAGTTCGTTGGCTTGAATCATACCGGAATGGCGCCAGACAGCTTCTCCCTTTTTGAAAAGGATAAAAGTCGGCACAGCCTGAATTCTGTATTTTACAGCTAGTTCTTCGTGTGTGTCCACATCGATTTTTACAATACGGGCTTTCTCGCCTACCTGCTGTTTCAGATCCTCAAGAATCGGTTTCATTGCTTTACAGGGGCCGCACCATTCTGCGAAAAAATCTACTAAAACGGGACTTTGTGACTGTATTAAATCTTCAAATTTTTCCATAATTTTTCCTTTCTTTTGATAAATATAGAGCCCTCGTTTACAGGGGGCAAATATAGTTATTTGTTTTATTATAATAACAGAGAAGTCCCGATTTTGTTCATCATATAGTAACCTTACATTCATCCTTCTGTAATCCGGAAACGGGATCTTTGCGTAACGAAAAAAACAAAAGTTATGCATTTACGGACGTATTATCCCACAGTAGTTCTCTCGGATATTCATCTGGGAACTCAACACTCCAAGACAGAGGAAGTCACTCACTTCCTGAAATCAATAAATTGTGATCGCTTAATTCTGAATGGTGATATCATTGACGGATGGCATTTGCAGAAAAGCGGTTTGGGTAAATGGAAAGCTAAACATACGGATTTCTTCAAAGTAATAATGAAGATGATGGAGAATTTCGGGACACAAGTGATTTATGTTCGTGGTAATCATGATGATTTTCTAGATAATCTGGCCCCTCTGAATTTTTATAATATCCGGATTGTGAAAGACTGTATCTACGAAAGCCACGGCAGACGTTATTATGTGACACATGGAGATATTTTTGATACGGTGACTACTCAAATGAAATGGCTGGCTAAGTTGGGCGACACAGGATATACTTTTCTGTTATGGTTGAATAAGGTATACAATCTCCGCAGAACGAAGCAGGGAAAACCTTATTATTCCCTTTCCCAGTCTATTAAGAATAGGGTAAAGACTGCCGTTTCTTATATTTCTGATTTTGAAAAAGAGCTTGTTGGCCTGGCAAGGGCTAAAAAGTGTGATGGCGTGATATGCGGTCATATTCACCATCCTGCCAATACTTTTTATGAAGATATCCATTATCTGAATTCAGGCGACTGGGTAGAAACACTTTCGGCTCTTACTGAAGATGAAGATGGTAACTGGACTATCCGCTATTTTGATAGTGGATTACTAAAGGAAGATAATCATAAGGAAAAACAAACTATATCCATAACAATAGCATCATGAAATTTCTGTTTATTGTGCAAGGAGAGGGGAGAGGGCATTTCACCCAAGCCATTACCCTTGAAGACATGTTATTACGTAATGGGCACCAGGTAGTGGAGGTTCTTGTCGGCAAAAGTTCGTCACGTACCTTGCCCGGCTTTTTCAACCGGAGTATCCAGGCACCGGTAAAGCGTTTCACCAGTCCGAATTTTTTGCCTACAGCCGAAAATAAACGGGCTGATCTGAAAAAGAGTTTTGCATACAATCTGATACACGTACCGGAATATTTTCGCAGTATGTGTTATATCAATCAGCGCATTAAGGAAACAGGGGCGGAAGTTGTGATCAACTTCTACGAACTTCTGACCGGACTTACCTACGCACTCTTCCGTCCCTCCGTTCCTTATGTTTGCATCGGACACCAATATCTGTTTTTGCACAACCACTTTGAGTTTCCCCGAAAAAGTGTGATTCAACTCTCCATGTTGCGCTTTTTCACGCGGATGACGAGTCTGCGCGCTAGCAGGCGGTTGGCACTCTCTTTTCGTAAAATGGAATCGGACCGGACTGAACGGATATCCGTTGTTCCTCCTCTGCTTCGCAGGGAAGTGACCGCTATGCAGCCGGAACAGGGTAACTACATTCACGGATATATGGTTAACTCAGGTTTTGCAGATAGTGTAGAGGCTTTCCATGCCTTGCATCCTGAAATTCCTATGCACTTTTTCTGGGATAAACAGGATGCTGACGAGGTGACTAAAGTGGATGCCACACTGAGTTTTCATCAGATTGATGATGTGAAGTTTCTTAATAGAATGGCCGGTTGCAGAGCATATGCCAGTACGGCCGGTTTTGAGTCTATCTGTGAAGCGATGTATCTGGGCAAACCTGTACTGATGGTTCCTGCTCATATTGAGCAGGATTGCAATGCTTATGATGCCCGGCAGGCCGGTGCCGGAATTATTGGAGAATCTTTCGATTTGGAGTCGTTGCTTCGTTTTGCCGGAACGTATGTTCCCAACCGGGAATTTATTCGTTGGGTTCGTAGCTGTGAACGACAGATCATTGGAGAACTTGAACGACTTGCTGATCAACATTCGGCTGTCACTGTACCTACATTAACTAATTATTTTCCGATATGAAATTGAATAAGACTGATTATATGCTTGAGCGCACATCCGATGGCGGTTATTATGCTTGGCTTACTGTAAATATGCAGTGTAATGCGTATGGGGATTCACCCGAAGAAGCGGTAAAAAACCTGGAACAGACCATGGAAGACCTGGTTGAAGAAATGTATTTGGTAGAGGATTTTATATAGGACAAGAGTTTATAGCATATCAGATGCTGAAACTGAGAAAAAACTTCATTGATAATCAAAAGAGACAGGGTACGCCGTTTGAACGGAAGTGTACCCTGTCTTTTTATTATTCTTCTACAATATCCAGCTCCTTGATGATGTGTGAGGCACCTGCATACTTATCAATAATAAATAGAGTATAGCGGATGTCTACTACTGCGGCACGTTGTGAAGAAGGCCGGAAAGCAATGTCTCCTGTCAGGCCTTCATAATTACGATCGAATCCGGTCCCGATCAATTGCCCTTTTCCATTGAATACCGGGCTTCCGGAATTTCCTCCTGTATTGTCTGTATTGACAATGAAGCAAACAGGCATTTCTCCGTTTTCCATCGCGTAATGTCCGAAGTCTTTTGCATGATACAGTTGTTTTAGTTTTTGAGGCACTACGAACTCCCAATTATCCGGATCTTCTTTTTGCATTACCCCTTTCAGTGTTGTATAGTAATTGTATACTGTCCCGTCGGCGGGCTCGTACGGCAATACCTGACCATAAGTTAACCTCAGGGTTGAGTTTGCATCCGGATAGATAGGCGTACCGGCAACTTGACGCATATCCATCATACCTTTTACCCATACTTTATGAGCTGCATCATAGTTCTTATTGGCATCCTTCATGGCGAGTGCCGTTTTCAACAGTCCGTCCGTGATGGAATATTTAAAGAGGATCATCCAGTCTTTATCCAGTTTGTTAAGAGTGGGGTGAGCGATAAACTTGTTGAAGTTCTCTTTCGAACCAAAGATCGAGTACTTGAAGCAAGCATCGATAAAGGCATCCTTGTTCCCTTTAAAACGGCTGTCTATTACTTTGAAAATACCGATTTGCTGATCTTCCGGAATATATCCGGCATAGGTTTCCAGCATTTTCTTTCCTACGAGTCGTTCTACTTCCGGAAACGGAACAGATGCGAAATATTTATCTGCTTCTGCTTTCAGCTTATCAGTTTCTTCTTTAATCTTTGTGGCATTTTTGCTTTCAAGTGCTTTTTTCAATCCGTCGGTTGAAGGAATTTTCATGAAATCGAGTGCCGTTACCAATGCTTCGCTGATGGCTTGCTGATGATACATGGCATCATGACGATGCGCCACAATCGAGCGTATCTCATCAAAAGCCTTTTGATAAGAGTCATCGCCTTTCTCACGTCCCATTGCCAACAGTTGTTCTTGTTGCTTTTCTTTGGTATCCAACACTTTCAGTCGGACCAAACCTTCGTTCATACCGATGGCATTTTTCCAGTAATTAGCGGAGGAAGCATATTTGCTTGCATAATGTATGCGTACTGCCGGATCTTTCAGCATTTGATCCATCAGTACGGCCTGCCGTGCCTCACGTACGTGGTGGCGCATGAAGTTGGTTGTTTGCATTCGTTCTTTCACTTCGTCGGAAATCATGTAGCGCCAGTTGCGTCCGGGAAATCCCATGACAAATGTAAAATCACCTTCTTTAACTCCTGCCAGGCTGATTGTCAAATGTTTCTTTACTTGTAAAGGAACATTGTCTTTAGAGTATTCAGCCGGCTGACCGTTCTTGTCTGCATAAATGCGGAACAAAGAAAAGTCTCCTGTGTGGCGTGGCCACATCCAGTTGTCGGTATCAGCTCCAAATTTGCCGATCGAAGAAGGAGGGGCACCTACCATGCGAATGTCATTGTAGACTGTCTTTACAAATAGATAGTATTTGTTGCCTCCGTAAAATGGTTTCAGCTCCAAACGTGTTGCCGGAGTGATTTGGATATTTTCTGCTTTTGCAAATCGGTCGGCAACCGTTGCCAGATATTTGGGAGACAAATAATTGATGCCGTTGGGATCGTCATCTTTTTTAAGTTGCTCGTTTACATAGGTTGTCACGTCCAGGATACGGTCGATGAAGGTTACTGTCAACCCTTTGCAGGGTAACTCTTCGTTCCGGTTCATTGCCCAGAATCCATTTGTCAGATAATCGTGATCTACACTGCTATGTTGTTGAATTGCTCCATATCCGCAGTGGTGATTAGTCAATACCAATCCCTCCGCCGAGATGATTTCACCGGTACATCCGCCTCCGAAATGTACAACAGCATCTTTTAAAGCTATTCCATCCGGATTGTAGACTTCCTCTATAGGGATTTGTAACCCGAGATCCATCATGGCAGCTTCATTCTGTGCTTTCAGGTCAGTCAGCATCCACATTCCTTCGTCAGCACTGACGGCCAATGCCATCAGTGCAAACGCAGCAGATAATAAGTTTCTTTTCATCATTATTCAACAATCGTCATTTCGTTAATCAAATGTCCACATCCTCCCAGCTTTTCGAGAATAAAGAGTACATAACGGATGTCCAGGTTGATACAGCGTTGCAGGTTATTATCGAAATTGATGTCACCGCTCAGTGATTCCCAGTTACCATCGAATGCACAACCGATCAATTCGCCGTTTTCGTTCAGTACCGGACTTCCGGAGTTACCGCCTGTGATGTCATTGGTAGACAGGAAACAAACCGGCATTTCACCATTGGGCAATGCATAGCGTCCGAAATCTTTTTTCTCGATCAACTCTTTCAGTTTGGCAGGTACTACGAATTCACGGTCTTCCGGATTTTCTTTTTCAAGGATTCCGTCGGTTGTTGTGTAGTATTTGTAATATACCCCATCTTTCGGGCTGTATGGTTTCACATTGCCATAGGTCAGGCGGATAGTGAAATTGGCATCCGGATAAGATGGTACAGGCAATTTCATTTCACCTAGTCCGCGGATATATGTTTTGTGTAATAAAGCCAGTTCTTCCGGCAATTTTCCCATTTGCTCGGCCAGATTGGTGTATTTGTCAAACTTGGCACGTGAATATTGAGTGGCTATATCTTTTTCGATTGCTTTTACAGTCGGTTTTTTGATGAATTTATCAAAGTTTGCCTGATTGGCCAAAATTGAAGTATCGTACATTGCATCTACGTAGGCATTGTAGTCGCCTTTGTACTCTTTCTCAATCACATCGTAGATGGCAGGACGCTGTCCGGCAGGAATCATTTCTGCGTATAGTGGCAACAGGGCTTTGGCCACTTTACGGTCTACTTCGTGATCATAGTCTTTATTATGGATGTCGTTGAATACCTCTTTCAGCACTTTGATGTTAGCTTCAATACTTGAATCGTTTTTCTGTTCCAATGCTTCTTTCAGTTTGTCCATTACCATAAATGGGCTACCGAATTCAATACCGCCGAAGAATGTTTCCGTCAGACAGGTCTGTTGATATTTGATTGGAGAAGTTTTAGCTACAGCCTCGTCGATCTTTGCCACTACATTCATGTAGTCGGTATTATTTTTTTCTTTGGCAAACTTAGCGAATTTAGCTTCCTGTTCTGCTTTTGTTCCCAAAACATTGTTATCGATGATAGCTTTGTTCATGCCGATGGAGTTCTTCCAATAGTTGCTTGAACCTGCATATTTATTGGCATATTGAATACGTACTTTATCGCTGGCATTCATCGCTTCTTTCAACACGTCCTGACGGGTTCCGCGGATACGGATACGGGGGGCATTGCTTGCCTCCATGCGTTCTTTCACTTCCGAGACGGTGAGATAACGGCTGGTGCTTCCCGGGAATCCCATAATCATGGCATAATCTCCCTCTTTCAGCCCTTTGATAGAGATGTTCAGGTGTTTTTTGGTTTTCAGGGGGACATTGGAAGCACTGTATTCTGCCGGTTCGCCATTCGCGTCGGCATAGATACGGAACATTGAAAAGTCACCGGTATGGCGTGGCCACATCCAGTTGTCTGTTTCACCACCGAACTTACCGATTGATGAAGGAGGAGCGGCAACCATACGTACGTCCGGATATACCTTCTTATAAAACATATAGAATTTATTTCCGGCGTAAAAAGGCAAAGCTTGAGGAACGATTCCTTTTTTTCCTTTCAAGTCGCTCTTTTCAAACAACTCCTTAGCCAGTTTATTAAGAAATGTACTGCTGAATGATTCTGATTCAGTGATTTCTTTAGCGGCAATTCTTAAATTTACAATATCCGTAATGTCTTCTATGCGTTCGATAAATGTAAATTTCAGTCCTGGAGTCGGCAATTCTTTGTCTCTTGAAGTTGCCCAAAATCCATCTGTCAGATAATCATGCTCTACAGAGCTATGTTGTTGGATGGAAGCGTATCCGCAGTGGTGATTGGTTAATATCAATCCTTCCGGTGAAATAATCTCGCCGGTACATCCTCCCCCGAAGATACCTACGGCATCTTTCAGTGAGACTCCGTTAGGATTATACAAATCCTGTGCCTCGAGTTTCAGTCCCTGTTTTTTCATCATATCGATAGAGTGTTGCTGCTGCATTAATTGCAGTAACCACATACCCTCGTCCGCTTTTGCGGAACAAACGGCCAGCGCAGTCAGCGCCAGTAAGTAAAGTTTGAGTCTGTTCATTAGTTTGTAAAAAAATTAGAATGATTCGTTGTTTTACTATTTTAATCTATGATCAATTTGTTTTCTTTGATAGCGTCCATCACATTGGCCGGCGGCCGCTGGTTCATCAATTCGTTTTTCATGAAATCCATATAAGGAGCCACATGCTTGAAAAATTGATGATATCCTTTGCACAGATAGTTTAGTCCCGGTTCACCATTTGCTGTGCGACAAAAACGATTTTTGGGGCATTCACCATTGCAGGCAAATAAAAATTCGCACTCTTTACACTGGGTGGGAAGTGACTTTTGTTTCATTTGTCCGAAAGCAGTCTGGCGTTCACTATACATCATCTCTACCAAAGTTTGATTGTAAATGTTGCCCAGTTTGAATTCCGGAAACACGAAATGGTCACATGAGTAGACGTCTCCGTTGAATTCCATTACGCCGGCGTGTCCGCATGTTTTTGCCATGGAGCATACTCCCGGTTGTTCGCCTACCCAGTTGGCAAGGGTAGAATCGAAGAGTTGGATATAATAGTCGCCTACATCTTCTTTCACCCATTCATCGAAGAGTGTACAGAGAAAGTTTCCCCATTGCTCCGGTGTTACGGAAAATTCTGCCAGTTCTCCTCCTTCGCGCTGTGCCAGTGAGGCCAGATGACGTCCGTCCTGATGCGGGAAGATCCGTTCCACAATGGGAGCGAACTGAATATAATGGCAACCTAATTCTTTGAAAAAGTGATAAAAGTCCAACGGATAATCAGCATTAAAGTCATTTACTACCGCCATGGCATTCCATTCTACTCCATGCTTTTTCAAAAGATTGATGCCATTCATGACTTTCACAAACGAGGGTTTGCCAAGCTTGTTTTTCCGGTATTCATCATGAAACTCTTGAGGACCGTCTATCGAGACTCCTACCAGCCAGTTGTTTTCACGAAAAAACTCACACCACTCGTCGGTCAACAGGGTTCCGTTAGTCTGTATGCAGTTGTCTATGCTTCTTCCACGGGCATATTTCTTCTGCAACTCCATTGCTTTTTTGTAGAAAGAGAGTGGACGCATCAATGTCTCTCCTCCGTGCCAGGTGAAGAGTACTTGCGGCATGGTTTGCGAATTGATGTATTGCTCGATAAACTTTTCAAGCAGTTCATCGCTCATCACATGTTTGGGATTTTCTTGATAAAGCCGGGACTTTTCCAGATAATAACAATAATCACATGCAAGGTTGCATACAGCCCCTACAGGCTTGAGCATTACGTATAGCGGCTTGGCAAAGGGTGCGTAGGTAGACATTTCTATAATATACGGTTACAATTTTACGGATTAACGGATTGACGGCTTCAATAACTCATTGACTATTTGTCAACTCCGAAAGTGCAAATTTAGGTAAAGTAAATGAAAAATCCGTCCTTATGTAGATGTTTATAAGGATTATTAAAGAAAAGAGTCTTACAAGTTTTAAATATTGATAAAATGTTTCATTTGCATACGAATCCGTTGTACCTTTGTCGTCGAAAAAGTTGTGTATCCTATGAATAAAGTATTGCCTTTTTTACTTTTGCTTTTTGTTTTTACCTCTTGTAGTCGCAAGTATAAGATTGAAGGCGCCTCTTCTGTAACCAGTCTGGACGGTAAAATGCTTTTTATTAAAGTGCTTCAGAATGGCGAGTGGCTCAATATTGATTCTGCCGAAGTGGTGCATGGACTATTTTCGATGAAAGGTAAAGTCGATTCGGTAGTAATGGCTACACTCTATATCGGTGACGAAAGCATCATGCCTTTAGTGATTGAAAAAGGTAATATTCAGGTTTCAATTACAAATACAGAATTGGTAGCAAAAGGAACCGCTCTGAACAATGCCCTCTACGCTTTTATTGATAAAAAGAATTCATTGGATGTTCAGATAGAAGAATTGCAACGTAAAGAAGCCCGCATGGTGATGGATGGTGCCGACTTGGCTGATATTCATGAGCAATTGACTCACGAGGGCGATTCGTTAATGCAAGATATGAATGGCTTTATCAAAAAATTTATCTCAGATAACTACGAAACAGTTTTAGGTCCGAGTGTATTTATGATGCTGTGCAGCACACTACCTTATCCTGTTATGACTCCCCAAATAGAGGACATCATGAAAGATGCTCCTTATTCGTTTAAGAATAACAAATTAGTGAAGGATTTTATTACAAAAGCGAAATCGAATATGGAGCTGATTGAAGAGCATCAGCGCATGGAACAAAATGCGACCTTGAACCATTAGCTAATAAGTTTTTTTCGTATTTTTGCGAAAAAACTTAATGAAAATGAACACGCACTCACTATTTGGTTACCTTTTTATTGCTTTATTTAGTCTTTTAGTTGTATCATGTTATTCGACGCCGGATGGAGTCATGTCATCTCTATCTCAGGCTGAGAAAATAATGGAATCTCGCCCGGATAGTGCAATGGCTATTTTGCAACATATCCCAACTCCGGAAACTCTTCATGGTAAAGCGCAGGCGGACTATAGCCTATTGATGACACAGGCTATGGATAAAAACTACATAAATTTTACTTCAGATTCGCTGATTAAATTTGCTGTTGGTTATTATGGAGGCCATACTGAAGATCTTGTAGCTAAAGGAAAATCCTTTTATTATTATGGAAGGGTGATGGAAAGCCTTGATAAAGTAGAGGATGCAATGACGTTTTATTTAAAGGCGAAAGATGTACTTCAAAGCAGTGATCAGTTTAAATTATTGGGACTTGTAACAGAGAAAATTGGAGATTTAAATCGCCGGCAGAAATTACTTGATGCAGCTTTAAATGATTATAAAGAATCGTTTGATTTTTATGCTTCAATACCAGATTCTTTATGTATGCTTTATGCGTATAGGAATTTAGGTCGGGGATTCTTATATAAGAATCAAATAGACAGTGCTTACTATTATTATGATAAAGCATTATATATTTTAAACCTTAAAAAGTATTCTGCTGTAGGATCAATACTTTTAGAATTAGGAGTAATTCATCGTTCTGAAAAAGATTATGTTGGTGCTGAGCAATATTTTTTATCTTTTATAGAAAAAGAAAAAGATCCAGAAAAATTATTTTCAGGTTATTTAGCATTGGGAAATCTGTATTTATATATGGACAGATTAAAAGATGCAGAGAGATATCTCTTATTATGTCTTGGAAGTTCTAATCTCGTTATAAAGAGAGATGCTTGTGAATGTTTATATGATTTGGAGAAAGAATTGAATAATTTTAAAGGTGCTATCGGGTATAAAGACATAGCTGACTCTTTACGAATTATTACTCAAGATATTGATATTCAAAATAGCATAGCAACTTTACAGAGTCGGTATAATAGTGAAAAATGGCAGAGGGAAAGTCTACAATCCAGTATTGAGAAAAAGAATATTCTTTTAATAAGTTCATTTGTGAGTTTTATTGCAATAATGGTTATTATTTATATTTATTATAAATATAGAACGAATCAGAAACTGGTTAAGGATATCAATGAAAGAATTCGTAAAAATGATGCTGACATAAAGATGTATCAAAGGCAAATACTCAATTATCAGGACTTACAAAGAGAAACATTGCAGGATTATCGAAATCAGATAGGAGAATTGCATGGGAAAATGTCTGTCCTTGAAGATCAGAATAAAGCATTATCTCTTCGTTTAACAGAGAAGAAGCATGATATACCGGAAAGTGAAGCCGATGATCTCTATGCTATTTATATGCAAGCACTTCATATACTAATAATGTTAAGAGGGAAAAATATAGAGAATACTTCAGGTAAGAAATTGCTTTTGGATGCCGATTGGGATAAGTTATTTCATCTATCTAATGCTATACATGGTGATTTTATTACGCGTATTAAGAATGATTTTCCTACTCTTACCAAACATGATATTGAAATTTGCTGTCTATTAAGATTTGGTATTGAACATGAGGTCTTAGGAAGTATTTTTCTGACGGAGACTGATTCAGTGACAAAAGCTAAAAGACGTATGAAAAAACGACTGAATCTATCTGCTTCGGATGATTTGGACGTTTTTTTGCTAAAATATTAGTTTGGCTTGAGGGGAAATTGTCCGGGTAAATATCTGTTCCTTATTTTTTATCTATTGATTTTAAGATAATTAGATGCCATTAACCCTACCTGAATTTGTCCGGGTAATTTCTTTGGCTGTCTGAAAAATATGCGCTACATTTGACGAAACCAAAACAAATAAAATATGAAATTGCGTGTTATTTTATCGTTAATTGTGGTATTGTTCATTGGACAGTCCATGTGTGCTATGTCCACTCAAATTCTTCGTAGACCCATTGTTTTAGATGGTGAAATTATCGAAGAAGGTAATCGTTCCATCAATCCGTTGATTCCTATTTCTGCAGATATTGATGGCACTACTTTATTTATTGAATTTACAAAGGTTATAGGTAATGTGGATATTACAGTGAAAGATGATACCAAAAAAGAAGTTTATTCATCTTCTGTGGATGTAACTGCTGCTAATCAAGCTACTTCGTTCTCTATTGCCGATTTAGCACCGGGAACTTACCTGCTTGAATTTACCAATTCGAATGGTGGTTATGTATATGGACAATTTATTGTAGAATAAATAATTTTAGTTTAGATGAAAAGCATATTATTATCTGCGGCGATGGAACGTATAAGCAATCAGGCAATCAAGAGGATATAGCTCATTTACTGGAAGGGAGATAAGCTATATGTCGGAAGTAAGTGAACGAGAGTGGGACAATTGGAGATGTTTGTTTACCACCCCTTGTGAAAAATGGATTAATCTTACAGATGCTGAGCTTCAAAGTTAATATGCTGTAGGCTTTACAGACAAACCTGTTAAATCTGATGATGGATATTTTTCAATGGCAAATTACTCCATGAAGATAAGCAGGTATGTGAAAAGATTCTAAGAGTAGTTTCATCTCTATGTTAGCATTCATTGATGCAACACTGGATTTGGACTTGTTTTTTTATATAGTACTATCATATGTTTTTAGTTTAATTGTTTAATACTTAAATGGTTGTTGTGTGCGGGGTGCGTGATGTATCCCGCATACTTTTTATTATTTTATCCTTATATATCTATATTTTTTCTGCTGATTTATCCCTGATTAGTACATAGTATTCTTCATTAGTCTTGTCAGTGATAATTGTATACTTACTGTTGATTTCCTCTAAAATTTTCTTTAATTTATTGATTGCGCTTGTCATATTATTGGTTGGATCACTGTTTTTAGGCCAAAACTCTTCCTTCAATTCGTGTTTGTTCACTCTGTAATTAGGCCTATTTAAGAAAAATATTAATATCTTTTGTTGTTGATTAGGCATTTTGATCGGACGGTCATTGAATAGGACAAAGTCTTTCTCAAAGACAAATTGATCCTTGAATGATAACTCCTCTTTTATGGTAGAATTAGTCTGCTTTTCTGTTTCTACAGTATTGTCAACTGATATGGGGTCCGTGATAATATTGGGATCTGATGTTATATCAACTGTAGATACAGATCTGTTCTTTTGCTGTTTCCTATAGTATAGTACAAATAGAGTAATGGTGTAGATGAGAATCACTTCGACTACTAAATTGATGTAGATATTGGTTTTAGGCATTCGCTTCCACAAAGTTGAGAAACTATAGTCGATATACATTATGTAATCTACACTAACAATTTCATTTTCTAGACGATAGGTAATCATTTCTGCATTGCGAGGGATGCTATTTGATGGTTGACTCCATATTTCTCTTTGTAGATGTTTGGAGACAATTATTCCAGTATTGATATATCCTTTTATATCATTTTTATTTAAGTCTTTAATTATTAGGGCTTGTATATCACTACTTTGTAAACTATCCATCATAAGTAACCCCAATTGGCGAGCGAATAATATTTCACTATCCACGTCTTGAATTTTGTGCTGATAGGTAAACAAGGTATCTCTTGAACAGAAGGTCCGAGTCTCATACGTACCTATTTTGTTAGGTGAGTTATTAAAACCATTTAAGGGTATATCTTTACATTTTTGGATTGTATTGTTGGCAACTGCCTCCTTCAAGATATTTTCAACTTGTGGCTTGAATGCTTCTTTTTCTTTTTGAATAAGAGAGTGAATGATATAGGTTGAGGCACCTATGGCAATCATAATAAAAAGTATAATGACTCCAATTACTAAAAATATTCTTTTATTCATATTTGCCAGATCTTGTGTTGGTGTTGCAAAGTTACTTTAAAAGTTTGAATTTACCACCCTATTTGTTGAATTAGTAATAAAAACAATTGCTATCTTATTAGAATCTAATATATTGATATTTAGACGTCATTAAATAAAATGACGTTATCAATAAAAGTGTTGACATAGAATGTTTGCATGCTTCTATTCACTCGCTTATCTTTGCTGATATTTATTAAATTATTGATGAAATGAAAATAAAGATTTTAGCGGTATTAGCCGTTGTTACAGTAGTTATAGTCTCTATGTTTATGAGAGAAAAGAGAGAAGATCCTTCATCATTAGTAATGATGAATGTGGAAGCGTTGGCGACAGGGGAGGGGACTTCACCTGCTATGTGTGTTGGATACGGTTCAGTGGTTTGTCCCAATGACGGATCTAAAGTATTATATTATTATTAAAATCTCATGAAATACTGTCTGACATTTCTCTTTCTTTTGGTAATCTTTACTGGGTGCACTTCAGATTTGCCGAAAGATCGGATGTTGTATGCTTCTTTTCCTAAGGAGGAGACACTACATTCTAAGGTAATTCAGCTTGATTCGGTTTATATGCGTTATCCGTTTCGGGTACATGTGTCCGGTGATCAGGCTGTTGTCCTGGATTTACATGGTACTGATGTGTATTGCCATCTTTTTCATTATCCTGATTTCCATTATCTGTCTTCGTTTGGCAGGAGAGGGGATTCACCGGAAGAGATGCTTTCAGTAGAAACAGTGAAATGTATAGATGGTTCATTTTGGACTTTAGATGCCAACAAAGGCGAGTTAACTAGGTTTGAGTTTGTTTCGGATAGAGATTCGCTTCTGCGTGCAGAAGCGATCTCTTTCGATAAAGACAGCATTCTGCGTGCTCTTGATTTTGTGGCATTCAATGATACGACTTTTCTGATACCTGACTATTCGGGAGATAGCCGATTCTGTTGGGTGAACCGACAAGGAAAGTTTTTGAAAAAAAGTGGAGTGATTCCTTCATTGAACGAAGAAGCATTGAAAGAGGCGCGTCCTGCCTTAGCACAAGCTTGGCGCAGTTTTATCGATTATAATCCTCATAACGGAGTGTTGGTTGCTGCTACTCAATTAGGTGAAGTTCTTGAGATTTATAATCTTCAAAACGATTTTCATAGGGTCTGTTTAGGTCCTAAAGGGGAACCGGAATTCAAACTTGCGGGCGGGTATGCTATTCCGGATGGGATCATGGGATTCTCGGATGTGCAGGTTACGGATGAGGCTATTTATGCTGTTTTCCATGGTCACACTTTTAAAGAGATTATGGCACAGCACCAAAAAGAGGGAAGAGCTACAGATGGTGGACAATACATTTATGTTTTCAACTTACAAGGGGAACCTTTATGTAAATATACCTTAGATCGTTATATCACAGGTTTCCATGTTGATGAAAGAAATAAGACTATTACAGCAACAGATGTTAATAACGACCAACCCATTGTGGAGTTCCGCTTTGGCTAAAGTCAAGTGTAACAGGTTCGAAAAGGAGTGGGTAAAGCCAACTTGTTGATGGGGAAGCTATTTTCCCGCTCCTGACAACCTTTAGAAAAGGAAGTTTAACAGGTACATCTTCCGAGAAAGGAGACATAGACAAAATTATTATTGCCAATATAAAATAAAAAGAATGAAAAAGAAATATTATGCAGCGTTATTAGCTGTAGTTGTTATTGCATTTACGGGATATAATGTTTATCAGAGTCAAAAGGCGGATGCCTCTTTATCTGATTTGGCAATGGCTAACGTAGAAGCATTGGCAAATGGAGAACTTTCGAATGGAAATTGTGAAGGTTCTTGGTCACAAGAATGTTGTAAGTGTGATTATATTCATTATACTTATGCTTGTGCAATAGAAGTGACTGGTAATAGCTGCTATACAGTAAGTGGATGTAGCCATTATACAAATTAAAATTTAATAAAAAGGATGTGTCAGTTGTAATATTTGTGACACATCTTTTGGTAACTTTATTAAAGTTATGCATAAGATAATTCTATATATTATTTCTGTTTTAACAGTGTTTACTTCCTGCACAACTACTGATGTACCTGATAAGGTGAGTTTGCAACCCCAGGTAATGAATGATAGTCTTTTGACAACTATGCCTGGTGATTTATTGCTGATAGACGATTATTTAGTTTGGTCTGATCCTTTCTCTGATAACAAATTTTTGCATGTACATCGTTCTTCCGATGGAAAATATATCGGTTCTATGGGGCAAAAGGGAGAAGGGCCACAGGAATTTGTAAGTCCTTTAATCAATCGTTTTTCCATTAATCGCTGTATTGCTGCTCATGATGCTAACGGGAAAACCAGAGGCTATTTATCTATTGACAGTTTAATTGTCGGAAAAGAACCTTTTATGTCTTTATCAGATTTTGATCGGAATATACGAATGGCTAAATTGGACGAACAACTGTATCTGACTGAAACCGAAAATGGTGAGAACGATTATTTTAAAGTGAGTTCAAATGGGAAAAAATCTACATTTGGGGTTTATCCGATTCGTGAAGTGAAACACCATATGGGTACATATAAAACTTACGATAAAGATCGTGGACTCCTTGCTTTTGGTCCTTTTAATTTTTCTTATTTGGCTTTGTATAAAAAGGAAGGGGATAATTTTAAGTTATTATGGGAACGCATGCCTGAAAAAGAAAACTATTCTGTTGTTGATGGGGCGATTAGGTTTGATCGTAGCGTGATGGGAGTGAGAGATATATGCATGACTAAAGATTATATTGTTACTCTGGAGCGTGACCGGGAAGTTGATCCGTTGGATGAAAGGACTGTCGGACGTAATGCAAGTAAATGTCCCCGTACGGTTTTTGTGTATGATTATGATGGTAAATTACTGAAAATTGTAAATTTGGGCATGCCTGTAATGCGCATTGCTGCTGACGGACGAAGTAATGCTCTGTATGTGATAGGAGTTAATCCTGATTTTGCATTGGCGAAATATGATTTATAGAAATTGGCTTGGGATTATTGGGGTAGCTTGTATACTTTTTGTCTCATGCAAACCCACGGAGGTTGACGTGCCTATTACTTATTATTCGTCTTTTCTCTTGAAAGATACTACTGTTATGCTTTCTAAAGTAGAAATGGATCCTATGCAGGTAAATGCACGGTGTATGGTGTGGGATGGCGATAAGCGGGTATTGGTTCGTACGTCAACTACAGATTCTATTTATGCTGTGTTTGCTTATCCGGAAATGAAATTTTTGAGCTATACCGGTAGTTTGTCAGAATATAAACAGATATTAGCCAAATGCAATGAAGGCTTTTACTTGGTAAAAGATGATTCGTTATATTTATATCATTTAACAGATAAGGATTTGTTGCAGAAAACGACAACTCATTTCCTTTATAATAGCAATAAGATTCGATTATCTAAAATTAAGAAATTGAATGATAAAATGTATACAGCTCATGCATATACGGACCCTTCTTATAATGATATTAGGTTAAATGAGTTCTACATGCTTGATGCTGAGAATAATATCTTATATCCTAAAGGGCATTATCCGGAGCGTACTGAGGTAAGATTTAAAACGATATTTGACTTTAAGTTTGCCTATGCGCACGAAGTATGGCCAAAACCGGACGGAAGTCGCATCTTAGTTAATTATGTGAGGACTCGCCGTTTTCGGATTTATGATTTGAGTGCCCGATTATTGCACGATGTATGTCTTGATTATGCATCTAATAAATATGTTGTGGATGCAGATCCTAAACGTTGGACAACGTTTATTAGAGATTGTTTTGTTACTGATAAATACATTTATTTGCTATGTCCGGAGGGTGAGCAATCCAGTTTGGTTATAGTAGATTGGGAAGGTAGACCAATAGCGCGTTATCGATTGGATGAAAAGATTTTTTTCTTTTTTATAGATCCGGATAGAAATCTTTTTTGTGGTATTAACTCAAATAATGGGCAGTCTTTTTATTTCCTTGATTTAGATATAAATTAGTAGATATTTATGAAATACTTATATGTGTTATTAGCTTTTTCTTTTTTGTTTTCTTGTAAAGATGAGAATAAAAAACATGCGGAATCTGTTTTGAGGGAATGGATGAATAAGGAAATTGTTTTCCCGAATAAAATGTATTTTAGTATTCAGGGTAAAGAGAATGTTGATTTTCGTATAAAAGATACCGAATATAAGATTGTCGCCTATGTTGATTCTGCCGGTTGCACCAGTTGTAAATTACACTTGTCTAAATGGAAAGAGTTAATCCATTATGTGGATTCTACTCAGTCTGAGCGTGTACAGTTTTTGTTTTTTTTCTTTCCCAAGAATGGAAGAGACATATATCATACAATGAGAATGGATAAATTTACCTATCCGGTTTGTGTTGACACACTCGATTCTTTTAATAAGTTAAATCATTTTCCTGACGATGTAAGATTCCAGACTTTTTTGCTGAATAAGGAGAATAAGGTTGTAGCAGTAGGTAACCCCATTCATAACCCGAATATCAGAGATTTATTTTTGAATATAATTTCCGGTGGCACTTCTCTTCCAGATGAAAAACGTCCTCAAACAGAGGTGAAGATAGAGGCTCTGTCTATGGACTTGGGTATGTTTGATTGGAAAAAAGAACAGAAATGTATTTTTACCGTTGAGAATACGGGAAAAGAGTTGCTTGTGATTGATGATATAAATACTTCGTGCGGATGTACTACGGTGGAGTATTCGAGAGAACCGGTTCAGTCCGGAAAGA
Source organism: Bacteroides sp. 3_2_5 (assembly GCF_000159855.2). Classification (NCBI taxonomy): domain Bacteria; kingdom Pseudomonadati; phylum Bacteroidota; class Bacteroidia; order Bacteroidales; family Bacteroidaceae; genus Bacteroides; species Bacteroides sp. 3_2_5. Next base: position 294,781 of record NZ_JH636045.1, on the reverse strand, counting down.
CGGTAGATATTACCGTCGTTTATAAGGCTGAATATCCGGAGCATTTTAACAAGACGATTACTGTCTACTGTAACTCGCCTGTTTCACCTTTGCAATTGAAAATAAAAGGAGATGCTAAATAAAAGTTAAGAGATTGCCGGCTGACGGTTGAGGCGCAGTGGACAAATAACCATGGGGGGCGATTTTGTTCAATGGTTTATTTCTAGGAGTAGTTGATAAACTTGCTGCAATTCACCGAAAGCCGGCTTTTTATGATTAAGGGTAGTATATGACAGGAGTAGCGGAAAAGAAAAAAAGAATGATAAAGATTTACCTATTATGGGTGCTGTTAGTCGGTAGCTTGTGCTGTTCTTGTACAGGAAATAAACGATTGGAATATGCGTTGGAGTTTGCCGGGGAGAATAGGGGAGAGCTTGAAAAAGTTTTGGAACACTATAATGATAGCGGACTGAAACAGGATGCCGCACGCTTTTTGATTGAAAATATGCCCCGCTATTTTAGTTATGAAGGATGGCAATTGGATACGTTAAAAGCAATTCATGCAGCCACAGAACATACGGATGGATGGGTGAATAAAAAAGATCGCAAAAAATGGGAACATTTTTCTTTTCGGACTTTAAAGAAAGTTTATGATGCTAAAGTGATTAAAGCTGAGTTCTTGATTCATCACATAGATCAAGCCTTTGAAGTTTTTGAAAAAAGATCCTGGAATAAATATTTGCCATTTGATGATTTCTGTGAATTGATTTTGCCATATCGGATTGGTGATGAACCCTTGGAGGAATGGCGTGGTTGGTATAGGGAGCGTTATGAATCTATATTGGATTCGCTCTATCAAGGGACAGATGTGGTAGAAGCCACCGATCGTTTAGGGGCTTATTTGCGTCAGGAAAAAGACTTCGGGTATAGTGTTGAGCTGGACTTACCCCATTTAGGTGCAGGTTTTTTGCTAGCTAACAGGGTTGGAAGCTGTGAGGCGTCTTGTGATTTTACGGTCTATGTGTTACGTGCGCTTGGTATTCCCGCTGCAACGGATATTTATCATTATGGACCCGGTAAGGGAGCCGGTCATGTCTGGAATGTATTGAGGGATACAACCGGTGGCTATGTTCCTTTCTGGTTTATTCAGACTAAAGTGGAGCGGGGCGGAAGTGATAAACGAGAAAAAGGGAAGGTATACAGGCGGTGTTTTGGAGCACAGCAGGAGAAAGTATCAGGTATCCGCCGCGATCGGTCTGTTCCGTTTCCGCTGAAAGATCCATATTTAAAAGATGTTACAAGTGACTATTTCCCGGCAAATCAGGTTACAATAGAAATTGATCCTCAGGTTGATAAAAAGTATATCTGCCTGGGTGTGTTTACATTGGAAGGATGTATGCCCATAGATATAACTGTGCAGAAAGGAAATAAAGCAACCTTTATGAATGTAGAACCCGGAATTTTGTTTCAACCGCTATATGATAACGGGATGAAGTGGGTGGCAGCCGGATACCCTTTCCTTGTAGACGAAAAGGGAGAGGTGAAGTATCATAAACCCGATTGCGCTGTGAAAGGAAGTATGGATTTGAACCGTAAATTCTTATTGCGACAATATCTGAAAGATTATCTCAGCGCTGTAGTGGGGGATAAGATAGAGGGAGCCAATCATTCGGATTTTTCGGATGCCTGTCTGTTGCATCAGATAGTGGATACACCTAAGGTAAGCTATCAGGTAGCCTATCCACAATCCCGGAAGAGATACCGGTATATACGTTATACTTCGACCCCCGAAAAAACACTTCAACTGGCGGAATTACAGCTTTTCCGAAAAGTGGATGATCAAGAGAAAATAACGGCTAAGGTCATCGATGGCAGTAATGCTTTTATTGCAGATGACCGGTTTGATCGTTTTAAAGTGAATGACGGTGATGGATTAACCTTTTTTCTTACGAAAGAGAAGGGAGCATTCGTTACACTTGATTTAGGTAAGCCGGAAAAGATTGAAAAAATAGTCTATATGCCTCGTAACGATGATAACTTCATTCGGTTAGGGGATCAGTATGAACTGTTTTATCAGGATGGATTTCGTGGTTGGATTTCTTTAGGCAGGCAAGTAGCCTCAGAATTAACATTGCACTATGACAATATACCCCAAAATTCAGTACTTTGGCTTCGGAATTTATCAAGAGGGAGAGAAGAAACCGTATTTCGAAACGAGGACGGTCGGCAGGTTTTCTTTGTAAAGTGGTAAAAACAGGAAAGAAACAGATCAAAAAAAGAGGAATTTCTTTTATTTATTTTGTAAAATAGACTGTAAATCGCTGAATGGTCTGATTTTGTTGTTTTTTGACCGGATATTAGCTTCCTTAATCTTATTTTTTCTCAAACTTTGTAAGGTAAATCAATGTAGAAAGTATGACTATAATGAAGTTGAGACTGGGAGTTCGTGGGATGATGTGGCTAACCTTGGTAATTATGATGTGGGGCATCATATCTTGTCGAACTCAAGAAGAGAAACGTCTTGAAGAGGTTTTATCTCTTCCGCTCGCCAATAAAGAAGAACTACAAAAAGTACTGGATCATTATAAAGATGACAGCCTGAAGTATCAGGCCGTTTGCTTTCTGATCAGGAATATGCCTTTTCATGCAGGATACGAGGGAAATGCTTTGAAGCATTATTACCAATATTTTGATATTTACGCGCAAGGAAAATTAGGACCGCACGAAGTGATTGATTCTTTAAAAGAAAATTCGTTTTCTGTTTCGCAATTAAAACGGATAGAGGATATTGCCAATATTGATTCTTCTTTACTGGTGCAGAACGTGGATTGGGCTTTTAAGGTGTGGAGAGAGCAGCCTTGGGGCAAGAATGTAAGTTTTGATAATTTTTGTGAGTTTGTTCTACCTTATCGATTGGGAGATGAACCACTTGGATTCTGGAGAGAAGATATTTATAAACGCTATAATCCAATATTAGATAGTATCCGGTTGTTGCCTCAAGCTCAGGATCCGTTGGTTGCTGCAAAGGTGTTGATGGATTCGCTTGTTGTGGAACAATCCCATTTTACCGGTCTGTTTCCCGCCGGTCCTCATTTAGGTCCTTCAGTAGTGTCATGGCGTGCGGGGAGCTGTCGCGAGTTCGCCGATTTGGTAGTGTATGTAATGCGTGCTTTGGGTATTCCTTGCGGGACAGACTATATGGCGATGCGTGGAGATAATAACGTGCCGCATTTCTGGAATTTTACATTGGATAAAGATGGAAAAACGTATATTACGGAATTTCCCGATCCTAATTGGAAACGGGCTGTGAGTATGTATAATCCTAAGGCAAAGGTATACCGGAATACGTATGGCTTAAACTGGAAAGATGTAAAGAGACAACAGGGAAAAATGATGCATCCGGCGTTTCGAAAACCTCTATATCAGGATGTCACGGCTGTGTATGCCGACAGCTTGAATCGTGATCTGGTAGTGTCTTCTGATATTTTGTGTAAGGAAGTTCACAAAGGAGATATTGTCTATTTTTGCCTTTCCACAAGGATGGATTGGGTACCTATAGCATGGACTGTTTTTGAAGAAGACTCATTGCGCTTTCAAGATACGGAAGGTAGTGTGATTGGTTGTTTGGCTACATGGAATGGAAAACGTCTTGTGATGCAGTCCGAGCCGTTTACCTATGATAAAATGTCAGGAACGATTGCTTTGCTCACTCCTCAAAGTGAAAAAGAAGATATAACCTTGTATTTTAAGTTTCCGCTGTTCTGCGACTTAGGTATCCTTCGTATGCCCGGAGGAGTTTTTGAAGGAAGTAATGATTCGCAGTTTCGCTCTGCAGATACATTGTATTATGTAAAACAATGGCCTTTCCGCTTGAACAACACTATTTTTCCGGAGAAAGAAAAGTCTTATCGCTATGTTCGGTACAAGGGGCCGAAGGGGAGTTATTGCAATATAGCAGAGATGGCTTTCTTTGAAGATACCTCGGATACGTTGGCGTTGAAAGGGCGGATCATCGGAACTCCGGGTTGTTTTCAGAAAGACGGCTCGCATGATTATTACAAAGTATATGATGGCAATCCCTATACTTATATGGATTATAAGACTCCTGATGAGGGGTGGGTCGGATTAGATTTTGGCATTCCTCGCCGGATAAAGAAATTTGCCTATATTCCTCGTAATTCGGATAATTTTATCCATAAAGGAGATGTATATGAATTATTCTATTGGCATGACAAGAAATGGAATTCTTTAGGTCGGCAAGTGGCAAAAGCAGATTCTTTAAATTATGTAATTCCGAAAGGGGTAGCCTTATTTTTAAAGAATCATACGGAGGGAAAGGACGAACGGATCTTTAAGAAGACCGATGGGAGACAACAGTTTTGGTAGAAGAGAATGATGGTGGCATATGTCGTCATTACTAAAATAGGAATATTCATTTAAAGAAGGAGGAGCTTCTGCCGGACTCTGCAAAGTATAGCTTCTGCTCCATCCTAAATTAGTCCGAGGAGGGACTTTTGAATGCAAACTTAGAGATAAAACAGGAATTATGCAATCGATAGATTGTTTTTTCCAATAGAAAGAAAGAGAAAAAGAAAATGAAATTAATAACCCATTAAAATAAAAACAGAAGTTATGGGAAAGAAAATTCTTACAGCAATGATTGTTGCTGTTGTAGCGGTTGTCGCAGGTTATAATATTTATGCAGCACAGAGAACTGTAGGTTTGTCAGATATAGCATTAACTGATACAGAAGCTTTAGCCGCTTGTGAGGTTAGTGTAGTACACTATAATGCGGGGCATTGCGTGAAAGATGTAAGTCTACAGAATGAATATTGTGCTGAATATTCTGGAGCACTTCCATGTTATCGTACAATTTGAATAAAGAATGCTTCATTGATATGGATTTAAAGCAAATTCATATTCTATAGTAAGAGTTGCTTTTATTGTTATAAGAGTAGACTTGTCTACTCTTATAACTTAATTTATTAAATTTGTACGTTATGACAATAATTAAACATATTATATTAGGGACTTTATTGGGAGGTCTTGTTTGTTCATGTAGCTATAAAAAAAATGATAGAGTTCATAGAACAGAGGATTATTCTTTGATAGTGAAAGCAGATAAGTGTTTTAATTTAGACAGTGAAACGGTCCAGACCACAGAATATCTTCAGTTGTTTAAATCTGGTGAGGAAATTATTTTTTCATTTGTGAATGAATATGATAACTCTATTGTATTATATGATTATGCAACTGGAGAAAATATGCGTAAAATAAAATTTGAAAGGGAAGGAGCTAATGGGATTAATAGCGTTACTTCCTATCTAATCATAAATGAAGATTCTATTTATTTATATGATAGAACAACTCATCTTCTGAGTTTAGCAAATGATAGAAGTATTGTAAAAGACAAGAAACGAATAAACATTGTTAGATGCTTGAAAGGAGATTCCATTTTTGCACCTTCTGAATTGTTTCCGCGTACAAATTCTCCTATTTTAAAAATAGGTGATGAATTATTGTTATCTGGAACTCTTTTTTATGAATTTGAGGGTGAGAATGATTCAAATCGTCCTGTGATGGCTTTCTATAATTTGCAGAAGAACACTATTAGGTATTCTGATAGTTATCCATCTATGTATCATTCTGGAAATTGGGGGGGGAGTTTTACATATCGTTTTCCTTATTATACCTTGTCTCCTAATAATGAACTGGTTATTAGTTTTGCTGCCGATCATAATATAAGAGTACATCATGTAGACTCACTGCAATATCATGAGTTTTATGCCGGAACCAAGGAAGATATCGTTATTGAACCAGTTGAGAAAAGTCTTGATTTCGAACATTTTTCTCCAGAAGCCGATAGAGATCACTATGTCCATAGTTTGAATTATGGATGTATTCACTATGACTCATATAGAGAGGTTTACTATCGTTTGGCAGGACATCCAGACAGTAGTATTGATCCTAAAGAGGGGGTGTTACGCAAACCAATGTCAGTGACTATTTTAGATAAGAACTTTCAAATTGTGGGAGAAACAATGTTACCCCAAGAACTTTATTTATTAAATCAATGTTTTGTCGGTCCAGATGGATTTCACATTCAAGTGGAGTCAGAGGATGATGATATAATGCGTTTTAAAACATTTGAACTATTAAAATTATGAGAAAACTGAATATCGTATGGAAATATTGTGTACTTTTCTTCTTATTATGTACTTCTTGTCATATAGGGGATACAAAAGAGAAAAGCGCATTAGATAGGATGGTGAAACAATTAAAACGAATAAGTAATTACAACAAGGGCACATTTACTCATATTGTAGTTATACCTAATGTGGGCTGTGGTGGGTGTATTTCGGAGTCGGAGGCTTTTTTAAAAAGGAATACAAATGATAGTATCTTTTTTGTTTTTACGAATATTTCATCTTTGAAAGCACTGCGTTTAAGAATGGGGGATAAGCTTCAGCAGAAAAATGTATATGTGGACGAAAATAATGATTTCTTGTTTAACGATGAACGGATTGATAGTTATCCTATAGTATTGCAGGTTAACAATCCTAAAAAAGTAGAGTGGGATTTTTTGGAGCCAGGGAACAGTTTTGAACAAACATTAAAGTGAATCTCGTGATGGAACTCTGTTTTTGGCAAATTTTCTAAGCCTGGGTAGCAGGGGGCATGAGTTTCGATGTAGAGGCTTATGTGGATAGGAGTTCAAGATCATACAAGATAAAGATCAAATCATTCTTATGAAAAGTACCAAGTGAAACAGAGTGGTATAGAGAGCACGATGAAAGAATGACTTAATATGTTTATATATTAGCTGTTTTGATTCGTATCCAGATCTTAAGTGGGAAATGGAAGATTGAAATGTATTGGGGTAGGAGAATCAGATTTTGAGAAACTGTTTTTATAAAAGAGATAAATAATGAATGTTAGATGTTTTTTATGGGGGATTTTGTTTATAACTGTATCAAGTTGTATAGAATCTGATAGGATTATGCATTATGCTCAATTTGAGCATACCATAAATTTGAAATCCGACAGGATACAGGTCCCTTCGGTGTTATTGTATCCACGGAGTTTAGTTTTATGTGATAGTAATCTGATAGTATTCAATGAAAAAATGGATACTATGTTTCAATGCTTCCATTTGCCGGATTTGACTTTTCAATATGGTTTTGGAACACAGGGGCAGGGACCGAATGATTTCGTTCTCCCTTCTATTACCCCTGTGAAATATCAAAAGAACGGTTTTGTCATGTTAGACGGAATTAACCTGAAACATATTAGTGTCGAGAAAGACAAAGCTATCGTACAGACTTCGACTTTAAATTATGGATTTAATTGTTTTAATGACTTGATAAGTATTTCCGATAGCAGTTATTGCTGTAATGGAGGTTTTGAGAATGAAAAAGAATTTAGGTTTCTTTATCCTGACGGAAATCATGAATCATGGGGAGAATATCCTGAAACAGAGGAACGTTTCGGATCTGTTTTGGGCAGGAATCAGGCCTATATAAAGATGACCGTCGCTAAGCCTGATAAGAGTTGTTTCGTTTCGTTCTACCAACATATACGCCGTTTCAGAATTTATGGTAAAGATGGAGAATTAAAAAGAGATGTTATTTTAGATATTCTTCCCGGGCAAGAACGTCCTGATGTGGATGATTATTTGAGATTCATACATCCTATAAGTATCTATGCAACGGACAGTTATATTTATACATTAAATCTGGATATGACAACAGAGGAAATTGAGAATCGAAAAACTACTCCTAACATCCAAGTATTCGATTGGGAAGGAAAACCACTTACACAATATAAACTCGATTGTTTTATTAACACTTTTGTCGTTGATGAAGTTGCAAATAAGATTTATGGAGCTTTTGTTGAAGACGAAGATCATATTTATGTATTTAATTTACCCCGATTATGAAATGGATGATTTTGATTTTTTTGAATTTTTTGTTTTGTGCCCAACTTGTTGGGCAAGTATCACGACCCGATAGAAACCTTTTGCGTGGTGAGACGTATGTGATTGAGGTGCCGAAAGGATGGAAACGTCCTTCTGCTGTGCATTCTTGCAATGATGAACCTTTGAAACGCGTTAATGGGAAATACGAAACTACAAAGTTTATGAGAGTATATTCAAAACGTAAAGATCGTTGTGGTGCGGTATTGACCATTATGGAAATACAAAAATGTGCATCTTTTCAGGAAATATTTAAGGAAGACAGTATTTGGGCATCGACGGATACTACGCAGGTGAAGGTGATATATAAGTCTGTCAATAGTAAGAATGGGGGTAAAAAGATGGCTTTTACTTCGTATAAGGCAGAGCGTCATCCGGAAACTAACGAATTATCTGCTTTGCAAAAGGCTGAATGGTATTTGCAGGGGCGTGAAAATGTATATTATATCAGTTTTACGTCTTGCTCATTGTTTTTAGAACTGCTACCGCAGATTAAAGATATTGTGGCGTCGTTAAAGGAACTTTAAGTAAAACATTTGGTAATGTTTTTACGAATAAGATGTGTTTATAATTTAAAATGTATTATTTTTGCGAGTATAGAAAAGAATATCGCAATAAGTAGCCTTGACTAATATATGTGGAAGAAGTTGTCGCTGTATGTTTGTTTAATAACTATTTTGTGTTCTTGTCAGAAACAACGTAGTGCTTATGCACCTCCTACGTTTCCGGAAGTAAAGAAAATACATGCTCATCGTTTGTCGGACGAACTCCTGATCAGCTATCCTTTGGATATGGCTGTTAGTGAGGACTATATCTTTATATTGGCTTTGGCAGATAATGCCTGGTTGCAGGTATATGATAAGACTACAGGGCAACTGCTTGGAAGTTTTGTAACAAGAGGGCAGGGACCGGGTGAAGCGACTACTGCGAACATGTGCTATTATAATGCACGTGAAAAGAAAATTTCTGTGTATGACGAATCTTCTATGAAGTTATTGACTTATCAGTTTGATAAAGACGCTGATAATTGGGGAGCGTTGATAGAAGAACGGTCTTTTTATGATTTAGGAGGTACACTACGCCGGGTGTGGGAACTTCGGAATGGTAGGTTTTTGGTAGATGGTCAGTTGGGAACAAAGTCGGATCAGCAAAAACGTTTTCAGATGTTGGCAGATGCAAAAGTGGTGGCTGATTACAATGATTTTCCTATAGATACTCCGAAAGAACGTTCCGTTTGGTCATCGCCAGCAATTGCGATATCTCCGGATTGTAAAAAGATGGCCGTAGGAACTTTATATGGAGGAATCCTTGAATTATTTGATTTATCACAAAACATAGAATTAAGAGCAATCCGAAAATTTTATCCTCCGGTCGTGCAATATTTATCCGGAACTATCCAAAACACAGAGGAGACTGTTTGGGGCTTTTCTGCGTTATGTGCTACAGATGAAAGGATTTATAGTGTATTTATAGGTGACAAGAATCCCAATTTATTTAATAACTTATCTGTTTTTGATTGGGATGGCCGGGAATTAATCAAATATAATACTGATTGCCTCGTTTTGAGAATTTGTGCTTCAACTCAGGAACCAAATAAACTGTATGGGATTGCTTTTTCTGAAACTCATGAATTTTATCTGGTTTCTTTTTCCTTGGATTCTTGACAGGGGATCGCATTAAAATGTATATATATGAAGAAAGAGGTTTGGATAAAACTGGTGAAACGAATCGGGAACTGGATTGTGAATATCTGTTTCTATTCTTGTGTGGCTTTTGTTGCCTGGATGGTATTGCAGGTGTTTTGCCTGACTTCTTTCAAAATCCCCTCCAATTCAATGGAACCGGCATTGCTTTCGGGAGACAAAATACTGGTGGATAAATGGACCGGTGGGGCACGTCTGTTTAATATCTTTGCGTCATTGCGAGGAGAAGAAGTGGATATCTATCGTCTACCGGGTTTCGGATCGTTTCAGCGGGACGATGTGCTTGTTTTTAATTTCCCTTATCAGGATGGGAGCGACAGCATCGGATTTGATATAATGAAGTATTATGTGAAACGGTGTATTGCCTTGCCGGGTGATACTTTGGAAATACGTAAGGGCTATTATCATATAAAAGGAATCACAGACAGTGTGGGGAATGTGCAGGCGCAACATCGGATTGCACGTGTCAGAAGGGAAGATTCACATGGGATCGTGATGGATGCTTTTCCGTGGGACGGACGTCTGGGATGGACCATTCAGGAATTCGGACCTCTTCCGGTACCGGCCAAAGGGCAGGTGGTGAAAATAGATACATTGTCTTGTTTGCTTTACGGAAGATTGATCCATTGGGAGCAGAAGAAGAGACTGCGGCAAAAAGGAGAGGCGGTATGTCTGGGCGATAGTGCAATAACGGAATATAAGTTCACAGAGAATTACTATTTCGTATCGGGAGATAATATGGAAAATTCCAAGGATTCACGTTATTGGGGAATGTTGCCCGAATCATATATTGTAGGTAGGGCATTTACAATATGGCGGTCGGACGATCCTTTACGTGGAAAGATTCGTTGGAACCGGGTATTTAAAAGAATAAAATGATGAGAGAAAAAGTAGATTATATGCATATTATACTTCGTGGAGGACTTCTGGCAATGGTATGTGCACTGCTGTCTGTGGTATGGGTAAATGATCCGATGCTTCCGGCAGGTGAGTTGTCGGGGCAATGGCTCTATCTGGCAAAAGTTGCTATGGGAGCTGCTGTCGGTTGGGTGGTGTTGGCCTTTCTCTATTATAGAAAGGGGTATGATATGGGGGCTGATTTTTATCAGGTCGTTATTTGGAGTTTTATTGTTTTGGCTGCTTCTGAGGCTATTTATGGCTTGAGGCAGCTTTATGGTTTTACTTCTTCCCATCATTCTCTGTATTCCCTGACCGGATCTTTTTTTAATCCCGGACCATATTCCGGTTATCTGGCTATGATATTTCCTCTTTGTCTGGATCAATGGTTACGATTACGGAAAAGGGAGAATAAGAATTGGATGGAATGGACGGGATATTATGGGGCCGTGGCAGTATTGTTTCTTATACTCTGTGTGCTTCCTGCGGGAATGAGTCGTTCGGCATGGGTGGCTGCTCTTATTTCAGGTATTTGGGTATATGGAGCGCATAAATCCTGGCCGGTACGCTTGAAAAGAGTGTGGATGCGCAAAAAGACAAAGGTGCTGGCCGTCACCTCTGTGTTATGTATAGTTGTGTTGGTCGGAGGAGTCTGTTTGTTTAACCTGAAAAAAGATTCGGCCAGCGGGCGACTGTTCATGTGGAAAATCAGTAGCCGGGCCATTGCAGAGAAACCATTTACAGGTTATGGCCAAGGAAATTTTGCACTGGCATATGGGACAAGTCAGGAAGCTTATTTTGCCGAAGGGAGTTATTCGCCTCAGGAAGAATTGGTGGCAGGAAGTCCGGAATATGCTTTTAATGAATATTTGCAGATAGCACTCGAGTGGGGGATACCCGTATTGCTTTGTTGCCTGGCTTTTGCAGGATTTTGTCTACGGAGAGGTGTGGAACTGAAACGTTGGGGGCCTTGTGGCAGTGTGATCTCTTTGTTGGTATTTGCTTTTTCTTCTTATCCGATGCAATTGCCTGCTTTTGTTATTGCATTCCTGATTTTACTGATGGCTTGTATTGCAGGACGCTTTCTTGCCTGGCAACTGGCGTTTGCTTGTGTGTTGGGATTTTCCGGATACCATTGGTGGCAGGCAGATGTGCATCAAGAGTGCAAGGACTGGGCCAACTGCCGTATGTTGTATCAGGCAGGTGCTTATCAAAGTGCAAAAGAAGGCTATGAACGTTTGTATCCGAAATTAAAGGGAAGAGGGGCCTTTTTGTTTGAGTATGGGCATTGTTTGCATAAATTAAAGGAGGCGGATGCTTCGATTCTATTATTGAAAGAAGCTTCTACCCGAAGTTGCGATCCGATGATACTAAATATTATTGGTAAGAATTTTCAGGAAAAAGGAGAATATGCTCAAGCTGAAAAATGGCTTTTGCGTTCCACTCACTTATTGCCGGGAAGGATTTATCCATATTACTTGTTGGCGAAGCTATATGCCTCGCCTGGATATTTACAGCCCGATAAATTCCATGAAATGGCGGACTTGGTCTTGACTAAGGAACCCAAAGTACAGTCGACAGCCGTACGGGAAATGAGGGATGAAATAAGGAAGTTAGTTATAGATGTAAGTAACGAAAAAATCGTAAATAGCAGAAATGTAAATGATTAATATGTTTTAAATGCAAGAAAAAGTATACAATTTCTTTTGCGTTTCTGAAGATTAGCAATTATATTTGTGACTGTATGCTAATAATATGAAATACATCATATATATATGTCTTGGAAATAAGACATCAAATAAATAGAATTTGCTATGATAAACAGAATAAACGAACTACAAATAAGATTCGGGAATGAAATGCAGTTTTCCTATCCGAATCTTGACGGATTAATTGGAAGAAAAGTTTTTTGTCCACCTATGTAAGTAACGTAAAAATCGTAAATTGCTAATAATTAATGGATTTAAGCTTCTGTGTTATCCGGAATTAGTCCACCATTTATTTTGAGTTTTAGAAAGTAACCAACTATATTTGCAATCATAATTAATAGAGAAAAAGTTTAATAACATTATGAAAAACCAGTATCCCTTCTATACGCTTTGTCTGGCATTGACAATGCTGACAGCTTGTTCCGGTGAGAAGAAAGAGAGTGCTTCTGAAAAAGGAGTGGAAACCGTGTTGCCCGACACGAAAAACGAGGTGTCTGTCATGACGCTCAAAAAGCAGATATTCAATCATGAATTGGTGAGTAATGGAAAAATTTCTGCCAGGGGAATGGCTGACCTGAGATTTGAAAGTGGTGAAGTGATAGCCCATATTTGGGTAAAGAACGGAGACCGGGTACGAAAGGGGCAGAAGTTGGCGGAGTTGGACAAATTCAAACTTGACAACCAGTTGTCGCAATCGGAAGACGCTTTAAAAAAGTCGGAATTGGAATTGAGGGATGTACTTATCAGTCAGGGCTATCCGGCAGACGACATTAGTCAGGTACCCGAAGAGACAATGAAGCTGGCAAAGGTGAAGAGTGGTTATGATCAGAGCAAATCACAATATGAAATGTCGAAATACAATGCAGAGCACGCTACTTTGACCGCACCTTTTGACGGAGTAGTTGCTAACCTGTTTTCGAAACCCTACAATCTGGCCAGTACTTCGGATGTATTCTGTACGGTGATCGATATGCAGGGGATGGAAGTAGATTTTACTGTACTTGAAAGTGAGTTGCCATTAATAAAGAATGGAGATAAGGTAGTGATCAAGCCCTATTCGGATGCCGCAACAGTACACGAAGGAAGTATTTCGGAAATCAACCCTTTGGTAGATGATAAAGGAATGGTGAAGGTGAAAGCCCGGGTGAACGGGGCCGGTAAGCTGTTTAGCGGGATGAATGTACGTGTCAGTGTACATCGTTCGTTGGGAGAGCAGTTGGTGATTCCGAAAAGCGCAGTCGTACTTCGTTCGGGCAAGCAGGTTGTATTTACCCTGAAAGATGGGAAGATGGCCCAATGGAACTATATTCATACCGCTTTGGAAAATGCAGACAGTTATAGTGTGGCCGACGGACTGACAGAAGGAGATACGGTCATCGTAAGCGGAAACATTAACCTGGCACACGAAGCTCCGGTCACAATCATTGAATAAGGATGAATCACTAACACAGAACAATTATGATTAAATTCCTGATACAACGTCCCATTGCCGTATTGATGGCTTTTACGGCTTGCTTCATAGTGGGGTTGGTGACGTACTTCACATTACCGGTATCGCTGTTGCCGGATATCTCCATCCCGGAGATTACCGTACAGGTATCAGCTAAAAATACCTCGGCACGTGAATTGGAAAACACAGTCGTGAAGCCTGTCCGTCAGCAATTGATTCAGGTGGCTGCCCTAAAAGACATGACCAGTGAAACGCGTGACGGTGCGGGTATTATCCGGCTTAGTTTTGATTTTGGTACCAATACGGACCTGGCATTCATAGAGGTTAACGAAAAGATTGACGCAGCTATGAACTACTTGCCTAAAGATACCGATCGTCCGAAGGTGATCAAGGCAAGTGCTACCGATATTCCGGTATTCTATCTGAATCTGACTTTAAAGACAGACAGTGCTTATGAAGAGACGGATCAGCAGGCTTTCCTGAATTTATGTGAGTTTTCAGAATCGGTAATCAAACGCCGTATCGAACAGTTGCCGGAAGTGGCAATGGTAGACGTTACCGGTTTGCTGGAAAGACAATTGCAGATTGTACCCGATATGGATAAACTGGCTATGCTTGAATTATCCATTGAAGATATTGAGACGGCTCTGGCGCAAAACAATGTAGAGCCGGGAAGCATGACCGTACGGGATGGATACTATGAATATAACATCAAGTTCTCAACTCTGCTCCGTACTGCGGAAGATGTGGAGAATATATATATCCGTAAAGGAGATCGCATCATACAGTTGAAAGAATTTTGCCGGATAGCGATAGTACCGGTCAAAGAAAAAGGAGTATCTGTGTCGAACGGTAAAAGGGCCGTGACGCTTGCCATCATTAAGCAGGCCGACGAGAACATGGACAATATGAAAGATGCTCTGTCGGAAACAATGGATTATTTCAAAAAGATCTATCCGGATATCGAGTTTAGCGTGAGTCGTAATCAAACCGAACTGCTGGACTATACAATATCCAATCTTCAGCAGAATCTCTCACTCGGTTTTGTTTTCATTTGTATCGTTGCCGTACTCTTCTTGGGAGATGTCAAATCTCCATTCATTATTGGGCTGAGTATGGTGGTGTCTATTGTCATCAGTTTCTTGTTTTTCTACCTGTGTAAAATGTCTCTCAATATCATCTCCCTGTCCGGACTGATCCTGGCACTGGGTATGATGATCGACAGTTCGATTATCGTAACGGAAAATATATCGCAATACAGGGAAAAGGGTTATTCGTTGCGGAGAGCCTGCGTGGCGGGAACAAGTGAGGTGGTGACTCCTATGCTGAGTTCTTCGTTTACGACAATCGCCGTATTTGTACCTTTGGTATTTATGAGTGGTATCGCGGGTGCTATCTTTTACGATCAGGCTTTTGCCGTTACGGTAGGATTGATGGTCTCTTATTTCACCGGTATCATGTTGCTTCCTGTTCTGTATATGTTGGTCTATCGTACCGGGATCAAAGGTGGTCCGAAGTGGTTGAGGCTGAAAATTAATAATCCTTTGAAAGAACATACTCTGGACCGCTTCTACGATAAGGGTATCGATTGGGTATTCAGTCATAAGACGTTGAGTGTATTGTTCTGTGCCATCTCTTTTCCGTTATGTATCTTCTTTTTCTACTTTATCGATAAAGAAAGAATGCCGGATATCGACGAAAATGAATTGATTACCCGTATTGAATGGAACGAAAACATTCATGTGGACGAGAATCAACGCCGGGTCGACGAATTGTTCCGTGAGTTGCAGGGAGCATCTGTGGAGCAGACAGCGTCCATCGGATTGCAGGATTACATTTTGAACCGGGAACAAGAGTTGTCGTCATCGGAGGCGGAACTTTATTTTAAGACCGAAACCTCGAAAGAGATTGTTCCGTTGCAGGAACAAATTTATCAGAAGCTGAAAGAACGTTATCCTTTGGCTGTGATTTCATTCTCTCCTCCTGAAACAGTTTTTGAGAAACTGTTTGTGACCGGTGAGGCTGATATTGTGGCCGAATTATATGCCCGCAATAAGGACAGGGCACCCGGCCCCGGTACTTTGCGTGGATTGGAGCAAACATTCGGTCAGAAGACAGGAATACCTCCTACAGGTATTGCTTTCGAAAACCAATTGAACCTCAGTATTAATCAGGAAAAGCTATTGTTGTATCAAATCTCTTATAACGAGTTGTATCGTGTGCTGAGAACTGCTTTCAAGGAAAACAGTGTAGCTATGTTGCACTCTTATCAGCAATATCTGCCTATCAGCATTGCAGGAGACGAAAAGACGGTTAACCAGGTTCTACAGGAAACCTTGATTCAGACACAACCGGACAGCAAGACGGGAGAGGTGAACTTTATTCCCTTACGGGAGCTGATAAAAGTGACTCCCGCAGAAGATTTGAAGAGTATTACAGCCGGAAGAAATGGGGAGTATATTCCTTATAAATTCTATGGAGTGGAGAATGCGGAGAAGTTGATGACCCAGGTTAAAGAAACCTCTAGCGAGACAGGAGATTGGGACATCGCCTTTTCGGGAAGCTTCTTTTCCAATCAGAAGATGCTGGACGAACTGGTGGTCATTCTGTTCATCTCCCTTTTGCTGATGTATTTCATTTTGGCGGCTCAGTTCGAGAGTTTCATGCAGCCTTTGCTGGTGTTGATGGAAATACCGATTGACGTGGCGTTTGCATTGGTATTGCTTTGGGTGTGCGGACATACATTGAACCTGATGTCGGCCATCGGTTTGATTGTGACTTGCGGTATCGTGATCAATGACTCCATCCTGAAGCTGGATGCCATCAACGAATTGCGTAAGGAGGGAGTACCATTACTGGAGGCCATTCATGAAGCCGGACGAAGAAGATTACGACCGATTATCATGACATCGTTGACCACTATTTTTGCAATGGTACCGTTACTGTTTTCGTTCGACCTTGGTTCCGAACTTCAGAAACCGCTGTCCATAGCCATGATAGGTACTATGACAATCGGTACCCTGGTGAGTTTGTTCATCATCCCTTTGTTGTATTGGTTTATTTATAGAAATAAAGAAAAACGATAGATATGAAGAAAAGATATTATATAGTAATAGCAGCCTTGCTGTTTGGGGCTTCTGTAGCGAAGGCTCAGGATCATATAAAACTCGATTTGCAGAAGACGATACAATTGGCCAATGACAGTTCACTGGAGGCATTCCGTACGCAGAATATGTATCTTTCCGGTTACTGGGAGTATCGGACTTACAAGGCCAATCGCCTGCCGAGCCTTACTTTGAATATGACTCCTGCCGAGTATAACCGGGATATCACCAAGCGATACGATTCGGAAAAGGACTTGGATGTTTATCGTAGCCAACAGTCGTTCTATGCATCGGGTAATCTGGCTATCCAGCAGAACTTCGATTTGACCGGCGGTACTTTCTACCTGCAATCGCAATTGGGATATATGCGTAGTTTTGGTGGGAACAAGACAACGCAGTTTACCAGTGTACCTATCCGGTTGGGATATTCACAGAGCCTGGTCGGATATAATTCGTTCAAGTGGGAGAGAAAGATTGAACCCTTGAAATATGAAAAAGTAAAGAAAGAGTTTGTGTATAATGTGGAAGCCGTATCCGTGCAGGCCACTACGTATTTCTTTAACCTGGCTATGGCGCAGGCCGAGTATAACCTGGCCAAGGAGAATATGGTTTCTTCGGATACGCTTTATAGCATCGGAGTGCAACGCCAGAAGATAGCAGCCATCTCGAAAGCCGACTTATTGACACTGAAGTTGGATGTGGTGAATGCACGCAATACGTTGCAGAACAAGGCTAGTGCTCTGAAACGCGCCATGTTTTCGCTGGTTTCGTTCCTGAACCTGGATAAGAATACGGTTATCGATATCGACTTGCCTGTCCGGCCTCAGGAATTGGTGATACCGGTGGACAAGGCATTGCAGATGGCACATGAAAACAATCCTCAGTTACTGGGGTTAAAGCAGAACGTACTGGAAGCCGAACGCAATGTGGACAAGACGAAAAAAGAGTCGCGTTTCAATGCGAGCGTGAATGCCAGTATCGGTTTCAACCAGGTGGCTGATAATTTTGGAGATGTGTACCACAAACCCATGCAGCAGGACTTGGTATCAGTCAGTGTCAGTATTCCGTTGGTTGACTGGGGGGTAAGGAAAGGTAAATATAACATGGCCCGCAATAACCTGAATGTGGTGAAAACTTCTGCCCGCCAGGATGAAATCAGCCTGGACGAAGAAGTGATCATGACTGTGAACGATTTCAATATTCAACAGAATATGATCACCAGTGCCGAAGAAGCACTAGACCTCTCTATCCTGGCTTATAACGAGACTCGTCAGCGGTTTATCATCGGGAAAGCAGATATCAACAGCCTGACCCTGTCTCTGAACCGTCAGCAAGAGGCACAACAGAATTACATTTCAGCCTTGCAAAACTATTGGCTGAACTATTATAAGATACGTAAACTGACGTTACATGACTTTGCTACCGGAATCTCGCTGACTGACAAGTTTGACTATGCGGGAGGACAATTGGTGCGATAGTGCTAACTAACATTGAAACGATGGATAATCCTTCTAAAATAAAAACGCAGACGAAAGCCTCTTCTTTTACGCTGATTGTCGCCTTTATATGCGTGGCGTTGATCGGTCTGGCCTTAATCCCCCTGCTTCCCGTAAAGCTGAACCCTTCGAGAACCCTGCCCGGTTTTACGGTGCAGTTCAGTATGCCCGGTACTTCGTCGAGGGTGGTGGAAATAGAGGCTACCAGTAAACTGGAGGCTATGTTGGCACGTATCAAGGGCATAAAGAATATCTATTCTACCTCCGATAATGGTTCGGGAAGCATCACCATTGAATTGGATAAGTATGCGGATATAGATGCGGTACGTTTTGAGGCTTCTACCATTATCCGGCAGACCTGGCCGCAGCTTCCCGATGGAGTGAGCTATCCTTATATCAGGATGAAGCGCCCGGACGAGAATGCTTCCCGCCCTTTTATGTCGTTTACACTCAACGCTCCTTCTACTCCTATCTTGATTCAGCAATATGCCGATGAGCATATCAAAACAAGACTGGCACAGATTCAGGGCATCTATAAGATAGACCTGAGCGGAGCTACTCCCATGGAGTGGGTCTTGGAGTATGATAGCGAACAACTGAGACGATTGGGAATTACTTTGAGTGATATCCAGCAGGCTGTCAGCCGCTATTATCTGAAAGAGTTCCTCGGTACCTATAATGTCGAATCATCTACAGGGGGTAAAGAGTGGATCCGGTTGGCGCTGATGCCTGAAACAAAAGATGAGGGTTTTGATGCATCCCGTATCCGGGTGAAGAGTGCCGAAGGTAAATTGATCAGTCTGGACGAGCTTGTAACTGTGTCCCACATGGAAGAGGCCCCCCAAAGCTATTATCGCATCAACGGACTTAACTCCATTTATCTGTCGATAACAGCAGAAGAAACTGCCAATCAATTGCAATTGAGCAAACAAGTGAAAGAAGAGATGGAGGCCATACAAAAGGTGTTGCCTGCCGGATATGAAATTCACACCAGTTATGATGCGACGGAATTTATTCACGAAGAATTGAACAAGATTTATCTGCGTACCGGCCTTACGGTTCTGATCTTGCTGTTCTTTGTGCTGATTATCACTCTGAATCCGCGTTACCTATTCTTGATTGTAGTCAGCCTGAGCATCAATATTGCGGTAGCAGTCATTTTCTATTATCTTTTTGGGTTGGAGATGCAGCTCTATTCGCTGGCCGGTATTACGGTTTCGCTCAATCTGGTGATAGACAATACGATTGTGATGACCGACCATATCCTGCACCGGCGTAACCTGAAAGCCTTTATGTCTATCCTGGCCGCTACTCTGACTACAATGGGAGCTTTGGTGATCATCTTCTTCCTTGACGAGAAGATACGGTTGAACTTGCAGGACTTTGCAGCCGTGGTGATTATCAACCTCGCCGTATCCTTGTTTGTCGCTCTGTTCTTCGTACCTGCCCTGATCGAAAAGATCGGGTTGAAAAAGAGGAAACGCCGTCGGACCCAATCCCGCTTCTTCCTTCTCCGGGCCTCTCTTCCGCGAAGAATAACGGTTTACTTTACCCGCTTCTATGGCTGGATGATACGTAAATTGTGTCGTTGGCGTGTGGCTGTCTGCATCTTGTTGATACTATTGTTCGGACTTCCGGTGTTTATGCTTCCGGATAAAGTGGAGGGTGAAGGACGTGCCACGGAGTGGTACAACAAAACCTTGGGATCGTCCACTTACAAAGAGAAGATCAAGCCGATAGTCGACAAAGCATTGGGAGGTAGTTTGCGCCTGTTTATCCAGAAGGTATACAACGGCAGCTATTTTACCCGGAACGAAGAAGTCGTGTTGTATGTATATGCCAATCTTCCGAATGGCAGTACGTTGGAGCAGATGAACGAACTGATCAAGAAGATGGAAATCTATCTGAGCCAGTTTAAAGAAATTAAGCAGTTCCAAACCTCGGTATACAATGCCCGTCGGGGTAATATCAATATCTATTTTACCAAAGAGCATCAGAATAGCGGTTTCCCCTATACACTGAAAGCCAACATTATCAGTAAGGCCCTGCAACTGGGTGGAGGTAGCTGGGGTGTATACGGCTTGCAGGATCAGGGGTTCAGTAATGATGTTCGTGAGGGAGCCGGTTCGTTTCAGGTGAAGATGTACGGATACAATTATGATGAACTGTACGAGTGGGCTGAAAAGTTGAAAGCCAAGTTGCTGACCCACAGACGGATCAAGGAAGTCATCATCAATTCGTATTTCTCTTATTGGAAAGACGATTATCAGGAGTTCTATTTTAATCTGAACCGTGAACGTATGGCGCAGGAGAATATCAATGCCAATATTCTGTTCTCCACCATCCGGCCGATATATGGTAAGAATATGGAGATCGGCTCGGTAGTGGCGGAAAATGGTTCGGAAAAGATAAAGCTTTCTTCCAAGCAGTCTCAGGAATATGATATCTGGGCCATGCAATATTTTCCGTATGGAACAGACGATAAACAGTATAAGCTGTCTGAACTGGCCACTATGGAAAAAGGGCAGATGCCCCAACAGGTTGCCAAGGAGAACCAGCAGTACAGGCTATGCCTGCAATACGAATATATCGGTTCGGGCGAGCAGGGAAACAAAATCCTGAAGCGGGATCTGGAAGAATTCAATAAAGAGTTGCCGATGGGGTATACGGCTCAGTCGGAGAGAGAGAGCTGGGGTTGGGGAAAAAAGGATAACAAGCAATACTTGCTTTTGCTGGTAGTGATTGCCATTATCTTCTTTACTACCAGTATTCTGTTCAACTCTTTGAAACAGCCTTTGGCCATCATATTCATCATTCCCGTGTCGTATATCGGGGTATTCCTGACGTTCTATTGGTTTAAGCTGAACTTTGACCAAGGTGGCTTTGCTTCGTTCGTTTTGCTATGTGGTATTACGGTGAACGCCAGTATCTATATCCTCAACGAATACAATGCCATCCGGAGGCGTCATCCCCGAATGTCGGCTTTGAGAGCTTATACCAAAGCCTGGAATGCAAAAATCCTTCCTATCTTCCTGACGGTGGTTTCCACCATCCTTGGTTTTATTCCCTTTATGGTCGGTACGGATAAGGAGGCATTCTGGTTCCCATTAGCGGCAGGAACTATCGGAGGATTGGTGATGTCTATCATCGGAATCTTTTTCTTCCTTCCGGTATTCGTGTTGAAGAAGAGGGTTGGTAAGCGTTGAATACCTTTTAAATAGTGAATGCTTTGAGCAATGGGCTCTTAAAAGATGAACGATGAACAAGCTGTGCGATAGTCAATGCAGCTTGTTCATCGTTCATTTTTTACCAGTGTTTTTTCTATTTAAGAACGTCTATCGATCCTGATCTTCGTTCTTCACCATTCCTTTGAATTTATCGGGAAGTGCACTTTCTACAGCTGTGTAAGCCTCGGCCATAGTAGCTTTCATATTATCTGCTCCTTGTCCTTTGGGAGGGATGGGATCATGAATGGTCAGAATCATGCGATGACGGTGAATCCATTTGCCGGTGCGTGGCAGGATTTCGAAAGAGCCGTCTATGGTTACGGGAACTACGGCAAGCTGTAAGTCATCTGCCAATTGAAAAGCTCCTTTTTTAAAATATCCCATGTGTCCGGTGAAAGAACGGGCTCCTTCCGGGAAGACCACTAATGATACTCCGTCCTTCAGGGAGTCTTTGGCTTGACGAATGGTTTCAAGTACCTTTTTCGGTCCCGAGCGATCTACAAAGATATGTCCTGCGCTTTCGCATGCTTTTCCGACGAAAGGAATTTTGCGAAGGCTTTTTTTCATCATCCATTTAAAGTTACGTCCCAGAAAACCATAAATCAGAAAGATATCGAATGAGCCCTGATGATTGGGGACAAAGATGTAAGAAGTTCTTTCATGTAGCTTTTCGCGCCCATGCACTTTGACCGGGATCAACAGAAAAAGGCAGATCAGTTGTGACCATATTTTCCCCGGATAATACCCCCAGATGTGGGCTCCTCCCAGCAATGAACCAACGATTGTGACAACCGCCGTGAGGATAGTCAATACTAACAAAATGGGCAATGCAATGCAGATTTGATAAATATAGTATAGTATCTTCATAATGATTTTGGTTTTAGCTTGTGCAAAAATAAACAAAATAATATTGCTGTCCTGAATAATTGCTAACTTTGTTTCAAATTTCAATAGCATGATACGTATACTACATACAGCCGATTGGCATTTGGGACAAACCTTTTTCGGGTATGACCGCACACAGGAACACGAACATTTTCTGGACTGGTTGGCCGGTGTCCTCACTAAGAACAAGATTGATGTACTGATTGTTGCCGGAGATGTCTTTGATGTTTCCAATCCGTCTGCTGCTTCCCAGCGGATGTTCTATCGTTTCATTCACAGGGTGACGACTGAGAATCCGCGATTGCAGTTGGTTGTTGTGGCCGGCAATCACGATTCGGCTGCCCGGCTGGAATCTCCTCTGCCTTTGTTGCAGGAGATGCGTACGGAGATTAAAGGAATTGTCCGTAAACAGAATGGCAAAATAGATTATGAGCATTTACTGGTAGAATTGAAGAATGCGGCGGGGGAGGTAGAAGCCCTATGCCTGGCGGTACCTTTCTTGCGACAGGGAGACTATCCGGTGGTAGAGACTGAAGGCAATCCGTATGCGGAAGGGGTGAAGGAACTGTATGCCCGTTTGTTGAAATATGCGTTGAAGAAGCGGACTGACGGACAGGCATTGGTGGCTGTCGGACACCTGCTGGCAACCGGTTCGGAGATTGCCGAGAAAGATCATAGTGAGCGCATCATCATCGGTGGTCTGGAGAGTGTATCGCCCGAGTCTTTTCCCGAACAGATTGTTTATACGGCTTTAGGGCATATCCACAAGGCTCAGCGCGTATCGGGCAGGGAGAATATCCGTTATGCCGGCAGTCCCTTACCTATGTCGTTTGCCGAGAAGCATTATCACCACGGAGTGGTAAAAGTGACTCTGGATGAAGGTTGGGCGGTTGAGATAGAGAAACTTGAATATACTCCGTTGGTGCGTTTGCTAAGTATCCCTGCCACAGAAGCTGCGGCTCCGGACGAGGTGCTGGATGAATTGCGCGGGCTGGAACTACCGGAAGATGAACCGATGCCCTATCTGGAAGTCAAGGTGAAACTAAGCGAACCGGAGCCGATGTTGCGGCAGCAAGTGGAAGAAATACTGGAAGGCAAGCCGGTCCGGCTGGCCCGTATCGTTTCTTTCTATCGGCAGGCGGCAGAGGGGAGCGTGGAAGAAGAAACCCTGACCGCCGGATTGCAGGAGATGAATCCCTTACAGATTGTGAAAGCAACCTTTGAGAACAGTTACCAGACGGAGATGCCGGAAGAACTGGTAAATTTGTTCCAGGAGGCTTGCCGGACCATCAATTTAGAATGAATCAAATAGGAATTCACCACAGATTACCGGAGATTACACAGATCACCATTAGGATTCACACAGATCTTTTAATCTTTACTATCAACGAGATCATCTATTGATCTGTGTTAATCCGTGTAATCTGTGGTGAAAGCAAACCGAATAACCATGAAGATACTAACCATACGATTAAAAAATCTGGCTTCCATTGAAGGAACTTTTGAAATTGATTTCCAAGCCGAGCCTTTACGCTCTGCCGGAATTTTTGCGATATCCGGACCTACAGGAGCCGGAAAATCTACGATACTGGATGCGCTCTGTCTGGCGCTGTATGATAAGACACCCCGCTTCTCCGCTTCGGTCGAGAGTCTTTATATGTCAGATATCGGTGAGAGTCGGGTGAATCAGGCCGATGTGAAGAATATCCTTCGCAGAGGGACGGGAGAGGGATTTGCCGAAGTTGATTTTTTAGGAGCATCCGGACACTGTTATCGTTCTCGTTGGTCGGTACGCCGGACAGGAAGCCGGGCTAACGGTGCTTTGCGGTCGCAGACGATACAAGTGACCGATCTGACTGCCAATCAGGAACTACAGGGAACGAGGAAAGAGTTGTTGGCACAATTGGTGACTTTGGTCGGTTTGACTTACGAACAGTTTACCCGTACGGTGCTGCTTGCCCAGAATGACTTCGCTACTTTCTTGAAATCCCGTGAGTCTGCCAAAGCCGAGTTGCTCGAGAAGCTGACCGGAACGGAGATATACTCCCGTATTTCCAGTGAAATCTATCTGCGTAGCAAAACAGCCGATGCAGAACTGAATCAGCTGAAGAGCAATGCCACTCTGATCGAACTGCTTTCCGAAGAGGAAATCACTCTTCTACGGACCGAAAAAGAGAGTCTGACCAACCTTCGTGAACAGGGAAGCAAAGCATTGATAGACCTGAATGCACAGCTATCGGTGCTGCATACTCTGAAGTTGCAGCAGGAGCAGCGTGATAAGAAAGTGCAGGATATGCGGCTGGATGAAGAAAAAAGTAAGAAGCTCCGGGAAGAATATACACGCCAGTCCGACTCTCTCATTCGCTTCAGGGGACAGTGTGAAGCTGTGCAACCCGATCTTAGCCGGGCACGTGAACTGGATGTTCAGATCCAATCACTGGTCAGCCAATCTAAGCAGGTAGAGGAGATACTGCAAGGTGCTGAAAAGGCAGTGAATGCACAAGCCAATAAATTGCAATCTGTGCAGGGAGCCCTGCATACTTCCTGCCATTCGTTGAAGAATCTGACGGGAGAGATCGAGCTACCGGTTACGGAAGAGACCGGGCTATTTCTTGAATCTGTCCGGAACAGGCTGAAAGAGCAGGAAGACCAACTTGCCATTCTTCAGGAAAAGAACGAAGCGCGTGTGAACCGTCTGAATGCTTTTGGGATTGAAGCGGTGACTGACGAGCAAGCCCGATGGATGCAGGAACAAACCCGTTTGCAGAATGCCCGCCAGCAGATGTTGGAATGGAGAAAAGCGGGGACAGAGGCCGAACGTCTGAAAGCACAACAGGAAGAGATGGGGCACAAACAAGAACAGATGCGGAAAGAGATAACCCTTCTGACCACCCGGTTGTCAGAGAAGGAGGCTGAACTGAAAGTGCTGCAACGCCTTTTTGAGAATGCCCGTATCGCGATGGGGAAAGACGTTCGGACCTTGCGGCAGAATTTGCGTGAGAATGAACCGTGTCCGGTATGTGGGGGCACTGACCATCCTTATAGGAATGAGGAACAGGTAGTCCATAGCCTGTATCAGAACATCGAACAGGAATATCAAACCGCATCTGCTGAGTATCAGCAACTAAATAACCGGAATATTGCCTTGAAACAGGATTTGCTTCATCTGTCGGAATTGTCCGGAGAGATAACCGTACAGTTGCAGGCGTTCCTCCAAGAGGCTGAGCAGAAACGTCCTTCGTCTGAAGAGGAGCAAAATCCGGACTATTTTGAGAAACAATTGCATACCGTGCAAGGGAAGCTAAATCTGCTCGCGGAGAAAATGCACCAATACCATCAGCTCTACAAGGAATGGCAACAGCATGAGGGGCAGATCAGGACGGCTCGCTCGGCTTGTGAGGCTTTGCGCGAAGGGGTGGCCCGTTGCCATCTGTTGATGCAGCAAGTTCTGGCTGCTAAAGAGCAATTTGAACTACTGAAAACGGCGGAAACGACTGCTCGGGAGCAGTTCCGAGTGGTCAGTGAACAATTGATAACTCTCCGTCAGGAACGGGCTCCTTTGTTGAAAGGCAAATCTGTTGAGGATGCGGAAGCCGCTATTCGGAAAAAAGAGAAACAATTAAACGATTCCGTGGAACAGGTGCGCAAGGAGGGAGAAGAAGTCCAGTCGCGTATTTCCGGTATGCAGGGAGAGATCAGGCAACTGAACAGCTCCATCGACGAATTGATGCTTCGGAAAGAACAGATAGCCGATCCGGAACATTTGCCGGAGACGATCGCCCGCCGGCAAGCCACCAATCAGGAGACCGAACGGCGTCTGTCGACCGTCGAAGCACGTCTTTTGCAACAGGAGCAAAACCGGAAGAAGCTGAAGCAACTGGAGCAGGAACTGACCGAAAAACAGGAGACAGCCAACCGATGGGGAAAACTCAATAAACTGATTGGCAGTGCGGACGGGACAAAGTTCAAGGTGATTGCCCAAAGCTATACGTTGAATCTGTTGCTGATGCATGCCAACAAGCACCTGTCTTATCTATCGAAACGTTACCGGTTGCAGCAGGTGCCGGGAACGCTCGCCCTGCAAGTGATCGACTGCGATATGTGTGACGAGGTGCGTACCGTCTATTCTCTTTCCGGCGGAGAATCTTTTCTGATCTCCCTGGCGTTGGCTCTCGGCCTGTCGTCTCTTTCAAGCAATAACCTGAAAGTGGAGTCACTTTTCATCGATGAAGGTTTCGGTTCGCTCGATGCCGACAGTTTGCGCACGGTGATGGAAGCTCTCGAGCAATTGCAGATGCAGGGACGGAAGATCGGAGTCATTTCCCATGTACAGGAGATGAGTGAGCGCATCGCCGTGCAAGTGCAACTCCATCGTGCGGCGAATGGGAAGAGTGCTATCACTTTGACAAATTGATAATTGGAAATCGTCAGGCTGCGTTTTTTCGGGGCCGGAGTGCGGTCCGAATGGAAAAAACGTCCTGTAGGGAGTTATGGGTTTGTCTTATGGACGGTGATTCCGCTCGCTTTCTGATAGAATGTCACAAGATAGGTGCGATTGCTTCGCTGAAGTATTTCCTTGAAGGAAAGCCGTGTCTTTCTGTTGTTCCTTTAAGTGCTTCGGACACTTCACAACCGGAACGGAAAACGCAAGAATCAGGGGAGAAAAACAGGACAATAGACCTGATGGACAAAAACAATAGGAGATATTTGAAAAAGAAGTAAGCATATTGGGGAAATGCTTACTTCTTTCGGACCAAATGCTTACTTCTTTTTCCTGAAATGCTTGCTTCTTTTGTGAAAAATCCCGGTTCTTCACCTGTTCAATCCCGGTTCTTCACCTCCGTAACCCCACTTTTGGGGACTTTCCCTCTCCGGTTTACTGCTTTTATCGAAAGGTGCTGTTTGTGAAACCGGGTATTTGCTTTCTTAATGTATCGCTGTTTGCATCAATCACTTTCTATCTGATACCTCTTCCGAATCGGGATTACGGTTGCTCCATCCCCGGCGCGGTTTCTGTGGTAGTCCGTTTATTTGAATTGCTCTTCATTCAGCGAATAATATTTTCCCTTCAATGCAAGTAATTCCTGATGACTGCCTTGCTCGATGATTTCTCCGTGCTCCAGTACCAGGATGGTATCTGCATTGCGGATCGTAGACAGGCGGTGGGCGATGATCAGGCTGGTGCGTCCCTGCATCAACTGGTCCAATCCCCGCTGGATCAAGATTTCACTGCGTGTATCTATGTTGCTCGTTGCTTCGTCCAGCAACAGGATGGCCGGATCGGCCACTGCGGCACGGGCAATGTTCAATAGCTGCCGTTGCCCTTGGCTCAGGTTGGCTCCGTCGTTTTCGAGCAAAGTATCGTACCCTTGCGGCAAGCGTTTGATGAACGAATGGGCAGCGGTCAGGCGGGCGGCTGCCACTACCTCGTCATCCGTCGCACTGAGGCGTCCGAAGCGGATGTTCTCCCGTACCGTACCTGTGAAGAGATGGGTGTCCTGTAACACGATAGCCATTGAACGGCGAAGGCTGTTGCGCTCGATCCGGTCGATCGGGTGATTGTCGATGGTGATCTCTCCCGACTGAATATCGAAAAAGCGGGGAAGCAGGTTTAATATCGTTGTCTTTCCGGCTCCGGTGGCGCCTACCAGGGCTATTTTCTTTCCTGCCGGTGCATGCAGGGACACTCCTTTCAAGATGGTTTTCTCCGGACGGTAGCCGAAATACACATTCTTCAGGGCTACGTCTCCTTTTATATTTTTCAGTGTGACGGCTTCCGGAACATCCGCTTTCTCGGGCGCTTCATCTATGATTTCGAAGATACGTTCGGCTCCGGCTATGGCAGCCTGTATGCTGTTGTAAAGGCTTGCCAGTTCATTGATCGGGCGGCCGAACTGCCGTGAATATTGCAGGAAAGCTGCCAGTCCGCCTACGTCGAATCCGCGGAAGATGGCCAGTAAAGCCCCCACAATGGTGATGATCACATAGTTCAGCGTATTGAGGTTTTGCATGACAGGCATCATTAGCCCCGAGTAGAATTGTGCTTTCAACGATTTGTCCTTCAGGCTTTGGTTCAGTATCCCGAAGTCTGTTTCCACCTTCTGTTCGTGTCCGAATACTTTCACCACTTTCTGTCCGCTGATCATTTCTTCCGCATAGCCGTTCATCATTCCCAGTGCTTCCTGCTGCGCTTTGAAGTATTTCCGGCTCCGTTTCACAATGCCTTTGGCACTGAGGAACATCAGGGGGACAGTAATCAGCGTTACCGCTGTCAGTATCGGGCTGATAAAGATCATCAGGCAGAAAATACCGATAACCGTCAGTGCACTGGACAGCATATCGGACAGGCTGTCGGTCAATGCGTCACTGATGCGGTCAATATCGTTGGTGTACCGGCTCATGACATCACCGTGCTGATGGGTGTCGAAGTATCTGACAGGCAGACGTTCCATCTTGCCGAACAGTTCCTCACGCATCCGGGTCACGGTGCGTTGTCCTATCTTATTCAGCAGGATATATT
The DNA here is from genome assembly GCF_000159855.2 of Bacteroides sp. 3_2_5. Taxonomy (NCBI): domain Bacteria; kingdom Pseudomonadati; phylum Bacteroidota; class Bacteroidia; order Bacteroidales; family Bacteroidaceae; genus Bacteroides; species Bacteroides sp. 3_2_5. The sequence goes on along the minus strand of NZ_JH636045.1, from coordinate 265,836 downwards.
CGATGTAAGTAGCCGCTACTCCTGTCAGGTAGATGGCTGCCAGGAACAGCAGGATGCGCACCAGTCCCTGAAAGTCGCCCGGCAGGATGTACTCGTTGATAATCGGGCGAAGCATGTACGATCCGGTGAGGTTGGCTGCAATGCTGATCACGATCAGCACACCGATCACAATCAGTAACCGCCGGTCACAGGCCACGTACGATATCAGGCGTAGAAATGTTTTCTTTCCCGCCTTAGGCTTTCCGCTGTATTTCAGATGATCTCCGTGTGCCATGGTCAGATAACGATTTGCTGTGAGTAATATATTTCCCGATACATTTCCGACCGTTCCAACAACTCTTCCGGGGTGCCGATGGATTCTATCTCCCCGTCGTCCAGCAGAATGACCCGGTTGGCCGATTGCATGGTGTATATGCGTTGGGTGATGATAAGCACCGTGGTATCCCGCAGCCAGGCATTCAGGTTGTTCCGGATACGGAGTTCCGTTTCAGAGTCTACGGCACTGGTACTGTCGTCCAGTATCAATATCTTGGGTTTACGCAGCAAGGCCCTGGCGATGCAGATGCGTTGCTTCTGTCCGCCGGAAAGGTTGATTCCACCCCGTCCCAGCAGTGTGTCGTATCCGGCAGGCAACGAGCAGATGAACTCATGGGCTTCGGCGGCACGGGCTGCCACTTCGAGTTCTTCTTGCGTGGCATCCGGTTTTCCCCAGCGAAGGTTTTCGGCGATGGTTCCCGTAAAGAGTTCGTTCTTTTGCAGCACCATTCCGATGCGGGCATGGAGTTCGCGCAGGTTATAGTCTTGTACAGGGATGCCGTCAATGCGTATTTCTCCGGCGCTGACATCATAGAGGCGGGGGATCAGTTGCACGAGTGAACTTTTTGCCGATCCGGTAGCACCTGCTATGGCCACTGTCTCGCCCGGGCGGATGTGGAAACTGATGTTTCGTAATACGTCCGTCTCTCCGCCGCCATAACGGAAGCTGACCTTCTCGAAGGCGATCTCTCCTTTTTCAATCTCTCGGGTGCTCCGCATGCCTTCGGGTGTGTCGGTCAGCGAAGGTTGTGTGTCCAGTACCTCTAAAATACGTTTCGACGAGGCAGAAGCACGGGCATAAGACATGATGATCATGGAAAGCATCATTAATGACATCAACACCTGTCCCAGGTAGTTGACAAACGATATCAGTTCGCCTACCTTCAGCTCTCCGGTCATCACCTTGTGGCCTCCCATCCAGAGGATAGCGATGATAGACAGGTTCATCACCAGTTGCATTACCGGAAAGATGGAGACAATGATGTTGGAAGCATGAATCACCGTATCACGCAGGCTCTCGCTCTTGTCTTTGAACTTATGTGCTTCGAAGTCCTCTCGTACAAATGACTTTACCACCCGGATGTTAATCAGGTTTTCGCGTACCACCTCATTCAGTTGATCCACCTTCTGCTGAACCTTCAGGAAGAAGGGGAAACCTTTCCGGAGAATAAAGAATACGCTGAAACCCAATATAGGGATGGCAGCCAGCAGGACACCCGCTAGTTCGAGATTGATGCGTACAACGAAAAACACCGCCATGACAAGCATCAGCGGAGAGCGCAGCATCAGGCGCATCGACATCATGATGACTTGCTGGATGCGGCTGATGTCACTGGTCAGGCGGGTAATAAGCGAAGCCGTACTGAACCGGTCGATGTCGAAGAAAGAGAGTTGCTGTATCTTGCCGAAAAGGCCGGTGCGCAGATCGGTTCCGAAACCAATGGATGCATGGGAAGATACGTAGACATTGGCAATGCTAAAAATCAGTCCGACAATGGAGATCAGTATCATCTTTCCGCCCACGGCAGTGATGACGGAGAGGTCTCTTTGCATCACTCCGTTGTCTATAATATCCGCCATGTACATCGGCTGAACGGTTTCACACATCACCGACACGAGTACCAGCAACGGGCATGCCAGCAGGCTTATTTTGTACTTCTTCAGTATTTGCCAGTATTTTTTCATTTATCCAGTGTTATCACGGTAATCTCCGGCCATGCTCCGAAGCGGAAAGGCAGACCTACGAATCCCATGCCGACGTTTACGTACAGCCCCCGGTTGTCCTCCATGTACATACCTCCCCATTCCGGATAAATCCAGGAGGCAGGCGAGTGATGTCCGATGGCCAGTTGCATGGCATGAGTATGTCCCGCCAACATCAGATCGATGTCCGATTGAGGTAACACTTCACGCCTCCAGTGGGTAGGGTTATGACTTAGTAACAGCTTGAACAGCCCGTTTGTTCCTGCCTGTGCTTTGGTCAGGTCGCCGTGCTGGGAGAAAGGAGGTTCTCCTTCGTTTTCTACCCCGATCAGGGCAATGCTGTCATTTCCCCGGTGTAGCAGGGTGTGCTCGTTGTTCAGCAGTATCCAGCCCATGTCGGCCTGTCTTTTCTTCAGGTCGTTCAGGTTGTTTACCTGGTCACGCTTGCTTTTCCAGCGATAGTAAGGTCCGTAGTCATGGTTCCCTAATATGGAGTAGACGCCGTCTGTGGCATGCAGTTGAGACAGTATCTCTTCAAATCCGTCCAATTCCGCAGCCCGGTTGTTCACCAGGTCACCCGTGAATACGATTAAGTCCGGTTTTTGTGCATTCACCAGGTCCACCATCCGTTGCAGGCTCTTGGCGTTTCCCTGCCAACTCCCGATGTGGATATCGGACAACTGGACAATGCGGTATCCGTTGAAGGCTTCGGGTAGACGGGGAGACCGGAAAGTGACCTCCTTTACTTCGAAACGGTCTTTGCCGACCATCGATCCGTAAAGAATCAGCGCCGCATTGAGTGTGGCAAGTACCAGTCCGGTTGCCACAAAGGGCTTCCGGGACCAGTGCAACCATCGGTTAAACGGGCGTCCGATGATGGAACAGATCGTGAAAATTAGTTTCGGTGAAGCAAATAGGAAAAAGACAACGGCAAAACGCCCTATCCATAACGTATGTTGCTCGGCGTATTCATAGTTGGCAAAGAAAGCCAGTGACACGACTCCTGCCATCAGGAAAAGAGTGGGGAAGAAGTACAGAATCCGCCAGAAAAGACTTAGAGTCAGTTGTTTGATAAATGTCCGGTAAATATAAATGTCCGGCAGTACAAGGATTACTATCAGAAAGCCTAAAACTCGTTGCAGCATATTTTCTTAACTATGGAGTTGAATACATAAAAAGAGGCGCAGGTAAGTTTTTGGGGGGGACTTCCGAACGCCTCTTCAAAGTTAGAGAGAATTTGTAAAGTATGGTTTAAGTTAAGCTGTATGATTTAATTCTTTTAACTCGTTGAGGTTCTTCTTTATTTCTTTTATATGTCTTATGTTCCGGCGATATACCCATAGGCAGATTCCGAGCCCGATGGCCCAGACGATCAGGCTGACGATAATTCCCGCAGCACCATATTGCCAGACTTGCCTGTGGAAAAAGAAAAAAGTAGCCATCGCAAGCAGATAGAGGATACCTATGATCCATTCGCGAACCATCCATCTATGGTACCGATTGATGCGGGAGATGACTGTGACCAGAGGCATCTCATCGATCCGGGTCCGGCTCAGGTAATGGGCGGAGTACAAATCCCAGCAAAGAGCCGGGATGCACAGTGAGAGGGCTATCCAATAAAAAAGGTCTGTAAGTGTGTCGGCGCATATCCAGAAGAGCACCGCTAATGTCAGTATGCCGATCGAGGCAAAACGCAGTTTCCTGTTGAACCGGTCGATGCTGTTCATCTTGTTACGGGCACGTCCCAGCAGTTGTGCTATCTCTTTTTCTTCAATGAACTCCTTGTTTTTCAGGTGTTCATCCAGAGCATTCCACGATTTCTTCAAGTCATCCAGTTCCATATCTTATTCCTCCTTTTTCATCTTTTTAAGTTTGTCCTTGATCCGGCTCAGCTTAGTGGCTACATTGGTCACAGTCAGTCCGGTGATTTCGGCTATTTCCTCGTAGCTTTTTTCTTCCAGGTAAAGCAGTACGATCGATTTGTCCAGTTGTCCCAATTGATTGATCATCCGGTACAGTTGCCGCAGCATTTCCGTCAGTTCGTCTTTCTCTTCTGTCATCCAGTCGGCTTCGCGGGTCAGTGCGACGATTTCCGGCACATTCTTTTCCTTGCGGATGAAGCTGATGCAAGTGTTGAGGGCTATCCGGTAAATCCAGGTCGATATTTTGCATTCTTTCCGGAATTTGGGATAAGCTTTCCACAGATTGAGAATCACTTCCTGGTAAAGGTCGCCGAGCGTAGCGTTCCGGGTGGTATACAGATAGCATACTTTGTAGATAACCCGCTCGTATTCCTTGATTACCGAGAGGAACTCTTTTTGTACAGGCTCGTTGATATGCGCCGGATTCAGGTTCATTGATCTTCTTTTAGGATTACTTTTATTTGGTTAGTCGCAAAGAAAAGGAAATAATCACAGAATAAGAGTGAAAATTGGTGGTAATTGGGGTTCGTCTCCGGATATTTATTAAATTTGGAAGCCATATGGATCAGTGAGCAATGGAGCGTTAGCATGAAGATCAGAAGGCTTTTATCAACCCATACCATACCCATTGGTCTTTCGTTCTGCCGGGTGAAGAGAAGTGATGCGGGGCGGAAAGTATGGGGAAATAGAAAAGATAGAATAGAAATAAACAGTCATTGACAAATGGAAGTACCCTTAGTGGATAAAGATTACTTGCTTGAGAGAACTCCCGGCAATGGAGGATGGACTTATGCACCCATTCCCGAAGTGCCGCAAGATAAAAAGGCACCTTTCGGCTGGGTGAAAGTAAAAGGAAGTATTGATGGTGTCGAAATCAAAAAGCACCATTTGATGCCAATGGGGAATGGAGAATTAGGACTTTCTGTAAAAGCTGAGATCCGTAAGAAGATCAAAAAGCAGGCGGGTGATTATGTACATGTTGTTTTGTACCTTGATGAAGAGCCGTCGGAGATTCCCGAAGAACTGCAATTGTGTTTGCAAGACGAACCTCGAGCATTGGAATTTTTCAATTCACTGGCTGAAAACGAGCGGCACAATTATGTGAAATGGATCTATTCTGCAAAGACCGATCGGGCAAAAGTAGCCAGGATGGCCAAAGCGATTGACAGGCTTGCAAGCAACCTGAAGTATTACGATAAAGGCTGAATGTGTGGCTATATACATCAATGATCGGTCATATTCAGATTCCGGATATATCCTGTTTACCTTCTCGTTATGCCTCGCATAACTTTGCTCCTATCACTTCAAGCAATAGGATGATAAACCATCCGAACACCACCAGCCGGGGAGGAATGATGCTTCTCCAGGCACTCCGGCGGTAATGGTGCCTGATAGCCGATACCCGGTCTTTCCGGTATCGTAGACGGGTACAAACGAAAGGGAGTAACATGCCGGCAAAAACAATTGTCACATCTATGCTCTCGCTAAAAAGATGAATCCCATTTAATCTTGTCCAAAAGGCAACAGGACCCCATATGCAAAATGTCCAATAATTAAATATCACTCCGCTTCCCCATACGCGAGAATTTCTTTTCGACCACCGGTCACCGCAATAGTAAAGGTAATCAAAGAAATAAAATCGGTATTTCTTGGGATGTAACCGGCTGCGGGTACGTTCAAAATAATCGGGGTTCTGCATCATATCGTTATGGGTGTTTGCAATGGGGGTACTTCAGGGGGGTACCTCTGTCTGTAAATATAGGGAGATAATATTGAATATTTATTATTCCGGGGGGCTTTTCTTGCCTGAAGCAAAGTATATGCCGGTTGGCAACATCGGACGGTTTCCGGCCGGGGGGATGTTATTTGTTGTGTTTCCTTTATATCGGCCGGAGGATACTCCGGATTTGTAGAGAATCAAATTGTTTTATTTTGTTATATTTATGATAAATATTGTAACTTTGCGGACGATTAACACTATAAATAGACAAAGATGAACAAGAGAAAATTACTAGGCTTGCTCTGTCTGATGACATTGCTGGCTACCTCCTGTGATAATAAAGGAGATTATTGGGGGGCTATGGAATCTTCTAAAGCAACATTAACGTTGGAGCGGATTTGTGATATGGCTACGCTTTCACAAGATTCCGTGGAATTGCTGTCCAATATTCTGGGGATGAATACAGAAGAACTGTATCGGACAGACGTGGTCATGATAGGGAAAGTGACAAGTGAAGAAACCGGATTCTACCAGTATCCCAGATTCCTGATAGCTAAAGATCGAGAGATGAAAGAAGTGCTTACGGAAGCTTATGTACATCGTGATACAGAAGGGACTTTTTATGCTTTCCTGGAATCGAATATGCTCCCCGTGGGCGAAACTTATTATTGCGCCATGGTTGATTATAATTATGGCTATAACGGACGTCCGGGATTGCTGGACCATGTATTGGGCGGAAATACGCGTGGCGAACGTTACAGTGAAGTGAAGCCATTCCGCCTTTCAGGGTTGCCAAGATTGGTTGTGCACGATGCACATTTTACAGGATACAGTTTCTATTTATCTGCGGAGGTCCGTTTCAAAAGCAATGGCGGAATTATAGAACAGGGCGCTTGTTACAGTTCTACTAAAAGAATCCCTACGGTTGATGATCAGAAGACATTGGCACGGGAAACCCGGAATTATGACTATTCGTTTTTAGAAGTAGAGGTGACCGATCTGCTTCCCAATACACATTATTATATACGTCCCTATGTGACTACTGAGGAAGGGACAGGCTACGGACCGGTAGTTGAGTTTACAACCGAACCGGGTACGGAACCGATTATCAATCAGTTTTCGTTGTATTCATATGACGATACGTCGGTAGAGTTGTATGCCTCTTTCTATACAAATGATTATCAGATTACAAACTACGGATATAGTTATGGCATTTATTCACAAGAAACGGGGACGGTGAAGGATGAGCAGATGATAGAGGTTCCTTTTGGGGATGATTATGGACAGGAACTTAGTAAAATCGTTACCGGACTGCGTCCCGGAACGCGTTATGCTTTCCGTGTTTATGCGAAAAATGGAGTAGGGATCACTTACAGTGGTTACCGGACCGTTAAGATTCCCGTAGAATAAGAAAATGGATTTAAAGAACGAAAACAGATGAAAAGAATAATAATAGGAATGATTGCCTGCATTTGCGCAATCACCGTAATGGCTCAGGTTCAGACACACGACATAAAAGGAGTAGTATTCGATAGACGCCAGCAACCTATTGTGGGAGCATTGGTCACCGCCAAAGGAACCAATATCAGTACAATCACCGATGTAGATGGCAAATTCCTCTTGCAGGAGGTTCCTCTTTCGGTAAAGAAAGTGGTCGTTACATCCATCGGGATGGAGACCCGGGAAGTTGACTTGAATGTACCGGTACAGCTGACCGGAAAACGTAAGAAGGTCTCGTTTGTGGCACATGCCGGTCTTAGTATGAGTAAATATACGATATATGGTTCCGACTTTAAAGTGGGATATGAATTCGGTCTGGGTATCGAGGTGCGTATGTCGAAGCGTTGGGCTTTTCAGCCTACCTTGCAAATCTGTAATCACGGAGCTGAGTTCAATGCCGAAAGATATGGCGTGAAATATCAGGAGACTTGGAATCCGGTATCACTGGATTTGCCGATGTTGTTCATTCTTCGTTGTCCGATAGCCCGCAAAATGAATCTGGCATTTTCTATGGGACCTGTTTTTTCGTATGGTTTTGCAGGGAAAGTGAAAGCTAGCGAGACAGGCAAACCCGATGAAGAGTATGATATTTATAGCAGTGAGTATGAATACGACTATTCCGGTGGGAAACATTCTTTGCTGCATCCTTTCAGCTTTGGTGTAGCCTATGGCATAGGGGTGGAATACAAAAAGTGGCTGGCCGGTATTTCAGGAAAGAGCATGTGTTTGGGGCAGGATGATGAAGGCTTTGAAGCAAAAGAGCACAATCTGGTACTTACCTTGGGAGTCACTTACCGTTTCTGATGAAGCGGAAACGGATAACTGGATGTTGAATGTAAAAAATAGAAAGATATGAAAAAATATATAGCATTGGCATGGGTCTGCCTGGCATTGACCGACGTAATGGCACAAAAGCAAAAGGTAGTAGAGAAGGTTGTGGACGAAGATTACTATCCGGTAGAGGGTGCCGTCGTTACCCTGAAACGTACGAATCAGAATGCGACGACCGATAAAGACGGAGTATTTATACTGGAGGAGGTACCGGTATATTTTGATTCGTTACAAGTGAAAAAAGGAAAACGTAGCGGATATATAGATCTTCCGATGCGCATACAGATGCGCACACAGGTGATGCAACGCTTCTCGTGGTCGGTAAAGGCAGGAATTGGAGCAGGAAAATTCATGCAGGGGCCCGAATCGAAACTGAAAGACGGATTCAGTATCTATGGTGGGGTGGGAGCCGATATCCGGATGTCGAAACATTGGGCTTTTCAGCCGTCACTTTTGCTGGTTTCCCGTAAAATGAAAGGGTATGATTTCTATGGCTATTATGCCGAAAATAACGGAGATGGTTCTTCATCCGCTTCTTATGAGCAGGTCAGTGGCACTTATAATCCATTCTATTTGGAGATTCCTCTGTTGTTTGCACTGAAATACAGGGTAGGGAATGATATGAACCTGGTGTTCAGTTTCGGCCCTTACATTGATCTGGGACTTAGTGGAGATGAAAAGAGAGAATATATCAAGCATTATTACGATACGATGGAGGGTAATAAAACCGAGTCTGTTACCAATAGCCGGTCGTTGTTCGGTAAACGGTTTACAGGAGGATTCGCCTATGGAATCGGAGTAGAATACGGTCGTTTCCTGATAGGAGGAACCGGAAGAGTGGGATGTACTTCATGGAATCATTCGGAAGGCTTTATAGATGTAGCTTTTGAAATAGGATATCGTTTCTGAGATAATAGACCATGAAAAGGGAGTGTTTCATAACTCACTACAGATTACACAGAATGATTTTTAATCTACTGATAACCATAATATTTATCTGTGTAAATTCCATGTAATCTGTGGTGAATACGAGTTTAGGCACACCCCTTTTCTCTTCACTCTTTTGTGTGTTTTCAATGCTTAAATAAAGTATTCATTTAGAATCTGTAGCCCACTGTCAGGATTCCACCGATCGGGTAGTGCTTTTCGGTATCACCGGCATACAATGTCCCTCCTTTGATCGGGTCCATGAATCCGTGCTGGAAAGAGGCATTGATCAGATAATGCTTCCATATTTCAAATCCGATGCCTCCCTGCACTCCAATGTCGAAGCGTTTCAACAAGGCGTCCTTATCTTTCATTTCGGCTGTGGAGGAGTAGGATTTAAAAGGATTGTGTGATTCGTTTTTATGTCCGCCTGTATTGGTCAGTTCGTATTTTCCACCCATACCTACGGATAAATAGGGACCGATATTGATCGCGAACTTAACATGGTTCGATATATCTATTTTAAAAGCTGCCAGGATGGGGATATCCAGGTAGATCGGAGATATCTTGGCTTTGTAGGAGATGGGATCGGTAGACGAAGATAGTGGAGAGTAGCCTTCGTATTCGGCAGTTGCTCCTTTGCTGGTGATCATCAATCCCGACTGTATGGCCCAGTGTCTGCTGAAATTATATTCCACACCGGCACCGACACTGAATCCTGTCCGTTCGTCCAGTCCATCCGGGCGGCGATAACTGAACAGGCTGACACCGGCTTTCACATTCCACGAAAAGCCTTGTTCTACGGGTTGAAGCTGAATGTATACGTTGGGAGCAACATCTACCTCTTTGCGTTCCATACCTACATGGTACACTACGAGCCGTTGTGCCGAAGCGGGTGCTTCTGCTATTACGAACTTGCCGTCTACATTCGTCACGGCACCGATATTGGTTCCTTTGACAACGATGGCGGCACCGACGGCAGGCTGGCCGTCACCAACTACGACAGTACCCGCTATGCGCTGAGTCTGTGCAAAGATCACTACGCTGCATGAGGGCAGTAACCATAATAACAGAATAAGAACCTTTTTCATAACTTCTTCTATTTATAAAGAATAGGATCAGTTACAAATATATCGAAAGAAAACTTTTATTGCAAGTTTGCTGCCAGAAATTTACGCATCTCTTCTACGGTTTTTCCCCTTCGGCCGGCATAGTCTGCCAGTTGATCTTCACCGATCTTCCCCACGGAGAAATATTGGGATGCGGGATGGGCAAACATTAATCCGCATACGGAAGCATGAGGATACATGGCACCATTCTCGGTCAGGTGGATACCTATTTGTTTCATATCGAGAATCTCATCCAGGATGAAGTTCACGGATTGGTCGGGCAGAGAAGGGTATCCCACAGCAGGACGGATGCCTTGATACTTTTCGACAAGAAGATCGGGTATGGAAAGATTTTCATCCTTGGCATATCCCCAGGCTTCTTTACGGACGTACTCGTGCATCTTTTCGGTAGCGGCCTCGGCCAGGCGGTCGGATAGCGTTTGTACCAAAAGATGCTTATAGGGGTCTTTCTCATAAAGTCCTTCCATGTCCGCATCGATGGATGAGGCAAAAGCTCCTACCACATCGGTGATGCCTGAAGATAGCGGGCGTACGAAGTCACTGAGGCATAAGAACGGTTCGTTTTCTTTCTTCTTGACTTGCTGCCGGAGCAATGGGAAGGTGATACCGTTTATAATCAGATTATCTCCATCCGCATTGGCAGGACAGAGCTTAAAAATAGTTTTTACCTCAAAATCTCTGTCCAGTTCGTTCAACATCCGGTTAGCTTCTTTATAAAGTTGCATCGCTTCTGAAGCCTTGCTCCGTTCTTCTTCCGGGAAAGTGGTCAGCCAGATAGCACGGCAAGAGTCACATCCGTGAATATTGGCAATGGCAGCATAACGCGGTTGGAATCCCCAGGCGTGGAAGAAGTAAATCCAGTTGATATAAGGGGTTAAATCATGAATGGCGAATGATGAACGATGAGCAGGGGAGGAGCTATCAACGGTGAATGATGACGGGTTATGCTTTTCCATATTTGACTGTTTTAATACTGGTAATCATAAGTTTCATTAATTCATTTGCGTCTGCAAACATGCTTGAATATTCTGTTTCGGATAAATATTCTGTTTTAAATAACAATTCAAGCCGGAAAAGGGTTTCGTTACGTTCTTTTGGGGCGATGCTATATTATGAATAAAGTCGGCGTTGCTTTCGGCGCATTCCGTTTCTTTTTGCAGAACTCCGATGGCTGTACCGGATATTAGAATCTGGTCGGATAGAGAGTAAGCTTTTCTTTTGTTCGGATATTTATGCAGGTTTACGATTTGTATCGCGAAAGCCATACTTTTATCTTTCAATATATTTCTCATTCTCCTCGCATTTATTGTTCCCCGTTCCTCGTTTATTGTTCATCGTTCAAAATAGATCTCTTGTCCGCGATAGGTTTCGTCTACCTGTCCGTCAGTATACAATAGATGTCCGTTGGCAAATGTCTTTTCTACTTTCCACTCGAACGTACGTCCTTCAAGCGGGCTCCATCCGCATTTGCTTAAAATCTGATCCGCGCTTACCGTCCATAATGCATCCGGACGAACCAATACGAGATCGGCCTGATAACCGGGGCGGATAAAGCCGCGGTTGTGAATATTGTATATTTGTGCAGGGGCGTGACACATCTTTTCGACAACCTTTTCTATCGTAAAGATACCTTCGTTCACCAGTTCGAGCATGCTGACCAGAGAGAACTGGATCATAGGCATACCGGACATTGCTTTCAACGGCCCTCCTTCTTTTTCTTTGAGAAGGTGTGGGGCATGGTCTGTCGCGATTACATCGATCAGGTTGGAGTTGACTGCCTGACGGAGCGCATCCCGGTTGGTTTTTGTTTTGATAGAAGGATTACACTTGATGCGTGCACCGAGTTCCGGATAATCGGAAGAGTCGAATAACAGATGTGAAACGCAAGCTTCTGCTGTGATTCTCTTTTCCTCTAACGGGATATCATTGTCAAACAGTGAAAGTTCTCTGGCTGTAGAGATATGCAGGATATGCAGGCGTGCATCTGCAATGCGTGCCAGGCGTACAGCCAGTTCGGACGATTCGTAACAAGCCGCAATCGAACGTATTTTAGCATGATAACCCATCGGAAGGGTCTCATGATGAACATGGTAATATTGATGAGGATATTTTTCAATATACTCTTTTACATACTTCTCCGTATTCTTTTTAATCGTTTCGTGATTCTCGCAGTGAGCGGCAATCAGCAGATCGGTTCCATTGAAAATATTCAGTAGACTGTTCATTTTGTCTACCAGCATATTTCCGGTACTCGATCCCATGAAAAGCTTAATTCCGCATACACAGTTCTTGTCCAGTTTGTCGAACTCGGTATAGTTATTATTGGTTGCCCCGAAATAGCACGAATAGTTAACGCTACACTTTTCGGCAAGCAGATCGAACTTGGCATTGAGCGCATCCAGTGTGGTCGTTTGCGGATTTGTATTGGGCATGTCCATGATAGAGGTTACACCTCCAGCTGCGGCAGCCCGGCTTTCGGTAGAGATGTCGGCTTTGTGGGTTAGTCCCGGATCACGGAAATGTACATGATCGTCGATCACACCCGGAATCAGATAGCATCCGTTGGCATTGATTGTTTCTTCGCAGGGGATAGCAGGTTTCTGTCCTTTTTCAAGTACTTCGGCTATTTTTTCCCCTTCGATAACTACTGAACCGCGCACAGAACGTCCTTCGTTTACTATGGTAGCGTTTTGTATTAATGTTCTTTTCATATCTTAATTCATTTTTGTTTTCTGGGGGAATGTGTGAAACCAGCTGTTCACTTTCAGTTTGATGACACCGAATACCGCTTCACCAAAGATACTGCTGTTCATTTTTGAAGTACCCAGTTCGCGGTTGATAAAGATAACCGGTACCTCGATAATCTTGAATCCGCATTTGTAGGCCGTAAATTTCATTTCTATCTGAAAAGCATACCCCTTAAAACGTATGTGGTCGAGATCGATGGTTTCGAGTACCTGGCGACGGTAACATTTAAATCCGGCAGTCGTATCGTGTATCGGCAGTCCGGTAACGATTCGTACATATTTAGATGCAAAATAAGACATCAGCACACGTCCCATCGGCCAATTTACTACATTCACTCCGCTTACGTATCGAGAGCCGATAGCTACGTCGCCTCCCTGAACGGCACAAGCCTCATAGAGCCGTGGCAGATCGTTGGGATTATGACTGAAATCGGCATCCATCTCAAAGATGTATTCGTATGAATGTTCCAGCGCCCACTTGAATCCGGTGATGTAGGCTGTTCCCAATCCCAGTTTACCTTTACGTTCGATCATGAAAAGGCGGTCGGGAAACTCCTGCTGCAAGGTCTTTACAATGGCGGCGGTCCCGTCAGGAGAACCGTCCTCGATGATCAGAATATGAAAGGTCTTTTCCAGTCCGAAAACGGCGCGGATGATGTTCTCTATGTTTTCCCGTTCGTTGTAGGTAGGGATGATTACGATGCTGTCCGATGTCTGCATATTGTGTCTAAATTTGAAGACAAATGTAATGCTTTTCCGCTACTAACCAAAGATAGCGCATTAAAACTAAGGATAATTTAGTACTTTTGCGGTGAATTTGCATCACAGGTTACAGGGATTTGCATAGATGGTTCGGAAACATGTTTCATCCGTGTAAATCCATAGGATCGGTGATGGGCTAAAATTGCATTTATGACAATTACTGAACTGCAACATCAATATGCGGGGCATCCGAATGTAGAGGCCCTGAATAAACTGTTGGGGGAGCCCGCAGTCAGACATATCTATTGCGGCGGCTTATATGCTTCCGCTGCTTCCTTGTTCGCTTCGGCGTTGGTTGAAAAGAGTCCTTGCCCGTTTGTTTTTATATTAGGTGACCTGGAAGAAGCCGGTTATTTTTATCATGATCTTACCCAAGTGTTGGGTACAGAGCGCATTTTGTTTTTCCCTTCTTCGTTTCGTCGTTCAGTGAAGTACGGACAGAAAGATGCTGCTAACGAGATTTTGCGTACCGAAGTGCTCAGTCGCTTGCAGAAGGGTGAGGAGGGATTGTGTATCGTCACTTATCCCGATGCATTAGCCGAAAAGGTCGTATCACGGCAGGAGTTGAGCGAGAATACCCTGAAACTGCACGTGGGTGAGCGGGTGGATACGGGTTTCATTACGGATGTATTGCATAGTTACGGGTTTGAATACGTGGATTATGTATACGAACCGGGGCAGTATGCCGTTCGTGGAAGTATTATCGACGTGTTTTCATTTTCGTCCGAGTATCCCTATCGTATTGACTTTTTCGGTAATGACGTGGAGAGTATCCGTACATTTGAGGTCGATTCACAGTTGTCGAAAGAGAAGAAAGAGAGTATTGTGATTGTGCCCGATCTTGCCGTAACCGGAAAGGTTACAACTTCTTTTCTTGATTTTATCCCGAAAGATACCACTTTGGCGATGCGTGATTTCCTTTGGTTGCGGGAGCGTATTCAGGTTGTTCACGATGAATCGCTCACACCGCAGGCTCTTGCTTCTCAGGAGGCCGAAGAGAATGGAGGCATTACTCTGGAAGGAAAATTGATCGATGGGAGTGAGTTCACTGTTCGTGCGCTCGATTTCCGGCGGATGGAGTTTGGTAACAAGCCGACCGGCACACCGGATGCTACCTTGACATTTCATACTACGGCACAACCTATTTTTCATAAGAATTTCGATTTGGTGGCGGAGTCTTTCAAAGAGTATCTGAACCGGGGATATGCACTTTATATCTGTAGTGACAGTACGAAACAGACGGATCGCATCAAAGCCATTTTTGAGGATCGGGGAGACCGGATTCAGTTTACGGCTGTGGAGCGGACTCTGCATGAAGGGTTTGCAGACGATACCTTGAAACTTTGTTTGTTTACCGATCACCAGTTGTTCGACCGTTTCCATAAATATAATCTGAAGAGTGATAAAGCCCGTTCCGGAAAGGTCGCCCTTTCGCTGAAAGAGTTGAATCAGTTCACCCCCGGTGATTATGTGGTACATACCGATCATGGTGTGGGACGTTTTTCCGGTCTGGTACGTATTCCTAACGGAGATACGACACAGGAGGTCATGAAACTGGTCTATCAGAATGAAGATGTGGTATTTGTTTCTATCCATTCGTTGCATAAAGTTTCAAAATATAAAGGTAAAGAAGGAGAAGCCCCCCGACTGAACAAATTGGGTACGGGCGCTTGGGAGAAACTGAAGGAGCGTACAAAGACAAAGATTAAAGATATAGCTCGTGACTTGATAAAACTTTATTCACAACGTCGTGAAGAGAAAGGGTTTGCATACAGTCCCGATAGTTTTTTGCAACGGGAATTGGAGGCTTCGTTCATCTATGAAGATACCCCCGATCAGAGTAAGGCTACGGCGGATGTGAAACAGGATATGGAACGGGATATGCCTATGGATCGCCTGGTATGTGGAGACGTTGGCTTCGGTAAGACTGAAGTGGCCATCCGTGCCGCATTTAAAGCCGTAGCAGACAATAAGCAGGTAGCCGTACTGGTGCCTACAACGGTTTTGGCATACCAACACTTCCAGACTTTTCGTGATCGCCTGAAAGGACTTCCCTGCCGGGTAGAATATCTCAGCCGTGCCCGTACGGCGGCACAGGCAAAGGCGGTAATCAAAGGATTGGAAGCTGGAGACGTGAATATTCTGATCGGTACGCACCGTATCTTGGGAAAAGATGTCAAGTTCAAAGACCTCGGACTGCTGATTATTGACGAAGAGCAGAAGTTCGGTGTGTCGGTCAAGGAGAAGCTGCGGCAGATGAAGGTCAATGTGGATACATTGACAATGACGGCAACCCCTATTCCGCGTACTTTGCAATTCTCGCTGATGGGAGCGCGTGACTTGAGTGTGATTTCAACTCCACCTCCCAACCGTTATCCGATACAGACGGAGGTACATACGTTCAGTGAAGAGGTGATAGCTGATGCCATTAACTTTGAGATGAGTCGTAATGGGCAGGTTTTTCTGGTAAACAACCGTATAGCCAATCTTCCGGAACTGAAAGCAATGATTCTTCGTCACATTCCGGATTGCCGGATAGCCATCGGACACGGACAGATGGAGCCGGCGGAATTGGAACAGATCATTTTCGGCTTTGTCAATTATGACTACGATGTACTGATTGTAACCACTATTATCGAGAGTGGAATCGATATACCGAATGCGAACACGATTATTATCAATCAGGCACAAAACTTCGGATTGAGCGATCTGCACCAGATGCGCGGACGTGTGGGACGTAGCAATAAAAAGGCGTTCTGTTACTTGCTGGCTCCTCCGTTGTCTTCGTTAACCCCCGAAGCCAAACGTCGCCTGCAGGCGATCGAGAATTTCAGTGATTTGGGTAGTGGTATTCATATTGCCATGCAGGATCTGGACATTCGCGGTGCGGGTAATATGCTGGGAGCCGAACAGAGTGGATTTATCGCCGATCTGGGTTATGAAACTTATCAGAAGATATTGTCGGAAGCTGTGCATGAACTGAAAACGGATGAATTTGCCGAACTTTATGCTGACGAATTAAAAGGAGAAGGTGTCATTAGTGGTGAAGAGTTTGTTGAAGAATGTCAGGTGGAAAGCGATCTGGAATTGCTGTTACCGGCTAATTATGTGACGGGCAGCAGCGAACGTATGTTGCTGTATCGGGAACTGGACGGACTGACTCTCGATAGAGATGTAGATGCTTTCCGTTCACGATTGGAAGACCGTTTCGGCCCTATTCCGCCTGAGACTGAAGAATTGTTGCGTATAGTACCGTTAAGGCGCCTGGCTGCCCGATTGGGAGTGGAAAAAGTGTTCTTGAAAGGAGGACGTATGACACTGTTCTTTGTCAACAATGCAGAAAGCCCGTATTATCAGAGTGCTGCTTTCGGCAAGATGATCGACTATATGATGAAGTATACCCGAAGATGTGATTTGAGAGAGCAGAACGGACGTCGGTCTATGTTGGTAAAAGATATTCCGAATGTGGAAACGGCTGTCAGTGTACTACTGGAAATTGTGGCATTACCGGTGAAAGAGAAAGAGTAAGTGAAGTGTGGAAAGAGGAAGTTGTCATTTCCTCTTTCCGTATAGTTTATCTATCAGGTCCGCCCGTCCGATGCGGCGCAATTCATTGATGATATTCCGTCGTTCTTCCGGTTTATACCAAAAGAAAAATTGTCTTTGTGCCAACTTTTCCCGTTGAGTCTTGGCACTGAATACCGGTTCGAGTGTATACGGATGAAAGCCTGTATACCAAGCTTCGGTGGCTACGGTCATAGGGGTAGGGGTGAAATCCTGCACTTGTTCCAGATGGAAGTCCAGTTGTTTGGTGATGACTGCCAGTTCCGCCATATCTTCTTCTTTACAGCCCGGATGACTGGAGATGAAATAAGGGATCAATTGTTGGCGCAAGCCAAGTTCCCGGTTGATTCTGTCGAATATCTTTTTAAATTCTCCGAATTGGCTGAAAGCGGGTTTACGCATGATACTCAGTACCCGGTCACTGGTATGTTCCGGTGCAACTTTCAGGCGTCCGCTGACGTGGCGGGCTATTAGTTCGCGAGTATAT
The DNA here is from genome assembly GCF_000159855.2 of Bacteroides sp. 3_2_5. Taxonomy (NCBI): domain Bacteria; kingdom Pseudomonadati; phylum Bacteroidota; class Bacteroidia; order Bacteroidales; family Bacteroidaceae; genus Bacteroides; species Bacteroides sp. 3_2_5. The sequence goes on along the minus strand of NZ_JH636045.1, from coordinate 248,227 downwards.
TCTGCTGTGATTTTGTTGACGGTAGCATCCTTGCTTTGATGGAGCAATAAGTCGTATCGCACTCCACTTCCGATGAAACTTCGTTTGATCTCAGGTAAAGAGTCCACTGCATAGTAAATATCCAATAGCGGACGGTGATCCGTATTCAGGTTCGGACACACTTTGGGATGAATGCAAGAGGGGCGTTTACAACGTTTGCAAAGGGAGAGATCTTTCCCGCCCATTTTATACATATTGGCAGAAGGGCCTCCTAAATCGCTCAGATTTCCTTTGAAATCGGGCAATTGAACTACCTCTTTTACTTCTTTCAGAATGCTTTCCTTGCTTCGGCTGACTATAAATTTTCCCTGATGGGCGGAGATGGTACAAAAAGCGCATCCGCCAAAACATCCCCGGTGGATATTAACGGAAAATTTAATCATATCATAAGCCGGAATGCGTTTGCCTTTGTATTTGGGATGAGGCAAACGAGTGTAAGGGAGATCGAACGAACGGTCCAGCTCTTTCTCTGTCATAGGAGGGTAGGGTGGATTTACAACCACTGTTTTACCATCGACAGCCTGTACGATTCGGGCTGCCGCGTATTTATTGCTTTCCTCTTCTATATGACGGAAGTTGGTTGCCTGTTTCTTTTTATCAGCCAAACATTCTTCATGCGAATAGAGGGTGATATCATTCTCGTCGGATTCATATTTCCTGGTCAGATAAGCCGTCTGCGGGATAGAGGATAATGCCGGAGAATGAATGTCGGATGATGAAATCACTCCATCCTGATTATCACACAGGGCTGTCAATCGGCGGACCAACTCACAAATAGGCTTTTCTCCCATGCCGTAAATCAGCATGTCGGCACCGCTTTCACAAAGTATACTTTTCTTTAACCGATCCTGCCAATAGTCATAATGGCTGAGGCGGCGCATACTTGCTTCAATACCTCCCAAAACAACGGGAACATCGGGATAGAGTTTTTTCAGAATTTGGGTGTATACGATCGAGGGATATTCCGGTCGCATATCGGGACGTCCGTCCGGGGTGTAAGCGTCATCGCTACGTAAGCGTTTGTTAGCTGTATATTTGTTCACCATGGAGTCCATGCAACCTGCACTGATACCGAAAAAGAGTCGGGGACGTCCCAGCTTGCGAAAGTCACGCAAGTCGTCACGCCAGTTGGGTTGGGGCACAATGGCTACACGCAGGCCTTCGGCTTCAAGGATACGACCGATAACGGCGGCTCCGAATGAAGGATGGTCCACATAAGCATCGCCGCTAAAGAGGATAACATCCAGTTCGTCCCAGCCGCGAAGCTCTACTTCTTTCTTGGTAGTGGGTAACCAATCGGTAAGTCGATATTCTTTCATGGGGACAAAGATACGGATAATTTCGCTATACGAGGGCACGGATAAAGCAGAAGATGAACCAACCGCATACGGCTACCTTCAGTACGGTGCCCAACAGGAACCCTGCAAATGCTCCGAATCCTGCTTTCAGCGCGTATTTCGTTTCTTTTCCACCCAATAATTCGCCTACAACTGCGCCCACAAACGGGCCGATAAATACGCCCCAGGGGGCGAACAGAAAAATGCCGGCAAAGGTACCGATGATGCAACCCCATTTACCCCATGGGGTACCTCCGAGTCTTTTTACACCGAACATCGGAATGAAATAGTCGAGTATTTGTATCAGTACCACAATGAACAACCAGAAGAATAGTTGTGGAATGGTAAAAGAAACCTTATCGGTGAAATGCAGAAATACCAGTGCCAGATAGGAGACAGGAGGCCCGGGAAGCATAGGGACGATACATCCGGCTAATCCGACAAGCAGGCAGATACTACCCAGAATAATCAGGAATATATCCATGCGTTCAACCTATTCTTTTGATAATGGCAATAAATTCTTCATTGGTCATTCCGAAGTCTTGTTCGCGATAGTTCACAAAGTCTTCCAGATACTCTCCGGCTATTGTGTCCAGGATTTCCTTACCATTGAGTCCTTCTTCATCGAGCATAAAGCGAATCATACCCTGATAGGCATGAATCGTCTTCAAGCGTTGTTCCGCTCCGGCCACTCCCATCATCTGGCAATGATGTTCGTTGCGGGCTATAAGATAAACGGTAGCGTAGAACTTTTCTGCGCTACCGAATGTACTTTTGATTTTTTTGATTGCCGTTACCGGCCATTTTTTAATTTGATTTTGTATTTCGCTCATAAAATAGTAAACTGTAAAGTCATCCGTTCTCCATCATATATTTCACGGAATCCAATACCTTGTTCTGATAAATATTCCTTAAGATCCTGAAATGCAGCCACCTGATCCGTTACAATCTCCATCTTGTCACCGGGATTGGCATTACACATCGCTTTTATGGCCGGAATCAACGGGCTATAGTTCGTCATTCCACAGGTATCGACGGTAATCATGCCTCCTCCTCTTCTTCTGCTTCCTGCTTTGACAACCAGGTGAGATAGAGCTTGATGAGTTGCTGCAACCCGAATGCTTTCATATTGTTGTGATAAATCACATCTATACAAAGGTCGAGCAGGTCTTTACTGTCTTCTTCCTGACTTGCGATCAGAGAACGTATATTGAGTTTCAGCTTTTCCAGAACAGCTTCATCTACAATTCCATTGCTGTCTATCAGATGCTGGAATAAAGAGTATTTTTCAATGGTTACCAAATTCTCTTCAGATATTTCCATGCTGCGTGTGCCACTTGGATTTGCCTGTATTGTGTACATAGTGTTTTTATTTTAATAGTTATTACTAGGAGCAAAGATAGAATTTAAAATGAAGAATGGAGTAAGTGGCAGGGATTTTTTTTTGATGAATATATATTTCCAATGGTTTCTCTTCCTTATCTCTGTTTTTTAGTTTTCTCCCGAATAGCTTTTAAATGGTCGTTTATGTCCGGTTTGTATTTGTCTTTATTTTCCCTCCGGATGCAGGTGCGCATCGCGGAGGGAGTTCTATGACAATTTATTTGTCACTTGTTAAGGCCACGGCTGAACGATGACCTCAATGGTTTGTCTTCCTAATGGAGGCTGGCCCGGATTGAGCGGATTGTACCATTTCATATCCACTTGATATCTTCCCGCTGCAACTCCTTTTATACGCAGGATAATCATAGTTCCAAAGATATATGATTCTTCTTGTTCTATACCTACCGGTGGATTATCACATTCCCATACCATTGCCCCGATCATGGGATATGGAGTTTCGGAAATTTCACCGACATGAAGAAATATCTGACTCGGCAACGGAGGCGGTGGAATATGGGGAGGTGGAATATCTTGCTCAATTCCTCCCGACTTTGAAATCGGATCGTTCGCCGAAGGGCTGTATGCATAGGATACACCTCTGCAAAGTAGCATGGCTACTACTAAAAAAAACATTTTTGCTTTCATAATTATATAAAATTGGTTCATGTAGTACGCTACAAATGATTATCCGGGCACAAATAATCAGATTAGAAGACTCTATTATGAAATTAGAAAAATATTATAGAACGAAAACAGCCGGATTAGAGGGGCAACCGAATAAGAAGAATAAGAGGATGGCAGACATTATGGCAGTTAATGTTAAATATGTCTTGTTTGGATAGCAGACATTATGTCAGTATAAGCTTTAAGAGTGTCAGGTATGACCGTAGAGCCGAGGGGGGCTGCCGAAAATGATGTTCAAAATGTATCGGTGAGTGAAAGAAAACACAAGGTGTTTTTCCCTATGGATGTTTTGCTTGGAAGAGTTATCCATGTAGTCTTTTGTCTGCAAGAAACTTGTTTCTTGCAGACAAAAGACTGACATCACCCATCAGGTTTCGGCAAAGTGGATTGGGATATTTATTTTTCTCCGAAGAATTTTAGTATTGCCGCCATTACTATGGCACGGTCTGTTTCGCTTTCGATGCTTTCGAATGGAAATCCCATTGCGAATACCCGGTAATTTCCTTTATAAGCGATTCCGGCACTGTATTGTCCGGGTTGATAGACAAATACCGGAAACGCGGAGTCTACGGGAACGATACAATCAGGAGCTGTTACTGCATAAGCCTTCTCGTTGGGCAAACGGGGGATTTGCAGGGTGCGTCCCAATCCGGTGATCTGTCTCGAACGGGTATCTTTGAGTGAACCTTGGAAGCCGTATTTCAGAATTTTTTCCGTAAACTCCCGGTTACCCTGTGAATTACTCATGTCGCTGCCAATGTAAGACCCGCTGACGAGAAGGTTTCCTCCTGACTGACAGTAAGCGGTTAATATCCGTTGCATGGGTGAAGAGAATGTCTTATAATACGTTTTGCGTGCCGGATTGCTTAAAATATCATCTTTTTCCAGTCCCAGGATAAAATCCACAATGGGATAATGTTCCGGTTGTATACGCCCGTTTTCGACAGCTTCATCGCTGCATGATACGAAACTGTAGTTTCCGGCAGCTTGGATTGCCTTGCCGTGTACAAAAGGATAGTCGAAAGTGTTTCCGGCAATTTTCATTCCTTCCAGTTCGTTTCCGCTATAGCCCAGACTTCCTTTTCCTTCTTTTCCCGCCTGAGAGCGATCAAAGCCGGTCTGTGCCCCGCAAAGTGAAATATTGTATTGATAAGCGACACCAGGGTCTTGTTCCAAGTCAAATCCGGCTTCGTCCGGTGTGTCGATTACTGTCGGTCCGCTCAATCGGTTAAAACCATTGATGATCAGCACTCGTGCATGTTCTTGTTTGGCTTTATAGGCAGATAAGATTTCGGATGGAAAACTTTCGCCTCCGTGGTTGACAGCTGTAACCTTAAATGAATAGACCAATCCGGGTTCTATTTTCAGGGTGTACGAAGGTTTATTCACACGTACTCCATTGTCGAAACCACCGTATCCGATACGAGTGTATACCATGTATTCGCGGGGACGGGCGGTAGGCTCCAACGGATCGTTTTCACCCTGCCATGAGAGTTCCAGGGTGTTTCTTTTTTTGCCAAACTCGATGGCGAAGTTGCTGACGGGGAGTGGTTGCACTACATACTCCTTGTTGTGCTGACTGCTGATGAACTGTAATACGGCTTTGTAAATGGCACGTCCTACGGTAAATTTGAAATTCGGGTCGTGACCGAGTTTCATATCTGCGAAATTTTGGTGTGAAAGCAATTCGACGATAGTGGATGGAGTGGCAGGCAGGCGTGTTTCGCTATAATTGCGATCCCACATACTACGGCGTGTCCACTGTATATTGAATTTGGCACGAATGTCTTTTTGTATTTGGGTGAGCAGGAGATCTGCCAGGTCACGTGAAGCATACCGGCTGTTTCCCGAGTTAAGCAGTCCGTTATTGAAATCGGTGGTATAGATACTGAGTGATCCCACTATATCGTTCGTTTTACTGTATCCGGCATCACTATGCAGCGCCACGTTCATTTCAAAGGGGACACCCAGTCCTTTTTGTCCGGGATTGAATACAGAACCACCGGACAGGTAATTGATGGTGTTGGAGCGTGCATTGATGTCGTCAGCATAGTCATTTGTTCCTTGTTTGCCTCCGTAGACATCATAGGGCATACCTGCCCATTGGGCAGAATAACGGGCTCCCTCCAGATAACGGGGTAGTCCGCTTACTGTGCCACGGGATATATTTCCCATTCCTCCGCCGAAACGAACGGCATCGGCACAGATAACCCCGTTTTCGCTGCTCTCATTGCTTAGTACCACCATGCCATAATCATTGCTGCCTTTGTCAAACTCAAAGGTTCCGAGATATACCCATGTACCACCGCCGATCCTCTGGTTGACTTTAAATTCTGTAACACCACCTTTGTGAAATACCAGATATTTGGCGTCACTGACGCTGTTTGGAAGTGTCTGATAGGATACATATACTGCGTAACTCCCTGTTTCGGGGATTGTAGGAATCCATTCGGCAAATGCCTTATTCTTTTTCTTTTCAGTCCGGGTGAAGCGTGCGCTACCTGTCAGGAAAGGGTTTTCTCCATCTTCATATACAGGTTTTCTTTGTGCGAATCCGTAACCGCCGGTTTTCTCCCAACGGGCTTTGCGGCTTTTCATCTCCAGATAGATGGAACCGTTTCGTGTATCGTTGTCCACAATCACCTCATTCTTTTGAGTATCCCGCTCCCGGGGGGTATAGACATTAGCTCCGGCGTTTTCGAGCATAGGGATGACATAAGGCAGAATGAAAGATTGCGTGAACAGGTCCTCGGTAGTGCAGAACAAGCGTGGACGTTGCCATCCCCATTCGCCTTTATCGTTCTTGTAATATTTGCCATGGCTTTGCCACAAGGAGATGTGCCGGTTCTGCAATCCTTTGGTTATTTCGTAAGGGCGGGAGGTGTTTATCACCCAAGGTGCTCCTTTATATTCTGCGTTTGAAAGCCGCGATTTATCTTTTTTCTTTTTCCCGCGAAAGAAATTGGGAATCAACTCCTCGATAGGTTGGTTGTTGGCATAAATTGTAGTTCGGAAAAAACGTACCGGGCCGGGCAGCAATTCTTCTATCTGATGATAGATTTCGTCTACTGTTTCCGGTACAAACGGCTGATAAGCAAAACTCTCGGAAGCATAGATAGATAGTTTCCTGCCTTCGAAGTCTATGTCTACGCTTTTTAACTTACAGCTTCCGGTATTGGCAGATGCCGGGGTGTAAGTCTCAAAGTAATTACTGAGCCGCTCTTTCACGCTTTTTTCTATTTCTTGTGCAAACAAGATTCCTGTCGCAGCAAAGAGCAGCAGGAGAAATATACATAGTTTTTTCATATGCTCGGTTGAATGATTATCGGGTGCAAAAGTAGAAGAAATAAATGAAAAACCGGCAATTGCCGATAAGTCATTGGCTGAGGAAGTTGCTAACTGTCCATTTATTCGGTATACAGCATTCTCAATCTGTGGGTATCTACTCCCAATTGATTTTTCAGGTAGTTATCCATACCTTGATAGTCAGTGTCAATGGTTTGGAAAGCAGCTTCCAGATATTCTTTCCGTACTGTGGTGAGAGGGGCAAATCCGGGATGAGCTTGTACGATTGCATCATATTTCCCTTTTATATATTCGGCAGACAGCATGTAATCTTCCATTATCACTTCCCTGTCGACACCCAATGCTCCCAGTAGTAAGGCTGCGGCAATTCCGGTACGGTCTTTTCCCGCTGAGCAGTGAAATAAAAGAGGAGTATTCCGTTCTTCCGAAACAATCCGGAAGAATTCCCGATAAGTATCCTGAGCATTTTGGATGATATAAACGTATGCCTGTTCGAGTATTCCCGGTATATTGTTCAGGTTGAAGTGTGTCATGTCGGTCATGTCGCCTGCTTCGATAGATAAGGGGATATATTGTGTAACTGTTGAGGGAATTTTGTCTGCCGCTGCTTTTTTTTCCTGCATGCTCCTGAAGTCGATGTCGGTTCGGATGTGCAAGGAGGTAAGATAGTCCAGATCGGATTCTGTCAGTTTATCAAGATCGCCCGAACGGATGAATGTTTTCCATTTTACATGTTTATGGTCTGATGTCGGATAACCTCCCAGATCACGAATATTATAAGCTCCCTCTATAGGAAGAAGACGGAAGAATTTTTCTTGTTTCATATATAATTTGTATCTTTTCTGTTTAAACAAAAGAAGAGTGAAGAGTTCCAAACTCCTCACTCTTCTTTATTTTTATTTCACTAATTGGCTTTGGTTATAGTGGGATGTATTCTACGAATGCTTCCATTGCTTCGTAAGAAGCCAGTCCCAAGCTGTCGTAAAGAGCGGCAGTACCTCGGTTACGATCCTCGCTACGCTGCCAGAACAAGCGTTCGTCGTTGCCCAGGAATGGAGCACTTTCCATCTGTGACTGATGCTTCAGGATAGAGTTACGTTTTGCACGCAATTCTTCAGGACTGATAGGTACAGCCATTTCGATGTTTTCAATTTCCCATTCGGCCCATGCGCCACGATACATCCAGATACGGCAGTCTTTCAACCATTCGGCTCCTTCTTCCTTTTCAAGGTCTACGGCAGCAAATACGGCATCTGTACATACACGGTGTGTTCCGTGCGGGTCGGCAAGGTCACCGGCTACAAAGATCTGATGAGGCTTCACTTCACGGAGCAGGTTGCGGACAATTTCTACGTCGGCTTCACTGATCGGATTCTTCTGGATTTTACCGGTTTCGTAGAAGGGGAGGTCCAGGAAGTGACAACGTTCCAGCGGAATGTTGTTGTAAGTACAAGCTGTGCGCGCTTCGCCACGGCGGATCAGACCTTTGATGGTCAGGATATCGCGTGTATCCATATCGCCGTCTTTTTTGTCTTTCAGGAATTTACGAATTTCGGCGTACTTTTCACTGATCACCTGATCTTCACTGTTTATAAAGATTTGGTTGAATCCGTTGATGAAATGCATGAAGCGAACTACTTCTTCATCGCCTACGGCAATGTTTCCTGAAGTTTGGTAAGCTACATGGACTTCATGTTTCTGTTCTACCAGACGGCGGATCGTACCACCCATAGAAATCACATCGTCATCGGGATGCGGAGAAAATACGACTACTCGTTTCGGATATGGTTTTGCACGTTCCGGACGATATGTGTCGTCTGCTTTCGGTTTACCACCCGGCCATCCGGTAATGGTGTGCTGCAGGTCGTTGAATATCTTGATATTTACGTTATAAGCAGATCCGAAGAGGGCAAGCAGCTCGCTCAAGCCATTTTCGTTGTAATCTTTATTAGTCAGTTTCAGGATTGGTTTGCCGGTCAATTGGCACAGCCACACGATTGCGCTACGGATCAGTTTGTCATTCCATTCGCAGGAAGTGACCAGCCATGGACGTTGAATGCGTGTCAGGTTGGAAGCTGCTGACAGGTCGATAGCTACATGTGCATTGTTGTGGGTCTGTAAGTAAGATGCCGGAATGGTATCTGTTACGTTACCTTCTACACACTCTTTCACCATGTGGGCTTTTTCTTCACCCCATGCCAACAAATAGATTTTCTTAGCAGCAAGAATTGTGGCTACACCCATCGTAATAGAACTGATAGGAGTGTTGTCGATGGTGCCGAATATCTTGGATGCTTCGTTGCGTGAACCGCTATCCAGCAAAATCAGTCGGGTGGTGGAGTTCAGGCGTGACCCCGGTTCGTTGAAGGCTATATTACCTACACGGCCGATGCCTAGCAGAGCGATATCGATACCGCCGAAGCTTTCGATGCGCTGTTCGTACAGGCGGCAGTATTCAAAGATGGTATCTTTGGCAATCGTACCGTCCGGAGTAAAGATATTCTGTTTATCGATATCTACATGATCGAGGAACATCTCTTTCAACGCATTGAAATTACTGTTGATTGCATCTTGAGACAACGGATAGTATTCGTACATGTTGAATACAATTACGTTACGGAAACTGAGTCCCTCTTCTTTGTGCATGCGAATTAATTCGGCATATACGCTGCGCGGAGAATTTCCACCCGGCAATGCCAGTACGCAGAAACGTCCTGCTTTCTGTTTATCACGAATAACCTGTGCTATTTCGCAAGCGATATGATTTGCACCTTCTTCTACAGATTCATAGATGTCTGTAGGAATTTTCTCTAATCGGGTCAATACCGATCTCTCGAATGCATTCTCTGGTCTGTAATACCTGGGGGAGACCCTGTTGAGAGTAATCTGAGAACTAAGATTTGTCTTCATAAGTTTGTTATTAATTAAGTTTGACTGAGTCTTTGTCGTTATTGGAAACTCTGAACAAATATATATAAAAACAATCAACTATGCGATAAGGTTGACAGGGAAATTAAATTAAAATCTTTTTTTACCTATAAATAGGGAGGAGGGAACGATAAATGATGGGAGATAAACGATGAACGGTTTTGAACAATGAGCGATAAGTAACAGGCGATAAATAATAAACGATTAACGGGCTGCACCGGCACAGCCTGTTAATCGTTATCGCTCAAAAACGTTTATCGTTTAAAACAGAGTATTTGTTTCAGGTACCAACTTACCCATGGCCCATACGGCTCTTACGTTGAGGTCTTCGTCCAGTACCAGAATATCGGCATCCTTACCTTTTTGCAAGGAACCTTTGCGATCATATACCCCCATGATGCGTGCCGGAGTTTCGGAAGCCATGCGAACTGCATCTTCCAGTGGGATCTCTGCTTTCTGCACAACGGTGCGGATCAGGCGGTCCATGGTGGCGACACTTCCCGCCAAAGCAGAATGGTCGGCCAGTTTGCAGACTCCGTCTTCGATAATTACGCGCGGGTCGAAAGCCTCTTTGCTATCACTATCGGCACATGCAAGGGCATCGGTGATCAGACAGGTTCTTTCCACACCTTTTATTTTATATACGAGTCTCAGGATCGTAGGGGGGACATGAATACCGTCGGCTACTACTTCTACTGTCATGTCATCCAACAGATAAATGCTTTCGACTGTACCTTCGTACTTGTACTCTCTGCGTTTGTGGAAGCCGGGCATTGCATTATAGAAGTGGGTTGCATGAGTGTATCCGGCTTCATAAGCTGTACGGATATCTTCAAATTCGGCTTGTGTATGTGCTACGGAAGGCAGTATGCCTTTGGCAGCAATATATTTACCGAATTGCATGGCTCCCGGAAGTTCCGGAGCAGCATCCCAACGCTTGATGCAATGATACTGTTCTACGATCGGAATGTATTCATTCGGATCAGGATTTTTAATGTTTTCCGGAATTTGTCCTCCTGCCATTTTCATGTTCAGGTAATGACCTTCGAGGTGCAGTCCCAGGATAGGGCTGTTTTTCTCTTCCATCAACTTGGTACAGGTTTCTGCAGCTTGTTGAATCATGGGGACTGTAGATGATGACAGTGTGGGGAAGATACTTGTTGTGCCATGTTTCATGTGAGTATGGACCGCTGCCCGGAAAGCATCTTCCGTACATTCCATAAAGTCGCGGCCTCCACCACCATGCACGTGGATTTCTACTCCACCGGGGACTACATACATACCTTTGACGTCAATAAGTTCAGCTCCGATAACGGCCAGATCGCAGTTTGTGACTTCTAAAATCTTATTGTCTCTGATAAGCACGGAACCGTCTTTCATCCATCCTTGGGGGGTGAGTATACGTGCATTAATTAATTGGGTTAACATTCGTGTTATGAGTTAAATTAGGGTTTGTTTTTTGGTACAATAAATTGATTGTCTGGCAAAATTAGATACTTTTTTGCATTTATATACTATAATTCAAGAGATATTTTTAGTAAATACGGAAATTTAGGCTTGGATATTTAGTAAAGGAGAAAGGGGTCTGCATCTTTCCAGCAAGGGAATTTATGACGAAAAGTAGTGAGGGCTTCCAGGCTAAGTTCAATGGTTTGTATTTTTTCTTCCGAATCGGGAGTTCCTGCCAGGTTTTCTCCTTTAGGTCCATATAAAGCGGAATACCCCGGATAACAGAGCCCGTTGCCGTCCTGTCCTATACGGTTCACACCGCATACATAACATTGATTTTCAATGGCACGTGCGCATAATAATGTATTCCATGCCTGAATACGTGGAGTCGGCCAACTGGCTACATATATAAGGAGGTCATATTCATTGTTCACATTCCTGCTCCAGACAGGAAAGCGGAGGTCGTAACATACCTGCAGGCAGATGTTCCAACCGTTGTAGGGAATGATCACTTTCCGGCTGCCTGCCGAAAAATGTTCCGCTTCGTGTCCCATGCGGAAGAGGTGGCGTTTGTCATAGTAAAATTCTTGTCCATCGGGAGTGATCAGGAAAGCCCGGTTATAATAAGAACCTTGTTCTTCACAAATGAAACTCCCGGCCAATGACAAATGAAATTCTATGGCATAATTTTTGAGACTCCGGAGCGTGGAACCGGAAACCGGTTCGGCTAATAGCCGGCTGTTCATGCTGAATCCTGTTGTAAACATCTCCGGTAAAACAACAATCTCCGTTGTTCCGCGAAGAGGTGATAGCTTTTCGCGGAGCAAACGGAGATTTTCCTGTTTATTTTCCCAGATAATATCTGTCTGTACAATCGAGATTTTCATGAATAATCATTCAACGTCTCCAATGGAGAAGTTCTCGGGATGTTTTCCCTTGAAATCTTTGAAATAAAGTTTTATTTCACGCATATCCTTTTCAATGTCTCCGCTGGGCATGATTGCTTTGGTGGAGGTAACTGTTTTCGTATTGTAATCGATTCCGATCAGCACGATAGGGACTTGCGCTTTCAATGCGATGTAGTAGAATCCTTTTTTCCAGTTGGGGTTGCGTTTACGGGTTCCTTCGGGAGTGATTGCAAGATGAAACTTAGGTCTTTTGGCAAAGACCTCTGCCATTTGTTCTACCAGTGAGCTTTTGCGTCCTCGATTTACGGGGATGCCGCCTACGGCCTTGAACAAGATTCCTAAAGGAAAGAAAAACCACTCTTTTTTCATCATGAAACTGGTTTTACGGCCTATCGCTCCATAAAACAGTTTACCGATAAAGAGGTCCATATTCGTTGTATGAGGTGCCGCACAGATTACACATTTATCATAGTTCGGTACCGTTACATTGGTTTTCCACCCCAACAGGTGATAGTAGATAAAGCTATATATTGCTTTCTTCATTCTTAATTCAGTTTCGCGATAGCGTCGATGATTTCATTTACCTTTGCATTGAAGTCCGAACGGAATTTTTTGTAGAATCCTTTCACGTTACCCGGTTCTGTATGACTGATTCGACTGATGAATTCATCTTGCATTTTCATAATTTCCACCATCAACTCGTCAGCTTTCTTTTTGTCGGTACCCGGTATAAACTTACTGTTGATCAGACACTCCGAAAATAATTCACCTGCGATATAATTTACGTTTTTTTTAAGTTCTCTTCTCTTTGCCATTATTCCAAATGTTTTATGTGAGTATATAGAAAATATTTTCGGTAAAGATAATGACTTTCTTTGGTTCTGAGTAATAAATTTGAAATAATTAAATAAATCCGTGCTCTGTCTGTCCGGTTGTCCGGTCGTCTGGGAAGGGGCCGAAATAGGGTGTAGCCATCCGCAAGGCAGAGCTACACCCTATTGTCCGGATGGCTACACCCTTTGCTTCATAAGGCTACACCCTATCGGGATACGGGTTAAGTTTCTTAAAAAGAGAATCCTAAATTTACGTAGAATCCCACGTCTTTGGATTGATTGGAATATCCTAATGAAGCTTCCAACGGACCGAACATACTGTCCAGGCCGTATCCGATACTGCAACCGTAAATCCGGTTACCTTTCAGGATTTTGAAAAAATTGTCATCACTCAAGGCGAAATTTCCGACCAACGTGATATAATGTTTGCTACCCATGCGTTGGCGTAGTTTCAAGGAAGCCACGGCAACGGAATTGTGAGTTAGTTCTATATTGTAAATTCCTGCAAACGGGAGTTGTTGAGGAAGGTAACGGCCGAATACATCGCCTCCTAACGCATTTTCATAAGCATAAGGGATCTCTTGGCCGATCAATACCCTGCCGTAAAGTGCCGGGATCAATGTCAGGCGGTTACTTATGGAGAATACACTTTCCCAGGAAGCACTGAGTGTAGAGAAGGGGGCATGTCCGTTATATCGGGCAAAGTTGTCTGTGTACAGCGAATAAGCTCCGGAGAAGTTACTTCCCTTAGATGGAAAATACCCTTTGTCGAAAGTGTTGTAACGTAATTGTGCAAAATAGCTGATGAAATATTCGGAATTGACATTCATCGTAAATTCCGGTTTCTTGAAGAGGAAATCTTTGTATTTGAAATACTCGATTCGTGCTCCGAACCCAAACCGAAAGTTTTTATACCATACATCCGAAAATCCAAACTCACCGGAATGATATTTGTAAGTAGTGTTATAGGTACGGTCACCATGATCGTAAATGTTGATGTCATTGTATTGGAACATGTACGAAAAGTTGACGTTTCGTTGTTGCATCGGCTCCAATGTATAGTCTACCCGTGCCATGTATCGTTTGCCCAATCGCCCGGTGACGGAGACTTTGGAGGGAATATGAGTCTTTAACTGTGCCGTAGCGTTTATTAATAATGAAGCTATCTCTTCCGAGTCGAACCGGATGCCTACATTAATCGTTTTCTCGTACTTTTTCTCTAGCAGGAAGTTTAGTTTGTAACCTTCGGGAGTATCGGTCAGTGTATAACTGGCATTTGAGTAAGACTGGTTTCCACGCAGGATGAACAGTGCCTGCTCAATCTGACGCATGCTGATTCTGCTGTTTTCTTGCAGTTTACATTTCTTCATTAACCATTTCTTATCGTTTTCTTCTACATCGGAGAAGGTGATTTCTTTCACATGCAGGGTCCGGTCCTTTGAGAACATGGTATAAGGGCCGTGCGATTGGGGTACGAACGTGTCTGCAATGCCGATTTTCTTTTTGAGAGCGAGCAGAGAAGCCCATTGCTTGCGGGCTGCTACTTCTCCCCGGTGCATCAGGGAGTCGATGGCTGCGGGAGTAAAACTGGCCGAGGAATATCCTTCTACATTTACCTTTATATAAGTATCGGTCAGGCCGACATTGCTTTGATGGTTGTTTTTAGTTGTCAGGTCGATGATTTGAGAGAGTATGTCCGGAGCGCTGTTTAGTTTGTCGATTCCTTTCAGATTGTTTTGTACATCTACCCCGATGATGATATCCGCACCCATCGATCTGGCCACATCTACAGGGTAGTTGTTGATCATGCCGCCGTCAATCAGGATCATACTATCCTTCCGTACCGGGGTGAATACTCCCGGAATAGCCATACTGGCCCGCATAGCTGTGGCAAGTATTCCATTGTGGAACACAATCTGTTCGCCATTTACGATATTTTGTGAAACGCAGGCAAAGGGGATGGGAAGTTTGTTGAAATCTACGGAATCGTGATATCCCACTGTCAGTTCCGTAAAAAGATTGGCCAGATTTTGTCCTTTTATGATGCCACCTGAAACTGCATCTTTGGGACTTTTGGTAAACGGAAACGAAAAAACATATTTTTCTGACTTTTCACGTTCATTGAGTGACATGGCGCTACGTTTCACCCGGTCGCTCAGTAAGAACATCCAGTCCTGTTTGCGCACCATGCTGTCCAATTGCTGAGGAGTATATCCGATAGAGTATAATCCGCCGATAATGGATCCCATACTGGTACCTACTATATAATCGATCGGAATGCCGGCTTCTTCTATGACTTTCAGTGCCTGGATATGTGCTACCCCTTTTGCACCTCCTCCACTGAGTACCACTCCGACTTTTTTACGTTCTTGTGCCAGAGCGGGGAGTGCCAGAAAAAGTACCGGTAACAGAACTAATATCAATGACAAATGTTTTTTCATTATAGTGTTATTATGAATGTTACTACAAATTTATACTATTATTTGATAAATAAGTAGCGAATGCCATTAAAAGTGAAAGTTATGGAACTTATGCAGAAAAGAATTATCTTTGCGGCCCTTTTGTGGAATTATTCTACACTAATGGGCATAATTCCACACTTTTAACGAATGGCAACTAAGTTCGGTAAATCATTAAAATTGCCTTTGTAAGACGTATGGAGGCGCTTTTAGTTGAAAAGATCGGTTCAGGTATAATTTGGTATCTGATTTGTAAAGTAGCTAATAAAGGATAAGTTAATTTTAATAATACAAACAAGCATGAGACTGTTTTTTACGAGAAAAGAGCTAAAACTGAGGAGAAAAAGAACAATTGCAGGCATCGTCTGTTTGGCTTTGGTGGCAGGCATTTACTGGATTCTGACACGACCACATAAAGTAGAGCCGGAAGTGCCGACTGTAATTGTAGAGCCCGCAGAAAGGGATAATGTAGAGATTTTCGGTGAGTATGTGGGGCGCATACGTGCACAACAATTTGTGGAAGTGCGGGCCCGTGTGGAGGGGTATCTGGAAAGTATGCTCTTTGCCGAGGGAACGTATGTGAATAAAAATCAGGTGCTTTTTGTGATCAATCAGGATCAATATCGTGCAAAGGCAGATAAAGCACGGGCACAACTGAAAAAAGATGAAGCACAGGCATTGAAAGCAAAGCGGGATTTGGAGCGTATCAAGCCTTTGTATGCCCAGAATGCGGCCAGCCAGTTAGATCTGGACAATGCGGAGGCGGCCTATGAAAGTGCGGTGGCAACCGTTGCCATGAGTGAGGCGGACCTGGCGCAGGCAGAGTTGGAGTTGGGTTATACATTGGTCCGTTCGCCGTTGTCTGGACACATCAGCGAACGTAATGTGGATTTGGGGACACTGGTGGGACCGGGTGGAAAATCGCTTTTGGCTACAGTTGTGAAGAGTGATACGGTGCTGGTGGACTTCAGCATGACTGCTCTGGATTACCTGAAGAGCAAAGAACGTAATATTAATATCGGTCAGCAGGACTCTTCCCGTTCCTGGCAGCCGAACATCACCATTACCTTAGCGGATAATACGGTATACCCTTATAAAGGATATGTGGATTTTGCCGAACCTCAGGTAGATCCGCAGACCGGTACTTTTTCGGTAAGAGCGGAGATGCCGAACCCGAAACAGGTATTGCTTCCGGGACAGTTTACGAAGGTAAAGCTGCTCTTGGATGTACGTGAAGGAGCCATCGTTGTACCGCATAAAGCAGTGACTATCGAGAAAGGCGGAGCATATATTTATGTGATGCGCAGAGATTCTACGGCAGAGAAACGGTTCATTGAGTTGGGACCTGAATTTGGTAATAAACTCGTTGTGGAGAGAGGTCTGGGTGCAGGTGAAGAAGTGGTGGTGGAAGGGTATCACAAGCTGACACCGGGAATGAAAGTGAGAGCTACCTTGCCCCAGCCGTCAGCTGAGAATAAAGAGACTGAGTGACTCCCTTTTCCTGAGATAGATAAAAACGTATAATTTAAAAGAAACTCTTCCTCCCTCTCGTTGGGAGAGGGGCGGGGTGAGACCTTACTGAATATGAAAGTTAGTTTTTTTATAGATAGACCTGTTTTCTCGATCGTTATCTCGATACTGATAGTCATCATCGGCATCATCGGACTGACCATGTTGCCTGTCGACCAGTATCCGCAGATCACTCCTCCGGTAGTGAAGATCAGTGCCTCTTATCCGGGAGCCAGTGCGCTTACGGTTTCGCAGGCTGTAGCAACTCCCATCGAACAGGAGATTAACGGAACACCGGGTATGCTTTATATGGAGTCGAACAGTTCCAATTCCGGAGGCTTCTCGGCAACGGTTACTTTTGATGTTTCTGCCGATCCGGACTTGGCCGCTGTAGAAATTCAGAACCGGGTGAAGCTGGCGGAAAGCCGTTTGCCGGCTGAAGTTATTCAAAACGGAATTTCAGTTGAAAAGCAGGCGCCCAGCCAGTTGATGACCCTTACATTGATGTCGTCCGATCCGAAATTTGACGAAATCTATTTGAGTAATTTTGCGACGATTAATGTACTTGATGTAATCCGCCGTATTCCGGGAGTAGGACGTGTGTCGAATATCGGTAGCCGTTATTATGCCATGCAAATCTGGGCAGAACCGGATAAATTGGCTAACTTCGGGCTGACTGTGCAGGATTTGCAGAATGCTTTGAAGGATCAGAATCGTGAATCGGCTGCCGGTGTACTTGGGCAGCAACCGGTGAAGGGGCTCGATGTGACAATCCCTATCACTACGCAGGGACGTCTTTCTACTGTAGAACAATTCGAAAATATTGTGATTCGTGCCAATACAAATGGCTCTATCATTCGTCTGCGCGATGTGGCACGAGTTTCACTGGAAGCCTCATCATATAGTACAGAGAGTGGCATCAATGGTAAGAATGCTGCCGTTCTGGGAATTTATATGCTTCCGGGCGCTAACGCAATGGAAGTAGCGAAAAGTGTAAAAGAGGCGATGGATGAAATCAGTAAAAACTTCCCTGAAGGGCTGAGCTATGAGGTTCCGTTCGATATGACGACTTATATTTCCGAGTCTATTCATGAAGTTTATAAGACCTTGTTTGAAGCATTGATCCTGGTAGTACTCGTCGTTTATCTTTCTTTGCAGAGTTGGCGGGCTACGTTGATTCCGATTGTTGCCGTTCCTATTTCACTGATCGGCACATTTGGTTTCATGCTGATTTTCGGTTTCTCGCTGAACATATTGACATTGCTCGGGTTGATTCTTGCCATCGGTATTGTGGTGGATGATGCTATTGTAGTGGTGGAAAATGTAGAGCGTATTATGGAGGAAGAGAAGTTGCCGCCGTATGAAGCTACCAAGAAAGCTATGAATGGATTGGCAGGTGCGTTGATTGCTACCTCGCTGGTACTTTGTGCCGTATTTGTGCCGGTGAGCTTCCTCAGCGGAATTACGGGCCAACTTTACCGCCAGTTTACTATTACCATCGCTGTATCCGTACTGATTTCGACTGTTGTGGCGCTGACTCTGAGTCCGGTCATGTGTTCGCTGATTCTGAAACCGGACAATGGCAAAAAGAAGAACATTGTTTTCCGTAAAATCAACCATTGGTTGAACGTGGGCAATCATAAATATGTAATCGCTATCCGTAGGGTAATCGGTAATCCGCGTCGTGTATTGGCCGGTTTCGGAGTGGTGCTTATTGGTATTTTGTTGATTCACCGGCTGATTCCGACAAGTTTCCTTCCGGTGGAAGACCAAGGATACTTCAAGATAGAGTTGGAATTGCCAGAAGGTGCTACGCTGGAACGTACCCGGGAGGTGACGGATCGTGCCATCACTTATCTGGAAAAGAATCCGTATATAGCCTATGTACAGAATGTTACCGGAAGCAGTCCCCGTGTAGGTAGCAATCAGGCTCGTAGTGAATTGACTGTTATCTTGAAGCCATGGGAAGACCGCAAGGATACGTCAATTGATGAGATTATGTCAAACGTCCGTCACGACCTGAGTGAGTATCCGGAGTGTAAAGTCTATCTTTCTACTCCTCCTGTTATTCCCGGTTTGGGAACCTCGGGTGGTTTTGAGATGCAACTGGAGGCTCGTGGCGAGGCTACTTTCGAAAATTTGGTGCAGGCGGCGGATACGCTGATGTATTATGCCTCTCAGCGCAAAGAGTTGACGGGACTTTCTTCTTCACTTCAGTCGGATATTCCACAGCTTTATTTCGATGTGGACCGTGATAAAGTGAAGATGCTAGGTGTGCCTTTGGCGGATGTTTTTTCAACAATGAAAGCTTATACCGGTTCGGTTTATGTAAATGACTTCAATATGTTCAACCGTATCTATAAGGTATACATTCAGGCTGAGGCACCCTATCGGGAACATAAGGACAATATTAACTTGTTCTTCGTGAAGGCTTCCAACGGGGCTATGATTCCGCTGACTTCTTTGGGAAACGCATCATATACTACGGGTCCCGGCAGCATTAAACGTTTCAATATGTTTACTACTGCTGTATTCCGCGGTGAGGCGGCACAGGGGTATAGTTCCGGACAGGCTATGGAGATTATGGAGCAGATTGCCCGGTATCATTTGCCCGATAATATCGGACTGGAGTGGAGTGGGCTTTCCTATCAGGAGAAAAAGGCGGGAGGACAGACCGGATTGGTATTGGCGCTGGTGTTCCTATTTGTATTCCTTTTCCTGGCAGCACAGTACGAAAGTTGGACGGTACCGATTGCTGTGTTACTCTCTTTGCCGGTGGCTGCCTTGGGGGCTTATCTGGGAGTATGGGTTTGCGGATTGGAAAACGATGTATATTTCCAGATCGGACTGGTGATGCTTGTCGGGTTGGCAGCAAAAAATGCCATCCTGATTGTAGAGTTTGCCAAAGTGCAGGTAGACCGTGGAGGTGATTTAATACAGTCTGCCATCCATGCCGCCCAATTGCGTTTTCGCCCCATCTTGATGACTTCCCTCGCCTTTGTGCTGGGTATGCTTCCGATGGTGCTGGCAACCGGTCCCGGTTCGGCAAGCCGTGCCGCTATTGGTACAGGAGTCTTTTTCGGAATGATCTTTGCCATTGTAGTGGGCATTATTCTGGTTCCATTCTTCTTTGTGCTGGTTTATAAGACAAAGGCAAAACTAAAAAATGTACCGAATGTGAACGTGAAATTACCGTTCAAGTCTAAAAAGAAAACTGATTGAATTATGAAAAGAAGCTATTTATATATTACTCTTTTATTAGTTGTATTAATTTTAGGTTCCTGTAAAATAGGAAAAAGTTATGTCCGTCCGGAACTGAATCTGCCCGATAGTCTGGCGCAACATCAGGACAGCTTGAGTTTCGGAGATAAGGAATGGTGGCAGATTTACACTGACAGTACCCTTCGGAGTCTGATAGACAGGGCCTTGGAACACAATAAAGACATGCTGATAGCTGCTGCCCGTGTCAAGGAGATGGCTGCGCAAAAACGTATTTCAACAGCAAATCTGTTGCCTGACATTAGAGGTACCGTGACTGCGGAGAGAGAAAATGAAAACCACGGTGGTGATGCTTTCAAGCGTAGCGATACTTTTGAAGCGCAGCTTCTTTTCTCTTGGGAACTCGATCTGTGGGGAAATCTTCGTTGGGCACGTTCCGCCAGCATTGCCGAGTACCTTCAGTCTGTGGAGGCACAACGTGCCCTTCGCATGACTATCATAGCCGAAGTAGCGCAGGCATACTATGAACTTGTAGCTCTCGATACGGAATTGGATATTGTTCGCCAAACATTGAAAGCACGTGAGGAAGGCATGCGTCTTGCCCGCATCCGTTTCGAAGGAGGTTTGACATCTGAAACTTCTTATCGTCAGTCTCAGGTTGAGTTGGCACGTACTGCAACACTGGTGCCCGATTTGGAACGTAAAATATCTCTGAAAGAAAACGATATAGCTTTTCTAGCCGGTGAATATCCCAACAAAATTACCCGTAGCCGTTTGTTGCAGGAGTTTAACTTTCCACAAGAGTTACCTGTCGGGTTGCCTTCCGGATTATTGGAACGTCGCCCCGATATTCGTCAGGCTGAACAGAAATTGATTGCTGCCAATGCCCGGGTAGGAGTGGCTTATACGAATATGTTTCCACGTATTTCACTTACCGGTAGGGTAGGGGCGGAAAGTACCGCTCTCTCCGAACTGTTGAAATCGCCTTATAGCATTATGGAAGGTGCTTTACTTACGCCTATTTTTGGTTGGGGAAAAAATCGTGCCGCTCTCAAAGCAAAGAAAGCCGCTTATGAAGCTGAAGTGCACAGCTATGAAAAGGCTGTCCTGACTGCTTTCAAAGAGACGCGCAATTCGATTGTCAACTTCAATAAGATTAAGGAGGTATACGACCTTCGTGCGAAATTGGAACGTTCGGCTAAGAGTTATGTAGACTTGGCACAATTACAATATATCAATGGGGTGACGAACTACCTTGATGTGCTCGATGCCCAGCGTGGATATTTCGATGCCCAAATCGGACTCAGCAATGCGATAAGGGACGAATTGATCGCTGTAGTACAAGTGTATAAGGCTCTGGGGGGCGGATGGCAGGTGCAATGACAGAATCTTGGTTGGATGTTAAGCTGCCATAAACAACATGAATAAATTGAGGTTCTTTTTGAGGAATTTCAGGGCCAGATTGATATGGCGCTCTATTGCTTTTTCAGTAATAGAGAAGTGTTCTGCTATTTCTCTGTTGCTCATGTGCAGTTCCCTGCTCATGCGGAATACTTCTCGTTGGCGGGGGGGGAGTTGCATAACAAGTTCATCGATATATTTCTTTAAATCGGCGGCATCCAACTCTCCCTCCATGTCATAAGATTCTTCGACTGCTTGTATAGCTGTTATTTTGAGGGCTGTCTCTTTGTAATACCTACGTGAATGATTGAAGATCACGTTTCGGGTTATGATAAAGAGGTAGCCTTCAAAACTTTTGTTTTCATCCAAGAAATGATGAGATTCCCATACTTTCACAAATACTTCCTGCACAATTTCCTCAATATCCATAGAGGCGGTGAAATAGAGTCTTGTGAAATTATAAACTTGTTTCCAGTAATGATTGTATAAAAAAGCAAATGCTTCCTGATCGCCATGCTTTAATTTCCTGACTGTTTCTTTTTCTTGCATCTGTTTTAGTAATTAGAGGTGCAAAAGTAATCTTTTTGTTCTAAATTGCTGCGATTTCTACAAGAATATTAAAAAATAACATTTTTTGTTTAATTTATCTTGGTGTATTATGGCTATATTATCCTATTATATGCACTTAATTGGGTAATATGTTCTTTCTCTTTATAAATAAAATAATAGCAACATATATTTATTGGATAAGTTCTAAAGGAACTATTCTTTTGTGAACTTTTATGCATTGGTTCTCGATCTTGTCCCATATCTTATTTCCAATCTCATTTTCTACCGGAATATTCTTATTTTCTTTCCATTGTTTTCTCATTTGTTTTTCTATTAAATTTGAATAATAGAGTTTCTTGCGTTCCTTCTTGTCCAATTGATCTGCCAATAGCTTCTTGATCAGATTAGTTTCTTTGTTACTTTTATTCATTTTAATAATTATATTTAGATTTATTTTGTGTTATCTAAAACTAAATACACAACAGCCCCATCTACCACCACATGACAAGAGCAACTTTTTTTTAGTAAAAGTTTCTTGACTGGTATCTATAATATACATGTTGTTTATTTTTATATCTATTAAACTTCTGATATTTAGTATAATATCTAATAAATTAATTGGTAATAATAACTTCTTTATTTTTTATGTGATATAGCATTAGTTCCTTTAGAACTATGGTATATTGCTGCTTCTGTAGCTCTTGTTTTGATTGTCGGTGGACTTTGGATGCATTTAAATGAAGGTAGTACCCCGATGGATAAATATATTGAAATTACAGCTCAGAAAAGCAGAATGTATTTATTACCAGATAGTTCGAAGGTCTGGATGCAGCCGGGAAGTTCTATACGTTTTGCCGAAGATTTCAAGAAGCATCGGAATGTATGGCTGAAAGGTAATTCTTTGTTCGAAGTTCACAAAAATATGGGTAGAAAATTTAGGGTGTATATCGATAAAGCCTTTATCGAAGTGAAAGGAACTTGCTTTTTGATAAAGCAGAACAATCCCAGTGCCAATGAAATTACTTTGTTTAATGGAAGCATTGAATTTAATGTTGAATCGACTCAACATAAAATAGAGATGAAACCACTTCAGGAATTGGTATATAATCCTGCTGATGCAGGGACTCAATTAAGGCAAATAGAAAATATAGAGTGGCAAAACGGCCGTTATAATTTTACACAATTTAATTTGGAACATTTGACTAGGATTATAAACCAAATGTATGGTTCACGTATCATTATCAGCGATAAAGTGAATAAAAATTGTGCCTTTACAGGGAGTATCCGCTATGATGAGTCTTTGGAAGACGTTATTGATAAAATTTGTTTTAGCCTGAATCTTCGGAAAAAAGAAATAAATCACGAGATTATTATTTACAACTAATATTTATTAACCCAATGTTAAATCTAAAAATTGAAGCATGAACAAGTTTTTATTTTCTTGTCAGAAGCGGTGTCTCAAATACATCGTTATGGCTTTGTTGCTTTATCCGCTGTCTGCACTTGCTGCGCAAGGACAGATTGTGGTTAAAGGTCAGTCTCTCACTATTCCTCAAGCCATCCGGCTCATAGAAAAAAGCAGTCAATATACTTTTTTCTATAACGCTAATGATTTGAAAAACACAACTCTTAAGAGTATCGATTGTAAAGGTTCTATTGATGACGTCTTGAACGAAGTCTTTAAAGGGAGTAATATCAGTTATGTTATTAAAGGGAATGAAGTTATTCTTAAAGTTGAGAAAACGGAAAGTACACAACAGAAAAAGGCAAAAATCATTGGTATAGTAACAGATTCAAAAACCGGTGAACCTATCATCGGTGCAACAGTGCAATTACTGGGTACTACCACAGGTGTGATTACCGATGTAGATGGTAAATTTGAATTAGCGGCATTTCCTAAAAATGAAATACAGATTTCATATATAGGATATGTTACCAAGAAAGTTAAAGTCGGTAGTCAAAAGGTAATGTCTATCACTCTTGCGGAAGATGCCCAGCAACTGGATGAGGTGGTGGTCACTGCTTTTGGTACGGGACAGAAAAAGGAGACTATCACCGGATCGATTCAGTCGGTTCGTCCTTCGGATCTTCTGGTACCTTCTGCCAACCTTTCTTCTTCATTTGCCGGACGCTTGTCGGGTGTGATTGCTTACCAACGTAGTGGAGAACCGGGACAGAATTCTGCGGACTTTTTCATTCGTGGTGTTGCAACCATGAACGGAGCGACTTCTCCTCTAATTATTTTGGATGGAGTTGAAGTATCCAAAGCGGACTTGAATTCATTGGATCCTGAAGTAATTGAAAGCTTTTCCGTATTGAAGGATGCGACGGCATCGGCGATGTATGGTACTCGTGGAGCAAACGGTGTACTTATCGTTAAAACAAAATCGGGAAGTGACTTGGACAGACCGATCATCGGCGTACGTTTAGAAGGCTATGTAAATACTCCGACTAAGAAACCGGAAATTGTTGACGGACCCACTTATATGCGTTTGTACAATGAAGCGGTTACCAATCAGGGAACAGGGGCTGTGCTTTATTCTGATGAAAAAATAAATGGTACGATCCATAATCTGAATCCTTATATTTATCCTAATGTGGACTGGTACAAGGAGGTCTTCAAAGATGCGACATTTAATCAAAAAGCGAATTTTAATGTACGTGGAGGTACATCTAAAATTACTTATTTTATGAATGTCAATATGAATCATGAAACCGGAATGTTGAAAGATCGTTCCAGTGACTTCTTCTCTTATAAAAATAATATAGACTACATGAAATATGCGTTCCAGAACAACGTGGATTTTCATCTCTCTAAGTCTTCTACCATTTCGCTTCACCTGAATGTACAGTTGAATGATATGCATGGTCCTTTGACAACTAAGGATGGTAATGGCGTAGGCGATATATTCAGTGCTATTATGGGAACCAATCCTGTTGATTTTCCGGTTATGTTTCCGCAGGGATCTGACACATGGTACCATTGGGGAGGTATCCTTGCCGGAAATTATCAGCCGCTCAATCCGGTAGCTCTTTCAAGTGTAGGCTACAAGGATACGTTTGAGAGTACCGTAGTAGCCAATGTAAACTGGGATCAGAAACTGGATTTTATAACGAAGGGATTAAGCTTCAGAGCTTTGGTTTCATTTAAGAATTGGAGTTATAATCAGAAGTTCCGTCTGCAAGGATATAATAGTTATCAGCTTTCCGATTATAAACAGAATGAAGACGGTTCCTATGACTTTACCAATACACCTATCGGAGAACCGAGTAATCATACGATGGATGCCTTTTTCGGTACCAACGGTGACCGTCGGTTTTATATTCAGGGATACCTGAATTACGAACGTTCGTTCGGCTTGCACAATGTAAGTGGTATGTTGCTTTATAACCAGGATGATTACAATACGAATGTAAACAGCAGTCTTATTGCTTCGCTTCCAAAACGTAAAATGGGTGTGGCGGCACGTTTGTCTTATGATTACGATCATCGGTATATGCTTGAAGTAAATGCGGGCTACAATGGTTCTGAGAGTTTTGCCAAAGGGCATCGTTGGGGACTGTTCCCATCCATATCGTTGGGATGGAATATCAGTGAAGAAAAATTTTGGAAGCCGATAAAACCGGTTATTTCCAATTTTAAAGTCCGCGGTTCGTATGGTTTGGTAGGTAACGATCAAATCGGCAGTGACCGTTTTGCTTATCTGGCAATCGTGAATTTGACTAAAAGCCCGTCTTATACAACCGGATATGGTGGTAGTACCACTTCATTATCAGGACCTACTTATAATCGATTCCAGAATAATGAACTTACGTGGGAAGTCGGAAATAAACTGAATGTGGGTGTCGATTTACAGCTCTTCAATTCATTAAATATCACTGTCGACGGATTCAGGGAGATTAGAGATAATATTTTTCAGCAGAAAAATTCCATACCGAATTATCTGGGAACTGCCAGTACTAAAATCTACGGTAATTTCGCAAAAGTGAAGAATACAGGATTTGACCTTGCTTTGGATTATGGAAAACAGTTGAACCGGAACTTTTCTATCCAGATGAAAGGAACTTTTACCTATGCACACAATGAGGTTTTGAAGTATGATGAAGCGGCAGGACTTCGTCCGGCATTATCGCAGGTTGGAAAGAGCCTGAACTCAATCTGGGGATATGTAGCAGACGGATTGTATATTGATGAAGCTGATATTGCGAATAATCCTCAGTCGACTATCGGTAATATTGCTATTGCACCGGGCGATGTGAAGTATGTAGATCAGCCGGACGCGAGCGGTAATTATGATGGAAAAATAACATCAGATGACAGAGTGGTATTAGGATATCCCACAATTCCGGAGATAATATACGGATTTGGTCCCTCTATTACATGGAAGAATTGGGATTTCTCTTTCTTCTTTCAGGGACAAGCGCGCGTGTCATTTATGATGAGCGGTTTCGAACCATTTGGAACGCAAAGTAAAAATAATGTTCTGAAATGGATTTCCGATGATCATTGGAGCAAAGATAATCAGAATCCGAATGCACGGTATCCGCGATTGACACAATATAATAACAACAACAATACGGCGTCTTCTTCTTATTGGCTGCGGAATGCTTCGTTCCTGAAATTGCGGAATGCCGAAATCGGCTATCGTTTCAAATGGGCAAGAATCTATGTGAACGGAAGTAACTTGTTGACCTTTTCTCCATTTAAGCTATGGGATCCTGAAATGGGTGGAGGTGCCGGTATGAAATACCCGACACAACGTACATATAATGTTGGTATTCAATTAACTTTTAAATAATATATACTTATGAAGATAATATATAAACTCCTATTTTTGTTTTTGCTGACGATAGGATATAGTTCCTGCGACTTTCTGGATATTGTTCCGGATGAAATAACGACTGAGGCAGATGCATTTAAAGACCGGAATGCGGCTAAGAATTTTGTTTATTCTTGCTATGGCTATTTGCCGCAAAGTAATGTGGCATCAGGCAGTCTCGATTTGCTGACAGGAGATGAAGTGATAACGGCTTTTGAACATGAAACGTTTGCCAGTTTTCCAAAAGGCAACTATACGGCTTCTTCGCCGGTGATTTCTTATTGGAATACATTTTTTCAAGGATTGCGTCAATGCTATATATTTCTGGAAAATGTAGACAAGGTACCCGACCTGACTGAAAGTGTAAAAACAGACTATATCGCACAGGTTAAGTTTCTGATTGCTTATTATCATTATCAGTTGGCACGTTGTTACGGACCTATTATCCTGATCAAGGAACTACCGGATGTAAATGCTTCGCAAGCAGAATATTTACCCCGAACTTCATATGACGAATGTGTAGACTGGATATGCAATTTATTGGATGAAGCCGCAAGTTCATTGCCTGCCATACGTACCAATAAAGAAGATTACGGACTGGCAACCAGTGTAGGAGCTAAGGCTGTGAAAGCGAAAATGCTTTTGTATGCAGCTTCTCCGTTATTCAATGGAAACTCAAGTTTCTATAGTAATTTTACAGATAAATCCGGTAGTCAGTTAATGCCTCTGACTTATGATCCTAATAAGTGGGTAAAAGCAAAGACAGCTATTAAAGAGGCGATTGACCTTGCCGAGCAGAACGGACATGCTTTGTATGTAAAGCAAGACTATAAGATAGGTAATGAGGATGCGAATCCCTATCCGGCGGCAGGTCCTGTCCGGTGTCTTCGAACCAGCTTGGTCGATTGGGATTCGCGTAATCCGGAGGTTCTTCTGGCAGAAACGCGTAGTGAAGGCTCGTATGGTATACAAAACAAATCGTTACCATTTGTGACTGACGGCTGGGCGTGGAATGGTGTCGGCCCGACATGGACCATGTTAAATCGTTTTTATACTAAAAACGGTTTACCTTGGGACGAAGATCCGGAGTATAAAGATAAAGACAAATTAAAGATCGTCAATGTGGATGCCAGCCATGCTGACGAGGCTCATGAAGGAAGTAAAACACTCCTGTTTAATTTGGATCGCGAACCTCGCTTTTATGCTTGGGTAGCTTTTCAGGGTGGATATTACGAAGTGATGAACGGGTCAACTAATCCGGCCTATGTTATGAGTAACGGTAAGAAAGATAATTCGGATAGCAGATTGATATGCGATTTTGTATTGGGAGGTAACTGCAGTCGTGGTACGGCCACCGTACAGCGACCGGGTAACTATACTCCAAGTGGTTATCTGAACAAAAAAGGTGTCGATCCTAATACTGTTGTTTCTACAAATGCTACGAAATTGAATCAGTATCCCTGGCCCATTATTCGTCTTGCCGACCTGTATTTAGCATATGCCGAAGCATGTGTGGAGACTAATGATCTGGAGACAGCCAAACAATATCTGAACAAAGTCAGAGAGCGTGCCGGTATCCCTACAGTAGAAACAGCATGGAGTGGTGTTGCTGCATTGGATCAGACAAAATTACGTCAGATTGTACGGCAGGAGAGAATGAATGAACTTTATTTGGAAAACCAGAATTTCTGGGATATGCGCCGTTGGCTGCTGGCTGGACAATATTTTAATGTCAAGGCTAAGGGGTTGAATATTGCTGCTACTACCATAGAAGATTATGCGATAGTGAAGACTATTGACTTTGAGCGTAAGTTCGAGGCGCCGACTCAATATCTGTTGCCCATACCTTCTGCCGATATTAACAGAAATGAAAAATTAGTAAACAATCCGGGTTATTAATCTTTTTAAAGAGAAATGAAGATGAAAAAAATATTGCTTGGCCTGTGTGTGATACTGGGCCTGATAAATATGATCGGCTGCTCCAGCGATGAGAAGTATCCCATGCCGACCTCTATAGATCAGAATTCACTGTCGGCTGAAGCCAAAGCCGGTGCTATCAAATTGAAATGGACCGTACCAGCCGATTCTAATTATTATTATGTAAAAGTGACCTATACATTACCTGAAGACGGGAAGAAATGTATGAGATTGGCAAGTGTGAATAGTGATACCATGTTGGTGGACAATCTGCTGCATCGGTATGGTGACATTAACTTTACATTGCAACCTTGCAATCGTGCCGGGGAAGCTTCGCAAAGTTGCAGTATCATGGCACAGGCACTTCCTGCTCTGAAACAGATCAAGACTGACCGGAATCCTATAACCTTGTCTGCAAAACAGTTGTATACAGATGATCAGGAGAGTAGTGAAGGACCTATCGCAAACCTGGTGGATGGAAGGAATGACACTTATTTCCACATGTCATGGAGCAGTCCTACGCCTTTCCCTCACTATATTGTGGTCGACTTGGGTGAAGAGAATGCTTTGTCCACTTTCCTGTTCTCTTATGTTTGTCGTGACAATAACAATAAAGACAATCCCAAAGAGATGGATATTCTGGGCAGCAATACTTTTGATGGAAAGAATTATGATGAGAGCCAGACCACTTTGTTGGCGTCTTTGAGTAATTTGCCTAATACAAAAGCTGCGTCTTACGAATCGGATATAATAAAAGCCGGTGCATCTTACCGCTATCTTTGGTTTAAGGTGAAATCTTCTACAAGCGGCTCCAACTGGATTGCGTTGGCAGAACTCGGCCTTTCGAAGGTAATTGTGAAAACCTATGATCCGGAAACCGGAGAAACTACCATTGAGTAAGAAACTGTTTTGAATTTCTATACATATCTTTTTTGATTGACTTTTGCCTATGTTTTGAGTGATATTCCGGTCTGTTTCGATTCTTTTAATCGTCAGATAGCTTGTTATCTTCCTCTTATAACAACCGGAATAACCGTGAAAATTCATCTCAAATCATTAGACGATTCATTCAAAAGCAGTTTCTAAAACAGGATTCAATAGGTACCTATATAATGTAGTATGAATTTGGCCACCTATGGTTGTCAGATTGATGCTAAATACGAGAATCAAGTAATTATTAAAAAGGAAATACAAGTGAAGTCTTTTATGAGAACAAAATTTGTATTTCCTTTGTTTTATTTATCTTATGTTTAATTTACCCTAATAACATGAAGAAACATCTAATTCTAATGATTTCTGCAGCTATTATCCCTCTGCTGCTGTATGCTTGTTCTGCTGAAGAAGAAAGAGCGTTAACATCGACTACTCTTGAGGTAGCACAGTCTGCCATTGATTTTAAAAGTGATGCAGGAACCCGTGACATCGCTATTGTTACCAATGCAGACCATTGGACGGCACGGTCTGATAAAGATTGGTGTTCGGTTGCTGTCAACGAAAGTACATTGACGGTGAATGTGTCCGGATACGATGGAAAAGAGACAAGGGAGGCAGTGATTAAAGTTACTGCCGATGGATTGGCAGAAACTGTTAACGTACGCCAATTGGGATCAGAGCCTGCTATTTTGATATCCCAACAGATCTTTACCGTTGAGGCCAGTGGCAGTGATATCGCATTCGATGTAACTACAAATGTTTCGGTGACTATCACATTGCCGGAATGGATCAAAGAGAAACCGGCAGGTACACGTGCATCCGAAATGGTGACTACGACGCATAATTACATTGTTACAGCCAATCCGGAAGATAGTGAACGTACGGGCAATATCACCGTGAAAGAGGTCGGCGGAGAACTTGAGGCCTTGGTATCTGTTACTCAGAAAGGATTGGGAGAATATGAATCCGGAAATCTCGAGGGTATCAAAGACGATATTAAGGTTCCGGTAGAATCAGGTGAAGCAAGCTCTTTTCAGGGTGGCTCGAATATTGATAAATCATTCGATGGTGATATGAGCACTATTTACCATTCTAACTGGAATAACGCGGGAGATCATTATTTCCCCATTACGTTGACTTATAATTTTGCTGCGGGTTCGGATATGGACTATCTTATATATTATCCCCGTACCTCAGGACCGAATGGTAACTTCAAGGAAGTGGAGATCCGTGTAAAGTCAAATGCGAATACCAGAGGGACCGATGAATGGAATACGGTGATGACTAAAAACTTCGGGGGGACGAATGCCGCAGTCCGTGTTAATTTTCCGAAGGCACAAATCGGAGTCACGTCGGTTCAGTTTATTGTCAAATCAGGATCGGGAGACGGGCAGGGATTTGCTGCTTGTGCCGAGATGGAATTTTATAAAAAGAATCCGGATGCATTCGATCCGCTCACTCTTTTCACCGATGGTACATGCTCTGAATTGAAGCCCGGACTTACCGATGAAGAAATAGAGAACTGTCCGTATTCATTCTACAAGAACATAGCTTACTATATGAAGCAGGGTAAGTATCCGGCAGAGTTCCGTATTCAGGAATATAAGGCTTGGCCCCATCCGGATGCCCAGTCAGAAACACATAAGACCAGTCCTTATAGCCTGCGTGATAATCCTACGGGAATTTCGGTTAAAGATGGAGAGCAACTGATGATTTTTGTCGGCGATACACATGGGCAGACTGTCAGTGCAGTGATTCAGAATCTGGATGTTCCCGGTGGTGATGGTTTCGGAGGAACCTCTTATCCGTTGTCTGAAGGGGCCAACAAGATTACGGCCCGGAATAAAGGATTAATGTATATTTTGTATCACACTCCTGACTATGAAACTGCTCAGCCTGTAAAGATACATATCGCTTCCGGACAAGTAAACGGCTATTTCGATGTAGCTAAACATCAGGCTTCCGATTGG
This sequence comes from Bacteroides sp. 3_2_5, assembly GCF_000159855.2. Classification (NCBI taxonomy): domain Bacteria; kingdom Pseudomonadati; phylum Bacteroidota; class Bacteroidia; order Bacteroidales; family Bacteroidaceae; genus Bacteroides; species Bacteroides sp. 3_2_5. Next base: position 216,583 of record NZ_JH636045.1, on the reverse strand, counting down.
AATAAATTGTTGAGTAACGCTGTGGATAAGTATTTCGATGTGGTGGGACATTATGCACATCTCACATTCCCGACCGAGCGTTTCCGTACTCATACTACGGACGGGAAAGCACTGATCGATGCTTATGATCAGATTGTGAATTCGGAGATGGAACTGATGGGATTGTATAAATACAATAAACTGTTCAAGAACCGCATGTACCTGCATGTGATGTATACCAGCTATATGTATGCCACCAGTTATCATACTGCTTACAATGACGGTACTCTGGCCGAACTTTGTAATGTGGATAAATTGAAGACATCTGCATGTTGGGGACCTGCACATGAAATAGGGCATTGCAACCAGACACGTCCCGGATTGAAATGGTTGGGGACAACGGAGGTAACGAACAATATCATGTCCGAGTACATCCAGACTACAATTTTCGGACAGCCTTCTCGCTTGCAAACAGAAGATATGGGAGATGGCAGTCGTAACCGTTATTCCAAGGCTTGGACCCAGATCATTGCGGCAGGTGCGCCACATGGAAATTTTGGAAGTGACAGCGATGTTTTCTGTAAACTCGTTCCTTTCTGGCAATTGGAACTCTATTTCGGTAAAGTACTCGGACGGACACCTCTTCAGCAATCTGACAAAGGAGGATTCTATCCGGATGTGTACGAGTATATCCGGACGCACGATAATCTGAGAACGGCCGGGGAACAGCAGACTGAGTTCGTTTATATCTGTAGTCTGATAGCTAAAGCCAACTTGCTGGATTTCTTCACGAAATGGGGATTTCTGACTCCGGTCGACATAACAGTGGATGACTACGGAACGGGCAAACTCACCGTTACCCAGGCCCGTATCGACGAAATACGAAGTCGTGTAGAGGCTTTGGGATATCCGAAACCGGATGTTGCTCTGGAATATATAACGGATAATTCTGTAGAACTTTATAAGGACAAACCCGGAATTGTAGCCGGTACAGCCACACGGAGCGGTTCGACATTTACCATGACCAACTGGAAAAATGTGGCAGCTTATGAAGTTGTAGATGAAACCGGTAAGAAAGTCTGTATCTCTGATGGGTTGTTAGCACCTTCCGGTACTGCTACGTTTACCATGAAAACCGCTTGGAAAGACGGCTTTAAGGTATATGCTGTTTCTGCTACGGGAGCCAGGACTGCAGTGACGTTTTAAAAGAGACTGACAGATAGTGCCGAACAGGCGAAGAGGGTACGGAGTGCTATGGAATTGCAGAAGCAAGGATGTAATCTTCGTGCCCTTCGTCTGCTCTGTGGCATACCTGTAGAGAACAAAATCATCATTTTCTTTCATAATTCGGAAAAAAACACGAAATTTGCGACACTTTTAAGTTTGAATTACTAACACCTTTAAATATAAGATAAAGAAAATGACTAAAAGTGCATTGCAAATTGCCAGGGCTGCTTATCAGCCCAAACTTCCGAAAGCGCTGAAAGGCTCAGTAAAAGCAGTTGAAGGCGCAGCTACACAATCAGTAGCCGATCAGGAAGCTATCCAGAAACTGTTCCCGAACACTTACGGAATGCCGTTGATTAAATTCGAAGAAGGTGAAGCTATCCAGCTCCCCGCTATGAATGTAGGTGTTATCCTTTCAGGAGGACAGGCTCCGGGCGGACATAACGTAATCTCTGGTCTGTTCGATGGTATCAAGACACTGAACAAAGACAACAAACTGTATGGTTTTATTCTGGGTCCCGGTGGATTGGTTGACCATAATTATATGGAACTGACTGCCGATATCATCGATGAATACCGTAATACAGGTGGTTTCGACATTATTGGTTCGGGACGTACCAAACTGGAAACTCCGGAACAATTCGAAAAGGGGTTGGAGATTATCAATAAATTGGGTATCAAAGCACTGGTAATCATTGGTGGTGACGACTCTAATACAAATGCCTGTGTTCTGGCCGAATACTATGCTGCCAAGAATGCCGGTGTACAGGTGATCGGTTGTCCGAAAACTATCGACGGTGACTTGAAGAACGAAATGATTGAAACTTCTTTCGGTTTCGATACTGCATGTAAAGTATACTCAGAAGTGATTGGTAACATCCAGCGCGACTGTAACTCTGCACGTAAATACTGGCACTTCATTAAACTGATGGGTCGTTCGGCTTCTCACATTGCACTGGAATGTGCTTTGCAGGTTCAGCCTAACGTATGTATCATCTCTGAAGAAGTGGAAGCGAAAGATATGTCATTGGACGATGTAGTAACTTACATTGCTAAGATCGTTGCCGATCGTGCTGCTCAGGGCAACAACTTCGGTACTGTGCTGATTCCTGAAGGTCTGGTTGAGTTTATCCCAGCTATGAAACGTCTGATCGCTGAGTTGAATGACTTCCTGGCAGCCAATGCCGTTGAGTTCGCAAATATCAAACGTTCTCGTCAGCGCGAATATATCATCAGCAAACTGTCAAAAGAAAATGCTGAGATCTATGCAAGCCTTCCTGAAGGTGTAGCACGTCAGCTTTCTTTGGATCGCGACCCGCACGGAAACGTACAGGTATCATTGATCGAAACTGAAAAGCTGTTGTCTGAAATGGTAGGAACAAAACTGGCCCAGTGGAAAGAAGAAGGGAAATACGTAGGTAAATTTGCTGCACAGCACCACTTCTTCGGTTATGAAGGACGTTGCGCTGCTCCATCAAATTACGATGCTGACTACTGCTACTCACTGGGTTACACAGCTTCTATGTTGATTGCTAACGGTAAGACCGGTTACATGTCATCTGTACGTAACACAACTGCTCCTGCTGCTGAATGGATCGCAGGCGGTGTGCCCATTACAATGATGATGAACATGGAACGTCGTCATGGCGAAATGAAACCGGTAATCCAGAAAGCATTGGTGAAACTGGACGGAAAACCGTTCCTGACATTCGCTGCTAAACGCGATCAGTGGGCGTTGAATACAGATTACGTATATCCGGGCCCGATTCAATACTTCGGTCCGACGGAGGTTTGCGACCAGCCGACTAAGACACTGCAACTGGAACAAGCTAAGTAAGCTTTTCCCCGCATTACAATAGTAGAAACCCATCGGGGCGGATTGATTCAATTCCCTTCGGTGGGTTTTTAGTTCATCTGAATATCCCTATTTTATATGAAACGACTTTCTACCCTATGCCTGCTGGCAGCAGGCTTTTTCATTCCGGGACAAGCACACCAGGCCCGTCCGACGGTGCTTGATTCGGTTTACGCTCCCCTGAAAGTGGCTACACCTCCTTCCGATGCTTATATCGGCTTATCGCTTCTCGATAACGGTGAGATCAGACACTATAATTATGGAGAACAGGCTGTGGCAGGTACTGTATATCTGTCCAGTACCGATCATGGTTTGACCTGGAAACGGGTGAACCGTCCCAAAGAAATGCCTTTTGCCGATTGTCAGAGCCCTGTCAGTAAGGAGTATATTCGTCTGGTAGATATGGGGGCAATGGGTGTTTATTGCATTCGTACTTCCGGTGGATTGACAGGAGGACGTACTCTTACGAAGGTGGCCGACCGCAACTCCATCATGATTAAACCGCCTGTATTTATCCGAAACGGCAAACGTATTGTCGTAGCTGCTCACGGAGGGGTAACACCGAAAGGGTGCTATACCTATTTTTCCGATGATGACGGTCTGACCTGGAAATGCTCGAATACAGTCACATCCCCCGATCATCAGGGAGGAGGCTTCCATAAAGGTATCCGTTGGAATCATGGTGCTGTGGAGCCTACGGTGGTCGAACTGAAGGACGGAACTCTCTGGATGTTGATGCGTACTTCACAAGACTTCCATTATCAGGCTTTTTCTAAGGACGGCGGACAAACCTGGGGCGAATCGGAACCATCGCCTTTTTATGGTACCATCACGATGCCTACTTTAGGGCGGTTGGCCAACGGACGACTGTTGCTTTTCTGGTGCAATACGACTCCTCTTCCCGAAAAGGAGGGTACGGATGGTGTTTGGGATGATGTGTTCACCAATCGTGATGTGACTCACGTGGCGGTTTCTGATGATGATGGAAAGACTTGGAAGGGTTTTCGCGAACTTTACATGGATCCCATGCGCAATGATATCGACTATGCCGTTCATGGTGGCGGGATTGACCGTGGCGTTCATCAGGCACAGTTTGTAGAAGTAGCTCCGGGTAAGGTGCTGGCATCTATCGGTCAACATCCTCTTCATCGTGCTATGATGATGTTCGATGTGAATTGGTTGTACGAGAAGAGCCGCTTCAACGACTTTACCGACTCTCTTTCACAATGGAGTACATTCAACTACATGAATGGTATCAAAGGACATTGCGCTTATAATCGTATACAGGGTTGTATGCTCGAACCCCATCCCCGGAAGGAAGGTCGGCAAGTGCTTCATCTGACTTACCGGCCGGATGCTTCACTGGTGGCAGATACACGTGGTGCGGTATGGAACTTTCCGGCTATGAAGAAAGGAACGTTCACCGTTAGTTTACGTATTCCCGAAGGGAGTCATTCGGTTTCGTTGTTATTGAATGATCGCTGGATGAATCCTTCGGACACCGTAGCCCGTTACCAGTCTATGTATGAACTTCCACTCACCCGTAAGCAACTCGGAGTGAAGGATGATCGTTGGCACGAGGTTTCTTTGGAATGGGATTTGTTGCAGAAGCGCCCGCAAGCACGTGTCCGGGTAGATGGGCGGCTTCGTCCGTTGCGCCTTCCGCTCAAGAACAAATCTCAGAATGGAATTAGTTATGTTCATTTCATCGCTCCTCCTGCTGAGGCTAATCCGGGTGTTTATCTGGAGTGGGTGAGGGCAGAAGCTGATGGAGCCATCTAGGAATGAATTCATTTCACCACAGATTATACGGACTTTCATAGATACTTTAATTTGATTCTCAATGAAATAAAATCATTAATCTGTGAAAATCCGTGTAATCTGTGGTGAATCAAACTCTAAATAAGAATAAAAATCAATGAAGTCTTCACGAAACACTTCTACCTCCGGCAAACCCGCTTCCGGTCGTCGTACACCGGCACGGAAGACGAAAGCGAAAAAGAAAACTACCCGCACCATGCCCGTTTGGATGCGCAATACCCTTGCGCTTATTGTGGTCGGAGTATTTTCTCTCACTTTCTATTATTTCGTTATCCGTCCTTATTCTTATCGTTGGAAGGAGTGCTACGGACGGAAGGAGTATGGCGTTTGTATCCCTTGTGGCTATGAGGTGCATGGTATCGATATCTCCCATTATCAGGGGAACATCGACTGGAAGGAGTTGAAACAAAACAGAGAAACGGATTTTCCGCTTCACTTTATTTTTATGAAAGCCACCGAGGGAGGAGATCATGGTGACGATACTTTCAAAGACAACTTCGAACAAGCACGTCGCTATGGCTTTATTCGTGGGGCCTACCATTTCTTCACTCCACGTACGGATGCCTTGAAGCAGGCGGACTTTTTTATCCGTACCGTGAAACTCGATAGTGGAGATTTGCCTCCGGTGCTCGATGTTGAACTGACAGGTAAGAGGCCTAAAAAAGAGTTGCAACAAAATATTAAGAAATGGCTCGACCGGGTGGAGGCACATTATGGTGTAAAACCTATTCTCTACACTTCTTATAAATTCAAGACCCGCTATCTGGACGACTCGCTTTTCAATGCTTATCCCTACTGGATAGCCCACTATTACGTTGATTCGGTGAGGTACGAAGGTAAATGGCACTTCTGGCAGCACACTGATATCGGAAGTGTGCCCGGTATTCATCACGATGTAGATCTGAACGTATTCAACGGTTCGCTCGAAGATCTGAGGAAGATGACCATGAGATGAACTTTACCCTCTTTCCCTGCGTTATATTTCTAAAAAAAGGAAATACAGATGAATATAGCAATAAGCGGGGCCTCCGGTTTTATAGGCAAGCATCTTACAGAGTACCTTACAGAAGCGGGACACCGGGTAATCCCTCTGGGGAGGCCTATGTTCCGTGAAGGCACATCGGGGCATTTAATTCAGGCTCTGTCACATTGCGATGTTATCATCAATCTGGCAGGAGCACCCATTAGCAAGCGGTGGACACCGGAATACAAAAAAGAACTTTATGACAGCCGGATTAAGGTGACGCACTGCATCATCCGGGCAATGGATGCAGTAAAGACGAAGCCGCGGTTAATGATTTCCGCCTCTGCCGTAGGATATTATCCAGAGGAGGGTACATTCGATGAATATACCAATACCCGGGGAAGTGGCTTTCTGGCGGAACTTTGTCATGCATGGGAGAAAGAAGCCCGCCGTTGTCCGTCGCAGACAAGGCTGGTAATCACCCGCTTCGGCATTGTGCTGTCACCCGATGGCGGGGCGATGGAACAAATGCTTCGTCCCCTCCGGATAACGCGGGTAGCCGGTGTGATCGGTCCGGGTACACAGCCTTTCCCCTGGATTGCTATTCAGGATCTTTGTCGGGCGATGGAGTTTATTATCAGCCACGAAGAGGCAAGCGGAGTTTTCAACCTGGTGGCTCCGCAACAAGTTTCACAGTATGCATTTACTCAGGCAATGGCAGCACGCTATCATGCCTGGATGAAGGTGGTCGTACCGCGTTGGTTCTTCCGGATGCGGTATGGTGAGGCGGCTTCCTTCCTGGCATCAGGACAGAATGTGCGTCCCACACGTTTGCTCGAGGCCGGTTTCCGTTTTGCGAAGCCGACGATAGAAGATTTCTTCGAAAGTACGGATCATGCAGCTGTAGATCGATTGGATTTGCACCGCTACATGGGTACGTGGTATGAGATAGCCCGTTTCGACCACCGCTTTGAGAGAGGATTATCGGAGGTGACGGCCACTTATACGCTGATGCCCGACGGGACGGTCCGTGTGGAGAACCGGGGATGTAAGCATAAGAAACCCTATGATGTTTGTAAGACAGCGGAAGGACGTGCTAAGATACCCGATCCGTCTCAACCGGGTAAACTGAAAGTATCGTTTTTCCTGTCTTTTTATTCAGACTATTATGTATTGGAATTAGATCAGGACGAATACAATTATGCTCTGATCGGTAGCAGTTCTGATAAATATTTATGGATACTGAGCCGTGCACCAATTTTGCCGGAAGAGATTAAGAAGAAGTTGCTGGATGCTGCCACCCGCAGGGGATATGATGTGAAGAAACTGATCTGGGTGGAGCAAAGAGAGAAAAAAATAATGTAGTCTATATTAACCTAAACAAAAAGGAGATTAGAAAATGGAAGAATATGAAGTAATTCACCGCCCGGAGCGGAATCGTTTTGAATTGGAGAAGAATGGAATGACTGCCTTTGTGGAATATGAAGTCGAAGATGGAGCACTGGATATTATGCACACTATCGTACCTCCTCCCTTGGAAGGAAAGGGAATTGCGGCCGCACTGGTAGAAGCGACTTATAAATATGCCTCTGCGCAGGGGTTGAAGCCCAAAGCAACGTGTTCGTATGCCGTCGCATGGCTGAAACGGCATCCGGCGGAATAAACCGTCCGGATTGAGGCCTGTTCGGAGAATGAATCGTTTTTGGGTTCACCACGGATTACACGGATTAACACAGATTCTTTGTATCTTAGTATCAATGCTCTAAGCTTAACTCACCACAGAACAACACAGGGTAACACAGAGTCTCACAGAGAATATCTTTCTCTTCAACGCTCTATTGACCAAGAGATTATAAGAGTTTGTGTTGATCCGTGTAATCCGTGGTGAACTTGTTCTGTTACCATTCCGTCATAAAATCCCTCGGAGGAAGCTGACTGTTGCCCATCCTCTTCACTGTTTCCACCTTTTCAGCATTGGGAAGAATTGCTTCATGTTTGCAATGGCCTCTTCCTTCGTCATTTTCACTTCCGAGCCTTTATTGAATTCGTCTACGAACTGTGCGCATTGGTTAATCATTTCGTCCATCGTGCATTCCACGGTGAAATGTCCGTCGGCATAACAATAGGTGCAATACTCTTCGTTTTTGCTACCATCCTTTTCTGTTCCCAATACTTCCGGGTTGAGCGGCATGCCGCAGCTCTGGCAAAATTTCTGTTCCATTCTTTTTCTGTTTTTAATAGGTTATTCAATAGGGATATATATTCTTGTCACGTAATCTTTTTCTTCCGTATCTGGTTCGCAATTAAGATATTCTTCAAATGAAGTTGCATCACGAAATGCTGTAGGCAGTGGATACGAGTAAATCCGGTCATACATTTCTTGCAAACCACTGTAGCTTCCGCGGAGTGTGTAGACGGCATAGCGTCCCTGCGGAATCGTCTTCATGCCAAAAGCGCCTTGCGGTGATACATCGTGTTCCACTGTTGCACAAGCGTAAAAGCGGCATTGTTCGGTTTTCGTTACTGTGGGGTCGTCAAAGCTGATGCCTATCCAGCGGGTAGAAGGAGTCAGAAGACCGTTTATTTGGAGAAAATCTCTCAGTTTTCTCCACGCTTCTATGTAAGGTTCCTCTTCGCCATAACGCCCGATGATGCGGATATATACCAGCTTCAATTCCGGTTCTGTCAGGATTTCCGGTTTCAGAGACTCCTTTTTCAGAGTGCTGAATTCTTCGTAACGTTCTGCACGCCGTTTGCGGTAGGCGGTGGGGGATATGCCGAAAAACTGCTTGAATGCTTTCGATAACGATTGTGGCGTTTCGTATCCGACCATCTCTGCCACTTGCGCCAGACGGATATTCTTCATTTGCAGGTACATTACCGCACGTTCCACTCGTTGCCGGGCGATGTACGTAGCCAGCGGTTCGTGCAGGTAAGCCCGCATAATGCGATGGAAATGATATTCCGATAGGCATACTTCACGTGCCAGTGTTTCCACCCGCAAAGGTTCGTTGAGGTGTGAGTTAATATAATCTATCACCCGGTTCACCTGTTGCAGATATTTCTCTTCAGTATCGCTCTTCATTGTTTTTGTTCCGTTGGGTTCCGGGACAAATGTAGCGGGTTTTACTGAAAGAGCGGTTATCCGATCTTGCTATTTTTTTCTGTCGGTTTCTGCCCTGTCCGTATGGGTAATTGTTTCCATATCCGGCGCGGAATCATTCGCCAGAAAAAGACGATAATGGCATAGCGCCAGTCTATCACCACTACCCGTTGGTGGTGGTTCAGTGCCCGTACAATCCGTTTGGCTACCTTTTCCGGCCGCATCAGTAGCGGATAGTGTTTTCCGTCGTTCAGCAAGTCGGTAGATACGAATCCCGGGCGGATGTCCGTGAAGCGGATGTTCAGTTTTTGCATTCCGGCCAGCTGTTCCAGCGCATCGATATAGGTGTTCTGAAACCGTTTCGTAGCAGAATAGGCAGGGGCTACCCCCAATCCTTTTGTCCCGGCAATGGAACTGATGACTGCCAACTGACCGCCGCCATGCTCACGGAAGTGGTGGAAAGCGGTATCTGCCATCCGCATGAATCCTTCTACATTGGTACGGGCAGTATCCAGTTCGATGTCCGGATTCAGTTCCATGTTCTGGTAACCGATGCCGGAGCTTAGAAGGAACAGATCCATACCTCCGACCCGTCTGATCAGGTTATTGAGTTTGGGTGTTGCATCCGGTTGGGTGACATCCAGGACTGCGATTTCTATAAGGTCCGGAGCACTGCTTTGCAGTGCTTCAAGTGCCGGAAGCCTACGGCCTGCAATGCCGAGGCGCCAGCCTTGTAAGAGAAGTTGTTTTGCCACTTCGCGGCCGATACCTGAAGTAGCTCCGATGATAATGGCTCGTTTCATATCTGAATTCATGTCCAGGGGTTTGAGGCAAAGATAAGAAATAAAAATAAGACAAGGTACGGAATGTGGAAAGTGAATAAGCTGTATTTTTCATATCTTGTCTTGTAATAGTCGGCTAGCGGGCGGATGAGGTTGCTTTATAAGTAAAGAACCATGTCCCGACACAGCAAGCCACGATAATGATACCGGTAGAGTAAAGCATATTGCCTATTCCCGTCAACGGGGACAGCAGCCCTCCAAACACGAACATCAGGAATCCCAACAGGGCCGATGCATTACCCGAATTCTTACGTTCCATATCAAGTGCAAGCGTTGTGGAACCGGGAAGGATTAATCCTAAAAATGCAAGGAGGAAAAACAGTGTTCCTTCTACAATCCAGACGGATGGACTGAAAATTAGTGCAGCAGCAACCGGAAGACTCATGGTTGTGAAACCTGCTACTCCGAAACGTAGAGCTGCTGTCGCATCTTTAAACCGGGAGACAGCCAGACTGCCCAACATAATGCCTAATGCATTGACACCGAAACAGAGGCTGTAAGCAAAAGGTGAGGTCCCGAAGTGGTTTTGGAAAATAAAGGGAGATGCTGCGATATAGGTGAACATGACCCCCATGGCGAATGCTTGTATCAAGACATAGCGCATGAATTGCCTGTTACGGAGTACCGGCAGATAATATTTGAATGTAGAAAAGACATTCCCTTTTTGGCGTTTCTTAATCTCCAACGATTCCTTGAAGGCAGACAAGGCGACAATCAATAGTATGCCTATAGCCAATAATATCCAGAAGATACCTTTCCAATCCATCGCTCCGAGTAATATTCCGCCCAATACTGGGGCACAGACGGGAGCTAATCCCTGTACGGAACTCAGCATGGCGAAAAAACGTGTTAGTTCTTTTCCCTGGTAAAGGTCAATGGCTATGGACTTGGAAATCACGACTCCTCCGGCTCCGGACAACCCCTGCAACAAACGGGCGAAGATAAAGCCATGGATCTCCGGCGAGTAAAGGCATCCTACTGTGGAAATACAGAAGATCACTAATGAGACCATTAGAGGCAGTTTACGTCCATATTTGTCGCTCAGTGGACCTATGATTAATTGCCCTACTGCCAATCCCACCATACTGAAAGTCAGACTAAGCTGCACCAGCGAAGCCGTAGTATCGAAATATTCGCTCAACACTGGCAGGGCCGGCAGATAAAAATCGGTCACGAACGGACCGAATGCTGATACAATCCCTATAAATATCAGGATGTAAAGCCTGGAGTTTCCTATTCTTTTCGTCATTGTTATATTGCTTGATTAGTTCCGGTTGCAAAGTTGCCGTTATTTTTGCATACTATTTCGTCCGATATCATGCGAGGTTCGTTCAAATAGTAACCAAAAGCAGGTCGTTATTCCGGTAGAATCGCTTATCTTTGCTCAGGTCTATTATATGTAATATGTGTAATCTGTCTGATGAGTCGAAGCAGTTTGAGATGACGCCTCCGAGCAGCAATCTTTCGTCACTTTTTCCTACAGGGAGAGCCGTGCGCAATCCTCTTGGTAAGGTTTATTTCGTGGTTATATTAAAAGGGAAGGCCATGGTACGGATAGATGGCAAAAGCATGCTGTTGCCCGAACGGACTTTCTTGTTTCTTCCGCCGGGGCATCTACTCCTCCGGCTTTCGTGTACGCAGGATTTTCTTTTTCAGTATCTTTCATTCAGTTTCGACTTTCTGTCCGATTTTCCCCTGTTGTTGAAGGCAGACATATCGAATCAGGTTACTAATGCACCTTGTCTGCCAATGTCCCCGGAGGATTTCAGTTTGATAAAGATGTATTATCATTTCATTTATCATCGTTATTTGGATGCCGAATGTCCGTCAGAAGTTATCAAAGGGATGCTGTTCTCTTTGGTACTGGAAGTGTGCCGGATGTATTCGGGTAGAAATATTTCGGTAGAGATGTCCCGGCAAGATAAATTGGTAGATGGTTTCTTCAGTCTGTTGCATAAATATTGCACACAAGAACGGATGGCAGCCTTTTATGCGAGCCGGTTGTGTATATCGGATAAATACCTGATGAGGAGTATAAAGAAACAAACCGGGCAAACGTTTCACTATTGGATGGCGGATTTTATACTGAGAGAAGCCAAACTGATGCTGAGATCGACGGATTTGAGTGTCACAGAGATAGCGGATAAACTTAGTTTTCCGAACTCTTCTTCTTTCGCGCGTTTTTTCCGTAAATATACAGGCTTCTCGCCTGTTCAGTTCAGAAATGAAGCATAAACTTTTTATGCAGGGATAACCGGTTTTCCTGAAGATGCACCTTTTCGTTTTGAAAAGCTGATCCTATCAAAATGGTAGGGTGATGATCACTGTTCGATACTTGAATGGAAAATCTATTTGTCTGGTAACTATTTACTTGTACTTTTTCTTTCCGTTTTGGCACGATATTGGCTATATGCCTTTCGCAAAAAAAATCGTGTGTTATGGAAGAATACCTGTCGACGGACATATACGTTAGTAAACGGAATAACAGTCTGATAAACGGCAAAATGATAGGGCGCGTACTTGGGGTCTTACTTTTTATAGAGGCGGGAATGTTTGTACTCTGCTCCGGCATATCCGTGGTTTATGGTGAAAGCGATTACAAGTATTTCCTTTATACGGTGGGTATCAACCTCCTGTCCGGTGCGTTACTGATGTTTTATGGACGTGGTGCGGAAAATCGGTTGAGCCGGCGTGACGGTTACTGCATTGTGACACTTTCGTGGGTGTTTTTCACACTTTTCGGTATGTTGCCTTTTTATTTGAGCGGAAGTATTGACTCGTTGACTAATGCTTTCTTCGAGACCATGTCGGGATTTACTACTACGGGAGCTACGATTCTTGATGATATCGAATCGCTTTCGCATGGTATGCTTTTCTGGCGCAGCCTGACACAATGGATTGGCGGGCTGGGGATTGTTTTTTTCACAATTGCCGTATTGCCCGTTTTCACCAGTGGGGGAGTACAGCTTTTTTCCGCCGAGTCTACGGGAGTAATCCACGACCGTACCCATCCTAAGATTAATGTGATGGCCAAATGGCTATGGACAGTCTACCTGATATTGACACTGGCAGAAACCATTTTGCTGATGCTGGGAGGTATGAGCCTTTTTGATGCTGTTTGCCAGTCATTTGCTACGACGGCCACCGGTGGATATTCTACCAAGCAGGCCAGTATTTCGTATTGGAATTCACCGTTTATCGAATATGTGGTCGCTATATTCATGCTTCTTTCGGGAGTCAACTTTGCATTATTCCTGATGTGCCTTCGCGGTAAAGTCAGTCGTCTTTTGAGGGACGAAGAATTACGTTGGTTCCTCGGTTCTGTTGCTATCCTGACTTTTCTGATCACTTTCGCACTGGTCTTTCAAAATCATTATGACTGGGAGACGGCTTTCCGTAAGTCGCTGTTTCAGGTGGCTACGGCACATACTTCTTGCGGATTTGCCACAGACGACTATAATCTTTGGCCTGCCTTTACGTGGTTGTTGTTGCTGATTGCCATGCTCTCGGGAGGATGTACCGGTTCTACCAGCGGTGGTATCAAGAACATGCGTTTGCTGATTATTGCCCGCTCTATCCGGAATGAATTCAAGCATTTATTGCATCCCAATGCCGTTTGCCGGTAAGGGTCAATAAGCAGAGCGTTTCACCTTCGATTGTGTCTACTGTGGGTATGTTTTTTGCTTTTTATCTTATCATCGTCATTCTTGGTTGGGTAGTTCTCCTGTTCTTGGGTGTCGGCTTTTCCGAGTCCATCGGTACGGTGATCTCCAGTATCGGTAATGTGGGACCGGGATTGGGATCTTGTGGCCCAGCCTATTCGTGGAATGGATTACCCGACGCTGCCAAGTGGGTACTTTCATTTCTGATGCTGATAGGACGGTTGGAGCTCTTTAGTGTACTTTTGCTTTTCTATCCCGGATTCTGGAAAAGTTGATGATAAGGGGGAACGGGAAAACATCCGCAGCGATAAAATGTCATTTTGTATATTCTATCACTTACCGGCAGCCCTGTTTTGTCCCGGTGGCGAATGGATTTGAAAAAAACGATTACAGGCGATTAGGGACGGAGCGTGGTGACGCCGATCTTGCGGCATTCCGGCTTTTATGCTTTGTATACGCCCGGTCTGCTTTCGGATCGAAAGTGTACGGCCTGGAACCGAACTTTTTGTCAGTTCGGATCGCTTCGCTTCAAGGGTCCTGATAATTCGGAAATGGCCGGATCAATCTCCCTTTTTTACCCTTTCAGCGTTGCTTGGAAGAGGATGCACCGTTGTTTTGAAAGGGATGCACCGTTGTTTTGAAAGGAATGCACCGTTACTTTCCTTCCAATGCAGGCTCTGATGGTTGGAGTCACTGCATATATTTCCTTTTTATTGCATCTTTATAAGATAATGAAGCTGCATTTTTGCATATTCTTCCACTCTTCTCTGTCTTGACTTTCTATCAGTGCTTTTTTGTTTCTATAGGCTGTTAGCAGAAAGGAAGGATTAGTTGCTTTTTTGATAGGATATATATGGAATTACTTTCAAAACGTATTTTTCTGTTTGATGGATTTAATCGTTTTCAGAGCCGACCATGTCTATCCCAACAAATGCTTGATTGCCTCCCAAGGAGCGTAAATCAGCATCCGGGGACCGGAAAAGCGCATCACCCGTCTCATCTGTTCCCGCATGGCGGGTTTGTAGCAGTGTATGCTGCACTGCTTGCATGCTTTCTTTTTCTCCCCGAAGGGACAGTGGTCCAGGCGGGCGTGTGCATAGTGCAACAACTCTTCGCACCGGGGGCAAAGCGTGACATTCTTTTCTTTTTTACGGCAGTAAAGGCGGATCATCAACTCTACTACTCTCTTTTCCTGATCAATACGGTTTTTGCTCAATTTTAATCTCTGTTAGAATTGACGCAAAAGTAACCAAGATCTCTAAAAAACCGTATCTTTGCACCCCGAAAAAATGAATATAATAATGAATATTAATAGTAAGGCTAAAGGATTTGTGTGCGGGGCTGTGGCTGCCGCCACTTATGGCATGAATCCGTTGTTTACACTGCCGCTTTATAAAGAGGGAATGTCAGTGGACTCTGTCTTGTTCTACCGCTACGGGTTTGCCGTGCTCATTCTAGGCATTCTGATGAAAGTACAAGGACAATCGTTCGCTCTGAAAAAGAACGAGGTTCTGCCGCTGATTGTAGGCGGACTGCTCTTTTCTGCTTCCTCATTGTTGTTGTTTCTGAGTTATAAGCACATGGATGCCGGCATTGCTTCCACCATTCTGTTTGTCTATCCGGTGATGGTGGCGCTTATCATGTTCTTGTTTTTCCACGAGAAAGTATCGTTACTGACTGTGTTCTGTATTCTGTTGGCCCTTTCCGGCATCGGACTGCTTTACAAAGGAGAAGGGGGTGAGACGCTAAGTCTGGTAGGGATGTTGCTGGTCATTCTTTCTTCGCTGTCTTATGCGGTCTATATAGTCGGTGTCAATCATTCCACCCTGAAGTTGATGTCAACGGCCAAGTTGACCTTTTATGCCCTGCTGTTCGGTCTTTCCATTTATATAGTCCGTTTGAATTTTTGTTCGGACTTGCAAGCTGTGCCTTCACTTCCTGCCTGGGGTAATATTCTGGCAATGGCTTTCCTGCCTACCGTGATTTCACTGGTATGTACCGCTGTGTCCATTCACACCATTGGCTCCACGTCGACCGCTATCTTGGGAGCACTCGAACCGGTGACGGCTCTCTTCTTTGGTGTCATGATTTTTGGTGAGCGGCTGACGCCCAGGCTGATGCTGGGTATTCTGATGATTCTGGTGGCCGTTACGTTTATTGTTGTGGGAAAGCCGTTGATGACTTTTCTCAAAGAAGAAGTGGCCGGAGGAATGAAGAGAAAACTGACAAGATAAGGAACCCCGAAAAAGTTTATAGCCGTTATACATGACTACATTTCACTCTATTGACGAGTTGCTGAAAATGATGAGCCGTGAACAACTTTTGTTGAAACAGATGTTCGGCAAACGGAAACAGCAATCCTTCCGGCGGGAGTATGCACTGGAACTGACTGAATACAAACTGCAACGTATACAGAGCCTGATCGACCACGGAGTGCTTCGTGAGAATGGTTCGTTTCTCGAAATGGAGGATATCTACTTGCACTTTTTCGAGCAGGTGCTCGAGGTAAACGAGGAGATCAATACTTCGTTTGTTAACGAGCATATCAGCTATCTCAAAGATACCATCTCTTATTATCAGCAAGAAAACCATGAGAAAAGGAAGACCACTTACCTGCGTACCATTAAGCGTATATTGCGTAACATTGCCTTGACTACCTTGCGTAATGTCATCGACCTGAAGCGCAACATCGACAGCACATTCAAGAATGAACCGAACTATCAGATCAAGAAAAAGAAACTGGTCCGCCTGGATGAAAAACGGCGGGATATCGAGGCACTGATACGAGTGAGTGAAGAACTCCTTGTCACCGAAGAAGACCGTTTCTTTCGCCGGGTTCCGGATGATGAACTGGTTTTGGTGGTGGCTAACGTACGGATACAACTCAATGAATGTTTCCATAACCTGATCGAGATACAGAAGCAAATCATCAGCTACCTGAACCGGATAGAGTATCAGAATAAGATACGGGTCAAAATCCGTCAGCTGAAATATCTCAAAGATCAGTTCGAACTGGAAGAACGGACCGATATCTGCCGGGTGCTGATGCAGAAAGACAGTGTCTGGTTTGAGCCTGCACCGGCATATCCGTTGCGTCTCTCTGTCGAATATCTCCGTAACGACGATGAAGTGTTAGAGAGTATCCGTAAGGTGATAGCCACAGTCGGCAAGCGAGCCATACTGGCCCGTAATGTGGCCGACAGCATCGCTGAGGAGTCACTTGAGACCCATATATCCGAAGAGGCTTACATCAACCTGGAAGAAGTGAAGAAGCGGTTTATGCAGGCTGATGGGGACTTGTTTTCGTTTGTTACCGCTTACCCTTTCACACAAGAGGTGTCTTTTGATGAAAGAATCACATTCTATTGCCAGATCGTATCCCAGTTTTACGAAGAACTCCGCATCACCGACGAGTATGGCAGGATGGATGGTGTGGAATATGCGTTGATTTATCCGGAAAGGACGGGAGAAATAGTTTAGGAATAAATAAGATTCACCACCGGGTAATACCGATTCTTACAGATACTTTGGTCTGAATTCTCAATGGAATTCTGTGAGAATCCGTGTAATCTGTGGTGAAATGAATTTAAAACCATTACAGTAATGATTAAACAAACTGCTGAGATATTTGAAATATTGAGTAAAGGAGGATTTATCTCTTCCGATAGTACCAATCCCAACATCCGGCAACTTTATACGGTGATTGAAGACAACCAGTCGGAGTTGTACGACTTCTTTGCCGCCATCAACTTCGTGCTCGAAAGCGGAAACGAATACTATTATTTTTCCCGTCGCGAGAATAAAGTCGACTTGGAACGTAAGTTGGAGATTGCTGTCCGTTGGATTGATGTACTCGACTTTATCAAGACTTATGACGCGGCCTTTTCATCCGGATTCCGTTTTCAGCCGGCTGATATGGTTGTGAAAGTGGGAACCGACTTAGAGTTGAAAGAGAAGCTTACCGGCCTGAAAAAGCTTACCGGACGGGAAAAGCATGAAGAGATGATTGACAAAATAGTAAACGACCTGAAACGTGACGGCTTTATTGAACTGGAAAACGAGATTACTTCCACTTATAAGGTAGTGGCGGCTTTCGGCTATCTGGAAGAATTGGTCGCTTGCATTAACATACCAGAAGAGATACAGAATGAGATACCTGAATAAGATTATTTTTATCAATAGTGCCCGTATCCAATATGCCGAAATACAGATAGACGGCAATGTTCACTTTATCGGTACACAGGGAGTGGGGAAAAGTACGGCGTTGCGTGCATTACTCTTCTTTTACAATGCCGATAAGACAAAGCTGGGCATTTCAAAAGAGAAAAAGAGTTTTGATGAATACTATTTTCCGTACGTCAATTCATACATTATTTATGAAGTGGTGGTGGATGATGCTTCGTATTGCGTATTGGCTTTCCGTTCGCAGGGAAGGGTCTGCTTCCGCTTTCTGGGCACGGGCTATAAGAAAGAATATTTCATTTCACCCGAGGGAAAAGCATACGAAGAGTGGGATCAGATACGTGATGCGCTTGGCAGTTTTGTCTATAAGAGCCGTCGTATAGAGACGTATGAGGAGTATCGAGACATTATTTTCGGTAATGGCCGGGGGCTTCCTCCGGAGTTTCGGAAGTTTGCTATTACCGAAAGTCGGCAGTACCAGAATATACCTCGGACGATTCAGAATGTTTTTCTGAACTCAAAACTTGATGCAGAGTTTATCAAGCAAACCATTATCATGTCTCTGAACGAAGAAGATGTGCGTATCGATCTGGGGCAGTATGCCCATCATCTGCGCCGGTTCGATGAAGAAGTGACCGACATCAGTAAGTGGTTCCGGAAAAATAAGAACGGTGAGGTAACTGTCCGCAGGCAAGCCGACCGGGTGATTGAACTTTATCGGGAAATGCATTATCTGGAGCAACAGGCCCGTACATTGGCCGGAGAATTGAATTACGCTTTTCGGACAGCGCGGGAAGTACTCCCTTCTCTGCAAAAACAGAAAGAAGAGCTGTTGAAAGAAGTGGCAAAGGAGAAACGCCAGTTGGAAGAACTTTCCGGGAAATTTCAGAGTGAGCGTGACCGATTGTTGGGAGTGGTCAAAGTGCAGAACGAAAATCTGAAAACAGCACGGGAGCGAAAAGAACGGTACGAATCGCAGGATATTCATCATGTACGGGAACGGGTGAATGCGGAGTCCGAAGCTGTGCTTCACAAGCAAATGCTGGAAGAGCAGCTGACCATGCTGACTGCACGCTTTGACGACATCAACAGCCAGTATAAACTGCTGAAAGAACAGGCGGCCAGTGCCTTTGAGCGTTTCCGTAACGGGAAAAACGCCGAGTTGAATACCCTCCATCTGCGTGCCATCGAGCGTAAGGAAGCCATACGTAAGGAGTTCGATAAAATATTGAAAGAGGTAAGGGAACAGGAAGTTGGGAAACTGACCCTTCTGCGTGAGCAGACAGAAAAGAAAAAGGAAGGCATCTATCAGTTGAAAATGGAACGGGAGAAGTGTTTGCACCGGACTCTTTATGAAGAGGAGTTGCAAGCCTGCCGGACGGAGCGTGCCGCACTGGAAAAGGAGAACCATGAGCATAGGCTGAAGCAGAAAGAAGCTGAACAACAGATGGAGCTGGTGCGCCGCCGGTGGGAATTGGATCAGACTGCCTGTGAGCAGCAGTTCACTGCCCGCCAAAAGGATATCGAACAGCAGATTACACTTGCTAAAGAGAGGGTAGCGGAGATAGACCGTTTGCTCGACAACCGTCAGGGTTCATTCTACGAATGGCTGAGTCAGAACTGTCAGGGGTGGGAAGATACCATTGGCAAGGTCGTGGACGAGAAACAGGTTTTGTTCAGCAAGGAACTGAAGCCTCAGTCTGTTCCGGATGCCGGTCAAGATTCTTTCTATGGCATTAAACTCGACCTCTCGGCTATCCGTAAGGAGGTGAAAAGTGTACAAGAGTATGCGGCGGATCAGGAAATAGCCGGTAAGGAAGTATCAGAGTGGCAACAGCAGCTTGAGAAGTTGGGAGAGGAAAAAGAAAAGGAACTGGCCTTGATTCGGAAAAGACATCAGGCCACGCTTAGTACCTGTAAGGAGGATGTGGCTCAATCCACTTATTGTATGGAGCAGAACGATAAGCGTATCCGGCTCCTGAAAGCGGATGAAATCAGGTGGGAACAGAAGGCAGGGGAGGAGAAGCGTGTCCTGCTGGAACAATTGGATAAACAGTTGGCCGAGGCTACCCGTAGCCTGCAGGGGACAGTGGCGGAATTGGAACAGTTCAATCATCTGCTCGAAACTCGTGTACGTCAAAAGGAGAAGGAACGTAACCAGAGAATGCAAGAAGAGGATGCCCTGATCCGTAACAAACAAGAAGAAATTCACCTGTCCATTGCTTCCGAAAAGCAGAAAACCGATGAACTGCTGGCAACCATGGACAAAGACTTGCTGCACGAACTCTCCGGGAAAGGAGTGGATACGGAGCGTATCACTGCTTTGCGTAATGAAGTGGCCAGTACGGAACAGGAGCTGGTGTTTATTGACCAACATCGTCGCCTGGTCTACGATTACGAGAAGGACAAGAGAGAATTCTTTGACCGGATGGACGAATTCAGAAACGAAAAGCAGTTGGCCGAGAAAGAACTGGAAGGCGAGAAAGAAAAGTTCCGTTTGAAAGAGGAAGAATTGAATCTGAAAGTAACGGGACTGAACAAGCAGCTGGCTGAGACAAACACCCGCCTGAAACATTTGGACGAGGATATTCGGGAGACGGAGAACTTCAAAACGCTCAATATCTGTCCGCCTGTGTTACAAACGGGGGTGGAAACAGAGAATGCCAAGCGCTGTAAGAAGGTGATTGAGGAACTGACTCAAAACCATTACCGGCAGATTGAACAGGAAAAAGACTTCAGGGAGGCCGTCGGTCGGTTTTCCGGTAATTTCTCCGAGCAGAATACGTTCAATTTCCGTACGCGGCTTACGAAGCGGGAAGAGTTTATGACTTTTGCCGCCGATCTGAAAGAATTTATTGATAATGATAAGATTATTGATTTTGAACGTCGTTCAAACGAGGCATACACCGACTTGATTCATCGGATTGGAAAAGAAACGACGGACATGCTTTCAAAAGAGGGACTGATTCGTAAGACCATCAGCGATATCAACAGTGACTTTGTGGAACGCAACTTTGCCGGAGTTATCAAGAGTATAGCCTTGCAGATTGTGCCGAGCGGTAATCGTATCATGCAACATTTTGTCACGATCAAAGAGTTCTGCGACCGGAGTCAGCCGGGTGGCCCGGGCATGTTCAGCCTGTTCGGACAAGAGGATTTTGTAGAACGGAATCGGCAGGCGGTAAGTTTATTGCAGTCATTGGTGAAAGAACTGGCATTGAATAAAGAAAAAGAACTTACCCTTTCCGATACCTTCGAACTCCAGTTCCGTATTGTGGAGAACGACAACGATAGCGGATGGGTGGAGAAACTGGCAAACGTGGGTTCCGACGGAACGGATATCCTGGTGAAGGCCATGATTAATATCATGTTACTAAATGTGTTTAAGGAGAAAGCATCGCATCAGTTCAACGACTTTAAGCTGCACTGTATGATGGATGAAATCGGAAAACTTCACCCTAATAATATTAAGGGGATTCTGGACTTTGCCAATAACCGGAATATTATCCTGGTGAATAGTTCGCCTACCTCTTATCGGGCAAGCGATTATAAATATACTTATATTCTGAACAAGGATAAGCGGAACATCACAAGTGTGACACGGCTGATAAAGCAGGAAGTGAGGGAATAATTCCCTCACTCACATCTGCAAAAGTCATTGGCTCCGCAGCTACAGCGCGGTAGTAATTGCTCTCTCAGATCGTCCCGGTATAGTTCGTACATTTTTCTTTGTATATCTGCTTTCAGGCGTATCAGGCGATCCCACAGTTCCGCTTCGCTTGGTGCCGCTGTGGAGAACAAGTCTTCAAAGGGAAGATGATACCAGTGTTTTACCTCCTTCCGGAAGAGATTGCGTATATCATCGGCCGTACCGGAAAGTACGATGATATGGTCCCAGTTTTCGTTGGTGTATTCACGGATGGAGTGGGGAGGTTGTGTGTTCGGTTCGATACCTGTTTCCTTTATTAGTTTCAGGACCAACGGATGAATCTCTGCTGCGGGCATTGTCCCTGCAGAATATACTTTCATGCCTTTTCCGAACGAAGAAAGAAGTGCTTGTGCGATTCGGCTGCGGCAGCTATCGGCGTTACTGATGATTAATAGGTTCATAATGGTGTATTGTTTTCCTGTTAACAATGTTAATTCTGAATATATGGTTTTGATGGTTTATAAATAAAGAATTAGTTTTCTACAGTCAAAGAACAAATCTTTTGTTTATAGAAAACAAGTTTTAATACTATGTTAAAACATGCTTTCCGGAACTTGCTTGTTTGCTTTGATAAACAGCTCAATGTCAATGATATCTTTAGATGGCAGTCGCTCTCTTGTGAAGATCGTCTCCCTAAAGGATTTGAGTCGATACTTGCTGATTTGATAACCCTATCTTTCTCAAAATCTCCATGCCAGGATCCGGCTGGTTTTAGTACCTTGGTGCATCTCAATGATTCTATGTTCGGCTATATCGGTCGATTTCAGCTTGGCGGTCAGTTTACCCAGGTTCTTTTCTTTTGATACCAGACTGGTGAACCATCCGCAATTTTTCCGGTAGTTGCGACTTTCTTCGATCATAGTCAGCAGAAATCGAAGTTCACCGCCCTCACACCAGAGTTCGTTGGCATTGCCTCCGAAGTTGAGCCGGGCTTTGGTTACTTTCTTACCTTTCAGGCTACTGAGTTTGCGTAGCGTACCGTCTTCTGCTTCTTCTTTGGAACTGTGGAAGGGAGGATTACAGAGAGTTACGTCGAAATATTCATTCGGAGCAATGATTCCTTCAAATATTTTCCGGCTATCCCGTTGTAGCCGAAGTTCTATTTTGTGAGCCAATGCCGGATTACAAGTTACGATCTTTCGTGCATTGTCAATGGAAACCGGATCGATATCGGAACCGACGAAAGTCCATCCATATTCCGTTTGACCGATAATGGGGTAGATGCAGTTGGCACCTACACCGATATCCAGGCACCTGTATTGACGGGTATTTGGGACAGCTGTTTTCAACCCTGTCGATTCATCGGATATATCCGGCTGAATCAAATCTGCTATGTAATGGATATAATCAGCTCTCCCGGGAATGGGTGGGCACAGATAATTCTTGGGAATATCCCAGTATCGTATGCCGTAGTAACTTATCAAGAGGGCTTTGTTGAGTGCCTTTACTGCCCGGGGATTAAAGAAATCGATGCTTGTTGTTCCATAAGCGTTCAGTACGATGAACTTTTTTAACGGTGGGTATTCCTCCGTCAGTCTTGAAAAATCGTACTGTCCGTTATGCCTGTTCCTTTTATGTAATTCGTTTCTCTCTGCCATGTGGCAAAGATACGGAGAATCTTCCGGCCGGCAAATCTGGCCTGATTAAAAATATGTATCTTTGCAGGAGAATTGCAAAAAGGCTGACTGTTGAAGTTACTTATTTTATATTTAGTAGTTGTGAATATCGTTGCTTTCGTTATGTATGGTATTGATAAACGGCATGCATCCCGGAAACGATGGCGTACTCCTGAAGTCCGTCTGCAGGGAATAGCCGTAGTAGGTTCGTTAGGTGCACGGGTGGGGATGTATATCTTTCGGCATAAGACATGGTATTTTAAATTCAAGTATGGAATACCGGTGATTGAGGGATTGCAAGTAGGTATAGCGGTATATTATTGGTATTTAACGATATCTATTCAGTTATAAGATTTATCACTTCCGTTATTGAATTATATTCTTTAAAGAAACATTTATAATCAATCCTCGAATGCCGAATAGGAATTAATCGTTTTGCACCAGTTAAATAAGAGGGAGAAGTAAGTTTCATGTAAATTCTGAAGTCAGAAAGATCCACATTTTCTTTTGGTTCTATTCCTGGAATGTCGTTCCTATGTCTAACTGATGCATATTCAATGCGATAGACATCCCTGATTTTTCCTTCAATTACCGGAATAAAGTAATCATATTTCTGGAAATTTAAATGTTCGTATACACCTCCCATTTTGATTTTGCCAAAATAATAATGAATCACTTTACTACGTTCATTAAAATCTTTGAAATAGGAGCGGCTTTTTGCAATGGGAACTAATAATACACTTCCAGGTTGATTGAAAGTTAGCATTGTTTCTTTGTGAGTAAAAGTTTGTTCTAAAATCTGATAGGTTGGACATTCCCAAATCAATCTTTTAAGAAAACCTCTAAGCAGCTCTTTGCTTTCATTATCCTGTGGACGTAGGGGGAAAGCGCCGATGTTAACTTTTCCAATAGATTTATAGAAATTCATCTCTTCGACAGCGCTGTCTTCACCATTTCCGGGAAATAAGATATAACCACCAATAACCTCTTTCTTTAGCTGTTTAGTATCTTGATCTATGTAGTATATTGCATCTCGATAGCGGTGCATTTGATTGATAGCATCGTCAGGTGGAGTGTCTACATTATCTTGAGTATCTCCTATTCTGTATTTTGCGTCAAATAAATAGGTTAGTTTTATACCTTGTTTGATATCGCGTCTTGTTAGTTGTAAGATAATGTCTGGCTGTTGTGAGACAGTATATGAAGTTGTACACGGAATTATTGTGGATAGTTGTTCTTCTCCAACGTAACTTTTAGGATTATAGCAAATTTTTGCCAGCTCAATGTTGTGTTTAGAGAAGATGACCTTAGATAATTTTCCTTTTCCCAACTGGGTAATAAATTTTTTTTCTGGTCGTTTAGAATAATTTGTTTCGACTTCGTTTCCTAATAATTCTTTAATAATATTCTTGAGTTCGATGAAGCACCATATTTCGTATAATTTAGCTATATCTTTTAGCTCTAGACTATTAGCGCCTTCTTTTAGATCATATCCACAACTAAGTATGATCCAATCATGATAAATTTCCGAATATCCAGTGGCTTGTTTTAATATCAAAGATTCTTGTGTGAATCCTCGAAATTCACCTACTGTTCTGAAGAATGGGTGGTGAACCAATCGTTGTAATTCCTCCTGTTGCTGATTCAGATTGATAATATATTTCTCTGTCAATTGCTTGTAACTATTAATAATTCTGCATTTTAAATCTGAGAATTTTTCGGCAATGAAGATAATACAGTACTTCAAAAAACGATTCTCCATTGTATCTACGCAGGCAATAGGGTGCTCGGTACGGTATAAATGCGCTGGATTTTTACGATGTTCTGTTAATTGTATTTCCAATTGTGGAGTTAATCGTTTTAGTTTGTCAGCCCGAAGATAGGTCTCTTTTTGTACTAGCCGGTTACGGGGACAGTCCACAATGGTTTTTACAGCTTGTATAAAATTTGTTTGAATGTCTTTAAATAGATTCCACCAGATAATATCTGGTGTTTCTCCTACTACATCTACATCAAAAGTGTGGTATGTTTTTCGCAGAAAGTCAATAGAAAGCATTCGATATTCTTTCTCAATATCGTCTACAATCTTCTTTAAGTCTTTATGATAATCTAATTTTATTGAAAGTACATCGTAACCAAGTTTTGAATGCCTTATTTCTCCATTTTTCAGTTTATAATCAATATTAAATTCTGCTCTACCGATATCGTTTCCATAGTTAAGATGTCCAAAGAGTATCTGATTTTCTTGATTGAACATAAAATTATCTTGAATGTTTCTCAAAGGAGTATTGATCCAAGCATCTTCTATATCTATTCTTTTAAAATTGATCCAGAATTGATAATCTGTATTTTCAAAAAAGATAGAAGGGTGCCTTTTACCTTCTATTAATTGCTCTCCATTAATTTGAGTGAATGCATTTTTATCCCACGTATAAATAGAATAAAGAGTTTCATCATTCTGCTTTACACGCATGCAAGTTTGCGCCTTCTTAAATATTTTATCATAAGAAGGACAATAGACCATTAATTTATAGTCTGGATGGTTCAGTGTGAGCAGCGCCTCCATAATTTTTCGTTAGTGATTAGTTCCAAAAGTCGCAATAATAGGCCGTTTCCAATTTCTTTTTCATTCTTCGAATTTTATCAAGAGAGATTGATTTTTCTGAATTAATACCACTTGTTTCAATTCTCTTTTGTATAATGGTATATAAGTCATCTAATACTGTACCTACTTTGTTTTTGTCTCCTTCGATACGACTCAGTATTTTCATACAGGTTATTTCGTCGAGTGCACGAGTGATACACTGTTCCTGAGTCTCTTTACCTTGATATGGTAAATTAGCTAACACATAGATAAGAAATTCATTGCGTGTGCGATAGGCAATTTTGAATGGACTATCTTCTAACTTCTCATTAACTTGTTGTAGATATTTGATAATAGATTTACATATTTCTGGGTTTTGTTCATAAACATCATATCCCTCAACTACTTCAGGTAAAAGTGCTTTAGCCGTGATAGGAGTAATATTATCTTGTGCTTTGCTGAGACCACTATTTAAATCTACATGATTCATCTCAATGGTCATTGCACGGTCCAGTACCTTACGACTAAAACTATAAGTTGTTTCATCCATGTTCACAGTTCCCATTACAATCAGATTCTGAGGAATAGAAATACCTGTATTTTTGAATTGTTCTTTTAATTCTTCAATTCGGGCAGCTATTGTAGAGTTATTCCAACCTTCATTATTCCAAAATTCATGAAATAATTCTTTAAGTATTTGATCAGAAACAAGTGTTTTCTGATCTGCTTTATCCCAAGTTGTCAATGGAGGTACTATCGGGTCTGTAACTATTTTATTATTTCTCAATTTTCGGCTCTCGACAACACTAAGGTACTCTGCAAAATATTGTTCTACGGGTGCTAGGTTCATTTCATCCAAGCAAAGGAAGAATGGGATTCCTTCGTAGAACCAAGCTTTAGCTATAAATTTCAGAAAATCAGTTACTATATACTCCGGATTTCCGGAAACCCGAGTTACATATCCTAACAATTCTGTAGAGTCGTGCCAGTTTGGATGTACAGATATCATTTCGTAATTATATGGCTTTTGAACTTTTTCTGGGTTTTCTCCACCAGTGGCATAAGCTAATTGTCGGACTATACGTGATTTTCCTGTACCAGAAATGCCAGCTAACAGTATGAATGGTTTCGATTTAATAGCAGTGACAAATTGTCTTAGATTAGCTGGTATAGACTGATAATCTATGTTAATACTGGGACTTTGCATTTTATTAGTATTAGTTGATATTTCTGTATATGAAGCCATTAAATTCTTATAATTTTCGATGATTTCAAATAAATCTTTATTGATTGTAGAAGGATTTAAGTTGTTAATATCATAATCCTTAAATACATATGAATTTCCATATCGTTTAGGTTTTATTCCTTTCCGTTTAAAAAAATCAAAAATTGTTTCAGGACTAGTATTAAACTTCCACTCTATATTGGGTGGAGTGGTTTCACTTACACCATACGCTAAAAACAGTGTATTATATTCTTTGTAATATAAGTATACAGGGTATATACCATGTTGAGTCTTTTGTCCATCGTACAAGAAAGAAATCCATGGAGTCTTTGAAGGGCCACCTATACCAAAACTAACACTAATATTCAGTCCCAAAAACTCTTTGGGATAGTCTTTATATTTTTGACTTTTTGTCTTAGTTTGTTCAAGGAATTTAGTTAGTGTCTCATAAAAGTTAGGATTTTTCTCTTTATGAACTATAGTAAATCCTAATTCTTTCAATCTATTAAAACATGGTGTCTTTTCTCCTCCTTCAAAATCATTTCTGGTTATTTGTTTTCCAGTAGAATGTTGATAAGCATATTCCATCACTAGTTTAGGTGGATATCTCTTACCTTTGTATAAAATATCATAAGTAGAAGAGTGCGCATTTTTAGGGATGCCATTTTTCTTGATTTCTAGTAAAGCTTGTACTACAGCTTCTTTGGTGATTTTTTCAAAATCCATAATGATCATATTGTTACCATACAAATTTACGTAAAATTTTTTGTAGCAACAAATGTGTCTTACAAAAATGTACTGTGCATTATAAATATATCTTTATTTCTTTCTTTCCCGCATTCTTTTATTACTTTTGCCTCTATTATTTTTAATCCCAATATCATAGTCATTATGAAAAGTATAGAAGTTGTAGCAGCCGTTATTCGATTAGGTGAGAAATATCTTTGTGTACAACGGGGGCAAACTAAATTTTCATATACTTCTTTCAGATATGAATTTCCGGGTGGAAAAGTGGAGGAAGGTGAATCTTTGCAGGAGGCGCTTCAAAGGGAAATCATGGAGGAAATGGATTACGTTATTGAAGTGGGAGAGAAACTTTTGACCGTCCATCATACCTATCCCGATTTTGAGATCACGATGCATGCTTTTCTTTGCCATCCTGTCGGGCAAAGATATGTATTGAAAGAACATATTGCTGCACAATGGCTTTCTACACGAGAGATGGCAATATTGGACTGGGCGGAAGCGGATAAACCGATAGTAAGAAAGATTTCGGAGCAATAAAAAAGTCTGTTTAATTACGTAATTCCGGGATGCTTTTCTTTTTAGGAAGATGCACGTTTACCTCTTTTTCTACTCTATCCTTACACCAAAGGGATACGTAAAAAGTCAGGTGCTTATCGGACATGCCAAAGATTATTTCATGTTGACTTTTTTCACACTTTATATCCGTGACTCGTCTGTTTGTATCGAGTCCGAAGGGTTTAATCAAACTATTTCTTACTATTAGAAGCAGGATAATCCAAGAGGGAAGTTGGTTAAAAGCTATATCTGCGAACTCGTCAATGGAGATGACGTTCTTGTTATGCGACTCTTTTGAAAAAGAGTCGCATAATAATCTGCCGGAAGATAATTCTCGATTAGGCTGTCCGGATTAGTTTTTGGTTGCTTCATTGACCTGATCTCTTATGATTACGGGTTTCATTGTCATCACATGTCACATCATTGTTAGGGGATCGTAAAGAGAATATTTTCTTCTCCTCTTTTCCAGTTAGACATACGGGTTTCCATGAAATTTCCTTCTATAGCCAAAAGAGAATCATCGGATAATTTATGTTGTCCCATATGCTTGATGAATATGTAGTTATCTCACAAGTCCATTTTTACTGAAATCATAAAATGCCTCTATCTTTTCTTGTGTATCGGCTTTCAATGCTAATAGCAACTCACGGGTGAATTCCAGATAACCGGTACCATTTGCCGTAACTATGTTCTTATCGCCGACAGCCTGCTTTTCCAAGTAACCATCCTCGTTGGTATATCGCTCTCCACCCCACTGTTTAAGTACGGCAAGAGTGTTTCCCGTATGTTTGACATGATTCAGGAAGCCATGGGCACATAAAAATGAAGCAGCGTTACAGATACCACCAATCACTTTCCCTTTTTCGAAAGCATCCTGTACAATGGGAAATATACGTTCTGCTTCAGGAGATTGCCATTGCATACCTCCTATCAAAACCAAGCCGGCATAATCAGAGGGCATAGTATCAAAACTGTAGTCCGGCAGAGTACGGAAACCACCCAAGGAACGGACTGCCTCCAAAGTGGGGGCTACTGTTTTGACTACATACTTGATTTCACTACCCGGCATCAGTCCGGAATGGAGAGAAGCTGCCAGAAAGGCACTTTCCCAATCGGCATATTCATTGAGAATGATAAATAACACTTCTTGTTTCATCTTATTCAAGTATCTGGATATTTTGTTGAGAAATAGTCAATATATGATTAATTGTGGTGGATAAATTATCTGTAATTTGTTTCATAGCATTTTGGGCATTAATTTCATTATTAAAAGTAATCAAAACCTTAGAAGAAACTTCATCAATAATGAAGAACTTATCTTTTTCTTCAACTAAAGATAAATGGATACTTTTTACTGGAACAAAATTCATAGGAAACTCTTTTTCTTTGCACATAACTAATTTGATTTAAAATTAAACAGTGTGACAAAGATAAACAAAAGTAGATAAAAATAATCATTTTTTTTTTTAATTATGTTTGAACGTTGTCTGATAACCAACACAAATGAATATTAAACATCTCTTTGTGTGGAGAAGAAACCTTCGTTCAATTCGATAAAACCACAAAGTTGGTATCCAGCATTTCTTAGTCTCATTACATTGCGAAGCTTGTGCATAAGCTCCTAAATTGGTTGATAACAACTATGACTCAATTATCTTTGCATTTCTAATGCTAAGAATGACTTTTTCATAGAAGTAAGAAAATGCATTGCAATGTATCAGTACATTATAGGGAGTTTAGTTCCATGCATAACAGTACCAGAGGTTAGTGTAGTTCTTTCTACACTGTCATTTATTTCTGTTCTTGTTCCAATAATGATGAACGCGCCCGCATTTTAAATAAATAATACCTTGTTTTTCTCTTTGTTTTTTGAGGTGTTTTTTGCAACTCTCTTCATCTAGAAACAAAACTCTTTTGTAAAGCTTAAAGCTAATTGGATTCATATCTGTTTCTTTTTTATTACAAAATAAATATACTAGCTATTTAAGTGTATCCCAGTATTTGGGGTGAAAGTCTAGAGGAGGTTAACAACTGTGTTTAGTATTCTCTAGCATAATTCCCTTTGCATAAATGAGATTAAATTGTTATCTTAATAGTTTGGGGAATTATGCGGATAGTCATATATTTTTTGTCTAACATTAATTTAATGAAATATTGATATGTGTTAAATAAATGTAAAGTGCGATTAGCGGTATATGAAAATATTAACTTTGTTCTTAGTTAAAGTATCACAATACCTTAAAATATGACTACTACTAGGATAAGCGAACAAATAATAGATGATATAAATGAAGGAAAAGAAAGTGCCTTTTCTGCTTTATATGATTGCTATTATAGTTATTTATGCGCTTATGCTACTACTTACGTATTCGATCCGGATGAGGCAAAGGAAATCGTTAATGATGTTTTTATGAATATCTGGAGCAGTAGAGGTCAGTTAAGTTTCCCTATTCATAATTACCTATTGCGAAGTGTACAGAATCGTTGTTTGAATTACATCCGTACTTTACATACACGAGAACGTGTGCTTGATGAGTATCGGGAGGAACTGATTGCTTTTCAGGAAGAATTCTGCAAAAATGATAATAACCCGTTGCAATTATTGGAGATAGAGGAACTGAAAAGTCAGGTTAACACGGTGATAGACTCTCTATCCGTAAAATGTCGCCTAGTTTTTGAAAAATACTTGTATGAAGGTATGTCTCCTCAGGAGATTGCTGATGAACAGGCCATATCGGTAAATACGGTGCGTGTTCATATCAAGAATGCGATGGATCATATTAAACTTCAATTGGGCCCTACTGCAGGCATACTGCTTTTGTTTCTTTACGGAAGGCTTTGAGTCAGTTCTTTATTCCCCTTGTTTGTTTTACGCATTACCCTACTCATCTCTCTAAGGAATATCATCTCCCACATGCCTATGTAGGAGAATGGGTAGGTATAGGAGAATCTAAAGTAGGTCGTTTATAGAATTTCTTGCAATTTATTTAAAAAAAGTTTCTTTAAGACTAAATGTTTCCATATCGAGATGTGTATTATATATAAACGAACATGGAAATGATGGAAAAGAAACTTGATACTTTTGAAGAATTGATGCTTGATTTTCTGGCAGGAAAACTGTCGGAGGATGGAGAACGGAAGCTACTTCATTTTCTGCAGTCGGATATTTCTTATCAGCAGAGATATAAAGAAATGGCACGGACACGGGCTAAATCGTTTATCGGTAAGTTTGAACAGGAAAAACAAGCTGACTATGAGGCTTTGTCTGTGAAATTAGGAATAAAGAAGAAATCGGAAAAGAAAAGGATACCGTTGTGGAGTACTTTCTCGCAAGTAGCTGCTATTGCTTTATTGATTCTTACTACTTCTATTGCAGGTTATTATATATATAATGATGTAGCCGAATCGAATCAGGAAATGGCTTTGTGTCAAATGGAAGTACCTTTAGGATCGCAGACCAAAGTGATTTTGCCGGATGGTTCGGTCGTTTGTCTGAATTCCGGTTCCGTGTTGAAGTATGATCCTGCTTTTCTCCGTAAAAAGAACCGGGAAGTCTATTTGATAGGTGAAGGATATTTTGAAGTACAAAAGAATCCGGAGAAACCTTTTATTGTTCATGCCGATGATATAAATGTCAAAGTACTCGGTACGGTTTTTAATGTGCGTTCTTATCCGGAAGATTCTGAAATAGAAGTCAGTCTGATAAAAGGAAAAGTAAATGTATTCTCCACTTCCGAAACCCGGGACAATGTGATTCTTGCCCCCGATGAACAGTTGACGTATGATAAGAGAAGCGGTAAAATGAACCATCATCATGTAGATGCTTTACAAACTTCACAATGGACTACCGGTCGTTTGAGTTTTGTCAATGCATCAGTACCTGAAATAATGAAAGCTATCGAGCGTAAGTATGATGTGCGGATTGTTATCCACAGTAAATATCTGGATAAAGAGGTCTTCTCAGGAAGTATTAGCCCTAAACTTACGGTTGAAGAAATACTGGACTATATGGATGTCGACAATAAATATAGCTGGAGTCGGAGTGGTAATGTGATTACTATTACCGATAAGTTAATCAAGTAGTAACCTTCAAAAAGAATATTATGGAAAACTGTACGTAAAAAAACAAAAATCGGAGATACATATTGGGGTATGTCCTCCGATTCCGAATTTAAGTTATCTTTTAAGAAAATCTTTAAATCAGTACAAATGTATGAAAAAAAAATGTTTTTATAGCGGAATGACATATTTATTTTGTCATTCCGGAGCTAATCTTTTGTTGGTAAGAACACAGATTTTGCTTTTCTTTTTTGTTTTTCTTTTGCCTCTCTCAGGTGTTGCTTCACCCTTACAAGAGATTAGGATTACTATTCAGCAAAAAAATGTACCGTTAAGTAAAGTATTTAAAGAAATAGAGGAGAAAACAGATTGTTCTTTTCTGATTCGAAACAATGATGTAAATACTAATGAGAAAGTATCGATTGATGCCAAGAATAAGACTGTTGCCGAAATTTTGGGGATACTTTTTGATGGTAAGGGTATCAAATATGAAGTAAACGGCAAGCGTATTTCTGTATATAAAGCTGTCCGGCAGCACACCATTGGAGGCAAACGTAAAGTGACCGGACAAGTAACGGATAATATGGAAGAAGCTGTCATTGGTGCTTCTGTCTTTGTAATGGGAGCTTCCAATGGTACTATTACGGATATGAATGGGCATTTTTCGTTGGAATTACCTGATGATAATGCGAAGTTACAGGTGAGTTATATTGGCTATAAGACACAAGTAATTAATGTGGGGAATAAATCGTCGGTAAATATTGTATTGGTAGAAGATTCAAAGGCATTGGAAGAAGTGGTGGTGGTAGGCTATGGAACACAAAAGAAAGTGAACCTGACAGGAGCCGTTGAGACTGTAAAGTCCGATAGACTTGCCAATAAACCGGTTACTTCTATTGCCTCTGCATTGACAGGTGAAGCTGCTGGTGTTACTGTCACGCAGAATTCTGGTCAACCCGGACCTAATCAAGGTACGGTACGTGTTCGTGGTATTGGTACTTGGGGGGATGCATCTCCTTTGGTTTTGGTGGATGGAGTATCCATGAGCTTAAATGATGTGATTCCGAGTGAGGTGGAATCAGTGTCTGTGTTGAAAGATGCTGCGTCAGCTGCTATTTATGGTTCACGGGCTGCTAATGGTGTTATCTTGATTACTACAAAGAAGGGTAAAGAAGGGAAACTTACTTTTAACTATTCAGGTAATGTAGGTTTCCAGTTTGCGACAAGGGTACCGGAGTCGGTAACTTCTTGGCAGTATGCCGAGCTTTATAATCAAATGCAATATAATGAAGGAAAAAGTTCCTCTTTGTTTCCTCAGGATCGAATAGACCGGATGAAAGCAGGTGGTGATCCTGACAAGTTGGAAGGTAATACGGATTGGTATGACGAATTACTCCGTTCGGGTGCCCCACAACATAATCATCAATTAACTGTATCCGGAGGTAGTGATAAGATAACCTATATGATCTCAGCCGGTTATTCCGATCAACAGGGTATTATTCCTTCTACAGATTATGAACGTTACAATCTTCGTGTTAATACCACCTCCAAACTTACTTCTTGGCTGAAGTTGGATGTGAATATGGCATATTTAAATAGTACTCAAGAAGAGTCTGCAGCAGGAGCAGCTGAGGCTTATCGTAGAACGATGCGTGCATTGCCTTATTTGCCTGTTCAATTCTCAGATGGTACTTATTCTTATGATGCTGCACCTTCCAATCCTGTACGTATGGTGAACGGAGATTATGGGATGAGAAGAAAGAACAATGACTGTATGACATTGTTGATTGCTCCTGAAATTAATATTTTGGACGGTCTTAATATCAGGGGTACTTTTGGGTATGAATCAAATATATATAAAGAAAAAATATTTAATAAAACAGTTACTTACGGAAGTTTTGAGCCTGCAGGACAGAGTGGACTTACAGAAGTTTCCCGTAATAAACAAACTGACCGTTGGGATCAATACCGCAACTTGACTGCTAATGTCACAGCTTCTTATGAGAAAACAATCGGTAAACATGATTTCAAGGTAATGGCAGGTGGTTCTTTGGAAACATTTAAGTGGGCTTATACGAAAGCCTCACGAATGGATTTTCCAAATGATGATTTTGGTGAAATCAATGCCGGGGATGCTACTACGGCAGCAGCAGAAGGTAATTCCACTTATTCTGCATTGGCTTCGCTTTTCGGACGTGCTAACTATGTAT
Source organism: Bacteroides sp. 3_2_5 (assembly GCF_000159855.2). NCBI lineage: Bacteria > Pseudomonadati > Bacteroidota > Bacteroidia > Bacteroidales > Bacteroidaceae > Bacteroides > Bacteroides sp. 3_2_5. The sequence goes on along the minus strand of NZ_JH636045.1, from coordinate 182,243 downwards.
ATGCTGATCGTTACCTGTTTGAATTTACTGCTCGTTATGATGGTTCTTCCAAGTTTGCACGTGGACATCGTTGGGGATTCTTCCCTTCTGTATCTGCTGGCTGGCGTATATCTGAGGAAGCTTTCTTTGAACCTTTGAAGAAACACGTGCAGAATCTAAAACTAAGAGCGTCATGGGGAGAACTCGGTAATCAACGAATCAATGATTATCAGTTTATTTCGAATGTCGGTAATGGTGGAAGTTATCTTTTTGGAGGTACCCCTATTATCGGTTATAAAGAGGCCTTGATGGGGAATGAAATAATTACTTGGGAGTCTTCTCGTAATTTGGATTTCGGTATTGATTTTGCTTTGTTTGATAACAGGCTGCAAACCACTTTTGACTGGTACTGCCGGACAACTTCGGATATTTTGTTAAACTTGGAAGCTCCGGGTGCATTGGGAATTAAACCTGCTATGGAAAACGCTGGTAAAATGGAGAATAAAGGATGGGATTTGACTGTAAGTTGGCGTTCGAACATAGGGAAAGATTTTAAATACAATATAGGATTCAATCTGTCTGATGTAAAGAATAAAGTGATTGATTTGAGAGGATATAAATCTTCAACTACCGAATTGACTGCTAAGATAGAAGGGCAACCGTTGAATGCAATCTTTGGTTTCGAGACTTTAGGTATTTGTGACAATCAAGAGTTATATGACAAATATGCTCCGATGATGCAGAAATACAATCCTAAATGGGGGATGGGTGATATTATTATTAAGGACCGGACGGGAGAAGGTGTAATTAATGATGAAGATAGAACTGTTATTGGAAATTCTATTCCTCGTTTTACTTTTGGATTGAATTTGGGATTTGAGTACAAAGGCTTCGATTTCTCTTGCTTTTTTCAAGGGGTAGGTAAAGCCGATGGATATGTAACAATGGAAGCTATTCAGCCAATGGGGATTAATGGAGCGCGCAAAGAACATTATAAAGAGTCTTTCAATCCGCAGGATCCTAAGCCGGGGGCTTATTTCCCACGTATTCTGTCCAGTGATTATAATTACGCTTACATGTCTCACTGGGTACAGGATGCTTCCTATATTCGTTTAAAGAACCTGCAGATCGGTTACTCTTTCAAAATAAAGGGGCTCAACCAATTGCGTGTATATGCTTCGGGAGAGAATTTGTTCACGGCTACCAAATACCGTACTTGGGACCCTGAAACTCCGGTTGGTGCAAGAGGATTTTATCCTAATGTAGCAGTTTATTCAATGGGAGTGAATCTTAATTTTTAAACCTTAAATGATTTATAGATATGAATAAAATAGCTTATATGACCTGTGTTTTGAGCTTGGCTTTTACTATGCAGGCATGCGATGATTTTCTGGATTCTTTTCCACAGGATACAGTTACAAATGAAAACTTTTGGAAAAGTAAAGAGGATGCAGACAAGGTGTTAGTAGATATTTATGCATCACTACTTCCTAAAGATGCCATCTTTTTTGATGAGGCTATGTCTGATAATGCCTATCTGGTATGGGATTGGTGGGGAGGTGCTCAACAAGTGGCAAACGGTTCTTATACAACAAGTGGCGAGATACCTACTAATAGATGGAATGGTAGCTATGAAGTTATCCGTAAATGTTGGTTTTTACTTGAGGGTATTGAAAAGATTGAGGATATATCAGAGCAAGATAAAAATAAGATAATAGGTGAAACCTACTTTATGTTAGCCTATAATTACTATGTTTTGACAAGTTATTTTGGCGATGTTCCTCTGGTGACTGAAACACTGGCTATTCCTGAAAGCAAACAACTCGTTCGCACTCCCAAAGCGGAAGTAGTGGATTATGCCATTAACAAGTTGAAAGAGGCTGCCGTAATGCTGGAAGGGCTTTCACAAGAGAAAGGTAGAGTTACGGCAGATGCTTGCAGATTTTTGATTGCCCGTATGTATTTGTATAACGGTGACTATTCGAATGTATTGGAAACTGTTAAACTATTGGAGGGTAAATATCAATTATACAGGGAAGGTGATACACCTTATGAAGATTTATTTTCAGGTGTTGCAGAAAATAGTTGTGAAGTAATATTGAGTGTAGTTTGTGATAAAAGAGTTGGAGAAATTTATACTTCCCACGGTGGTAATGGAATCATGCTGTTAAAGGGCATCACCGGTGAGGATCCTTATCGGGGAGTTACGCCTTCAGGTTCGTTGGTTGATGCTTATCCTATGGCAGACGGACGATTGATTCATGAAGCCGGTTCTTCCTATGATCCGAAAAAACCTTATGAAGGTAGGGATCCGCGTTTTTATCAGTCTATTGTATATCCTACCGGACAGATAAAATATCTGGATGTAGAAACTGGTACTGTCAAAGAACGGTTATATGATCCGGAAGATCCTACTACCGTACCTGAACACCAGTATAATTACTCTCAGCCTTCGGCTACCGGATATATGTGGAACAAATACATTGACTACTCTGTCTATGCCATGAACTCCGTGTGGGACTGCACTAATGATATTATTGTGTTCCGTTATGCGGATGTGTTATTGATGAAAGCAGAAGCTTTATTGCAAACGAAAGGAGAAAGTGCAAAAGAGGAAGTATGCAATCTGATAGATCAATTACGTGATCGTTGTTCCTGTGGTAGAGTACACCGTGAAAATTATAACTCAAAAGACGAGTTGATGGAGTTATTGAAAAATGAACGCCGTATTGAGTTAGCCAATGAAGGACTTCGTTATATGGATCTTATCCGTTGGAAAGATGCTGAAAAGAATACGATTGTTACAGGGGTAGGACTAACCGGGCAGATGTATGGTGCATATATGCGTAAAGATGGAGTTGGCAAGGACGACAAAACTGTGGATGTTGACAATACTCCTCGTCGTTATATCGAAACGCGTTATTTTAATGCATCTAAAGGGTATCTGTTCCCAATACCTCAAAAAGAACGAGATCTGAATCCGAACTTAACTCAAAATCCGAATTGGTAACTTCCGTTTTCCGATTTTATTAAATTTTTAGGTTTTCAGGATACAACTACTTATAGAAGTGGTTGGCTGACTATTACGTAGTGGCTCTACAGCCACTACGTGGTAGCTCAGTATCTGTTCCGTAGTAGTTTAGAGATTTTTTAAGTAGTTATTAAATTAAACAAACGATCAATGAAGAATTATATATTCACAGCAGTATTACTGTTTTTAACCATCAGTTTATCGGCGCAACCCATCCCTAAATATAAAGATGCCTCACAGCCGATAGAAGTAAGAGTGCAGGACTTGTTGAGTCGTATGACCATAGAAGAAAAGGTTGCCCAATTACGTCATATCCATGAAGGCAGTATCCTGAATGATGACCATACTTTGAATTTGGAAAAGATGAAAAACATCATCGGTACATTGGGCTGGGGGGCTGTCGAAGGACTTACTTTAGAGGGGATCGAGATGGCTCGTTATACCTATCAGATTCAAAAGCACTGTATCGAAAATACCCGCTTGGGTATTCCAATCTTTACTATCTCTGAGTCACTTCATGGGGCCGTGCAGGGTGGGGCTACTATTTTCCCACAAGCTGTAGCGTTAGGGAGTACCTTTAATCCTGATTTGGCTTATCAGATGACAAAAGCTATTTCGGGTGAGTTGAATGCGATGGGTGTGAACCATGTGTTATCTCCTACTATTGATGTGATACGTGAACTGCGTTGGGGACGTGTGGAAGAGAGTTTCGGTGAAGATCCATTCCTGGTATCCCAGATGGGAGTGCATGAGATAAACGGATATATTGACGGGGGAATTTCGCCTATGCTCAAGGTATTCGGTCCCCATGGGGTGCCAACTTCCGGATTGAATTTAGCTTCTACCGAAGCCAACGAAAGAGATTTGAGAGAGGTTTTCCTAAAACCTTATGAAGTAGCCGTTAAGCAAACGGGTGTGAATTCTGTAATGACTGCCTACAATTCTACCAACCGCATACCCAATACAGCATCGAAATGGCTGTTGACAGATTTATTACGTACGGAATGGGGATTCAAAGGATATACCTATTCCGATTGGGGGGCGGTGTCTATGTTATATGGTTTTCATAAAGTAGCTTCCAATGTTAATGAGGCGGTTAAGATGGCACTGATGGCAGGTACCGACTTGGAAGCCTCAAGTGATTGCTATGCCAATATACCTGCTATGGTACGTTTGGGTGAATTGGACGTGAAATATGTGGATTTAGCTTGTTCCAGAGTGCTTTATGCCAAGTTCAAAGCAGGCCTGTTTGAAAACCCTTATGGACTTCCTATCGAAGAATACGAAAAAAAGGTGCGTACAAAGGAGAATGTTGCTTTGTCTCGCAGGATATCGGAAGAGAGTGTGGTAATGGTTAAAAATGAAGGTAATCTGTTACCGCTCGATATGAAGAAGCTGAAATCTGTTGCTGTTATCGGCCCTAATGCCAATCAGGTGCAGTTTGGTGACTATACCTGGAGCCGTAATAATAAGGATGGGATTACCCCGTTGCAGGGAATACAGAATCTCGTTGGTAATAAACTGGCTGTTCATCATGTTGTAGGTTGTGATTTGGTATCCGATGATAAGTCGGGGTTTGCAGATGCCGTGGCTACTGCCAAGAAGTCGGATGTGGTATTTTTGTTTGTAGGCTCTGCCAGTGCTTCATTGGCGCGCGATTATAGCAATTGTACTTGTGGTGAAGGGTATGATCTGACTGATTTGAATCTGACCGGTGTGCAGGGTGATTTGGTGAAGGAGATTTATGCGACCGGGAAACCAGTGGTCTTGATTTTGGTAACCGGACGCCCTTTCTCCATTACCTGGGAAAAGGAACATATTCCGGCTATCCTGTTCCAATGGTATGGTGGCGAAAGAGAAGGGGAAGTGATTGCCGATGTGTTGTTTGGCAAAGTCAATCCTTCGGGCAGCCTCTGCTACTCCATACCGCAGAGTGTCGGCCATTTACCTATACATTACAATCGTTTGCCTTCGGATAAGGGTATCTATCGTTCACCGGGTACCATTAACAAGCCGGGCCGTGACTATGTGTTCTCAACTCCCGAACCCTTGTGGCCGTTCGGTTATGGTCTGAGTTATTCCGACTTTGAATACAGTGACTTCTGTTTCGACAAAGAAAATTACGGATTGACTGATACCGTACGTATTCAGGTAAATGTGAAAAACAAGAGTGCCATTGAGGGTAAGTCAACTGTACAGGTATATGTGAGAGACCTGGCCGGCAGTGTGGTCATGCCGATGAAGCAACTGAAAGGCTTTTCCAAGGTTACGGTTCCTGCCTATGGAAGTACGCTTGCCGAAATCTCTGTACCTGTGAGTGAATTGGGGTTGTATGATATGAATATGCGCTATGTGGTAGAACCGGGAGATTTTGACTTTATGATCGGCACTTCTTCTGACAGTATTTGTTTCAAGAAGACTATTCATGTGGGAGAAGTGGACGCTAAGGCAGAAAGAGTTTCTTCCGCAGCTTCTAAGGAAACGCAAACGGTTAAGACCGGCAAGAAGATGATTGTAAAAGGAGTGGTACGTGATGTACAGGCTAAGACATTGGACGGTGTGAAAGTGTCTGTGAAAGGCAGAAAAGGGAGTGTGATAACCAATGGGAAAGGTGAATATTCCATTGAAGCTACTTCTGCAAGTGTATTGGTTTTCAGTAGGAAGGGATATGATATGCAGGAAGTGGAAGTGAACTCGCAAAAAACACTTAATATAACTTTGTTGAACAAGATTTAAAATCAAGAATATTATGAGTACATCAAGAGATAGAGTCAGACAGGCTCTGAGTCATCAGGGTAGTGATCGTATTCCGGTTGACTTCGGAGCTACAGCCGTAACCGGCATTCACTGCCGGGTAGTGGAGGCTTTACGCAAGCATTACGGATTGTCTTATAAACCGGTAAAGATTGTCGATACCTTCCAGATGTTGGGTGAGGTGGACAGGGATTTGGCCGATGCAATGGGAGTGGATTGTATTGGAGTAGGAGGTACAAGAGATATCTTTGACCATGACACAGAATGCATGCATGAGCAAGTCACACCGTGGGGGCAGAAAGTGTTGGTGCCGATACAACTCGACTTGACTCAGGATAAGGAAGGAGATGTTTATGTATATGCAGGAGGAGATAAAAACTATCCTCCGAGTGCAGTTATGCCGAACGGTTGTTTCTTTATCAATGCCATCGAAAGGCAGCAGCCGATTGATGAAGATAAACTGAATCCTATGGACAATCTGGAAGAGTTTAACTCCATTACCGATGAAGAATTGGATGCCTACAAGAAAAAAGTGAATGAAGCATCTGCCACCGGCAGGGCAGTGGTAGCCAGTTTCGGTGGCACTGCATTGGGGGATGTTGCTTTTGTACCCGGTATGGGGCTAAAAGAACCGAAGGGTATCCGCAGTGTGGTGGAGTGGTATATGTCCACTGTGATGCGTCAGGAATACTTACACGAAATATTTAGAAGACAGACGGACATCGCCATCGCAAACTATGAGAAATTGTGGGCGGTATTGGGTGATAAAGTGGATGTGGTATTAACCTGTGGTACGGACTTCGGTTCTCAAGAGTCGCAATTCTGCTCAGTGGAGGTTTTTAATGAGCTTTGGCTGCCTCATTATCGGCGTATGAACGACTGGATTCATGAACATACTACCTGGAAAGTTTTCAAACATTCCTGTGGTGCTATTGTGCCTATTTTGCCGGGACTGATTGAAGCCGGTTTTGACATTATCAATCCGGTGCAGATTAATGCTAAGGATATGGATTCCGGAATGTTGAAGAGGGAGTTTGGAAGCCATCTTACCTTTTGGGGAGGTGGAGTCGATACTCAGAAGATGTTGCCTTTCGGTACTCCGGATGAGATTCGCAGGCATGTTCTCGGACAATGCGAAATCTTGGGAAAGGATGGCGGTTTTGTATTTAACTCAGTACATAATATTCAGGCTAATGTGCCGGTCGAGAATGTAATAGCAATGCTTGATGCTTTAAAGACTGTATGAACCACTGATAAAAATAAAAGATCATGAACTTGACAGATTTATATGATGCGATTTTAAATGGCAAACTTGACAGAGCCGTTGCAGTAACCAATGAAGCAATCTCCGAAGGAGTACTTCCGAACGAAATTATTACTAATTACATGATTAAGGCAATGGAAGAGATTGGTAATCGCTTTGAGGCGGGAAAAGTGTTTGTTCCTAATTTGCTGATGAGTGCACGTGCCATGAAAGGTGCACTGGATATTCTGAAACCGTTATTACAGGGAGAGACTGATGCCTATGTCGGTAAAATTGTTATTGGAACCGTGAAAGGGGACTTGCATGATATAGGCAAGAATCTTGTGGCTTCTATGTTCGAAGGTTGTGGATTTGAAGTTGTCAATTTGGGAGTGGATGTTTCCAGTGAGAAGTTTGTAGAAGCTGCCCGTACAAACAATGCAGATATCATATGTATGTCTGCACTGCTGACTACTACTATGAATTATATGAAGGTAGTAGTAGATGACTTGAAGACGGCAGGATTGTATGGAAAAGTAAAAGTGATGGTGGGGGGCGCTCCGATCAATGAGGCTTTTGCACATTCGATAGGGGCTGATGCATATACAAGCAATGCTAATGCAGCGGTGATAATGGCGAAGAAACTGATAGGAGCGGCTTGATATGGATTTCCGCTATAAAGAGCTTTCATGGAAAGACATTTGTCTGGACTGGGATGACTTTGTTTTTTCTCTGGGTAAAGGTTACAAGATGGAAGGTGAAGTATTGACCATGTTCTCCGCTTTGGAAAGAGAAGTGACTCAATTTTGTAAACCTCGTTGGGGATATCGTGTCTTTTCATTGGATGCTTTCGATAAATCTCGGATTATATTGAATGGATGCCGGTTACAGACAGGACGCATTATCACTCCTTATCTGGAGAATGCGGAGTTATGTGCCCTGTTTGTGGCTACAGCCGGTGAGGAATTTGAACGATTTCAACAGACTGTCAAAAAATCAGGGCAGATTGTTGAGGAGTTCCTGCTGGATGCATTAGGTTCGGCCATTGCTGAGGCTACTGTGAGGGAGGCGTGCAAAGCAATAGAAAAGGAGTTCGGGGCGAAAGGATTGGGAATAAGCTATCCTTATAGCCCCGGCTATTGTGGATGGAAAGTCTCTGATCAGCAGATTCTCTTTTCATTGCTTCCCAATCAGCCTTGTGGAGTCAGCCTGACTGCCTCTTCATTAATGTGCCCTATTAAATCGGTGAGTGGAGTGGTGGGAATCGGTAGACAGATGACCAGGCAGAAATACGGTTGTGAGTTGTGCGGGAAAAAAGACTGTTATAAAAATAGATTAAATAAATGATGTAAGATATGAATGTAGATGAATGGATAGAGTATATAATAGTGTCGGATAAAAAGGTTGCATTACCTATTATGACCCATCCCGGCATTGAACTGCTAAATAAAAGAGTTCTGGATGCAGTAACCGATGGTGAAGTTCATTTTAAGGCAGTTGAAGCTTTAAATATGAACTATCCACAGTCGGCAGCTTGTACGGTCATTATGGACCTGACGGTAGAGGCGGAAGCTTTTGGTGCACAGATTCAGTTTAGTGAGAATGAAGTACCCAATGTTATAGGGCGCTTGGTGAGTAATTATGAAGAGGTCGTCGGATTGAAAATTCCTACACTGGATATAGCTCGTATTCCGCAATATTTGGAGGTAAACCGTTTAGCTGCGAAAGGATTGGATAAACCGGTTTTGGGAGGTTGCATTGGACCGTATTCTCTTGCAGGTCGCCTGTTTGACATGACGGAAATAATGATGGCTATTTACACAGAGCCTGAAACGGCTTTGCTGTTATTGGATAAATGCACTCAATTCATTACCCAATATTGCCGTGCCATCAAAGATTGTGGCTCTGCCGGAGTTATAATTGCAGAACCGGCGGCAGGGTTGTTGTCCAATGAAGATTGTATGCAGTATTCCTCTGTATTTGTCAAACGAATCGTCGAAGAGGTCCAGGATAGTCATTTTGCAGTTATATTGCATAATTGCGGTAATATGGGGCAATGTACTCAGGCTATGGTTGCTACGGGGGCTAAAGGATATCATTTTGGAAATAAAATAGATATGCTTGCTGCTCTGGAAGAATGTCCTTCGAATGCGTTGGTTATGGGTAATCTGGATCCGGTTGGAATTTTCAAACAAGCCACTGCGGAGGAGGTGTATCGGCAAACCTATACTTTGTTGCAAAAAACCACAGCTTATCCTAATTTCGTGATATCTACAGGTTGCGATGTACCTCCTGAGATTCCATTGGATAATATTCGCGCGTTTTATGAAGCGGTAAAAGATTATAATCAAAAACAATAATAAATAAATCGGTGTATCATGAAAAAACTAATATTTCTTTCATTGATGGCAATATGCTTTTGTGTCCGTCTTTATGCACAAACCAATTTTAAATATAAGAATGCTTCACTACCTGTAGAGGTAAGGGTACAGGATCTGTTAAGCAGGATGACATTAGAGGAAAAAATTGCTCAAATGCGCCATATTCATGCTTATTCAATCATGGAGAATGGAAAACTGAATGAGGAAAAACTGGAGAAAATGATTGGTGGGCAGAACTATGGGTTCATAGAAGGTATTACCTTGCCCGGAAAGGAATGTCTGACCTTGATGAATGAAGTACAGAAATATATGCGCGAGAAGCCCCGGTTGGGTATCCCTGTATTCACGTTGACTGAATCTCTACATGGCTCTGTACACGACGGATCTACTATTTTTCCACAAGCCATCGCATTGGGAAGTACATTTAATCCTATACTGGCTTACGAAATGACTTCTGCCATAGCAAAAGAGTTGTCGGCACAAGGTATCACGCAATCTTTAACTCCCGTCATCGATGTCTGCCGTGATTTGCGTTGGGGACGAGTGGAAGAATGTTTCGGTGAAGATCCTTTTCTGGTGTCGCGTATGGGGGTATCGCAAGTGAGAGGTTATCTTGATAATCAAGTATCACCAATGATCAAGCACTTCGGTGCCCATGGTACTCCTCAGGGAGGATTGAATCTTGCTTCTGTATCGTGCGGACAGCGGGAGTTACTTTCCATCTATTTGAAAACTTTTGAAACTGTAGTAAAAGAAGCTAAACCTTGGGCGGTGATGTCCTCATATAATTCTTGGAACAATGAACCTAATTCTTCTTCCCACTATCTGATGACGGAACTTTTACGTGACCGGTGGGACTTTCAAGGATATGTTTATTCCGATTGGGGAGCGATAGGTATGCTGAACTATTTTCATAAAACGGCACAAAACAGTGCAGAAGCTGCTATTCAGGCATTAACGGCCGGACTGGATGCCGAAGCTTCAGACAATAGTTACGCTGAGCTTCAGCAATTGGTGGAGAACGGAATGTTGGATGTGAAGTATATTGACCAAGCAGTGGCTCGTATTTTAACGGCCAAGTTTAATATGGGACTGTTTGAATACCCATTACCAATGGAAAAGAACTATGATAAAGTAGTGCATGCTCCTGCCCATGTGTCATTGGCTCGTAAGATTGCTGAAGAATCAATCGTTCTTTTACAGAACGAAAACAATATCTTGCCCTTACAAATGAATAAATTGAAATCCATAGCTGTGATAGGTCCTAATGCTGATCAGGTACAGTTTGGGGATTATACATGGAGTCGTGACAATAAGGACGGGGTTACATTACTTGAAGCCCTGAAAGAAAGAGTCAGTAATCAGTTGACATTGAATTATGCCAAGGGATGTGATTTGGTTACGGATGATTGTTCGGGATTTAAAGAAGCGGTGGATGTGGCAAAGAAAAGTGATGTTTGTATTGTTGTTGTCGGTTCGGCAAGTGCTTCTTTGGCTCGTGATTATAGTAATGCCACTTGTGGGGAAGGTTTTGATTTAAGTGACTTGACCTTGACAGGTGTACAGGAAGATTTGGTGGAGGCCATTCATGCTACAGGTAAACCGGTAATTGTTGTTCTATTATCCGGAAAGCCTTTTGCAATGTCTTGGATAAAGGAAAATATACCGGGGATTGTAGTACAGTGGTATCCCGGTGAACAAGGTGGACTAGCCCTTGCAGACATGCTTTTGGGTAAGGTTAATCCATCGGGAAAATTGAATTATTCTTTTCCGCAAAGTGTAGGACATCTACCTTGTTATTATAACTATTTGCCTACAGATAAGGGCTTCTACCGCTCACCGGGCAGTAAGAATAAACCCGGTAAAGATTATGTGTTCTCTTCGCCGAAAGCATTGTGGGCATTCGGCCACGGATTGAGCTATACAGACTTTGAATATCTTTCTGCCACTACCTCCAAAGAAGATTACGCTTGTGAAGATGTGATTGAGGTGACGATAGCAATTCGCAACACAGGCGATTACGACGGTCTGGAAGTGCCGCAGGTTTACGTGCGTGATATGGTTTCCAGTGTCGTGATGCCTGTTCAGGAACTGAAGGGTTTTGAGAAAGTGCTTATTAAGAAAGGAGAAACGAAGCAAGTGATAATTAAGATTCCCGTGTCAGAACTGGCCCTCTACAACAAGGAGATGAAAAAAGTGGTTGAACCGGGTGCTTTTGAGTTACAGATAGGCCGTGCATCAGATGATATTCGCATTAAGAAAGTGATAACGGTAGAGCGTGCATCCGAGAAATACATTCCTACTTTGAGGGACAAGGAGAAAAAAGTGTCTTCAACAAAGAATATGACAGCTACACCGGTAGTGGTAAAGGGAACCATACGGGATGTACAAGCAAACCTGTTGCCTCAAGTAACTGTCAAAGTTGGGAAAGAAGAAGTTGTCACAAACTCAAAGGGAGAATATTCTATTCGTGCCATGTCCACCGATACTTTAATTGTGAGTGGAAGTAAGTTCAAAACTGAACATATTTCTATCGAAGGAAGGCAGGTAATCAATATAAGAATGTTGAATCGATAATTTTTTATTATGTGTCTAAACATCATGAATAAGATAGTAAGCTTTTTGTTTATATGTCTGCTTCTGGCGGATCTGCATGCACAGAATACAATTAAAATAATAGATAAAGATAAAACAAGTACACCTGTGAGTCCTTATTTATGGGGTAGTTTCTTTGAAATGGGGTTTGGCAGAAGCGACTTGTTGTGGGGTGAACTTCTCTTTAACCGCAGTTTCGAGAATACGAAACCTGTAAGTGAGTCAAACTCTTGGTACACGTGTTACCGGGGGGATGTAAAAGAAGCCAAGTGGTGGCATTCCGGCTATGAAGAGCCAAAGTGGTATCTGCTTGCTGATGGAAGGAAAGAAGAGAAGTTACCTCTTATTTTCAATAATTATTGGCCATCGGCTCATGGAAAGTATTTTTTGCAGATTGATAATCGTAAAAAGCAAACTCCAACTCTATTAGTTCAGGAACGCATTTATATTGAAAAGGGAAAAGGATATACAGTTTCAGGCCTTTTCTCCTCCGGTGGTTACCTAAGCGAAGAGAAATACTCAAAGGAGAGTGTCCCGGTAACTATTGCCATTTATAAAGAAGGGGATTTCCATACTCCGTTGTCAAAGACTGAACTGGCTGTGAATACAAACCAATTTATCTTATACAGTTCTTCATTAGATGCGACGGAGTATGAAGGCTGGTGTACTTATACTGTAGAAGTACCTGCAGGCGGTTGTGTAGGGATAGATCTGCTGTCATTGATGGCAGATGATGTAATAAAAGGTTGGAAACGTGAGTCGGTTGAACGTATTAAGAATGAACTTCGTCCCAGGACCATGCGAATGCCGGGCGGATGTTTCACTTCGCTTTATGACTGGCGTTCGGGAATTGGTCCACGTGAAGAAAGACCGGTCAGCTATGATACTTGGTGGGGATGTGAATTGCTGAACGATGTAGGTACGTTCGAATTGGTGGATCTGTGTGAGGCAGTGGGGGCGGAACCCTTTTTTTGTGTACCTGTTATGTTCAATAATGAATACAGTGCTGCAGACTGGGTTGATTTCTGTAATAATCCTACCAATGCACAACGTATTGCCTATGGTCGTACCCAACCGTTGAATGTGAAATATTGGGAATTAGAGAATGAACCTTACCGTCGGTTCGATGCCGTCACGTATGCCAATCGTTGTGTAGATTTTGCAAAGGCGATGAAAGCAAAAGATCCTTCAATCAAAATAGCGGTGGGTAATTATTGGTTGTTTAATAAGAAGTTTAAGGAAATGTTGGAGATTGTCGGACCTTATGTGGATTTAATTACAAACAGGGGAGGAACTCCGGAAGAGATGCGTGCTGATATCGTAATTTTAGATGCATATAACAAGGCGCATGGTACAGACATCAAATTATGCCATACGGAGTTTCGTGCTCCGGTAACCCGAAATGAAGGAAATACCGACGGATTGAATCAGAAGGACACAGGTGGGGAAGAAACTCTCTTTAATGCTTCCATCCGTTGGGGATTTGCCATGAATATGGTGGAGCAATACATTGCCTATCAGAATATGGGTGGGAGTTTCTTTACTGCCAATTATACAAACCTGTCCGATGGTTGGGGAGAATGTCTGATAAATACTCCTAAAGAAGGTACTTATCTGAATGCTCCGGGCGTGGCTTTCGCTCTCTTGAATTCATTGGATATAGCGTATCCTCAAATAATAGAGCAGGAAAAGGAGAATCAGGATATTGTGATTCAGGCTGCATGGAATAAGAGACGGGACAAATTGACATTGGTCGTACTGAATTTTAGTCAGAATACTCAATCTTGTAAAATAGATTTTAGCCAGATAAAGAAATCTTTCCGTGTGAGGAAAGGTATGAAGATTGCTCCACAGTCGGATTTGAGCTTTAATACATTACAACATCCGGAAGAGGTGAAGGTAGAGTCGTTTGTTCCCTCAACGGGTAAAATGATGAAACTCGGGTTGCCCGGCAACTCTTTGATAGTGGTCGAATTGCAGGCGGAACGGAGTCATGGCATACATGTGAACGCTTCGACAGGAAACGATGCATCAATCGGTAGTTTAGCCTATCCTTTGAAGACGATACAAGCTGCTGCCGATATGGCTGAGCCGGGAGATACGGTTATTGTACATGAAGGTATCTATCGTGAAAGGGTTTCTCCTTCACGGGGTGGAGAGTCGGAAGAAAAACCGATTGTCTTTATGGCGGCCAAAGGGGAGAATGTGGAGATAAAAGGTTCGGAAGTAATGAAAGGTTGGAAGAAGGTTAATGATACGACTTGGGAAGTCGGAATACCGAATAAATTTTTCGGTGGGTTCAATCCATATGCTGAAACTTTACATGGTGATTGGTTTGAGAGAGGCAAGTGGTGTCATACGGGAGAGATATATCTGAATGATATAGCCCTGATGGAGAATCCGTCATTGAGCAATGTTTTGCAGAATAAAGGCGATAGTTTGTTGTGGTTTTGCAAAGTAGAGCAAGACACTACTCGCCTGTACGCTAATTTTGGCGATAAGAATCCTAATCAGGAACTGGTTGAAATCAATGTAAGGCAATCTGTCTTTTATCCGGAAAGACCTTATGTGAATTATATTGTGGTTAACGGATTTAAGCTGAGTCAGGCTGCTACCCCCTGGGCACCTCCTACAGCAGAACAGATTGGCTTGTTGGGGACTCACTGGAGTAAAGGATGGGTTATTGAAAACAATACAATCACCCATTCCAAGTGTGTGGGGATTACTTTAGGTAAGTATGGAGACGAATGGGATAATAAATCAGAATCAGAAGAAGGGTATGTCAATTGTGTGAAGCGTGCACTTCGGCACAATTGGAACAGAGAACATATCGGAGGGCATCTGGTACGTAACAACACTGTGGCTTATTGTGGACAAGCCGGTATTGCAGGTAGCTTGGGCGCTATTTTCAGTAAGATAAAGAATAATACCGTGCATGATATTAGTACACAGAACTTGTTCTGGGGATATGAAATGGCGGGAATTAAGATACATGCTGCTGTAGATGTGGAGATCTCAGGCAATCATATTTATCGTGTAGAGGGTGGTATTTGGCTCGATTGGATGGCACAAGGTGCAAGAGTGACAAGAAATCTTTTGCATGACAACAGGGTCGTGGAAGTTTCATTTGAGGTGAACCATGGACCTATTTTAGTTGACAATAATCTGTTCCTGTCCCCAGAACTCGCCCAAATCAAACTGTCACAAGGCATGGCTTTCGTTCATAATTTGATTGTTTGGAAAGTTTGGAAACTGAATAATGTAGATCCACGTAAAACACCTTATCTTGCACCTCATGGGACGGAGATTATGGGATATCACGATTGTCCTTGTGGAAATGTCTCTTATTTCAACAATATCTTTACCAGGGCCGAAATGACAGAGTATGATGATTGTGTATTGCCGGTACAGATGGAAAAAAACTGTTATTGGGGAGAAGCGGTATCTTCAGGCTTGGATAAAAATGCTACTGTTAACTCCGGTTTCGATGCAGATATTCAAGTGATAGAAAAAACGGATGGATGGTATCTGCAAATAAATGTTCCTGAAAACTGGAAGGATGAAAAACTCCGTGACAAGGTTAGTACGAAAGACTTAGGTCGTGCTTCCATACCTGATCAATCTTTTAATAAAGAAAATGGAACAGTGATAGATTTAATAGAAGATTATTGGGGACAGAACAGAAAAGGACAAAAGAAGTATTACCCCGGACCGATAGATTTTACGACTAATGGGGGAAAAGTGATGTTGAAGGTGTATGACAAATAATGGATGAAAATATTCTATTTCCAAAGTTAAATTGCTTATGCTTAGTACTTATCAAGTAAACAAACTTGTGTGTAAGTATGCTATTAGAGGGACTCTCCATAATATTGTGTAAATAGAAAACTACGGGATTCTTCTCGTAGTTTTTTTATTCATTTTATCAATAGGGTTACTGTATTGTTATAATCTGTAAGTCGAAATAGGCTTATCCTTTTGCTCTCACTTAATATTGTTATATATCAGGGTACAATTCATACGTGCATCCATTCTCTTTCTGACAGCCGTTTTCGGTAACCCGATTTTCCTTTGTCTCTTTTTTCCTATCCCTTCTTTTTCCCGTCCCTTATCTTTGCCGGGATGATCCAAAAAACAATATATTTGTAGTCTATGCAATCATTCAGAGTCATAAAGCCCACAGCGGCACTCGTTCCTTATGTCCGGCATTACTGGGTGTTGAGCGACGATGCGCTTGCACCGGTATCCGAACGGACGCTGCCCGTGGGGTGCGTCCAAATGGTCTTTCACCGGGGGCGCCAACTGTTTTCGCTGACCGAAGGCCGGTTGCAACCCTCTTCTTTCATCAGCGGGCAGGCGTTCGGCTATTCCGATGTCGAGTCTACGGGGATGCTGGAGATGATCGTAGTCGTTTTTCAGCCTTTTGCCGCAAAAGCTTTTCTCCATATGCCTGTCAGCGAGTTTCGTGGGATGAATGTAAATACCGAAGAGATGGGCGATCCTCTGTTGGTTGATCTGGGCAGGCGGATAGCCGATATGCCGGATCGGGTAGCGTGTATCCGTCTGATAGAAGAGTTTCTGTTAAGCCGTCTCTATGCTTTTCCCGAATATAACCTGAAGCGTGTTTCGACCGTTTTGGAGGCGGTGAACCTCCATCCGCACATCCGTACGGCACAACTGGCAGACGTAGCCTGCCTGAGCAATAAGCAGTTTGGGCGGGTGTTTGCGGAGTATGTAGGCGCTACTCCCAAGGAGTTTCTGCGCATTGTGCGGATACAGCGGGCGTTGTATACTCTACAATGCCAGCCGGGCATTTCGTTTGCGCAACTGGCCTACGAATGTGGTTTCTTCGACCAATCGCACATGATTAAGGAGTTCAAATTCTTTTCGGGATATACTCCGGCGGAATATCTGGCTGTTTGCGCTCCTTATTCCGATTATTTCTTTGTGGAGGAATGATGTCTGTTTTCTACTATCCGGGGCGGATGCTTTGCCCTACTTTTGCGGTGTGCTTGGGAGACGTGACTTCCGGCATACAGTATTCATCTTATTAATATAAAGAATATGGAAAAGTTTATTGCGTTTTTTGAGATTCCGGCGGCAGATTTCCACCGGGCGGTAGGATTTTATGAAACAGTGTTGGACATCAAATTGGCGGTCTCGGAGTATGAAGAGGAGAAGATGGCCTGCTTCATGGAGCAGGGCGAAGCGGTGGGAGCGGTGTCGTGGGCACCCGATTTTCTGCCTTCTGAGCGGGGAACGCTGATTCATTTCTATTGCGAAGAGATCGGCAAGTCGCTGGAACGTGTCCTGCAGAAAGGTGGGAGAGTCATTACCCCCGAGACGGAGATTGACGCTGAAGGCAGGGGACATTTCGCTGTTTTTGCCGATAGCGAAGGCAACCATATCGGTTTGTATTCGGATAAATAGCAGGTGTGAGTGATTCTCACTATATTTGCCCGAAATTGAAGTATGTATAGAGAATATCAACCTTGTGGACTACTGGCTCCTTACGTCGATAAAATTTGGGAGTTCAAAGGAAGTCCTGAGTATGGGATGCGCATCAATGTCCTGCCGGACGGGTGTACCGATTTGATTTTCGCTTTGGGCGGGATAACACAACCCGTAGGCAACGAAGGGCGGATCATGCCGTCTTGCCGTTCGTTTTTCGTGGGACCGATGAAACGCTATTCGGAGTTGGTCGCGTATACCGAAACGGTTCACATGGTTGGTATTCGTTTTCATCCTTGCGGATTATTCCGATTCATGGACTTGCCCCTGCAGGAGTTGGGCGGCCAGCGAATCAGTAGTGCCGACTTAGGGATCAAGTTGTTCGATGATTCGTTTACGGAACGACTCTACGAGCTTCCGGATTTGCGGAGTAGGATTCAGTGTATTGAGACAGTACTGGTGCGGTCGATGCACAAGCACGATGTAGTGGACAAACAGATTGTTTTTGCGGTAAACCACATTCATTTGTACCACGGTCAGCGGGAGATCCGTTTGCTGGCAGAAGATACCTGTTTGTGTCAACGGCATCTGGAACGGCGGTTCAAGCTGTTTACCGGATTTACCCCTAAAGAATACAGTCGGATTGTGAAGTTCAGGCAGGCGATCGATCTGCTGAAAAATACGACGGAGGCAAATAACCTGCTCTCGGTAGCGGTGAATGCCGGATATTACGATGTTTCGCACTTCTTGAAAGAGGTCAAGACGCTGTCCGGCGGTACGGCAGAATCATTCCTTTCTCCGACCTTGCCGCAAGAGGGGCTGCTGACGTATATTGAGAAATAAAATACCGGTTGGGTGATAAAGGAAATCGCCTTTAGAAAAGCGTTTCGGATTTGGTTTCGGGTACAGGCATTGTATCGCGAGTGTAAAATAAACTATGTCTGTAAGAAATTTAGTCTGTTTCTTATTCTGTAAAAAGTCGTTTTTTTACAACGCCGGGGTAGGTGGGCAAGCTTATATTTGCAGGGATTATCAATCTCAATATAATATACAATGAAATCATTAAACGAAAGAGCAGCAGATTTGCTGCAAGGTTGTGAAACGGTAATACTCAGTTCGGTCAATCAAGAGGGATATCCCCGTCCTGTCCCTTTGAGTAAGATTGCTTCGGAAGGTATTTCTGAGATTTGGATGGCAACCGGGGAACATTCTGTGAAAACGAAAGATTTCCGGAGCAACCCGAAAGCGGGTCTTTGTTTCTACGAACAAGGGAATAGCGTTGCCCTGACCGGTGAAATAGAGGTAGTGACAGATGCCGGACTCAAACAGAAGTATTGGCAAGACTGGTTTATCGCCCATTTCCCAAAGGGACCGACTGATCCGGAATACGTTTTACTGAAGTTCCGTTCTGAGCATGCCACGTTCTGGATCGACGGACAATTCGTCCATCGGAACATTTAACCCATTACCCTGTATTCTGCTTCTTTTATGGTAAATCTTTTAGCTTCTGAGAGGTAGGTACAAAAAAACGGTACTTCGATTCACATCGCAGCACCGTCACAACACAAACACAAAATAAAACACGACAAAACTACTATGCAATCTTACCTGTCTATGCCGGGGAGGCATACGGTGCGACTATTATGGATATTCCCATAGGCATAAAGCGCTTCAGGCCGATTTGCATAATTATAAACGCAGAAGAAATCATTTTGTTCAGGAGTGAGCAAAAAAAATGTATTTTTTTCGAGTTATATGTATTTCCCCAAGTCTATGGCCGGCTCTCAATAGGCTATAACCGTATCGGGCACATTCAATAGAATCGCGTAGTCTGTTCGGTTCGTATGGATATCTTTTAGTAAAGTGATGGAATATATTTCAACCGTATTTCCCTGTGTTTCCTCTTTTTGCCTGATCACAAAAGATACATCCTTAGTTTTACTGGCCAGTACTAACAATTCGATTAAGTGACGTAAATATTTGATGCTGATCCAGATATCCTCTCGATGTATCTTAATTATACTGATTGATTAGTAAATTTTTTGTTATTAAATATCGGTAATAGAATATTCTGAGTTAAGAATCGATCGATTGGATGATTTTCTTCTCAGAGTATCGGTCAATATCGTCTACGAACAAGAATATTCTTAAGTCCTTCGTGCACCTGTCCCATGTTTTAATCAGAGTTTTAAGTTCCTTTTTTAATTTTGTAGTTTTATCATGGAAACTAACTTTCTTTTTAAATTGTGGATAATCATTAAGCTCTGTCTCTATTATGTTCAATCAAAGGTAGTGAGAAATATTATTGGTCAATGAACGGATAAAAAACAGGAAACTATTGATAATTTTCTTATTTTATTCTCTTATAATCGGGAAAAAGAATACTTTTGTTATCATAAAATAAGCATAATCTATGAAAGCATCTTCCAATAATCTTTTAAGCATCATAAAGGGACCACGACAGTTTGTGATTCCCATTTATCAGCGTACATACAGTTGGCAACTGGTTCAATGCAATCAATTGTTGAATGATATTTTGCGTATTAGCAACGATTCTGCCGTCCAGGGGCACTTTATCGGTTCTATCGTTTATTTTCAGGAGAGCATACATACAGTGTCCGATGTGCCTAAACTTCTGGTTATTGATGGACAGCAGCGCTTGACCACTGTCTCTTTGCTGATAGCGGCTATTGCCGATTTTATAAAAGAGAATGCAGTAGAGATAGATACCAGCTTCACTAAACTTCAGAACTATTATCTGATCAACCCGGAAGAAGATAATGAATTGCGGTATAAACTTCTGCTGACCCGGAGAGATAAAGATACCTATATAAATTTATTGAAGGGGATTCCTCGGTCCGAGGGGATGTCACAACGCATCATTGAAAACTATGACTTCTTTAAAAGTAAGATAAACAAGGAGAATGTGGTAGCTATTTATAGCGGGGTACAGCGACTGTTTGTTGTGGATGTGGCTCTTGAAAAGGAGAAGGACAATCCACAATTGATATTTGAAAGTATGAACAGTACGGGACTTGATTTATCACAAGCCGACTTGATTCGCAATTACGTGCTGATGGGACAAGAAGTTCACTTGCAGACCTCACTTTATGAATCTTATTGGTACCCTATGGAACAAGGATATGGTAGTGAATATGCGGCGCTGTTTAATAGCTTCATGCGCGATTACTTATCAGTGAAGACAGGTACCATTCCTCGTATCGATATGGTGTACGATGCTTTCAAGGCCTATGTGATAGGGGGAAAAGCTCCCGATACTATCAGCGAAGTAGTCAAAGACATTTATACTTATTCCGGATATTACGTCAACATGGTTCTTCACAAAGAGCCGGATAAGCTGCTTTGCGGGGCTTTCAAACGCATCAGCCAGTTGAGGGTTGACGTTAGTTACCCGTTTTTATTACCGTTGTACAACGATTATGTCAACGAAGTTATCAGCAGGGACGAGTTCTACGAAGCTCTTTGTCTGGTTGAGAACTATGTGTTCAGACGTGCCATTTGCGGCATACCGACAAATAGCTTGAATAAGACGTTCGCTACTCTCTATAAGTCATTCGATAAAGCGAATTATATGGATGGTCTGAAAGCTGCATTCCTATTGCTGGATAGTTATAAGCGCTTTCCGAACGATACGGAGTTCACTACTTTCCTACAAACCAAAGATGTTTATAATTTCCGTAACAGGAACTACCTTTTAAATCGGTTGGAAAATTTTCAGCGTAAGGAGATGGTGAATATTTCTGATTATACCATCGAACATGTCATGCCTCAAAATCCTAATCTATCACACGAATGGCAAGAGATGTTAGGGGAAGGTTGGGTAGAAGTCCAGGGTAAATATTTACACACACTTGGTAATCTGACTCTGACAGGTTATAATTCGGAATTGAGTGATCGTCCGTTCCAAGAAAAGAAGAGTATGGAGGGAGGTTTCGACGATTCTCCTATTCGCCTCAATTCATATCTGAGGAGAATCAGTTCGTGGAATGAAGAGCAAATACTTGTGCGTGCGGGGCAATTGGCTGAGAAAGCTAAAGAAATATGGAGGTTTCCGTTATTATCGCCGGAGACACTTGAAGTTTATAGATCTGCGGAGAGAGATCCTGCAGAGTATACGTTGGAGCACTATGAATATCTGAAGGGAGACATACTTACTCTGTTTCAGGCCTTGCGCAGAAGGATAATGAATATAGATCCTTCCGTAAAGGAGGAACTCAAGAAGTTGTACATTGCCTTTAAAGCTTATACTAACTTTGTGGATGTCGTGCCTCAGAAATCCCGGTTGCGCCTTTCTCTAAATGTAGCATTTGCAGATATACTTGATCCAAAAGGTTTGTGCAAAGATGTATCCAACTTGGGACGATGGGGCAATGGCGATGTAGAAGTCGGTATTTCGAATATGAATGAATTGGATGATATCATGGAGTTGATTCAACAAGCGTTTGATAAGCAAATGGAAGCGAACTGATTGTTTTTGTGCGTGATGTAGTCTGCTATGAATAACTTTTGTTCGGCATGTATTTAAATATGCTGGGCAAAAGTTATTTTTTTTATTTCTGGATAGGTGGTTTGCTTTTGTGACAGTCGTGTCGGTTTTGAATGCAATAAAGAAGGCTTTAGTGCTTTTAGAAGGTCTAACCAAAAAAGAAACTGCAAACGTATTCATAACATTTAATTTAATTGTTAGTAAATCAAACGTTCTTATGAATTCAAATTTGAAGCTGAATATTATGTGTCGGAGACACGAAAAGTAAAGGTATAATATTTAAAAAGTAACCAATATATAACATCCATCAGTTCAGGTGGTTAGAATACATGAATGTTACGCATGGAGTGGTCGCACGGGTTACTAATAGTTAGTCGCACATTATGCACACTATTTTTAAAAGTGTAGCAAAGGTAAGAACATAAAAAAAGCACTAATATATTGAATATCAGTGCTAAATATTTGTTCTTAATTCTCCTTTGCGGTGCGTACGGAAGATGAACTTTTCTACTATTCTTCACGTACTCAATATCTTAGCAAGCTCTTTTATTCTTTCTCCCACTGATAACCCCACGTGTGCAATTCGCTTAATTGCTTGGTGTTGCGGTGGTTGTTTGAGTTGGTGCAAATATAACGCTTTTATGAGAATAAATGAAAGCGTAAAGGACTATTATTTCCCCAATATTTGTATTTTTGTTCTGAAACTGAATATTTTAGTATGGATAAGTTTAATGTAGAGAAAGAAATATTAGATACCTCTGAATTAGAAAGACTTTTTCTAAGAGAGGGCATATTTACAACAATAAAAAGAAATGAGTATTTGATTCGTCAGAATGAAATGACAAATCAAATAGGCTTTGTTGTATCTGGCATTTTCCGTTTATCAAGAATAGACGTTAATGGCAATGAGTGGATAATTGGATATAGTTTTAAAAATGATTTTGTTTGTGACTACCCTTCTTTTATAAACAAAATGGGAGCTACCGTGAATATACAAGCATCAACCGATTGCGAGGTGTATCTTCTTTCTTTGAACCGACTAAATCAATTTTGGGAAACTGATATGAACACTCAACGTTTGGGCAGACGGATTGCAGAAACGATGTTTGCAGAAATATATCAGAGATTGTTAGGTTTCTATTGCGACACTCCTGAACAACGCTATCAAGCCTTGATGAAACGCTGTCCTGATTTACAAGGAAAATTATCTTTAAAGGAAATAGCCCACTTCTTGGGAATAACGCCCGAAACTCTTAGCCGAATACGAAAAAAGATACTATTAAAATAAAGGTCTTGACTTTGGTCAAGGCTTTTTTGTTTTATATGCCCTAATATTGCTGCCACAATTTTTTTAATAAATATAGTATGAGCACCTATAAACATTTTGGCAATCAACCTGATGTCTTAAAACATTTGGTCTTATGTGAAATTCTTCAGAATGAAAATCCCTCGACCTATATAGAAACTAATTCTGCATGTGCCATTTATCAAATGGAACATACTCCTGAACAGCAATATGGCATTTATCATTTCTTGGAACGGGCAAATGATGAAAACGGGCTGAAAGATTCTATGTATTATAAGTTGGAAAAATCAGAAATGCTGAAAGGGAATTATTTAGGTTCACCGGGGTTAGCAATGAATGTTCTAAAAGGAGTAAACGATTTCATCTTTTTTGATATAGAAAAAAGTGCTTTGGATAACGTATCATCCTATGCCGGACAAATAAAAATTCATTCAGATGTACGGCTTCTTAACATGGACTCTTTAAACGGAATGATTGATTTATTGCCTACTCTTCCTAAATCTACTTTTATTCATATAGACCCATACGAAATAGACAAGAAAGGAGCATCGGACTTAACCTATCTTGATATTTTTGTAAAAGCAACCCAATCGGGAATGAAATGCTTACTTTGGTATGGCTTTATGACCAACCAAGACAAAGGACATATAAATCAATATGTAATTAGAAGTTTGCAACAAGAAAATATCAAAAACTACACTTGTGTGGAGCTTATAATGAAATCAATTAAAGAAAATACCGTTTCATGTAATCCCGGTGTTTTGGGAAGTGGAATTTTAGCAGCAAATTTATCACAGAAATCCCATAATATGATTTTTGATTATAGTCGCAAACTTGTAGAACTTTACAAAAATGCCAAATATAACGGCTATGACGGTAGTTTATATAAAGATATTGTAAAAAATGTAAGTAGAAGAAACTCTTTCAAATTTAGATTATAATCTTAAATAGATTGGTTATGACTCAATTATCCCAACAGAGATTTTTCCGATTATTATCGGAATACTCGCAGCACAAAGTTTCTGCCTCTGAACTTGTAGAAGCTATTGAAGAATTGGCTATTCACTTAGCCAATTTTAGTACCAATGAACAGAATTATAGTGTTTTGCTTCGCTATTTTTCTTTTGGACTGCACAGACTTAAATCATACCGTATGCGGTTTGAGCAAGAAAAAAATACCCTATCTGTACTTGATTGATGAAGCAATAGAACTAATCAAGACAGAAGTGCGTATTGTGAACTTGCGTATCAAATACCCTGAACAATTCCAGCAACACGCAAATAGCCTATATCTTTCCCCTCTCCATTTGGCAGACAAAACAAGCCTTATCAATATCATGGAAATTGTTGACGGTTTATTCCTTTCTCAACGGATAATATATCAAAATGGCACTTCTGTTCATTTGACAGACTTAGGCAAAGCCTTTGAATGGCTTTTTAATATCAAATTAGGAGATTATCACCAAAAGTATATGGATGTCATCAAACGGAAACCTGCCAAATTAACGGAGTTTCTTAATGAGTTGGCAAACCTTATCCGAAAAGAACACATAAATAAAGGGTATAGATAATCAATCACTTAGCACCAATTTATACGGGGTAGCGTATGCTACCCTACAATTCTTTTACTCCCATTTTCCGAACTTTGCTTCATCAACCGGTTGGTAATCATTTATGTATAACCTGAAAAATGAAGCGAATATGTATATAGAAAACTATGAGTTTAGAGAGTGGATGCAAAAACTGCTCGACAAGTTGGACGAAGTGGGCAAAGGTGTGAGGTCTTTGCAGAACAACCCCGAAGTAATGCCGGGTGACAAGCTGCTGGACAATCAGGATTTGTGCCTGCTGTTCAGGGTCAGCACCCGTACACTGCAAAGATTGAGAGCCAAGAAAAAGCTCCCTTTCATGATGATTAGCGGCAAAGCCTATTATCGGGCTTCCGATGTCAGGGAGTTCATCAGGGAGCGGTTCGATGTGGGCACGCTCCGAAAGTTCGAGAAGGAGCACGGAGATAATAAGCAGTAAGGAAGTTATTCCGAAATTGCGGCACGTGGGCAGTTTCGGGATATTTCTTTTTTGGCAGGTTCCCGTCATTCATCCGCCGATATTATACCCTCTCTCTGATAGGATTGCTCAAACCGCTTGCAGAGCAGGACTATCATTTCATTGGTCTTTATCAGTTCAACGGTGCATTGTTCCAGTCTGTAAAGCAGCGCAAGTGCTTTCCTTTCCGAAAAATTGGAATGTAGTTCTTTCACCGCCTGATTGTAATTGTTGGCTATCTTCCTGAACTGGGAATAGAATTGTGTCAGCTGGATATAATAGTCCACCTTACTTTTGTCCCTTACCACAACCTTGAATGATTTGCCGAAAATACAATTCTTGATGAAATGTGCCTTTACCGTATACCCCGACCTGTCAAAGAACGACAGGAACTTGGCGTTCTCCACATCGTCCAGATTAAACGAATAGCGGTGCACTTTTGGGTTTAACAAGGGCTTTCGCCCTCCCTTGTTGAAGCGTTTCTTTTTCTGTTCCATAAGCTGATATTTTTACAAGGTTCTCGACTTCGGAGAGAAACCGCCCACCTGCAAAGGTGCAAGGTCTTCAGGCACTCAGAAGCATCTGAGGACCTGAAAACACAACTTGCTGCTTTCGTTTGAAAGCAAGAATCCTCGTTCCCTCGGATTGCCGAAGCAAGCAGTCAGGCTTCTTTCCCCGTCCGTTTATCCGCTGCAAAATTACAGACAACCGTTTGCTGCTGAAATACGGTCTGCCGTGACAATCCATGACAAGGGAAGACAAAACAACCGCTTTTTATAAAGCGTCTGTTTTTACCATTTTCTTTGTTGCGGATTGATTGAAATAAGGCAATACACAAGACAATCAAACAAGATGTAAATATGTCTTTATGTCTTGTTTGAAAGCTGTCCAAAGATATAGCCATCTGTACGGATGTCTTTTTTCTTTCAATAGGAATGAAGAATTATCTATCAACCTTTAAAAAGTGAATATATGGAAGAAGTAAAACAACAACCCTTGCAAGGAATGGGAAGCAGGGAACGGGACGGTTATAAATCATTGTTCCTCAAAAAACGGACGGTCTGCACCCGTCAAAGTGTGTATGTCAGTGGAGAGATACACGGATGTATTGCCCGAATGGTGGGTGTCATTGCGGGCAAGCGGATAAGCATCGGCAACTTTATAGACAATGTATTGGAACATCACCTGAACAGCTATAAAGAAGTCATTTCCTCCCTCTATCGGGAAGAAGCCGACAAAGGTATCATCAACCCGCCAAAAGGAAATCAGGCATGAAAGTAGTGGCTGTCGAAGAACAGACCTTTCAACTGGTGTGCAGGCGTTTCTCCACCTTTGCCAGTCAGGTGAAAAGTATCTGTATGGAAAGTTCCCGAAAATCGGAAGAATGGCTTTCCAGCCGTGAAGTGTGTGCGCTGCTCGGTATCAGCCTGCGAAGTTTGCAGAATTACCGGGATAGCGGGAAACTGGGCTATTCCCAAATAGGGAACAAGATGTACTATAAGGCTACCGATATTGAAAGATTGGTTGCAGTATATACCGAAAACAAGAAGTCAAACCATAAATAAGTATTGTCCTATGAAAAAAGAAACAGAAACAAATTGTTCTTTCAGGCTGTCGGCTATTTCAGGCACATGGGAAAGCCTGAATCTTCATCCTGCCATTATGATATATCCAAGCAGACGGAAATATCTTCTTTCCATGCTCCGTGTCTCGGATAACGGGCAAGCCAGACCAGCCACCTACGAGATACAGAAAGAGAAGAACCGCTATTTCATTGTAGAGGGCTTCAAGCGGCTCTATATCGGTTATGACAAAGTGAAAGATATACTTTCCATTTCTTATTATGGCAGCTATTTACGTGACTGATATGTTCCAAACTACCGATAAAACAATATTTCAATATGGAATTGATAAACGGAAACAGTGAACCAGTAAAAGAGTTCTTTCAATCTTTGGAGTGCTTGCTGGACGGTATCAACCGACTGGCAAAGGAGAATAAACCATCATTGGGCGGAGATAGCTTTTTGAGTAACAGAGAGGTGTCTAAGTTGTTGAAAGTTAGCATCCGCACATTGCAGGAATGGAGAGATACGGGTATCATCCCCTATATTCAGATACGGGGAAAGGTTATCTACCGCCAAAGCGATATAGACAGACTTCTGCAATCATGCTATAATGAAGAACGGCAGGAATAATCTACCGTCCCCCGAATACATTTTTCCCGAAACTGACTAAGAACATTAACTTTGCCAGTGTAGTAGTCCGTCTGTGCAAGTCTTTTAAAGAAAATACTACCCGAACATCGTGAGGTGTGGAGATTTTCTTTAAAACCCGTAGGGCTTGGGCTTGAACGGACGGAATACGGAGCTTATCTTTGTTAATGTCTTATTCGGCTTCGGGAAGTAACATGCAAAATGCTCTTTTATCATTCATCAATATCGTTCGATGGAATTATTTTTATCAATTCTCCATTTATATGAATTCCGTATGAAACCGAAAGTTTAGATATTATAATACCAAATACACCCCTTAATTCTCCTAATGCAGATAAAAATATCCATCCACTAATAGTAGTAAAGGAGTCACAATTGTGTACTTCATCTTGTATTGGTTGTATTGTATCTAAAAATTTCCTACAAGCTGCTCTTAATAATTGTATATCTTGATAAATGTTCTGATTTTGAGAAACTTTACATATTTCTTGGGTTAGACATTCTCTAATTCGTAATATAGATTCTATACAATAGTGAGGACGTTCTAATTCATAAGGAGAATATAAAACTCGTCTATCTTCTAATTGGTTGATTATATTTTGGGCAATTTTAATTTCTGATTCATTAGGTTGCCATGATACACCAAAAAGAGGGAAACTGAACCCGGTAATCCTATTCTTAATTTCCTGAAAGGTTAATAGTAACTTATTCATAGTTTTTTGTTTTCAAAGATACTCAAAATAATGAAAATCAATCTCCATAAGAAAAATTCTTTTCTACATTCCGCATTTCCCGCATAATAGAACTATCCAAAACTTTTGCATAATGTTGTGTCATTCTGATATTGGAATGTCCCAAAATCTTAGAAACATTTTCCATTGACACATCATTGGCGAGAAAAACTACGGTAGCCGCAGTATGGCGGGCAACATGTGTAGTTAAGCGTTTGGCAATACCGCATAAATCAGCGATTTCTTTCAAGTAGGCATTCATGCGCTGATTACTGATTACGGGTAAAAGCACACCTTTCTTTATACACTCCGCATTATCTTCATATTTCCCCAATATCCTTTGGGGAATGGATAAAACGGGAATGTTACACATCTGATTGGTTTTCTGCCGTGCCTTGCGTATCCATAAAGCACCGTTATTGTCTTTTATCAGATGTTCACGGCTTAACTGCTGCACATCAACGAAAGCAAGTGCGGTGAAACAGCAAAAGACAAAAATATCCCTTACCTGCTCCAGCCTTTTGATAGCAAATTCCTTGTTCATCAGAATATCCAGTTCCTCACGTGAGAGGAACTCTACGTTTACTTCCTCCTGCTTGAAACGGATGCCGTAAAACGGGTCTTTCTTTATCCAACCGTTAGCCAAAGCTATGCGGACAACCTTTTTCAAGTTCTTCAAATACTTTAATGCGGAATTGTTTTGGCAGTGCTTATCCGTTTTCAGCCAAAAATCAAAATCACGGATAAATTGCCCGTCCAGTTCTGCCAGCATCATATCATCACGGTGGTAGCGACTGCGGATATACTCTTTCAAGCGGTTTATGGAAGTATCAAACTTGGTTACGGTGCTTTCCGTATATTCCTTGCCAATCAGGGCACGGCATTTCTCGTTATGTTCCGCATAAACTTCCAGCAAGCTGCGCTGTACCTTATCACGTCCATAAAAACAATCTTTTATTATATCGGCTGTTATTGTTTTATTGTCTATTTCCAGTTCACGGTGTATCTGCAATATTTTGGCACGAACCGTATTGATATAGTGGTTCAGTTCGTTGGCTACACGGTCTTTCCCTTTGGAACATTCCTTTTTCTGATTCCATAAATCTACGGGAATGCTCCGTTTAATCATAACTTCGGCTACTCGCTTGTTCACGGTGATGCGCATGCAGATAGGAGCTTCACCGTTTTTCAGAAGTTTCGATTTCTTGATGATGAACAATACGCTCAATGTGTTTCTTTTCACTGCTCCCATAATTCATTGATTTTTAAGTGGTACAAAATTAGTTTTCCATACTCAAAAACCAACTACGCAAAAAGCTGACAATCAAAGACAAATGCGTCAATTCGTGGGAGCAAAAACGGCTTTCAAAAAGTCCCACGGATAAGCCACGTGAGAACTGCCTGAAACCGCTGCTTTTTGCCGAAGCAGAGAAAAAGAAAAAGCCCTGAAATCCTTGAATTTCAGAGCTTTGCTTTAATTTGCTATTTGCTTTCGCGGTGCGTACGGGACTCGAACCCGTGACCCCATGCGTGACAGGCATGTATTCTAACCAACTGAACTAACGCACCAATTTTATTTTTAAATTAAGACTTGAGATGCGGTGCGTACGGGACTCGAACCCGTGACCCCATGCGTGACAGGCATGTATTCTAACCAACTGAACTAACGCACCAGAATTTCATTTCTTAATTGCTATCTCTCTCGATTGCGGTTGCAAAGGTAGGCATTTTTCCGAAACCTGCAATAGCTGAACGAAAAGTTTTTTGAAAAAAATGAAGCTGTTTTGGCTTAGTTCCTCATTCTGAACGTATTTAGTTTGAAAAAAAAAGTGTGAAAAAATAATAGTCTTATCAGGTCTCGGTTATCTCTCTGTTTTTCCATTCGGATAATACTTATTCATTTTATATGCCTAAAATCTTTCTATCTGTTATAAATCTATCTTTTAATTCAAACTTCCTGCTCTGATTTTTCGTGGTTTTGCAATAATTCGTTATTTTTGCGAACTAAATGTAGAACATTAAAATGAAAGTAGCAGTTATCAAATATAATGCAGGCAACATCCGTTCTGTGGACTATGCCTTGAAGCGCTTAGGGGTGGAAGCAGTGATTACATCTGATAAAGAGGTGCTGAAAGCTGCCGATAAAGTGATCTTTCCCGGGGTGGGAGAGGCCGAGACTACCATGCTTCATCTCAAGGAGAGTGGCATGGATCGTTTCATTAAAGAACTCCGTCAGCCGGTGCTGGGCATTTGCCTGGGCATGCAACTGATGTGCCGCTTCTCCGAAGAGGGGAATGTCGATTGTCTGGGTATTTTCGATACCGATGTGAAACGTTTTGCTCCTCGAAAGCACGAGGAAAAAGTTCCCCACATGGGATGGAATACCATCAGCTGCCTGAAGAGTGACCTGTTCAAAGGATTCACCCGTGATGAATTTGTCTATTTCGTACATAGTTATTATGTGCCCGTCAGTGAATTTACCGCTGCCGAAACCGATTACATCCGGCCTTTCAGTGCCGCTTTGCATAAAGATAATTTCTATGCCACCCAGTTTCATCCCGAAAAAAGCGGTGAGGCGGGCGAAAGAATTATAAAGAATTTCCTGGAGCTTTAGTCCCTCCGGGATTTTAAACCGTAAATTGAAAACAGATAGATGATAGAATTGATTCCGGCCATTGATATTATCGATGGGAAGTGCGTACGCCTCTCCCAGGGAGATTATGGCAGTAAAAAGGTATATAATGAAAATCCGGTAGAAGTTGCCAAAGAGTTTGAGGCCAACGGTATCCGGCGTTTGCACGTGGTGGATCTGGATGGAGCCGCTTCGCATCATGTGGTCAACTACCGGACACTCGACTTGATAGCCAGTCGCACATCGTTGATTATCGATTTCGGCGGTGGGTTGAAGAGTGATGAAGATCTGATAATTGCTTTTGAGAATGGTGCGCAGATGGTGACCGGCGGTAGTATTGCCGTCAGGAACCCTGACCTGTTTTGCCGTTGGATCGACCGTTATGGCAGTGGGAAAATCATTTTGGGAGCCGATGTTAAAGATCGTAGAATAGCTGTCAATGGATGGAAAGACGAAAGTACTTGTGAACTTTTCCCTTTCTTGAAGGATTATACCCAGAAAGGAATTGAGAAAGTGATCTGTACCGACATCAGTTGTGACGGCATGCTGGCGGGGCCATCTTTGGATTTATATAAAGAGATTCTGGCAGAGCATCCCACTCTTTATCTGATAGCCAGTGGCGGTGTGAGCAGTATAGCCGATATTGAAGCGTTGCACGAAGCCGGGGTACCTGCCGTTATTTTCGGTAAAGCCCTTTATGAAGGACGTATTACTTTGAAAGAGCTTCAGGCATTTCTTTAACGGCAGCATAGCGGGGCAGAGTTGTGTTTATGCCTGTCGAAAGTCCGGTGTGTGCTTTGTAGTGAATCATTTGTCAAACGTAAAATCGTAAATATATAGTTGTGTTAGCAAAAAGAATCATACCTTGTCTTGATATCAAAGACGGTCAGACCGTAAAGGGGACGAATTTCGTAAACTTGCGCCAAGCCGGTGATCCGGTGGAGTTGGGACGTGCTTATAGCGAGCAGGGGGCAGACGAGTTGGTTTTTCTCGACATTACGGCCAGCCACGAAGGTCGCAAAACTTTTGCCGAGCTTGTTCGGCGGATAGCTGCCAATATCAGTATTCCGTTTACTGTCGGGGGGGGGATCAACGAGTTGAGTGATGTGGACCGCCTGCTCAATGCCGGTGCCGACAAGATTTCCATCAACTCTTCCGCTATCCGTCATCCGCAGTTGATCGATGATATTGCCAAGCATTTCGGGTCGCAGGTATGTGTGCTTGCGGTAGATGCCAAGCAGACTGAGAACGGGTGGAAGTGCTATCTCAATGGCGGACGTATCGAAACCGACAAGGAATTGACGGCATGGACCAAAGAAGCTCAGGAGCGTGGAGCCGGCGAAGTGTTGTTCACCAGTATGAATCACGATGGTGTGAAGACCGGATATGCCAATGAAGCCCTGGCCGAGTTGGCTTCTCAACTCTCCATTCCCGTTATTGCATCGGGTGGGGCCGGACAAATGGAGCACTTCCGTGATGCTTTTACGCTCGGTAAAGCGGATGCCGCACTGGCAGCCAGTGTTTTTCACTTCGGAGAAATTAAAATTCCCGAATTAAAATCGTATCTTTGCGGCCAGGGAATTACCGTCAGGTAGAAAGCGTAAGCAAATCTTAGCCTGAAGATTAAAGAAAGAATAGAAACGAATCAGACTCACCACAGAGTAGCACAGGGTTCCACAGAGATGGTTTTCTCTTAATATCTTATAAACAAGAGATTAAAACGCTGTGAGACTCCATGTTACTTTGTGGTGAATCAAACTCAAAAATATAATAAATAAGAACCATGGATTTAGATTTTGATAAAATGAACGGACTCGTTCCGGCCATCATACAAGACAACGACACCCGCAAGGTGCTGATGCTTGGCTTCATGAATAAAGAGGCTTACGAGAAGACTGTTGAAACCGGGAAAGTAACCTTTTTCAGCCGTACCAAGAACCGTTTGTGGACCAAAGGCGAAGAGAGTGGTAATTTCCTGAATGTTGTTTCTATTAAAGAAGATTGCGACAAAGACACGTTGTTGATTCAGGTAAATCCTGTCGGCCCGGTATGCCATACCGGCACCGATACTTGCTGGGGCGAGAAGAACGAAGAGCCGGTCATGTTCCTCAAACTGTTGCAGGACTTCATCGACAGACGTCACGAAGAGATGCCCGAGAAGTCGTATACCACCAGCTTGTTTCAGTCCGGCATCAACAAGATAGCGCAGAAAGTAGGCGAAGAGGCGGTGGAAACAGTGATCGAGGCTACCAACGGTACAGATGACCGTTTGATATACGAAGGTTCCGACCTGATTTACCACCTGATTGTATTGCTGACCTCTAAAGGATACCGCATCGAAGATCTGGCACGCGAATTGCAGATAAGACATAGCGACTCATGGACGAAACACTGATTCACTATACCGATGTAGAGATACATCAGCAGGAACTCTGTGTGCTGAGCGAAGTTAATTTGCAACTGCACAAGGGGGAGTTCGTTTATTTGGTGGGTAAAGTGGGCTCCGGCAAGACCAGCCTGCTCAAAACCCTCTATGGCGAGCTCGATGTGACTGCCGGTGAGGCCGAAGTGCTCGGTTATCGGATGACATCCATCAAGCGCAAGCACATTCCGCAGTTGCGGCGCAAGCTGGGCATTGTTTTTCAGGATTTCCAACTGCTCACCGATCGTACGGTGAACGATAATCTGGAGTTTGTGCTTCGTGCCACCGGATGGAAGAATAAACAGGAAATCAAGGAACGCATAGCCGAAGTACTCAACCTTGTCGGGATGGAGAACAAGGGCTATAAACTGCCAAACGAGCTTTCGGGCGGTGAGCAGCAGCGCATCGTGATAGCGCGTGCGATGCTCAACTCTCCGGAGATTATCCTGGCGGACGAACCTACCGGAAACCTCGATGTAGAGACCGGAAAAGCCATTGTAGAGTTGTTGCATAACATCTGTCAGGCCGGATCGCTGGTAGTGATGACCACTCACAACCTCCAGTTGGTAGCCGAATATCCCGGACAGGTATACCGGTGCGCCGAACATCGCATTGTCAATGTGACGGACGAATTTGCGAAGAAAGAAAATAATTAATATACATACTAATTTTAACACAGTAACGAAAATGAAAGTTTTAAAGTTTGGAGGAACTTCCGTAGGTTCTGCACAGCGGATGAAGGAAGTGGCCAAATTGATTACCGATGGTGAAAGAAAGATTGTTGTCCTCTCGGCTATGTCGGGCACAACAAACACATTGGTGGAGATTTCCGACTATCTGTACAAGAAGAATCCGGAAGGTGCCAACGAGATTATCAATAAGCTGGAGGCTAAATATAAACAGCATGTTGACGAACTTTACGCTACTGAGGAGTATAAACAGAAAGGCCTGGAGGTCATAAAATCTCATTTCGACTACATCCGTTCATACACCAAAGACCTCTTTACATTGTTCGAAGAGAAAGTGGTGCTGGCACAGGGCGAGCTGATCTCCACCGCTATGGTCAACTACTACTTGCAGGAGTGCGGTGTGAAGTCCGTGTTGCTTCCGGCTTTGGAATATATGCGTACTGATAAGAATGCGGAACCCGATCCTGTTTATATTAAGGATAAACTTCAGGCACAATTGGATCTCTATCCGGATGCTGAAATTTATATCACTCAGGGATTCATCTGCCGCAATGCTTATGGCGAGATTGATAACTTGCAGCGTGGCGGAAGCGACTATACCGCTTCATTGGTCGGTGCTGCCATTCACGCTTCCGAAATTCAGATCTGGACGGATATCGACGGTATGCACAATAACGACCCGCGCATTGTCGACAAAACGGCCCCGGTGCGTCAGCTGCACTTTGAAGAGGCTGCCGAGTTGGCTTATTTCGGTGCCAAGATTCTACACCCGACTTGTATCCAGCCGGCTAAGTATGCCAACATACCGGTTCGCCTGCTGAACACGATGGATCCGCATGCCCCAGGTACATTGATTTCCAATGATACCGAAAAGGGCAAGATCAAGGCTGTTGCTGCCAAGGGTAATATTACTGCCATTAAGATTAAATCGAGCCGCATGTTGCTGGCACACGGTTTCCTCCGCAAGGTATTCGAAATCTTCGAGAGCTACCAGACTTCCATCGATATGATCTGTACATCTGAGGTAGGAGTTTCCGTATCTGTCGATAACACCAAGCATCTCAACGAGATCCTGGATGACCTGAAGAAGTACGGAACCGTTACCGTCGACAAGGATATGTGTATCATCTGTGTCGTGGGTGACTTGGAATGGGAGAATGTAGGTTTCGAAGCCAAAGCGCTCGATGCCATGCGTGACATCCCCGTGCGTATGATTTCGTTTGGCGGTAGCAACTATAATATCTCCTTCCTGATTCGTGAGTGCGACAAGAAGGTGGCTTTACAGTCGCTCAGCGACATGTTGTTCAACGGCAAATAGAAACCGAATTAGGTTCACCACAGAGTGACACAGAGTCTCACAGAGTTTTAATCTTTTGATAATATAATAGGATGATGAAGAGAAAAAACTTTCCCTGTGAGACTCTGTGTGACTCTGTGGTAGATCAAACTCAAAACTGATTAGTAACTTTTCAAAATGAAAACTGTATTCCCCATTCATAAATTTCGCGAGTTGCCGACTCCTTTCTATTATTATGATACGAAAGTGCTTCGCGACACGCTGGCGTGCGTCAACCGTGAGGTGGCACGTTACGACAATTTCAGTGTACACTATGCCGTCAAGGCCAATGCCAATCCTAAGGTACTGACCATCATCCGCGAAAGTGGACTGGGTGCCGATTGTGTCAGCGGAGGCGAAATCCGCGCTGCCATCAAGGCCGGTTTCCCTGCCGGGAAGATCGTTTTTGCCGGAGTCGGTAAGGCTGATTGGGAAATCGACCTGGGACTCGATTACGATATTTTCTGTTTCAATGTCGAGTCGGTGCCTGAGTTGGAAGTCATCAACGAGTTGGCTGCCGCCAAAGGTAAAGTTGCCAATGTAGCTTTCCGCATCAATCCCAATGTAGGTGCGCATACCCATGCCAATATCACTACCGGATTGGCCGAAAACAAATTCGGTATCAGCATGCACGATATGGATAAGGTGATCGACGTGGCTTTGGAGCTGAAGCATGTGAAGTTCATCGGTCTTCATTTCCATATCGGTTCTCAGATTCTCGATATGGGCGATTTCATAGCGCTATGCAACCGTGTCAACGAACTGCAGGATAAGCTCGAAGCCCGTCACATCCTTGTGGAGCATATCAACGTAGGCGGTGGGCTGGGCATCGATTATGATCACCCCAACCGTCAGCCTATTCCGGATTTTGCCGACTATTTCCGTACATACGACGAGCACCTGAAGCTTCGTCCGCATCAGACTTTGCATTTTGAGCTGGGACGTGCCATCACGGGACAATGCGGTTCGCTGATTTCAAAAGTACTTTATGTCAAGCAAGGTACCAACAAGCAATTTGCCATCCTCGATGCGGGCATGACCGATTTGATTCGTCCCGCCCTCTATCAGGCACATCACAAGATGGAGAACCTTACTTCCGAAGATCCTGTGGTCGAAACTTATGACGTGGTGGGCCCCATCTGTGAGTCGTCCGACGTATTCGGCAAGGCTGTCGATCTGAATAAGGTGAAGCGTGGCGATCTGATAGCCCTGCGTTCTGCCGGTGCTTATGGCGAGATTATGGCTTCAGGCTATAACTGCCGTGAACTGCCGAAAGGGTACATCTCAGAGGAGTTGGTGTAATGCTGTCATAGGCCGGCTGTCCGGTAGTCCGGATGATTTAAGGAAGATTTCTCTTCTTTTTTCACTTTCTCCGAACAACCTTTCTTTTAAAATTGTTATTTTTGTAGTGATTTTAATAACCTAAAATGAATACGATCATGATTTCAGAAAAATTACAGAATGCAATTAACGAGCAGATTTCAGCCGAGATGTGGTCTTCTAATCTGTATTTGTCTATGTCTTTCTATTTTGAAAGAGAAGGTTTCAGCGGTTTTGCACACTGGATGAAGAAGCAATCTCAGGAAGAGATGGGGCATGCTTATGCCATGGCCGATTATATTATCAAACGCGGCGGTATAGCCAAAGTAGATAAGATTGACGTTGTTCCCACCGGTTGGGGTACTCCTCTTGAAGTGTTTGAGCACGTCTTTGAGCACGAACGCCATGTTTCTAAACTGGTAGATGCCTTGGTTGACATTGCCGCAGCCGAAAAAGATAAAGCGACTCAGGATTTCCTTTGGGGATTCGTTCGCGAACAAGTAGAAGAAGAAGCCACCGCTCAAGGGATTGTCGATAAGATTAAGAGAGCCGGTGATGCCGGTATCTTCTTTATCGATTCTCAGCTCGGTCAGAGATAAGTTCCGGCCGACGCAAGCCTGAACGATGGACAGTAAACGATGAACAAGCTATGCGATGCAGCGTGGCCTGTTCATCGTTTATGGTTTAAAGGCGGTTCATCTTATTTCTTCCGCCGTATGCTTGGATAGTTCTTTTTTAAAACTTATATTTGTAGGATAGATATTATTCGTATATGATGGAACAGAAAGACAGGTATATTCGTTTTGATTGGGCGGTGAAACGCCTGTTGCGTAACAAGGCCAATTTCGGCGTGTTGGAGGGTTTTCTCACCGTTTTGCTGGGTGAGCCCATCCGTATCGTCGAGATTCTGGAGAGTGAAGGCAATCAGTTGAATGAAACGGATAAATTCAACCGTGTCGACATAAAGGCGCGTAACAGCAAAGACGAGATCATTATTGTGGAGGTTCAGAATACCCGTGAGATTTATTATCTGGAACGTATTCTTTTCGGTGTTGCCAAGGCGATCACGGAGCATATCGAGTTGGGTCAGCTCTACTCTGAGGTTAAGAAGGTGTATTCCATCAGTATCCTCTACTTTGATATCGGTCGTGGTACTGATTACCTTTACCACGGTCAGAACTCTTTCGTGGGTGTCCACACGGGCGACCTTCTGGAGGTGAGCACCAAAGAGAAGAACGCCATCGTCCGTAAATTGCCTGCCGAGA
Organism: Bacteroides sp. 3_2_5; assembly: GCF_000159855.2. Lineage (NCBI taxonomy): Bacteria > Pseudomonadati > Bacteroidota > Bacteroidia > Bacteroidales > Bacteroidaceae > Bacteroides > Bacteroides sp. 3_2_5. The sequence goes on along the minus strand of NZ_JH636045.1, from coordinate 144,342 downwards.
TCTTTCCTGAGTATTTCCTTATTCGTGTGAACGAGTTCAACAAAGTGGCTGTCACGCCCCTTGAGGAGTGGATTGAATATCTCAAGACAGGTGTGATCCATCCCGACACCAAGGCTCCGGGACTGGAGGAAGCGCGTCGTAAACTTGTCTATTATAACATGAATAAGGCAGAACAATTGGCTTATGATGAACATATCAATGCGATTATGATTCAGAATGATGTATTGAGTACGGCAGCTATGGAAGGCCGCCAGGAGGGTCTTGCCGAAGGTCGCCAGGAGGGGCTTGCCGAAGGTCGTATGGAAGAGAAGCAGGCGAATGCCCGAAGGATGAAGGCATTGAACCTGCCGGTCGAAACCATCTGCCAGGTGACAGGATTGTCCGCCGGAGAGATAGAGAACTTGTAAATTCCGTTTTCTCCGTCTTATTCCGTCTTCCCCTCTATTCATAGTATTTCATATTACAGGTTATTAAGTGTACCGTTCTTTCCCGAACGGTATGACAAAGTTAAGCATGGAAAGGCAGCGATGCAAGAAAGTGATGCAGAGTGCCGCATTACGGCGCAAAAAGTCACAGTGTCCACTGCAAGGCAATGCACGCTCTGCCGGGGTGAAACCGAGCCTCGTCCGGACTCTTCCGGACCCTCTGTTTCCGTCATTCGGAGCCTCTGAATCACCAACATGGATACCAACATGCTTTAGTATTCGTAATACGCTGTTGCTCAGCTTTCTGTGCGAGCGAAATTCGAGGCCGCCAACATGCAGACCTGCACATAAATAAATAATAAACAAAAGATATATAAAATATATCAGTCGAATTTGCGGTCGGCGAACAGTTTTTGAACCCGATCCGCCGCACCGGGCATTCTCCGGAATTTACCACGAATTTTGAAGTCCATGTATGTTGCCGTTTGGGCCCCGGCCCGTCATCGTCACCGAAGTGCTACTTGGCCTTTTACTGATAATAGGTATTTAGATCCGGGTGGTATCTTTGGTAGTACAACACGTAAAATACAGAAGAAAATGTTATCTTTGTATTTACGAGTATAAGAAAAATAAAGAAGAGTGCCAATTGTTGCATCCCTTACATTTTGTAACCAAGTGTGAGAATCTAAAAAATAATTGTGTACATTTGCAAAAGACTAACTTCAATGCCCCATGGATACACCGATCAATGCCCCGCTTAGAAAACTCCCGATAGGGATACAGAGTTTTGAGAAACTGCGCTCCGAAAATTTCCTTTATGTAGATAAGACCGCATTGATTTATCGGCTGGCTCAAGCAGGCAATCCCTGTTTCCTGAGCCGTCCCCGCCGCTTTGGCAAAAGCCTGTTGCTTTCTTCTTTCGAGGCGTACTTTCAAGGTAAGAAGGAACTCTTCCGCGGATTGGCTATCGAGAAATTGGAAAAAGAGTGGCTACAATATCCCGTGCTGCATCTCAGCCTCAATGCGGAGAAGTATGACAGTCGTGAGGGGCTGATCGATATACTTGAGCGGCAGTTGCGGCAGTGGGAAGAGTTATACCGGACGGGAGGGGAAGGTATTACGCACTCCGGACGTTTCATGACCGTCATCCGGCGCGCCTGCGAACAGACGGGGCGCCGCGTGGTGGTGCTTATTGACGAATATGACAAACCCTTGCTGCGTTCGTTCGACAGTCAGGAGTTGCAACACGACTTCAGGGAGACGCTGACCGCTTTCTATACTGTGCTCAAAGATGCCGACCCCTGGTTGCAGTTCGTCTTCATCACCGGAGTGACCAAGTTCGCGCAAATGGGTATTTTCAGTAATCTGAACCAACTGAACGATATCAGTTTTGACCTCGACTATAACACCCTTTGCGGCATGACCCGTGCGGAGATAGAAGCTACCTTCTCTCCAGAATTGGAAGCCCTGGCAGTGAAAAGTAATGCGACCTGCCGGCAGGTGATGGACCGGCTGACTCGCCAATATGACGGATACCGGTTCACCAAAGACGAGGAATTCACCTCCATGTACAATCCCTTCAGCGTGTTGAGTGCCTTGCAGAAGCGTTCGTATGGCAATTACTGGTTTGCCAGCGGCACGCCCACCTTCCTGGTGGAGATGCTGCAGAAGACTGATTTCGACTTGAGGGAGATGGAGGGTATTGAGGTGAATGAGGCTTCGCTGAGCGACGACCGCGCGGATATAAACAATCCGATACCCATGATTTATCAAAGTGGATATCTGACGATTAAGGACTACGACGAGCGCTTCCGGATGTACACGCTGGGGTTCCCCAACGAGGAGGTGAAATATGGTTTCCTCAACTTCGTCAGTCCCTTCTACACTCCTATAGCCCAGACAGACACCTCGTTCTATATCGGCAAGTTCATCCGCGAGTTGGAGAGCGGTGATGTGGACGCTTTCCTCACGCGCCTGCGCTGCTTCTTTGCCGGTATCCCCTACGATCTGAACGACCGCACGGAGCGGCATTATCAGACGGTGTTCTACCTCGTCTTCCAGCTTATGGGGCAGTTTACGGAGACGGAGGTCCGGAGTGCCCGGGGGCGTGCCGATGCGGTGGTGAAGACACCGGATTACATCTACGTGTTTGAGTTCAAGCTGAACGACAGTGCCGAGGCTGCCTTGAGGCAGATTGATGAAAAGGGATATCTGCTGCCCTATCAGGCGGACGGACGGAAAGTAGTGAAGGTGGGTGTAGCCTTCGAGAAGGAGGAACGGAATATTGGAGAGTGGGTGATAGGAGAATGATGCGTCCTTATGATTCCTCTTTAAGGAAACATACACACTGACACAAAGCAGTCAGGATGGATGCTATGTGCGAGACGATGGATCCGTGACGAAGCACAATAGCTCTGGGAGAGTCTTCGTGCTCGCTGGTGATTTCGGCAAGTCGGATGGCAGAGTAATCTGTGTGCATCTTTCATCCTGGATAAATCATAGAGAGTGTTTTTAGTTTAGTCTCTATGTATACGGCTTTCATCCTCCTCTTTCTCTCTTAAAATACCCCAGTATCGTGCAAGGCGACAGTTTGTGGCGGTCGTGATAGCGTGATTCGAACTCGTAGCGGGTGCAGAGCCAGCGGCAGAAGCAGCGATAAGTGATGCGCAGGTTCAGGCGCCTTTGCAGATCTTCGTAAAACAGGGCGATCCGGGTAAAAAAGTCGTTTATCTGCTTTTGGGGGATTTTTCGTTTCCGGGGGGCTTGTGGTGAGGCGGCCTCTTCCTCCTTGGCTATCAGGTACCGCAGCACACGGATGTCTTTTTTTACCGTTTCTTCTTGTTCGTGCAGTCTTTGTTGTTTCTCTTCCTTCTTTCTTAGTGACTCTTTCAGGTCTTGAATGCTCTTTTTCATCTTACTTTGAGGTTTGCATGGGATGGCTGGATGCCAATGTTTGTTAAAATGACGTTAGGATCGGCAAAGATATACAAAAAGAGCATAGCATATCGTCCCGGGGATTGTTCTGCAAAGTCTCTTTAGATGTTTTTTGTAAAGATATAGATTCGGTTATCCGACTATTTACACAATTTATATTTAAAGAAGATTTGTAAACTAAAAACAAGGAATAAGATGAATGAAACATTAACAGTATTTATGATTTCGGAGATTGAAAGGCTCCGTGAAGAGGGACGTGAACCGGCCCGGCGTATCTACCATAATATGCTGCGTACGCTCAGGGAGAGTGCAGGAAAAGAGGAGATCGGATTTGAAGAGGTGACTCCGGTGTTTCTGGGCAAGTATGAACATTGGCTGCTGGGCAAGCGGTTGAGCTGGAACACGGTATCGACTTATATGCGTGCCCTGCGTGCGGGCTACAATCGGGGGATGAAGGGGCGTCCGGGATATGTCACCGGTCTTTTCGATAAGGTATACACCGGTACGCGCTCCGACGTGAAGCGTGCCGTGGATGCCCGCACGGTGGGGCGTATGATCCGCATGTCGGGGTGTCCGGATGAATCGGCCTCGGCGAAGGCTGTGGACTGGTTTGTACTGATGTTTATGCTGCGGGGCATCCCGTTTGTCGATCTGGCACACTTGCGCAGGAGCAATCTTGATAAGGGGGTGTTGACCTACTGCCGGCATAAAACGGGGCAGGAGGTCAGCATTAGCGTGCCTCGTGAGGCGATGGAAATTATCAATAGGAGGATGGTTGAGAACTGCCATCCGAGTTATCTGTTACCTATTTTGGGGCAGCCCCGCACCCGAAAGCGGCATACAAAGAAGGCATTGACTCCTTATCAGGAGTACCAATATGCGTTGCGTAACCTGAACCGCCGGTTGGAACGGGTGTCGGTGGATTTGAGATTGGGCGGCAGGCTCAGTTCATACACTGCGCGCCACACGTGGGCCACGATTGCCTTTCATCAGGAGACGCCCGTGGGAGTGATCAGCCGTGGACTGGGACACTCTTCGGTAAAAGTTACGGAAACTTACCTGAAACCTTTCGGGGATAGGGAAGTAGATCGGACAAACAGGAAGATACTCAACTATGTGCTGAATGCGGTTTAAAGATAAAATGATTTGAATGTATTACACTTATATACAGGGATATAAATAGTCTGTTACTTTGTAGGTAACGGCAATGAATAATTGCTGCAAAATTGGATATTATTTTTCACACAAACAAATAAAAAGGCAAGTTTTTATTTAAAAAGATAATTAATTTTAAAAAAGATGCATGCTTTGCATTAGTTTTCCCTATTTTCTCTTAAAAAAGCAATAAAAAGGGTTATCCACGTTGGTGTAATTTAACGCGGACAAACATTTTATTGCCATCATCGGATGTCTTTTATTATTTAATTCATGTTATTGGGTTCAGAACGCTTTCTGTATTCGCTATCTGTTAAATACCGTTACCTACAAAGTAACGGTTGATCACACAACAAAACAAAATAGCTTATGCTTACGCCGTTAACTTTGACAGCCATATCTGTCTTACGTCATATTTCCTCTCACGAAACAGGAAATCTCCAGGATTTGGAATGTGGTTGTAAGCCTCTTGACGAACTCCTGGATCAACTGGAATCCGCGGGGTTGATACGTGTCAGGACAGACCAATCCGGCAGTGGCATTCCGAAAACCTATGAACTGACCCGCCCTCTTTTCCGTATCTCCCTGCTCGATTTGATGGAAGCCGTGGACCAGCATCTGAACTGTAATCAACCGGATTGTGAGAAAATGTATGCACGTTATCATTATGCCGCCCATAAGCTGGGCATTGTCAACCAGATGACCCGTGCCTATCTGTCGGAGATACCTCTGACAGATTTATAGGCGGATTGGCGGATATGTTTCAGATAAACTAACAGAATGAAAAAACAACTATTCATATTGCTTTTGCTTGTTTCGGGCAATGTACTGGCGCAACGGGCAGCGGTTAAAACCAATTTGCTGCACGATGTAGCGACGGCACCTTCGCTTGCTGCCGAGTGGGCGTTTGCCTCCCGCTGGACACTCGATGTTGCGGGAAGCGCCTGTCCGTGGAACTTTGCGGACAACCGGAAGTGGAAATTCTGGATGACGCAGGGTGAGGCACGCTATTGGCTTTGTCAGTCATTCTACGGACACTTTCTGGGTGTGCATGCCGGTGGGGGAGAATACAACCTGAGCCGGGTGCATCTTCCTTTTGTTTCCCGTTCGGTTTCTTACCGCTACGAGGGGTGGGCGCTGATGGCGGGGTTTTCATACGGTTACTCGTGGGTGCTCGGCAAACGCTGGAATCTGGAGGCTACCATAGGTGCAGGGTGGGTGCATGCCCAATACAAACGTTTTAATTGTCCGGTCTGTGGTGAATATCGGGGAGCGAACAAGAAAAATTTTCTGGCGCCGACCCGTGCGGGCATCAGTCTGATTTATATGTTAAAATAAAAAGTCTTATGAAAGAGAAGATACGATCGACCCGTTTAAGAATGTGCTTTCGGAAGATGCCGCCGGCAGTCTGCTTCCTGACGCTCTTTGCGCTGTGCTTCGGTGCGCTGTCTGTCCGTGCGGCAGATCCGTCCGGAAGAGTAGCCCTTACCGCCGTCCGAATGCAGCGTGCGGGTGGACAGGTATATGTCTCGTTTGCCGTAAAGATAGCCCCCCGTGCAGTGCGTGCCCGTCACCGCTGGGTGATTACCCCTTGTCTGGGCAACGCCTCGGATAGTGTGTTGCTTGGCCCGTTTGTGGTGACGGGACGCATCATGGCGCGCGAGGAAAATCAGCGGCGCCTATTGGCCGGCCTTCCGGACCGTGACGTCAATCATCGGTGGACCGCCCGCAATGGAGACACCTTCTTGTATACCGATACGTTGCGCTATGCCCCGTGGATGGAGAATGGCTTGAACCTGCGGCTCGACATCGACCGGGAAGGTTGCTGCCGGGTACAGACAGTGGGAAGCATCGTCTCCTCCGGCGCTTTTCCGGTGGCTTTGCCCTATCGTCCGTCGGTTAGTGAGCTCACTCCGAGGGTGAGCCGGACGGTGGCGGAACATGCGGATGACTATCCGTTCCTGTGCGAGGCAGGCAGCCGCCCTCTGCATGAAAGTGGCATCGGTATTCGCTTCCGTGCGGCATCGGCAGTGGTGGATACGCTGTATTCCGCCAATGCCGGAAACCTGCGCCGGATAACGGAAGCCATCGGGTTGCTGCGTGCGGACAGTTGCGCATTTCTGCAAGGTATCTCGATCAGCGGATATGCTTCGCCCGAGGGCACGACGGAACTGAACCGGAAATTATCGGCGAAACGTGCCGAAGCTCTGCGGCATGCTCTCTCGGTGCGCATGAACCTGCCTGTATCGTTGTTTGAACTGAATGCCGGAGGAGTAGACTGGGACAGGCTGGCCGAACTGGTGAATGGGAGTGACATGACATATAAGGAGGAAGTGCTCGCTATTCTCCGCAGCCATCCGGAGGAAGAGCGGAATGACAGGCTGAAAGCCTTGGCGGGCGGGCGTCCGTATCGTTCGGTGCTGGATGTGCTCTATCCGCAGTTGCGCGATGCCTGCTACATCCGTGTGCAGTATGCCAACCGCCCTGACAGCGTGGCGGATACGGTGAACCGTGCGATAGAAGCCATTCGGGGGCGGAAGTATGAAGAGGCATTCCGGTTGCTGAAGACGGTGGAGGCGGACGAACGCTCGTGGAATGTACGGGGAGTCTGCCATCTGTTGTGCGGAGACGACAAAGAAGCCGGGCTATGGCTGCATAGAGCGGTGAAAGCCGGAAACCGGGAAGCGGAAGAAAACCTTAAAAAGATGAATGCGGAACGACGGGCCGCTACCATCGGTATAACGCAATAAATGTATCACATAACGTAAAAAAGAAATGAAAAAACTAAAGTACATGAGTATGATGGGGTTGGCTGCTTTATTGCTGACAACCTGGGCCGCCTGTTCCGACGATACGGATGCTTCGGGCGGAGAGAATCCGGAAGAAGCGAGAGCTTATACCACAGTGACCATTGCCGTACCGAATGGTGTGGCGGAGACAAGGGCCTCCGATCCGACGGCGGATACTGACGATACGAATATGGATATCGGTTTAACGGATGAATACAAAGTGACGAAGGCCAATCTGTATCTGTTTCCGGGAGGAACGGGTAGTAGCTTTGGTAGCGCTAAGTTGACAGAGATTATTTCCATCAGCCAGTTTACGCAAACCACCACTACTACTACCGACCAGAAGACCATTGTATGGACCAGTAAGAAAACAGCCCTGACCCCGGGAGACTATCGTATTTATATAGTGGTGAACGGTACGGTCAATGGGGTGGGTGACAGTGACAAGGAAACTCTGACCGAAGCTGATTTTCTCGCAAAGACAACGGCTGCTGCTACGAGCGTGATAGCTGCTGTACCGAGTGACGGACTGGTAATGGCGAGCCGTTCTCCCAACAGTAATAACTCGAATACTCTTCCTTATATTGCCCAGGAGATAACCAAAGACCCGGAGCAGACCATTGCGGCAACAGTGGAGCGTGTGATGGGAAAGATTACGGTGACTGCGGGAGGAACCAGTGCGTCTTCTGCTGCTACTGTTAATAAATATACTTCGTTTTCTACCACAGTGACTGCTATCGGAAATATTACGGATATCACCCTAAAAAACTATTATGTAGTCAACGCACGGAAAGAGGGATATTATTTCCGTCATGTGGATAAAGAAAGCACTGTAACGAATCCTTTGACTGAGGCTAATTATGGTAACTCAAGCGCTACATTGCCGTATGTGACAGATCCGAAGACGTATAATAAAACTTATACTTCCACACCTGCTTTAGCCAATAGCTATGGCGACTGGTATCTGCAAGGATCAAGCGCATTTGGCTTGTCGTCTTTCGGCACTTTTTCCGGAACTTATACGGATATGCCGGGCTACTCTTCCGGGGCGGTGGAAACTAAAGTCGCCGCTTACTGCTATGAAAACACGATGCTGAAGGATAAACAGAAGAACGGATATACAACCGGCATCGTATTTAAAGCGGAAATAGCTCCGAGTAAAATGATGCAAAAAAAGCCTTTGGGCGATGGTGTGGAAGAAACTACTACAATTGGTTCGATTGGTGAAATCTTCTACCATTCCGGCATCTTCTACAAAGATATTGAAGCGCTGAAAGAAGCCGGTGTATTGCTGGCAGACGGAACTACTTCCAGTTCGGCCAGCGGTGCCCCTGCCGACCTGAAAAAGAACGACGTCCAGTGTTTCAAGAAAGAAAGTGCCGATGGCAAGTTCATTTGTTATTATCCGTATTGGATCAAACATCTCCCCTCGGCAGATACAGCAGAAGATGTGATGGAGTTCGGCATTGTCCGCAACAATGTCTATCAAGTAACCGTTACCGGTATTCAAGGTGTCGGCAAAGACGGTGTAACCGAAAATATCATTACCGATACCGAAACCGATGATCCGACTACCGTATTGCTGAATGTGAAGTTAAGTATCAAACCTTGGGTAGTGCGTGCGAATAGTGCCGTATTGGGCCGTTAACCCACTGTTTTCTCTAAAAAAGTAATTGCTTTGAGATGGGTTTTCACCACGGAGTAACACTGAGTCTCACAGAGTTTTAAGTTCTCGCTTATCAGGATATCTTAAGAGAAAAAGATCTCTGTGGAACTCTGTGTTACTCTGTGGTGAAACACCCGTTCAATCATAAAATTTTCCCAACCATGTCCGATAAGTTTCAGACTTTCTGTTTTTCCCATTCCGGCAGTTGGTTTCTGCCGTTCTTGTGGCTTTCGTTGTTGGCGGGCTTATTTGCCTGCTCGTGGACCGGGGACGACCGTAGCGACTGTCCCAGTGGTTTCCGTATTCGTCTTCAGCCTGCATTGCATGCACAGATACAGCCCGACAGCGGGACAGGCGTCATCACCGACGAGATCGACACGCTGTCCCTTTACGTGTTCGACGCACAGGGACAGTTCGTCTGCCTGCACACAGAGAACAGGCAATCGCTGACTGAAAACGATTATATCATTACCCTGCCGCTGGAATATAAAGACGGAGACGTTTACGAACTGGTGTTCTGGGCGGGAGGGGACAACCGGCATTACCGGATGCCGCAACTCACACCGGGCAGTTCGACCCGTGACGAGCTGACCCTCCGGTTGGAACGTGACGGAGACGGACGTCAGGATGACGAATTGGGGCACTTGTGGTACGGTCATCTCCGGTTGAGCCGGATACAGCCTTCGGAACTGACATCGGTCAGCGTACCGATGTTGAAGGACAGCAACCGGTTCGTCATTACCTTGCACGATACGTCGGGGCAGGGGCTGGACGCCGATGATTACGACTTTACTCTGTTGGCGGATAACGGCCGGATGAATGCCGACAACGAAGTGATGACGGGCGACCGGGTGACTTATGCCGCCTATCATACCGAGTCCGCTTCCGAAACGGAACCGGCCGCCACCCGTACGGGAGAAGTCAGCCTGGCGCGTGCCCGCTTGAACACACTGCGCTTACTGGCGGATCAGGAGGCCCGTCTGGTGGTGACGGACCGTGTCTCGGGGCAGAAAGTAGTGGATATCGACCTGACGCGTTATCTGCTGATGACGCGCCCCCTGTTTGAAGAGAGCAACGGTGTGGAGCTCAGCGACCAGGATTACCTTGATTACGAAGATCGGTTCAACGTGATTTTCTACCTTACCCCGATGGGAAAGCTGGAGGCGCTGAACATTAACGGATGGATTATCAGACTGAATGATGCACAACTGTAAAGGCAGCATATGGATCATATTCTTTCGGTTTCTGCTCTGCCTGTGGGCATGCGGATGCTCCGATGATGCCGGCATGCCTGCCTCTCCGGCAGGGGCGGACCGGGTGACGGCGTGTGTCCGGCTCTCGGTACGGGTAGTGGGGGAGACTACCCGGGCGGCGGTACAGGCGGATGTGACGGTGGAGGAGAAGATCTCTTCTGTTGCCGTTTTCCTGGTGTCGGTCGACGGGAGTGGAAAGGAGGATTGGAATGATGTGCAGTACGAAGTGGTGTATGGCACGACCAGTAGCGCGGCGGACGTGTATCAGGCGCGCATACCGACCACTCCCGGAGAGAAGAAGGTCTATGTGGGGGCCAATCTGTTGCCCGGTCAGGTGCATGCCATCTGCGGTCAGGCAGAAGGCAAGGGATTGTATACCGCCGCCGGGGCGGGGTATGACGAGGTGATCCGGCAGTTTGCCCGCGGGACGGAGGGGATCGCCATGACCGGAAAAGCCGGGACTTCCGTAACGGTCAGTGCGGGCACCGATGTGAACGTGGATCTCACGGCATCGCCTATCACACTGGAACGGGTGGTGGCCAAAGTACTGTTGGTGTGCGATACCTATACAGACGACGGAGGAGCGTACGTACGGATGTCCGGTAATGCGGCTCGTCCGTCAGCCGATCCGGGCTGGATACGTTTGTCGGATGTGCGGTATGCCCTCAACACAGTCAACCGGAAGGTGTATCTGAATGCGCCCCCGGATGGGAAAGATCCTAATCATGAAGTAGATCCGTATGTGGTTAAAGATGATGGCGGCAATTATGTATCGGCACCCGATGTGGCTGAACAGCAATTCGTTTACCGTACTTTGGGCAGTGTATGGGCGGAAGGGATCGCTCCGGAAGCGTATGAAGAGGTCAAATTCAATGCGACGAAAGCCACTCCTCCGGAAAGCGGTGCTTATACCGGTGGGCTGTATTGTCCGGAGAACACGACTGCGACTTCCACCGCTTCTCTTGCGGGCGGACTGGATCTGACAGGAACACTTAATTCGACTCAGGCGGAAATTCCCCGCCTGGTGACTACCCATCTGCTGGTAGCGGCGAAGTTTGTCCCCAAACAGATTATTACCGGGGCCGGAACCACGCAAACCCTGACATCTCCCGCCGATGCCGCTACTTACTTGCCCGCAACGACGACACCTGTCGATGCGGAAGCACATGCGGCAGGCACTTACTTTACCAACGGGAGTGACTATTACAGCTATGCGGGCATGAAGGCCGCCATCGGTGCGGGTACCCTGAAACGTACTGATTTTACCGCTTACGAAGGCGGGATCGGCTATTATTACACTTATATAGACGGCACAAGTGCTACTGACGGCACAATCGCTTTCAGTGCGGATTCCGGCATCTTGCGCAACCGTTATTATCTGTTGCGTATTACCCGGTTCAGCCTGCCTTCGGCCGCATTGCCGCAACCGATGCGTGCCACGATGAAAGTAACGGACTGGGTGACGAGTTCCGGTAATCAGATTATAGTAAGGCCGACGTAGAAAGGAAAATAAATACGATTCAGCACAGAGTAACACAGAGTCTTACGGAGTCTTAATCTCTTGTTTATGAGATATGAAGAGAAAATCATCTCTGTGGAACTCTGTGTTACTCTGTGGTGAAAGCTGAGAAAGAAAGTATACAACTATGAATAAAGAAGAAAAAAAGAGTAGATTCTGCCGGGCATGCCTGCTGCTTTGCCTGTGTCTGCTGTCTGCCTCGTGTGTATCCGGAGAAGGAGAGTACGAACAGGAGATACCCATGGAGGTAGCCCTCACCCGTACGGATGGGGTGGCAGGCAGCGAAGGCACTCCGTTACTGCTGTTCTGGAAAGAGACGGATTTCAGTACGGGGACATTGGGCTCTCCTTATAAAACCTCCACTCCGGCAGGGGGGATCGGTGATTACGCCGATGCACCCTATAATACGGAAACGGATTATCCGACTGATAACTCCCGGGTAGTGGTGATGGGGCTTTGTCCTTCTGCGATGACTACGGCGGACAGTCATACTACCTATTCGTTGCCTTCGAGAGCAGGGCTGACCGATGTACTGGTGACTCCGAATGGGGTTACGGGTAGCAGGAAGCAGCCTTTCGGACGGGCATTGGAGTTTGCACACGCTGCCGTACGTATCGTGCTCAAGGCGAGGCGTACGGACAACACGGTCGGTAAGCTGTATATCAAGAACCTTAAGTTGACCGTGCCTTCACGGTTAGTGTGCGGAGGGGTGAAATGGGATACGGGGGTGAAACACTATGTAGCGGCTCCGGCTTCCGCCGATTTGGTTATCGATCATCCCGGTCAGATATTGAGTACGGAGGATACGCAAATTGCGGTATTCTATCTGATACCCTGTGCGACGAACGACTTGCTGACCGATATTTCCTCTTCGGGTACACCGGGGCTTACGTTGACAGCGGATGTGGCCAAGGATGTAAATTTTACGACCGGAGCGCGAAAGGCAAGCTTTCCTGTTTTGGATGGCAACCTGAATTTCATGGATCAATCCGGAGTCCCGGTAACTCAGTTGCAATCCGGAGAGTCGTATGGAACCACTCTCAATTTTGATATCGACTCTTTCACACTGGAAGGCGAAGAGAAGGAGTGGGAGGACGGAGGAAAAATGACCATTCCCGTGGTGGTTCCTGAACCGGTTCCAAGTGCATAGATGAACGGTGAACAGGGAACGATGAACAGGGGAGGGACTGTAAACTTAAATACTCCAACTCTGTGTCCTCTGTGGTGAATCTAAATAAAAAGAGCTGAATATATGAAAACAATAATACGATTCTTTCTTTCAACTGTAGCGGTACTGGTTACCGGCTGCACTCCTGAAGAGGAACACATACCTGCGCAGGGTGGTGACAGCTTTACACTCTCCTCGAGTGAAGAGCAGGTCATCACCCGTGCGGGAGATGTGTCGGTGAATCATTTCACAGCCGGCACTAAATACCGGCTATACGGACTTATAGGGAGTTCGTGGAGCGGCAGACTCTCTACGATGAATGGGCAGGAGGGCACGGAGGTCGTTGGTGCGGACGGCACACATCAGATAGAATATCTGAGTACAGGTACTGACGAAGACCGTTTTGAAGGCCGAATCCTCGACTTTTATGCACTGACATACGGTAATACGACTCTGCCGATATGCGGTTCCGAAGCAGATGGCATACCTGTTTGCAACGTCACTTCCTCTGCCGGAGGAGTATTGCCCGACTTGCGCCGTGCTGTGCTGACAGGACAATCGGGTATCAACTCGGGAGTGATTACCTTACCCTTCAAGCATACTTTGTCTAAGTTGAAGTTTGAGGTGGTGAAGCAAAAACCGGAGAATGGTTCGGCCGGTGTCGATGTGTTGGCGGGTATCGAACTGAAGGGGATCACAGTCAGTGATTATAGCGAAGGAGCGCTCTTGCTTTCGACCGGAGAATACAGCTATATGGGAGGGAAAAGTGACCGTGCGGTTCTGGGCAGCGGATTTTCTCAAGCTGTGACGGAAAGTGTGCAGTTTGTAACTATAGACGGGCAATCGGGCAGTGCGGCTGCCGAATGCCTGATATTCCCGACTCTAACCACGGCTGCGGAGGGACTTAAAATAAAAGTAGCTACGAAAGGGACGAACAGTGGAGATCGAACGGATACGTATGAAATTCGTGTTCCGGTTATCGGAGATGATGGAGAGGTCCGGAAGGATGAAAACGGTAAGACCGTGACGGGGCCTTTCCGCTTCCTGCCCAATTACGAGTATACGCTTACCATTACGATTACTAATAGCGATGTACAGATTATTACCATCATCCCCCGCCGGTATGATTGGATCGAACATAATGACGATTCGCAGTATATGGGGCAGCCCCTGACTTTTAACGGTGTCATGTGGATGGACCGGAATCTCGGAGCTACCAGTGCGGATATGACAACTCCGGAAGGATGGGAAGCAGGAAGGGGATACTATTATCAGGTGGGTAGGGACATTCCTTATTTTGTGAAAAGAACAGTGAATTTTAAAGGTAGTGACGGTAAAACGTACACCAGGCCATATTGTAGGGGATACAGTAGTGGTGCCGCTCCTTATCCGGTGATAACCGGAAAGGAAGGTGTCTCCGCTATTAGCGGTCCCCAGAATCCTACCAATGTGGCTGTCACTTTTGATGATGTTAAGGAAGGCAAGACCGTCGCATGGATTGTATCTAAAGCTGATGCCACAGACTGGGATAATACCCATGCAATCAGTATCAATCGCTGGAAAACACCATTGAACGATCCATGTCCAAAAGGATGGAGGTTGCCGACATATATTGAATTTGCGGGTATAATGCCGTTGGAGGATAAGTCGGGAGACATTACTTTTCTGCAACATAGCGGGACTTCCTGGATAGAGACCATGTCAAATGATCCGGAAAGTGGATATACATCCGTTTATATTGGAGAACGAGCAAATACCGGCACTATGTATGGAGTAATTTATGCCTTAAAATACCAAGGCACTTCCAGAGCTTACAGAATCAAATGGGAACCTAAATTTGTAAGTCAAGAGGATGTCAGTGATGGTAGTGGGGTTTTTATTCGTCGGGCCTATATGCAGATATCCAAATATTCATGCACATCGGCAGACCGATTGACTTTAGAGAGCAAAAGCGGTATGGACTGGGAACATCCCAGCGATGTAATCAATATCCCTATCTATGGCTTTATATGGGCACGTAGCGCTATGCTTATAAATGATGCTTTTGAGGCGATGTATTTAACCTCCACAACACAAGGTAATATGGTGCGTGCGGCTAAATTAAAGTTTGATGCTGATACAAGTACCCGGTATTTGAATATGAGTAACTATACTCCGGCTGATGGTTTCCAAATTCGTTGTGTGCGGGATGTCACTTCACAATAAAATAGTATGATGTATGAAAAGAATGATCGTTTATAAAAGTTGCTCGTATGTAATCATGGCTCTGCTTTGTACGGCATGTGCCGCTGGCTCTCCCGAAGAAGATACGGAGGATCGGGTACGGATTGACCCCGTTGCCGGTGGATATTATCCTTCAATTTCTCCTTCGGCCCAGACCCGTGGGGCGACACCGGATGGCGAAACGTTGAAAGATAGACCGATTTTTCTGCTGGAAGACGGGAGTACGATACGCCTGGTGGTATATGATGATGCCAAGAATCTATTGGAGGAGTATTCCAAAGCTTATCTGGTACGTAACGCCGGTACGTCAGGCAGCAGTCTGCTCTATCCCTGTGAGGTAGACGACAACGGAGCGGTAATATCTTCAAGCAGCACTCCTCTTTATATGAAGGCGGGTACTTATTACTTCAGAATCCTGTCACCTGCCAAGGCCTTAAACTCAAAGGGATTTGTCAATATCGGTAACGGAGAATACCTGCTTGCGACCGACGACCGGTATACGCAAACAGCCATGACGGCAGTGACCATTACGAAAATTGATGAAGGGGGTACATTGAACAATGTCCAGACACTGTATCTGCCCCCCATCATCAACCAGACAGCGCGGATGCAGTTTACTGTCAGGGCGGGTGAAGGGGTGCACACCTTGGAGATGCTTGCCGAAGGAATCGAAATCAGCGGTATTCAGCAGCCACTGGACAATACGACCAGCTTCGACTGGGTAAATGGAGATGTGCTGCCTGTGAAAGTGGGGGATCAGAGTGCATCGGTACGTATCACACATGCCACCCAAAATGCCGATAACAGCCTGGTGGCGCATACCGGCGTATTGCCCACAGACGCACGCTCTCACTCTATCAGTGTGTTGCTGAACCTGAAGGTGAACGGTAACCCCACTCAGTATCAGATGTTGCTCACCGGTTTGTATCTGACAGCAGGGCATTCGTACAACTATACGGCTACGGTGAAGATCAGTAATGGCGTCACTGTGCTGACCTGGCAAAACCGTTCGTGGACGGAGAATGTAGTAATGGATAAATAAGAATTCACCACCGATTATACCGATCACCACCGATTAATGATTAATCCCGGTGGTCTTTAAGATTAAAAGTCCTGTGAAAATCCGTGTAACCTGTGGTGAAATAAACAGAGTAGAGTAATGAATAATAATGATCCCATGAAAAGATTCGGATATATCGTTTTTAGTATTTGCCTGTTTGCGCTGAGTGCCTGCACACCCCATGAACAGATGGATCAGGAGGAGGGAATAGTGAAAGTGTCGATGGGACTTACTGCCGCTTCTTTCACCGATGATGATGCGACAACCCGTGCGGAGCAGCCGATGGCACCTGATTATGAAAACCTGATTAGTAATTTGTGGATTCTACAGTTTGACCGTGAAGGTATCCTGACAGGCAGCGAACATAAAGTGCTGCCCACACCGGTGCTCAACACCACGCTTGAAGGAATTGCGTTGAGGACCGGGCGCGGTACGGTTTGTGTGGTGGGCAATCTGGCGGATGGAGAGATTGCCGCGTGGCCTGATAACTTGAGTGGTTTCAAGAGTCTGGTGGTGGATATGGGATGGCTGAAAGAACGGAATACGGACCGGAATGTGTGTCTCTTCGGTTATTACGAAGGCGAGATTGCTGCCGGCACCACAGCTGTGAATGTAGTATTGGGACGTCTGGTATGCAGGCTCAATATAGCTGTTTCGGCCAAGACGGCAGGGATATTCAGCAACGTGAGGATCCAGTTGCAGAATGCGCAGACCAAAGGCTATTTGTTCCCTTCGGATGTATATCTGTCACCGGAAGGAGGCGGGAATTATACGGAAGAGGTTGTCATCGGTGACGACAAAGTATTGGGGACAGCCCCCCTTTACCGCTACTATTATATGGCTGAGAATGTGACTGAGGGAACCGACTCCGGTGAACGCACCCGGCTCCAAATCAAAGCAAAGAAAGGAGGGGCCGAATATACAAAAGCCATTGACTTGGGCAGAAGTGACATCCATGATTATTCCCTCCGCCGAAACAATAACTATACATTCAACATCGTTTTAGAGTAATCATAAATTCTACAGTGTGGAGGCATCTGTGACAGACACTTCCCCTTGTTTGTTTTGTTTGTAAAAGTTCCGCCCGATCCCGATGGGGAGAGGACGGAACTTTCTGTGTATGGGTGGTATGAATCCTGAACATGGGCTGTTAATGCTTTAACTTGCCTTCCATCGTACTCAGGTAGATGTCCAGGGCACGGGTGGATATCTGTATCTCGCGGAGGGAAACCCCCAAAGAAGCGATCAGCAGTAGCAATGCCAACCCGAAGATATAGATTGAGAGCAGGAACAATCCGATGTAGATAAGAAACATGGTGACTACGCAGAAGAATAGACTGGCAATGCCGAATACCTGCATCATACGGGTCAGGTTGAGGCGTTTGCGCAGATTCTCAATTTGGGCAACATTGATGTCGGAAGGATCTTCCATATAGCGGTCACGAAGAATTCGGACCAATTGGGCATACGAGAGAAAGCGGTTGGTGTATGCCAAAAGAATAAGTGAAACGGCTGAAAATAGCAGCGCGGGTGTCGTGAGTGTAAGTTCTTCCATTGTTATCGTATTTTTTTATATACAATAACAATGGAAGTGGGAGATTGGTTTACTTCAGTACACCTAATTCTTTACCTACTTTGATGAATGCAGCGATACATTTATCGAGGTGTTCTTTTTCGTGACCGGCTGAAATCTGTACACGGATACGTGCCTGGTCTTTCGGAACTACCGGATAGTAGAAGCCTGTTACGTAGATACCTTCTTCCTGCATGCGGGCTGCATAGATCTGTGACAGTTTGGCATCGTAAAGCATCACGGCACAGATAGCACTCTGAGTCGGCTTGATATCGAATCCGGCTGCAGTCATCTTGTCGCGGAAGTAGTTTACGTTGTCTACCAGTTTGTCATGGATTTCGTTGCTTTCTTTCAGCATCTTGAATACTTCGAGGCTGGCACCGATAATGCCCGGAGCGAGTGAGTTGGAGAACAGGTACGGACGGCTGCGCTGGCGAAGCAGGTCGATGATCTCTTTGCGGCCGGTTGTGAATCCGCCCAAAGCACCGCCAAAAGCTTTGCCCAGAGTACCGGTGTAGATGTCTACACGTCCGTAAGTGTTGTACTGTTCGCTTACTCCATGACCGGTTGCACCAACCACACCGGCTGAGTGAGATTCGTCTACCATCACCAGGGCATCGTATTTTTCGGCCAGGTCACAGATTTTGTCCATCGGAGCAACGTTTCCGTCCATTGAGAATACACCGTCGGTGACGATGATGCGGAAACGTTGAGCCTGTGCTTCCTGCAGGCAACGTTCCAGGTCGGCCATGTCTGCATTGGCATAACGGTAGCGCTTTGCCTTGCAAAGACGTACTCCGTCGATGATGGAAGCGTGGTTCAGCGAGTCGGAGATGATGGCATCTTCGTCGGTGAACAACGGTTCGAATACACCGCCGTTAGCGTCAAAGCAGGCTGCGTACAAAATTGTGTCTTCGGTCTTGAAATAGTCTGAAATTGCGGCTTCCAGCTCCTTATGTATATCTTGAGTTCCGCAGATGAAACGTACAGAAGACATACCGTATCCACGACGGTCCATCATCTTCTTTGCACCTTCGATCAGGCGGGGATGGTTAGACAATCCAAGGTAGTTGTTGGCACAGAAATTCAGCACTTCTTTGCCTTTAACGGTGATAGCAGCTTGTTGTGCACTTTCGATTAAGCGTTCCTCTTTGTAGAGGCCTGCTTCTTTGATTTCAGCAATCGTATTGCTGAGGTGTTCTTTCATTTTACCGTACATAGTGTTTGGGGTTTTAGTTTCTTTTGCAAAGGACACAATTTTTCTTGGAATAAACAACATATATTTGGTATAAAAATGAAAAAAAAGTGCTTACTTTGCGCACCATTTAGCTTAATACACCTTATTAGTAAAGATAATGAAAAATATTTTGGTAATTGGAGCGACCGGACAGATTGGTTCGGAGCTCACGATGGAACTACGTAAACGCTACGGAAACACACATGTAGTAGCAGGTTATATTCACGGGGCAGAGCCCAAAGGGGAATTGAAAGAATCCGGTCCGTCGGCTGTAGTCGATGTAACAGATCAGGATATGATTGCCTCTGTAGTGAGAGAGTATAATATCGACACAATCTACAACCTTGCCGCCCTGCTGTCTGTTGTAGCCGAGTCGAAGCCGAAGCTGGCTTGGAAAATCGGTATCGACGGTTTGTGGAATGTACTTGAAGTGGCTCGCGAAAACAAATGTGCCGTATTCACTCCGAGTTCGATCGGTTCGTTTGGTGAAAGCACTCCGCATGTGCAGACACCGCAGGACACTATTCAGCGTCCGCGTACCATGTATGGTATCAGCAAGGTGACCACTGAGTTGCTGAGCGACTACTATTTTAATAAGTATGGCGTAGATACCCGTGCCGTGCGTTTCCCGGGAATCATTTCGAATGTAACTCCTCCGGGAGGTGGTACGACTGACTATGCGGTAGATATCTACTACTCTGCCGTTAAAGGAGAGAAGTTTATCTGTCCGATTCCGGAAGGAACACTGATGGATATGATGTATATGCCGGACGCGCTGAATGCAGCTATCTCGCTGATGGAGGCCGATCCGACGAAACTGGTGCACCGTAATGCTTTCAACATCGCTTCTATGAGCTTTGCGCCGGAGACCATTTATGCTGCTATCAAGAAACATGTTCCTGACTTTGAGATGGAATATAAGGTAGACCCGCTGAAACAACGCATCGCCAACAGCTGGCCCGACAGTATGGATGATTCTTGCGCCCGTGAGGAGTGGGGCTGGAAACCGGCTTACGATTTGGAAAGTATGACAGTGGATATGCTTGAAAAACTAAGAGCTAAATTAAAATAATGTGATGATATAAATCCCATGTGCCGACCGGAGTATGAAAGAGTTTCGAAAACCGGTTGGCATGTGGGGATATCGACACATTGCTAATTATTAAAATGAAAACAATAATGGCGGGAGTCACCGTCCTGGTGTTGTTCGCTTCGTGCGGCAACAGTAATAAGACCGACGCTGACCCCTTTGCATCTATTACACATCTGGTAGATTCGGCAATGGTGAACAAAACCGATTCTATTGACAGAGAAAAGACTTCGGACGAACCTAAACCGATTGAGGCTGACGAATCGTTTGACGACTTTATCTACAATTTTGCTTCTGATGACGCTCTGCAAAGGCAGCGCGTGGTGTTTCCGTTGCCCTACTACAACGGAGAACGGGCTTCGAAAATCGACAGGAAGTACTGGAAGCATGATGACTTGTTTGCCAAACAAAGTTATTATACCTTACTCTTCGACCGGGAAGAGGATATGGATCTGGTAGGAGACACTTCACTCACATCCGTTCAGGTGGAATGGATTTTCGTGAAAAAACGAATGGTGAAGAAATATTATTTTGAAAGAATTAAAGGGGCGTGGATGCTCGAAGCAATCAATCTGCGTCCGATTGAGGAAAACGAGAACGAGGACTTTGTTGAATTCTTCGGTCATTTTGCGACGGATAGTATTTTCCAGAGCCGGCGAATCCGCCAACCGCTTGTCTTTGTGACAACCGATCCGGATGATGACTTCTCGATACTCGAAACTACACTTGACTTGAACCAATGGTTTGCCTTTAAGCCGGCATTGCCTGCCGATAAACTTTCGAATATCAACTACGGGCAGCAAAATGATGACAATGCCTCACATAAAATATTGGCATTGAAAGGCATTGGCAACGGGTTCTCCAATATCCTCTATTTCCAGCGCAAAGACAGTGGCTGGGAGTTGTACAAGTTTGAGGATACAAGTATTTAGAGATTGCTTTTATAGGATTATGGAACAGAAATACTCTCTTTTATCACATAACACTTTTGGTATCGATGTGTCTGCGGCTTGTTTCCTGGAGTATGCTTCGGTGGATGAATTACGCGGGTTGATCGGGTCCGGACGGGTTACCTCTCCTTATCTGCATATCGGAGGGGGGAGCAACTTGCTGTTTACTAAAGACTACGAAGGTACTATCCTGCATTCACGCATCGGGGGCGTAGAGATTGTGGCCGAAACGGATGACGATATTGTTGTGCGTGTGGGGGCAGGTGTGGTCTGGGACGACTTCGTGGACTATTGCGTGCAACGGCATTGGTACGGCGTGGAGAATCTTTCACTGATCCCCGGAGAGGTGGGAGCCAGTGCGGTGCAGAACATCGGGGCCTACGGGGTTGAAGTTAAAGATCTGATTGTCCGGGTGGAAACCCTGAACATTGAAGGGAAAGAGCATGTTTATGATGTAACGGAGTGTGGATATTCTTACCGGGACAGCATCTTCAAGCGCCCTGAGAATAAGAGCGTTTTTGTTACCTATGTCAGTTTCAGGCTGAGCAAGAGGGAACATTATACATTAGATTACGGTACTATCCGCCGGGAGCTGGAGAAGTATCCCGGAGTGACATTGGATGTGGTGCGCCGGGTGATTATCGCTATCCGTGAAGAGAAGTTGCCTGATCCCCGGGTAATGGGGAATGCGGGAAGTTTCTTTATGAATCCGATTGTGGGTCGTGAGCAGTTCGAAGCCTTACAGGCAGAATATCCTCAAATGCCTTTTTACGAGATCGATACTGACCGGGTGAAGATTCCGGCCGGATGGATGATTGATCAGTGTGGCTGGAAGGGTAAAGCATTAGGCCCTGCGGCGGTACACGATAAACAAGCGTTGGTGCTGGTGAATCGCGGAGGCGCAAAAGGAGCGGATGTCATCGCATTGTCCGATGCCGTGCGTGCTTCGGTCCGTGCGAAGTTTGGCATAGACATTCATCCGGAAGTGAATTTTATCTGATTACGATGGGGCTGCAGGGCATGCCGGCTCTCAGGAATGACAGATTGATAATTGAAAGAAATGAAAATAAGAATACTTGGTAGCGGGACTTCTACCGGAGTGCCCGAAATAGGATGTACTTGTGCGGTTTGTACTTCAAAAGATCCGAGAGATTGCCGTCTTCGCACCTCAGCATTGGTGTATACTGACGACGCTACTATACTGCTGGATTGCGGTCCGGATTTTAGGGAACAGATGTTGCGCGTTCCGTTTGGAAAGATCGATGCTGTGTTGATTTCGCATGAACATTATGATCATGTGGGAGGGTTGGATGATCTTCGCCCTTTCTGCCGTTTCGGGGAAGTGCCCATCTATGCCGAAACTTATACAGCCGAACGTTTGCGCAGCCGGATGCCCTATTGCTTTGTGGAGCATTCCTATCCGGGAGTTCCGAATATTCCTTTGCGTGAGATTGAACCCAATCGCCCTTTTCTTGTTAATCATACCGAAGTGTTACCCTTAAGGGTAATGCATGGCAAACTGCCCATTTTGGGATATCGGATCGGAAAGCTTGGATATATAACAGATATGCTGACCATGCCCGATGAATCGTTTGAGCAGTTGCAAGGAATAGAGGTGCTGGTGATGAATGCATTGCGCATAGCGCCACACAACACCCATCAGAGCCTGTCTGAAGCATTGGAGGCTGTGAAACGCATCGGAGCGAAGGAAACCTGGCTGATTCACATGAGTCACCATATCGGACTTCAGGCAGATGTAGAGAAGCAACTTCCTCCGCATGTGCATTTTGCATTCGACGGGCTTGAATTAGAATGTTAGTGATTGATGCTTTATAATTCTTTCTTTAAGTATATTTTGTTTTATTTGGAGAAATTATTATTTTTGCACTGAGCCGATAAACAACGAATGCCATGAAACTCCGTACGATAGTGAAAATAGCCGTAATCTCGTCTGTTGTACTGCTGTGTACAGGCTTTGCCATGTTTTCTTTCTTCAGGTTGTCGGCGGCGGAAGGACGCAAGGATTTTAATCTCTACACGCTTGTTCCGGGTTCGGCCACTGTAGTCCTCGAGACGGATGATCTTGCCGGAATGATACAGGGGATCAATGAGTTGAGTTGCAGTAAAGACCGACATTTTCTTTATGTTTCCAAATTATTTTCTTATCTGAAGCTCCATCTGTATACGTTGTTGGAAGATACGCCGCACGGGTTGAGCAAGCAGATGAATAAAGTGTTGTTGAGTTTCCATGAACCCGACAATGATCGCAACCAGGTGTTGTATTGCAGCTTGGGAAACGGCGATTACGAGTTGGTGGAAAAGTTTATACGTAAATACTGTTCGAGTAGTTTCCCGTCAAAGCTGTTTGACTATAAAGGGGAAGAGATTCGTATTTATCCGATGCCGGATGACAGTTTCCTGGCTTGTTATTTCACTTCCGACTTTCTGGTTGTGAGTTATCAGAAAAAACTGATTGAGCAAGTGATCGATGCCCGTTTGTCCAAGAAATCTTTGCTGACCGATGCCTCGTTTGCCAAAGTACACGAGGATAAACGTGCCCGTGTGGCAGCTACTATTTATGCCCGTATGCAACCGTTGAGTATGGGAAAGGCTACCGACGGGATTCGTTCGTGTACACAGTTGGGCGGATGGACCGAATTTGATATGAAAATGAATGGAGATGCCATTTATTTCTCCGGTGTCAGCCATGATACGGATACTTGTCTGACATTTATGAATGTGTTGCGCCAACAACAACCGGTGGAGGATTTCCCGGGAGATATCCTGCCGGCTTCTACTTTTTTCTTCAATAAACGGTCGGTAACCGATATGCAGGCTATGCTTGATTTCACTGCCAGGCAGGAGTATACGACATCGACTTATTCCGACTATATCAGAGATCGGGATGGGGAGTTGCTCGCATATCTTAAAGAGAATGCCGGGGGTGAGATTGTGACTTGTCTGTTTCATTCGACAGATACTCTTTCAAATCCTTGTGCGGTGATGAGTATTCCATTGAGGGATGGGCAGCAGGCTGAGCGTGTGTTGCAGGGAATGCTTCGCACTGCTCCGAAGGAGGTAGACGGTCCTCCGAAACCACGTACTACTTTCTGTAAAACTCCTTTAAGGGCTTATACGCTCTATGTACTGCCTCGTAATACGTTGTTTACGCAATTGACCGGGATAACAGAGTCGGCTTTATACATTTACGCTTGCTTCTACGAGGGAAGACTGGTTCTGGCCCCGGATGTGGAAAGCCTTACCGCATATCTCCGTCATCTGGATAAAAAAGAAATTCTGGATGATACTCCCGGATATGAAGAGGCGGTGGTCAATCTTTCTCCGTCGTACAACTTTATGATGGTTGCTGATTTGGGAGAGACTTTCTCACAACCGGAGAATTATGTGAGGCTGATACCTGCATTTTTCTTTCGTAATCAGGAGTTTTTCCGCCACTTTATTCTTTCTGCACAATTTACTTGTACGGACGGAATTGTATATCCCAATGTGGTATTGATTTACAAAGGTGAGTCTGATGACGTTTCCTGACCCCATAAAAGGTATAAAACCCCGAAAGAACTTGAAGAACTTTCGGGGTTTTATGCCTTTTGCCAAAGCTTGTTTGCTTAGAAAGGCAGATCGTCTTTTGCGTCACCGGCAATAAATTCGGGTGCCGAAGAGGGTGCCGGAGGAGGAACCGGAGCTCCCGGAGCCATGGGTGCGCCTGCGCCTACGCGTTCTACTTTCCATGCGCGGATACTGTTGAACCAGCGATCCTGCCATTGACGTGCATCGATATCGAATGACACGGTCAACTCTTCACCCATTTGGATGTTGAATTGTTCTATTTTGTCTGCTCCGAAAATGTCGAAACACATTTTCTTAGGGTATTGGTCATGATTTTCGATTACATACTCCTGGGCTTTCCATTCGTTGCCGCTGGTTTTAGAAACTCCACCTCTGGGCTGGAGTATAGCGATAATTTTTCCTGTAAATTCCATTGCGATAATTTTAAATTGTGCGGCGAAGTTACAATTTTTTAGGGATATCCGACGAATATTCCCCTGTTTTTTCTTCTCTTTTATTGTGCTGCCTCGATCTTTTTTGTAACTTTGTGCTTTGCAAAAATATAAAATTTAAAATCACAGATTATATGAAATTTATCGTTTCAAGTACTGCACTTTTCAGCCATTTACAGGCTGTTAGCCGTGTGATAAACTCAAAAAATGCACTGCCTATTTTAGATTGTTTTCTCTTTCAGTTGGAGGACGGAACACTGTCTGTGACTGTCTCTGATAGTGAAACTACAATGGTAACCTCGGTTGAGGTGAACGAGAGTGATTCTAACGGAAAATTTGCTGTAGCTGCAAAAACATTGCTCGATGCATTGAAGGAGATAC
Source organism: Bacteroides sp. 3_2_5 (assembly GCF_000159855.2). NCBI lineage: Bacteria > Pseudomonadati > Bacteroidota > Bacteroidia > Bacteroidales > Bacteroidaceae > Bacteroides > Bacteroides sp. 3_2_5. Next base: position 118,900 of record NZ_JH636045.1, on the reverse strand, counting down.
CGGAACAACCGTTGACATTCGATATCAAACCGGATACTTATGAAATTACGGTACAGTACCAGAATGGTAAATATAGCCTGATGGGACAGAATGCCGATGAATTCCCGCAATCGGCTACACTTGGCGATAATGCAGTTCGTGTAGAGATGGAAGCACAGATTCTACTGGGAGGCATTAACCGTTCGGTATTTGCTACGGCTGATGATGAACTTCGTCCGGTGATGAACGGTATCTACTTTGACATTACGACGGAAGACATTACGATGGTGGCTTCGGACGGACACAAGTTGGTGCGTTGTAAAACATTGGCTGCGCGCGGAAACGAACGTGCCGCATTTATTTTACCCAAAAAACCGGCGACTCTGTTGAAGAACCTTTTGCCTAAGGAATCGGGTATGGTAGTGATCGAGTTTGACGAACGCAACGCTGTCTTCACGCTTGAAAGTTATCGTATGGTATGCCGTCTGATAGAGGGACGCTATCCTAATTATAATTCAGTAATTCCGCAAAATAATCCGCATAAAGTTACGGTGGACCGTATGCAACTGATGGGCGCCTTGCGTCGTGTATCTATTTTTTCTTCGCAGGCAAGCAGCCTTATAAAACTCCGCATGCAGGAAAACCAGATCGTGGTTTCGGCTCAGGATATTGACTTCTCTACCTCTGCAGAGGAAACACAGGTATGCCAATATGCCGGTGCAGCCATGAGTATCGGTTTCAAATCTACTTTCCTGATCGATATCCTGAATAATATCTCGGCGGACGAAGTGGTTATCGAATTGGCTGATCCGTCAAGGGCCGGTGTCATTATCCCGGTAGAACAGGAAGAAAATGAAGACTTGCTGATGTTGCTGATGCCGATGATGCTGAACGATTAATCGCGGAACAGAAATAAAATCGGATTCATTACAGAGGACACAAAGATCACAGGGACATCATTCTTTTTTGAATTGAAACTCTGTGCCCTCAGTGTCCTTTGTAGTGAATTAAAACAAAACCGTATAAACAATGAAACTCAACCTAAAGAATCCTATCGTCTTTTTTGATCTGGAAACGACCGGGACAAATATCAACTCAGACCGAATCGTAGAAATCTGTTATCTTAAAGTGTATCCCAATGGGAATGAAGAGTCGAAAACTCTCCGTATCAATCCCGAAATGCCTATCCCTGCCGAATCATCTGCTGTTCACGGTATTTATGATGCTGATGTAGCCGATTGTCCTACTTTTAAGGAAGTGGCAAAGAGTATTGCCAATGATATCGAGGGTTGTGATCTGGCTGGTTTCAATTCCAACCGTTTTGATATTCCCGTGTTGGCAGAAGAATTTCTGCGTGCGGGTGTGGATATCGATATGAGTAAGCGCAAATTTGTCGATGTACAGGTGATTTTCCATAAGATGGAACAGCGTACCCTTACGGCTGCTTATAAGTTCTATTGTGGCCGTAATCTGGAAGATGCGCATACAGCGGAAGCTGATACCCGTGCCACGTACGAGGTACTGATGGCTCAACTCGATCGTTATCCGGAAGAGTTGCAGAATGATATGTCTTTCCTGGCCGATTATTCAAGCTATAACAAGAATGTGGATTTTGCAGGACGTATGGTATATGACGACAATGGGGTAGAGGTTTTCAACTTTGGTAAATACAAAGGACAGTCGGTGAGTGAAGTACTGAAAAAAGATCCGGGATATTACAGTTGGATTCTGAACAGTGATTTCACGTTGAATACAAAAGCCATGTTGACCAAGATTCGTCTGCGTGAGTTAACCGGAAAATAATTATGCTGAACGGAAAGAAAATTATACTCGGTATTACCGGTAGCATAGCTGCCTATAAAGCTTGTTACATCATACGTGGCCTGATCAAACAGGGAGCTGAGGTACAAGTCGTAATTACTCCCGCCGGAAAAGAATTTATCACTCCGATAACTCTCTCTGCGTTGACCGGCAAACCTGTCATCAGTGAATTCTTTGCTCAACGTGACGGTACGTGGAATAGCCATGTAGACCTGGGATTGTGGGCGGATGCTATGTTGATAGCCCCTGCCACGGCTTCTACCATCGGAAAAATGGCGAACGGCATAGCCGATAATATGCTGATTACGACTTATCTTTCTGCTAAAGCGCCGGTTTTTGTTGCTCCGGCTATGGACCTGGATATGTTTGCCCATCCCAGTACTCAAAAGAACCTGGATACGCTTCGTTCGTATGGCAATCATATCATTGAGCCGGCTTCGGGTGAATTGGCCAGTCATCTGGTAGGAAAAGGCCGTATGGAAGAACCGGAGAATATAATCCGGGTACTTGATGAATTCTTTTCATCAACGGGCGAACTGGCGGGGAAAAAAGTGCTGATCACGGCCGGACCGACTTATGAAAAGATTGATCCGGTGCGCTTCATCGGCAATTATTCTTCCGGTAAAATGGGGTTTGCCTTGGCTGAGGAGTGTGCCCGTCGCGGAGCCGATGTGGTACTGATTGCAGGGCCGGTACAACAGAAAACATATCATTCACATATTACCCGCATTGATGTGGAGTCCGCTCAGGACATGTATGAAGCAGCCATGGCGCAATACCCCTTGGTCGATGCCGGAATACTGTGTGCAGCGGTAGCGGATTTTACTCCGGACGCTGTTGCTGACAAGAAGATAAAACGGGAAGGAGACGAGTTGTTGCTGCATCTTAAACCCACTCACGATATTGCTGCTGCATTGGGCAAGATAAAAACTCCGGGACAGAAGTTAATTGGTTTTGCTCTTGAAACGAATGATGAGCAGCGCAATGCCGAGGGAAAGCTGATCCGGAAGAACTTTGATTTCATTGTGCTGAATTCGTTGAATGATGCTGGTGCGGGATTCCGTTACGATACCAATAAGATAAGCATTCTTAGTTGCAGGGGTAGAACCGATTATCCGTTAAAATCGAAGACGGAAGTAGCCAGAGATATTATTGATAGAATGATAAAAGAAATGTGATTTATGTTACGTTCATTATACATCCAGAATTATGCTCTGATTGAGAAACTCGATATTCGTTTCGAAACCGGATTTTCTGTAATCACCGGAGAGACCGGTGCCGGAAAATCCATTATTCTGGGCGCAATCGGACTTTTACTCGGACAACGTGCCGATGTGAAAGCTATCCGGCAAGGCGCTTCTAAATGTGTCATCGAGGCACGATTCGATATATCGGCCTATCACATGGAAGCCTTTTTTGAAGAGAACGAGTTAGAGTATGAGCCCGAATGCATACTTCGTCGTGAAGTACAGTCATCCGGTAAAAGTAGGGCATTTATCAATGATACACCTGCTTCGCTCACACAAATGAAAGAACTGGGTGAGCAATTGATCGATGTACACTCTCAACATCAGAACCTATTGCTCAATAAGGAGGGCTTCCAGCTTAATGTGCTCGATATTCTTTCCCATAACGAAGAGGCTTTGGATGTATACCATCATTTATATCAGGATTGGAAAAAACTCTGTAAGGAACTCGATGAACTGATTGTTCTGGCTGAACAAAGTAAGACGGATGAGGATTATATTCGTTTTCAGTTGGAACAACTGGAGGAGGCGCATCTTACGGCCGGAGAACAGGAAGAGTTGGAACAAGAGGCCGAGACATTGGCACACGCCGAAGACATCAAGGCCGGACTGTACCGGGTGGGGCAAACTCTTGCTTCAGATGAAGGAGGGCTGCTGCCTGTATTGAAAGAAAGTCTTGGCGCTTTGAGTGGTCTGCAGAAAGTATATCAACCTGCCGGTGAGTTGGCCGAACGGATGGAGAGCACTTACATCGAGTTGAAAGATATAGCTCAGGAGATATCAGATCAGGGCGAAGGCATTGAATTTAATCCATTACGACTGGAGGAAGTAAATGACCGGTTGAACTTGATCTACTCTTTAGAACAAAAACATCGTGTGCAGACCGTCGAAGAGTTGATTGCTCTTTCGGAGCAATATGCAACAAGACTTGCTGCCATTACTTCGTATGACGACCGGATCGTTAAACTGACGGAACGGTGCGATGCACAATATAATAAGGTAAAGAAGCAAGCCGCTGTCTTGACAAAGGCCCGTACAGAGATTGCCCGTGAAGTGGAGCAACAGATGGCTGCCCGTTTGATTCCTTTGGGAATACCCAATGTCCGCTTTCAAGTGGAGATGGGGTTGAAAAAAGAACCGGGTCCACAGGGCGCGGATACTGTTAATTTCTTGTTCTCAGCCAACAAAAACGGAACGCTGCAAAGCGTGTCTTCTGTTGCGTCGGGTGGTGAGATAGCTCGTGTTATGTTATCTATTAAGGCTATGATTGCAGGAGCTGTGAAACTTCCCACAATTGTATTCGACGAGATCGACACCGGTGTATCCGGTGAGATAGCAGATCGTATGGCGGATATTATGCAAGAGATGGGCGAACAAAACCGGCAGGTAATCAGTATTACGCATTTGCCGCAGATTGCAGCCCGTGGACGTGCCCATTATAAAGTGTATAAGCGGGATAATGATACGGAGACTAACAGTCATATCCGTCGTTTGACCGATGAAGAACGGGTAGAGGAACTGGCTCACATGTTGAGTGGTGCCACCCTGACGGAGGCGGCGCTGAGTAATGCGAGGGCGTTGCTGGAACCATCTTTGAAAGAAAGAAAAATAATAAAATAAGTATATGGTGGTGTACAATAAGTGATAACGAGTTGTATGTCCTAAAATGCAGACAATTACATGATTGATAAAAGCGAAATGATTTTCGGCGTTCGTGCCGTGATTGAAGCCATTCAGGCTGGTAAAGAGATAGACAAGATTTTGGTGAAAAAAGACATTCAGAGTGACTTGTCAAAAGAGCTGTTTACTGCTCTGAAAGGTACGCTGATTCCTGTCCAGCGTGTCCCGGTGGAACGTATCAACCGTATCACCCGTAAGAATCATCAGGGGGTGGTTGCGTTCATCTCTTCGGTAACGTATCAGAAGACGGAAGATTTGGTGCCTTTCCTTTTCGAAGAAGGTAAGAATCCTTTCTTTGTCATGCTTGATGGAATTACGGATGTGCGTAATTTTGGTGCCATAGCCCGTACTTGCGAATGTGCCGGAGTAGATGCCGTCATTATTCCTGCAAAAGGAAGCGTTACGGTCAATGCGGATGCGATGAAGACTTCGGCCGGTGCATTGCACACTTTGCCGGTTTGCCGTGAACAGAATCTGAAAACAACCTTGCAATATCTCAAAGATAGCGGCTTCCGTATTGTGGCTGCTACCGAAAAAGGAGATTATGATTATACGAAGGCAGATTATACCGGCCCGATGTGTATCATTATGGGGGCTGAGGATACCGGTGTTTCCTATGATAATCTTGCACTATGCGACGAATGGGTCAAGATTCCGATGCTGGGCAGCATTGAATCACTCAATGTATCTGTAGCCGCAGGTATCCTGATTTATGAAGGCGTGAAACAACGTACAAATTAAAAGAAACAACATTCAAATACATGAAAAAGAGCATACTATTCACATTTGTGCTTTGCCTCCTGTCACAATGGAGTGTAGCACAAGCCCCTAAGTGGGTTGAGAAAGCGAAACGATCGGTTTTTTCCATCGTTACGTATGATAAAGACGACAAAATTCAGAATACCGGTAACGGATTCTTTGTAACCGAAGACGGAGTGGCTCTGTCTGACTATTCACTGTTTAAAGGTGCCCAGCGTGCTGTTATCATTAACTCAGAAGGTGAAAAGATGCCTGTTGAGTGTATTCTGGGAGCCAATGATATGTATGATATCATTAAGTTTCGTGTGGGCATTACAGTGAAGAAAGTACCGGCTTTACAAGTGGCTGCTCTTGCTCCGGCTGTGGGTGCTGAAGTTTATTTATTGCCTTATTCCACTCAGAAAGGCGGTAACGTGACCCGTGGTAAAGTGAAAAAGGTAGATAATATCGGTGGTGATAAATATCATTACTATACGCTGGACATGGTATTGAAAGATAAAATGGTCAGTTGTCCGGTCACTACGGCGGACGGTAAAGTGTTTGGAGTGGCACAGAAGTCCTCGGGACAAGATACTGCCTCTATCAGCTATGCGGCCGGTGCGGCTTTCGCCATGTCTCAAAATATCAGTGCACTTGCGCTGAGCGACCCTGCCTTGAATGCTATCGGTATAAAGAAGGGGTTGCCCGAAGATGAAGATCAGGCTCTGGTCTATCTCTTTATTGCTTCAACACAATCCACACCTGAGGCTTATGCCATCGCCCTTGACGATTTTATAAAGACTTTCCCGAACAGTGCCGACGGTTATCTTCGCCGTGCCGGAAACTATGTTTTTGCAGACAAGGATGAAAACCACATGGATAAAGCGGCTGCCGACCTGGAACATGCGCTGAAGGTTGCACAGAAGAAAGACGATACCTATTATAACATAGCCAAGCTGATATACAATTATCAATTGAGTAAACCCGAAACTGTTTATAAAGACTGGACGTATGATAAGGCTTTGGAGAATGTACGGAGTGCGATTGCCATTCAGAGTTTACCCGTCTACCAGCAGTTGGAAGGAGATATTCTTTTTGCCAAGCAGGATTATGCAGGTGCATTTGCCAGCTATGACAAAGTGAATCAGACCGAACTGGCATCTCCTGCCTCTTTCTTCAGTGCTGCCAAAGCGAAGGAGTTGAGTAAAGCTGCTCCTGAAGAAGTAATTGCTTTGTTGGACAGTTGTATAGCCCGTTGCCAGACACCTATAACTTCCGATTTGGCTCCTTACCTATTGGAACGTGCCCAGATGTATATGAATGTAGAGAAGTATCGTTTGGCACTGGCAGATTATGATGCCTATTTCAATGCAGTGAAAGGTAGTGTCAATGACCTGTTCTATTATTACCGTGAGCAGGCTGCCTTCAAGGCTAAGCAGTTCCAGCGTGCGTTGGATGATATAGCAAAGGCGATCGAACTTAATCCGGAAGATCTCACTTATCGTGCAGAACAGGCTGTGGTAAATCTCCGTGTAGGCCGTTACGAAGAGGCTGAGAAAGTATTGAAAGACGCATTAGCTATCGATCCGAAATATGCTGAAGGGTATCGTTTGCTGGGAATCTGCCAGATTCAGTTAAAGCAAGAGAAAGCGGCTTGCGCAAGCTTTGCCAAGGCAAAAGAGCTTGGAGACCCCAATGTAGACGAACTGATTAAAAAACATTGTAAATAAACTATCCCCGAAATCTAAAAAAGAAGAGGCTGTCGCCATTGCGATAGCCTCTTTCTTTTTATGGAGAGCGTCATTGCGACTTCCTCCGTTCTGTAAAGTTTAGGTCTTATTGAGTTAAAGTTATATCTGGTTCTTTTGTGTATTCATATATATAAATGCGTTTGTTTGCCAAATACTGCATAGCTCTTCCATATTTTTCTTATCTTTGTTCACCTAAGAGTATTTTTGATGGATGCTTTTAGCATCTTCAGGATACTAACTTTGCTATAAATATTAATTATTAATGAATTAAATAAGATGAAAAAAGTAATTTGCAGTGAGAAGGCACCGGGAGCTATCGGGCCTTACAGTCAAGCTATTGAAGCTAATGGAATGGTATTTGTCTCTGGTCAGCTTCCTATTGATGCGGCTACGGGTGTGATGCCTGATGGTGTGGAGGCGCAAGCCCGCCAGTCACTCGAGAATATAAAACATATCCTTGAGGCTGCCGGTCTGACAATGGCAGACATTGTAAAAACAACTGTTTTCCTCCAGGATATGTCTCTGTTTGCCGGAATGAACGGAGTATACGCAACTTATTTTGACGGTGCATTTCCCGCTCGTTCGGCTGTTGCCGTGAAAGCCTTGCCTAAAGATGCCTTAGTCGAGATCGAGTGCATCGCGGCACGATAATAAGTCGGCTACAATAAAGCTACTGCCTCCTACGAAGATCAGGTCTTCCGGGAGGCTTTTTTCTTGTGCGGCCTTTACGGCAGACTGAACATCGGGATAAGCCTTTCCTTGCAGTCCGGCAGAAGCTCCGATCTGTTGTAACTGAGCCTCCGGTAATGCTCTTTTGACGCTCGCTTTTGTGAAATAGTACACTGCGTTTTCAGGAAGTATGGACAATACTCCACTTACGTCTTTGTCGTTCACCATGCCGATGACCATGTGCAGGCGATTGTATTTCATTTGTTTCAGTTGCTCCACGATATAAGAAATCCCTGCTACATTGTGTCCCGTATCGCAAATGACAGTGGGAGAGTCACTCAATTTTTGCCAGCGTCCTTGCAAACCGGTCATTTTATCTACTTGCAGGAATCCGTTTCTCACGTCATGATCTTCTATCTTATAACCCAGGCTTTTCAGAACAGGGAGAGCCGACAGTAGCGTATTTGTATTTTTTAGTTGGTACGAGCCTCCCAATACTCCTTCCAACCCGGGATATGCATCATTTTCATAGATCCAGCCGGTAATATACTCTGTATCTTTTTCTGCTGCGGTATTCGGCTGATGATCTGTATACTGTCCCGGTTTTCGATCCGCGCGAGTTTTGAATTTAGTTGCTCCTTTTAGTCGTTGTTCTTCTTCTGCAAAGGTGACAGGTGCCTCCATCTCTTGTGCTTTCCGATAAAATACAGGCTTGGTCTCTTCTGTCGTCTCACCGACAACGACCGGTATGCCCCTTTTGATGATACCCGCTTTCTCGGTTGCAATTTTGGCCAGCGTATTACCTAAAAACTGCATGTGATCGAAACTGATGTTGGTGATGATGCTTAAGTCCGGACGGATGATGTTGGTACAGTCCAGTCGCCCTCCCAATCCGACTTCAATGACAGCCACGTCTATATGTTGATCGGCAAAGTATCGGAATGCCATTGAGGTGGTCAATTCAAAGAATGAAGGATGCAGAGGTTCAAAAAACAGACGATGGTCTTCCACAAAGCGGATGATGTATTCTTGCGGGATGGGCTCGCCATTGATGCGGATACGCTCTCGGAAATCTACTAAATGGGGCGAAGTGTAGAGCCCGACCCTATATCCGGCCGATTGCAGAATGGCAGCCAATGTATGTGAGCAGGAACCTTTTCCGTTGGTCCCTGCAATGTGAATGCTTTGAAATGCTGTGTGGGGATGTCCCAAATATTCATCTAATGCATAGGTGTTTTCCAGTCCCTCTTTGTACGCGCTGCTTCCTACCTGCTGAAACATGGGAACGCTGTTGTATAGGTAGTCTAAAGTCTCCTGATAATTCATGTTTTATAATATTTAACGGGCAACTTCCTTTGTTTGCCTTTTTATTTGTTATCTTAGTTGCAACAATTCATCACAGTGGTGGTCAATTGGCTTTTTGATTGCAAATATCAACATTTAAATCTAAGAATCATGGGAACAAAGAAAAATTTTGTGCTCGACACGAATGTTATTCTTCACGACTACAATTGCCTGAAGAATTTTCAGGAGAATGATATTTATCTTCCGATTGTTGTTTTGGAAGAATTGGATAAGTTCAAGAAGGGAAATGAACAAATCAATTACAATGCACGTGAGTTTGTACGCGAACTCGATTTGATAACCGACGACAGTCTGTTTACCCATGGTGCTCCTTTAGGTGAGGGGTTGGGTAAGTTGTTTATTGTCACTGGCGATTCGGAGGCTCCCAAGGTACATGAATCGTTTCCGGCCCGTAAACCGGATCATCAGATATTGGCGGTAGCCGAATATTTGGCCCGGAAATATCCGAAGATGAAAAATATTCTGGTGACCAAGGATGTCAACCTTAGGATGAAAGCCCGTTCCATCGGTATACTTTGTGAGGACTACATAACCGATAAGGTGGTGAATGTCGATATTTTTGAAAAGTCGAACGAGGTGTTCGAAAATATAGAACCGGATCTGATCGACCGTATTTATTCGTCCAGAGAGGGGTTGGATATCAGTGAATTTGACTTTAAAGACATCATCCGTCCCAACGAATGTTTTATTCTGAAGAGCGATCGCAGCAGTGTGCTTGCCCGCTACAATCCTTTTACACATACGGTCTGCCGGGTGAATAAAACCAAGAATTACGGTATCGAACCTCGCAATGCGGAACAGAGTTTTGCTTTCGAAATTCTGAACGATCCGGATATCAAGCTGGTGGCCTTGACAGGTAAAGCCGGAACAGGTAAAACCTTGCTTGCACTGGCGGCAGCCTTGGGTAAACTCACGGAATACAAGCAAATCCTGTTGGCCCGTCCTATCGTGGCTCTTTCCAATAAAGATTTAGGATTCCTTCCAGGAGATGCAACAGAAAAGGTAGCTCCTTATATGCAACCTCTGTTCGACAACCTGAATGTGATCAAACGCCAATTTGCTTCTAACTCTACCGAAGTGAAGCGGCTGGAAGATATGCAGAAGAGTGAGCAACTGGTTATCGAGGCATTGGCATTCATTCGCGGACGAAGCCTGAGCGAGACCTATTGTATCATCGATGAGGCACAAAATTTGACTCCACACGAGATTAAAACCATTATCACCCGTGCCGGAGAAGGTACCAAGATGGTATTTACCGGAGATATTCAGCAGATCGACCAACCTTATCTGGATAGTCAGTCCAATGGCTTGGTGTACATGATCGATCGCATGAAAGATCAGAACCTCTTTGCGCATGTCAACTTGGTGAAAGGCGAACGTAGTGAATTGAGCGAATTGGCAAGTAACCTGATGTGATATCTATATCTTGAAGGGGGTGGAAGAGAAGGATTCCACCCCCTTTTTGCACTGTTATTCTACTTTTATTGTGTTAAAAACTTTATTTTGTCAAATAAAAACGCACGTGTTAGTGAAAATAGTGTATCTTTGCACCGCCTAAAACAAAAACTGTAAAACAAATGAAACAGAATTTTTTTCATCGGTATCTTTCTGCGAAGGTACTGCCCATTTGGACTATTCTATTGATTGATATATTTATTATCGTCGCATCCTGCTTGCTCGCTTACTCGCTTCGTTACGATTTTCGCAGCATTTTCTTGGATTCGTCGACAATAGATAAGACCATTCTTTGGACGGTAGTGGCTAACTTAATCTTCTTCCGGGTATTCCGTACCTATTCAAATGTGCTTCGCTTTTCTTCGTTTGTAGACATTATGCGCATATTTGTGTCGCTTACGGTCTCCTATGGGGTATTGATGATTCTGAGTCTTCTGCTGGATGCTTACCTGGGCATTCGGATTGGTGCCATCAGTGTACTGTTTATGGCATATGTGATCAATTTTGCTATGATGGCCTGTTCGCGTATTGTGGTCAAAATGTTCTTCGAGGTACTCAATTTTGACGGTAGCCACACGACCAACGTCTTTATTTATGGTGCTAAAGAAGCCGGAGTAAACATCGCCAAATCCCTGCGTGTCAATTTGCGTAATCATTATCGTCTTCGTGGTTTCATTGCCGATGAACCCGAACTGATTGGTAAGGTGATGATGGGGGCGAAAGTTTTCCCGAATGATGAAGCATTGATTGAAAACATGAATGACCGTGATGTGCATACCATCATTGTTTCTCCGGCTAAGATGGAAAAGCTGAAGAAATCAGATATGATTGATACTCTGCTTTCCAATAACGTGAAGTTGCTTACTGCTCCCCCTTTGAGTGAATGGGGTGGGCAGGCACTGAATAAAACTCAGTTGAAGGAAATACAGATTGAGGACCTTTTGCAACGCGAACCGATTGAGGTGGACATCCATAAGATAGCTTCTCACCTGGAAGGTAAACGTGTAATGATTACAGGAGCCGCCGGTTCTATTGGTAGCGAAATCATGCGACAGGTTGCTTCTTTCAATCCATATAAGTTGATCCTGATTGATCAGGCTGAAACTCCGTTGCATGACATTCGTCTGGAATTGCAGGATCGTTGGCGTGACATTGATGCTGAAACGATTGTAGCTGATATTTCGAACGCAACTCGTATGGAGGCCATTTTCCGTGAATACAAACCTCAGTATATATTCCATGCAGCTGCCTATAAGCATGTGCCGATGATGGAAGACAATGTTTCGGAGTCTATTCAGATTAATGTATCGGGTACACGTACGCTTGCCGATCTGGCTGTTAAATTCGGTTCAGAGAAATTCGTAATGATTTCTACGGATAAAGCCGTTAATCCGACAAATGTTATGGGTTGTTCAAAGCGTATTTGTGAAATCTATGTACAGTCCTTAGCCAAGAAATTACAGAAGGAAGGTACACGTTCGGTACAGTTCATCACCACTCGTTTCGGTAATGTATTAGGATCTAACGGTTCGGTTATTCCCCGTTTCCGCGATCAGATTCAGCGTGGAGGACCTGTCACAGTGACCCATCCCGAAATAATCCGTTATTTCATGACCATTCCGGAGGCTTGTCGTCTGGTACTGGAAGCAGGAAGTATGGGTAATGGTGGGGAAATCTACATCTTCGATATGGGTAAACCGGTTAAGATTGTCGATCTGGCAAAACGGATGATCAGTCTTTCGGGACGTACGGATGTGAAAATTGAGTTTACCGGTTTGCGTCATGGTGAGAAACTGTACGAAGAGTTGCTCAATGTGAAGGAGCTGACCAAACCTACTTATCACGAAAAGATTATGATTGCCACTGTGCGTGAGTATGATTATGACGAAGTGAAAGAGAGAATCCAGAAATTAATTGATGTAAGCTATACCTATGATCAGATGAAGATCGTGGCTGCCATGAAAGATATTGTCCCTGAGTTTGTGAGCAAAAACTCTTGTTTTGAGGCGTTGGATAAGAAAGACTGATCGTATAGGAATATCCTGATCTTATTTATATAATCCGAAACTATAGATTCAACTATAGCTTCGGATTTTTTTATGTATTCATGCTTTTCGTTACTTCGTAATCTTATTAAACATGTCCTTTACATTTTGTATTTCAGGCATATTTTGCAGATAAAACTTTTCGTAGGCTCCTGCTCCATATTGGCAGTTAACCGTTCCGAAATCTTCTTCTTTACGGGATGGATTATTTCCGTCCATGCGGAGAAATACATTCGGAAAAGCTGCTGATTCGATTGTATATGAACCATCACTTTGTTCGTGTAACTTGAAACGTTCCCAGGCACTTGCTCCGAACTGACAGTTTACACGACCGCTACCCGATCCTGCGAATGCGTGAATGCCATTTCCGTCCATACGGAGAAATACTCCGGGATACTTTGAAGATTCGATAGTAAATGTACCATTGGTCTGTTTTTGTACTTTAAAGGCTCCGGTGGGAGCCATGCTTCTCTGACAGTTTACTTTACCTGCACCGGCACCACAGGCTGTGCTAATTCCCTTCCCATCCATGCGAAGGAATACATCTTTGAAAGCTACTGATTGAATCAGCATCGGTTTTGAGAAATTTACTTTACTTTTGTCCATACGGCTCTTTTCCCTTCTTTTAAACTTAATTTAAATCCTTCTTTAATATTATCAATGGATATGTCCGGACCAATAGCTGGACATGCAATTGATGCATACATTGTTTTTCCCTTTTGTATTGCATATAGCGCATATTCTCCATTATAATATGTACGTCCTACGATTTTAGTGTATTGACTTTGATTGTCGACACGATATTGGTCTTTGTTAGGTTTAGTTGGAATCTCTGTTAAACCATCTATTAATTCATAAATTGCTTTTTGTTGCTTACTGTTAAAGTTATCAAACTTACCGCCTGCTTTTTCTAATTCCCACATGATATATTAATTGTTATATGATTTATATAAGATAGTTAGATTTTATCGAAATCAGAATGATTTTTAATTACCATTTTAATTCCTTTTGATTTTAAATTCAGACAATAAGTCTTAAATTCAGTTCCGGTAAAAGGGTGATTAATATCTACTTCGAATTTGCTACATTCGTAGTAAGTTAAAGTGTTATTCTTTCGAGTATAGATAGCTGGAACGATTCCATCCGACCATACTTTTAATCCTTCCTTATTGCCATTTATCCACCGTTCATAGGTGTCTTTACCTGTTTTAGTTTCGATGCTGTTTACTTGGCAGATACCTACATGACATAATATGATTCCATCATCTGTTAACATCTCTTTGAAATGTGGAATATGGCAGGCGCTATGGCAAGCATCAAGAACTAATCTACAAACTTTTCCTTTGAAGAAATAGCTCAGATCTTTTATGTCTGGTTTGGTTAGTTTGCAAATTTCCTTTTCATTTCCGTGTGTTCCGTAAATAATTAACTCTATACAGCTATTGCTATTAATAGATTTTGTGTTCAAATCCAGAGTTTTTTTCAGTACACTATAATCTTTGTATCGGATTTCTAAAGAGTTTGTTGTACATGTCGTTTGTGCAACTTGACAACTATCATCTTGTTTTAAAATAATAAGCATAATAGTGATTTGTAAAAAGTTCCTACTCTTTCTTCGGCTTTTCGGAATCCGCCGTTTCTATTTATTCTTTGTAAGCTTACGGTGACAAAAGTGAGAAGAAAAGTTCCATCTTAAAAATATAAATTCTGAATACGGAATAGTTTCTTTCAGGAGTGTAAATCAATCTTTCAAGTGCTGTCTTCTAAGCCACGAAAGCAATATACCTGTATGCTTATAAGACAATATCGTCCATTCGGAAAAACATTCTTCCTGTTTAAAATATAAAATTGTAACCGGGTCGATCACTCTCTATTTTTGCCATCATAAACGTCAGAACAAACGGTTGAAATTCATAAATAACAATAGATATGGCAGTAAAAATATTGAGTGTAGATGATGAACTCGATTTAGAAGTATTACTTACCCAGTACTTCAGGCGACAAATACGAAAAGGTGAATATGAGTTCGCTTTTGCCCATAACGGGTTGGAAGCTTTACAGAAACTTCTGGAAACTCCCGATTTCGATATCATCCTGAGTGATATTAATATGCCGGAGATGGATGGGTTGACCCTATTGGCTAAGGTCAATGAACTGAAAAATCCGGCAATGAAGTGTATAATGGTCTCTGCTTATGGAGACATGGATAACATACGTTCTGCTATGAACAAGGGAGCGTTTGATTTTGCAACCAAACCGATCGATTTGGATGATCTGTCGCGGACTATTGAAAAGGCGATCGAACAGGTTCGCTATATCCGTGAGTCACAGCAGGAGCACAACCAACTGGAATCTATCAAAAATGACCTGGCCATTGCGGGAGAAATCCAGCAAACGATTCTTCCCCGTTCCTTTCCTCCTTTTCCGGAACTGACGGAAGTGGTTGATATTTATGCTTCCATGACTCCGGCAAAAGATGTAGGTGGCGATTTTTATGATTTCTTCCAGATTGACGATGAACGTATCGGGCTGGTGATTGCTGACGTATCTGGGAAAGGGGTGCCGGCATCCTTGTTCATGGCGGTTAGTCGGACCCTGCTCCGTGCAACTGCTCTTCGGGGTGTTTCGTCGGCAGAATGCCTTACTTATGCCAATAAGTTACTGTGTAAAGAGAGCCTGGACTCTATGTTTGTTACGGTCTTTTATGGGATTTATCATTATAAAACCGGCATGATGGACTATACCAATGCCGGGCATAATCCCCCTTATCTCCTTCGCGGCGGACGGACTGTTGAATGCTTGCCTGTCGCTTCTAATTTTGTGGTAGGCGTGTTCGATGATATTGAATTTGAGAGTAATACATTGACGTTCGGCATCGGTGACACTTTACTTCTGTATACGGATGGTGTCACAGAGGCTTTTAACGACAAGCGGGAACAATTCTCGGAAAGTAACTTACAGGATATATTGGCGTCTATGCACGAAAGTAGTTCCGCAAAAGAGGTTGTTACGAGTGTATTGCAGTCTGTTAAGACTTTCTCCGGAGACTATCCTCAGTCCGATGACATAACCCTGCTTTCTCTTCAACGAATCAAATAATATTAAAATAAAAGAACGATGGAAAAGTATGAAATTCATTTTGTAGGTTCCGTCTTGGATTCAAATACAAGCGGTGACGAACAAGCAAAAATTGTAGCTCTTATCGAGCAAGGACATTCTGTTGCATTAGATCTCAGCGGCTGTTCTTATGTATCCAGTGCCGGATTGAGAGTCATGCTTTATGCCTTTAAGCTGGCGAAAGCTAAAAGTAGAGATGTTTGCCTTGTCGGTGTGTCACAAGAGGTTAAAGACGTGATGCACATGACCGGATTCGATAAATTCTTTCGTTTTTATCAGACTCTCGATGAATTATCACAACCCTAAAAATTACCTGAGCAATGACGTTACTTCAGTTTCGCCCTGTCGATGGGAGGTTAGATGAAATTCTTAGTATGCTGATGCATAGTCGTGAAGTTGCTTCACATCCTTCCCTGTCTTATGCCATCCGTTTGGTCAGTGAGGAGATCATTGTCAATATTCTCAATTACGCTTATCCGCAGCAGGCAGAAGGTTATCTGACTCTGTGCTTATGGGATGAAGACGGAGAGATTACTTTGGAGTTTATAGATGGTGGTATTCCATTCAATCCTTTGGATAAAGCCGATCCTGATATTTCATTACCGTTAGAACAACGTGAAATAGGAGGATTGGGCATTTTCCTGGTACGTGAAATGATGGATGACGTAGCGTATACGTACGTGAATAAGGAGAATCGGTTGACCATTAAAAAGAAATATCTGCAACCCACTGATGAACCTGTATCATGATCAAGTTAAACGAAAATATCATCCGTTGGATCATTGCCGTTCCTTGTATACTTTTGACAGTATGTCTGGTCCTATACCGGGCATATCGTCATTCGGCATCGGACAGGGAGCGTCTTGCTCTGTCTCTGGAGGAATTCCGGGATAAAGAAAAGAAATCGGTTCTTATACAACGGGTCAGTCAACAAATGGAGGAGATTGCTTATCAACAAAAGGATATTTCCGAAAAGAGAAGACAGGAAGCCGTTGCGCAAACTCAAAAGGCCAACCGAATGCAACAGCAGGCAGAGTTGGCACGGGAAAGAGCGCTTGCTGCACAATTGGAGGCTGAGAAAGCGTATCGGATGGCAGATGAACAAAAGAATCTGGCGATGGAACGGCAACTACAGGCCGAACAGTCGAAGAGGGTTGCCGATACATTGGCTTTTCTGGCTTTGGGACGTTCATTGGGGACACTTTCTGTTACTCAATATCGGTCGGGCAACATGGAATTAGCTTCTCTGTTGGCATATACCGCCTGGTGGTTTACCAAGCGATATGATGGCGATGTATATCATCCGGCTGTTTTCAATGCATTGTCTTTGTCTTGTAGGCAAGATCAGCTTTGGTTCGGGCATAAAGGAGCTGTTACCGGGATCAAACTGTTATCCGGAGGCGAGGAAAAAGCAAGAGCCGGTCGGAATCCTCTGCCGGGATTGGTCACTGTCGGCAAGTACGGTGAGATGATACGTTGGAAATCGGAAAATGGGCAGACCTATACCTCCGAATTACTGTTGAATGATCCCTGTTATGATTTTCGGGATGTGCTGTTGCGGTCCGATTCACAGATGTATGCCTTGTCATACTGCGGGCAGCTTATCTCCACGGATTCCGCCGGTATCGTTACCCGCTTTTTGCCTAAAGGAGAATATCGGCAATTGATTTCGATTGCCTCTAACTTGGTATTGGCAGTTTCCACAACCGGTATTTATTCTTTTGACTGTATCAACCATGAGATACAACCTTATTTTCAGCCGGAACATTCGATAACTTGTGTCGGTCAAATGGAAGGCTATCTCTATGTTTTTTTTAAGAATGGGACAGTAGCTTTACTTTCGTCGGATGGTACATTTCTCAGATTTATAGACAGCTTGCCCGAGAATAGTGTGGTTACTGCATTCTGTCCTCTTACCAATGAAAGATATGCCATTGGCTGTCGTGAAGGAGTCATCCTGATTTGTGATAAGAATGGAAATATCCGGCAGAAGTTGATAGGGCATCAGGCTGCGGTTACTGCTATTTCCCGGAAAGGGAACAAACTGTTTTCGAGTAGTTACGATTGTACGCTGCGTCTGTGGGATCTTCGTAAAGGAAAGACCGAGTCGGCCGTTATTGTGACAAGCCCCGGTTGGATCCATACTTTTTGCTTTCATCCGGACGGTACATCTGTCTTTATAGGAGACGAACAGGGGCGGTTGTATCGGGTGCCTGTTTCACCCGATCACATGGCTACTGTTGTCCGTCAGGGGTTACAGCGTGATTTTACTCGAGAAGAATGGGAGTATTATATCGGTAAGCAAATTCCATTTGAATCCTATTACCTAAAAACGTATCAGCCATGAAAAAGATAGTCTTTTTGATAATGTGTCTTTGCTCGGTATATGCAAATTCACAAGAAGGTATCCCGTTTTTTGTAAACTATCCGGCTTCGGTTTATCAGGCGCACAATCGTAATTTCGATGTCGTTTGCGACAGTTGTGGAAATGTCTATTTTGCTAATTTCGAAGGTATCCTTCATTATGACTATAACCGTTGGGAAACTATTTATACACCGGGTTTTTCCCGTGTCACCCGTTTGTTTCGTGATTCGGAAGGTAGGATATGGGTGGGAGGATATAACGTGTTCGGACGGATAGAGCGTGATGGACGCGGATGTATTACGTTGAGAACCCTTCTTTCCGATCTGGACACAAACTCTTTGGGCGAATTGGAAGATATGGCAGAAATAGATAAACGCATTTATCTGAAAGCTACATCAGGAAGATATTATACGGTTCAGTCAGATTCCATTTTGGCACCGGTTCAGGTACTTCCGGCCCAATTGCAGGAAAAGTGGAGAAATCAATCCTCAGTCTCAATGAATCGGGCGTTTTCTCTACCCGGAGGAGAAACAATCTCGATAAACTCTGCCCATGGATTAATAATGGATGACAGTGGGAAAAAAGAACGGTTTTCCGTAACTGAGAGAAATGGCTTATGCAGTAACGCTGTTTCGGGTATTGCGGCCGATGGGCGTGGCAACCTCTGGGGAGCTACGGATAACGGTGTGTTTCATGTTTTTATTCCCTCTTTGTTCAGCCGTTATACCTCTGGTGAAGGTCTGAAGGGAGAGGTAATATCGGCTGTCTCTTACAAAGGAATGATATATACCGGGACCTTACAGGGATTATACGTATTGAAGCAAAACACTTTTGTTCCTGTTCAGGGAATTTCGCAAGCATGTTGGCAACTGTGTCTTTCTCCACAAGGAGAATTATATGCAGCGTCCGGCGATGGTGTGTATGTGATCCGGGATTATAATCATTCGGAAAAACTCACAGATATGGCAGCTTATTCATTGACATTCATTGGGCATACGAACCTTCTGATGGGCACTATGGATGGGATTTATCAATATTCGGCAGATGAGGAACGGATAAAGAAAATTTCCGATGTCGAAAAAGTCGTTCGTCTGGAAGTGAAGAAAGATCGTTCTGTATGGGCTAAAACGTTGTACGGAGAAATCTATTTGCGGGAAGAGGGCAAAAGCTCTTTTGTACTTCAAGACAGAGAGAGTGAAGAAATAATGACCGAGTATACGGACAACGATGGCTGTCATTGGCAGACAAATCTGAAAGGAAAAGAGGTACAGGTACATCATTCGCAAATTGATACGGAGAAATTCAACCAATGCCTGTATGCCATTCGGAATTATGTCGTGAGGGTGATTTATATTGAAGAAGACAGGGCGGCATGGTTTGGCGGTGATTTTGGTTTAATTCGGATGGACCTTGAAAAGGCCCGGACATTTACTCCGGTTGTTCCCCGCATCTATCTTCGTGAAGTTTGTCTGAACCGTGATTCTGTCTATTGGGGAGGAGATTTGCCGGAAGAGTCCGGGGGAGCGGACTGGCAGATAAATAGTACAGTACCTCGTTTGGGGAATGATGTACGTTCCATTCGTTTTTCATTTGCTACCGATGCGCCCTGTTTCACCGGTTCCAATGAGTATAGATATCGCCTGGTCGGTTATGATCCGGAATGGAGTTCGTGGGATTCCGGGACTGTGAAAGAGTATGCCAACCTTTCGTCGGGTACGTATACGTTTTGTGTCCGGGCCCGTGATATTTACGGTACAGAGAGTGAAATGAAACAATTCCGCTTTTCGTTATTGCCTCCTTTTTATTTGCAATGGTATTGTCTGATCCTATATACCGTTGCTTTTGGGATGCTGTTGTTCGTATTGTTTAAATGGAGAATGCGCAGTTTGCTGAAAGAGAAGGAGAGGTTAGAGGCCCTTGTCGGCCAACGTACCAAACAGTTGGTACAACAAAAAAATGAAATTGAGGAAAAGTCCTTAAAATTGGAAAAAGCATTGAAGGAGCTGGGCCAGGCACAAGATGAATTGGTTCGACAAGAAAAAATGGCTACTGTAGGCAAACTGACTCAAGGGTTGATTGACCGTATTCTGAATCCGTTGAATTACATTAATAATTTTTCCCACCTGACCTCAGGATTACTGAAGGATCTATATCAGAATCTGGAGAGTGTAAAAGAACTTTTGGATGAAGATACCTACTTGGATTCGGTAGATGTCATCAACATGATGAGAGATAATCTGGAAAAGATTGAGGAACATGGAAGTAACACCACTCGTGTACTGAAGGCCATGGAAGAAATCCTGAGAGACCGTAACAGGCAACTGGAAAAAACAGAATTAATCGGTTTATGCCGGAAAGACATGGAGCTATTGAGCAGTTATTATCAGAAGGAGATTACGGCTATGCACATTGCGGTTCGTACTTCCTTGCCCGATAATCCGTTGTTTATTGACGGGAATGCCGAACAACTGGGAAAAACCATTATGAGTCTTCTTAACAATGGTATGTATGCCATAGCCAAAAAATACGGTAAGAAAGCCTATCCGGCAGAGATTGGCCTGGCATTGGAAAGTAAGGACGGACAGGCAGTCATTCGCCTATATGACAATGGAGTGGGGATCGAGCAGAGTATTCTGGATAAAATCTTCGATCCGTTCTTTACTACCAAAACAACCGGAGAGGCAGCAGGTATCGGTTTGTATCTGAGTAAGGAAATCATATTAAATCACCATGGGCAGATAGCAGTACGTTCTGAAAAAGATGAATTGACAGAATTCACTATCACTCTGCCATTGTGGGAGGAAAAGTCAGTATAAATAAACATAGAACAGATTGATTATGGAAAAAAACATTTCACAAGAGAAACGAATTGAAGAGTTGGAAGCACGGCTCAAAGAGCAGGAAAAGCTGGGATCATTGGGCTTGTTGAGTGCAGGCATTGCACACGAGATACAGAATCCTTTGAATTTTGTCATCAATTTCAGTAAACTGTCCGGTCAATTGTTGGCCGACCTGGCCGATAGGGTGGATGAAGCAAAAGCTCGTATTCCGGAAGCGGAACTGGAAGATATCAAAGATATACTTTCCGGGCTGAGAGAGAATGTGGACAAAATCAAAGAGCATGGTGATCGGGCTATCAGCATTATTCGTGGTATTTTGCTTTACTCCAGGGGGAAAGAAGACGAATTCATGCCTACACAAATACAAAAATTGACTAAGGAATATGTGTGGCTGGCTTATCATGCCATGCGGGCCAATTATAAGAATTTCAATATTGCTATCCGTGAAGATTATGCTAAAGATATCCCCTCGATCCGGCTGATCCCGCAGGATTTCAGTCGGGCAGTCTTGAATGTGATGAATAATGCCTGCTATGCAGTATGGAAAAAATGGCAGAATGCTCCCGAAGGATATTCCCCCGAGATAATGGTGACCTTAGAAAAGTTGGATAAAAGAGTTGTACTTTCTATTCGTGATAACGGAGAGGGCATGAGTCCGGAGGTCAAACGAAAACTATTTGACTCTTTTTTCACAACAAAACCGGTGGGGCAGGGGACAGGCCTTGGTATGGCAATCGTTCGTGATATTATAGAAAACAAACACCATGGAAAAGTATTGTTTGATTCGGTCCTGCATGAATATACTTGTTTCCGGTTTATCATTCCTATCGCATGAAACGCTGTCTGCTATATATCCTTTGCTGTTTTGGGGTTGTGCAACTGTCAGCTCAGCCGGCGGATAACATCCGTAATTCGTTTGTAAAGGCGGAAACATTTTATGAGAGCGGAGATATCGATGAAGCTTGTCGTATCTTGGAGGAGAATCTGTCGTCTTTTCAAGGTACGATGCATACCGAGGCGTGCCGTTTGGCTGCATTATGCTGTTTAGCTTTAGACCGCTTCCCGGAAGCGGAAAAGTATGTTTCGCTGTTATTGAAAGACGAACCTTATTATTATATCTCGCTTCAAGATCCGGAACGCTTTGCGGATATGGTAAGGAAACACAGGGAGACTAAAGTAACTCTGGTCACAGCCTCACAACAGGTAGAGACCCCGGAAGAAGCTCCGGTGCCTGTTACTTTAATTACGGAGGAGATGATACGGGTTATCCATGCCCGGTGCCTGCGGGATGTACTGATAGCTTATGTGCCCGGTATATCCGGTTTGTCTTCCAATGAAGAGATGAATCTGGCTATGCGCGGGGTATATTCTCCCGAACAGGAGAACATATTGATTATGCAGGATGGACAACGTCTGAACAGTTATATTACTAATGCTGTTTCGCCGGATTATGGTATTAGTCTGGCAAAAGTCAAACAAATAGAGGTGCTGCGCGGACCGGCTTCTTCGCTTTATGGCAGTGTGGCTTTGACAGCCGTGATTAATATAGTTACTAAAGACGGGGTGGATGTTCGTAATGGTTCCGTATCTGTCAGTGCCGGTAATCGGGGCCAGTTGGCTGCTGACCTGCTATTGGGAAAGCACGACATGAACATGGACTTTATGGCATGGTTCTCCTTGTACCGTGCAACGGGAGAATCGGTTTTTGTCCCGGCCGAAAAACAATATGCTCTTTACCCTAGGGACGGATTCATCCGTCTGGACAATTATTCGGGATTTCCTGCCATGGATGGAGGAATTAAATTGCAACGTGGAAATTTGCTTTTTAGTTTCAGTATGAATTACGCGAAGAAAAGGCAACCTTATAGCATGTGGCTCTTTTCTTCTCCATATTCTTATGAGCGGTTTCGTACTTTTGACGGTTCCGGCCCGGGATATTCCAGATGGTCGGCAAGAGAACAGGCTGTTTATAGCCGCACGTGGCAGCGGATCACTTTCAATACCGCATTTTATACCGATTGGAATAAAAACGTACATTATGAAACCTCGGGAGATACTTTACAAGACTATCCTATTTTTCCTAACTATGATTATCAGCCTATTATTTATCCGACTCGCGGAACATTTCAATACATCCGTTGGATGGATTTTAACGTAGGCTTTAATGGGCGTGTAAACTATGCCTATGATTGGGGGAAGCTGGGGAAAGGCAATATGCTTGGCGGTGTGGAATGGAATCGGTATACGCTTTATGATTCCGAGTATTTGGAAGGTATGAATTTTAAAGAGATCGTCAGGACGTGGATCGAAAAACGACTTTACACGGGACACGAGATGAACACGGATGCCTTTCTTCAGATTAAACACAACCTGCATCAAAATTGGATTGTCAATGCCGGCATCAGGTATGACTATAAACGGCGAAGTAATAAGCGGACATTACAGGCTTTTTCTCCCCGTCTGTCACTGATTTATCTCAGGAACGGATTAAATATCAAAGCCAGTTATTCCAGAGCATTTGTCGATGCGCCCTATTATTACAGAAACAATGAAATGGATACCTATTCGGGTGGCGAAAATCTGCAAGCTGAATATCTAAGTTCATATCAGGTGACTTGTGCTTATCATCATTCACCTTCACATATAGATGTAGAGTGTAATTTATTTTATAATCGGGCGTCCCATTTCCTGTTCACACAGCCGGAAACACGTGTTTATGAAAATGCCGGTTCTCTGAATATGGGAGGTGTCGAGGTCGTTGCCCGTTATAAGGCAGACCGACTGAGCCTGGATGGAAACCTGTGTTTTCAGAAAGTATTGAATTATACCAATTTTTTTGTTACCGATGGATCTGTGAATAACGTACCCGGCTTTTCTATGAATCTTGTAGCAAACTACTTTTTACTTAAAAAGAAAGTACAGAGCTGGTCTGCCCATTTAAAATTGAATTGCAGTAGCCACTGCTACACTCAGGTAAGTGTATTGGAAGATGGACTCAATGGAGATGCGACGAATTACACAATCCGTTTGCCCGGTTATGCTGTCTTTTCTTTCACTACCAGATATAAGTATAAAAGGGTAGAAGGCAGTCTGGGCATTGAGAATCTTTTCAATAACCGATATGAATGCGGAGGAGCGACTGTTCCTATCCGCCAGAAAGGAAGGTGGATTTCCGCCAGTATATTGTATAATTTCTAAATCAAACTAATAATGAAAACAAACATTCAAGAAAATCTTTCTCGATCACTCTCTACCTGGGGTGACAAACCGGCGGTCGTTGCAAAAGACGGTACCGTCTCTTATCAAATGCTGGAACGTTACTCTGCCAATATAGCACAATCTATCCGTCAACGTTTATCGGTAACTGATCCGTCCGGACTTCGGAATATCTGTATCGGAGTTTGTATGGAACGAAACAAAATTTTAGTACCTGCCATTCTGGCTATTTTCCGGTTAGGGGCAACTTATTTACCGATAGATCCCTCGCTGCCGGATAATCGTAAACGGTATATGGCTGAAAATGCGGATATGGTTTTGTTGTTGACCGATTCATCGAATGAAGTAGGTGGAATCCCGTCCGTCCGCCAACTTTACCTGAATGGGGAGCAACTATCCGAACCGGTTGTTGGTGACTATACTGAAGTTCTTCCCAATGATTGCGCCTATATTATATATACTTCCGGAACAACAGGCAATCCCAAAGGTGTACGTATTAGTTATCGGAATCTGGATACATTTACGAGGAATCTGGTAGATAAGAAATTGTATCATTTGTCTGATCCGGCAAACAGGTATCTGGCGTTTGCGAGTATCAGTTTTGATGCTTCCATATTAGAACTGATGATGTGTATTCCGGTCGGAGGAACATTGATCCTGGCCGGTGAGGACGAACGCAGAGATATTTCTTTACTAGACGAACTGATCAGGCGCGAGAAGGTGAATATTGCTTTTTTCCCTCCTTCGTTGCTGGGCATGTTTGCCGATCTTGACTTTCCATCCTTTAAGACTCTGCTCTTTGGTGCGGAGGCTATTGGTGAAAAGTTATTTAACAGGCTGAAACAGCAGCCTTACCGGTTGATGAATGTATATGGACCGACAGAGAATACCGTACTCAGTACCATACGGATTGTAGGCAAAGATACATCGTATGACGATATTGGCTATCCGCTCAAGGGAACTGTCTGTTATGTTTTGTCTGAAAACCTCCAACAGATAACTCTTGGGGCTACAGGAGAACTTTGCTTGGGAGGACCTCAGGTTTCGCTGGGATATATTGGGAGTGTTCAGCTGAATGAAAAATCATTCATCTCGTACGATGGAGAACGGTTGTACAGGACAGGTGACTTGGTACAGCAGCAACCGGACGGTTCAATACGGTTTATCGGGCGAAAAGATACTCAGGTCAAGATACGTGGTTTTCGTATCGAATTGACTGAAATAGCAGAACGATTGAATAGAGATCCGGACGTGGAGAGAGCCCACGTAGTAGTTGTTGAGCGGAATGGGCGTCAATTATTGGGAGCTTATTTGCAACCCTCAGTCTCCGGTAACTTTCATCCGGAAGAGGTCAAAGAGCGTTTGCGTGCAGAACTTCCTTACTACATGATACCCAATTTATGGCAGGTGGTAGATCATTTTCAGCGTACTATAAATGATAAGATTGATGTCCGGGCGCTCCCGGCTTTTACTTCATTGGAGTTGAAGTATGTTCCTCCTGTTCATCCGGGCGAGGTTATCTTATGTGGAATTTTGAAGGAAATGTTAGGTTTGCCTCAAGTCAGTGTTGAGGCCGATTTGATTGATGATCTGGGATTAACTTCGCTGGATATGTTGAGGCTTGTTACCGAGGCCAATAAAAAAGGATGTCCCATCAACGTATCTGCAGTTTATACTGCCCGTAATCTGCGCCGATTATTGCTCGTTCCGCGGCAAGAACCTATCTATTGGTACAGGCAGCAAAACCTGAAGAAACCCGTAATCATTCTGGTTTGTGGATCTGCCTATTTTAATCATTTGTACTTTAATTTGGCCGACCGCCTTTATCCCAAATATGACTTTCTAGTTGTAGATGCTATCTACGATCATTTTAATAAAGTTGCTACGGATATTCCGGAACTGTTGGAATATTATGTCCGGACGGTTCAGCCAATGATCCGGGAGCGTACCGTCTATGCGCTTACCGGCTTCTGTATGGGAGCTGAACTGGCTGTCGGCCTGGCCGAAATGTTACATCGCTCCATGGGGATAATGCCAAAAGTTTTTGCTCTGGATGGACAGGCTTGGCAAAATCCGGCTCTCTGTCAAAATTATCCTTTGTTGGTATTTCCCGGAGATACAGATGAAATGGTACGTGAACGGAACGAAATCATAAATATTTATTTTCGAACCACTCCTAATCTGATTTATCAGGGAGAGGTTATTGTTTTGCTGTCCGGATTGTTCCATCAACAGGCGGGATTGTCTCCTGAAGAGTCGTGGACGGAGGAAAACTATCGTATATTCCGGACAGAATATGACAATTGCGAAAGATTATGGAATAAATATTATCCGAACGCTCCTGTTTTGCGATTGCCGGCAGATCATTGGCACTTTTTAGAAGGGGAATCATTGGAACAATTAATAACTGTGTTTTTGAAGTAGATTTATGCAGACTGAAAACTTCACTTTAGGTAAGAAAGAGCTTCTTATTTTACTTGGCTTGACTCTTGTACTGCCTTTTCCAATCAATTGGGCATTAATCGAACTGAATCCGTTGACTCTGATGGCGGGTGCAGACGATGTGCCCACCTGGATAGGTTTCGGCGGCAGTTATATTGGAGGAATCATCGGAGGGGTCATCTCAATTATGATTCTGAACAAGACACTTCAGCAGACAGGTGTACTTCATTACGATTTGAAACTCCTGCAGTTAGATACCATAATTTATACTCAGCAACAAGATTGGTTTACCGGTTTCAAACAAGAACTGGCAGAGAATCTCAAATCTATTGATTTGTATGTGTTGAATATGGTTGTTTCGTCTATATCCATGAAAAACTATGCATATGCCAAAGAGGTGTTGACAGAAATCAATAAAGGGCTTGAATATCAGATGGTTGCCGCATCCTTTTCTTTCACTTCTACGCATTTATCATCCGAAGAAAAAAAGTATATGAATCTGGTACGCCGCGTACAGACTGAATATAGCTCTTTTATCAAGGATATTCTTTACTATATTCCTTTGGCAGAAACGATATCTTCCAGGAAAAAACTAAACTATGATCAGCTGATGGACTATACTTTGTCCCAATATGATTATTTGCAAGGTCAGGAAGGGGAGTCTACAGCTTCGGGAGCCATCATACCGCGTGTTATGGAAATCGATCCATCTGATGATATACGGAAAGAACTAGAACGGATAATGGAAGAAAGATTAACCGGGCGTACCTATTTGTATCACCTGAAGTCAGATCTTGCAGAGGCTACGCATCAATTAATTATTTATGAAGAGAACCGTATAAACTCTATTCTGCATAAACCTGAGAGAGAAATGAATTGACATATATTAATATAATATGGTATTTTTTTATTTCAGTATTAAAAATGAATTTATATTTGTTTTTATTTGGATGAAAAGTTACTTTAAACTTGATTTATCTTTTATATAGGAATAGTTTTAGAAAAAATAATCCGGTATTCGGAAAAAAAAGAGATCTAGTCAGAATGTAAAATTTCCATAGATTAATAAAATCCTATTTTTGCACTAAATGAAATTTAAAAGTTTTATATATGGGTAAAAATAGGAATCATTACAGCTTTTTTTTGTATTTTGTCTTTATCATATTTGTGCTTTTGGGTTGTCGACCTGTCCGGGTACAGATGCCGGACGGAATGTATGGAAGATGGAAATCTTCTGCAGGCCGTCCGGATATTACATTAGGGACAGACAGCATAGGGAGCTTCGCTATAGTTCACCACCGTATTTATGACGGAAAAATTTGTCCTGTCCGTTATCCGCTTCATCTTAATTCACCTACTAAAGGGTATATCCGTGCAGAAGGTTGCATCCTGTTTTATTATGACAGTTTGAAATGTGTTTTATACTTCTCTCCCGGAGGTGATTATACACAATAATTACATGCAAACACTTCAGTTAACTAACAATAAATAATTTATGAAAGAGAATTCAATCAAACCGTATTGTTATTGTGGTGAGTCAGAAAGCTCATTGGTCGATAATGCTATTTTTGTTTATTTTGGTGATGAATACAGAAGAGTACTTCTGGATGAAATCTTATGGCTGGAAGCATCCGGCAGTTATTGTGTACTCTGTATGGAGAACGGTGCAGAGATAACAGTCAGCTATCCTTTGGATCGGATCTTCAATAATGACCTTCCTCGCGGCAAGTTTCAGAGAATTCATCGTTCTTACGCTATCAATGTGTTCAAGGTGACCGGATTTGCAGGTAACTATGTACATATAGGAAAGAAGATGTTGCCGGTCAGTGAATCTCACAAAAAGAATTTTTTAGCTTGTTTCCATAAAATTTACTCAAAGCGTGCATTGGGAAAATAATGGAGGTAACTAAAAAGAAAACCAGTTTCGTTTAAAATTAAAAATTTACTACGCAAGGGATGTGCACTACCTTTGCATCGTAAGCTTACAAAACAGAAAAACAATTAAGTAACAATTTTAAAAAACAATTATTATGGCAGTTGACAAAACACCGTCGCAGGTTGCAACCAGTGCGTTGCAGGCGATTCCGTTCGGTTCTATTATTGGTGGTCCGTTGAAAGCATGTGTGGAAGCACAGGCTTTGGCAGCAAAAACAACTTGGGAATTTATTCAGAATGTAGGTATAAATGTTAATCCCGAAACCGGTGAGAAGACAGCAGTCAATGTTTCTTTCTCTTTCATTCAAGGAGGACGTTTGGTCCAGTTGAATATTCCGTTGTTGACCATTGTTCCTATCCCTTATATTGCAATCCGTGAAGTGGATATTAATTTTAAGGCTAATATCAGTGCTTCCTCTTCAACAACGGCAGAGACGAATGAATCTGTATCTAAGGATGCGGCTTTGAAGGCTTCGGCCAGTATGAGATTCGGATGCTTCAAAATGAATGCGGATATGAACGCAAGCTATTCATCGAAGAAGGATTCTAAAGCAACTTCCGATTCTAAGTACAGTGTAGAGTATACCATGGACGTGGCTGTAAAAGCCGGACAAGACAGTATGCCCGCAGGTCTTTCTAAAATTCTGGAATTGCTGGGTAACTCACTGGATGTTTCCGATCCTGCCGGTACACTGGAAGTGAACAGCAACTTGCTGCTTATTGAAAATGGTAAAGAAACAGTACGGTTGATTGCCACCTATAAGGATGGCAGCGGTCTGTTGGCTCCTGACAAACTGACTATTACAGGAACCGGAGCCAATGCGGCCGACTTTAAGGTAAGTGGTGACAGTAAGATTATCGACTTGCCGGAAGGTACATATACTATCAAAGCAGAGGGAAGCAAGAAGGAAGTGATTGTCGAAGTGAAAAAAGATACGGCAACTCCCCAGGAAGAGGTAACGGAATAACGTTAATTAAAACTTAAAAAATCATATTATGGCTCAGTTAAGTTCAGTAATCGGCTCTATATTGCGTGATATCGTTTCGGCACAACACGAAGCAAATCTTTATTCGTTGTCGCTTGGCGACTCTTACGGAAAAGACGGAAAGGCGAAAGATTTTCAATTGCCTAATGTTATGGTAAGCGATATGGAACTGGATTTGAAATATGGTGTGAAAAGTGCATCGGAAAGTCAGCAACAGTTTAATATCAAGTATGATAAGTTCCGTCAGTTCCTTAAAGAACTGTGCGAACAAGTTGCCAGGGTAGCCATTAGCAGTGCTGTCACCACAGTGATGACTTCGGATATAGAGAGAAATGAAGGAGAGAAACACTTCTTTGAACGGCTTAAAAAAGAAAACAAACTTCATCAGGAATTCTGCACTTTTCTGAGCCGTAATATGAGAAACTCTTTCCGAAATAATCTCTATGATGCCGTAGACAGTAGTAATGGTTCTGTGAATAACGATGTTGTGATTAGCAGACTGACGGATGTCGTACGTAAAAAGTTTCTTTACGATACAGATCTTGATGATCTTTTTGCCGGAGAAGATGGAGAAAAACTTCGTGATACCGCTGAAAAGAATATTATAAAAGCGATGGAAGCTATTGTAAAAAAACTGTCGGTAGATGCCAACTTTAAAAGTCTTCATTCATTTCCACAGCTGGATGTGGCCATCACGGCTGATGAACTGATGAATATGCCTGAAGAAGCGATACACAGTTTTAAGATCAAGTTCAGTCCTCGCAATTATTCAGTCAGTCAAACGGATGATGATTCGTTACTGGAAGATTTTGTGATGCGATAAAATCAAATGATATAATATGGATAATAAGAAAGTTAGGAGCACTAGTAGCCAGGTAATGGAACTTCAGCAATTGATTGCCGGTCCTTTGATTGCAACTATTGAAGCGGATTCATTATCTTCACAAAGATATCTGGATTATCTGATGAAAATCGCATTTGAATCCTATGATCCTGTGACAGGACGGACCGGTAAGATACGTATGCTTACGTTCAACTATCAGAGTCAGGATGCCGGCGGGGGAAGAACGCAAAGTGTAAGTATACCGATACTGACATTGGTACCTCTGCCACTGTTGCAAGTACAGGAAGCAGATTTCGATTTCGATATTAAAATTCTGGATGCACTGTCGGAAACAGCTGAAGAGAAATTTTCACTGGAAGAAGGTAAAAGCCTGAATGAGCCGCAAAGTGGAGGAGGATTTAAACTCCGGGCTTCACTGGCTCCCAAACAGGGAGAAGGCAGCAGCACTTCGAATGTGCAGCAGAGCTTGTCGGCAAATATGAAAGTGAAAGTGAAGATGCGTCAGGCAGATATGCCTGCGGGGTTGTCTAATCTGTTACATCTGACGGCGAGCAATATGCAAGTAGAAGAAACTGAAGCTGAAGAAATAACGGAAGGAGGAAATAAATGAATAATGTAGCCGAACATGCCCGTGAACAGAAAGCCGGGATGAAGTGCCCGCAATGCGGAGCATTTATTGAGACATCGATCTTTGAATTATTGACATCCAATGCCTTGCAGTGTCCATCCTGTCACTTGCGTTTGAACATAGACCGCATGAAGTCGAAAGCAGCTTTTGACGCATTGCGGAAAGTTCAGAATGCGCAGGAGAATTTGGAGAGAAAAAGCAAGTTCAACGGTTAAACGGACGAGGCATGAAATTGACTTTTTTCAAGCGGATGGGGGAGAAGATCCGCCATCCGTTCCGAAAGGAAATTCCGAAAACAATTCCCGTTGTAGAAACTGCCCCTCAGCCGGTAGCGGATAATGCAACCGAAGCAACGGCAGAAGAATCTTCTGTCATAAGATCGGCAGATCAATGTGGGGAACAGGCACGTTATTTTTTACTAAGAAATAACAAGCCGGTTGGTAAACCTTTCAGTTATTATCATCCCGAGATACGGATCGTTCATGTCGGTAGTTTTGTAAATGCCTTTTTATTTTTCTTGCGTATGTGCGATCAGCGTCTGTTGACCTATCGCCAGACCGGAGAATATCTGCATTGTACAGCCGTTTTTCCGGATGAAAGCGGTAATTTGTATTTCACGAATAAAGTGACTTGCCGTAACAAGGAAAATACTGTTGCGGTCCTGAAAATTGATTATGTTGGCCTTAAGCCAAAAATCACTGAAATTAGATTTGAATTAAATATTAAAAAATGAAAGAGTATGAATCCTATATTGAATAAAATGGGCGCAAATGCCAATGAACAGAAAAAACTCTTGATGGAGTGTGTGTCAATGCTTGAAAAGTATGTGAACAGATTTCCGGCAGAAAAGGGATGTGCTTCATTCTCCGGAGAAGATATGAAGCTGTGGAAGGAAGTTTATTTTCCGAAACTTGTTCAGACGGATATTTTGTTGGACGGTAAATTTTTCTGTGGCACGTCGTCTGGTAATAGTGGTATTGGTACAGACGGTTATTTTACCGGTTATGAATTTTTCCAGTTTATTTATCGTGCCTACAAGGCGCTTTATGAACTGGAAAAGGCTTCACAAATGAGATGATAAATAAAAAATAATTGGAATATGAAGACTATTAAATTAGGTTATGAAGGTGAAGAAGCTCTCTTGCTGTGTCGGGAGTTGAAACGCAA
This sequence comes from Bacteroides sp. 3_2_5, assembly GCF_000159855.2. Lineage (NCBI taxonomy): Bacteria > Pseudomonadati > Bacteroidota > Bacteroidia > Bacteroidales > Bacteroidaceae > Bacteroides > Bacteroides sp. 3_2_5. The sequence continues at coordinate 86,610 of NZ_JH636045.1, read as the reverse complement.
TGGTTATTCAGTAAAGGAAAGCCGGACTTTTACACAAGAAATGAAAGAATCGGTTGTTGATTTTCAACAGAAAAGCCAACTGGATGCTGATGGAATCGTGGGATACCGTACCTGGGAATCCCTGTTTTTTACAGGACGTCCCACTACTGAACGTTTGACTGAAGAAGATTTTATTCTTGTGGCCCGGTTGCTCGATGTGGAAGTGGCTGCTTTAAAAGCGGTACAGCAAGTAGAAACAGGAGGGAGAGGAGGATTTTTTGCTCCCGGTAAGCCCGCCATCCTTTTCGAAGGTCATATTTTCTGGAATCAATTGAAAAAGCGGAATGTCAATCCTGAATCGCATGTGAAGGGGAATGAAAACATTCTCTATCCCAAATGGGAGAAGGGACATTATAAAGGCGGTATGGGTGAATACGATCGTTTGGAACAAGCCCGTAAGATCAATCATGAAGCAGCGGATGCTTCTGCCAGCTGGGGGATGTTCCAGATTATGGGTTTCAACTATGCAGCCTGTGGAGAGAAGAGTGTCGACAGCTTTGTAAAAGCTATGTGTATGAGTGAATGTCGACAATTGGTGCTGTCCGCCCGCTTTATCAAACAATCCGGAATGCTTTCCGCTTTGCAAGCCAAAGACTGGGCAGAGTTTGCCAAACGTTATAATGGTCCTGCTTATGAGCAGAATCAATATGATAAAAAATTAGCAGCGGCTTACCAGAAATTTTCGTAGGACAATTATAACCTTTGAACCATCTCAATAAAATTTGAATTAAAAGAGAACTGTGGATTAAAAAAGAGTGGTGAACAAACTGTGAAGCTTGTTCACCACTCGCTATTATCATCTTACTTCTCAGAGAAGTATTTTAAGAACTGGGTACGTTCAAACATGTTGATGCCTTCCACATCTTTAGCGTTCAGCTTACCTTTGAATTGAGAAATGTGCTTAAATCCTTTCCGCTCCATCCATGCGCTAAGGAAGCGGTTCATTTCTCCTACAAACAGATTGGTGTTCTGGTAGATGGCACTACATATTTCGATGGCCGATGCTCCTGCTAAAATAGCTTTTACAATTCCGTCCGGTTTATGAATTCCTCCTGAAGCGGCATAATCAATTTTAGATACCAGTGAAGAAGAGATACCTATCCAACGCAGGGTTGTCGAAAGGTCGGATGCGTTGCTGAACACGTCTCCTGAAGTATGCTCCATCTTCTCTACGTCAATATCCGGTTGGTAGAAACGGTTGAAAAGGACAACAGCTGCTGCACCGTTGGCATAAAGTTGATCGATCAAGGCTACCGGATTGGTAAAGTTACTGCCCAATTTCATAATAACCGGGATGCGAATTGTTTTCTTGATGTGGCTCAGAATATCGATGTGACGTTGTTCAAATGAGCCGTATTTATATTGGATGTCCGATTGTAGAGCAAGAATATTTATTTCCAGTGCGTCTGCACCGGCTTCTTCTATTTGCTTTGCAAAGTCTACCCATTCAGCGTCGGTATAGCAGTTTATACTTGCAATAACAGGAATGGTGCATATCTTCTTGCTTTCTTTAATCAGTTCCAGATATTCTGCCAATTTATGATTACGGATATATTCAGCCAGATAATCACTTCCTTCCGGATAGTATGATGGATTCCTCAGACGGTCAGCTTCCATCATAATTTGTTCTTCAAATAGTGATTTCAGGACAATGGCTCCTGCACCGGCAGCTTCCAGCTTTGCGTTTTTAGCGGCACTGTTAGTAAGTCCCGAACTACTGATAATTACAGGATTTTTCAAAGTCAATCCCGCAAAAGTTGTTTTTAAGTCGGCCATGGTAATTATTGTTAATGGTTTTTTCAATGAATCTGTTACTTCATTGATTCAATTATTAATAAACTCTTTCCCCGAAGATTTTACTTCCTACTCTTACCAATGTACTGCCCTCTTTAATGGCCAGATGATAGTCATGGGACATTCCCATTGAAAGTTCGCAAAAAGTCGGTTCGTTGGCAAAATATTGTTTTTTCACCTCATGGAAAAAACAATTTAAAGAACGGAATTCCCGTTCGATTTGTTCTTTCGAATCTGTGTTGGTAGCCATTCCCATCAGTCCGCATATCTGTATGTTTGCCAATGCTTTCCATTCGGCGGCATTCAACATCTCTTTGCATTCGTCAAAACTGAAACCAAACTTGGTTTCTTCTTGAGCGATGTGTATTTGCAGTAAACAGCGAATAACTCTTTCTGCCTTTATGGCTTGTTTGTTCACTTCTGCCAGCAGTTTGTAAGAGTCGATTCCGTGTATCATGGACACATAAGGCGCCATATACTTGATCTTGTTTGTCTGCAAGTGCCCGATAAAATGCCACTCAATGTCTTTGGGCAGGCTTTCATACTTGCCTGTCATCTCCTGCACTTTGCTTTCTCCGAAAATTCTCTGTCCCGCGCGATAGGCTTCTTCAATGGCTTCGTTCGGATGGAATTTCGAGACTGCAACCAGTCGAACGCCGGATGGCAATTCGGCCAGGACCTGCTTTAAGTTATCAGTAACATTCATTTTTATACTGTTTTGAGTTCATTTCACCACAGATTACACGGATTTTCACAGATTGATAATTTTTTATTTCATTGAAAATTAGATTAAAACATCTGTGTTAATCTGTGTCAATCTGTGGTGAACTTAGTTCATTTCCTTATATAATATTATACTTCCGGTTTATCATTAGGCTCAGAACTATATGGATATACATCCATTATTGCTGTTTCAGCAACAGAACCTATCTGATAATCAGCCATTGTACCTTTCATGCCTTCGTCCAGCTTTTTTACAGCATCGCGCAGGTCAGCTGCCTGTACCAGAACTTGTGTCGACGTTTTTTTCTCAGCACCACTTTTTTCGTCTAGTGTGATAAAAATCAGTTTACACTTAAACCAGCGGTCAGCAGCTTCTTCTTCGCTGGGGAAAAGTTCACTATAGTTGGCTCGTTTGATATCCGATACGGTAAATTCTCCTGTAATGAACGGGGTCATCTCCTCAATAATGCGTGCTTCTGCTTCTGTAAAGCTGAGTGCATCCACGAGATAAGGTTCAGTAACTTTCTTGTTCATTCCGTTTTCCATCAATTTCTCGTAACGGATCTTACACTCAAACCAAGTATGCATTGACATATTCTCTTTTGATTTTTAAGTAGTTAATATATGATTTTCTATATAGATCTGCCTATATGCTAATCTATTCTACTACAAAGATAGTTCAAAATCTCTCTTTATGCTGTGATAAAGATAAGAATTTATTGCCAGTTTATTGTAATTTATCACCTCACAGCCCGGAATAGGGGCTTATTGAGGGATTTTTAGTTGATGAATTCGTAAGTTGGCGTTGGGTATACAATTTCTACAACATATCAAGTATGTGGGATTTAGTGCCTCATTGGAGAAAAGATCCAGACACCTGTAAGATCAAAACCATTTCTTGCATATATGCGCGGAATAAATAATGGATAAAATGAATAAAGTGGTTTACGTATATCTCGTCTTTGAGAAAAAAGACTATTTTTTCGGCAGCATCGCCGCCATTTATGACCACCTGAGCGCGGAACAGGTCGGAGCCGGCTACCATACGCTCTGGAATGTCCGGTGGAAAGAGACGTCGGTCATACTACGTCCAGGGCTATTATAAAGGTCAGAAGGCTTCTGCGTGCCTGTAGTGGCAGGAAGTGACCTTATGTCGGGGTAGCCGTAATTTATGGCAATAGTGATTGCTTGAGGAGTGGTCCGCAAGTGGAGGGTAAATTGAGGCAATATTACCTTGATTTTAATAAAAAGCCTGTTTCCCGGTAATATTCAGCGGTAAATTTGTCTGTTTCCGGATAAATTACACACCTGTTTCCGTGGTGCGTTTCATTAGGAACTGCAGGGTTCCGGATTTAGAGAAATGGTATCATTTGATGGCGAGAGACCGGAAAGAGAAGAGGCGTTAGAAGCAAGCAAGAAGGAACTGATTATACAAAAATAGCCTATACGGTTTATATAGACTATTCTTTTTATATCCGGGTTACCACAAAGCGACTTTTCCTAAATTGCCAATTTCAAGTTTAGCGCTTATTCCCATAGCCTTGAAAACTCTGGAAATAGTAGAAAAAGTCAGGTTCTTCCCATTCTCGATCCGGGAGATCTGCGCTCTTTGTACCCCGATCAAGTTGCCTAATTCCTCTTGGGTCAGATTCTTTGATTGCCGGGCTTGTTTGATCGCTTCGCCAATCAGAAACGAATGCAAGTCCGCTTCAAACTTATCTCTCTTGGGAGTGTCTTTTTCTCCTATGTGCCTATCTAATATTTCTTCTTCTGTATAAAACTTCATTGTTTCCATACGCTTTATTTTTTTGAGTTAAAATATGCTTTTCTGATCTCTTCGGCTTTGGTTGTTTCTTTGGGCGGTGTCTTTTGAGTCTTCTTGATAAATCCATGCGTGGCAATCACCAACGTGTCTGCGCCGTTATCTTTGTCCCAAAAGGCCAGCAGCCTGTATTTTACTTTTTTATAGAATGTCCTGAACTCCCAAATGTCCGTATCATCTAATTTTTTAAAGAGTTCGGGGTCAATCACAAACTTCGCTTTGGCAATGTTGTAGATGATCTTGTCTTTGATCTTTGAGGGTAAGTGATTCAGAAAATCGTCTGCCTCCTTTGAATATACAACCTTGAATTTAGCTTTTACTTCCATTACTTTTATTTTGATGCAAATATAAGCAAATGGTTCCATATAAAGAAACATTTTTCCAAAGAAATAAAATAAATTAATATAAAAGACAACTTCCCGGTATGGGGCTTTTTGTGTACCGTTTCTTAATTGGATAATAATAAACAAGGCATTCAGGAGTAAAAAATGTTCCCGTTGTTCAAAAGAAGAAGAACGAGTGGAGTATCGGTGGAATAAATGGAAGAAAACCATTACATTTTAATCATTGTGTCGTGATGTCGTGTTGTTTGTCGCTACAGAAAATGATATCCAAAAGTTCGGTTGCAAGTTTAAAATCTGGACATTTTATGATACTATCTTCTTCTGTCGGATAACCAAGGAGATTAATGCTACCATACCAAACTATAGATTTATCAATGACACATGAACATAATGACAAATTGGGTACAACCCTTACGAATAATCCTTGTTTTTTTAGATACTCTGTTTGTTCGTTTGAAGCGGATGTAATAATCGCTACTTCAATGCCGTTTGTTTGAAGCTCTTTTAGAATTTTGACAAATGCGTTTCGTTCTGTGTGATAGAGTTTTGGAGAAGATACTACAACGGATTGTTTTGAACTTTTCAATGCTTTTGTAAATGACTGACGGAATGTGCTTCCATTGAAAATCTGTCCTTCATATGAAGATGATTGTAAACTATCGATATTGTCAAATAAGGTAAGGTTGTCTTTGGACAATACACTATAACCAATAGCAGCATATCCCTTGAGCCGTTTTCGGTACATGTTTTCGCAAACAGGTTCGTGTATATCAACATAATCATAGACACGCACATCTGTTTTACCTTCTCTCTCCCGATGTAAGCGACCAGCATATTGGGCAACCAGCCCTTTCCATGATATAGGAAGAGCAAGAAATAGCGTATCCAATCGTGGATAATCAAATCCTTCGCCAATGTATTTTCCTGTAGCCACTATCACAAGAGGGGCATCTTGCGGTATGTCATACAGTCTTTGAAAGGCTTCTCGCTTGTTCCTGGTTGACCCTTCTCCTGTCAGTTGGATTACATTGGCGATATGTGGTTCCAGCATCTCGGCAAGCAATTTCACATGAGATGTTCTGTTTGTCAATATAATAGGAGTGCGACTTTCCGCTACATTATGCAGCACGTCTTCTACAATAAGTGTGTTTCGGATTTCAGACTCAGAAAGCGATTGCGATAATGCCGTAAACGACTGTTTGTCATCAGTTATTGGACGATAAGATGTGAATCTGGGCACAAGATAACGCCGAAACGATTGTTTTTCTATTTGCGCTTTAGCATCAGACGAGTATCGAATAGGTCCGCATTGCATAAAGATGATGGGTTGCAAACCATCCTTACGGATTGGCGTAGCCGTAAGCCCGTAAACAAAATGCGATGTGATGTTTTTAAGTACATTTTCGAATGTTACGGAAGACACGTGATGACATTCATCCACAATGACCATTCCGTATTCTTGAACGAAAGGCTTGACTTCACCATTTTCTAAGCATGATTGCATAAGTGCAATATCGATAACTCCATGTAGTGTGTTTGAGGTTGAATCTAAACAGCCGATGGGCGAGAAAACATTCTTTCTACCACGCTTCTTGGGAATATCTGGTTCTGTGAAATCAATGTCAAGAAATTCGGAAAGGCGTTCATGCCATTGCAAAAGCAATGCTTTTGAGTGAATCAGTATGAGCGTGTTTATCTTTTTTCGGGCAATCAATGCTGCTGCCGTTACGGTTTTTCCAAAAGCGGTTGTTGCTGATAATACCCCATTGGTGTGAGCCATGAGGGTATTGATGGCATTTAATTGCTCTTCACGTTCCTTGCCTTTAAATGCTACGGCAATATGTTTGCCTTGATTAGTTCTATCTACTATTTCATAAGTGACACCAAGAGATGATAGCATTGCTGTTATTGCGTCTTCGCAACCACGAGGCATTACAATATATTCATCTGTGAAATCGGCACGACAAATAATGCGAGGAACATTGTAAGTGGAGATTCGCATAGCCTGTTTACTGTAGAACTCAGGATTCTTGAATGCTGCGATACGTTTAAGATGATTGACTACCGTATCGGAAATGGAGTTCAGTGGAATGTATATCTTATCCGATTTGTTAATTTTCAGCCTCCCATCGAAATCATTCCGTGTAATATTCTGAATAACAGGGGACTCCCACGGTTTTGTCTCTGAAGATGTTGCCAATGCTCCAAAATCTTCCTGCCGGTATTGAGCCAGTAATCCATCCACAACACTTTCATCTATCTTCTTTATACCGTATAAATAAGCCCATTGGTCTTTGAAAGGTAGAAATTCTTCATCTACAAAAACACTGTTGCCTGCTTTTCTTGCTCTGCCTTGCAATGGCAAGGCTATCAGATTTCCGAAACCACCTTCTGGTAGCCTGTCTTGATTGGGGAAAAAGCGGTCGTATGAATCAAATGTAATACGCCCGTTTAGTTTCATGGCTTCTGTCAGGATGGTGTTGCCTAATTTCCTTGCTTTGTAGGAAGGTATAGGCTCTTTAAAGAAAGTCCATATGTGCGCCCCGTTACCGGAGCGTGAGCGTTCTATGCTGTATGGAATTTCCCAGTCCCTGCAAACTGCAATGAAAGCCAATACATCCTCTTTGTATCCGTGAGTGCAATTCTTGTCGTCAAAATCGGCACATAGAAAAGAGCATTTATTGTCGAGGGTAATAGCGTATAGCCCAATTACGTCACATCCATTTTCATCTTTTCCCTCCAAATGGCGATAGATGTTTTGGTTTGTCAAAGGAGCAAAGTTTCGGTTCGGGCATTCTGTGCACTTGTTTCGTTTTTTGTCACAGGCACCTTTGTACCATTCGTTGATACAGACCGGTTGATAGCCACCTTTTTCAGTGGTCTTGCTAAACCATCTTCGTGCAAAGACATCTTCACGACCTTTGAAGAAACTGCGAAACAAGGCAACTTTTTCGTCAAGAGAGAGCTTGATGGGAGGAAATGTGATGGAAGAGAATGCCGACTCGTTCGTAATATTCCTGGCAGGATATATAATGCCGTGTTGTAGAAGAATTGATTTCAACTCTTCGTTTTCATCCAATAGGGTATTATACCTCTTAATTAGAGCATCGTATTTCTCCTGAAGATTTTCCATCTCATTTTGCAGCTAATAATTCGTAAAACAGTACTATTCCAAAATTTAAGAAGGTCCCTGCAAGAACATATTCGGTTTTAGCGGTATCCTTAGAAACAACCAACTATTCATAATTTTCAAAATTTATCTTGAAGCAAGTGGCATAGTTTCTTTGCTTCAGTTCAATGGTTTTAGATGCTGATAATGAAGTGGAAGACACTATATCTGCAGAAATGGTTGTATACATATTTTTTGCTTTTTGTTTCAAGTGCAAAAATAATAATTTTATCTGTCGCTGTCAAGAACAATAGCCTATAAAAGCTATAATGTTAATTTATAGATGATTTAGGCTGTAATTTGGAAATATGCACTATATAGGCTATGCAGTGATTCTGTATTATTATATGTGAAAATGATAGTTAAGACTAAAAATGGTTGCTTTTAATTCTGTATTCCATACACTTGTAAAGTAATACTTAATGGTGTTAAATATTATGGGGTGCGTAGGGACAAATCGAAGTTTCATGTTCTTAATTATAATATATGGTTACTTGTTTATTTATTGTATGAAAGTAAGGAAATGCAATACATGATTGATTATTCTTAATTAATGGCAAAGTGTTGATGAGATTCATTTTATTTATCATATTTTCTTTATGTTTGCCTTTGGTCATGCAAGGACAAGGACAAAATGTGTGGACACAAAATGACTCTTTGAAGTTAAAGAAAATATTGGCAGGACAAGCTGAAATCCGAATTAACCGGGAGGCATTAAGAGAACTCGACAGAGTTTTTTCTTCTCCACGACGCTTATTTAAATCTCAATCTCATTCTGCCATTTTACTAATCAAAGATTTCCTATTGTACAGACCTAACGTCTTTACAGGTAAATACCATATATCCACTTTTAAAGTTAATGAGTTGAATATCCGGCAAGATTCGCTCTTCATGAATGTCCACATGTTGGGCAATAAACAGTTATTTATAAAATCCCAGTTGGATATAGGGGATCCCCGAGTATTGATAAAGAGGAAAACTGATATACAGTTTAAGTTTACAGACCATTTGGCGTATCGTGTTTATGGTGGCTATACTATTGATAAGAACCGAACAGTAATATTGCCAACTACAGCTACTCCATATTATGTGGGCACAGGTTTTTCTTATAGTCTCAATAAGAAATTACAGTTAAAAACAGGGATAGAGTATCAGTACAATGTTGTTTATAAGCGTTGGGAATGGGTTTGGAATTCCGGTATCCGTTTTAACTTTTAATGATTTCAAGCTAGATTCTCTACTTGTGTTGAGCCATGGAATAAACCTTTATATGCTTTACTATATAGATTGGAAGATTTCGTTAAAATAGAGTGGTCTCTCTGATACAAGAAAGTATTTTTATAAATACAGTTTGTTATCCTTATAATTAACATTGTTAACTCCCTTTCTCAGCCATTTTTATTCTTGTGTGCAAATAACAAGCCTTTTGCATTTAAAACACTTGTTATTTGCATCCAAAGAATAAACTTTAACTCTGTGTTAAAACAAAGCTTTTACTGACAGATGTTTTGAATTTTGAATAGTTTGTATTTCAGCTTGTTAAGTCTGATCTTTACTTCTTAAGCTTACTGAAGATCTCTGTAGACTAAAACCGATATACTTGCTTTTTTGTCAACTATGAAAAGAGGGGCTGTACTGTTCCCTTTCTTTCATAATCTGGCAGTCTGAGAATGGCATTTACTTCGTTCACTTCGTTAATGCCTAATCTTTTCAGGATATCTGCCAAACCCAGATAATTGTGGGCCATTGTATTAAAGGAGTATCCTGGTATCGGTAGAGGAACAGAATCCTCTTTCCCCTCGGGGGAGGGGAACTGCAGTTACGGATGCTCCGTTCTATGGGAATGGTACGAGTGAACGTTTATTTAATATCGGTCTGTGTCTGCCTTCGGGACCTACATTGACAGATGAGGATATCAGGAGAGTGGTGGATACGATCAGGAAGATGTAGTGAAACTATAATATTCATTGCAAAGAGAATCGGCTGGAATGTTCTAAATGTTTCAGCCGATTTTTTGTATTCAGTTTACTGTTCCGGTTGTTTGCTCGTATAACTTTTATTTGTGGTGCGTTGCTTTTGGATATATTTTTTTTACCTTTGTGGAAAATAAATAAAGGAATATACTTATGGAAAAATTGCATATCCGGAAGATTGCTTCATTGGGGTTGATGCTTTGCTTTTTTACGGGGGTAGGAGCACAGACACCTGTCAAAGTGGAAAAAAGGAAAGAGCATAAATCGAATACTGTAATACCTGTTGTCAAGGGAAATGTGACAGATACCTTGTCACTTGTATCATTTAACGATTTTCATGGAGCCTTTGCCTGCGATAAGGGTGTTCCCGGAGCCGGCCAACTGGTACAAACAGTGTTGACACAGAAAGAGAAAAATAAAAATACCATCGTGCTTTCTGTCGGAGATAATTTCAGCGGAAGTTATTTCTCAAGAATAACCAGAGGCAATCCGTTACCGGAAATGTTTCAGGAAATGGATGTAAAAATGTCCGCTGTAGGCAATCACGAGTTTGATTGGGGATTACCCTATCTGACGGATACGGCGAAGGTATATATGAATTTTGTGGCAGCCAATATTATAACGGATCGGGGAGATACGTTGGAGTGGGCTAAACCTTACCGGATTGTGACTCTGAATTTGAAGAATGGAGGAACGGTGCGGGTGGCTTTCGTAGGGTTGACAACGACTGATACGGCACATAAAACGAGTCCGGAAAATATAAAGGGACTGGCTTTTGTGCATCCTGTATATGCAGCCCGTGTCGAGACTGCCTGTCGGTTGAAGAAAGAAGGCAAAGTGGATATGGTAGTCCTCTTGATGCATATCGGCACTAACATGAAGAATAGAGATATTATAGAAGAGGAGAATGCTAAATTGCTGCCTTTCCTGAAAGGAGTGGACGCAATCATTTCCGGGCATTCTCACGAAGTTGTTCTTAGTAAGGTGAACGATGTACCCATTATCCAGGCAGGGGTAAACGGTACTCATATCGGTAAGTTGGATTTTAGAGTAGTGAAAGAAGAGGGCGGCAATCGCATCTCTTATATAGGAGGTGATACAATTCGGACAGAGGGGCCGTCTAATGCACATATCGATTCGTTGGTCGATAAAGTATTGGCGGTATACGGACTGTCGGAAAAGCTGATTTTGGCAAAAGATGCCCTGATCCACGATCGTACCATTAATAAATGGGAGTACACTCCGGTGGGAGCTTATGTGACAGCTGCCTACGTCCGGAGTTTCTTAGAGAATGAAAAAGTGCCTGCCGAATTGAAAGTGTTGCCCGTCATTGGGGTAAATCATTTTGGTGGTTTACGTGCCAGTATTCCGGCGGGTGAGGTCACAAGGTTGCGTGCCGGCAATGTGCTTCCATTCGGTGGTAACGTGGTGGCTTATGAATTTACGGGTGAACGGTTGAAGCAATTATTGGACGATGGACGCAGGAATAAAAACGGTTTTCTGCAAACTTCTTATTTAAAACTACATTTGAATTCGAAAGGAAATGTTGAAACGATAACCGACTGCCGTACCAATAAGATAATCCGTGATAACGATAAATGTATCGTTGTATTGGATGCTTTCATCACCTCGGGTGGCGACGGTTATGACAGCAAATTATTTTCAGGTTATGAAATAGGAGATTTTAATAGTCAGAATCTTGAAACAACTGTGGCTTTTATCGATTATTTGAAGAGTCTGAAAGGGTTTGTTTCCTCTGAGGCTGCGCCGATACCCATAGTACAAAAGTAAAAAATCAGAGCTAAGACAAAAGCGATCAGGCGGCTCAAAATGTATAATTACATTTTAAGCCGCCTGGTTGCTTTTGTGTTTTTTAAGTTTTTTATCTTTCACTTATTAATAAATTATTGCTAAATTCGAACGATTTTTTGCAAATTGACATTGTTTACTAATAATTTAATTATATGGAAAATTTGGAAACAGCGCTTCTACTGATGGTAGTCGGGATGGCAACTGTCTTTGCTATCCTCCTCATTGTGATCTATTTAGGAAAGTTACTTATCTCGTTGGTTAATAAATATGCTCCTGAAGAACAGCTTCCTGCAAAGCAAGGTGCCCAATCACCGGTTCCTATTCCCGGAAATATTGTTGCAGCCATTACGGCGGCCGTTAATGTGGTGACTCAGGGAAAAGGGAAAGTGGCTAAAATCGAGAAAATCTGAAAATTAATCTTATAGAATAATACCGAAAACGGAAATGAAAAGAGAAGTAAAATTTAGTCTGGTTTTTAGAGACATGTGGCAGTCTGCCGGTAAATATGTGCCTCGGGTAGACCAGTTGGTGAAGGTAGCACCTGCTATTGTTGAAATGGGATGTTTTGCCCGGGTAGAAACAAACGGCGGTGGTTTTGAACAGGTAAATTTATTGTTTGGTGAAAATCCGAATAAATCGGTGCGTGCATGGACAAAGCCTTTCCATGAAGCCGGGATACAGACACACATGTTGGATCGTGCTCTCAACGGGCTTCGTATGAGTCCTGTTCCGGCCGATGTGCGTAAGTTGTTTTATAAAGTAAAGAAAGCACAGGGGACGGATATCACCCGTACATTCTGTGGGCTGAATGATGTACGCAATATCGCTCCTTCTATCACTTATGCCAAAGATGCAGGAATGATTTCGCAATGTTCGCTTTGTATCACCCATTCACCAATCCATACGGTGGAATATTACACCAATATGGCACTGGAACTGATAAAACTGGGGGCGGACGAGATTTGCATTAAAGACATGGCAGGTATCGGACGCCCCGTTTCTTTGGGCAAGATTGTGGCAAATATCAAAGCTGCGCATCCCGATATTCCTATTCAATATCACAGCCATGCAGGACCGGGCTTTAACATGGCCAGCATTTTGGAAGTATGTGAAGCCGGGTGTGATTATGTAGATGTCGGAATGGAACCGTTGTCGTGGGGCACAGGACATGCCGATTTATTGAGTGTACAGGCCATGTTGAAAGATGCGGGATTTCAGGTACCTGAGATTAATATGGAGGCCTATATGAAGGTGCGTGCCCTGATTCAGGAATTCATGGACGACTTTCTGGGGCTGTATATCAGTCCGAAAAACCGGTTGATGAATTCATTGTTGATAGCTCCGGGACTTCCGGGCGGAATGATGGGAAGCCTGATGGCAGATTTGGAAACGAACCTGGAATCTATTAATAAGTATAAGGCAAAACACAATCTTCCTTTTATGACACAAGATCAGCTTCTGATCAAGTTGTTCAATGAAGTGGCTTATGTATGGCCCCGCGTCGGATATCCTCCTTTGGTTACTCCTTTCAGCCAGTATGTGAAAAATCTTTCGATGATGAACGTTATCGCGATGGAGAAAGGAAAAGAGCGTTGGGGAATGATCGCTGATGATATTTGGGATATGATTCTGGGCAAAGCCGGACGTCTGCCGGGCAAGCTTGCTCCTGAAATTATAGAGAAAGCCGAGAGAGAAGGACGGAAATTCTTTGAGGGAAATCCGCAGGATAACTATCCGGATGATCTTGAGAAATATCGCAAACTAATGAAAGAAAAGAAGTGGGAGACAGGCGAGGACGATGAAGAACTCTTTGAATATGCGATGCATCCGGCTCAATATGAAGCTTATAAGAGCGGAAAAGCGAAAGAGGATTTCTTGGCTGATGTAGCAAAACGCAGGGCTGAGAAAGAGCAGGTGCCTACGGAAGAAGCGAAACCTAAAACACTTACGGTACAGGTAGACGGGCAAGCTTACCGGGTGACAGTTGCTTACGGAGACACGGAACTGCCTGTTGCACCGGCTTCACAACCGTCTGCTGCTGCAGGTGAAGGGAAAGAGGTACTTTCTCCGCTCGAAGGAAAATTCTTCCTGGTAAAGAATGCGCAAGAGACTCCGCTCAAGGTAGGCGATGCGGTGAAAGAAGGTGATGTGCTTTGCTACGTGGAAGCAATGAAAACCTATAATGCCATCCGTGCCGAATTTGGTGGAACGGTAACAGCTATTTCTGCAAATCCCGGTGATACGGTTTCTGAAGATGATGTATTAATGAAGATAGGATGATGAACGGAATATTTGAAAAATTATATGATATGACTGCCTTCAGCAATATTGTTGCCGAACCGCAGTTTCTGGTGATGTATGTCATTGCCTTCGTTCTCTTGTATCTGGGTATAAAGAAACAATACGAGCCTCTTTTATTGGTGCCGATTGCCTTTGGAGTGCTGTTGGCTAACTTCCCCGGTGGAGGAATGGGAGTGATACAGGCTGACGAGAATGGCATGATCCTGGTGAACGGAGTAATGAAGAATATCTGGGAGATGCCTCTCCATGATATTGCTCATGAATTGGGACTGATGAACTTTGTGTATTATATGCTTATAAAGACAGGGTTCCTTCCCCCGATCATTTTTATGGGAGTGGGGGCCTTGACGGACTTCGGACCGATGCTTCGCAATCTGCGTCTGTCTATATTCGGGGCTGCCGCTCAATTGGGTATCTTTACTGTGTTGTTGGTAGCTATCCTGATGGGATTTACACCCAGTGAAGCAGCTTCTTTGGGAATTATCGGTGGTGCGGACGGACCTACGGCCATCTTTACCACCATCAAGTTGGCTCCGCATCTATTGGGCCCGATCGCGATTGCCGCCTATTCTTATATGGCATTGGTTCCGGTTATCATTCCACTGGTCGTTCGTCTTTTGTGTACCAAGAAGGAACTGAGTATCAATATGAAAGAGCAGGAGAAGAAATATCCATCGAAAACGGAAATTAAAAACCTCCGTGTATTGAAAATTATTTTCCCGATTGTGGTGACTACGGTCGTGGCTCTGTTTGTACCGAGTGCAGTGCCTTTGATCGGTATGCTGATGTTCGGTAACCTGGTGAAAGAGATCGGTGCCAATACTTTCCGTCTGTTTGACGCAGCTTCGAATAGTATCATGAATGCGGCAACCATTTTCCTGGGTTTGTCGGTAGGAGCCACGATGACAAGTGAAGCTTTCCTGAACTGGACGACTATCGGTATTGTGGTAGGAGGATTCCTGGCTTTTGCTTTGTCGATAGCAGGAGGTATCTTCTTTGTGAAACTGGTGAATCTGTTTACGAAGAAAAAGATTAATCCGCTGATTGGTGCTACGGGACTTAGTGCGGTTCCTATGGCCAGCCGTGTAGCCAATGACATTGCTTTGAAATATGATCCTAAAAATCATGTATTGCAATATTGCATGGCCAGCAATATCTCGGGAGTGATCGGGTCTGCCGTAGCGGCAGGGGTGCTGATCTCTTTTCTGTCTTAATCCGGGCTGACCGGTTGCTATTTTGTTTGGCTATATTCTGTTGGCCTTTATTTCCTGGACCATAACAGATCAGGCTGAATCTTAAATAGGAATCTGCATAATTAATTTGTATAAAAGCTTCCGGTTCCTTTTTTTAAAAGAAGGACCGGAAGCTTTTTTTATACTTTATCGTTGAAACATTTGGTATGAATCTTTCATTTTAAGGTTGAGATTGGTGACTTGGACGAGATAGTCTTTAAAGAAATTTTCGGATTGGATCTTGAATCACAAGTTGTAGAATACGGGCATAAAAAAATGTTCCTCCGACCACGCCTGGCCGGAGGAACACACACAAACAAAACAAATAAAAGCAGTCACGATTCGCATCGGGACGCCCCTACACCCGGTATTATAACCGGGATTTATAAATATTGAAAGGGATCAACATTTATTCTTTTGAGAAATCTTTAATTCGTTGCTCTTCTGATAACTGGCATATTAATAATATATTGTCTTTTTCGGCTATGATGTAATCGTTCAGCCCTTGTATGACTACTCGTTTTTCCTGTGAGGCATGCACCATGCAGTTTCGACTTTCATACATCCGGATATCCGGTCCTACTGTTGCATTTCCTTCTTTATCTTTTGGCAACAAGGTGTGTAATGCTCCCCAGGTACCTAAGTCCGACCACCCCATTTGGGCAGGTAATACATAAATCTCTTCCGCTTTTTCCATCACTGCATAATCTATCGAGATACTTTCGGCAGTGGGGAATAGCTTCTTCACGCTTTCTTCCTCGCGTTCTGTATAAAAGTCGGGATATATCCGGTCAAAAATCTGAGCTATCCCCGGTGCATATACCCGCATTACGGCTGTGATCGTTCTCACATTCCAAACGAATATTCCTGCATTCCAGAAGTAGTTGCCTGCTGCCAGATATTTTTCAGCAGTTTCTTTATCAGGCTTTTCTTTGAATGCTTCTACGTGGAATATTTCTTTGTCTCTCGTTATCGGTTCACCTGCGGCGATATATCCATATCCGGTTTCCGGACGGGCAGGTTTTATTCCCAATGTGATGATGGCACTGCTTTTATCAGTGAACAAAAGCGCTTTCTCAATCACCCTGCGAAATTCAGTGGTATCGATTACCACTTGATCGGAAGGAGTCACGACAATGTTGGCTTCCGGATATTTCTTTTTTATTTTCCAGCAGGCATACGCAATGCAGGGAGCTGTATTTCTGGGACAGGGTTCTGCCAGTATATTACTTTCCGGGATACCCGGCAGTTGCTCCCGAATAGTATCTATATACTTTTCCGAAGTGACCACCCACATGTTCTCCTGTGGACAAACATTACCGAATCTCTCTACAGTTAGCTGAATCAGTGTTTTTCCACATCCCAATATATCTATGAATTGTTTGGGACATTCCGGTGTACTCATGGGCCAAAATCGACTTCCTATGCCACCGGCCATAATTACTACATGATTGTTCATTGTCAACCTCTTTCTTTATTTGTTACGTTTGCCGAGCAGTTTCTCTATCCAGCTTAAATCGCCGGTCGGTTTCTGCCTGTCACATAGAACAGGTTCGTATGGCTTTTGTTCATGGATCATCTGGTAGATGGTTCCCCAGTCAGGCAAACCTCCCAGGTTCCGGTCATCAATAAACAGGTCTGCTTTCAGTTTACGGGAGAATCCGTTATGACTCTTTTCTTCTTCCGGATAGTCCTTGTTGACAGAATAGAAAAAGACTCCCCGTTGGCGGCACCATTCAATCGCTTCTTCAAGCAATTCTCCTTCGCGTACGGTCCATAAGATAAGCTTATGTCGCTCCTGAGCCAATATTTTCAGGGTTTCTGTTGCGAATGGAATTTCTTCTCCGATCTTCGGATAGCGGTGTTCTACGATGGTACCATCAAAATCAACAGCAATCGTCATGTGATTAGTGTGTGTGAATTGTGATTATTATTTGTTTTCAGGAATGTATACAATCATTGCATTACATCCCGTTTTGTTTTCATATCCCATCGCTTCCGGTGTCGATTCCGAAATGCGTTCGGGAGAGATGTGATATTTCTCTATCAATATCTTCCGGATGGCTTCCGAACGACGTTTACGCAGCTCCTGATCCGCTTTTTTGTCGGTCAGGTTATCACTGAAAGCAATGATCCGGATACTTGCGTTATTATTCTTCATCCATTCGCCAATTCCGTCTATTTTCTGTCCCTGCTCTTCGCTAACGAACGAGCTGAATTCGTCGAACATAATATCGATGGAGAGTGCATCCTTTTGCGGAACAATCATCAGGTTTTGCCCGTCTGTTATTTTCCGGCGTTCCTTTAATTCCTGCTTCATTTGCATTACCTCTTCACAGAGCATCCCTATTTTCTCCTTTATCTCCAGCAGATCCACTTCCGGTAGATAGAGGGGATGGATGCTGTTGTCCACGCTCTTCCGATATTTATCTCTGAAAGTATATGCAAGTCCTATTGTGAGGTTGCTTTGCATATAAATTTTGTTGTTCAGTTCTTTGCTGTAGTATTTGGGTAAAACCTTTAATCCCGGTTCTATAAATATGCTGAATTTTCTGTTTACATTGTACGAAGCCTGAATCGAGAAGTTACCCGAAATAGTGTTGACCCTTGTATATTTCGGATCATTGTCCCCAAAGTCATAATAGTTGAAACCGGCACCCAGAATAGCCGCCAGATTAAATCTTTTGAATCCATTGTTTCCTATCAGAGTCAACATATAATCCAGGTTTGCGCTGAGTTGCGTGGCTTCTGTGTCATTCCCTATCCGGTTCTTACCGATCTCTGCAGTGGCTCTGAATCCCGAAAGAGGCGTCAGATATACACCTCCGGAGATTTTGCCGCCTGCATATACGTTACCGATTGTCTTGGTCAGCCATTCTCCATTCAGGGCACCGGATACAAACCAATTTCCTCTTTCAAACTTTTCCCTGGCGTTTGGCTGTTCCTGTGCCTGTAAGTTACAGGTTGTCAGCAGCAGTACTGCCCCAACGATCCATCTGTTTTGTTTCAATCCCAATATATTTGTCATGGTTGTGTTATATTAATACGACATTGATTGATGCAATCTGTTTCTTTTTGTTTCCCGGACCGGTCACAACAATCGAAGTGATATAGAATTTATCTCCTTTCTCCAATTGTCTGATCAGTTCCATTTGCCTGGCCGAGAATTTGTTCCCGGTGTTGGGTATTGAAGTTACCGCTTTACTGCTTCCTTTGATCAATACCATTTCAAAGCTGCTGATCTCGTAGTTGGCTTTCGGACCATCGCTGATTGAAGCTCCCAGCTGTGTCATGTTGGATACCAGCCGTTTGTTAATGGGCACATTTCCCCGGTATTGCACCGTTCTCCCGTTTTCATCCGTGCAGAGTATATAAGGTGTCGGATCGGGCAGTGCCTTTACGGTATACCGGTATTCGGCCAGTTGCCTTGCCACCCCGTTTTTTATCTGTGTGGCGGTAACTGTCGCTGTCTGTGCTTTTTCGTCGGGAACGGCTATGCAATGGTTTCCTCTTTTGAGTATCTTTCCGTTCGTCATCCGGAATGTCACCTCGTTGAACGGTATTCCCGCAGTCAGTATATTTAGCGGGTTTTCATAGTCGGTATACAAGATACTTGTTAAGGCGGGTGTGATCTGTACTACAGGCAGGTCCACCGTTCCATCTTTATTTACTATCATCTGGTCTTCATTGATGAATACAAAAGCTCCGCCTTTTCCATCTTCTGCCTCTTCGTACAGCAGTGACCGATATACTTCATTCACGCACATCAACACCTCTTCCTGCATTTTATTGATAAATGTCACTCCACCGATGGCAGGAAGATAAGAGAAGGTTTCCTTTTCCCAGGATATTCCGGTACCCGGACTTTCCGTATTGAGGTAAGTGCCTACCAGTTGTCTGTGTGCATCATTCTTGATCAGCGATAAAGCGTCTTCTTTGAATGTATCCAGTGAGAGCCTGAGTGCTTTCCCTTTCCCCCCGGTGACCGACAGAAATACCTCCGGCACAGCGTTCAAGTCATCTTTTGCTTTTAGCTTGCCGGCTTCATATTTCTCTTTGTCCGCTTTCCGGGCGATATCTTCTTTCAGTTCCTCCAGTGTATCCATTAGTTTTCCTGCCGCCGCATCTATGTTCTGTGCAGATAAAGCCGCTTTATCATTTCGGCTGTTAATTCTTTCCAGTAAAGTCCGGTTATATTCTTCCAGCTTTTTTATTTGTGGAAGGTAGTCGTTGTTCATTCGTCCATACCCCTCTAAGACATCCGACGATATATTGATGGCCAGCATAGCAATCAATACCACGTACAGCAGGTTAATCATCTTTTGCCTTGGCGGCAATGTATATTTAGCCATGTCTCTTCGTCTTATTTCCCGGTTTTTACATTCATGGCATTCAGCATCTGACTATATTGCTTGTTCAGTAATTCTATGTATGCTGCCATTTTTTCTGTCTCCTTTTTCAGTTCCTCCGAATTCATCTCGTTCAACGACTTAGCATGTTCCGTCATTCCCTTTATTTGCGCTTCGTACGTTTCATTGAGTTTACACACGTTGTTTTCCAGTCTTTTCAGCTGCTGTATGTACTTTTCTGTCATCAGTGTATCCGATACTCCTGTATGGGGATTTATGTTTGCGTTTTTATCATTCAATAGCGGAAACACCCTTTCCCATTTGTACTCTCTAGCCGGTTCGTCAAATCCGGAGATGAAGAAGATGAATACCTCCGTAAATAATCCGATCATTAAAAACAGATTATCATAAGGCATGTGAGCGATTTTGAATACGGCTCCCAAAATAACCAGACAGGCTCCCCAGCAATAACAGAGGTTATAGAAACGTTTTCCTGTTCTGCTCGATAAGAATTTACTTAATTTCATTGTAGTCAATCCGTTTTTTTTGATTTCCCCACGGAGTTTACACAGATCGTTTCACGGATTAATCTCGTGGAATGATCTGTGCTAATCTGTGGTCAATTTTATGCTATTAGAATTTGTATATCACACCTACGGTCATCATTCCGCCGGCAAACACATCATCTTTGTTTTCGATGTCATAGAACTTGGTACTGATTTTGATTCCCGGTTCAGCAAAGATGCTCAGATGCGAATTCAGCCTGAAAGCAGCTTGCAGAGAGAAGTTACCGCTCATGGTATTCGTCTTTGACAGTCTGGGATAATCATCACCAAACGAATAGTAGTTGTACCCTAATCCGAAAATGGCGTTCAACCGGAATTTTCTGTTTTCGTCGGTATAATTCTTCATCAGGTTCACCAGGATATCCGCTCCGGCACCGACTGTCACGGCATTGTATCCGCCTTTCAGCCATACGTTGCCGGCTTCTGCATCGACGCGCAGACCGATGATCTTGTTTAACCACACGCCGCCGGAGACTTTCCCTCCCAATATGTTGTTTGCCGAACCATTTAAAGCTGTGACCCCGTTAATACCTCCCGATACAAACCATTCCGGTTTGAATGGATTATCCTGTGCCTTTACATTTCCGAATAGCAGCAGCAATCCGGCCAACAGCAATCCTGTTTTTATATTATTCAGCTTCATGATTTATTTGTTTTTTAGTTAGTGTTTATCGGACAACTTTTAAATCTTACCTCCCGAGTGCTGGCTTGCTTCCACGTTGGTGTAAGTAATCTGCATTCCTGTATAGAATTTCAGGGTGATGGTCACTGTTCTTCCGCCACTGATTTTGAATGTATATGTCTTTTCGCAATATTTAGCCTGATTCAGGTAATAAAGGATATGGTTACCGCTGATACCCGCTATCAGTTCGTGAGCCACTTTATAAGTTCCCGTCGTTCCTTCCTGCGCTTCAATGGCACTGTTGATCGTCGTGGCCATGCCTTGGGCATCCGCAGCGTCTACGCCTGCATTCATCAGCGCCTTTTCCGGACTGACAGTATATTCCCATCCGGCCGTAGCCTCAAAGTTGATTTTGTATTCCGGAATGGCAGTCATATTGCCTTCATTGCTTTTTTTCTCTTCCTTGTTTGTCTCGCCTACCAGTTCTTTTCCTGTGGTCTTGCTACTCTTGACACGCATCGAATATTTTCCGGACAGTGATGCACCTGCGGGCAATGTGAACTTATAGCTGTTCGTTTCCGAGTCATAAATGGCATCTGCCACTTTGTTCCAGTTTTCTCCGGCCCTTGTGGTTGTTTTCTGATTGTACACTTCCACATTTTCGAACGTTGTATGTTCCGAAGCTTTGTTTATGATTGCCAGTGTTACCGGTTTGGCCAGAGTGACCTCTTTGGCTGTTTCCACTTCGATGTTTGCGATCGCTACCGGAGTCTCCACATTATTTCCCGGTGTCACGGTTGTTGTCACGGCAGCCGGTTCTTCATACGGAGTCACGCTTACGGTTGTAGTTGTTTCTATGGCTTTGGGAGGAATAATTACAGCTGCTTCTGCCTGAGAGATATTGCTGTCTCCTTTATCGGTTACCACCACTTCTTCTTCCGCATCGGCCTTCACTTCTTTTTCCGGAGCTTTCTTGCTTAATTTCACACTCAGACTCACCATACTGCGGTTTGCCGCATTGTCTGCGATGGTTGCCGTTGCATTGTCTATGCTCATATACCCTTCTTTGCTGAATGTCACGGTGTACACCTTCTTGCTGTCCACTGTCAGTTTATAAGCCCCTTCCGCATCCGTCGTAGCCGTTACTTCACCGGCTTTCACTTCTACACCGGACAGCGCGGTCGTTCCTTCCGTTACTTTACCTGCAATGTAGTATTCTATTGTTTTTTCGGCAGGATCCACTACAATTTCCGGTTTCTTCTCGTCTTCTCCGAAAGAGCATCCGGTTGTTCCCAAGGTCGTTGCCATCAGCAACACACCTATCTTAAATAAGTCACTCTTTTTCATAATCATTTTTGTCATTAAGAAAATATTAAAACTGTTTTTTGTTTCTCTCTTTTTCGATACTTTTTATCAGGAAATGCCGTATATATTCCGGCTGAAAGAATCCGCTGCTCTGGTTTTCTGCCGGTCGTGTCTGATAGGTATATCCCATTTTCCTATCGGCATACTCGCCCCACGACACCATGCTATATTCGGCGGCAAAAAACTCAGCCGGCTTCATCCTGACAGCATGATTCCGGTTCCATTTCTTTCCGGGCAGGGGGATGGCAAAATGAAATCCTCCGTTAACTTCTCCTTCCACATACATGGCATACACTCCTACGGCATACTCTCCGAAGTGGCGTGTGCAGTCTCCTCTCAGCCCATAGTCTCCATACAAATATCTTCCGGCCTGTAGGTCGAGTTGAGTATTGAATTGCGGTACATAGAGCGAACCTTTCACGGCTGCATTGATTCGTTGACGGGTACCGATATACCATCCATCGTCCGTGATGGCCGAGTATCCGGTTGTGCCTATCTGCGCTCCCAGCTCCACCCGTCCGTTGCCGGTACGATATTTCACTTCAGCCTGTGCTCCGATCCGATGATCGGTGAAGTTGCCTGCCACGATGCGGGCCAGAAAATTATTCCGGAACCTTATTTCCTGTGAAATCGTCATTACCCCCGGACGTATCTTTTTGTATTCACCCTTCATATTGGTTGCGATGGGGAAGACCACCTGTGCCGTTGCTTTCGCTCCTTTCCACAAGTCCATTTCTACAGCCGGCGACAGATTGACTCTGTATGAATACAGTTTATCGAAAGTGGAGTTTTCCAGTGACACTTCCGGATACAGGACGATGTCCGCTTTCCATGCCGAGCGGTTGATCACCCCTGCGCTTCCTTTCAATAGTCCCATAGGGCGGTCGGTATCATAACTCATCTCCATCCGTTCGTACACCTCTTTCAATGAAATCCCACCGGATTTATAGCCCGCTATCAACGTATCCGGCAGGCTGATGCTGAGTTGCGGAATACCGTTTCCGTCCAGTGCCACCAGTTCCAGGTTGCCGTTGCCCATCCCTTCCATTCCTGCGATGATTGCTTTTCCCACTCCGCGGTAGGTTCCTCTGTATACATTGTCCTCAAAGGCGGCAACAGTCGTTCCTCCCGTTTCAATGGTCCGGATATTTTCCATACCCAGCTCCCTGAGCTTTTGGGCGACCTGTGCATGGACAGTGATAGAGGAGGAGAGGAGCAGGCCGATTATTATTGTCAATTGTTTCTTCATACAGCTTAATGGATTAAGACACATTCATATCGTATCCCTCCGGAAATACATTTAAACTCCCGGGTAAATACATTCAGTGAGAGATGTTTCCACAATTTGGCTGCTGCTCCTACGTTGAATCCGTCGGAGTCATATTCGGCCATGATGGACAGTGGCTTGCAAAAAGAGGGAGTATAGCTGAGGCCGCCGAATATGCCGTCCTGCAAGGTATACTTGTCTTTACTTAATGGATAGTAATATCCTGCGGTTGCTGCCAGCCGGTGTTCGCCTATCATGAAACTTTTTGTGGCCACTCCATATACGGATGCGAAATAATTGTATCCTTTATCTTTGAACGGATCGTTACTGCCAATGACAATTGCCGGCCAGTATTTACCCTCCTTCAGCGGGCGGAGCCTTACAGATAACGATCTGTCTTGCTGATTGAATTTAGGCTTTTTAGCCATGTAGTCACTTTTCAGCAAGATGCAACGGTAATTCAATTCCAGGAATGAAAAGAAGGTGATGTTCACGAAATAGTTTCCGGAGTTGTATTTAAAAGGATTCAGTTCTTCAGGCAAATAGTTACCGCCGATCATGAAGGTACCTGTCTGTTGCATCTCGGCGGTCGGAATGTTCATCATTCCTGTTGTCCCCATGGTATACTGTGCCTTGATTCCTGATGTTATCATCATTACACAGACCGTTAATACTGCTTTTTTTAGCCTCATTGATTGATGTTATATAGAGAATTTTTCTTTGGTGATGTTCCACAGGAACAAGGCATTCCCGATGATATACCGGCGCCACATGCGCCTAGGCTCTTTGATCAAGCGATACAGCCATTCCAGTCCATGCTCTTGCCACCGGACCGGAGCACGTTCCACCGTACCCGCAAAGAAGTCGAATACCGCTCCGATAGTTCCTATATGTCCGTTCACCTCCAGTGCATCCAGATGCGTATACGCCCATTTCTCTTGTTTGGGAGCCGTCATGCCTATCCACAATAAGTCCGGCTTTACCGCATTTATGGCATCTATCATCATTTGATTTTCTTCTTCTGTAAATTCCGGTTTGTAGGGTGGGGAGTAAGTCTCTATTCGAATATTCGGATATACGGTTTTAGCTTTTTCTTTGATCAATTTAAGTGTATTTTTGCTGCTTCCCAGAAAGTAGCAAATACCTCCTTTCCGGTTCAGCCGTTCCATTTCATATTCAAAGAGATCCCATCCGGCAGTACGTTCTATGCTCTCTTTTCGGAGCCATCTAAACGCCAATACCATGCTTGCTCCGTCAGGAATCAGTGCTCCGCCTTTGAGTAAGGCTTCTGCAAACCCGGCATCTTTCAAGGCTGTATTATATGAATGGGCGTTAATTGTGTTTATCAATAATTTACCTTCGGGCAATATAGATAAGTCGCTCCTGTGCTTCAGGAGTGAAACTGTTTTGAGCTTCAACATGTTTCTGAGATGGAATGGGTAGTTATAAGTACGCTACGCTGCTACCTGTCACGAAGAGCAGGCTTTGGAATTATGGGGTAAGAATTTCTTTGCAAAGGTATGCTTTTTCCGATAAAGAGGAAAGTATTTATTAAAAAAGATATCATACATATTATTTTTATAGCTTGTATCTTTTACTCATTCTTGTGACAATACTTTTTTATATAGACTGACCATCTGTTTGGCTTTATTGTCCCACGATAGTTCCTCTTGACGGACTCTGCAATTTTCAGACATTTGCTTAAGTACGTCTCTATGGTTAAACAGATATGTTATCTTCTCCGCAAAATCGTTGATGGATTGTTGCGGAGTAGATAGGGGAATTTTTATCCCTACTTGTTCATTAATTGAGTCACCATGTCCACATATGTCGAAACAGATAACAGGAAGGTTATTGTTGATGGCTTCTAAAACAACATGTGGAGTTCCTTCAGCTATGCTGGTAAAAAAGAAAATATCTGCTTTCTGCATGAGTTCCTGAACTTCATTATGTGAGATAACCCCATGCCAGATACATTGATGTGATATGTTCAATTCCATCGCTAACTTTTGATAGGAGTTATTGTTACCACCTACGATATGGAGTTTTATATGTGGATTAGCCAGTCGTGCTATGGCCTTTATCGCTAAAGGCAATTGTTTTCTGAAATCTAATTTACCTACCCAAAGCAAATTTAAATCACCTTTTTCTTTTGTACTGTTTATTATTGTTGTTTTAGGATAACACCCTGTTTCATTTAATAAGGGAGCGTCAATATGAAAATATTTCTTGAAACTCTTCTGAGATTCAGAAGATGCGGATGTTACTACAGAGGCTTTTTTTACAGCTTTTTTTACTCGTAGTGAATATCGTAACTGTAAACCGGTTATGTGATTTTTTAATCTGATGAATAAGTTTGCTTTTATCCCTGCATCTCTTAGATATGCTGTCGGAAATTTTTCTTTAGCATCTACCGGTCCCCAAACAAATGGCTTATCTAGTTTCCAAAGGTATCCGGGTTCTCTAAAGCCAATCATATTTAATTGGTGTACAATATCTATATGTTGTTTGACTATTATTTCCTGTGCCATCTCGTAAGTCTTCCATTGCCATTTCTTATAGTGTTTATAGAAACGCCAATCTCCTTGATTCCAACACATCTTCCGTATTTCTTCCGAAACCGGATTATAGTAAAAGTGCATGTGTTTCCCTTGAGGCAGGGTAGGGAGCACTGCCTCTATTTTGTCTCTGAATTCACCTTCAGTGATAATGTATAGTTCACAATGCCTGGCTAGGTTTATGCACCAGTTCCAGGCCATACCCGGTTCACTGCCCATGTTGGGAGAACAGGCGTAAGCGTTGATAAGGATACTTAGCATTTTTGTTCTTTATTCTCTATTATACTTTTGAGGTAATCTATTGAGTTGTTGACCAATAATCTCAAGTGATTGTTGGTCACTTCACTACATGCAGTCATTACATTTAATTCTGCTATGGAATCTTCGTATAGTATGCGATTACTCATATCTACTTTGTCCAGAAATGAAATCATCCGTCCATTGTTTTTCCTTTTACGGTTTAGTACGCAACAAAAAGGTGTTGCAAAATTCACAGAGAATGCAGTACCATGAAAAGAATTGGTCACCATACAAGTAGCGTTAGCTATCAGCCAAAGGAATTCTGAAGGACCGGCATCCAGGATATTGTTGATTCCGACAATTTTTTTCATTCCGTAAGCCCGTTTACAAATATTATATACTGGGAGATTTTTCTCTTTGCCTATTTTTAATGCTACATCTATTACTGTTTGTGATGGAAATAATTGGTAAATCAATATGTACTGGGTAGATATTTTTGCTAAAGGTTTCATATAAGGTTCCCAATCTGCTTTACTCAATAGTAGAGTGGGATCAACAACTAATTTTGCCTCACGTCCAGTCAGTTGTTTTACGAGTTCAACTCCGCTCTGTTCCCTTACTGCAATTGTGTCTAGATTGTTCAACAGCTTTGCATAGCGTTTGCTTAGATTAGGTGCTATTGATGCTACACCAAATGAAGAAGCATAAGTCACTTTAGGAGCATTTTTCGGAGCAAAAGTTAGAAAGTAAGGTTCAATAGAAGAAGAAGCTGAAGGATTCCATACTTGATCGCTTCCTACCATATAAATGTCATACTTAGGGTAAGTCTTGTACAACTCATCCATTGATTTGTATTGAGCTGAAAAGCGCTCACTATCTATAAATGATTGATAGTTGTGTAACCTTCGTCTCATGTTCCCATTGAATATAGGTAATACCTTATTTACTACCCAACTCATTAGTCTGTATTTTATCCAGTAGCTTAGTTTACCTTTCATGTCTAAAGGTACAAATGGTTGTGATAGGGGAGTGTCTTTAAAATGCCAGTCTTTATAATAAAGGTAATTTATTATCTCTGCATTATGTCCCATTTGTTCCAATTTCTTCTGCGTTGCAAAAGCTTGTAGCTCTGCTCCATAGTTGTTTACTTTGCAAATAGTGATTATTCCAATTTTCATTTGTATATTTTTTTGTTATTGTAATTGGGCTTAGGCCATTTTACCCCCCCCCCTATTTGCATTATTTAACAATTTAAGTAGGTTATCATCTTTCTGAAATTTACTGATTAATTGTTTCTTTTGGTACTTAACCAGATATATTGTTCCCAATTTATAGAGTGCCCAAAATAGTTTGTATGGCATTCTGTTGGTTAATATCTTGAACCGTATTCGTTTAGGAAGAATCTTTCGGAAGAAGTCAGGCCACATCACTATTGGATGGAATTGAATTAGTTTGTACCCTGTAAATAAATGCGGATTTCCATTAATTGCTGTACGTAGTGATTCTTTGAAAGTATAAATCGCATCCGCTGCTTTTATCATGGTATCTGCTTTGTTATTGTTGGCTATGATAAGTGATACACCCTGTTTATAATAGTCTGGTACCTGTAATCCCCAAAAATCTGCTATTGTAATATCCGCTACCCTATTTATTTCCGCAAACTGGCAATTGCTACAACTCTTTCGGTCGAGCATCCATCCTGCATAAATAGCGTAAAACATGTCATCCTTCCGTTTCAATTTTATTTCTTCTCCATTCTGTTCAATAGTAGTACATTGCGACTGTTCCCAATCTTGTGTGCCGTGTCGTTTATCTCGAAAACGATATATACGTGAGGAGTTATAGTATTTTAAATGAAGATCAAGAGCTTCATAACTGGCAATACCGTGACATACAACCTCAATTGTTATAAGCCGTTCACTATCCCTCTTTTTACCTAAAAAGCCATATAATCCTGCTATTTGACATGGACACCCTGAAAATAATATCCAATATCCGGTTTTTAGTCTCTCTATAACTTCTTTATATATTCCTTGAGTATCGCTTTGTATATATTTGCTATTAGTTAATAACACAATATCCTTTTCCTGCTCTATTAATTGATGATATACTCTATTGTTTGCGAGTGTAGCTCCAATGACGGCAACTTTATCTTCTTTATGCAGGTGGAAAAAGCTTTGTGCTAAACCAGAAAAACCACCTCCGGAGGCTGCATCAATGCGGGTCTGTTCATCATTGGCCCAACCTCCATATACATTCATTTCTTCAGCTCTGTTCTTTTTTACAGGAGTTATTATCGGACATGCTTTTTCACACAAATGACAATTCATGCATTTATGGGTATCTACTTTCACAAATGGCATACAGTTCTTTTCCACAATCTTGATAGCATCATGTGTACATGCATCACTGCAAGCCATACATCCGGTGCAGTATTTTTCTTTTGCTAGGCGAGGACTACATGTTCTCATATATTTTTTCAATTTTATTGCAAATAGTGATGATATTAAAGTCGTTACATACCAATTTATCTGCTTCGTTTACTATACTATTCCTATAAGTCTCCGATTTTATTAATTGTTCTAATTTGTCAGCCAACATCTTTAAATCGTAAGTTTCATAAATCATAGCATCAATACCGTCGTGAAAAACTTTTTCTAATCCTCCTACAGGAGTTGTAATGACAGGAATTCCATAAGCAATTGCATCTATTACTCCCATGGGAAATCCTTCTCCCCAACTGGGCAAACAATAAATGGAAGCATGTTGAAATATACTCTCTTTTGTATTGCCGGCTATCCAACCCAGGAATTCAGTTTGTTGTTCTATACCAAATTTAACAGCCAAGGATTTACCTTTTTCAATTTCTCCATTTCCTGCGAATTTTATTTTCCAATCTGGATATTTTGCAGCAATTTTACTGAATGCTTCAATAAGTCGGTTGTAGCCTTTTCTGTCTGATAGAATCCCTGCATATAGAATATAATTCTCTCTTTGAATGCTTCGTTTCACACTCGGGCATGGATTATAAAGCACTTGTATATTATATTTATTCCCTCGGTATGCTTCGTTTATCCATTCTATCCATTTGGGAGATAGTACAAGAAGTTTATTAGATAGTTCGAATAAATGCTTTATATTGCCACTAAACATAGGATCGAATAGATGCTTTTCCGTTGCTGGATGAAAGTGAACAATAATTTTCTTTCTAAACAGAAGAGCAATCCGTGCAAATATAAGTTTTCTATTGACTGATGTTCTTAATCCTACATGTATATGTACAATATCATAGAAAGGTAGAAGACAAATATATTCTATTAAGGCTGTAGCTAAATACCATAATTTTCTTACGCTATTTCCATCCCGATGTGTTTCAATCCATTTACAATGAAACTTTTTCCATTGTTCTCCTGTTTCATGTGCTTTTACTACAGAAGTGATTCCTCCTTTGGTTTTACGAGAGGTGGCCACTACTAAAACTTTAGGCATAGATAATAATGGTTTTATAGTATATTTATTTCTTTGAATCTTAATACTTTTGCTGGTATCCCACCAACTATGGCGTTATCTGGAATATCCTTTGTGACCACTGCATTTGCTCCTATGGTAACGTTGTTTCCTATTATAATGGAACCGAAAATTTTGGCTCCGAGTCCAAAGTAGCAATTGTTGCCTGCAATTATTTGTGTGTCAGTTGCTTTCTCATACTTGTTACCAAATACTACTCCAGGAAGTAGTGTGCAATTATGTCCTATATGACACTGTGCCCCAATATGAATAAAATCTCCCACATGATAGATCCTTAAACCTGCTCCAATAGTATTAGGATAAATAGTTATTTTTAGTTTGAAACCTAGTCGTTTATAACGGAAAAAATGGTAGAAAAATAGAATTTTATTTTTGTTGGTGTTTTTATAATATTCCACATAACGCAAATGACGAATATAGTGGAAGATATACCATATTTCATTGTGTAATAACCAGTCTTTTATATTAGGCTTATGATTATTGAAACGCTTCAGGTCCTCGGATAAATAATATTTTAAGTCTTTTTTTGATTGTATCATAATATTCTTATGTTAACTGTAAAGTTTGGTTACATCCCGCCAGTCATAATCCCCATCTTTAAAAGTCTGACTCCATATTCGGGAAAGACAGCGGAGAAGGTAAGCTGTAACAAGAATAGTGGAAAATATTACTAATAGATTTAATGGGAAAATATTATTAAGTTTGTCAGTGAACAAGTTGTATTGTACTAAATATATCTCCAAGCAGAGCCCACTGATGAAACGAATGATAGGACCTGTCAGATGATGATGATATGCTTGGGTTAATAATTTTGTGTTGGACAATCTCCAAAAATAATATGTAGTGCCCAATAGAGGAATTAGTGATGATATTTGCAATAGTTCCCATCCTATACCTGTTTGGCGCTTAAACCAACATAATCCAAAAAATAGAACTATACATATCAATAGTTTTAGAAAGATTGGGATAATATGGATGTGTTTGTCATATAATCCTTCGAAAAACGGATATGTTTTTTTATTCAGGTTTCTTTTTAATCCCATCATAGATCCTAAAAGCATAAATAAGAAATAATAGCACCATTTAAAGTAATTCCATCCATACATATTATTACCGCTTTTTTCACCAAAGCCTAGTACAAAGTACCACAGAAGCGTTATAGTTGCTGCCATGAAAAACACCCATTTAAGATGTTTCTTAAGAAATTTACGTATAAACCACAGTACTACATAATAAATCATGATGCAGCTTACAAACCAACCACCGCCTTTGATTAGTATTTCTGGCATATCATAACGCTGATCGAAAAATACCGCTGCAATTAGCGCCCATGTAAACACTGTCGGATAGATACGGTTTATTCTTCGTTTATACCAGTTAAAGAAATCCATATCCCGACCTAAAAATAAGGTGTAACCAGAGCAAAAAAAGAACAGTGCATCACCTATCGCCCCACCAGTGGCTAGATAGGAATAGTCTCCATATAGAATATCCATATGTGAGTTGGTTATCATAATAGCTGCGATACATTTTAGAATGTCAATGCTGATGTCTCTTGGGGGAGCCTTGTACATATGATTATTTCTTGATTTTTGCTAATACTAACAGTAATGAATAGAAATTATGACGCATAGCGAATGTAAATATTCTATGTGGTAAAGGCATTACTGACAGAGGATATGTTTTCCAAATGGGTTTCCAAATACCGTCTTTACATATTGAAGAAGTAATTTGTTTCTTCTCAATGTTTGTTATGCTAGAATTGAGTATGTTGCATATATAGTTGCGTGTGTAACCGAGGAACATTCTTTGTATCCGTAGTTGTACATTGTCTTCCACTCCTAATCGATGGCAACGGTCGGTTATCTCTATATATAATTGTTTAAAAAGGCTGAATTTATCTTTTTTTATTGTGTGCGAAATTGAGATCGGATTTGTCCGATAGTTATAGAAGGTTTGTGGTAGTACACATACAATATTACTATTAGCCAATACATCTACATTGAATATCAAGTCTTCGGAAGGTAATATACGTTCTGATACGAATCGTAGATGTTTTTTTTCTATCAAATTACGACGGTAGAGGACTACCTTAGCGGATACTTGAATAGCGCGCTCCTCGCGTGCATAAGGATCTGAAGCTATTAAATCTTTTAGAAGCGTATGAATTTCATTTTTACTTTTGTATAGTTTAAATTCTTTTTGATGAGTCACTGTTCCTGTAGGGATGCCAGCCATTGTTATTCGTTTTAAGCCTGTAAAAACAGCATCACAGGTATATTTTTGGGCTACATTATACATGGTCATATACATGTCAGAATCTACATAATCATCAGAGTCGCAAAATGCCACATACTCTCCCGTAGCTACATCTAAGCCACTGTTACAAGCCATACCCAGCCCTGCATTTTTTTTATGAATAACCTTTATGTTAGGGTATTGAGCGGCATAATCATCACATATCTTTGGACAATTGTCAGGAGACTCATCATCAATTAGAATAATTTCTATATCTGATAGTGTTTGTGCAAGAAGTGCCTGTACACATTGGTCTAGATATTTTTCTACATTATATATTGGTACTATAACTGAAACTTTAGGTATCATAGATTATGTTATTTTTGGGGGTACGTGGTATTTTCAGTGACTTATATAAATTTGAAAAAAGGATAATGGGTATCCCAGATGAACATAGTACGCCCACTGAAGAATAAGTATTTTACGTAGTAATAAACAAACCAAAGGAGACAGACATAGGCTACTTTTTGGATAGGTTTTAGTTTAATTGTTTTATAGGATACTACTATTGCTAAAGCAAAGTAACCTACAATATCTAGAGTTTGTCCTATACGATGCAAAATTTCTAGTTTTACGAATATAGACTCTATACACAAACCAATAATAAAGGTATTAAGCATTGTTATCAGAGCATAATGTTTGGGTAACTTTTCTATGATTAGTCTATATCCGAAATACATCAATGCAGAAGAGCCTATCACTTGAATAATTTCCACGATAAAATTTTTATCATACTGATCGTTCTCACCCTTTTCTGAAAACCAATAGTCAGCATTCTTCACATATTCTGCTGCACGTTCGTTTGTGTCTGCTGCAAAGCTTAAAATGGGTTCCAGCCAATTGAAATTAAATATATGTGGTAATATGTAGACACACGCAACATATATCGGTATGGCAAACTGTGGCTGGAAAGGTTTACGCCAAAATATATAGAGGGTGGTGATTACAAATAAGCTTATAATATTGCCAGTGTGTATGGCTAATGTTAGTATGGCAAATATTATGCAGTATATTAATTTTTTATGGTTATGCAATATATCCTTTGGCTTGTTAAATTTCAACTTAAAGAGATATTTCAAATATAGGAAGAAAAAAGAGTAGCTGAATGCCTGGCGTATCATGCTTTCTTCGAAGTTCATGAAGCCTATCAAGAATAGTGGGAACATATATCTGGCATACGTGCGATAGTCTTTCATAAAAATCATGGCGCACAATGCAAATGTGAACGCATACACCATAAAACAACTATACTCATTAATACCAACTATTCTGAGTAATTCATTAATGACTGAGAAAAATGGATTTTCGACATGCAGGCTACCTTCACGGAAAATTCTGGAGTACGCAAAGTAATCATTTCCTCTGGCAAATCGGCAGCCTTGTACAATAGAGAATAGGATTACGCACAATCCGGCATTATGCCAGTAATCCATGCTTTGCGAGATATTTCTACCGGCTTTCCAGAATGTATATAATAACAGTAAATTTAGTAATATGAAGTCAAGGTCCAAATTCATTATAATGCGCTTATTTGTCTCACAAACTTCTCAATAGTAAATTGTAATCCCATATTGGCTGCCGATTGTTGCATTGTATTCAATCGTATTCTATCTGTTTGTAATGCGGTTATAGCCTGAGAGAACTCTTCTACATTAGAGTTATTACAAAATATAGTGTTACTATCATCACAATAGTCTTTGATGGAACCAACATTGCTACAAATCATAGCTAATCCCATAGCTAATGATGTGACAATTACATTACTACCTACGGTATCTTCCATGACATTTAGCGATATATCGGCATTAGCCATGTGCTGTCGTAACTCGGATTCCTCAACAAATGGGATGAGTTCGACATTTGTATTTTTCAGGAAATAGGATGACAAATCATTTACCCCTTGGCAAATGGTAAAATTGACATTAGGGTTATTATCAACGATTGTTTTTAGTAGTTTGAGGTTTCTCATCTGATTACCCATGGCTATTACACGGATATTCTTATGCAAACGTACAGGTCTTTTGTTATGGTAATATTCATCCACATAATGAAAGGTGGTAACAACTTTATCTTCAGGTAGCCCTTTGGTAATAAGGAATTGGGTTAATGAATGGCCAAGGGTAAGAAATTTATCGATGCAGATTGTCCATTCATCAAATGTTTTCTTGTCTGAGAATCCTTTTTCCAACCGGCTTGGAACAAGGTGAACCATTGCGTAGAGAGGTATGTTGAATTTATATCTTTTCACTTTTTGTGCAAAATGGAGCATGGGAAAAAATTTCTCCATGTATTCCATAAGAATTATTTTATCTCCTTTTCGTAGCTTTGATATTATGTGATTGTACAACTTTTTCGTGTATAGTCTGTGCTTGTATCGAGCAAAGTGATATTGTAAACTTGCTATGATTCGAATGGGGGATTTTGACCTGTCATTCCAAAAGGCAGGAATAACGAAGGTTTTATAGCTTTCAGGATACATCTCCTGAATTTGGTTGCATAAGTATTTTATACCTGCATGATTATTGCTGGTATTTGACCAGTCCTGGCAAATGAGATATATCATATTTTCTTTATAATTTTTGCAGGTACACCCGCTACTATACAGTTGTTTGGTACGTCTTTTATTACAACAGCATTGGCTCCGATGATGACATTATTGCCAATAGTGACACCACCTATAACTTTGGCTCCACAACAAATTTCTACGTTGTCACCTATTATAGGAGCCTGCAAAGTATGGTCATACCCAATGGTAACTTGCTGATATATTTTGCAATTCTTTCCTATTTGTTTAGCTGATATAATAGTGGCAAAACCATGCTGTATGATAAGTCCGCTATCCACATCGGAGCGAGGAGTGGTAATATATAAATTTGTCATGCGGGGAAAAATCCACTCTATCAGATGGTGGAGATATCCTATGCGGTAATAGAATAGGTTGCGAAACTCCTTGAAACCTATAAATAAACTACACATGTTCCATAATGTGAAGTTCTTATGTTGCCACTGACACCAAGCTTGTCCATCAACTTGAATCTTGTGCATATCTTTGCTTACTTTGAAGAGTAGCCAAAAAAGCGGGAGAGCAAATGCTGTTTTTATTTTCTTCATATTAGTTATTCTCTTAATTCTTATACATCTTCTTCAATCTCGACAATAGTGGATAGAGTGAGTAATAAATTATAGGAAATGTTAGTGCAATTTGAAGGTGCGTCATTCGTTGCGTATAAGAGAGTGAGCGGATATATATTCTTATCTGATGATAATAAAACATATATTCTTTATATCCTAAACTAATAGCAGATTGTATTGCAAGTAGAGCCCATAATTGTAAACGCTTGGTTAGCACTGGAAGTAAATCGGAAAAGTCTTTATGCTTTTGACAAAAAAAGATTTGTTCCCGGCTGTTTAAACATCCATCTATGTAACTCTTAATGGCTTTGGAGGTATTTAGTTCAGAGGTAATGTTACCTTCACGTTCCAATTCATAAAAATAGAGGCAATCAGCGATACAATAGATTCTTTCACATTTGTGCGTAAGCTTGTATGTGGTAGCAGTGTCTTCGTAATGGCGACCTACAGGAAAACGAATTTCTTCAAAAAGGGATGATTCAAAGATTTTAGCACAAACGAAGTTAAAAGGAAAAACATCTTTTAATAGTTTTCGGGTTATATCGATGCCTGTAGAAAGTGTAGATGTTAGAGTTCTGCGATAATCATAAATTTGATTATTTTTATCAATTATATTCATTCCAGCAACTACCATATTACATTGATACAGTTTTACTGTTTCGATGAATTTCTCGATCATGTTGTCTGCGATATAGTCATCGCTATCTACGAAAGTGACATATTGTCCTGTCATTACATTTAGTGCAGCATTACGGGCATCAGAGAGGCCGCCATTGGATTTATGGATGACACGGATACGATTATCTTGCATTGCATATTTATCGCAAATGAAAGGACAATTATCTGGACTTCCGTCATCCACAAGGATAATTTCTAAATTATTATAAGTCTGACGTAATAAGCTGTCTATTGAACGGTGTATGTAGCGTTCTACTTTATAAACCGGTACTATGATTGATACTAAAGGATTGGTGTTGTTCATCTTTGGGGGTTATAGCATTCTTGTAATTTTATTTTTTATTTGTACTAGGAATTTGGCTACAAACATTCTTCTTCTTGCAGTTTTGAAATTATAGCCACGAAGAACTAATGTTAGGCCATAGTAGTTGGATTTTTCATAATCATGTCCATATCTAGTTACATACCAATCATTGATTTCTGGAAAAAGAGAACGAATTGCTTGTTCATTAAGCAATTGGTTACGAAAGGCCGTGATAAGGGTTATACCTTTTAGTTCATTGAGTTCAGGCAGATACTCTGGTGATATTTTGGCCTGCATAAGTCTGCAGAAGTCTATCTGTGCCTGAAGACCACGCATATCAGTGTGGCGTACCATACTATTATCGTTTGTATAAAAGTCGTAGTGATATAATGCGTGGGGTACATAAGCTAATTTACATCCATGTAGCAGAATGGAACAGCAGATATAAAGATCTTCCCAACATATCATTTTTTCCGGGAAATGTAGTTGGTATTTATGGTAAAGTTCGGTACGTATAAGCTTGTTACATAAACTGCCATGGCGTTCCTGCTGAAGGAGTTGGTGCATGAAACTGCTGGAATCTAATAATTGTGGCTTTTGACAATTGTGTATCTGACGGTTAGGGTATTCCATCATAAAGTCGCATATGACCATGTCAGCTTGTTCTTTAACAGCTTGTTGGTAGAGTTCTTCTAGTGTATTACTGTCAATCCAATCATCTGGATCTACATGAATAGAGTATTCGCCTCGCGCCTGTTGCATACCAAATTCACGTGCGGAAGCAACGCCTCCGTTTGGTTTGTGGAAAGCTTTTATTCGGGACTTGTAGGCGGAAGCATATTTTTCACATAACTCACCGCTATGATCGGGACTTCCGTCATCCACCAAAAGGAGTTCCCAATCAGTAAATGTCTGGGTAATGATACTATCTACACATCGGTGTAGATAGGATTCTGCCATATAAACTGGTATGATAATAGATATTTTAGGCGAACTCATAAAGATTAATGCTTTAAGATTGAAAGGAATATTAAGAGCACATGGGCCATCGTGTAATGTTTGCTTTTTACCAAGTAATGTATCAAACGCATCTTGTAGGAATACGAGAGTAACTGATTGGTTGGTATAGTAAAAAAATGATGTAGACGTTGCATGAAGAGTTTACCTGCACAATATTCTTTGTCAACATAGAGCGTTTCCAGTTCCACGATACCCCAAAAAATATAACTAAGTTTATGGTTGGCAAAAAAATGCTCCGGTGGTAATACATCGTGTGTGCGGGTATACATCTCGAAGGTGTCGTAATCTCTGAATTTTTCATATAATCCTTTTAGCATGGCTACATGATAGCCACGATATGTCAGGTCTATCCGACAGTTAAAGTGTTGATTTATATTATGCAGCGTCGTAATTTCTGCTTTATCTAGATATTCTACTTCCTGTCGTGTTAGTACATACTTTTTATAGCCACCCCACACGCCGTCATAAAAGTAGCTGTTTGATGCCACTACCTTTATGGAAGAGCAATAGAGCAGGTACTTATAACAAAAAATAGTGTCCTCACCTAAACGAATTTCGGGATCAAAGCGGTGTTGGTGTTTTTGGATAATATCACGACGAAAGAGTTTGCACCAAGGGGAATAAAGTAAATAGTCATTCTCTACGATGGCTTGTATATTTTTACTAAGGTCATCTCCAATGAGGTATTGAGGTTCTGGTGTGAAGTCTATTCCCGTGGAACTACGAAAGCCACATAATACTAAGTCTGCTTCCTGGCCTTCTACCAATTTCTGAAGGTAGTCCGGCTTTACATAGTCATCTGAATCGATAAAAGTTATGAACTCTCCCTTAGCTATCTCAATTCCTGTATTTCTGGCTGAACTGACACCACCGTTTTCTTTGTGTACGGCATGAATATGAGCATTGTTCTTTGTAAAGCTATTGCAAATATCCCATGTGTTGTCTGTACTCCCATCATCTATTAAAATAAGTTCCCAGTCTGTGAAAGTTTGAGCCAATAGATTATGCACACATCGGGGTAGTTTTGATGCAACTGAGTAACAAGGAACTATAATGGAAACTTTCATGACTAAAAAAATGTCTTTTGGAAATATTGATGCTTATTGTTCTTGTCTTTCGTGTAATGACTGTCTTAAAAAATCACATGACTGTTTTCTCAAATGCTTCAGTCTTTTATTCGCTTGTTTGAAATCAATTAGACTTATTTCAAACTGTTCGTCGGGGCATACTAAACGCTCGGTGAGATTTACTGACTCAAGGAGGGAAGCTGAACGGGAGTCAAAATTATCTCCAAGAGAAAATGTGTAAAATGGACGATTGAAAATAAGTGAGAAAGCGGTTCCATGGAATGAGGTGGTGACTACATAGGTTGCATATCGGATGTAAGTGACAAAATCTGCAGGTGAGGCTGTTTGATACTTAGTGGAATAATGACAGTCGATACGTGCTGTCAGTTCTACTACTATGCCTCCAATAGATTGGGCTATTTCGAAAGCTTTCATCCGGACTGCTGGGTTTTCACGAACTTGATATAATACAACGTAAGGACGATTTTCAGGGCATTTGCCTATTAATGGATTCCAAGCTGTCGCATCTAATAAAAGTGTCGGGTCAAGTACTTGTTGGATGGGCTGGCTGACGAGAGGCTGTAGTATGGGAATAAGTGATGATTCACGTACAGAGAGAGCATCGAAACAGTTAAGAACACGAGTTAGGTATTCTGCTTCTTGTGTAGATAATCTGCTGATTTCCATACTGGGGGCATACGCAATGAACCGACTCTTTCCTTTAGGAAAACAAAAATCGCAGAAATAGACATCATGAAAGCCATTAGTGAGTTGGGGATTCCAAATCTGATCACTGCCTACAATATAAGCATCATAGCTTTGTGGTATATTAGTACGAGTAGCCGGTATAGACATGTAGAGGTGGCGATTGTGAAAATCAGAGAATGCGGCACAACGTTTGTTGAAAAGATAATAATTATAATAGATACTCTTCATTGTGCGTACTGGATTTTTCCCTATCCACGGGCATAGACTGTGACGATGGTATTGCTTTTGATAGAATGCCGGTCTGTAGTCAATCACTTCTACGTTGTATCCTTTTTTAAAGAGGAACTGTTGGAGAGCGTAGCATTGTAGCATGGCACCATAGTTATGAGCATCATGAAAAGTAAGTATTCCTATTTTCATGTAAACCGTTTTTTGAGAGTTAGTAAAATCATATAAAAGCGATTTTTCAAGAGATCTTGATGTGTGATCCTATAGTATTTGTTCATTATTTGAAAGAAAGGCATTGAAGCATAATCCTGCCAGAATGTAGCTTTGTTGACTGGTTCGGGTACAGGATACTTTAGATTAGGTTGTATGCATTCTTTGATGTTGCTTTCTAGATAATTGAAGTCATCTTTTATATGATTCCATACGATTTCAGCTTTAGTATTATTAAGCATAATAAGTGAGATCCCTCTATTATCAGTGAACTGAGGATGATGTTTCTCGATTCCCCAAAAATCACCTATAGTGATATCGCCAGGGCGCAGATAGTTGGTAAAACGGCAGGCATGGCATGAAGGACGTGTTGTGAGATGGCTATAAAAGATGTCATTCCAAAGACGAGAAAGTACTGTATTGAACTGGCTGGCATTCTTGCCAAAGAAAAGGCGAGAATTCTGATATCTCCAACCAAAAGTCTTGTCTTTCATAAAAATACCTGTGAAGTGAAAATCTGAGTTTTGACGAATAAAATTGAGGTAGTCATGAAACACTCGGGGTGAGGGTACTCCATGACAGAGGATATCTACTGTGAGTAGGTTGTCGTAGGATCTCTGTAAGTATCCTTTGAGCCCTTCCACTTGGCAAGGAGTACCACTGAAGAGAACGAAACGTTGCTCTTGGAGATAAAACTTAACTTGTTGATAAATACCAGTTAAATTACTTTGCACATATTTGGAACCTCTGAATTTCAGTGTGTCTTCTTGGGTTTCTGCTCTGCGATGAACTACTACAAAATTGTCATCATATATAGCTCCGAATATTACACCGGCTTGCCGAAGGGCATAGTCTGTAAGGGAGGCAAATACACCACCACTAGAGGAGGATATCCAAGTTTTTTCATTATGATGATGAAGAGCGAGAATATGGGGATTTACATTTTTTTTATTGCTTATAACATCGTATCGGAACACAGGACAAACTTTATTACAAAGGCCACAATCGATGCATTGTGTAGTGTTGATATGTGGATAAAGGAATCCTTGTTCATCCTCCTGCATGATAATAGCACCCCTATTACAAGCGGAGGTACAGGCTGTACACCCGCAACAGTCGTATTTGGAAGTAAGTGTTATCACGTTAACTGATATATTTAGATACAAAATGGTTCCATATATAGAGACGTATCTTATCTATTAAAATAGCTGCTGTAAAGAATGTTAATAATAGACCCGTGATTACCAACAGGCATGATATACCATTGTAGGTAACTGCTAGTTGTTGGATGTGTGGTTTCATAAAGTATTCCCATATGAAGAAATGGAATAGATAAACAGCAAAACAGGACGCCGCAATCCAATTGATTCCTTTGTTTTGAAAA
The DNA here is from genome assembly GCF_000159855.2 of Bacteroides sp. 3_2_5. NCBI lineage: Bacteria > Pseudomonadati > Bacteroidota > Bacteroidia > Bacteroidales > Bacteroidaceae > Bacteroides > Bacteroides sp. 3_2_5. The sequence continues at coordinate 45,877 of NZ_JH636045.1, read as the reverse complement.
GCGAACCTATTAAAGAAAAGGAGCAGATAAAGTGCACCTGCTATCACTAATGGGCTCGTATAAGTCCAAAACATACAAAAATATCCAACTTTGTCAAAGTAGCATGTAATGATTAGCATTAGGGCTGTAAAAGTAGACAAACTTATGTACATAAGGAGATTCTTGCTTTTTGACCACTGTGTATAAGATGGTTGATAGATACGAACGTAGCGCGCTAAAAGATACAGCCCCATAAAAGAGAAGGCAGAATATCCTTTTTCAAAATAGGGGGCCCCATTGGAAAACCAGCCATATATTGTCTGGAAGATAAAAAAAGAGAGCAGCACTGTACTAAATGTTCTTTTGTCAGTTTTTTCAACGAAGGCATTGAGGATGGGAGCCATAATAAACATACCTAAATAACACTTCACAAACCAAACATTATTAGTGAGCATCAAACATCTTTTAATACCACTTATCGATAATGGTTCAATGCCAATCAATATTGTAAAAGTATAGATACCAATTAAAAAGAATGCACACTGAAAAAGCAGATTGCATAGACTTTTAATGTGGAAGTTTATGCCAAACCAGCCTGATAATAAGACGAAAGAGTTGACACAGACGATAGCAAATGCTTCTATAATAATTCGAAATACAGAAAATAAAGGAAGAATTGTCATTTCTGTCCTGTCAGGCATACCAAGAGCCTGAAAATCGGCATGTACTACCAAAACGAAAAACATTGAAAGCAAACGTAACGACTCCAGATTGGAAGAACGAACTTTTTTAACTGTGAAGTTATTGACTAAGGACATATTATTTATAGCGTTTTGATACTTTGTTCACTATTACCTTAACTTTACTAAATACCATGACACGCTCTTCACTATTGCAACCAATATATAAAATAGAGAGAAGTGTACATGAAAATGAAACTACACTTATGAGAGTAAAAGTATAAATATTTTCTTCAAGTATAAAGTGTAGGTACAGAGGGAGTATAGAGGCTGTGATGGTGACAAATATTACATTGAAATATACCTTTTTAAGGAAGGAGCGAGCAGGAAAGTGTATCATATTACGTAACATAATAACACGGGCCATTTCGCATATCATAGATATGATAATAGCTATTATCACAACTGATTCTGGAATACATCCTAAACGAAGGCAGATATAAGATAAAGGTAAATTGACCAGATTAAGTCCACCGACTATGATTTGAAATTTTTTGATCTTCCCAGTAGCCAGCATAGCGTTTATTAGAGGATTGGCTAAAGATTCACTCATAGTGAAGAATAGGACAAGCTGTACGAATAGTACAGTATGTTTTGGTACTTGCCCCAACCATAATTGAAGAATAAAATGGGTATTACTGATGATAGGTAAGGCAAGGATAAGTAAAATGTAATAAGAAAGTCGTGCACCTTGAAAGATGAGTTGCATCATGTAATCATAGTTGCCAGAAGCATAACTTTTTGTAATTTGTGGATTGAGTGCTGTCTGAAAGTTGGAAACAAAACCACTGACTGCATTGTTGACTTGCATGGCAACTCCACGAGCTGCATTTACGGCTGGTCCACAAAACATATTGATGACAATGTTTCCGCCTTGGTCACGGAGAATAGCTGCTATAGAGCCGATAAAATTCCAACCGGCGAAACCGAACATATTTTTGAGTAAAGACTTATCAAAAATGAAATGGTAAGTACATTCCTCAAAATGGTGTTTACAATAAAAAATATATATACTTTGTATGATGGTAGAATTGAATACAATGAAGCCTGCGAACCAAATTAGTTTATCTATCGGAGCTATAGAAATGGTTAGAGCGACAGCCAGTTTCCCTATGACATCAAAAATACTGATATAGGCAAAAGCTGACATTTTTTCGTGTGCTACTATTGTTCCGGTATAGGGAATACTCATTAACGAAAGTGCAAAAGATATAATAGAGAACTGATAAATGATATTGGCGGCAAGTATACGTTCTTCGGGTATTACCATTTTGTTATTTAGAAACCAAAGTCCAATGGTTTCGGCAAGAATAACCACGATGATAACCAGAAAAAACTGTATAGAAACAGCTGTTGAAAATACTTTTTTTAGTTTTTCTTTATTTTCTGTTCCAAGTTCAAAGGTGATAAATCTGCTGATGGATGACACTAGAGAGCCCGATATAATGGAGAACATAGCGACAAGGCCGCCTACTACGTTGTATATACCAAAATCCTCTATACCTAATGCATTTAGGTTGACACGGCTGGTATATAAGCTAACCAGCATTAAAAAGAGCATTCGAAAATACAATAACAGTGTATTTTGGGCTATGCGTTTGTTATTTTGAGAATCGCTTGGCATATGATATTAGTGCTCTTTACGTAGCTGAGTAAAATTTAGGCAGCCTCCATTGGGGATAGTTTTCCCATAAAATAGGGGTTGCCTAGCTGTATTAATAGGGGGAAGGCTTTTATTGAGGAGGCTACTGATCTATTCAAAATTTCAATATTGTATTTCAGTGGGTGGAACATGTTCATCTCACCGCCTCCATCTTTCCCACTCTCTCCACGAACCCCACCGGCATATCCACATGGGCGCAGCCCAGCATATCCAGCCTTACCGCCACCTTGCTTTTGCCGTCGATGGTCACCAGCTCGCCTTCCAGTCCGGCGAGGGGGCCTTTGATGACTCGCACCTGTTCGCCGGGGGCGAGGGGGGAGGAGCACACTTCGATGGCTTCTTCGGAGTAGTCGAGCATGAAGCGGAAGCGCTCCATCTGCTCGTCGGGGATGACGGCGGGGGTGCTTTGTCCGCGCAACACCATGTAGCGGCTGACGGACGAAAGGGTCAACACTTCGGCACGTTCTGCCGGGTCGACGTGTACGAAGATCATCATCGGGATGACTACGCGCTCGATCTTTTTGCGGCGGTCGCTCCATTGATGGATTTCTTCCTGCACGGGGAGGAAACTTTCGATGCCCATTGCCGTCAGGCGGTCACGGGTTTTCTTTTCGTGATAGAGACGGACATAGGCGGCAAGCCAGGATTTCATGTCTGATTGGGAGTATGGTTTGAGAAAGGGGAGGGAGGGTCGCTCCCGGATACGCTACGCGGTTACCTGTCACAGTTGCCTGCTGGGGTAAACCGAATCTTACGTTTGATTTTGCTGCAAAGATAGATATAATTTTACTAAATACAACAAATTGTTTATGAAAATAGAAAAAATAATGAATTTTAATCTTTAGGTGTTACTTTTGTAAGTTTTAATAATTAACATATCTTTTAATTTTAATAATTATGGAAAAAAAACGAACAAGTTTAAGAGTCCGAACGAATTGCTTAAAGAGTTGTCCGGACAGGTGTTTGCCCTGGTGCGTGAGCTTCCCAAACCGCTTTCGAGAGAAGAGATGCGGGAGTTGAAACGGTTGTGCCGCTTCCTGAACAATACGGTGAAGGATCAGGAGCGGAAACAGGAGGTGAGAAAATAAATCCGGGTGTTAAAAAGAACCGGGAGACGGATGGCGAAAGTGGGGTGCGGGTGGGTGTGGAGGCTTTCCGAAGAGACTTTTACGGCGGTTTTAACATTCGGAAGTGTAAAAAGTTTGTTGTTCTTTTGCATCATGGTTCATTGCAGAGGATGCGCAGTGGCAAGGGTTTTGCTTTGTGCGCTTGGCGGCGGATCGGGATTAAAAACATTAAAATTTAATACTCAATGAAAAAGAGAGAGTTTAAAATTTCCTTTTTCCTCCATGTGTGGGAAAAGAAAGCGGAAGAGATTTCGCTGGAAGAGTTTCATAATGACCTCAGGGGAGCACGCTGGAAGGTGCTTGCCGAGTCGTACCGGCGGTGGATGCGGACGGGCATGACCGAGGAGGGCAAAAGGCTGAAAGGGGCTCTGAATGCGGTGGTAGTGGCCGGCAAGTGCCGGGGCGGACATGCGGCGAACCAGGTGACCGAGCTGAACGGACTGGCGCTGTTCGACTTTGATCATTGCCTCGAGATGCTGGCCGGGATGAAGGAGAAGGCTGGGGCGCTGCCTTATGTGGTGGGGGCTTTTGTCAGTATCTCGGGTGAAGGGCTGAAGCTGATTGTGCGCATCGATGCCGAGAATGCCGGGCAATATGCGGTGGCTTATCCTGTCGTTGCCCGTGAGTTGGAACGGGTGCTGGGGCATCCTTGCGATATGTCGTGCCGCGATCTGGGACGGGCGTGCTACGCTTCGTATGATCCGGAGGCGTACTATAATCCCGGTGCCGGGGTGTTTCCGTGGCGGGAGCAGGTGGACGGGCTGTTGCAGGCGGAAGGGGAGTGTTCCGAGCAGTCGGTGGGCAAGGCTTGCCCGGCGGGCGTTGCTTCCGAAGCGGGGGATGGCTTTATGCAGGTTTTCCTGAATGATTTTGATGCCCGGAATCCGTTTGTGGCGGGAGGGCGCCATGCGTTTGTGCTGAAGCTGGGACGTGTTGCCCGGTATAAAGGTTTTTCGCCGGAAGAAATGCGGCTGTTGCAAAAAGCAGTGGTTGAGAAATACGCGCAGGCTGATTTCGGGAGCGGAGAAATAGAGAAAACATTATCGTCTGGTTATCAGTATGTTTCTGCCAGGAGGGCGGACGCTGTCATGGCGAGTCAGGGGCCAAAAGTCCAAGGGCCACTCTATGCGCCAGAGGAGGGGGAGAGTGAAGAGGATATGGAGGATGTGTTGTTCGGAAAAAGTGAAGAATTTCGTCGGGTGGCTCCTTACTTTCCCGAAGAGGTGTTTGAGCATTTGCCTGATCTGCTTGCGCAGGGGGTGAAGGCGGCCGGCAATTATCGGGAACGCGATATGTTGCTGATGGCGATGATCACCAATATCAGCGCCTGCCTGCCCGAGGTGCGTGTATTGTACGATCAGGTGTATTACTCGCCGCATCTGTATTACATGGTGATAGCCCATGCGGGAGGCGGAAAGGGGGTGGTGTCTCTGGCCGGCTTGTTGCCCGGAGAGATTCACCGCTATTATGAGAAGCAGAACGAGGAGATGCGCCTGGTGTATGATAAGGCCTTTTTTGAGTGGGAGCTGGAGTTGAAAAAGGCGCAGGCGGAAAAGCGTTCGCCGGACTTTTCGCTGCGTCCCAAAGAGCCTGTCCGTAAGCTGTTGACGCTTTCGCCCAATGTGTCGAAGAGTATGCTGATCAGTGCATTGGAGGAGAGCGGCAAGCTGGGGTGCTGCATCAATGCTACGGAGCTGGACATGGTGTCGGGAGCTATCCGGAATGATTACGGAAAGCACGATGATGTGTTTCGGGCGGCTTTTCAACACGAAGTGGTTTCGGCCGATTTCAAGGTGAACGGCCGTCAGGTGGTGGCCCATAATCCGCATTTGGCGTTGTGCCTTGCCGGCACTCCCAACCAGCTGGTGCGTTTCATTCCTTCGTTGGAGAACGGTTTGTACAGCCGTTTCCTGGTGTATACGGGCCAGAGCGATTGGTGTTGGCGTTCGGCTGCCCCGCGGGAGGGAGGTGAAGATCATCGGGCGATGTTTGCCCGCCTGAGCGGCCGGTTGTTGGAGTTGCACCAGTTCTTGCTTCAGTCCCCCACGGAGGTTACGTTTACGGCTGCACAATGGGAGGAACATACGTCTCGTTTCTCCTCACACTTGTCCGAGGTGGTGAACGAGCGGGATGATTCGCCGGGAGCGATCGTGCTTCGTCACGGGCTGATGGCGAGCCGGATAGCAGGGGTGCTCACTGCCCTTCGCAAGGGAGAGTGCGCCTGGGCGATGCCGCAGTATGTATGTTCGGACGAGGATTTCCATACCGCTATGTTGATGACGGATGTGTTGTTGGAGCATAGCTTGCTGCTGTCCACCAGTGTGCGGAAGAGCGAGAGTAAGTCCGGGCCCCTGAAGCCTTATTTCAGGTTGCGTCCGGTGTTACAGACTTTTTCAGGAACTTTTACTTATAAGGATGCGATGGATCGGGCGGTAGAGATGGGGATTCCGGTAACCACTTTTAAACGGCTATTCAGGAAGACGATAGAGCTTAAAATTATTGATAAAGAGGGAGATATGTATATCAGAACGCGGCGGGGCTGGCGGGAGACTGACGCATAGAGTGGCCCTTGGACTTTTGGCCCTCGGAAAACACCGGAGCAAACGAATGAATGTATGAAAAAACTCTTAAGCCTTTTCCGAAAAGACTTAAGAGTTTAGAGGAAAAGACTTGGATGTTTCGAGGGAAACGTCTAAGTCTTTTTCGTGTTTTTCACCACAGAGGGACACAGAGTCTCACAGAGTTTTTTTTCTAAAAGCATATCCAATGAAAATATAGATTCTCTGTGAGACTCTGTGTCCTCTGTGGTGAATTCCCCTCTGTGGTGAATTCAGGGTTCTCCCAGGTAATACACGATCAGCCGGACTTCCCGTTTAAGGAAGCTGTGGCGGTATTTGTTGTAATTGACATCGGACAGTGCCTGTGTCAGGGCGGTGTTTTTACGCATCCAGCGGTAGAGTTTCTGCAGGGCGAGCACGGGGGCGAGTCCCGGGCAGTAAAGCTGTGCAAGTTCGGCTTTGGTGTACGAGCGGATGATGAAATCGGCTTCGGTTGTGTCTTCTTCTTTTCTTTGGTTCATGGCTTTGATTATCTGATTGTTACATACTGTAAATGTACGGAAAAATATCCGGAATGCAGTGTGTTTTTATATTCTTTTTTCCTCAAACTTTGTCATCGGTCCTCTTTCTTTGTCATTGGAGCATCGGGGGTGTCGTATCTTTGAAATGTGATTGAAAAACAGATGTTTAACTCTAAAAAGAAAGTACGATTATGAGTAAAGAAGTTACGTATTCGGTAGTGGCGCGCAAGAACATGCTGAAGAAGGATGATCCCGCCAAGTATTATGCCCAGGCACAGGCCAGCGGCGATGTGGGGCTGGACGAGATCTCGACCCGGGTGGAAAAGGCCTGTACGGTACATTCGGCGGATGTCGTGGCAGTGCTGAAGGCGCTGGAGGATGAAATGGTGGATGGTCTGTCGAGGGGAGAGATTGTCAGGCTGGGGAATATCGGCACCTTCCAGGTGGGCCTGCGAAGCAGGGGAGCGGAGAAGGCGGAGGATTTCAAAGCGGCGAATATCAGCAAGGCGAGAGTGAACTTCCGTCCGGGGCCTGTGCTGGCGGATGCGATGAAGACGCTCAATTTCAGTAAGGTGAGTACGCGGGCGGCGCAGAAAGGCGATGGAGGCGGGGACGGGGATATTGTGGATGACCCGACAGCATGACCCGACCACAGAGTGACACAGAGTCTCACAGAGGAGGAATTTCAACGACCTTTCTGTAAATCCGGAAATTAAAATTCTCTATACTATAGTCCCGGGGATTAAGATTCTATATCAGCTTGAAAATAAAGACTCTGTGTTGCTCTGTGTCCTCTGTGGTGTAAACGTAAAACAACTTAATATAGCAAAACAACGATGAAGAAGTTACAAAGAATCTTGGAATGGGTGATTGCATTCCTGATGTTTCTCAGTGGGAGGAATGTCGAAAAATGAAGGGGGAAGTATGAGGAAAATCGATTTGATTGTGATTCATTGCTCGGCAACGAGAGAAGACCGGTGTTTTACGGAGTTCGATCTGGATGTCTGCCATCGCAGGCGGGGATTCAACGGGCCGGGATACCACTTCTATATCCGGAAGGACGGGCGGATTGTGTCTACCCGTCCGGTGGAGAAGATCGGGGCGCATGCCAAGGGGCACAATGCGACGAGTATCGGTATCTGTTATGAAGGCGGGCTGGACGCGAGGGGCCGTCCCAAGGATACCCGGACGGAGTGGCAGGTACATTCGATGCGGGTGTTGGTGAAAACGTTATTGAAACAGTATCCCGGCAGCCGTGTGTGTGGCCACCGGGATCTGAGTCCGGACCTGAACGCCAATGGGGAGATCGAGCCCGAGGAATGGATAAAGCAGTGTCCGTGTTTTAATGTGATTGAAGATAAAAAATTACATTGATGTTTTAGAATTGATTATGAATCGCCAAAAGGGTTAATTAAATTAACTCTTTTGGCGGTTTGCTTTTCATGGAATAAGTGTAACAAATAATTAATTCATTATATTTTATAAAATCATAGAGATGCTTTTCTAATTATGCTTTTGTCCGTAGCCGTAGCCATAACCGTACTTCTTTCCGTATCCGTAATAGCGGCCGTATTTTCCGTATCCATAGTAATAGCCGTATTTCCGCTTTTTCATGTCCAAGCCGTTGATTACGGTACACAGGTTGGGGAGCTTGTTGCCCAGGCGGAGATCTTCGAGCAGGGTATAGTCGGCTTTGTGGGTATAGTCGGCGCGGCAGACATAAACCGATAGGTCGGCCACCCGTGCGATGATCTGTGTGTCGGTCACCATTCCGATGGGAGCGGTGTCGAGCACGATATAGTCGAAGTGCTTTTTGAGGATATCGATGGCTTCCACCAATGCCTGGCGTGCCAGCAGTTCGGTCGGGTTGGGCGGTACGGTTCCGCCGGGGAGGATGCTCAGGGTGCGGGATATCCCGGAGGGCTGCACCATAGACATCAGGTCGGTGGTCTGCGGGCCGGCCAGGAACTGGGTGATTCCTTTTTCTTTCTGCGAGAGGTTGAAGACCTTGTTGAGTCCCGGCTTGCGGATGTCGAGCCCTACGATGACTACTCTTTTGCCCAGCAGCGAGAGGCTGATGGCGAGGTTGGTGGCTACAAATGTTTTTCCTTCGCCGCTGATGGTAGAGGTGACCAGGATGACTTTATTCTCTTCGCCCAGCATAAACTGCAGGTTGGTGCGGATGCCCCGGAAGGTTTCCGCCATCAGGCTGTTTTCGTTTTCGCGGACAGCGATGCCTCCCGCTTTCCCGTTACCCTCTTCGGCCAGGGGGATGTCTCCGATGATGGGGGCGGAGGTCAGCTTTTCCACATCGGCCCGTCCTTCTATCCGGAACTGGAGCAGCCCCATGACGTAGATGATGGCTACGGGGATGCCCATCCCCATGACGAGGGCTATCATATAGATCGTTTTGGTCTTGGGAGAAACGGGACCGTTGTCCGCCATGGCCTCGTCTACGATCTTGGCGTTGTTGGCAGTGGCGGCCAGTGCGATGGAGTTTTCTTCCCGTTTCTGCAACAGCATCAGGTAGAGTCCGGCTTTGATCTCCTGCTGCCGGGAGATGCTGACGAACTGGCGTTCCTGCGCGGGCGCATTGCTGATGCGGCGGTTGAACTTGCTGGCCTGACGGTCGAGGTCGGCCTTGGTGATCAGCAATCCTTTCTGAACGCTGTGGATGGTGGTCAGGATGTTTTCGCGCATGGCACGGATGCCGCTATCCAGATTCACGATCACCGGGTTGCTTTCCGAGGAGTTGCGTAGCAGGCGGTTGCGCTGAAGCACCATTTCGTTGTATTGCCCGATCAGGGAGGAGAGTGACTGGTCGGGCAGGCCGACGTTGACGGGCAGCACGGCGTTGATCTTGTCCGGGGCGGAGATATATTCGGCGAGGTAGCGTACGAGGTTGAGCTGGGTGCCGTTCTCGACCCGTTGTTTCTCGTAGGCGGAATTTTCGCTCACAGCCAGTTGGGCGTCGCTGGCAAGGTCCGTCAGTCCGGCATCCCGTTTGAAGGTTTCCAGCTCCTTCTCGGTACTGAACAATTCGTCGTTGATGATGCGGATACGTCCGGCGATGAACTCTTCCGTTTTCTCCGCCACTTCGTTTTTGTCGTTGTTGGTGTTCCGGTTGTAGACTTCGATCAGCCGGTTGATGAAGTCCTCGCCCCGACGCTTGTTGGTGTTTTTGAGCGAGACGATGACGATGGAGGTGGTTTTGGAGGTAGGCTCTACGCTGAGCGCCGCCGCATACCTCTTTGCCGTCTGCATGGGGTTGCTTACAACGGCGGTGAGCGTCTGCGGTTCACTTACTCCGGCGGAGTCGCCGGCAAGGGTGAAGGTGAACGTTCCGGCCGGAGTGACGAGCAGGCCCGGCAGTTTGGAGAATTTTTTGTTGTAGGAGGTTTCCCCGACGGTGGCTTTCACGTCGAGCCGGTTGCCGGGCGACAGGGTGAGTTCGAATACGGCCGGACCCGGCAGCCTGTCTGCTTCTTGCGGGGTGAGCCCCACCAGTACCGGCGAACTTTTATAAAGCTCTACTTCGTTGAAACTGCCTTTGACGGAGTAGGTGGTGTAGAGGTTCAGCTCGCTGACCACATGCTTGACCAGCGTTTTGGAACGTAGTATTTCAATCTCGTTGTCGATGTTCGATACCGAGTTGACCAGCCCCAGGCCCTCGAGCGCGGCGAGATTTCCGCCACTGTTGCCCCCTTTCTTATCGTCCTTGATGATGACCGAGGCCGAGATGTTGTAGACCGGAGTGGTCTGCCGGAGGTGTAGCCATGCTCCTGCCAGGCAGATGATGACCGAGGCTACAAACCAGGGCCACCGGATGACGTAGCGGAACAGGAGGGCATGGAAGTCTATTTTTTCTTCTTTCTCTTCGTATAGATCGTCGTATAAGTCTTCTTTCATTGTCGGGGTTTCTTTATTTGGCGATGGTGATAATTAAACTGGCAAGCGACACGAGCGTGCTTACCACGGAGAACCAGATGGTGGTGCTGGCGCTGATGTCGGCTGTCTTTGCCTTGGTCTTATTGGGGGTGACATAGAGGATGTCGTTCTGTTGCAGATAGTAGTAGGGCGATTGGATGATGTCTGCCCGGTTCATGTTCAGCGTGATGATGTGCTGGTGTCCGTCGGCGTCCTCGCGGATCAGGCGGACATTGTCGCGCAGTCCGTACACGGTCATGTCGCCTGCCATGGCAAGGGCTTCGAAGAGGTTGACCTTTTCGTTGCTGATGGTAAACGTGCCCGGCCTGTTCACTTCGCCGATGACGGAAATTTTATAATTGGCCATGCGAACCGTCACAATGGTGTTTTCTTTGATGTATCCTTTCAGCTTTTCCCTGATCAGACTTTCCGCTTCGCCTTTGGTCAGTCCGCCGATATGGAGGGTGCCCAACACGGGGAAGTCGATGTTGCCCCGGTTGTCGACCAGATATTGCTGAAGGGCCGGTTGGCTGGTCAGGCTTTTTTGTGTATTGCTGACAGGGGGGGATACGGTCAGGTTGAACGGTTCTGCCAATTCCGGATCGCTGCACGATACAACGATGGTGAGCAGATCCTTCGGCAGGATGCGGGCATCATAGAGCTTGGCCTCTGCAACGGCACGTTGCGCCTCTCCCGGGTCTTGCAAGTAGGGTACTTTCTTGTAGGACTGGCAGGAAGCCAGCAAAATACAGGTTAACGTGAAAAAAAGTAGTCTTTTTGTCATTTATCTTAATTTTAGAATATTACTATGGGGTGGCTCACCACAGAGTACACAGAGTTTCACAGGGTTTTCATCTTTTGTGTGATGGGGGAAAAAAAATTCTCTGTGAAACTCTGTGTTCCTCTGTGGTGTAATCTCTTTTATTCATTTTCTTTATTTTAATAAGCTTCTTTTTCTCCTTCCAGCGCATTTCTTACGGTTTTATATATAATATATAGATCGAGCATGAAGGTCCAGTGCTCGATGTACCAGATGTCGCGTTGCACACGTCCTTCCATTTGCCATAGTTCGTGAGTCTCTCCGCGGAAGCCGGTGACTTGCGCCCAGCCGGTGACACCCGGTTTCACGAAATGGCGGACCATGTATTTGTTGATCAGTTGTGAGTATTGTTCCGTGTGTTTCAGCATGTGGGGGCGAGGGCCTACTACCGACATGTCGCCCATCAGTACGTTGATGAACTGCGGGAGTTCGTCGATGCTGCTTTTACGCAGGAAGTTGCCGAAGCGCGTTTTGCGGGGATCGTGCAAGGTGGCCTGCAGGGTGTCGCTCTGCGTGTTCACCTTCATGGAGCGGAACTTGTAGCACCAGAATTCCCGTCCGTCTTCTCCACTGCGCTTTTGCTTGAAGAAGATGGGACCCGGCGAGGTGATTTTGATGGTCAGCCCGACAATGACATAGATAATGGGGAAGAGGGTGCAAAGAAACAAGAGCGAGAAAGCGATGTCGAACACACGCTTCCTGAATCGGTTTTCGGCAAAACTGAGCGGCTCCTGGCGGATGCAGAGTACGGGCACGTTGCCCAGGAGCTCGAAGTACATGCGCCGCTTCAGATAGCTGCGCACGTTGGGGACACTGAAAAAGCGTATCAGGTGATTTTCGCAATAGTCGATGATGGGGAGAATCTCTTCGCTGCGGGCCGAAGGCAGGCAACAATAAACCTGCTCGACTCCTCCCTGCTTCAGGCGGTCCACAATCTTACCGGGTTTTCCCAGATAGTTCACCTTTTCGGGGAAGCGGCTGCCGGGCTGGTCGTCAAAGTAGCCGATGACACGGAATCCGGAAGTGACGTCGTCCGTCATTTGATGGTAGAGTTCGATTATATTGCTATTGCTTCCCACCAGAATGATGCTGCGGGAGTTGCCTCCATGCTTACGATAGGACTTCAGGATCTTGCGGAACAATAACCGGTAACAAACCAACAGCAGAGTGAACGCAATGTAGAACAGTAAGAAAAAGCGGGCGGAAAGGATGCCGAAGTTTCCAAAGGTGAGCGCGCAGGAAAAAAACAAGGCGTGTCCCGCACTGTTGCGTAAGGCACGCCATACGATTTGCTCGGGACGTACTACACGGCGGTGCAATATGATACCTGAAGACATGTTGCTAACCAGGTAGCATAAGTTGAGCAATACCAGTACTTGGGGAAGTGAGTGAATGAATGGATCTGCAAAAAATTTGCTCCCCAATAGGGTGTACAAGGACAGAAAGGTGCCATTCAAGAGAATTAGATCTCCGGTGAATACAATCCTTTTAATGACTTTATTGAACCGCAATACCTGTTTCATACTGTACTTTTAGAAATGTTTGCGATAGTTGTCGTTAATGTTTGAATAACTACCATCTTGCTGTGTGCATTGCAATTTGTTCCCTTACTTATTAGGTAATAGAACAAAGTGATCCCTTACTTATTAGGTAATAGAATGCGGAATAGCGAAAAGATATGAAATATAACTTTTAGAGGTTAACTAAACATAAAACAGGGGCTGGATTATATAATTCTGATGTCAAATTATTGCAAATTGTAAACTCCTGTTTGAGTAATTACATCAAACAGGAATTATGACTAATATTTCTATTAAGTGAATAAATTATTTCAAACTGATACTTCAACTGGTTATAATCCACTTTTATAGAAAAGAAATTATCATTTTGTTTGTGGAGTTTCAATTATTATCTCTATTTTTGCAGCGATAAAACAAATGAATCTGTTCTATTACCTAATAAGTAAGAGAACAGCTATTATCACTCCTCCTCCTCTTTCTTAAATCTCACGGCGGCAATCACTTTTTTATTTGCGTTACTGAGCGTTTTGTTATCAAAAGATGCCAGATAAATGTATGTCACCTTCTCTGAAGCATGCCCCATTCCCGCACTGATCACTGAAACCGGAACCCCTTTCTGCAGGGCCGTGGTCGCCCAACTGTGGCGTGCCACATAAGAGGTCAGCGGAGTCTTCAATTTCAGTATTCCGGATATCTGGTTGAGGCGTTTGTTGTATACCCTCAATGCACTTCGGTACTGCTTGTGCCCCTCCTCTCCGGCTGCGCTGATGACGGGCAGCAGATAGACGGATTCTTTGCAAAGCGAGGCATACTTACGCAAGATCACTTTGGCGCAGTTTTCTATGATTACCGTAAGTTGCTGTCCCGTTTTCTGGCGGAAATAAACGAGCATGTTTCCCTGCACATCGGTCTTGCGGAGATGTACCAGGTCGACAAACGGGATTCCCCTCAGGTAGAAGCTTAGCAAGAAGAGGTCGCGGGCAAAATCGAGCCGGCTGTTCTTGCTGAAATCTGCTTCGAGCAGGCGGGAAATGAGGACGGGTGAGATGGCCCGCTTGGCAGTGGGCTCGTTGCCGATAAAAACATTCTCAAACAGCTCGCGGGTGTTGAGCGAAGCTATGTTCTGCTCCGATGCCTGATTGCAGATGGAACGCAACATGCGCATGTAGAGCGAGATCGTGTTGTACCGTTTCCCGTTGAGGATTAAGTATTGCTCGTACTCCTTGATACTCTCGGGAGTGATCTCTTCAAAAGTCAGTGAGGCTTTTCCCGCAAACTTCTGAAAACTGTGCAAAGTGTAGAGGTAGGTATTGGCTGTGCTGTAACGCCCGCCTAACTTCGCTTTTCTTGCTAAAGATTTAATGAATTTTTCTATTTCCATTTTCTTGTTCTTTTTAGTGTGTTCAAGAACACGGTTTATAATAAAAAAGATTTTGAGTGACAGATTGGAAAATATGCTGGAAATTAGTAAAAAATCAATAGCATAAATGTATAGACGAATGAAAGTTTCAGAAATACCCAAGTGGCATGAGAAAAAAGGAACGTAAAAAAGTGTCCCGTATTTGAATGAATAGCCGTTTTTTCGTGGTGTATTAATCATTTAAAAACATGAATTATGGTAATAGCTTATTTGAGAGTAAGTACGGAAAAACAGTTTTTGGCTAATCAGAAGGAAGAGATTATGCGATTTGCAGAGAAGAATGGGTTGTCGATTGACAAGTGGTACACAGAGACCGTAAGCGGAAGCGTGAGCACAAAAGACAGAAAGTTATCAGAGTTATTGAAGAGAATGCATCCCGGGGATACACTGATTGTAACGGAGATTTCGAGATTGAGCCGTACACTGCTCGAGATTATGACTATCCTGAATTTTTGTATTAAGAAGCAGGTAGTGCTCTATAGCACCAAAGAGGGCTATGTGTTTCAGGACGACATCAACAGCAAGGTGCTGGGATTCGCGTTCGGACTGATGGCGGAAATAGAAAGGAACCTGATTTCGATGCGTACCAAAGAAGCTCTCGCACGCAGAAAGCAGGAAGGAATGACTTTAGGCCGAAAGAAAGGGGATACGCCTAAAATAAAATTGCTGCGTGCCAATAAGCGCGTACTTACCAAAGAACTTGACAAAGGAACTACTTACTCGGAATTGGCGGAGAAGATGGGGGTATCCAGAACAACCCTGTTCCGGTTTATGAAAACGATGTATTAGTAACGGTTAGGGGAGTCATAATTCACCACAGATTACACAGATTCTCACAGATTAATAATTTATTTTACTGAGAGTTTAATTAAAATATCTGTGTTAATCTGTGTAATCTGTGGTGAATAGGGGTTCATTCAATGTTTATCATTTACCGTTCATCACCGTTGATCGTTTATGAAGGCTTTTCAGTTCGAAGGACAACATGACACGGAAGAATCCGATGATCAGGAAAGTGAATGCCAGCATATATATAACGTAGAGGGCACCTACGGCCGGCTGCCACAGGATGATCAGCGAACAAATGATGGCGAGGATGCCGAATCCCATGTACCATCCCCACTCACGGGTGCCATAACGCTTCAGGTCCATAGAATAGCCTGTGGCGGAGAAACCGCGGAACATCATCCAGAAGGCGACTATGAACGGTATGACTTCCATGCTGAGCAGCGGATAGGCTACCAGGTAGATGCCTAAGATCAGATCGATGATACCGCCTGCGAGGTACCATCCCCAGGACGAGATGCCTCGCCGGTTGCTGATGGAGAAGATGATTTCGATGATACCACTTATCAGCATCGAAATGCTGAAGATGACGCTGAGGGCAATGTAACTGCTTCCCGGTGCGAATAGCAGACAGAGAGCCACGATGATGTACAGAATACCCAGAATAAGAGATAACCACCAGTTTTTGACTGCGTGTTCCATCTCGTCGAATAAAGTTTTCATATCAATTTTATTTTTTAGATTATTGTCCATCGTGAACAAAGTTCTTGCACCGATTGTTTAGAATATAGTAAATAAAACTTAGAGTTATCAATTATGGCAACAACAAATTTCAAAGGACAACCGGTAAAGCTGATTGGCGAATTTATACAGGTTGGAAAGGTGGCTCCCGATTTCGAGCTGGTGAAAAGTGATTTATCTTCTTTCGCACTAAAAGATCTGAAAGGTAAGAATATTGTTCTGAATATTTTCCCGAGTCTGGATACCGGTGTGTGCGCCACTTCGGTGCGTAAATTCAATAAAATGGCAGCCGGAATGAAGGATACCGTGGTATTGGCCATTTCGAAAGACTTGCCGTTTGCCCAGGGACGCTTCTGCACGACAGAGGGTATCGAAAACGTGATTCCGTTGTCGGATTTTCGCTTTTCGGACTTCGACGAGAGCTATGGCGTGAGGATGGCTGACGGACCGCTGGCCGGACTGCTGGCGCGTGCGGTAGTGGTGATTGGGAAAGACGGGAAAGTAGCTTATACAGAGCTTGTGCCGGAGATTACTCAGGAGCCGGATTATGAAAAGGCATTGGCTGCTGTGAAATAATCTTTTTTTTTGAATGGTTTCAAGGAACAGAAAGTCCGTGTTCACTCCGGGGGGTGAGAGCACGGACTTTTTCATGCGGGTATAAAGCCTGTCTTTACAGGCTTTACCCCCTATGACTACTGCTTGTTACGTGTGTTGAACAGGCAATTACTTCTTTTTGGTCATATCGAAGTTGAACAGGGTCTGAGGAACAGGTACCGCTACGCCTGCCAGTTCCACTTTATCGGCGCTGAGCTTCAACTTCAACTGATTTTTCTTGTAAGCAAAGCTGCCTTTGTCCGGAGACGAAATGGTTACGGTAACAGTCTGTCCTTCCTGGCCTTCTACGGCTGCAGGCAGTTGAAGGGTCAACGGTTTCGGATCGAAAGCAAGGTAGATGCTGTCCTTCTCTGTATTGAGAGCCGGCTTGTAGCCTACTTTGTATTTTACGTCACCGATGGCTTTGACAATGGCTTCCGCTTTGTCTTTATCGCCTACAATGGAGGTAATAAGTTCGGTTACCGGCAATTTGTCGAAGAACACCGTGTCATTTTTCACCGTAGCGTTTACGTCTTGTCCCTGGGGAGCTTCTCCGGCATTTTCTTTTACAGTGGCGGGAGTCACCGGAGTTATCAGTACTTTTCCGTTATAGGTGCCTGCCACATCGTTGGTGGATGGAGGAGGAAGCGGAGAATTGTCATCGTTGTTGCAAGAAGACAAGGTTACCACTGAGAAAGCAATCGCAAAAGAATAAAAAAGCTTGGTTAAGTTGAAATCTTTTTTCATTTTTTTAAACATTAAATTTGTTACATAAATTGCTTTTTCATCAAACAACTGTAAGGCCTAGGATTTGTTTTTTTGATGAATTGTCAATAACTGGTTTGGTGTACGTACAATAAGTAAATGCAGAAAATATAAAGGTACTGCATGGAGGACGAAAAAAAAGAAAGATTTTTTTTGAGGGAGGGATGAAGGCGGAGTTTTACCACGGAGTACCACAGAGTCTCACGGAGTAATAGAGAGTAGAGAGTAATACAGAGTAATACAAAGTTCTTAGAGTTCACTACCATTCGTTATCGATAGATTAAGTTCACTCTGTGTTGCTCTGTGTTACTCTGTGGTGAATGCTGATTCTTGCTGTGGAGGCACTATTTCTTTTTCTTCATTCCTTTGTAGACAAGGAAACCTACGATGAAGACTCCGATGACGATGAAGCAGTAGCCCAGTTCATGGCTGTATTCTGTTACTTTGGCAAGCAGTTGCTCTTCGCTTTCGATGCCGGGTACGGTGGAAAGATAATAACCGATGGCAGCGAGGATAGTGTTCCATAATCCGGCACCCAGAGTGGTGTAGATCAGGAACGTGTGCAGCTTCATGCGGGCAAGTCCTGCAGGGATGGAGATCAACTGGCGGACAGCGGGAATCAGGCGACCGATAAAAGTGGAGAGTGCTCCGTGCTTGTCGAAATATTCTTCGGCATGCTGCACTTTGGCTTCATCGATCAGGCACATGTGTCCGAAGCGGCTGTTGGCGAACTTGTAGACGATGGGACGTCCCAGCCAGCGGGCCAGATAGTAATTGATAATAGCACCGAGGTTGGCTCCCAGGGTGGCGAAGAGCACTACCAGATAGATGTTCAGCTCTTCGTTGACTGCCGCTTTGTAAGCTGCCGGAGGAACGACTACTTCGGATGGAAAAGGAATGAAAGAACTTTCAATGGTCATTAATAAAGTAATGGTCCAGTAATTGAGGTGGTCTAAGCACCACTGAATGAAGGCTACAGATTCCATTTGTTTAATTTAGATTGAATTGATATAGTTTTGTTTTTTTGATTTACCACAGAGTACCACAGAGTTTTTTAATCTCTTGTTGATAAGATATGAAGAGAAAATAATCTCTGTGGAACTCTGTGGTGAACTTGATTATTTTTCGTCTTTTAAAAAATCGTCCAGTTCGCGAAGCATCTGTTCTCCGTCGACACCCATTTCCAGTATCGTATCCCGGAGGGAGTCGAGATTGATGGAATCGCCGGACATCGCGTTGTATTTCTTGAATCCTTCATGATCCTGAAGGACGAGGCATACGGCGGCCAGTTGTTCGCAGATCTTGGGGTACTCGGGATCTTCTTCCAGCACCTGCTCGAAGCAGAAGCGTGCGTTCTCGAGCATGCGGAACTCGAGGCTGTAGTTGCCTATTTCCATCCAGGTATCTGCTTCGGGGGCATAGCGGAGAGCCAATGCCCACTCTGCACGGGCCAGGTCGAAATTATCCTCTTCCATATAGATGCGTCCCTCGAGCAGGTAGGGCTCTGCATCTTGGGGGGCGAGCTCTTTTGCCAGTCGGCAAAGCCGATGGGCTTCTTCCGAGTCGCCTTGGCGGGAAGCGCAGAGTGCTTTGTTTGAATAGATATCGGACAATAGCGGGGAAGAACCGTTACCGTTTTCTTCGATCGCCCGGAGAGCCATGCTGTAACTTTCGTTGGCTTCAGCCCAATTTTCCTGCTGGGTGTAGGCCAGTCCGATGAACATATATGTAAATTCGGGGGAGAGCGTTTTATACTTCAGGGCTTTCCGGTATTCAACGATGGCTCCCTCGATGTTCTCAAGATGAAAGAGGCTGTGTGCCTTGATGATGTGGGCTTCGCCGAATTCTTCGTCGGCTGCGATGGCAAAGTCACAGGACTCGATGGCTTTATCGAAATCTTTGGTGGCAAACTGGCATTTGGCCAGGCCTACCCAATAAGCCGGGTTATAGGGATTCTTGTCGATCAGCTTGTTGAAGACAACGATGGCTTGCTCTATGTATTCTGCTCCGGCCGCACCGTAGCAATCGGCGGTGGCTGCCAGGAAGTCTTCGTCATCTTTGTACATCTCCGCACCCCGTTTGAGCCATTGTACGCCTTTCTCCGGATAACCTAAGTCGGTGTACAGGTAGACAATATCGACCAGGATGCCCAGGTCGTTTTTCTCTTCTTCTTCTATGCTGTCGAGCATTTGGTCGGCGGCATCCAGTTTACCTTCGTTCAGCAGCAGTTCGGCCAGGAGTAGTTTTACGTTGGAGGAGTAAGTGTCGGTGATGAGTTCGGCCACCTCTTTGGCCTTTTGGGGTTGATTGAGATCCAGGAACAGGTAAGCCTGTTCGACCATGAGGTCGGTGTGTCCCGGATGGAGTCCGAGTCCGTATGTTATGACCTCCTGGGCTTCCTTAAACTTACGTTCGGAGGCATATAGATCGGCAATATCAGCCAATTGGTCACCGTCCAGGTATAGCGATTCGTTTTTGGCTTTTACCGCTTCGTATTGTGCGATAAGGTTCTGTAATTCCCGCTCTCTTTCGGACGGGGAGTTTTTTCTGCCCAATTTAATTAGCAATTATACAGTTAATAATCATTCGATTCGACGGAGGGGGAGGTGTGTCCCCTGTGGTGAGTTCCGACACACGCTCCCTTGCCCAAAAATTATTTATTGATCTTTCCCCAGGTATCTTTCAGTCCTACGGTGCGGTTGAATACCAGATGTCCGGGGGTGGAATCTTTGTCGATATTGAAATAACCGATACGCTGGAATTGCAGATAAGAGAGCGCGGGCATGTCGGCCACGTACTTCTCTATATAGCAATGGGGCAGTACGGTCAGTGAATCCGGATTGATCATTTCCTTCATGGCTTCGAGGGCGTCGCAACCTTTGGCTTCACGGATGGCTGCCATTTCGTCGCGCGGGTTTTCCACTTTCCAGAGACGGTCGTACAGACGCACCTCTGCCGGCAGGCAATGGTTGCAGCTGAGCCAATGGAGGGTGCCTTTCACTTTGCGGTTGGCGTCGGGCATGCCGCTTCTGGTGTTGGGATCGTATTCGCAGTATACCTCGGTCACGGTGCCGTTCTCGTCTTTCTTGCAGCCTGTACATTTCACGATGTAGGCGTTCTTCAGACGCACTTCCTGTCCCGGAGTCATGCGGAAATATTTCTTCGGGGCATCTTCCATGAAGTCATCGCGTTCCATCCACAGTTCGCGGCTGAATTCGATGGTATGGCTTCCGGCTGTCGGATCTTCGGGGTTGTTGATGGCTTCCAGTTCCTCAACTTGTCCTTCGGGATAGTTGGTGATGATCAGTTTCACCGGGTTCAGTACGGCAGATACACGGGTGGCACGGGCATTCAGGTCTTCGCGTACGGCGCTTTCGAGCAGGGCGAAGTCGTTGAGTGCATCGTAAGTGGTGTAACCTATTTTATCGATGAACTTACGGATGGATTCGGGAGAATAGCCGCGACGGCGGAATCCGCAGAGAGTCGGCATACGGGGATCGTCCCAGTCGTTCACCAGTCCTTCCTTCACCAAGATCAGCAGGTTGCGTTTACTCATCAGCGTGTAGTTCAGGTTCAGTTTGTTGAACTCCGTCTGACGGGGACGGTTGTCGTCCAGGTCCTTGCCTTCTTTCAGCCAGTCGATGAACAGGTCGTAAAGAGGGCGGTGAGGCACGAACTCGAGTGTACAGAGTGAGTGGGTGACTCCTTCGAAATAGTCGCTCTGACCGTGTGCAAAGTCATACATCGGGTAGGCTTTCCATTGGGTTCCGGTGCGGTGGTGTGCCACATGCAGGATGCGGTACATGATCGGGTCGCGGAAGTGCATGTTGGGGCTTGCCATGTCTATTTTGGCACGAAGCACCATGGAACCTTCCTTGGCTTCGTCGCTATTCATCTTTTCGAACAGGGCAAGGCTCTCTTCGATCGGACGGTTGCGGTACGGACTCTCGACACCGGGTTGGGTGGGAGTGCCTTTCTGTTGCGCTATCTGTTCTGAAGTCTGCTCGTCTACGTAGGCCTTGCCTTCCTTAATCAGAGTGACGGCAAAGTCCCATAATTGTTGGAAATAATCTGAGGCATAATATACGTTGCCCCATTGGAATCCCAGCCACCGGATATCTTCCTGGATGGCTTCTACATATTCCATATCCTCTTTCGTCGGGTTAGTGTCGTCGAAACGAAGGTTGCACACACCGCCGTGTGCGGCAGCGATGCCGAAGTCGAGACAAATGGCTTTAGCGTGCCCGATGTGCAGGTAACCGTTTGGTTCCGGCGGGAAGCGTGTTTGTACTTTTCCCCCGTTCTTTCCAGCTTTCAAATCATTTTCTACTGCCTGTTCAATGAAATTGAGGCTTTTCTTTTCGCCTGCTTCTTCGTTTTTTATATCTGTCATATCTGTCATTATTATAAAAGCTCGTAGCTAATAAGTTGCTGCAAAAGTAGGATATTTTTTTTGTATATCCTTATTTCACGGGTATATATCCACTCTTTTTTATAATATCCTGTCCTTCGGGAGAGAGAATAAACTCGAGCAGGGGAGCGATTTGTGTTTTGTTCTTTGCATCATAATAGTAGTAGAGGGGGCGGACGATGGGATAAGTCTTGTTGGTGGCGTTCTCTACGGTCGGGGTGGCATAGTGCTCGCCATCATACGAGATGGACAGAGTCTTGATGCGCGGCGACACATAAGCGAGCCCTACATAGCCGATTGCCCCTTTGGTCTGGCTGACAGATTGGATAATAGCTCCGGTGGCGGGCATGGAGAGACTGCTGCTCATATAATTCTTGTTCTTGAGGACGCTCTCTTTGAAGAACTCGTAGGTGCCGGAAGAGGTCTCGCGAGAGTAAACCACGATCTTGCGGTCGTCGCCTCCCACTTGTTTCCAGTTGGTTATTTTTCCGCGGAAGATGTCTTCCAGTTGCCGGCGGGTGAGTTTTTTCACCGGATTGGACGGGTGTACAACGACAGCCAGCGCATCGTAAGCGACGATCACTTCGTCTATATCCCGTTTGGCGGCTTTGGCTTTCATCTTTTCGCTGAATTTGATGGGGCGTGAAGCCATGGCGATGTCAGTGGTGTTGTCCATCAGGGCGGAGATGCCTACCCCTGTACCGCCTCCGGTGACTGTGACACGGGCGTCGGGTTCACGGTTCATGAAGCGTTCGGCGGTTTGCTGGGCTACGGGCAGTACGGTGTCACTGCCTTTGATGCGCTGAGCGTTGGCATGCAATGCTACGAGTGAGAGGGCGGCGAATAAGATAGTTCTAACTTTCATATGATTAAGTTTTGAGTTTGATTCACCACAGAGTAACACAGAGTTTCACAGGTCTTTAATCTCTTGTTACAGTATTTTAGAGAAAACGAATTTCTTTGCGAGAGTCTGTGTTCTCTGTGGTGAATCCTGTGGTGGATTCTATTTTATGTGCAAATAAAGCAATAGCGTGTTACATTCCTGTTTCAAAACGTGTCGCATCTTGTCTTGTAACAGAAACGTAACAGGTTTGAAACAGTTCCTTCAAACCGTATTCACACCTCCTTAATACTTACTCCGTTTCTTTGCATCATGAAAATCAAAAGGTATGAAGAAGGTTTTTGAAAGAATTATAGAAGGAATATTGACCTGTAGCGGTTTTGTAACGAGTATTACGATTCTGCTGATTGTGCTTTTCCTTTTTACCGAGGCATTCGGCCTGTTCAGCAGCAAGGTTATTGAAGAGGGATATGTGCTGGCGCTGAACAAAGATAATAAGGTAAGCGAACTGACACCGATGCAAATTAAAGATGTCTTTGATGAAGAGATCACCAACTGGAAAGAGTTGGGGGGTGAAGATCTCCCGATCCGGGTGTTCCGTCTGGAAGACATCACGCACTACTACTCGGAAGAAGAACTGGGAGAAGCCTACGAGAATGCAGGGGAAAAGATTATGGAGCTGATTCAGAAAACACCCGGTATCGTTGCTTTTATTCCTCAGAAGTTTGTGGTACGGCCGGATGCGGTACATTTCATAAAGGATAACACCATTTCTGTGAAGGAGGTCTTTGCCGGAGCGGAATGGTTTCCGACGGCTACTCCCGCACCTTTGTTCGGCTTTCTGCCGCTGATAACCGGTACGCTTTGGGTGAGCCTGTTTGCCATATTGATTGCTTTGCCGTTCGGACTTTCGGTATCGATCTATATGTCAGAGGTGGCCGATTCGAAAGTACGTAGTTGGCTGAAGCCGGTGATAGAGTTGCTGAGCGGTATTCCTTCGGTGGTATATGGCTTTTTCGGCTTGATCGTGATTGTACCTTTGATTCAGAAAGTATTTGATTTGCCGGTGGGGGAGAGCGGACTTGCGGGAAGCATTGTGCTTGCCATCATGGCATTGCCCACCATCATAACGGTGACTGAAGACGCCATGCGCAACTGTCCCCGTGCCATGCGTGAAGCCAGCCTGGCACTCGGAGCTTCGCAGTGGCAGACCATTTATAAAGTAGTGATCCCTTATTCGATCTCGGGCATTACCTCGGGGGTGGTGTTGGGTATCGGACGCGCTATCGGCGAGACGATGGCGGTTTTGATGGTGACCGGAAATGCCGCCGTGATTCCCACTACCATTCTCGAACCTTTGCGCACAATCCCGGCAACCATTGCGGCCGAACTCGGAGAAGCACCGGCAGGGGGACCACACTATCAGGCTCTGTTCCTGCTGGGGGTAGTGCTGTTCTTCATTACATTAATCATCAACTTTAGTGTGGAGTACATTTCATCTAAGGGCGTAAAACGTAGTAAGTAATATGGAAATACTGAATAATACAAAAGCTAAAAGACGTTCGCAGGGGATCGCTTTCGGCATATTCCGGCTGCTGAGTTTATGCATTGTGCTGATTTTGTTCGCGATTCTGGGATTCATCATCTATAAGGGTATCGGCGTGATCAGCTGGGATTTTCTGACCACCGCTCCTACTGACGGGATGACGGGAGGAGGCATCTGGCCGGCTATCGTGGGTACATTCTACCTGATGGTGGGCAGTGCGCTGTTTGCCTTTCCGGTGGGTGTGATGAGTGGTATTTACATGAACGAGTATGCGCCGAAGGGCAAACTGGTACGCTTTATCCGGGTGATGACCAATAACCTGAGCGGTATTCCGTCGATTGTTTTCGGTCTCTTCGGTATGGCGCTGTTTGTTAACTATATGGATTTCGGCGATAGTATTCTGGCGGGTTCGCTGACGTTGGGGCTGCTTTGCGTACCTTTGGTGATCCGTACTACGGAAGAGGCATTGAAGGCAATACCGGACAGCATGCGCGAGGGAAGCCGTGCACTGGGAGCTACCAAGCTTCAGACCATCTGGCACGTGATTCTGCCTATGGGAATGCCGAATATCATCACCGGATTGATTCTGGCCTTGGGACGTGTGTCGGGAGAAACGGCTCCGATCCTGTTCACTTGTGCGGCGTATTTCCTCCCGCAATTGCCCACAAGCATCTTAGATCAATGTATGGCATTGCCCTATCACTTGTATGTGATATCGACCAGCGGAACGGATATGGAGGCGCAGTTGCCTCTGGCTTATGGAACGGCCTTGGTACTGATTGTAATCATACTCCTGGTGAACCTGCTGGCCAATGCCTTGCGAAAGTATTTTGAGAAGAAAGTAAAAATGAATTAGAAACTGTTTCTTAGTGACGGAGTACAACAAAAGATATGGATACAACAGTAAAAATTGATGCGCGTGACGTGAACTTCTGGTATGGTGACTTCCATGCACTGAAGGGGATCAGTATGGAGATTGAAGAAAAATCGGTAGTCGCGTTTATAGGTCCTTCCGGATGTGGGAAATCTACTTTTCTACGCCTTTTTAATCGGATGAACGACTTGATTCCTGCAACCCGCCTGACGGGAGAGATCCGCATAGACGGCGAAAACATCTATGACAAGGGAGTGCAGGTGGACGAGCTGCGTAAAAATGTAGGCATGGTGTTCCAGCGTCCCAATCCTTTTCCGAAAAGCATTTTTGAAAACGTGGCTTACGGGTTGAGAGTGAACGGAGTGAAAGATAATGCCTTTATCCGTCAGCGGGTGGAGGAGACCCTGAAGGGTGCCGCGCTTTGGGATGAAGTGAAGGACAAACTGAAAGAATCGGCTTTTGCCTTGTCTGGCGGACAGCAGCAGCGTCTTTGTATCGCACGCGCAATGGCTGTATCGCCTTCGGTGTTGTTGATGGACGAACCTGCTTCGGCGCTCGACCCTATTTCGACGGCAAAGGTGGAAGAGTTGATACACGAGTTGAAAGAACGGTATACCATTGTGATTGTGACGCACAATATGCAGCAGGCTGCACGTGTCAGTGATAAGACGGCGTTTTTCTATATGGGGCAGATGGTGGAGTTTGGCGACACGAAGAAGATCTTTACGAACCCGGAGAAGGAAGCGACACAAAACTATATAACCGGACGTTTCGGATGACATACGATTGATCGGCATGCAGCTCGATGTATCATTTAATATTGTATATTTGCTTAATAATAAATTTAATAGAATATGGTGAAGTTTATAGAATCAGAACTTGTTCTGCTGAAAAAGGAAATAGACGAGATGTGGACATTGGTTTACAACCAGTTGGACAGGGCAGGGGAGGCAGTGTTGACCCTGGATAAGGAACTGGCCCAGCAGGTGATTGTCCGTGAACGCAGGGTGAATGCTTTCGAATTGAAGATAGACAGTGACGTGGAAGACGTGATCGCTTTATATAATCCGGTAGCTATCGACCTTCGCTTTGTGTTGGCCATGTTGAAAATCAACACCAACCTGGAGCGCCTGGGCGACTTTGCAGAAGGAATCGCACGTTTTGTAGTGAAGAGTGAAGAGCCGGTTCTGGATGAAGAGTTACTGAAACGACTCCGTCTGGAAGAGATGCAGAAACAGGTGCTTTCGATGCTTGAAGTGGCAAAACGCGCATTGAACGAAGAGAGCCTGGAGCTGGCAACCTCCGTATTCGCTAAAGATAATTTATTGGACGAGATCAATGCGGAGGCTACGGCTGTTTTGGCAGAGTATATCAAAGAGCATCCGGAAAGCACTCTCTCGTGCCTCAATCTGGTGGGAGTATTCCGTAAATTGGAACGTTCCGGCGACCATATAACGAATATTGCAGAAGAGATAGTCTTTTTCATCGATGCTAAAGTCTTGAAGCATAGTGGCAAGGTAGAAGAGCATTATCCTGCTAAATAATAAATCGCAAATTTTTAAACAAAAATTAGTGCTACTTAAAAAAATGTCATATATTTGTCTCCTGTAACGGTTCGGTTACAGGAGTTTTTTTTGAAATGATAATAAATCCAAAGAAAAATCAAAAAGATGTTATATGACATGTTTTTATATTTGGTTCATAACGAGAAAAGCACCTATATTTGCATCGTTATCCTGAAAACAATCTTTTTACCTTAAAAAAAAACTAATACCTATTGAAAACTGAAAAGCGGGGCTTTGTGAAAAGCCCCGCTTTTTTATGTTGATTCTTTATCCAATCCCATTTTCTTTGTATCTTTGACCCCTGTGAGGGGGTGGGCGAATGCGAGTCGCGTCACACCTCCGTTTTAATTGTGAATCCTAAATTAAAAATAGAACTATGTTTTCCGGAATCGTAGAAGAGTATGCTACCGTTGTGGCACTGGTGAAAGACCAGGAGAATATACATTTCACACTGAAGTGTTCGTTTGTAAATGAATTGAAGATAGATCAGAGTATCTCTCACAATGGGGTCTGCCTGACCGTGGTCAGCATGACTGAAGATACCTACACTGTGACTGCCATGAAAGAGACACTGGACCGGTCGAACCTTCGTCTGCTGAAAGTGGGGGACAAGGTGAACGTGGAACGCAGCATGATGATGAACGGACGTCTGGACGGCCATATTGTGCAGGGACATGTGGATCAGACCGCCGAATGTATCGATATCAAAGATGCAGACGGAAGCTGGTATTTTACGTTTAAATATGCTTTCGACAAGGAGATGGCCAAGCGCGGCTATATTACGGTCGATAAGGGTTCGGTTACGGTCAACGGTGTCAGCCTGACGGTATGCAACCCGACTGACGATACTTTTCAGGTGGCGATTATCCCATATACCTACGAGCATACCAATTTCCATACTTTCGGGAAGGGCAGTGTTGTCAACCTGGAATTTGATATTATCGGCAAGTATATCAGCCGGATGATCCAGTACAAATAAGGTGGACCGGGGAGTAGAGGTGAAAAAAGTATGAACGACTTTCTGCAATTGGTAAATGCCCGGCAAAGTGACAGGGCTTACGATAAATCGCGTCTTGTGGAGGCGGATAAGCTGGAACGCATCCTTGAAGCGGGACGGCTGGCACCTTCTGCCTGCAATGCCCAGCCTTGGAGGTTCGTGGTAGTGACCGATCCGTCATTGGCGGAGAAGGTCGGTAAGGCTGCTGCGGGCTTGGGAATGAATAAATTTGCCAAGGATGCTCCGGTGCATATCCTCGTTGTAGAAGAGTCTGCCAACATTACTTCGCGGCTGGGCGGAAAACTGAAGGGAAAACATTTTCCGTTGATCGATATCGGTATTGTGGCTGCACACATTGTGCTGGCTGCCGAAAGCGAAGGGCTGGGATCATGTATACTCGGCTGGTTCGATGAAAAAGAGATAAAGAGCCTGACCGGTATTCCCTCTTCCAAACGTGTATTGCTGGATATCCTGATCGGATATCCGGTGAAAGAGAAACGAAAGAAGATCCGGAAAGAAAGCGGGAAAATTATTTCTTATAACAGCTATTAATGATCTGAGTGATACAGAATGGGTTCTGCGGGTAGGAGACATAAAGAAAACCCATATCGCTCTTATCGGAAACGGAATTTATTTCACCACAGATTACGCAGATTGACACAGATTAATAATTTCTTCCACCGAGAACCGGATGATATAATCCGTGAAAATCGGTGTAATCTGTGGTGAAAACCCTCCGTGAGACTCCGTGTCGCTCTGTGGTGGAAAGAGTTTGGATACCGTTTCCCGTGCTGAACTACAAGTCCTTCAGCAATACTTTGCTTGCCTTTTTATAATATTCTTCCCTGGAGTCAAGTAAAACCTTCCATTGCTCGCTGAATTCCTCGTCTTTATCGACTTTAAAATCTTCTGAGCCGTATGTGTCCAGCCGGTCGAGCAATAGCGCTACATTCAGCTGATTGATGTCGATGGAAGGCTGGTATGCGATATCCTCGCTTTTTTGATCGGTGACTACTTCGTGAATCAGGTGTATCTCCTGCAGTTGGTAAAGTATCTGATTGGTCAGCCGAATCGGGATGCGATGTTCTTCGGATATCTCTTCGGCGGTGTAAGGCGTTTCGTTGTTTTCGAAACGTTTGGCTATAAGAGACATGATTAAGATAGATATGAAATCGCGGTAACGGCGACTGATGTTCTGCGTATCTCTGTCGAAACTGAAGTTGCGGATGTTCTGGCCGGCATACGTCAGCTCGGCACCGAACAGGCAGATGGTCCATGATATCTGCAACCATAACAAGAACATCGGGAGAGCGGCGAAACTACCGTAAATGGCATTGTATTTGGACACCCACAACTGACTGCTGATGTACAGGAACTGAAATGCCTGATAAGCCGAACCGGCCAGGATGCCGGAGATCAGTGCATGCTTGAATTTCACCTTGGTATTGGGCATGAAGATATAGAGTCCCGTAAACATCAGCCAGGTCAGCACGAACGGAATCAGACGGATCAGGAATTTCAGGATAGGGGCAAGTAAAACAAAATCCGCCATACTCTTCAGCATTGTGCCTACAAAGATGGAAAGACCGCCCGATACTACGATCAGGATCGGCATCAATAGGAACATTGAAAAGTAATCGGTGATTTTGCGGTACATGCTGCGCCCTTTCTTTACCTGCCAGATGCGGTTGAAGGTGATTTCAATGTTACTGACCAGGTTGAGTACGGTCCACAGCAACATGACCAGGCCGACTCCGATAAAAATACCGTTTTTGGTTTGTGACAGATACGAGTCTACGAATTGCAGGATAATATCCGTCGCCTCGGTGGAGCCTCCGAAGCCATCACGAAACTGGCTTTCCATCAAAGTGGAGACCCCGAATCCGCGCGCGATGGCAAAGACGATGGCGAGTATGGGCACAATGGCGAGCAGGGTGCTGTAGGTCAGCGCTGAGGCTTTATTGACAATGCGGTCTTTGTTGAAGCGGTTGACGCAGAGATAGATCGTTTTGATGATATTGTAT
Source organism: Bacteroides sp. 3_2_5 (assembly GCF_000159855.2). Taxonomy (NCBI): domain Bacteria; kingdom Pseudomonadati; phylum Bacteroidota; class Bacteroidia; order Bacteroidales; family Bacteroidaceae; genus Bacteroides; species Bacteroides sp. 3_2_5. The sequence continues at coordinate 16,458 of NZ_JH636045.1, read as the reverse complement.
ATCGAGAACTTGGTGCGGGTGACTTCGCTTTCCGTGATCCGCCAGATATCATAGGTAATGAATTTCCATATATCGGAGAGACGCTGATTCATAGGTCTGGTATTTGAAATTAAAAAAAAGAAAAGCAGTCAGCCTATAAGCCGAGTTCTGTACCCTGAATAAATCAAGGTGCCTGTCATTTATCTGAGTGGGGTGTCACCACACCACTTTAGCGGTCTACCCTCCGACATGGAGCGAGCAGCTCTCATAGCGCCGGTTTACATGACCTTACAACTCCTAAGACGTACAGCCCGATATGTCACCATACGGCTGGTGGGCTCTTACTCCACCTTCTCACCCTTACCTCTCCCCGGAAGGAGGGGCGGTTCTTTTCTTCTACGTTACTCTACCCTCACGGACAGCTTTCTGTTAGGAAGTAGGATGCTCTGTGTTGCCCGGACTTTCCTCCTGCACCGAAGTACACGCGACAGACCGGCCAACTGCTTTGGTCAGCAAAAGTACAAGAATTATTTTGTTTGAGCAAACGGAAGGGAGGATTAGTTCGGTTCACCACAGAGTAGCACAGAGTTCCACAGAGTTTCACGAATGACATAAATTCACCACAGATTACGCAGATTATCACAGATTAATAATTTATTTTACTGAGAGTTAAATTAAAATATCTGTGTTAATCCGTGTAATCTGTGGTGAACTCAAAACTCTGCGGAACTCTGTGTTACTCTGTGGTGAACATCGTATGACTCGGTTTCAGTTCTTATTCTTAATGTTTCTGAAAATATATATCTAAAATGGAAAGAGTTTCTATCTTTGCTAAAAATGTAACCCCCAAATCTTTCTTTCATGAAGAATATGATTCCTTTTGTATCGCTGCTTTTGGCAGTGTCCGCCTGTACGGGTATTCCTGAAAACAAGAAAAATGCCCTCCCTCAAGATGTAGAACGATTGTCCGGTGAAGTCCGCGACCGCTTCATTCCCGATAAGCGTGTCATCCTTTGGGATGTGGATTACGATGTATCCGGAAAGACGATTACCGTAAAGGGGGCAACTACTTCGCCGGAAGCTAAGGCGGCTTTGTTATCGGGGCTGGAAGAGAAGGCTTATGAAGTAAAGGACAGCCTGCAACTGGTTCCGGACAGTGCGGCTCTGGAAGGAAAGATGTACGGCATTGTCAATCTCTCCGTATGTAATATGCGTGTAGAGGATGATTTTTCTTCGGAAATGACCACTCAGGCATTGATGGGAATGCCCGTTAAAGTGTTGCAACATCGTAACTGGTATCGCATCCAGACGCCCGATAATTATATCGCATGGGTACACCGGGTAGGAATCCATCCGGTCACCAAAGCCGGGTTGGATGCCTGGAACAAGGCAGATAAAATTGTAGTGACGTCGCATTACGGGTTCACTTATCAGCAGCCGGATGCAAAGTCTCAATCCGTGTCGGACGTGGTAGCCGGAAACCGTCTGAAGTACGAAGGTAAGCAAGGAGGATTCTATAAAGTCTCTTATCCGGACGGTCGGCAGGCTTATATCTCACAATCGATATCGATGCCCGAAAAGGAGTGGCGTGCCTCTTTGAAGCAAGACGCTTCAAGCATTATCCGAACCGCTTATACCATGATGGGGATTCCTTATCTCTGGGCGGGTACTTCTTCGAAGGGAGTCGATTGCAGCGGCTTTGTACGTACCGTCTTATTCATGCACGATATCATCATTCCCCGTGACGCCTCTCAACAGGCTTATGTGGGCGAGCATATCGACATTGCTCCGGACTTCGGCAATGTTCAGCCGGGAGATTTGATTTTCTTCGGGCGGAAGGCTACTGCCGAAAAGAGGGAGCGTGTGGTTCATGTAGCCATTTATCTGGGTGATAAGAAGTTTATCCATTCGCAAGGCGATGTGCATGTCAGCAGTTTCGATCCGGCAGATGCCGATTTTGATGAGTACAATCTGAACCGCCTGCTGTATGCGGTCCGTGTGTTGCCATCTATAGATAAGGAGGAAACTTTAAATACCACCGTTACGAATCCGTATTATAACTAAACTCAAAATAGGTATGCAAAACCGAAGAGATTTTCTCAAGACGGCTGCCTTTGCCGCTATCGGTTCGGGACTGTCATTGCAAGGAGCTTTTGCCGGAGAGAAAGCCCCTGTTTCGTTCGCGATCAATCAACTCGGCCTGGGGGCAAAGATGAAATTGCGTTTTTTCCCTTACGAACTGAAGTTGAAGCATGTATTTACCGTGGCCACTTATTCGCGCACCACCACTCCCGATGTGCAGGTAGAGATAGAATATGACGGAGTCATCGGCTACGGTGAGGCTTCGATGCCTCCTTATCTGGGACAGACGGTAGACTCGGTGATGGGGTTTCTGAAGAAAGTCGATCTGGAACAGTTCGACGATCCGTTCCGGCTGGAAGATATACTGGCTTATGTAGATGGTCTCACTCCGGGAGATACGGCTGCCAAAGCTGCCATCGACATTGCATTGCACGACCTGGTGGGTAAACTTTTGGGAGCACCCTGGTACAGGATCTGGGGGCTGGATAAGGCGAAAGCACCTTCGACCACCTTCACGATAGGCATCGATACACCGGAAGTGGTACGTGAAAAGACGCTTGAAGTGGCCGGGCAGTTCAATATCCTCAAAGTGAAGCTGGGGCGTGAGAATGACAAACAGATGATTGAAACGATCCGTTCGGTGAGCGATCTGCCTATCGCGGTCGATGCCAATCAGGGATGGACGGATAAGAAATATGCATTGGACATGATTCAGTGGCTGAAGGAGAAAGGGATCGTGATGATTGAACAGCCCATGCCCAAAACACAGTTGGACGATATTGCGTGGGTGACCCAGCATAGTCCGTTGCCGGTTTTTGCCGATGAATCTTTGCAGCGGTTGAGCGATGTGGCCGGGCTGAAGGGGGCTTTTACCGGAATAAATATCAAACTGATGAAGTGCACCGGTATGCGGGAAGCCTGGAAGATGGTGACGTTGGCGCGTGCATTGGGAATGAAAGTGATGGTAGGCTGTATGACGGAAACTTCGTGTGCGGTCTCTGCCGCCGCACAATTCTCTCCGGCCGTCGACTTTGCCGATCTGGACGGAAACCTGCTGATAGCGAACGACCGCTTCAAAGGGATGGAAGTTGTAAAAGGTAAGATCACCCTCAACGACCTTCCGGGGATCGGGGTGGCTAAAATATGAACACAGGTAAACTTTTGAAACTTATTTGGATATGAGAAAATTGCTTTATATTGTGATGATATTCATCGGCGTCTCCGCCTGCACCTCCCGGCAGGAGTCCAAGCCTTATGATTGGGACGACGACCTGCATCAACGATTGCTGGCGGATTTCTGCCTGACCGAATCTCAGGTGAAAGACTATATCCGCAAATACATTCCCGACGTGACGGACGAACAGATGCGCCAATGGGAAGAGAGCAAGGCGCTTGAGTGCCGGGTGATCGACGGAGAGAAACGTTATTTCCGCAATGCCGGTCCCAACCTGTTCCGGATAGACTCTGCCTGCTGTGCCGTCAAAATAGAGAAAGAGGGTACTTCACTGAGCACGAGCGAACAGGTCAATAAAGAACATCTGCCCGAAGTGATGGCTGCTGTCAGGAAAGAAAAAACTCCTGTGGTGCAGCCCAAACGCATGCGGGTCACTTACACGCTGACGGTGGACAGCAATGCCGTACCTGCCGGAAAAATGATTCGTTGCTGGTTGCCTTATCCCCGGACAGACCAGCCCCGCCAGCAAAATGTAAAATTGCTCCATGTCAGCGAACCCCGTTACACATTGTCCCCGCCTTCATGCCGGCACAGCACCCTCTATATGGAGAAACAAGCCATCCCCGGTGAGCCGACGGTCTTTTCGGAAACCTTTGAGTACACCTCGTGTGCCGAATGGCATCCGTTGAAGCCCGGGAATATTCTGCCTTATGACACTGCCGGCGCTCTTTATAAGGAATATACTGCCGAACGGGAAACCCATATCCGCTTCACCCCCCGCATCAAGGAGCTGGCTGCCAATCTGACAGTCGGTGAAACCAATCCTTTGTTGAAGGCACAGCGCATTTTCCGTTGGATAAACGATCATTTCCCCTGGGCTTCGGCCCGCGAATATTCCACTATTGAGAATATTCCGGAATATGTGCTCGACAATCGTCACGGCGATTGCGGTCAGGTGAGCCTGCTGTTTATCACCCTCTGCCGTTGCAGTGGCATTCCCGCCCGTTTCCAGAGCGGATTTATGATGCATCCGCGTGCCTGGAACCTGCACGACTGGGCGGAAGTCTATTTCGAAGGCGCAGGCTGGGTGCCGGTAGACCAATCGTTCGGTATTTCCACATTTGCCGACAATCCCGAAGAAAAGATGTTCTTTATGGGAGGTATCGACTCCTGGCGCATGATAGTCAACAGCGATTATTCCATGCCGCTGGTGCCGGAGAAGAAATATCCGCGTAGTGAAACCGTTGATTTCCAGCGTGGCGAGGTGGAGTGGGAAGGGGGCAACCTGTACTTCCCGCAGTGGAGTTATCACATGGATATAGACTATCTGAATTATTAAGTTCGTTTTCCATAAAAGACTTAAGCGTTTTCCGGAAAGACTTAAGCGTTTCTCAAAAAGACTTTAGTCTTTCGAGGGAAACGTTTAAGTCTTTTTTCTGTCTTCTAAATCCTTGTGTGTCATGCAACGAATGCTAATTTGTCAGTCTCTGCCGTTAACCGCTGTTAAGCTCCGCAGACTCACTGTTAAAAGAGAACAAAAAAGAGTGACAAGGAGAATAACAGAATGATTTTTGTCGTTATTTTAACGTCGTAAATGTTAAATGAAAGTAGAATATTAACAATTAAATGAATAAAAAGAATAGTATGAAACAGACAACAAAAAACATTCTCGGGATAGGAGCAGTAGTTCTTCTCAGTGCAGGAGTTGCCGGAGTGACAACCTATACGATGTTGAAGCCGGAGAACAGAGACAGCCTGTCGTTTAATGAACAGTTCCGTCAGAATCCCGGTGCTCGCTTGGCTGCTTATGACGCCATTAATGCCCAGCCTGTAGATCTGACGCAGGCGGCGGAAAATTCGCTTCATGCTGTAGTACATATAAAATCGACTCAACAGGCTAAAGAACAAACTGTGACCGTACGCGACCCGTTTGCAGAGATATTCGGGGATATCTTCGGTAATGGTGGCAGACAGCAGCGCCGTGTACAGACCCAGCCGCGTGTCGGCTTCGGTTCCGGTGTCATCATTTCCAAAGACGGTTACATCGTCACCAATAATCACGTGATCGACGGTGCGGACGAAATTATCGTTAAGTTGAATGACAACCGCGAGTTCAAAGGTCGCATGATCGGTACCGACCCGAATTCGGATTTGGCTCTGGTCAAGATCGAGGGAGACGATTTCCCGACCATCCCCGTGGGCGATTCTGATGCCTTGAAAGTAGGAGAGTGGGTATTGGCGGTAGGTAACCCGTTCAATCTTACCTCGACTGTAACTGCCGGTATCGTCAGTGCCAAGGCACGTACGCTCGGTGTGTACGGCATCGGGGGAGTAGAATCGTTCATCCAGACAGATGCCGCCATCAATCAGGGAAACAGCGGTGGAGCTTTGGTGAATGCAAAAGGTGAATTGGTAGGTATCAATGCCGTGCTTTCTTCGCCCACAGGCGCTTATGCCGGATACGGTTTTGCCATTCCGACCAGTGTGATGACCAAAGTGGTCAGCGACCTGAAACAATACGGAACCGTACAACGTGCGTTGCTGGGTATCAAGGGTACTTCGCTTGCGGGTGACGGTGATATGATGTCCGATCAGCCGATCGACAAATCGGGAGCCACACTGTCCGATAAGCGCAAAGAGTTCGGCGTAGTGGATGGCGTTTGGGTACGCGAAATCGTAGATGGAGGTTCTGCTGCCGGTTCCGATATCAAGGTAGATGATGTCATCATCGGTATCGATGGCAAGAAAGTGCAGAACTTTGCCGACCTGCAGGAAGCCATTGCACAGCATCGTCCGGGCGATAAAGTGACCGTGAAGGTGATGCGTGACAAGAAAGAAAAGAATATCAATATAACATTGAAAAACGAACAAGGTACAACAAAGATTGTGAAGGATGCGGGTATGGAGATTCTGGGCGCTGCCTTCAAGGAGTTGCCGGACGACTTGAAGAAACAACTCAATCTCGGATACGGCTTGCAGGTTACCGGAGTCACTTCGGGCAAGATGGCGGATGCCGGTGTGCGGAAGGGCTTCATCATCCTGAAAGCCAACGATCAGCCTATGCGCAAAGTCAGCGACCTTGAAGAAGTGATGAAAGCTGCTGTGAAGTCACCGAACCAGGTACTCTTCCTCACAGGAGTATTCCCTTCAGGAAAACGCGGCTATTACGCTGTAGACTTGACTCAGGAGTGATTTAGCTGAAAGGTGCTGTGCCAGAACTCACCACAGAGCAGCACAGAGCAGAGTATCACAGAGTTTTTTACTACGAATCAACAACTTAAAATCGTCTCTGTGTTACTCTGTGTGCTTTGTGGTGCGTATGGCCATACCAGCGAATCGCCTGCCGAAAAAGTATTCGGTAGCTTAATAATAGCTAAGGAAATCGAAAAGAGGGTACCGGCAATCAACCAGTCGGTACTCTTTTTGTTTATATTAGTAGATAATAATGGTGAAAAAGTTGTGAAAATTTATACGTTAACAAATAAATAGTCGTAACTTTGCACTCCAAATCTGTTTTATAAGAATGAGACAACTAAAGATTACCAAAAGTATCACTAACAGAGAGAGCGCTTCTCTTGACAAGTATTTGCAGGAAATCGGTCGCGAGGACCTCATTACTGTAGAGGAGGAAGTAGAACTCGCTCAACGCATTCGTAAGGGTGACCGTGTGGCATTAGAGAAACTGACACGCGCCAATCTTCGTTTCGTCGTATCCGTAGCTAAGCAGTACCAGAACCAAGGCTTGAGTTTGCCCGACTTGATTAATGAAGGCAATTTAGGACTGATCAAAGCTGCTGAGAAGTTTGATGAAACACGTGGCTTCAAGTTTATCAGTTATGCTGTATGGTGGATTCGCCAATCTATTTTGCAGGCATTGGCAGAGCAGTCCCGTATCGTTCGCCTTCCGTTGAACCAGGTCGGTTCGTTGAATAAGATCAGCAAAGCCTTCTCTAAGTTTGAACAGGAAAACGAGCGTCGTCCGTCGCCCGAAGAGTTGGCAGGTGAACTGGATATTCCGGTCGACAAGATCTCCGATACGCTGAAAGTATCCGGCCGCCATATCTCGGTGGACGCTCCTTTCGTTGAAGGAGAAGACAACAGCCTGCTCGATGTGTTGGTGAACGATGATTCGCCCATGGCAGACCGTTCTCTGGTTAATGAGTCTCTTGCGAGGGAAATTGATAGAGCTCTTTCTACGTTAACCGATAGGGAAAAAGAAATCATTCAGATGTTTTTCGGTATCGGACAGCAGGAAATGACATTAGAGGAAATCGGCGACAAATTTGGTCTCACACGTGAGCGTGTTCGTCAGATTAAAGAAAAAGCAATCAGAAGATTAAGACAAAGTAATCGTAGTAAATTGCTCAAATCTTACTTGGGATAAGCAAGGTATATCAGTTTCCGAAAAAGTATTTAAAAAACGCTTCATCTTTTGGTGGGCGTTTTTTTTTGTTATCTTTGCGAAGTTAAAAATATAACAGAATATGAAATACGTAAAAATACTGTTTGCTGTGGCATTGGTGTTTACATTGTGCTCGGCGTTTTCGTTGAAAAAAGGGGGACATAAACCCGTTTATGCCTTTGGGGTATCGGCTTCATTTACCGATACGGTGATATACTACACCGAAATTCAGATGCTTGACAGCGTGGCGCTGGATAAAAACGGATTCCTGCCGCATAGAGAACTGTACAGTTATCAGTTGAAGAATTATTTGGAATTCGATAAAGGACTTCCTAACCGTACTTGTATGATCTATTTCTCGGAAAATAAAAAGAAATTAGGAAAAGAGGCCGCCAAGGTTGTGGGGAAATTCAAGAAGAATAAAACGGTGGCTGTCGAGAAAATCGATCCTCAGAATTTCCGGTTCAGTAAACCAGAAGAGTAACTTATACGTTATATAAAATATAGCAAAGAGATGCCGTTTGTTTGCATCTCTTTTTTTCTTTATTATAATATCTCTGGATAATATTAATTCATGAAACTGAAAATAACCTTGTATTCCGTATGTCTGCTTATGCTGCTTGCTGCCTGTCAGCAGGATGGGCCGACACCTGAACCGAGTGTAGGTTCGCGTACCGTGTTAGTGTATATGATAGCCCAGAACTCTTTGGCACCGTTGGCCTCGGCCGATATTGAAGAGATGAAAGAGGGAATGCGGCAGGTTGATGCCACATCCGGTAATCTGCTGGTGTATATAGACGATTATTCGGCTCCCCGGCTGATTCGTCTGGGAAAAGACAAAAAAGGAAAAGTGGTGGAAGAGACCATTGAAAATTACCCGGAGCAAAATTCAGCCGATGCAAATGTGATGAAAAAGGTTATATCCACTGCCTTCAATCAATATAAAGCGGAGAAGTATGGCATGGTCTTCTGGTCGCACGGTGAGGGATGGATACCTTCTCCGGCAAAGACACGTTGGTTTGGTCAGGATGGCAATAACTATATGGATATAGCTGATTTGCACGCAGCCTTACAGGTGGCGCCCGACCTCGACTTCTTGTTTTTCGATGCATGTTTTATGGAAGCTGTAGAGGTGGCGTATGCGTTGCGCGACTGCGGAAGTTACCTGATCAGTTCGCCTACCGAGATTCCGGGGCCGGGCGCTCCTTATCAGACAGTGGTTCCCGCGATGTTTTCTGCCGAAAATGCAGTTTTGAAGATCGCTTCCTGCTATTATGATTACTATCAAAGCAGATATAATGACGGAATCGGTATGTCCAATGAAGATTGGACCGGTGGTGTTTCTGTTGGGGTTGCCAAGATGAGTGAACTCGAGAATCTGGCTGTTGCAACGTCCAAAGTGCTGCCCAGGTATATCACCGGGAAACAGAATTTTGATCTTTCCGGAGTGATGTGTTATGATCGCCGCACTGATAAGCAATATTATTATGATTTAGACCGGTTCATCTATCAGATAACTGCAGGGAACGGCGATTATGATAGTTGGCGGGAGGCGTTCGATAAGGTAATGGTTTACTGGAAATCCACTCCCCGCAACTATTCTGCCTACGCCGGGATGTTCACGATGAATCAGGATGCGAAAGGGCTTTCTACCTATATTCCCCGTATGTCCGCTCCGTCGTTGAATACTTCTTACCAGCAGACTGAATGGTATAAGGTATCCGGTTGGGCGGATACCGGTTGGTATAAGAATTAGAAAAAGCAAAGAGGTGTGTCATCTGTGGTGAATGATGACACACCTCTTTGTTTATCAGATAAACTCTCCTTCAGCGTTCACCTTTACTTTCACTTCCAATTCTCCTTTTTCCAGTTCAACCAGATAATATTCTCCTTCGTCGGGTGTTTCAACAAAGTCTGCGTCATCGATTTGATATCCCGCATATTTCTCTGAAGAAGCGATCGCATGGGTCACTGTTTCCGGTAGTTCGTTGCGGCGTACGTCCCAAGAAGTAGATATCCATTCGTTAGAGCTGTTGAATACAATTTCTTTACTGATATTACCGTCGATGATGTCTACCTCAGTCATCCCGTGCTCCACTTCGATCTCGACCAGGTGTGCGTTTGGATATTGCTTTTTGATAAAGGTCTCAATGGCTGCCGGAATCTCGGCAGGCAGATAGTTCTCTGAATCGTTGTCCGTATCCGCAACGCTTTTCACCAGGATGCCCTCTTCCGAGTAATACAGGTCGAATTCCTGCTTTCCGGACTCTACCTCGATGACGTATACCTTCTCCATGTCCGGACGTTCCAACATGTCCACATCGTCTACTTTCCACTTGGCGTATTCACTGCTTTCGAATGCACTCTTCACAGCTGCCGGCAGAGCCTGATAAGGGAGGTCGGTCTCTGTCATTTGCCATACTCCGTTCGGAGTAAACCAGGCTGAGGTTTCGTAGTTCTGTTGACGGAATTCCGCTATGTAATAGTTGCCTTTTGTTTCCCACTTTTCGTTGTTGACAGACGGATACTTTTCGGTAAATGCGTTTTTCAGTTCCGTGGGCACGGAAGACAGATGATCGTCATCGTCATTACAGCTTTGTAATCCCAGGGCACCCAGTGCTAGAAGAAGAAAATACATTTTCAATTTCATATCTACTATACTTTTTTAGTTATCAATATCGATTAAATTAAATTTAGAGTCAAATTTTAGTTCCCAACCATTGGATAGTTTCACTTCATAATCCGTTTTATCGCGTTCTATTTTCAGAACTTTAGCGTCCGGATAATTAGTGGCTGTATATTTTTGGATAGGAGAGGGGATGATGCCCTGTGGCACTACACTGAATTTGCAATTTACTTCAGTCCAGTTTCCTTTCTTGTCGAACTCTACTTTGTTGCCGTCGGTGAAGATGACATCGTAGCTTTTCTGTAAGAAATCGCTTTCAACTTTGGCCATGGCAATGTTGCTGCCGGCAAAGTGTTGTTTGATGAACTGCTGTGCCTTCTGCGGCATCTGGCTTACTTGAATCGGTTTATCATCGTCCGCTCTTGCGATGGTTTGCAGAGTGAACAGGCATACGAATAAAAGAAGTAACTTTTTCATAATCGTCTTTTTTTTATTGGTTTTTATTTTTAGCAATTAATTTATAATGCAAAGATGAAGGTCGATTCTGAAAAGAATTGGGAATTCTCTCCATTTTGATACTTTTTTCTAAATAAAAGTTTGATTACTCTTGTTCATCCGGTTGGACTTATACTGTATATTTACACAATATTTAACGCAGAGCGGGAAGTCCTTCTCGCAACAGGTATGAAAATGATTTGTACAGGCAGGTGTGCCGGGGAGTCGTATCCACCACAGATTACACGTGTTTGCGCAGATGAATGTCGCCGGTTCTCAGTGGATTAAATTCGTTCTGTGTTAATCTGCGTAATCTGTGGTGAAATTGTTCTTCCGCAATTCGAAACAGTGTTCATCTTTCTCAAAATAATACCTGAGTGTGAGATGCTGTAATTTGCAGATGGAGTCGGCTATGGCAAGTCCCAGTCCGGTCGAACCTTCCTTTTTGCTTCCCTGATAGAATCGTTCAAAGATATGGGTCGCATCCAGGGGGCGGCCTGCGCCGCTATTCCTGAAGGTCATGCTATGACCGGTTATTTCAATCCGGATATGCCCACCGTCTACGTTGTGTACAAACGCATTTTTGAGCAGGTTCGTTATCAGGGCTACTGCCAGCGATTCATTCATCTCCGCCCGGAATATTCCCTGTTCATCCAGCGTCAGCTCAATTTCCCGATAGCCGTATACTTCTTTATAATCTTCTATATATCGCTTGAGCATGCTGTTGAACTCTACCGTTCGGGTATCGGAGAATTGTCCGTTATCTATTTTGGACAGTAACAGCAGCGATTTATTGAGCTTAGTGATATGCTCCAGGGTCTGGTGCGTTTTTATCAGCTCTTCCAACTGTGCTTCAGACAAGGAGTCGTCTTCCATCAGCATTTCCAGGCGATTCCGACAGATGGCCAACGGTGTTTGCATTTCGTGTGAAGCATTGCCGATGAATTGCTTTTGCTGTTCAAAGATGTGCTCGCTTCGTTCCGCGTTGCGGATGGCTGCCTCGTTCAGCTTCCTGAACTCCGTAATTTGCGTTTCATTCTTCAAAGGGCGATTGGGACGACCTATCCTGTAGGCATCCAGCCAGCGCAGCAGGTTGTAAAGTGGCTTCATGCTGCGGTGAAATATCCAGATGCAGACAATCAGGATGGTGAGCAGCAGGACGATGTACAGAAAAATAATCCATCCCAGCATGGCGTCTTTCAGGTCGTCCTTCTCGATCGTCGGTGTCGATACGGTAAGCTCGTAATATTGTCCTTCGTCATCTTTGAATAAGGTGGTCAGTATGCGTGCCGGTTCAGTCTCTTCCTTCTCCACAATATAGACCATGGAGTCTTTGTAGCAGATATCTTCGCGTTCGTCGGCATACTCTTTGCTTACTTTTCTAAGATAGTATTGATTGTTCGACCCATTGTTTTTCGAGGGCAGTTCTTCTCCGGCCAGGGCACGGATAATGATGGTTTCCGAGTAATCCTCCAGAGAGTCGTCTACTTCGTCGTTCACTTCATCTATTACGGCTATATAGAAAAATACAGCCCATGCCCCGAGAACAACTGTCAGCATGAGTGCGATGCGGATGATAATGCGGTATATCAACTTCATGGAGGTAGGGTCTTTTTTTATTCAACAGTCATTTTGTAGCCGAATCCATATACAGCCTTCAGTTCTGCCAAGGCACCGGCATCTTTGAGTTTCTTTCTCAGGTTCTTGATTTGCGCATAGATGAAATCAAAATTGTCTACCTGGTCGATATGATCTCCCCACACCGATTCGGCAAGCGTGTTTTTGTTTACCAGTCGTCCGGGACGGTTGGCAAAGTAGAGAAGGATATCATACTCTTTGCGGTTTAATTCTATTTCCTTGTCATCTACGAATACCTGGAATGTATCGGGAACAATACGTATGTTGGCCAGGCGTATGTCCATTTCTCCGTCGCGTCGCTGGCGTCGGATCACACTTTTGATGCGGGCATTTAATTCGGCCAGGTGAAAGGGTTTGGGCAGATAGTCGTCGGCACCCAGTTCCAGTCCCAGTACTTTATCGTCCAGGGAGTCTTTGGCCGATATGATAATTACGTTTTCCCGTTTACGCATCTTTTTCAGTTGCTCCAGCAGGTTCAGCCCATTGCCGTCAGGCAACATAATGTCCAGCAAGACACAGTCGTAATCGTAGTCCTCTATCTTGCGTAATCCCGACTGGAAGTCTGCGGCAGCTTCCACTACATAGCGTTCTTTTTCGAGCGAACGCTGGATAAGTTCCCTCAGTGAGGGTTCGTCTTCGATAATTAATATTTTCATAGGGCTTTTTATTTCTACCTGCAAAGAAAAGGCTTATTTCTGAAATAAAACTGAAAAGAAAAGCTATTTTATTTTTCTATCTCAACAGAAGTGTCTAATTTTGTTTCCAATAAACAAAAATAACACGAGTATGAATCTCTAATACTATAATTTATCATGTTGACTCAAATTATCAATGGACGCATATTTACTCCGCAAGGTTGGTTGAACGAAGGTTCTGTGTTGATGAGAGATGGAAAAATTCTGGAAGTAACTAATTGCGACCTGGCGCTGATCGGTGCCAATCTGGTGGATGCCAGAGGAATGTATATTGTTCCCGGCTTTGTTTGTATGCATGCCCATGGTGGGGGAGGACACGATTTTACAGAATGTACCGAAGAGGCTTTCCGTACGGCGATAGCTGCACACATGAAGCACGGTGCCACCAGCTTTTTCCCGACACTTTCTTCTTCTCCGTTCTCCGAAATACGCAAAGCTGTAGATATATGCGAAAAACTGATGGCCGAACCCGATAGCCCGATACTCGGCTTACATGTGGAAGGCCCTTACCTGAACCGTAAGATGGCGGGAGAACAGTTTGCAAACCAAGTGAAAGAAGTCGATGTGGCAGAATACACCTCTTTGCTTGAAAGCACCGATTGCATCAAGCGTTGGGATGCCTCTCCCGAACTGCCCGGAGCACTTGACTTTGCACGTTATCTGAAGTCGAAGGGAATTGTAGGAGCTGTTTCGCATACGGAAGCCGAATATGATGGCATAAAGGAAGCATACGAGGCGGGATTTACACATGCTGCGCACTTCTACAATGCAATGCCGGGCTTTCATAAGCGTCGCGAATATAAATACGAGGGAACGGTTGAGAGCGTCTACCTGACCGATGGCATGACTATCGAGCTGATTGCTGACGGCATTCATTTGCCTTCCACTATTTTGAAACTGGCTTATAAGCTGAAGGGTGTGGAGCATACTTGTCTGGTGACCGACGCGCTTTCATATGCGGCTGCTGAAGGTAAGGCGATCGACGATCCCCGTATTATTATAGAAGACGGTGTGTGCAAGCTTGCCGACCGTTCGGCCTTGGCAGGTAGTATTGCTACCATGGATCAGTTGGTACGTACGATGGTGAAGGCTGATATTCCCCTGGCAGATGCCATACGTATGGCTTCTGAGACTCCTGCCCGTATTATGGGAGTTTATGACCGTAAAGGATCTCTCCAGAAGGATAAAGATGCGGATATTCTGATTCTGGATCGTGATCTGAACGTCAAGGCGGTATGGGCTATGGGGCAGTTGGTGAAAGAGTCGTAAATAGTGCACTGCGGATTGAGGCTGCACCCATATATCATATTCGTACACATCGAATTCATTCATATCTTCGTGACGCCTTGCACCTTCCGGTCGCACCGATTTGGCGGTCTTTATCCATTCACGGGAATATGCTATGGCCATGTCGGAAGCTATTCAAGAGATGCATTGGAAAAGGAAATATAAACGTCATAACGATTGGTTTTTGAATAATTAATCGGATGTTCGCAAACAAGATAGTGAAATTCCAAGTTATCGTTTAGCCCCGCTAGGGGCACACTGCGAAGGCGATGGGAGTTTCACTATTTTCGTTTCATGTAATACAAGTAATAGCCGCTCGGTTCAGCTTGCACTTCAGCTCAAAGATTTTGGGGTATAGCGTTTGTCTTTCAAGGGAACAGACGTATATTTGTAAAAAAGAGGATACTGATAAGTATCATCGCCTGAGTACGAGTCATCCACTGACAGCCCATACTATGCGTGGGTGTAAACCTGTGTAATCCTATGTAATCTCTGTGTCGAATACGAATGTTGACACATCTTTATCTCTTCTCAAATTCGTACATTTCCTTATTTCTTCTTTTCCTCTGACCATTTCTCTTTTTTTCGAAAAACGGCCCCATAACCCTCTGTGTGGCCCTCTTTTTACCTTTTAAACCAGCATCCCTTTGGTTTAAAAGGTAAGGGGGCTTGGTTTAAAAGCTAGCCCTCCTTGGTTTAAAAGGTAAGCCTCTTTGGTTTAAAAGGTAGGATCCGCCCGTTTTCGCCCCAAATTTCACTTGTGAAAATCCTGTACAACGAAACTTCCCGGATCGTAAATGTGTTCTTCCGGATTGCCCCGGCGCTTGCTTTCATCGCATTTATACTTGCTTTCATCGCATCTTATACTTATCTTTCATCGTATTTATACTTACTCTAATTGCATTATACTTGCTATAATCGCAACTATCCCTTTCGGCCCGTCGCTTATCCTTTTTCTCGGCAAACACTTCCTTCCTTTTCTATCGTCTTCATCCTCAATGCTTTTATACCTCTTGTTTCCTCTCTTCCCATTACCTGATTTAACGCACTGTTAAAACAAGTCTTTTGTCTTCAAAGAACAAGTCTTTTAGAAGCAAAAGCTTTGTCCTTTCCATCTCTGAAATAAAGGTCTCTCCAATCGCATTAACAATGTTAACGCAAGATTCCGTTCCATTCTTGTTTGATTTGCGTTTGATTCCTGTCTGATCCCTGCTCAATTTCCGTTCAATTCCCGTCCATCTTCCCTCAATTCTCCGCCTGCTTTTTAGTTTATCTCTCTCCCGATCCCAATTCCCTCCGCGATTTTCCTCCCCGAAACGCCTCTTTCCCTTCCCCGAAACATCCCTTTCTCTTCCCCGAAATGCCCCTTTTCCTCCCTTTCTCGGTAAATTCCCCTCCCTTCTGCATCTCCTTTCCCTCCCTTTCGCAACAATCCCCCTTTTCCCTCTCCCCGATAAATTCCCCCTATATAATATAATAATGTGTACCTTTTCTTCCCCGGCCTTTTCCTTTTCCATAATCAATTATCAGAACCGTCCTCTCCCTCAGCCCTTTACGCTTCCATGCAAAATTTATTCAAAAAAATCCCCTTTTATATTTGTCTCGTATCATATAATCCCGTACTTTTGCATCCGCTTTCCAAGAGACGGAAAGTCTTTAGATTTTGACATGTTGCAACGGCGTAGGATTTGCCTTAAAGAATAACAAAAATAATTTCCTTTTTATTTGGATCATTATTATAAAAGTCGTTATCTTTGCAGTCCGATTCGCAGAGCGAGGGCCTTTGTCCGACACTTCTTTCCCTTTCGCACAGAGAGGCTTGGAAATAAAAGACGGGCATTGAAAAAAAACTTCCCAAAACATTTGGCAGTTTAAAATAAACCCCTTACCTTTGCACCCGCTTTTGAAACGAAGCAGAGTTTAAAAAAGAAGAGTTCTTTGAAACATTGATAAACAATACAAGTAGTACAAGTCAAATTTAGAACCGTCAATACTTATTATATAGGTATATAAAAATGACCGTCAATAAATTTTCGACATCCTGAACAGAGCTAATATCATCCCTTATGGGATATATAAC